>NZ_FOWG01000001.1:0-1211409 GCF_900115375.1 Variovorax sp. PDC80 | reverse complement strand
AAGAGGGCCAGGGGGACGGTGAGTGCGAGGCGCTCGAGGATGAGGTCGAGCACGGGGGAGCTGTAGGCGTAGGAGTCGCCGAGGTCGCCGGTGAGAAGTCCTGCGATCCAGTGCCAGTAGCGGGTCCAGGCGGGTTGGTCGAGGCCGAGCTTGGTGGCCAGGGCGGCGACGGCTTCGGGGGCGGCGTCCGGGCCCATGAGCATCTGCGCGGCGTTGCCGGGCAGGATCTCCAGGACGAGGAAGACGATGATGGAGGCGCCGATCAGCGTGCCGATCAGCGTGGCAAGGCGCTTGATTAGGAAGAGGCTCATGGGGCGGGGCGCAGCATAACCCGACAACTGCAACAAGCGTGCCGTAGCACCGGATCCCCGAA
Source organism: Variovorax sp. PDC80 (assembly GCF_900115375.1). Taxonomy (NCBI): domain Bacteria; kingdom Pseudomonadati; phylum Pseudomonadota; class Betaproteobacteria; order Burkholderiales; family Comamonadaceae; genus Variovorax; species Variovorax sp. PDC80. The sequence continues at coordinate 1,211,036 of NZ_FOWG01000001.1, read as the reverse complement.
GGGATCGCTCTCCCACGTTGCCGCCGGGGACTCCGCCGCCTGGGATAATCGCGGCATGGCCCTCATGATCACCGACGAATGCATCAACTGCGATGTCTGCGAGCCGGAGTGCCCGAACGATGCGATCTACATGGGCGAGGCGATCTACGAGATCGATCCGCACAAGTGCACCGAATGCGTGGGCCACTTCGATGAGCCGCAGTGCGTGCAGATCTGCCCCGTGGCCTGCATCCCGATCCATCCGGACCACGTGGAAAGCCGCGAGACGCTGCTGCAGAAGTACCAGCGTCTCACGGCAACGAAGGCCGCGGCACCGCAGCCTCCGTCCCTACCCTCAGCCGGCGTCTGAGGCCGCGGGCTTGCGGCGCTTCTTCTTCGCGCCGCCTTCCTCGCCGGGCTTCGATCCCGGTCTCTCCCCGTAGCTGGCCGTGGCCTTGCGCGGCTCGGCCGCGAGCTTCGTGGCCCTGGCCTTCTCCAGGCGCTCCTGGGCTTCGAGCCTGCGTTGCGCGAGGGCAGCGCGCTGGGCATCCTGAGCGGCGCGCTGGTCGCGCTGATTCGCCTGCTTCTCCTCGGACAGCCGCGTGCGTTCGAGCCGGTCGGCGAGCTTCGCGTTGCGCCGCGTGGCTTCGTCGGCGGCCTGGCGGTCGTCGTCGCTGCGCGCGTCGTCCACCTTCACCGTCGTTCCGCCTGCGCAGGGGCGGTCGCTGTAGCTGTTGCCGCAGCGCCAGGTCGACGTGCCCGGCTGCTGCGCGAATGCGCTGGTCACTGCACAGACGCCGATGGCCATCGCGCTCGCGACGATGGACCGGTGCATGCGGTGCGTTCTTCTCGTTCTCTCCCTCGTTGTCGACATCGTTCTTCTCTCCCTCTTGCTTCGCGCTCTGTCGGCGCTTCCCGCGATGAACGCTGGCTAGGGTGCGGCGGGCGCGCTGCCGTCGCCAGGCTCGCGCCGCGGCGGTTTGGGCCGGGGCGGTTTGCTCGTGTGGATGGTGGCCGTGGCCTTTTCCATTTCGCCCGCGAGCAGCGCGGGCAGGGCATGCAGGCTGCGCACGATCGCGTCGTCGATCGCGTCGCGTTGTTCCTTCAGCGGCTTCTTGAGCACCCAGTTGATCACCTCCGACTTCACGCCGGGATGGCCGATGCCCAGGCGCAGCCGCCAGTAGTCGCCGGTGCCGAGCTGCGCATGGATGTCGCGCAGGCCGTTGTGGCCCGCATGGCTGCCGCCGAACTTGAGCTTGGCCTGGCCGGGCACCACGTCGAGCTCGTCGTGCGCCACGAGGATTTCCTCGGGCGCGATCTTGAAGAAGCGCGCGAGCGCGGCGACCGACTTGCCCGAGAGGTTCATGAAGGTCTGCGGCTCGAGCAGCCAGATGCTCTGGCCGCCAATGTTCGCGCGCGCCGCGAGGCCGTGGTAGCTGCGCTCGGGCACGAGGTTGAGCTTCCAGTCGCGCGCGAGGGCGTCGATCCACCAGAAGCCGGCGTTGTGCCGCGTGGCTTCGTATTCAGGCCCGGGATTGCCGAGGCCGACGAACAGTTTGATCATGGGGCGGGATTATCGGGCGGTCGCGCAATGCAAAAGGCCCGCGCGAGGCGGGCCTTTGGTTTGCAGCGCGAAGCCGAGAAGAATTACTTCTTGCCGGACTTCTTGGCGGGAGCCGCTGCGGGTGCAGCTTCGGCAGCGCCTTCGGCAGCAGGTGCCGGCTCTTCGGCGACCAGCGGCGGCACGGCCGAGACCACGACCGGGTTGGTCTTGCCGTGGCTCACGAACTTCACGCCCTTGGGCAGCTTGATGTCGTTGACGTGCAGCGTGGCGTTCTTCTTCAGCGTCGAGAGGTCGACTTCGATGAACTCGGGCAGGTCGCTGGGCAGGCAGCTCACTTCGAGTTCGGTCAGCACGTGGTTCACGAGGTTGTGGTCGAGCTTGACGGCATCGGACTCTTCCTCGCCCTTGAAGTGCAGCGGCACCTTCATGTGCAGGCGGGTCTTGGCATCGACGCGTTGGAAGTCGATGTGCTGGACCAGCTGGCGGAACGGGTGGTATTGCACGTCGCGCAGCAGCACCTTGCTCACGCTGCCGCCCAGTTCCATCTCGAGGACGGAGGCGTGGAAGGCTTCCTTCTTGAGGGCGTGCCACAGCGCGTTGTGATCGAGCTCGATCAGTTGCGGCTGGCCTTCGCCACCGTAGACGATGCCGGGCGTCTTGCCCGAAATGCGGAGACGGCGGCTCGCACCCGTGCCCTGCTTGGCGCGCTCGAAAGCGACGAATTTCATAGTTAACTCCTTGGAGCGAAGGCACGACGGCCATTTCGCTTCTTGAGCGCCGACCGCGACCAGTGCGGCGCCGGTTTCAAAATGACTTCCCGATCAGGGAAGCCGGCTTTTTGCCCGAACGGCAGGAGCGCAATCTCAGAAGAGATTGTCCTGGTCCGAGAACAAACTCATCACCGACTCGCCCTTGGCAATGCGCTGGATCGTCTCGGCGATCAGCGGTGCCACGGAGAGCTGGCGGATCTTTCCGCAGCCGTTGGCGCTGTCGGAAAGGGGAATGGTGTTGGTCACGACCACTTCGTCGAGGGCCGTGCCCTTGCTGAGGCGCTCGATCGCGGGACCCGAGAAGATCGGGTGCGTGCAATAGGCGTAGACGCTCTTGGCGCCGCGTTCCTTCAGCACTTCGGCCGCTTTGACCAGCGTGCCGGCGGTGTCGATCATGTCGTCCATGATCACGCAGTTGCGGCCGTCGATCTCGCCGATCACGTTCATGACTTCGCTGACGTTGGCCTTGGGGCGGCGCTTGTCGATGATCGCGAGGTCGCAGTTCAGTTGCTTGGCCAGCGCGCGGGCACGGACCACGCCGCCGACGTCGGGCGAGACCACGATCAGGTCTTCGTAGTTCTTGGCGCGCAGGTCGCCCAGCAGCACGGGCGAGGCGTAGATGTTGTCGACCGGGATGTCGAAGAAACCCTGGATCTGGTCGGCGTGCAGGTCCATCGTGAGCACGCGCTCGACGCCCACGGTTTCCAGCAGGTTGGCCACGACCTTGGCCGAGATCGGCACGCGGCTCGAGCGCGGGCGGCGGTCCTGGCGGGCATAGCCGAAATAGGGAATCACGGCGCTGATGCGTTCGGCCGAAGCGCGCTTGAGCGCGTCGACCATGATCAGCAGTTCCATCAGGTTCTCGTTGGTCGGGGCGCAGGTGGACTGCACCACGAACACATCGCGTGCCCGCACGTTCTGGTTGATCTCGACGGTGACTTCACCGTCGGAGAAGCGACCGACGCGGGCGGCACCGAGGGTGGTGCCCAGGTTGCTCGCGATTTCTGCAGCAAGGCCCGGATTGGCATTGCCGGTGAAAACCATGAAATCAGGATGGTGAGCCTGCATGAGCGCGTCCCGGCTGAGCGATTTGGCTTGGGAAAGCCGCCAAAGAGTTACGAGTCTTGGCGACCCTGGGGCCGCCGATTATTGCAGCGGGTCGGCCGCAAACGAAGTGCCGGGTCCAGGGACCGCGGCTTCAAAAAGAAACTACGGCCCGCGGGCCGTAGTTTCTGAAAGGTTTGGCAGGGGAGAAAGGATTCGAACCTTTGCATGCTGGAATCAAAATCCAGTGCCTTAACCAGCTTGGCGACTCCCCTACACAGGTCGACGGTTTGCACCGCCTACCGATATATGTCGCATCGAAACGCCTGGGCGCTCCGATCAGTTTTTCAGGCTGCCCAACCTCGAAGCGGATGAGCGGCCAGATTGTCGCATTGGCGAACCTGCCAGCCCGTGGGGCTCGAAAGCAGTTCCGCGTTCTGCGGTTCCTGCTGCATTCTGGCGAACACCGAACTTCCGGAGCCGGTCATCCTGGCATCGAATCCCTGGGCGCCGAGCCAATCGATGGCGTCGGTGATCGCGGGACAGAGCCGTTGGGCAACCGGCTGCAGGTCGTTGTGGCCGAAATCGAAAACTTCCTCGCCGAGGCTCAAGAGGTTTTGATCTGCGTGCTGTTCGCGTACTGCAGCAAAGCCCGTGATTATAGCAACAGGACTTGCCCGTTGCAGATCATCCGCAGAAAAAATTAAACGGGTATCGAGTCCCTCGCGTGGCTTGACCACCACGAAGCGTGCCGACGGCAGTTCGATCGGGCGGATTTTCTCGCCGATGCCTTCGACCCAGGCGTTGTGGCCCGAGAGGAAGAAAGGCACGTCGGCGCCCAGCGTCAGGCCGATGCGCGCGAGCTCCGACAGGGGCAGCCGCAGGTTCCAGAGCCGGTTGAGCGCCAGCAGGCAGGTCGCGGCATCGGACGAGCCGCCACCCATGCCGGCCTGCGAGGGCACGTGCTTCGCGATGCCGATGTGCGCGCCCTGGCCCGGCGCCGCATGGGCCTGCAGCGCGCGCGCGGCGCGCAGCACGAGGTCGTCGGCCGGCAGCGGCAAGGTCAGGTCCTCGCGGCTCAGCTGGCCGTCGCCGCGCAGCTCGACGTGGAGCGTGTCGCACCAGTCGATCAGCATGAAGACCGACTGCAGCAGGTGGTAGCCGTCGTCGCGCCGGCCGGTGACGTGGAGGAAGAGGTTGAGCTTGGCCGGCGCGGGAAGGTCGTAGATCGCCTTCATGACGCCGGCATGCGCTCGAACACGATGCGCAGGTCGGCCCGCGGCGCCGGTGTCTCGCGCAGCGCCTGCAGCCGGCCACTCGCGAGCTGGCCGAGGTCGGCTCGCCAGCCGGGCACGGGATCGTTGCGGCCCTCGAGCCAGCCGAACAGCGCGGCGACCGGGATCGCGGCGCCGGTGGCTGCTTCGATCAGCGCGTCGAGCGAGGCGTAGCGCCGCGTGTCGCTGCCGTTCTTGAGCAGGGCTTCGCCGGGCGACCAGTGCAACTGAGCCAGCGTGCTGCCGATCGGCGTGGTGAGCGAGAGCTCGCCGGTCTCGGGCGAGCCGCGCAGCTCGAACAGCGCCGAGAAGGTCTGCACCGGTTCGCTGTCCACGCGCAGCGACATGCGGCCGCTCCAGGCATTCGTCGCGCGCGGCACGGAGGCCTTCGAGCCGCCCGTCAACTGCGCGCATCCCGCTATGGAAAAAGTAGCGATTGCCGTCAGCAGCAGACGCCGGCCGCCATCGGGCCGCGCGCCGCCGGAGGCCACGAGCGCCGCCATTTCAGGGCTTGACCCGCAGGCGCTTGAGCGTTTCCTGCAGGGTTTCGTTGTCGGCGTCGCTCAGCAGCGCTTCCTTCCAGATCGTGACCGCGCGGTCCTTCTGGCCGATGGACCACAGCACTTCGCCGAAGTGGGCACCGATCTCCGGATCGGGGCGCGTCTTGTAGGCGGCCTCGAGGATGCGGATGGCCTCGGCGGTGTTGCCGAGCCTGAACTCGACCCAGCCCAGGCTGTCGGCAATGAACGGGTCCTCGGGCGCGAGCTGCACGGCCTTCTGGATCAGCGTGCGGGCTTCCTCGAGCCGGATCTTGCGATCGGCGAACGAGTAGCCGAGCGCGTTGTAGGCGTTTTGGTTCTCGGGCTTGAGCTGCATCAGCCGGCGCAGCAGCCGCTCCATCTCGTCGAGGCGGTCGAGCTTCTCGGCCATCATGGCCTGGTCGTAGACGAGGTCGGTGTCGTCGGGCGCGGCGGCCGAGGCCTGGGCCAGCATGTCGTAGGCGGCCTGGAACTGCTTGGCGTCGCGCAGCAGTTGCACCTCGGCCAGGAACTTCTGCTTCTTGTCCTCGGGCGTGCGCTCGGGCAGGCCGCGCACGAGCTCGCGTGCCTGCGGCAGCTTGCCCTGGCGCGCCAGCAGGCCGGCACGGCGGGTCTGCGCGATCACCAGGTCGTCGGTGTTGTCGATGCGCGCGAGCCAGCGCTCGGCGCCGGTGAAGTCCTTGCGCCGCTCGGCCAGTTGCGACAGCAGCAGGTAGGCCTGCGTCACGCCGCGGTTGCGGTCGCCGGCCTCGGCCTGCGCGGCGGCGGCCGGCTGGCTGCTGGCCAGCTCGAGGTAGCGCTTGAGCGAGGTCTCGGCCGCGGCGTCCTGGCGTGCCTGGGCCTGCAGGCTGCCGAGCAGCAGCCAGGGTTCGGCGAGCTCGGGGCGCGCGACGGTCAGCGATTGCAGCTGGCTCGAGGCCTCGGCGTAGCGGCGGTTCTCGACCAGCACGCGCGAATAGGCCACGCGCAACTCGGGCGAAGCCTTCGGGTTGCCGGCCAGGTAGCGCGTGACGATCGGTTCGGCCAGCGGCTGGCCCGGATCGATGAGTTCGAGCGCGAGCGCCGGGGGCGCATCGGAGGCCGGGTCGGCCTGCTGGCCCTTCCGCGCGGCCTCGAGCGCACCGGAGTTGTCGCCGGCATTGAGGCGCAGCCGGCCCACCGTGGCCCAGGCCATGCCCGCCGTCGCGGGATTCTTGAATTCGTCGACCAGCGCCTGCTCGACCACCGAGGCGGCGAGCTTCTTGTCGGTGGCGCGCGAGTAGTTGCGCGCGATCACGGCCATCAGCAGCGGTCGTTCGACCTGCGGGCTGGCCGCGATCTCGGCGCGCAGCAGTTCGGTCGTGTCGCCGATGCGGTTGAGCAGGATCAGGATCTGCAGCTCGAAACGGCGCGCGTCGCGCGAGTTGGGCACCGTGTCCTGCCAGGCGCGTGCCGCGGCGAGGGCCGCATCGCCCGAGCGCGACTGCAGCGCGATCTCGATCGCGCGCTGGAACAGCTTGCCGTCGCGCAGCCTGCGCGCCGCATCGAGCACGTACTGGTAGCCCGAACCGGGATCGCCCGAGCGCGCGCTGAGCTCGCCCATGAGGATCTCGTAGAACATGTCGGCGCTCAGGGCCGAAGGCTGCGGCGCGGGATCGGCCGCGGCGGCCGCTGCAGCGGGCTTCGCGGGCGCCGTCCGCGCGGGCGGCTTGGCGGGCTGCGGGCTCGCGGGCGTTGCCGGCCTGGGCGGCGCGCTGCGTTCGATGATGGGAGCCGGGCTGTCCGGCGCGGCGGGGTCGGAGGACTGCGCGTGAACGTGGGCGGCGCAGGCCAGGAGCACGAGTGACGCGGCCGCCGCAAGGCGGTGTCGGCGGGGCGATGGAATCATCGAACCATAATAATCCATGCATTTGAACGAGCACCGCGTGGGGCTTCGTGTCCTGCAGTTGTTGGAGCCCCATGCCTGAGCTACCCGAAGTCGAAGTCACGCGGCGCGGAATCGCGGACCGCATCGCCGGCGCGCGCATCGATGCCGTGCGCATCGGCAAGCCGCTGCGCTGGGCGCTGATGGTGGCGCCCGAGCTGCTCGTGGGGCGCCGCGTGCGCGAGGTGCGCCGGCGCGGCAAATACCTCCTGATCGATCTCGACGTGGGCCTGCTGCTGCTGCACCTGGGCATGTCGGGCAGCCTGCGCTTCGATGCCGCCTTGCCCGAGCCCGGCGTGCACGATCACTTCGACCTGGTCACCGACCGCGGCACGCTGCGGCTCAACGATCCGCGCCGCTTCGGCGCCGTGGTCTATGTCGACGACGAGGCCGCGCCCTGGGCGATCAAGCTGCTCGGCGGGCTCGGCATGGAGCCGCTGGGCGAGGCCTTCGATCTCGATGCCTTCCATGCCGGCCTGCGCAAGCGCCGTACCGCGATCAAGCAGGTGCTGCTCGCGGGCGACGTGGTGGTGGGCGTGGGCAACATCTATGCCTCGGAGGCGCTGTTCCAGGCCGGCATCCGTCCCACGCTGTCGGCCGCGCGCATTAGCCGGCCGCGCGCCGCGCGGCTGCATGCTGCGGTCAAGGAGATCCTGGCGCGGGCGGTCGAGAAGGGCGGCAGCACCCTGCGCGACTTTTCCATCGACGGCCAGAACGGCTACTTCCAGCTCGAGGCCACGGTCTACGGCCGTGCCGGCGAACCGTGCAGGGTCTGCGGCACGCCGATCCGGCTGCTGCGCCAGGGGCAGCGCTCGACCTATTTCTGTCCGGTGTGCCAGAAGTAGTCCGATGAACGGTCGCAGTGCCGCAGCACGGCCGGAGGTCAATGCGTACCGGTCACCCGGTTTTCAGATTGCGATGTTATATTTGTAAGAAAGTTTTTACATTTCCACCTTGAGCCGCTCCTTCAACCAACAACTCGACCAGCACGGTGCGTGGCGGAGCAATTTCGCCCACCGCTTGCAGTGGCTGTCCCGCTGGCTGACCGAGAACGAGCTGCTCGACCAGGCGGTGGCCGAGCGGCTGCGCGGGCTCGAATCGCAGATCCGCACCAGCAAGGTCATGGTGGCCTTCGTCGCCGAGTTCTCGCGCGGCAAGTCGGAGCTGATCAACGCGATCTTCTTCGCCGGCTACGGGCGGCGCATCATGCCGGCGAGCGCGGGCCGCACCACCATGTGCCCGACCGAGCTCGGCTACGACGCCATGCTGGCGCCCAAGCTGCGCCTGCTGCCGATCGAGACCCGCCTCGAACCGCATTCGCTCGCCTACTGGCGCGACCAGCCCGCGCGCTGGACCGAGATCGCGATCGACGTCGGCGATGCCGAACGGCTGGCCCAGGCCATGGCCAAGGTGGCCGAGGTGCGCTGGGTCTCGCAGGACGAGGCGCGCGCGCTGGGCTTCTGGAACGAGGAAACGCCCGACGACAACCCGGTGCAGGACGCCGAGGGCCGGGTCGAGATCCCGCGCTGGCGCCATGCCGTGCTGAACATGCCGCATCCGCTGCTCGAGCAGGGGCTGGTGATCCTCGACACCCCGGGCCTCAACGCGATCGGCGCCGAGCCCGAGCTGACGGTGAGCCTGATCCCGCAGGCGCATGCGGTGGTCTTCATCCTCGGCGCCGAAACCGGCGTCACCCGCTCCGACCTGTCGATCTGGCGCGAGCACCTGGTGACCGAGAACGAGGGCAGCGACACGCGCTTCGTGGTGCTCAACAAGATCGACACCCTGTGGGACACACTGAGCACCCACGCGCAGATCGAGCAGCAGATCGAGCAGCAGCGCCAGGTCGCCGCCAAGCACCTCGACGTGCCGCTCGCACAGGTGCTGCCGGTGTCCGCGCAGAAGGGCCTGCAGGCCAAGGTGCACCGCGACGCGCGGCTGCTCGAGGCCAGCCGCCTGCCCGCGCTCGAGGCCCTGCTGGGCCAGGGCGTGCTCGGCAAGCGCGAGACCATGCTGCGGCTGGCCGTCGATGCCGGCATGGCCGCGCTGCGGACCGAGGCCGAGCGCATCCTCAAGGTGCGCCAGCGCGACCTGGCCGAGCAGGCGCTCGAGCTGCAGGGGCTGCGCGGCAAGAACGTGTCGGTGATCCGGCACATGCGCGCGCGCATCGACCAGGAACAGAACGAGTTCGAGGGCAGCAACGCGCGCATCCTGGCGCTGCGCTCGGTGCAGGGCAAGCTGCTGCGCGAGGTCTACGCGGTGCTGGGCCGCACGGCGCTCAAGGCCGACATGGTGCGGCTGTCGGCCGCGCTCAAGCGCCCCGGTGTCAAGTTCAACGTGCGCAAGGTGTACGGCGAGACCTTCGATTCGCTGCGCAACAACCTGCGCGAGGTGCAGGCGACCACGGCCGAGATCCAGTCGATGCTGCACGCCACCTTCCGCCAGCTCAATGCCGAGCAGGGCTTCACCCTGCAGGCGCCGGCCGAGCCCGACCTCAGCGGCTTCGAGCAGGAGCTCAGCCAGATCGAGCGCAGCCACATCCACTACCTGGGCGTGGGCAACATGCTCAAGCTCGCGCAGGCCGACTTCTGCGACAAGCTGGTGCGCGCGCTCGCGAGCCGGCTGCGCTTGGTGAACGAGGCAGCCATGACCGAGGTCGAGCGCTGGAGCAAGGGCGCCAGCGCGCAGATCGATGCGCAGCTCAAGGAGCGCCGCCGCAACTTCAGCAAGCGCATCGAGGCGATCGAGCGCATCCAGAACGCGGCCGGCAGCCTCGACGAGCGGCTGCTCGAACTGGCGGCGCAGGAGAGCGCGCTGGCCGGGCTGCAGCAGCGCCTGAGCGAATTCACCGCGCTGATCGCGCAGCAGGGCAAGCCGTCCGCCACGGCGGCCTCGGCCGGCGAGCTGCGTGCCGCGGCCTGAGCACGGCGTGCCGGCGACCGTTGCCGCGCGCACGCGCAAGCGCAGCCGCGAGGCTGCCGCGTCCGCCGCCTTGAAACTCCCGGCGCACTTCGCCGAGCGCGTGGTCGCCTGGCAGCGCAGCCATGGCCGCAGCGAGCTGCCGTGGCAGAACACGCGCGATCCCTACCGCGTGTGGCTGTCCGAGGTGATGCTGCAGCAGACGCAGGTCACGACCGTGCTCGGCTATTTCGCGCGCTTCCTCGAGCGCTTTCCCGACGTGCGGGCGCTGGCCGAAGGCACCGAGGACGAGGTCTTCGGCCTGTGGAGCGGCCTCGGCTATTACAGCCGCGCCCGCAACATGCACCGCTGCGCGCAGGAGGTGATGGCGCGCTTCGGCGGCAGCTTCCCGCAGACGGCCGCCGAACTGGCGACCTTGCCGGGCATCGGCCGTTCCACCGCCGCGGCCGTTGCGGCCTTCTGCTTCGGCGAGCGCGTCGCCATCCTCGACGGCAACGTCAAGCGCGTGCTGACGCGCGTGCTGGGCTTCGGCGAGGACCTGTCCTCCTCGGCCAGCGAGCGCCTGCTCTGGGAGCATGCGACGCGGCTGCTGCCGCCGGCCGACGACCGCGAGGCGATCGCGAGCTACACGCAGGGCCAGATGGACCTCGGCGCCACCGTGTGCCTGCCGCGCAAGCCGAGTTGCATGCTGTGCCCGGTCAACGACAGCTGCGTGGCGCTGCGCGAAGGCTCGCCCGAGCGCTATCCGGTCAAGACGCGCAAGCTGCGGCGCACGGCGCAGTCGCTGTGGGTGCTGCTGGCGCGCGATGCGAGCGGGCGCGTGTGGCTCGAGAAGCGGCCCGCCAAGGGCATCTGGGCCGGCCTGCATTGCCTGCCGGTGTTCGATTCGCGCGACGAACTGCTGGCCGCGCTGCCCGCGGCCGAACGCGATCGCTGCGAGGACCTCGCGCCCTTCGTGCACGTGCTGACCCACAAGGACCTGCACCTGCATCCGGTGCGCATCGATGGCGGAACGCCGCAGGGCGATGCGGCGCGCTGGGTCGAGGCCTCGGAATGGCTGGGCCTGGGGCTGCCCGCGCCGGTGCGCAAGCTGCTCGAGAACACCGAGGGCTGAGGCTTTCGGCCCCTCGCCCTTTTTTCTTCAGCTCGCGTCGAGTTCGCGGTGCCGCTTGAGCGCGCCCCAGCGCGCGCCGAAGCTGCGCGCCAGCTGCTCGACCAGGAACACCGAGCGGTGCTGGCCGCCGGTGCAGCCGATCGCCACCGTCACGTAGCTGCGGTGGTCGCGTGCGAGTGCATCGAGCCAGCGCGTGAGGAACTGCTCGATGTCCTCGTACATGCGCGCCACGTCGTCGTGCTCGCGCAGCCAGTCGGCCACCGGCGCGTCGCGGCCCGTCAGCGGCCGCAGCGTGGGCACGTAGTGCGGGTTGGGCAGCATGCGCACGTCGAACACGAAATCGGCATCGAGCGGCACGCCGCGCTTGAATGCGAAGGACTCGAAGACCAGCGTCAGGCGGCTCTGCGGCGCCGAGATCAGCGACTTGACGTAGCTCTGCAGCTGCGCCGGCCGGATCAGGCTGGTGTCGATCACGTCGGCGCCTTCGCGCAGGTCGGCCAGCAGTTCGCGCTCGAGCTCGATGGCCTGCACCAGCACGCGCTGCTGGTCGGGCACGTCGGTGCGGCCTTCCTGGCTCGACAGCGGATGGCGGCGCCGGGTTTCCGAATAGCGGCGCAGCAGCGCGTCGGTGGTCGCGTCGAGGAACAGCGAGCGCAGCGACACGCCGTCGTTGCGCAGCGCCTCGAGCTGCTGCGGAACGATCGGCAGCGAGACGCCGCTGCGCACGTCCATCGCGATCGCCACGCGCTGCGCGTTCTGCGCATGCTGCAGCGCGATGAAGGGCGTGAGCAGCTCGGGCGGCAGGTTGTCGACGCAGTAGTAGCCCGCGTCCTCGAGCGCATGCAGCGCGACCGACTTGCCGGAGCCCGACATGCCAGTGATGAGCACCAGGTCGAGGCTCATCGCGCAGCCCCGTGGTCGTGGCGCACCGCCTTCATGAGGTGGCCGCCGGCGTCTTGTGGCCCAGCATCTCGCGCGCGTGGGCGAGCGAGGTCTGCGAGACCTTCTCGCCGCCCAGCATGCGGGCGATCTCGTTCGCGCGGCTGTCGTCGTCGAGCAGCGACACGCCGCTCTCGGTGCGCGGACCATCCTTGCCGGTGGTTCCCGCGGTCTGCCGCTTGGCGACCACGAGGTGGTGGTCGGCGCAGGCCGCCACCTGGGGCAGGTGGGTGACCGCGAGCACCTGGCGGTCGCGGCCGAGCTGCTTCATGAGCCGGCCCACGGTCTCGGCGACCGCGCCGCCGACGCCCGAATCGACCTCGTCGAAGATCAGCGTCTGGGCGGCGCCGAGCTGGCTGGTGGTGACCGCGATCGCGAGCGCGATGCGCGAGAGTTCGCCGCCCGAGGCCACCTTGCCGATCGGCCGCGGCGTGCTGCCGGTGTGGCCGGCGACCAGGAAGGCGATCTCCTCGAGACCGGCCTTGCCCGGCTGGGCCAGCGGCTGCAGATCGACCTCGAAGCGGCCGCCCTGCATGCCCAGGCCCTGCATCGCCTGCGTGACCGCCTGGGCCAGCTTGGGCGCGGCCTGCTTGCGCAGCTTGCCGAGCGCACGGGCCTCCTTCAGGTAAGCCTGCTGCGCCGTCTGCTCGGCACGTTCCAGGCCTTCGAGGTCGCTTTGCGCGTCGAGGGCCTGCAGCTCGGCCTGCCAGCCGGCCAGCAGCGCCGGCAGCTCGACCGGCGGGCGCTTGTAGCGGCGCGCCAGCGACATCCACAGGCTCATGCGTTCGTCGAGTTCGGCCAGACGCTGCGGGTCGGTGTCGGCGTCGCGCAGGTAACCGTGCAGCGAGTGCGCGGCGTCGGCGGCCTGCGCGATGCTCGAGGACAGCACCTCGCCGAGCGCGCGGAACTCGGGCTCGATGTGTTCGCAGTTCTGCAGCAGCGTGACCGCGCGCGAGAGCGCGGCCAGCGCGCCGTTGTCCTCGTCCTCGAGCGCGTGGCTGGCGCCCTGGGCGGCGTCGATCAGCGCCTGCGCGTTCGAGATGCGCGTGTGGCTTCCCGACAGTTCTTCCCATTCGTCGGCGCCGGGCGCGAGCTTCGCGACCTCCGAGATCTGCCACTGCAGCCGTTCGCGCTCGCGCTGCAGCGAATCCTGCGTGCCGCGCGCACGCTCGAGCGCGGACAGCGCCTGGCGCCAGCCCTGCCAGGCGGCGTCGAGCGCATCGATGCGCACGCCGGCGTAGGCATCGAGCAGGCCGCGCACCGCGTCGGGCCGCGTGAGGCTCTGCCAGGCGTGCTGGCCATGGATGTCGAGCAGCCGGTCGCCGATGTCGCGCAGCTGCGTCGCGGTGGCGGGGCTGCCGTTGATCCAGCCGCGGCTGCGGCCCTGCAGGTCGACGGTGCGGCGCAGCAGCAGGGCATCGCCCGGCTCGAAGCCGCCTTCGTCGAGCCACGCCACGAAGGCCGGGTCGTGGTCGAACTCCGCGCTCACGTCGAGCCGCTCGGCGCCTTCGCGCACCGCGCCCGCATCGGCGCGGTTGCCGAGCGCGAGCTGCAGCGCGTCGATCAGGATGGATTTGCCCGCGCCGGTTTCGCCGGTCAGCACCGTGAAGCCGTCGGACAGGTCGATCTCCAGGGATCGCACGATCACGAAATCGCGCAGTGCGATGCGTCTGAGCGCCATCTCAGGAACCTCCTTCGTTCCAATGCAGTTTCTTGCGCAGCGTGTCGAAATAGCTCCAGCCGCGCGGGTGCAGGAAGCGCACCCGGAAATCGGAGCGGCGCACCACCACGCGGTCGCCGATCGCGAGCGAGGCCAGCGATTGCATGTCGAAATTCGCGCTGGCATCGCGCCCGCCCACGAGCTCGATCACGATCTCGTCGGCATCGGGCAGCAGCACCGGGCGGTTTGACAGCGTGTGCGGCGCGATCGGCACCAGCACCCAGCCCGGCACCGCCGGATGCAGCAGCGGCCCGCCGGCCGACAGCGCATAGGCCGTCGAACCCGTGGGCGACGCGATGATCAGGCCGTCGGCGCGCTGGTTGGCCACGAAATGCTTGCCCACCGATACCCGCAGCTCGACCATGCCCGAGGTCGCGCCGCGGTTGACCACCACGTCGTTCATCGCGAGCGCATCGAACACCACGGCGCCGTCGCGCATCACCTGCGCGTGCATCAGGCTGCGGTGGTCTTCCTCGTATTCGCCGGCCAGCATCGGGATCAGCGTGGCCTGGAAGTTGTCGAGCGGAATGTCGGTGATGAAGCCGAGCCGGCCCCGGTTGATGCCGATCAGCGGGATGCCGAAGGCCGCGAGCTGCCGGCCGATGCCGAGCATGGTGCCGTCGCCGCCGACCACCAGGCCGAGGTCGCACTGCTGGCCGATCTGCTCGACCGTGAGGGCCTCGTAGCGGTCGCCGGTGGGCAGGGCCTGGGCCGGTTCGTCGTCGCCGCGCGGCTGTTCGACGTAGACCTTGCAGCCCTGGGATTCGAGAAAACTCGCAATGCCCTCCATCACGCTGTCGCGCTCGCCGCACCGGGCTCCGGAAGCCTGGTATTTGCCGATCAGCGCGACGTGACGAAAGGGAGAGGTCATGGCTACAAATTACAACACTAAAATCTTGCAATGCTGGACGACCGCGCCAAGTTGCTGCTCAAGACGCTCGTCGAGCGCTACATCGCCGAAGGCCAGCCTGTCGGCTCGCGAACGCTCTCGCGTTCCTCGGGCCTGGACCTCTCGCCCGCGACCATCCGCAACGTCATGTCGGACCTCGAGTCGCTCGGGCTGATCGCCAGTCCGCACACCTCGGCCGGCCGCGTGCCCACGGCGCGCGGCTACAGGCTTTTCGTCGACACCATGCTCACCGCGCAGCGCGAGCACCTGGCCGCGCCGAGCCTCGCGCCCGACCAGCCGCAGCGCGTGATCGCCAACGCGGCGCACCTGCTGTCGAACCTCTCGCAGTTCGTCGGCGTGGTGATGGCGCCACGGCGCTCGTCGGTGTTCAAGCAGATCGAGTTCCTGCGCCTGTCGGACCGCCGGCTGCTGGTGATCATCGTCTCGCCCGAAGGCGACGTGCAGAACCGCGTGATCTTTCCCGAGGCCGACTACTCGCAGTCGCAGCTGGTCGAGGCCGCGAACTACATCAACGCCCACTATGCGGGCCTGACGATCGAGCAGGTGCGCGACCGGCTGCAGTCCGAGGTCGACACGCTGCGCGGCGAGATCGCGGCGCTGATGCAGGCGGCCGTGAAGGTCAGTTCTGACGTGCTGAGCGAATCGCAGGAGGACGACGTCGTGATCTCGGGCGAGCGCAACCTGCTCGCGGTCAGCGACTTCTCGAGCGACATGGGGCAGTTGCGCCGCGCCTTCGAGCTCTTCGAGCAGAAGGCGCAGCTGATGCGGCTGCTCGACGTGTCGAGCAAGGCCGAGGGCGTGCGCATCTTCATTGGCGGCGAGAGCCAGGTGGTGCCGGTCGAGGAGCTGTCCATCGTCAGCGCCAACTACGAGGTCGACGGCCAGGTCGTGGGCACGCTGGGCGTGATCGGCCCGACGCGCATGCCCTACGAGCGCATGATCCAGATCGTCGACATCACTTCCAAGCTGGTCAGCAACGCGCTGAGCCACCGCAAGTAGCAAGGCGCCTTTTCGGCGCGAATAGAATCGAGCCCACGTGGGCCGTTAGCTCAGTTGGTTAGAGCAGCGGACTCATAATCCGTTGGTCGATGGTTCAAGCCCATCACGGCCTACCACCCGTATTTTTGAGATTTGTTTCGACGGATCGAAAAGGCCTCAAAAATACATGCTATGATAGCAAGCTGTGCGGCTGTAGCTCAGTTGGATAGAGTACTTGGCTACGAACCAAGGGGTCGTGGGTTCAATTCCTGCCAGCCGCACCACTCTTCAAGGGTCAACTCGGAAACGAGTTGACCCTTTTCTTTTTGGTACGAGGCTCGTCCGCGCGGCGGACGCCACGCTTCTCTTTCGATCTCCGGAGGCGTCGCTTGAACAAGGCATTCACCAAGGAAACGGATTCCGACGCGGACGACGACGGTGCCGACGGCGCGATGCCGCCGCTGCCCGCGGGCGGCAAGAACTACATCACCCCCGCCGGCTATGCGCGGCTGCGGACCGAGCTGCTGCAGCTGATGGACGAGGAGCGGCCCAAGGTGGTCGAGGCCGTGCACTGGGCCGCCAAGAACGGTGACCGCTCGGAGAACGGCGACTACCTCTACGGCAAGAAGCGGCTGCGCGAGATCGACCGCCGCATCCGCTTCCTCACCAAGCGCCTCGAAATTGCCGAGGTGACCGATCCCTCGGTGCACCACGGCAGCGACCAGGTCTTCTTCGGCGCCACGGTGCGCTACGCGGACGAGAACGGCGACGAGCGCAGCGTGACGATCCTCGGCATCGACGAGGCCGACAGCGCGCAGTCGCAGGTCAGCTGGATCTCGCCGATCGCGCGGGCGCTGCTGAAGGCGCGGGAGGGCGATGTGGTGAAGCTCGTCACGCCGGGCGGCACGCACGAGGTCGAGCTGCTGTCGGTCGCCTATCCGGCGCCGGGGCCGGGCGCCGCATAGAGGCTGGGCCGCAGGCGCGGCGCGGAATCAGGACGCGGGAACGGTGCGCGCCGCGGACAGCACCGAGGTGGTCCGGCGCACCGAGCGCAGCACCGCGTCCAGATGCGAGCGATCGCGCACCGCGATCACGAAGCGCAGATCGGTCGAATCCTGCGGCGTCTCGTCGGCCATCTCGACGTGGGTGATGTCGGCTTCGGCATCGGCCAGCGTCGCGGCCACGCGCGCCAGCACGCCCTTGTCGTTGCGCACGGTGATGATCACGCCGGTCTCGAAGGCGCGCGTCGGTTCGTCGGCCCACTCGACCGCGAAGAAGCGTTCGCTGTCCTTGTGGCGCAGGCGCTGGCCCACGCCGCAGGCCTCGGTGTGCACCACCAGGCCTTCGCCGTGGCCTAGGTAGCCCACGATCGGGTCGCCCGGGATCGGGCGGCAGCACAGCGCGAAGCGCACGGAAGAGTTCTCGCTGCCGTCAAGCGTGACGGCGCCCTGCGAGATGGTTTCATGCGAGATGAAGCGCTCGCGGCTCAGCAGCAGCGCGTCGGGGCGCTCGCCGAGCTCGGCCATGAGCGCCATCAGCCGCTTGGCCACGATGCTCGCGATGCGCTTGCCCAGGCCGATGTCGGTCAGCAGTTCGGCGCGCGTGCGGTTGCCGGTGAAGCGCAGCAGCTTTTCCCACAGCGGCTGGTGCTCCGCATCGTCCTCGGGCAGCTTGCTCAGGCCTTCGGCGCGCAGGGCCTGCGCCAGCAGCTTCTCGCCCAGGCCTTCGGATTCGGCATGGGCCAGGGTCTTGAGGTAGTGGCGGATCTTCGAGCGCGCACGGCCGGTCCGCACGAAGCCGAGCCAGGCCGGATTGGGCGTGGAGACCGGCGCGGTGATCACCTCGACCACGTCGCCGTTCTTGAGCTCGGTGCGCAGCGGCACCTGGTCGCCGTTGATGCGTGCGGCCGAGGTGTGGTCGCCGATGTTGCTGTGGATCGCGTAGGCGAAGTCGACCACGGTCGCGCCGCGCGGCAGCGCCATGATCTGGCTCTTGGGCGTGAAGACGTAGACGGCGTCGGGGAACAGGTCGACCTTGACGTGGTCCCAGAACTCCGCGGCATCGCGCGTCTCGTCCTGGATGTCGAGCAGCGACTGCAGCCACTTGGTGCCCAGGCGGTCGTTGCTGGCCGTGCTCGGGTCCGCGGCCTTGTAGAGCCAGTGCGCCGCCACGCCCGATTCGGCCACCACGTGCATGGCGTCGGTGCGCAGCTGGAATTCGACGCTGACGCCCGCCGGGCCCACCAGCGTGGTGTGCAGCGACTGGTAGCCGTTGAGCTTGGCGATCGCGATGTGGTCCTTGAACTTGCCCGGCAGCGGCTTGTACATCTGGTGCAGGATGCCCAGGCCGGTGTAGCAGGCGATCACGTTCGGCACGATCAGCCGGAAGCCGTAGATGTCGGTCACCTGGGCGAAGCTCAGGTGCTTTTCCTCCATCTTGCGGTAGATCGAATAGAGCGTCTTCTCGCGCCCCGCGATCCGCAGCGTCATGTGGGCGGCGGCGAAGGCGGTCTCGACCTCGCGCTGCACCTTCTGGATCAGGTCGCGCCGGCGGCCGCGCGCCTTGGCCACGGCCTTGGCCAGCGTGGCATAGCGCCACGGTTTGAGGTGCCGGAACGACAGTTCCTGTAACTCGCGGTACGTCTGGTTGAGGCCGAGCCGGTGCGCGATGGGCGCGTAGATGTCGAGCGTTTCGCGTGAGATGCGGGCCCATTTCTCGCGCGGCGCATCGGCCAGCGTGCGCATGTTGTGGGTGCGGTCGGCCAGCTTGACCAGGATGACGCGCACGTCGCGCGCCATCGCCAGCAGCATCTTGCGGAAGGACTCGGCCTGGTTCTCTTCGCGCGTGTTGAACTGCAGCTTGTCGAGCTTGGTGAGGCCGTCGACCAGTTCGGCCACCGGCGCGCCGAAGCGCTCGATCAGCTCGGGCTTGGTGACGCCGCAGTCCTCGATGGCGTCGTGCAGCAGGGCGGCCATCAGGGCCTGCGCGTCGAGCTTCCATTCGGCGCATTGCGCCGCCACGGCGATCGGGTGGGTGATGTAGGGCTCGCCGCTGTTGCGCAGCTGGCCCAGGTGGGCCTCGTCGGCAAAACGGTAGGCGCGGCGGACCAGTTCGGTGTCTTCGGGGCTCAGGTAGTCGAGCCGCGCCGTCAGGGCCGCGAAGCTGGCGGCGGCCGCATTCAGCGCCGCCGGGCTCGGCTTCGGCGTGCCCGTAGGGGCATGGGACTGAGATTTTGCGACCGCGCTCATGGCTATCACTTTAGCGTGACCGCTGTGTGGACGTGATCAGGCGTAAAAAAAGCACCGCGTCGCGGTGCTTTTCCGTTGCAAGCCTGCGTCAGCGATCAGCCGGGAACCTTCTTGAGCATTTCCAGGCCGATCTTGCCTTCGGCGATCTCGCGCAGCGCGGTCACGGCCGGCTTGTTCTTGCTTTCGATCTTCGGGGCATGGCCCTGGCTCAGCATGCGCGCGCGGTAGGTCGCGGCGAGCACGAGCTGGAAGCGGTTGGGGATCTGCTGCAGGCAGTCTTCGACGGTGATGCGGGCCATGATGGAATCTTTCGGTCGGTGAGCGTGGAATCAGGGGATGTTCAAGGCGGCGAAAGTGTCGGCACGCGCGCGTCGCTGCGCGGAATACCGGAGCCGCTGAGCGTGGACGATCGCCTTGAGATCGAACAGTGCGCGCTCAAATAACTCGTTGATTATAACGAAATCGAATTTCCCGGCCTGGGCCATCTCTTCGGCGGCGTTCTGCAGCCGCAGTTCGATGACCGCGGCGCTGTCCTCGCCCCGGCGTTCCAGCCGCGAGCGCAGCTCTTCCCAGCTCGGCGGCAGGATGAAGATCATCACCGCGTTCGCGAAGGCCTTGCGGATCTGCAGGGCACCCTGGAAGTCGATCTCGAGGATCACGTCGGCGCCCTGGGCGATGCGTTCCTCGATCGCCTTCTTGGAGGTGCCGTAGCGCTGCCCGTGCACGTGGGCCCATTCGACGAAGGCGTCCGAAGCCACCATGGCGTCGAACTCCGAGGTCGAGGCGAAGAAGTATTCGCGGCCGTGCTTTTCCTGCCCGCGCGGCGAGCGTGTCGTGTGCGACACGGAGGGCTGCACCGCCGAGTCGAGCTCCATCAGGGCCTTCACGAGGCTCGACTTGCCGGCCCCGCTCGGTGCCGCAACCACGAAGATGTTGCCGGGATAGTCCATGCTTTCCTTCACTCGCTCGCTCACTCGATGTTCTGGACCTGCTCGCGCATCTGCTCGATCAGCACCTTCATGTCCACGCCGATGCGCGTGAGTTCCAGCGCCGCCGACTTGGAGCCCAGCGTGTTGGCCTCGCGATGCAGTTCCTGGATCAGAAAGTCGAGCCGCTTGCCGATCTCGCCGCCCTTCTTGAGCAGCCGCTCGATCTCGTCGAGGTGCGAGTTCAGCCGCGTCAGCTCCTCGGCCACGTCGATGCGGATCGCGAACGCGGTCGCCTCGGTCAGTGCGCGGTCCTGCGCCGCCTCGGGCAGCGTGCCGCCGCCGTTGGCGCCCAGGCCCATGGCCTCCTGCCAGCGCTCGAGGAAACGGGTGCGCTGCTGTTCGACCAGCTGTGGCACCAGCGGGCCGGCCTGGGCGACCAGTTCGCGCAACTGGCCCAGGTGCGCCTCGAGCATCTTGGCCAGCCGCGCGCCTTCGCGCTGGCGGGCCGACACCAGCGCCTCGAGCGCCTTCGCGCCCACCTCGAGCAGGTCGGCGCCCCAGTCGCCGCGCGGCGTACTGTCGCTGCCGGCCAGCCGCAGCACGTCGGCCACGCTGAGTTCGCGCGCGCCGGGCAGCCAGGCCTTGATGCCGTCCTGCACGCCGTTGAGCCGTTGCAGCAGCTTGACGGAAGGCTCCGCCACGCCGCCCTGGGCATTGGTTTCGATGGCCGCGCGCAGTTCGACCTTGCCGCGCTTGAGGCGGCCGGTCAGCAGTTCGCGCAGGGCGGTCTCGTGCTGGCGCAGCTCTTCGGGGAGCTTGAAGGTGAGGTCGAGAAAGCGGCTGTTGACCGAGCGGATTTCGACCCCGAGCCGGCCCGCGGCCAAGGGCCGCGCGTCGGTTTCGGCGTGGCTGCCCGAGGGGCCGTTCTGGCCGCTGGCATAGCCGGTCATGCTGTAAACTGGCATTGCGCCTCTCTGTGGTTCTGCTTGCATTCACCGAGGCACCGGCACGGCGTTCGCTTGCCGCACCATCGCCTTCGGGCGAAACTCCCGGATTATGTCAAAGGTCAAGCCGTCACCT
Source organism: Variovorax sp. PDC80 (assembly GCF_900115375.1). Lineage (NCBI taxonomy): Bacteria > Pseudomonadati > Pseudomonadota > Betaproteobacteria > Burkholderiales > Comamonadaceae > Variovorax > Variovorax sp. PDC80. The sequence continues at coordinate 1,190,126 of NZ_FOWG01000001.1, read as the reverse complement.
CTGCTGCCCGATACGATCATCGGTGGCTACCGCATCGTTCGCAGGTTGTCGGCGGGCGGTTTCGGGGTGGTGTACCTGGCCATCGACCCCAGCGGCCAGCAGGTCGCGGTCAAGGAGTATCTCCCTTCTTCGCTCGCCACCCGCGGCCCCGGCGAACTCGCCCCGCAGGTGCCGGCCGAGAAGCTCTCGCTGTACCGCCTGGGCCTCAAGAGCTTCTTCGAGGAAGGCCGCTCGCTCGCGCAGATCTCGCATGCCTCGGTGGTCAGCGTGCTCAACTTCTTCCGCGAGAACGAGACCGTCTACATGGTCATGAACTACCTGGAGGGCGCGACCCTGCAGGACTTCGTGGTCACCGCGCGCGACCTCAAGCGGCAGAAGGTGTTCCGCGAATCGACCATCCGTTCGCTGTTCGACGAGATCCTGCGCGGCCTGCGCATCGTGCACCAGTACAAGATGCTGCACCTCGACATCAAGCCCGCCAACATCTTCGTCACCGACGACGACCGGGCCGTGCTGATCGACTTCGGCGCCGCGCGCGAAGTGCTCAGCAAGGAAGGCATCTTCATCCGCCCGATGTACACGCCCGGCTTCGCCGCGCCCGAGATGTACCGCCGCGATTCCTCGATGGGCCCCTGGACCGACATCTACGCGATCGGCGCCTGCATCTACGCCTGCATGCAGGGCTACCCGCCCAACGACGCGCCGCGCCGCATCGAGAAGGACCGCCTGAGCCTCTCGCTGTCGCGCCTGCGCGGCGTCTATTCCGACAACCTTATCGAGGTGGTCGAGTGGTGCATGTCGCTCGATCCGCTCTCGCGCCCGCAGTCCGTGTTCGCGCTGCAGAAGGAACTCAGCCGCGAGGGCGAGCGCCGCTACACCAAGCTCACGGTGGGCGAGAAGGTCCGCCTCTCGATCGACAACATCCGCTCCTTCGACAAGAAGAGCGCGCCCCGCGCTGCGGCACCGACGACCCGTCCGGCATGACGACGCAGCGCATCGCCTCCTCGATCCTTGCCCGCCTGGAGGCGCGGCCATGAAGTTCTCCGTCTTCCAGGTCAGCCGCAAGGGCGGCCGTCTCAAGAACGAAGACCGCATGGGCTACTGCTACACGCGCGAATCGGGCCTGTTCGTGCTGGCCGACGGCATGGGCGGCCATCCCGAGGGCGAGGTGGCCGCGCAGATCGCGCTGCAGACCGTGGCCGCGCTCTACCAGCGCGAGGCGCGCCCGATGGTGAAGGACCCCAAGGCCTTCCTCGCCGAGTCGGCGATGGCCGCGCACCAGCAGATCATGCGCTACGCCAGCAGCAAGGCGATGCTCGACACGCCGCGCACCACCGTGGTCGCGGCCGTGCTGCAGGCCGGCATGGCCACCTGGATGCATTGCGGCGATTCGCGCCTGTACGTCGTGCGCGACGGCCGGCTGCTGGTGCGCACGCTCGACCATTCGCATGCCGAGCGCCCGCGCCACCGCGGCGTGTCCGAGTCCTCGCCCGCCAACCGCAACCTGCTGCTCACCTGCCTCGGCTCGCCCACCACGCCGCTGTTCGACGTGTCGGCCCCGCTCGCGCTGCAGCGCGGCGACCGCATCATGCTGTGCTCCGACGGCGTCTGGGGCGTGCTCGACGACGCGCTGATCGTGCACACCCTGTCGTCCGGCAAGCCCGTGTCCGATGCCGCGCCCGACCTCGCCGAGATGGCGCTGCGCAAGGGCGGCTCGCACAGCGACAACGTGACGCTGATCGCGCTCGAGTGGGAAATGCCCGACGCGCCCGGCGAGGAGCCCGGCATCTCCACCGACAGCATCAGCGATGGCGTGTTCGCCTCGACCATCCAGGCCGGCATGCTCGCCGACGACGAGATCGAGGACCTCGACGAGGACGCCATCGAGCGTTCCATCGCCGAGATCAACGAAGCCATCCGGCGTTCGGCGGCCCGCAAGACCTGAATCGTTCCGCGCCTTCCCGTTCGAGGGCGCGCCCGTGTTTTTCCCTTCCTTTTTCTTCATCAGACCATGACAGCTTTCACCCGTAGCGGCGGCCGCGCCGCCGACCAGTTGCGCCCCGTGCGCATCACGCGCGGCTTCACCATCCACGCCGAGGGCTCGGTGCTGATCGAGTTCGGCCAGACCCGCGTGCTGTGCACCGCCTCGGTCGAGGAGAAGGTGCCGCCGCACAAGAAGGGCAGCGGCGAAGGCTGGGTGACGGCCGAATACGGCATGCTGCCGCGCGCCACCCACACCCGCAGCAGCCGCGAGGCCGCCAAGGGCAAGCAGACCGGCCGCACGCAGGAGATCCAGCGTCTCATCGGCCGCTCGATGCGCGCCGTGTTCGACCTCGCCGCGCTCGGCGAACGCACCATCCACCTCGACTGCGACGTGCTGCAGGCCGACGGCGGCACCCGCACCGCCGCCATCACCGGCGCCTTCGTCGCCGCGCAGGATGCCGTCAACAAGCTGATCGCCGCCGGCACGCTGGCCGCTTCGCCGATCAAGGGCCATGTCGCCGCCATCTCGGTGGGCATCGTCGGCGGCACGCCGCTGCTCGACCTCGAGTACACCGAGGACTCCGCCTGCGACACCGACATGAACGTCGTCATGACCGGCGCCGGCCATTTCGTCGAAGTGCAGGGCACGGCCGAGGGCGTGGCCTTCACGCGCGAGGAGATGAACCTGCTGCTGGGCCTGGCCGAGAAGGGCATCGGCGAACTCGTCGTCCTGCAGCAGCAGGCCCTGCAGTCGAAGTAGCAGCCATGAACCGCGGCCCGCAGAAGGCCGCCGTCGTTATTCCTTTCCACGTATGAAACTCGTCCTGGCTTCCAACAACGCCGGCAAACTGGCCGAACTGCAGCAGCTCTTCGCCGAACTCGACGTCACGCTCGTGCGGCAGTCGGAGCTCGGCGTGAGCGAGGCCGAGGAGCCGTTCCGCACCTTCGTCGAGAACGCGCTGACCAAGGCACGCCACGCCAGCGCCGCCACCGGCCTGCCCGCCATCGCCGACGACGCCGGCCTGTGCGTCGATGCCTTCGGCGGCCTGCCGGGCGTCGACACCGCCTACTACGCCACCCAGTTCGGCTACTCCAAGGGCGATGCCAACAACGTCAAGGCGCTGCTCGAGCAACTGGCCGGACAGGCCAACCGCCGCGCCGCGCTCGTCAGCACCCTGGTCGCGCTGCGCAGGCACGACGATCCCGAGCCGCTGATCGCGGTGGGCCGCGTGGCCGGCGAGATCGCGCCGGCGCCGGTCGGCGACAACGGCTTCGGCTTCGACCCCGTGATGTACCTGCCCGCCTTCGGCAAGACCTTCGCCCAGCTCACGCCCGAGGTGAAGAACGCCCACAGCCACCGCGGCCAGGCCGCGCGCGCCATGCTGGCGCTGATGCGCGAGCGATGGCTGTGAGCGCTCCCTCGTCCGTCGTTCCCATCCAGCCCGCGGCGCCGGTTGGTGCGCCGCATGCCAACGACGTGCTGCACTGGATGCGCCCCGGCCCGCTGCAGCTGACGGCACTGCCGCCGCTCACGCTGTACATCCACCTGCCGTGGTGCCTGCGCAAGTGCCCGTATTGCGATTTCAATTCCCACGAGTGGCGCGCCACGAGCCCCACCGAGGCCGACGGCATGCCCGAGTCCGCGTACATCGACGCGCTCATTGCCGATCTCGATGCCGCGCTGCCGTTGATCTGGGGTCGCGGCGTCCAGGCCATCTTCATCGGCGGCGGTACCCCGAGCCTGTTCTCGCCCCAGGCCATCGACCGCCTGCTGGGCGACGTGCGCGCGCGCTTGAAGCTCACGCCCGACTGCGAGATCACGCTCGAGGCCAACCCCGGCACCTTCGAGCGCGACCGCTTCCGCGCCTACCGCGCGGCCGGCGTCACCCGGCTGTCGCTGGGCGTGCAGAGCTTCAACGACGAGCACCTGAAGGCGCTGGGCCGCGTGCACGACCGCGCCCAGGCGATCGCCGCCGCCGAGGAGGCCGCGGCCTCGTTCGACACCTTCAACCTCGACCTCATGTATGCGCTGCCGGGCCAGTCGCTCGAGCAGCTCGACGCCGACCTCACGCAGGCGCTCGCGCTCGCGCCGCCGCACCTGTCGGTCTACCACCTCACCATCGAGCCGAACACCTGGTTCGCCAAGTTCCCGCCGCAGCTGCCCGAAGACGACATCGCCTACGCCATGCTCGACCGCATCACCGAGCGCACCGGCGCCATCGGCATGTCGCGCTACGAGGTCTCGGCCTATGCGCGGCCCGGCCACACCTGCGCGCACAACCTCAACTACTGGCAGTTCGGCGACTACCTTGGCATCGGCGCCGGCGCCCACAGCAAGCTCAGCTTCGCCCATCGCATCGTGCGCCAGGTGCGTTTTCGCGAGCCGCGTCTGTACATGGACAACGCCCGCGCCGGCACCGCCGTCGCGCAGAGCGACGAGGTCGCGCTGGCCGACCTGCCGTTCGAATTCATGCTGAACGCCATGCGCCTGAAGGCCGGTTTCACGCTGATGCAGTTCGGCGAGCGCACCGGCCTGGCCTTCACCGCGATCCAGCGCGGCCTGGAGGAGGCCGAGCGCAAGGGTCTCGTCGAACGCGACCTGAGCCGCGTGTGGCCCACCGAGCGCGGGCTCGATTTCCTCAGCGACCTGCAGACCCTGTTCCTGCCCGAGGACTGAGCACGGGGCGGGCTCGGCATAGAATCGCGGGCTCCGGAGAGTTGGGTGAGTGGTTTAAACCAGCAGTCTTGAAAACTGCCGACGTGAAAGCGTCCGTGAGTTCGAATCTCACACTCTCCGCCAGGCATCGATGTCTTTCATCGACGCTCGGCCAGTTCGATACCCTGACCCATCCGTTCACCCATCCGTCGGCAGTGCGACTGGGTGATATGTGGTGACGTGTGCCGCGCATAGCTTGAAGGCGTAGCAGGCGCGGGTAGGTATCCTGTCGAGCATGGATCTATTCAAGCCGGTTGCTGCACCAGAGCGCTTTCATCCGCATTTCCGAACGCTCTTGGATGACGCTAGGGAGCCTGTGCGCCAAGAACTGATGCGGTGGGTTAAGGGATTTCCAGACAGGGACGGAAAGTTCGTCTACGAATTTCAGACAACGTTCAATTCGTCATTCTGGGAAATCTACCTTTACGCCTTATTCCGCGAGTACGGCTTCTCGTTCGATTGGAACGCTGCGTCGCCCGATTTCGCCCTACAGGCGGGCTCATCATCTCTCATCGTAGAAGCCGCCACAGCGAATGCTGCGGAGGGGAAGGTTAAGGAGTGGGAAAAGGAGCCTGGAACTCTCACGGATGCTGTTATGCGGGGCGAGTATGGCGAATTGAACCGCGAAGCCATGATCCGGCTCGCCAACGCTCTCTTAGGGAAACTCCGCGCATACAGAGACAAGTACAGCAAGCTCAGCCACGTCAAAGCGAAGCCGTTCGTTATTGCGGTTGCACCATTTGAGCAGCGTGACTTTCAGTTTCAGTACGACCGCCCGATACGTGCCGTTCTTTACGACGAGTATGTCGACGAGGATGCTTACCGTCGTAATCCTGCGTCGTTCCCAAACGGGCCACCAACGGTCAACTTGGGGTTTGTCGAGAAAGACAACGGGGCGTCGATCCAGCTAGGCATCTTTCGAGATGATCAGTGGCAGGAAGTGAGCGCAGTCTTGTTCTCAAGTACTGCAACTTGGGGCAAGGTAGACGTGATGTCAAAAGCACCAGACGCGCAGGGCGTGGTGTGGTCAACGTGGGGCGGGAAGCCCGACGGCAAGCCCGAGCCGCGAACTGGTGTACTGGGTGAGTACACCGAGACGCTCGCAGATGGGCTGCAAATCTTTCACAACCCCAATGCGCGTATTCCTCTTGACCCGGCAATCTTCCGGCGAGCCGGCGTGGTGCAACACTACTTCGATCAGGGCAGGCGTAGGTGGGTGCATGAAGAGATCGACAACTGCTTGCACATGAGAATGGTCGTCACGCTTACTCCTGTCGATAGCTTCGGCGACGAGAGTCATGACACTCCAGTTATTGGCTGACCCACGCAGCGATCTGCTCAGAGGTATTGCAGAAGTCGGGCCGACCTTTCTTGAGTTCAGTCGTCGATTTCGGATCGATTTCTTGCGACTGCCACGTCGGGTCAGCTTTGCCTTGTGCTTTCCCAAGGCAATGTTCAAGATTGATTGACCACCGAATTTTTATCACAGACGAGCGATGTAGCCAGGCGCCGGCCCTACCTCCCCGACCCATACCCCCGAACCATCACCCGCGTCCCGCTCCCCGCCTCGAACTGCTGCCAGGCCAGCACCGCATTCCCCAGCTCGTTCATCCCCAGATCCGGCGCAGCCGCCGCCTCATCCGTGCTCTCCTGCAGCGCAGGCGCTCCCCAGCCCCCACCCAGGGCATGTCGTGCCGCGTAGAGGTCCGCCGTCCCCAGGTCATTCGCCTGCGCCCACGATGCGAACGCATTGCTCGCATCGTCGATCCCCAACGCAGGCAGGCTGCTCAACGCCCGCGAGGCTGCCGCCCGCACCACGCTCCCCGCACCGAACGCAGCACCCGGCGCAGCCGTCGAAGCCATGAGCGCGTTGTCGAGCCGCCCCCAGCTCAGCACCGACGCACCGGCCGCGTTCATGCGCAGCACGGGCGTGCTCAGCAAGGCCTGCGTCGACGTGAATGGCGCGCCGACGCGCGCGGTGCCGCTTTGCCAGGCGCCCGCCGAGAAGCGCTTGAACCACACCGCGCTCTCCCATTGATTGCCGCCGCCGGGCAGGTCGGCCTGGCCCCAGGCCAGCAGCGCGTTGCCGCCTGCGTCGATCGCGAGGTCATGCGCACCGATCGACTGCGCGGTACCCGCATCCGGCACGAGCTCGGCCGCCGTGCCCCAGGTACCGCCCGCATTGGCGCGGTTGGTCCATAGCGAGGCGCTGCTGCCGGTCGAACGCTTCCAGACAGCCAGCGATTCGCCCGATCCCGCCACCACCACCGAGGGGTCGCCGTTCACGACACCCACGGTCTCGTCGGTCTCGATCAACGCAGCGGTGCCCCAGCCACCGGCCTGCGTGAAGCGGTTGGCGTAGATGCTGAAGCGCGTGGCCGGACCGATCTGCGACCAGACCGCCACGGCGTTGCCATGGGCGTCGATGCCGACGCTCGCGTTGCCGACGGTGCCGCTGCCGGTCTCCAGCAGCGCGGGGCTGCCCCAACCGGCGGCGGGATCGACCGGCAGCGCCCACAGGTCGTGGCCGGTGGCGGAACTCAGCTGGGTCCACAGCACGACGGCGCGGCCGCTGGGCTTGTCGATGGCGACGCGGATGTCGCGCACCGATCCCGCGTTGGCCTCCAGGCGCTGCGGCGCGGTCCAGCCGCTGCCGGGCAGGTAGCGGCTGCCCCAGAGGCGGTCCGCCTGCGGGTTGCCCTCGATCTGGCGCCACACGACCAGCGCGCGGCCCTGCGCATCGATCGCGACCTTGGGCAGGCTGGCGCCGGCGGCCGAGAGCGCGATCGCATCGCTCCAGCCCACGGTGGGCGGCGCGGCGACGAAGGCGGCGCTGACGCTGCGTGCGGTGTCCATGCGCACGCGGCAGGTGCTGGCATTGCCGCTGCACGCGCCGCTCCAGCCGCCGAGGACCTGGCCCGCGGCCGGGGAAGCGCTGAGGAGCACTTCGGTGCCGGTATCGAATTCGGCGTCGCAGCGGTCGGTGCAGTCGATGCCCGCGGGTTGCGACGCGACGCGGCCCGCGCCGGCGATGCCGACCTCGAGCGTGTGTCGCACGACGATCGGCGCGGGCGGGGGCGGCACGATGCCGAGGGGCGGCAGCGCGCCGCCGCCCGAGCCTCCGCCTCCGCAGGCCGCCAGCAGGGCCAGCGCCCCCGCGCACACGATCCATCGTCCATAGCCGCTCGTCTTCGTCATCTCGCAGTCCTCGCTCGTAAAGAGGGGCGGATCGTAGGGACGGGGCCGGCGCTCGCCCATAGCACCTTCGGGCACCTGCCCGAAGGTGCTGTTGGCCCTTGTGCCGCGCGCCTGTAGGCTGCCGGCATGGACAATGCGGCCCACGAGGAGAGGGCGCGGGCGGATCCCGCCCCGAGGATCACGGCACCATGAAACTCCTGCTCGTCGACGATCACCCGCTCTTCGGCATCGGCTTTGCGCATGCGCTGACGCACGCCCGTCCCGACTTCGAGGTGCAGACGGCGCTGTCGCTGGCGCAGGGCGTGGAACGTGCCGCGCAATGCGCGCCCGACATCGTGCTGATCGACTACCGCCTGGGCGGCGAGGACGGGCTCGAAGGCCTGCGCCTGTTCGGTGCCCGGCATCCGCTGGTGTCGCGCCTGATGATCTCGGGCGACGAGGAACCGGTGCTCGCGGCGCGCGCACGCGCGGCGGGCGCGGCCGGCTTCATCGGCAAGTCGCAACCGGTGGCGCGCATCGCGCGCGCGCTCGACGAGGTGGCCGCGGGCGGCGAGTCCTTCGACCTGCTGCAGGCGCAGGCCGGCCTGCCGGCCGCGAGCCTGACGCCGCGCCAGCTCGAGGTGCTGCTGCTGGTGGCGCAGGGGCGGCAGAACAAGCAGATCGCGGCCGAGCTCGAGATCGCGGAGCGCACGGTCAAGCTGCACATCACGGCGCTGCTCGACACCATGGATGCGCGCAACCGCACGCACCTGCTGGTGCAGGCGCGCCGTGCCGGCCTGCTGCTGGAGCAGCGGTGAAGCCCGCGCTCGGCGCACGCCTGGCCTTCTCGGACCTCCAGCTGCAGCAGCTGGAGCAGATGATCCGCTCCACGGTCTGGTCGTGGCTGCTGGCGGCGGTGGGCGGGCTGCTGTGCTACCTCGAGTACGCGGCGGGGCCCGACGGCGCGCGCGTGCAGGCCTGGTTCGTCGTCTACTGCGGCATCGTCGCGGTGCGCCTGGGCCTCTGGATCGCCTGGGCGCTGCGGCCCGGCATGCGCGCGAACCCGCAGGCCATGGCGCTGCCGATCATGGCCAGCAACCAGGTGCTGGCGCTGTCCTGGGGCGTGCTCAGCGCGCTGCTGCGCCACGAGGGGCCGGCGCAGGCCGAGGCCATCCTTCACATCGCGATGGTCACGGTGGCGCTGGGCGGCGCGATCCGGCTCTCGACGATGGGGCGCGCGGCCATCGCCTACGTGGTGCTGATCCTCGGGCCGCTGGTGCTGCGCGACATCTGGTTCGGCGGCAGCTATCACCTGGCGATGGCGCTGATCGTGACGCTGATCGGCGTCTACACGCTGCTGAGTTCCAGGGAGCTGTCGTCCGCGCTGCACGAGATCCAGGCGCAGCGCCGGCGCAATGCGGAGCTGGTGATCGCGCTGCGCGCCGAGAACGAGCGCAGCAGCGCGGCGCGGCGCACGGCCGAGGAAGCGGTCGCCGCGCGCATGCGCTTCTTCGCCTCGGCCAACCATGACCTGCGCCAACCGCTCAATGCGATGGCGCTGCTCGCGCAGACGGTGCACACGGTGAGCACCGAGCGCGCGGTCAAGGAGATGTCGGAGCAACTGGTGGCCTGCGCCGACGGCATGACCGACGTGGTGGACGACCTGCTCGACATCACGCGCGCCGATGCCGGCTCGGCCAGCCCGCAATGGGCGCCGCTGGCCATCGACGAACTGGTGCGCGAATGCTGCCGTCCGCACCAGGCGATGGCCGCGGCCAAGGGCCTGCGTTTCGAGACGGCGATCGAGCCCTGCATGGTGCACAGCGACCGTGCCCTGCTGGCGCGCGTACTCACCAACCTGCTGGCGAATGCCATCCGCTACACGCACGCGGGCCAGGTGCGTGTCGACGGCCGCATCGACGACGGCCGGTTGCGGCTGCGCATCGAGGACACGGGCATCGGCATCGCCGCCGAGCACCTGCCGCAGATCTTCGACGAGTTCTACCAGGCCGGAAATCCCGCGCGCGACCGGCGGCTGGGCTATGGCCTGGGCTTGGCCACGGTGAAGCGATTGAGTGACCTGCTCGATCTTCGCGTGGCCGTTCGTTCCTCGGCCGGGCAGGGCAGCGTATTCGAGCTGCATCTGCCGCTGGTCGATGCCGGAGCGAGCGACGGCATGGGTGACGCAGGGCGGTCCGTGCCAGCGTCGCCGACCGCCTTGGCGGCTCGCGTGCTGGTGGTCGACGACGATCGCGATTCGCTGCAGGCTCTGCGCGGGCTGCTCGTGTCGTGGGGCATGGACGTGCGCTCCGCGAGCGGCATCGCGGACGCGCTGGACGTGCTGCGGGCGGGTTTCCGGCCGAACGCGCTGGTGGTGGACCTGCGCCTGGGCTCGCAGGCCGGCGGCATCCAGGCCATCGAGGCATTGCGTTCGTCGCTGAACGATGCAGCACTGCCCGCGCTGATCGTCACCGGCGACGTGGGCGGCGACTACCTGAGCGCGGCACGGGCCGCGGGCCTGCCGGTCATCGTCAAGCCGGTGCGGCCCTCGCAGCTTCGCGCCTTCCTCGGCCATGCGCAGGCCGTTCGCGATCCGGTGTAGGGCGCCCGGCGTACTCGCGCCGAAGCTGTAAGGCCGCCTTCTTACACGCGCACCATCGCGCGGCCGCAAAGCGGCGCAAGCTCGTTGGATCAGGCAAGAAAACACGCGAAACGCGCAATCGATTCCACGGGCCGTTCCCAAGAATGGTGCTTCGCCTCGCCGGCGTCCTCGCGCGACGAGCCCGCCACGGGACTCAACAACATCCCTTCTCCTACTGCGAACCCCGGTGGCTCGCGCTATCAGAGTGTTCCCACGCGCACCCGACCCTCGAACAACAGGAGTCCCCATGGAAAGCCCCACGACATCGCCCTCGACGTCAATCACCCGGCGCGACGCGCTCATCGCGACCGCCGCCACCGCCGCGGCGGTCTCGTCTCATTTGCCCGCCGCGGCCGCGCCGGCCGCGGCATCACCACCGCCCACGAACATGCCCCCCACCAGACTCTCGCTGCAGGTCAACGGCCAATCGCATGCGCTCGAACTCGACACGCGCACGACCCTGCTCGACGCACTGCGCGAACACCTGCACCTGACCGGCACCAAGAAGGGCTGCGACCATGGCCAGTGCGGCGCGTGCACGGTGCTGCTCGACGGGCGCCGCATCAATTCCTGCCTCACGCTCGCGGTCATGCACGAGGGCGCGCAGGTCACGACCATCGAAGGGCTCGGCACGCCGCAGGCCATGCATCCGCTGCAGGCGGCCTTCGTCAAGCACGACGGCTACCAGTGCGGCTACTGCACGCCGGGCCAGATCTGTTCGGCGGTCGGCGCCATCGACGAGGTGCGCCGCGGCGTGCCCAGCCACGTGAGCGCCGATCTCACGGCGCGGCCGCTGCTGTCGGCCGACGAACTGCGCGAGCGCATGAGCGGCAACATCTGTCGATGCGGCGCCTACTCGAACATCGTCGACGCCATCACCGAGGTGGCAGGGAGCCGCGCATGAAGCCCTTCACCTACGAGCGCGCGCAGACGCCCGCGCAGGCCGCGGCGGCGGTGGCCGGCCATCCCGGCGCCAAGTTCATCGCGGGCGGCACCAACCTGCTCGACCTGATGAAGCTGCAGATCGAGGCGCCGGTGCACCTGGTCGACGTGAACGCACTGAAGCTCGACCGCATCGAGCCGACCACCGACGGCGGCCTGCGCATCGGCGCGCTGGTGCGCAACACCGACCTGGCGTCCGACGAGCGCGTGCGCCGCGATTACGGCGTGCTGTCGCGCGCGCTGCTGGCCGGTGCCTCGGGCCAGTTGCGCAACAAGGCGACCACCGCCGGCAACCTGCTGCAGCGCACGCGCTGTCCCTACTTCTACGACACCGACCAGCCCTGCAACAAGCGCCGCCCCGGCAGCGGCTGCAGCGCCATCGGCGGCGTGACGCGGCAGCTCGCGGTGATCGGCGCCAGCCAGGCCTGCATCGCGACCCATCCGAGCGACATGGCGGTGGCGATGCGCGTGCTCGACGCGGCCGTCGAGACCGTGAAGCCCGACGGGCGCACGCGCGTGATCCCTATCGCCGACTTCCACCGGCTGCCCGGCGACACGCCGCACATCGAGACCGCGCTCGAGCGCGACGAGCTGATCACCGGCGTGACGCTGCCGCGGCCCGTGGGCGGCACGCAGGTCTACCGCAAGGTGCGCGACCGCGCTTCCTACGCCTTCGCACTGGTGTCGGTGGCGGCCATCGTGCAGCGCGACGGCACCGGGCGCGTGGCGCTCGGCGGCGTGGCGCACAAGCCATGGCGCATCGAAGCCGCCGAGGCCGCGATGCCGCAGGGCGCGCGCGCGGTGAGCGCACGGCTGCTGGCCGATGCGCAGCCGACCCACGAGAACGCATTCAAGTTGCCATTGGCCGAACGCGCGCTCGCGGCGGCCCTGGTGCAGGCGAGGAGCTGAACATCATGAAATTCGACACCCCCGCGACCACCAACGCGATCGACCAGCTCAAGGTCATCGGCCGGCCCACCGACCGCATCGACGGCCCGGTCAAGACCACCGGCAGCGCGCGCTATGCCTACGAGCGCCATGCCGAAGTGCCGGGCGCGGCCTACGGCTATGTGATCGGCGCCGGCATCGCCAAGGGCCGCATCGCCTCGGTGGACCTGCGCGCCGCGCAGGCCGCGCCGGGCGTGCTGGCGATCGTCACCGCGCGCAATGCCGGCAAGCTGGGCAAGGGCGACTTCAACACCGCGAAGCTGCTGGCAGGCCCCGAAATCGACCATTACCACCAGGCGGTGGCCGTGGTGGTGGCCCAGAGCTTCGAGCAGGCGCGCGCCGCGGCGCAGCTGGTGCGCATCGAGTACACGCGCGCGGCCGGCCGCTTCGACCTCGCGGCCGAGATGGCGTCGGCGAAGCCGCCCAAGGCCAGTGCTTTCTCGGGCGAGCCGGATACCAGGGTCGGCGATTTCGCGGGCGCCTTCGCCGCGGCGCCGGTGCAGCTCGACGCGACCTACAGCACGCCCGACGAGTCGCACGCGATGATGGAACCGCATGCCTCCATCGCGCAGTGGCAGGGCGACCGGCTCACGATCTGGACCGCCAACCAGATGATCGCCTGGGGCGTCGGCGACGTCGCCAAGACGCTGGGCATCCCGAAGGAGAACGTGCGCCTGGTCTCGCCCTTCATCGGCGGCGGCTTCGGCGGCAAGCTGTTCGTGCGCGCCGATGCGCTGCTCGCCGCGCTGGGCGCGCGCGCCGCGCGCCGGCCCGTGAAGGTGGCGCTGACGCGCCCGCTGATGATCAACAACACCACGCACCGGCCCGCGACCGTGCAGCGCATCCGCATCGGCGCCGCGCGCGACGGCCGCATCACGGCCATCGCGCACGAAGGGTGGTCGGGCGACCTCGAGGGCGGCCAGCCCGAGACGGCGGTCAACCAGACCCGGCTGCTGTATGCGGGCGCGAACCGGCTCACGGCCACGCGGCTCGCGGTGCTCGACCTGCCCGAGGGCAACGCGATGCGCGCGCCCGGCGAGGCGCCGGGCCTGATGGCGCTCGAGGTCGCGATGGACGAGATGGCCGAGAAGCTGGCGCTCGATCCGATCGCGTTCCGCGTGCTCAACGACACCCAGGTCGATCCCGAGAAGCCCGAGCGCCCGTATTCGCAGCGCAGCCTGATCGAATGCCTGCGCACCGGCGCCGAGCGCTTCGGCTGGAACCGGCGCAACGCGTCGCCGGGCCAGCAGCGCGACGGCCGCTGGCTCGTGGGCATGGGTGTTGCGGCGGCCTTCCGCAACAACCTGCTCACGAAGTCGGCCGCGCGCGTGCGGCTCGACAACCGCGGCGTGGTCACGGTGGAGACCGACATGACCGACATCGGCACCGGCTCGTACACCATCATTGCGCAGACCGCCGCCGAGACCATGGGGCTGCCGCTCGACAAGGTGCAGGTGCGGCTCGGCGATTCGGCCTACCCGGCCTCGGCCGGCTCGGGCGGGCAGTGGGGCGCGAACAACTCGACCTCGGGCGTGTTCGCGGCCTGCATGAAGCTGCGCGAGGCGGTGGCGGGCAAGCTGGGCTTCGCGGTCGCCGATGCGAGCTTTGCCGACGGCATGGTGCGCGCCGGCGAGCGCACGGTGCCGCTGGCCGAGGCCGCGGGCGCCGAGGGCCTGTCGGCCGAGGACGGCATCGAGTACGGCGACCTCGACAAGAAGTACCAGCAGTCGACCTTCGGCGCGCATTTCGTCGAGGTCGGCGTCGATGCCGTCACCGGCGAGATCCGCGTGCGGCGCATGCTCGCGGTCTGCGCCGCGGGCCGCATCCTCAACCCCAAGGCCGCGCGCAGCCAGGTGATCGGTGCCATGACCATGGGCGTGGGCGGCGCGCTGATGGAGGAGCTGGCGGTCGACAAGCGGCACGGCTTCTTCGTCAACCATGACCTTGCGGGCTACGAGGTGCCGGTGCATGCCGACATCCCGCACCAGGACGTGGTCTTCCTCGACGAGACCGATCCGATCTCCTCGCCGATGAAGGCCAAGGGCGTGGGCGAGCTCGGCATGTGCGGCGTCGCGGCCGCGGTCGCGAACGCGGTCTACAACGCGACCGGCGTCCGCGTGCGCAGCTATCCGATCACGCTCGACAAGCTGCTCGATCGACTGCCGCCGGTGGCCTGAGCAACTTCAACGCGGCTGCTGCTGCGTGGTGCAGTGGATGCCGCCGCCGCCCGCGGCGATCGCATCGATGTCGAGCTGCACCACCTCGCGCTTCGGGAACAGCTCGCGCAGCAATGCGCGGGCGTTGCCGTCGGCGCGCGCATCGCCGAACTGCGGCGCGATGACGGCGCCGTTGCAGACGTAGAAGTTGATGTAGCCGGCCGCGAACTCCTCGCCGTCGTACGCGTCGCGCACCGAGTCCGGACCCGCGAGCACTTCCACGCGCAGCCGCTGGCCGCGCGCGTCGGTGGCCTGCCGCAGGATCTCGAGGTGGCGCCGGGTCACGGCGTGGTCGTAGGCATCGGGATCGTTCTCCAGGCCCGCCACCACGATGCCCGGCGCCGCGAAGCGCGCATAGAAGTCGGTGTGGCCGTCGGTGATGTCGCGGCCCGCGATGCCGGGCAGCCAGATGATCTTGCGCAGGCCCAGCAGGCGCCGCAGCTCGGCCTCGCAGTCCTCCTTGCGCCAGCCGGGATTGCGGTTGGCGTTGAGCACGCAGCTCTCAGTGATCAGCGCCGTGCCCGCGCCGTCGACCTCGATGCCGCCGCCCTCGAGCACCAGCTCCGTCGCCAGCGGCCGTGCCTTGGCGGCGCCGCTCACATAGCCGGCCACCTCGGCATCGTCGGCATGGGCCTGCTTGCCGCCCCAGCCGTTGAAGTTGAAATCGACGCCGCCCCATTCGCCCGCCGCATTGCGCACGAACACCGGCCCGGTGTCGCGCATCCAGAGGTCGTCCACCGGCTGCACCTCGAGCTGCACGCGGTTGCCGCACAGGCGCGCGGCCAGGTCGTGTTCGCGTTCGCGCACCAGCAGGTGCACGGGTTCGAACTCGGCGATGGTGCGGGCGATGCGGGCCAGGTGCTGGCGCACCGGCGTCAGCAGGCGCCGGCCCCAGATCGCTTCGCTCGGGCCGAAGGACATCCAGGTGGCGCGATGCGGCGCGGCTTCGTCGGGCATCTGCCAGCTTTCGGGCGCGGCGGCGGGTGCGGTGGCGATGCAGCCGAAGGGGGCGAGGCCGAGGGCGCTGGTCAGGCGGCGGCGGGTCATCGAGAAATGCATGTCGGTCTCCTGGCGAAAACGTTCGGGATCACGCCGGCTCCTGCTGCGTGGTGCAGTGGATGCCGCCGCCACCCGCGGCGATGGCATCGATGTCGAGCTGCACGATCTGGTGGCTCGGCAGTTCCGCGGACAGCGCCGCGCGGGCCGCCCCATCGGCCGCCGCATCGCCGAACTCGGGCAGGAACAGGGCCTTGTCGGTCAGCAGGAAATTCACGTAGCCGGCCGCGAACTCCTTGCGTGCGTAGGTGGGGCGCACCCGGCCCGGCGTGGCGAGCGTGACGATGCGCAGGGCGCGTCCGCGCGCATCGGTCGCCGTGCGCAGCAGTTCCAGGTGGCGCCGGGTCACGGCATGGTCGAAGGACTCGGGGTCGTTGTCCAGTGCCGCCACCACCACGCCCGGCTTGAGGAAGCGTGCATAGAAGTCGGTATGGCCGTCGGTGATGTCGCGGTTGGCGATGCCGGGCAGCCAGACGATCTTCGTGAGGCCCAGCAGGCGCCGGAGCTCTTCCTCGGCCGCGGCCTTGGTCACGCCCGGGTTGCGGTTCTCGTTGAGCACGCAGCTCTCGGTGACGATGGCCGTGCCTTCGCCGTCGACCTCGATGCCGCCGCCTTCGAGCACCAGGCGGCTGCGCAGCAGCGGCACGCCCGCGAGTTCGGCCATGCGCGCCGCCACCGTGGCGTCGCGCACATGCGGCTGCTTGCGGCCCCAGCCGTTGAAGTTGAAGTTCACGGCGGCCCGCTCGCCGCGGTCGTTGCGCACGAACACGCAACCGGTGTCGCGCATCCAGAGGTCATCGATCGGGTGTTCGATCAGCTGCACGTTGGCGCCGCAGAGCTGGCGCGCCGTGGCGGCATCCTCGGCGTTCACGAGCATCTTCACCGGCTCGTAGACGCTGATCGCATTGGCGATGCGCGCCAGCGCGCGCTGCACCGGCTCGCGCAGTTCGGCGCTCCAGATCGATTCGCGCGCGGCGAAAGCCATCCAGACGGCGCGATGGGCACCGCCCTCGTCGGGCATGCGCCAGGCGCTGCCGGGTGCGGGGGAAGGCGCGGGCGCGGGAGCGGGCGCCGGCGGCGGAAAGGGGAGCGCGGGGCCGCCGGCATTGCCGCCGCCACCGCCGCAGGCGCTCAGCAGTCCATGGAAGAGGCCCAGGCCACCGAGGCCCAGGAGCGTTCGTCGAGTCGTCATAAGAATCAGGGTTTCTACGGAGTCCCGGATTCTGTAGACGCTCATTCATCCGCACAATTGATCTTTTCTGGCCATATCAATCGATCTGGCTCATGAAATGACCGTCTTCGCGCGCGAACCCCCACAGGCTGTCGAACACCTCGCGCACCAGCGGCAGGCGCGACGGGCCTTCGGTGCGAGAGATCCAGAGGGTGCCGAGCGGCAGGCTCGGCCAGGCCGCCAGGTGGCGCAAGCGGCCGCTGCGCAGCGCATCGTCGGCCGAGAGCCGCGACACCAGCGCGAGGCCGCGGCCGCGCAGCGCGGCGTCGAGCAGCAGGCGCGGGTCGTCGTAGATCGCGGCCTTGCGCAGCGGGCCGAAGTGCTCGCGGATGAAGGGGCCGATGCGGTCGCTCGTGAGGTCGGCCTCGAGGCACAGCAGGCCGGGCGTGGCCTCCGTGTCGGCGTCGGGCAGGCCGACCGCCACCAGTTCGTCGCTCAGCAGCGGCACCTCGAACACGTCCGGCTGCTGCAGCGGTTCGCGCGTGATCGCGATGTCCACGTCGAGCTCGTCGATGAAGCGGGCGCTCTCGTCGACCGAGACGATCGGGCACAGGTCGGGATGCGCCTGCAGCAGCCGGTCGATGCGCGGCTGCAGCCAGCCGTGCGCGACGGGCGCGGGGCAGACCAGCGTGACGAGGCGGTCGTCCATGTAGGTCTCGATGCGATGCAGGCCATGGCGGATCTGCTCGAGCGACTTGCCCACGCTGTCGAGCAGCAGGCCGCCGGCCACGGTCAGCTCCACGCCGCGGCCCTTGCGCCGGAACAGCGGCTGGCCGACCTGCTGCTCGAGCTGCGCGATCTGGTGGCTGATGGCCGATTGGGAGACGTGAAGCTCCTCGGCCGCGCGCGAGTAGTTGCCCAGGCGCGCGGCCGCTTCGAAGCCGATCAGGAATTTGAAGGAGGGCAGTCTGGCGTTGGACATGGGAACCCGGTCGATGGATCGGCGCACAAGATAGCGCCTTTCATCGACGGGGTTCAGCGCGCGGTGGCGGCGTCCTCTTCGCTATCACCGCCATACAGCTGCGCCAGCACCTCCACCGGATGGCGCAGGCGCCGCGCCTGCAGCCGCTCGACCTGGCTGCGGCACGAATAACCGGTGGCGAGGAATTCCGCCGGCGCGGGCTCGGCCGTCAGCAGCGGCGCCCACGACTGCGAGAAGATCCGCTGCGAGGTCTGCAGGTTGCGCTGCTCGTGGCCGTAGGTGCCCGACATGCCGCAGCAGCCGCTGGCCTGCGCCTCGAGCCGCAGGCCGGCGCGCGCGAACACCCGGGGCCACAGCGCGGCGGCCGCGGGCGCGTTGGTCTTCTCGGTGCAATGCGCGAGCAGGCGGAAGTCGCCCGGCGCGGCGCACGGCGGCGCTTCGGCGGGCAGTGCATCGAGCAGCCATTCCTGCGGCAGCATTACCGAAGGCAGGCGCGCCATCCGCGGCAGCTTGGCGTACTCCTGGCGGTAGACCAGCGTCATCGCGGGATCGAGGCCGACCAGCGGCACGCCGCATTGCGCCAGCGCATCGAGCATGTCGGCGTTGCGGCGCGCCGCGCGGTCGAAGGCACGCAGGAAGCCCTGCACCTGCAGCGGCTTGCCGTTGGGCCGGAAGGGCGCGAGCCACACCGTGCAGCCCAGCCGCGCGGCCAGCGCGATGAAGGCCGCGAGCACCGGCGTCTCGAAGTAGCGCGTGAAGGCGTCCTGCACCAGCACCACCGAACGCGCGCGCTCGTCGGCACTGAGCCGCGCCAGCGCCGTGGGCGTGGCATGGCGCACGTTCCAGCGCCGCAGGGTGGCGCCGAAATCGAAGCGGCTCAAGAGCGGCGCATCGACCATGCCGGCATGCCGCGCGAGCAGGCCGCGCACCGCGGGCAGGGCCATCAGGCCGTTGTAGAGCGCCGGCATGCGCGCGAGGCCGGGCATGCTGTATTCGAGCGAGCCGATGAAGTAGTCCTTGAGCGGCCGCAGGTAGCGCGCGTGGTAGAGCTCGAGAAAGCGCGCGCGGAACTCCGGCACGTTGACCTTCACCGGGCATTGCCCCGCGCAGGACTTGCAGGCCAGGCAGCCGGCCATCGCTTCGTAGACCTCGTGCGAGAAGTCGTCTGCGTTCGAACGCCGCCGGCCGTTGCGCCAGCGCGCGGGCAGCCCGGCCAGGAACGAGGGCTGCCGCGCCGCGGCCTGCAGCACGTCGACGCCGGCCTCGCCCTGCAGCCGCAGCCATTCGCGCAGCAGCGAGGCGCGCCCCTTGGGCGAATGGCGGCGCTCGCGCGTGGCCTTCCACGAGGGGCACATGGCCTCGTCGGGGTCGAAGTCGTAGCAGGCGCCGTTGCCGTTGCAATGCAGGCCGCTGGCGTAGCTTTGCCACACGCGCTCGTTGATGCGGCGGTCGGCGTCGGCGCGCATCGGCACCTCGTCGATGCGCAGCAGCGCCGCATCGACGCCCGCGGGCGTCGCGATCTTGCCGGGGTTGAGCTGGTTGTGCGGATCGAAGGCGGCCTTGAGTTCCTGCAGCGACGCATACAGCGGGCCGAAGAAGGCCGGTGCGTATTCGGAGCGCACGCCCTTGCCATGCTCGCCCCAGAGCAGGCCGCCGTACTTCTGCGTGAGCCGCGCCACCGCGTCGGACAGCGGGCGGATCAGCGCGGCCTGGGCCGGGTCCTTGAGGTCCAGCGCGGGCCGCACGTGCAGCACGCCGGCGTCCACGTGGCCGAACATGCCGTACGAGAGGCCATGGCCGTCGAGCAGCGCGCGGAACTCGGCGATGTAGTCGGCGAGCCGCTCGGGCGGCACGGCGGTGTCTTCCACGAAGGGCTGCGGCCGCGCCTCGCCCTGCACATTGCCCAGCAGGCCCACCGCGCGCTTGCGCATCGCATAGACCCGGGTCACGGCGGCATGGCCGGCCGCGATGGTGTGGCCCAGGCGCGCCGCGCCGGCATCGCGCGCGAGGTGCGCGACGAAGGCCGCGACCCGGGTCTCGAGCAGTTCCAGCGAATCGCCGCTGAACTCGACCATGTTGATGCCGCGCGTGGGCGCGCTGTCTTCGCTCGAGGGAAAGTATTCGGCCACGCCCTGCCACACGATGTCCTCCATCGCGAGCATCAGCACGCGCGAGTCCACGGTCTCGATCGACAGCGGCGCATGCGCCATCAGCGCCTGCGCATCGCGCAGCGCATCCATGAAGCTCGCATAGCGCACGTTGACCAGCACCGTGTGGCGCGGAATCGGCAGCAGGTTGAGCTCGGCCTCGACGATGAAGCCCAGCGAGCCTTCGGCGCCGCAGAGCACGCTGTTGAGGTTGAAGCGCCCATCGCGCTCGCGCAGGTGCGCGAGGTCGTAGCCGGTGAGGCAGCGGTTGAGCTTGGGAAAGCGTTGCGCGATCAGCGCGGCATCGCGCTCGGCGATCCGGTGCGCGCAGCGCCAGGCATCGCCCACGCGGCCGGGGCGCGCCAGGTGGGCCTGGAGTTCGTCGGGTCCGGCAGGGCGGCTCGTGAAGCGTTCGCCGCCCGGCAGCACGACCTCGAGCGCGAGCACGTGGTCGCGCGTCTTGCCGTAGCTGCAGCTGCCCTGGCCGCTCGCGTCGGTGCTGACCATGCCGCCGATGGTGGCGCGGTTCGAGGTCGACAGCTCGGGCGCGAAGAACAGGCCATGCGGCGCGAGCGCCGCGTTGAGCTGGTCCTTGACCACGCCGGCCTGCACGCGCGCCACGCGCCGCACCGGATCGATCCAGACGATGCCGTTCAGGTGCCGCGAGAGGTCGACCGCGATGCCGTCGGTCAGCGACTGCCCGTTGGTGCCGGTGCCGCCGCCGCGCGGCGCGAGCACCACGCGCCGGTGCTCGTCGCGGTCCATCAGCGTCGCGAGCCGCACCACGTCGTCGGCATGCTTCGGAAACACCACGGCCTGCGGCAGCCGCTGGTAGATCGAGTTGTCGGTCGCGAGCACCGTGCGGTCGGCATGACGCTGGCTGATCTCGCCCTCGAAGCCTGCGGCGGCCAGCGCCGCGAGAAACTGCCGGTAGTGCTGCGCCAGCGTGACCGGGGGTGGAACGTGGGCGATCATGGCCGGCCGTGCAGCGCCGCTCAGTCAGCCTTGAGGCGGCCTTGCTTGACCAGCCGCGTCGCCAGCACCGCGTCTTCCTGCACCAGCCGCTGCAGGTAGGCCGCGCTCTCGGCGAGGGGCTCGCTGCCCAGTTCGCGGATCGGCTTCGAGAACTCGGGCTCGGCCACCGACTTCGAGATCCAGCCCTGCAGGCTCGCGACGGTCTGCGGCGCGATGCCCCTGGGCGCGAACACGCCGACGAAGGTGGTGGCGTCGAAACTCGGAATGCCCTGCTGCGCGAGGTTCGGCACGCCGGCCAGCATGCCGCCGACCTGCGGGCCGAGCACCAGCACTGCGCGCAGGCCGCCGCTCTTGAGGTGCGGCGCCGAACTCGTGACCTGGTCGATCACGGCGTCGATCTGGCCGCCGAGCAGGTCGACCACGGCCGGGCCCGAACCCTTGTAGGGCACGGCGTTGACGCGTGCCTTCGCGGCGTCCTCGAGCTGCAGCAGCGCCAGGTGGTTCGGCGAGCCCGGGCCCGCATGGCCGATGGTCACGTTCTCGCTCTTAGCCTGGATCGCCTGCAGGAAGTCGCCGGCGGTCTTGAAGCGCGCATCGTTGGCGCGCACCACCACCACCACGGGCGTGCGGCTCAGCACGGCCACGGGCACGAAGTTGTCGGCGCGGTAGGGCACCTTGATCATCTCGGGCAGGGTGCCGAGCTGGCCCGGCGTGGCCACCAGCAGCGAATGGCCGTCGTTCTCGGCGCGCGCGGCCCAGCCCGTGCCCACGGCACCGCCGCCACCGGCGCGGTTGTCGACGATCACCGACTGCCCCGCATGCCGCGTCAGCGGCACGCCCAGGGTGCGGGCGGTGATGTCCACGTTGCCGCCCGGCGCGAAGGGCACGATCAGCGTGAGGGGCTTGGTCGGAAAGGCGCGGCCCTGCGCCCTGCCGGGCCATGCCGCCGCCGATGCGGCGAGCGCGACGCCGCCCTGGATGAAGGCCCTGCGGTTGAAGTTGTTGTCGGTCATTCGAACGTCTCCCTGTGATGAATCAATGGTTCCAGTAAAGCTGCGTGGGGTTGCGCACCAGCACCTGTCGAAGGTCGCCGTCGGGCAACCAGGCGCGCAGCGCCCCGGCCAGTTCGCTGCCGGCGGTGGCGCGCGCGTCGATGCCGGGATGCGGCCAGTCCGATCCCCACAGGATGCGTTCGGGGTTGGCGCGCGCCAGCGCATGGGCCAGCGGGATCACGGCGGGATCGGTGGCGCAGGCCGATGCACTGAGCCGGTAGGCACCCGAGAACTTGACCCAGGCGCGCCCTTCCGCGAGCAGCGCGCGCAGATTCGCGAGCCCGGGGCCCTGCGGTGTCGCGCCGGGCGCCGGATGGCCGAAGTGGTCGACCACCACCTGCAACCCGGTGGCGGCCACGCGTGGCACCAGGTCGGGATCGTGCTCGACGTCGACCAGCAGCTGCAGGTGCCAGCCGAAGGCCGCGATGCGGTCGGCGATGGCGCGCAGGCTGGCGGCCGACACGCCGCCCGAGAACAGCGCGTTGCAGCGCGCGCCGCGCACGCCCAGCGCATGCAGTTCCTCGATCTCGCGTTCGCTCGTGTCCTCGAAGATCACGGCCACGCCGCGCATGCTGCCGGGCGCCGCCTCGCGCAGCATGCGCTTGAGCAGCGAATGGTCGCGGCCGTAGACGCTGGGCTGCACCAGCACGCAGCGCTCCACACCCACGGGTCCGAAGGCAGCCCAGTAGTCGGCCATCGAAGCCGGGGCCGGCGTGTACGAGCGCTCGTCGATCAGCGGGAATTCGCGCGCATCGCCGAACACGTGGAAGTGGGTGTCGCAGGAACCTTCGGGGAATATCCGGGCGCTGTCGGGAATGGCGGGGGTCGGGGGAAGCCGGTCGTGCATGGAAAGCGATGCCATGGAGAAGAAGATCGATGCCATGGAGAGTGGGCTGGGGATGCGGGCTATTGTTCTGAGAGGCCCCCGCGTGAGGCAAGATCATCTTTGTCATCTTCATCATGAACCGGATTCATCCCATGAACGCCGCCGGCGGCCCGCCCCTGAACCTGCGCAGCATCGACCTCAACCTGCTGGTCATCTTCGAAGCCCTGTTCGAGGAGCGCAGCGTGGTCAAGGCCGCCACCCGGCTGGGCCTGACCGCCTCGGCCGTGAGCCATGCGCTGCGTCGCTTGCGCACGCAGTTCAAGGACCCGCTGCTCACACGCACGCCGCAGGGCATGGCGCCCACGCCCGAGGCCGTGCGGCTGGCCACGAGCTTCCGCAAGGCCTTCAGCGAGATCGAAAGCGCGATCGAGGTGCGCGGCGGCTTCGATCCCGCGACCGCGCGCCGCACCTTCCACCTGCGGCTGTCCGACTACGTCGGCGTGCTGCTGCTGCCGCGGCTGTGCATCCACCTGAGCTCGGTGGCGCCCGGCGTCAGCCTGTCGGTGCAATCCTTCGACATGTACCAGCCCTCGGACCGCGTGGAGTACGAGGGCGTGGAGATCCGGCTGTCGGTGTCGCGCGGCCGCTCGGTGCTGTCGGCCTCGCGGCGCATCCTCGACGACCAGTGGATGGTGCTGATGCGCAAGGGCCATCCCGCGGCCTCCGAACCGATGACGCTCGACAGGTACCTGTCGCTGGGCCATCTCAAGGTCTCGGGCGTGGGCAGCAGCATCCTCGACGAGATCCTGGCCGAGCGCGGGCTCGCGCGCCGCGTGATGATCCAGGTGCCGACCTGGCTCGGCATGGTGCCCGTGATCGAATCGACCGACCTGATCGCGGCCATGCCCGCGCACTGGATGGACAGCGTGCTCTCGGGCTCGGACTGCGTGGCCATGCCGATGCCGCTGCCCGAGCTGGGCCTGTCGATCGACGCGGTCTGGCATCCGCGCAACGAGCACGACGCGGGCCACCGCTGGTTCCGCGAACTGATCCACCAGATCTTCGAGGAGGCCTACGACAAGTCGCGCGTGCTGCGCTGAACGCCACCGCATCGATGACGAAAGCTCACGAGAGGCCCAGGACTCATCGCTTGTGCCCCCGCGTGC
The DNA here is from genome assembly GCF_900115375.1 of Variovorax sp. PDC80. Lineage (NCBI taxonomy): Bacteria > Pseudomonadati > Pseudomonadota > Betaproteobacteria > Burkholderiales > Comamonadaceae > Variovorax > Variovorax sp. PDC80. Next base: position 1,166,128 of record NZ_FOWG01000001.1, on the reverse strand, counting down.
CGCGCCGGAAACTGAACGCCATTCATCCAGTTCACCCGGCCCACCCACGGAGCACGCAAGCAATGCAGCAGTACAGACTCTTCATCGGCAACGAATGGCAGGCGAGCGCGTCGGCCCAGTGGTTCGATTCGCTCGACCCGTTCTCGGGCGAGCCCTGGGCCCGCATTCCGCAGGGCAATGCCGAGGACGTCGACCGCGCGGTGAAGGCGGCCGAGGCCGCGATGCAGGGCCCGTGGGGCCAGATGTCGGCCACGCAGCGCGGCATGCTGCTGCATCGGCTGGGCGCGCTGATCGAGGCCAACCTCGACACCCTCACCGAGGCCGAGGCGCGCGACAACGGCAAGCTGCGCAGCGAGGTGCGCGGCCAGGTGTCGTACATGGCGAAGTACTTCTATTACTACGGCGGCCTGGCCGACAAGATCCAGGGCGCGGTGATCCCGATCGACAAGCCCAAGGTCTTCAACTACACGCGCCTCGAGCCGATCGGCGTGGTCGGCACCATCACGCCGTGGAACTCCTCGCTGCTGCTGACGGCCTGGAAGGTGGCGCCGGCGCTAGCGGCCGGCAACGCCATCGTCGCCAAGCCCTCGGAGCACACCTCGGTGTCGCTGCTCGAACTCGCGCGGCTGTTCGCCGAGGCGGGCTTTCCGCCGGGCGTGTTCAACGTGGTCACGGGCTTCGGCAAGGACGTGGGCGAGCCGCTGGTCGAGCATCCGGGCGTGGCCTGCATCGCCTTCACCGGCGGCGACGAGGGCGGGCGCCGCGTGAGCGTGGCGGCGGCCAAGCACTTCAAGCGCGTGACGCTCGAGCTCGGCGGCAAGTCGCCCAACATCGTGTTCGACGACGCCGACCTCGCGCGCGCCGCCAACGGCGTGATCACCGGCATCTTCTCGGCCGGCGGCCAGACCTGCATGGCAGGCTCGCGGCTGCTGCTGCAGGAGAGCATCCACGATGAGTTCGTCGAGCGGCTGGTCGCGATCGCCTCCAAGGCCAAGCTCGGCGATCCCGCGCTGCCCGACGTGCAGGTGGGACCGGTGGCCACGCGGCCGCAGTTCGACAAGGTGGTGAGCTACATCGACATCGCCAAGGCCGAGGGCGCGCACTGCGCCTTCGGCGGCAAGGTGCGCAGCGGCCCGGGCTACGGCGCGGGCCAGTTCGTCGAGCCGACCATCTTCACGGGCGTGGACAACGGCATGCGCATCGCGCAGGAGGAGGTATTCGGGCCGGTGCTGTCGGTGCTCAAGTTCAAGGACGAGGCCGACGCGGTGCGCATCGGCAACGACATCCGCTTCGGCCTCGCGGCCGGCGTGTGGACGCGCAGCCTGCACCGCGCGATGCACATGTCGGAGCGGCTGAAGGCCGGCACCGTGTGGATCAACAACTACCGCTCGACCAGCTTCACCACGCCCTTCGGCGGCTTCAAGGACAGCGGCCAGGGCCGCGAGGGCGGCGTGGAGGCGGTGAAGGAATTCCTCGAGACCAAGAGCGTGTGGATCTCGACCGAGCTCGACATGCCGGACCCGTTCATCCGCAAGTACTGAGCGGGTCCGCTCCAGGCATGCCGGCGCAAGAAGAAGGAAAGTAGAGACATGAACGAAGCATCCCTGCCCATCGATCGCTGCGACGTGCTCGTCGTCGGCTGCGGCATCTCGGGCCTGAGCGCGGCGGTGGCCGCGGCCGCCGCGGGCGCGACCGTGACGGTGCTCGAGCGGTCCACGCCCGAGGAGTTCGGCGGCAACACGCGCTGGACCGAGTCCTACTTCCGCATGAAGAGCGAGACCGAGGTCAGCGACGATTTCGAGGAACTGCTGGTGGCCAACGCCGGCCACCACATCGACCCCGAGATCGTGCAGCACGCGGCCGCGCCCTACGAGGACTGGCCGCCGCACGTCAAGGCGCACGGCATGCCCGACCCCGAGCTGGTCGCCACGCTGGCCGGCGAGGCCGGCGCCACGGTGCGGTGGCTCCAGGGCTTCGGCGTTCGCTTCGCGGCGCTGCCGACCTACTTCGTGACCGCGGCCGCGCCGCGGCTGATGCCGGTAGGCGGCGGCCTCGCGCTGATCGAGGCGCTGCGCGACGAAGCGCTGCGCCTGGGCGTGGCGATTCGCTACCGCAGCACCGCACAGCAATTGCGGCGCGCCGATGCGCGCGGCGAGCTGGCGGTCGACACCGTCGGGCCCGACGGCAGCGTGCGGCGCATCGTGGCGCGCGGCGTGGTGCTGGGCACGGGCGGCTTCGAGGGCAACCCCGAGATGCTGACGCGCTACATCGGCCCGCAGGCGCGCTACCTGCGGCCGGTGGCGCGCGGCGGCTACTACAACCGCGGCGAGGGCATCCGCATGGCGCTCGATGCCGGTGGCGCGCCGGCCGGCGACTTCGGCTCCTACCATGCCGAGCCGATGGACCCGCGCTCGGCCCAGGTCGAGCCGCTGGTGATGAGCTTCTCGTACGGCCTGCTGGTCAACAAGGAGGGCCGGCGCTTCGTCGACGAGGCGCCGGGGCCGGTCGACGTGCACTACGACCCGATCGCGCGCGCCATCAAGGACCAGCCCGACGGCATCGCCTTCATGGTCTACGACCAGCGCATCCACGAGGTGCCTAACTGGAAGAAGGGCATCCGCACCGACCAGCCGCCGATCGAGGCCGAGTCGCTGGAAGCGCTCGCGCGCGCCTGCGGCATCGACCCGGCCGGCCTGCTGGCCACGGTGGCGGCCTTCAACGCGGCCTGCGCGGGGGATGCCGATGCGCGCTTCTCGCCGCTCGCGGTGGATGGCGTCGCCACCGCGGGCATCGCGCCGCCCAAGTCGAACTGGGCGCTGCCGCTGGCGCGCGGCCCCTTCTGCGCCTACCCGGTGATGTCGGGCATCTGCTTCACCTTCGGCGGCGTGAAGACCAACCGCGATGCGCAGGTGGTCGACAACGACGGCCGCACCATCCCCGGCCTCTATGCGGCCGGCGAGGCCGCGGGCCTCTACCACCAGGTCTACACGGGCGCGACCTCGGTGCTGCGCGGCGCCGTGTTCGGTCGCATCGCGGGCGCGCATGCCGCGCGCCAGGCGGCACCGCGCTAGCGCGCCGCGCTGCCCCCGCTTTCTTTCCGGCTGCTTCGCCATCGCCGCACGCGCGGTGCGGTGCGGCACGTCCACACACCACCAAGGAGACAGACATGCCATTCATCACGACGCGCCGCCTCGCGGCCCTGGCCATCGCCTGCGCGGCGCTCGGCGGCTTCGCGGCCCGCGCCGACTGGGCACCGCCCGGGCCGATACGCCTGGTCGTGCCCTATGCGCCCGGCGGCGGCACCGACGTGCTCGCGCGGCTGGTCGCCACGCAGATCCGCAGCACGCTGGGCCAGCCGCTGATCGTCGAGAACCGGCCCGGGGTCAACGGCATCCTGGGCGCCAACTACGTCTATGCCGCACCGGCCAACGGCACCACGCTGCTGTTCGCGGCGGCCGACTTCATCTCGGTCTCGCCGCACATCTACAAGAAGGCCGTGCGCTACGACCCCGACGGCTTCCAGCCGGTGGCACTGGTCGCGAAGATGGGCTTCGTGATGGCCGCGCGGCCCGCGAGCGAGACCAAGGACGTGGCCGACTTCGTGGCCCGCGCGCGCGCCAGGGAGGTCACCTATGCGCATTGGGGCCCGGGCAGCATGGCGCAGATGGGCATGGAGCTGCTGCGCTCGCGCGCCGAGGGCACGAAGGCGCTGCCCGTGCCCTATGCGGGCGCCGCGCCCGTGATGTCGGCCGTGATGGCCGGCGACGTCGAGTACGGCTTCGTGCCCACGCCGCTGGCGGTCGCGAGCCGCAGCAAGCTCAAGCTGTTCGCGCTCGGCTCGCCCGAGCGCTTCGCGGGTCTGCCCGACGTGCCGACGCTCAAGGAGCTCGGCTACGCGGTCGATGCCGACACCTGGTTCGGCATCCTCGCGCCGCCCGGCACGCCCGCTGCCGTGGTCGAGGCGCTGCAGGCGCAGGTCGAGAAGGTGGTGCGCGATCCGGCGGCACGCGCGCGCATGACCGACATCGGCTACACGCCCTCGAACATCGCGCCGCGCGACTTCGGCGCCTTCGTGAAGAGCGAGAACGCGCGCTGGGGCACGGTGGTGCGCGCCGCGCGCATCCAGGTGGAGGAATAGGTGCCACCGCGGCTGGTCCTGGTCAAGAATGGCGCCTCGATCCAAGGGCCGCGATCCGTCATGAAGCGAAAAATCCCCAGCACCGTCGCCTTGTCGCTGTTCGAGTCGGCCGCGCGCCACGAGAGCTTCGCGCGCGCCGCGGCCGAGATGTACCTGACCGAGAGCGCGGTGAGCCGGCAGATCGCCGTGCTCGAGGGCTTCCTCGGCGTGAAGCTGTTCAGCCGCGGCAAGAAGCAGGTGGTGCTGACCGACGCGGGCCGGCTCTATGCGCGCAACATCCGCGGCAACCTCGACGAGATCGAGCTGCACACCAAGTCGCTGATGCAGCACAAGGGCGCGGGCGGCGTGCTCGAGCTCGCCGTGATCCCGACCTTCGCGAGCCGCTGGCTGCTGCCGCGGCTGCACGACTTCCTGCGCAAGAACCCGGGCATCACCGTCAACCTGTCGGAGCGCGCCGAACCCTTCGCGTTCCGCGGCACCAACCTCGATGCCGCGCTGCACTTCGACGACCCGGTGTGGGACGCGGTCGAGAAGGTGCACCTGTTCGAGGAGGAGGTGGTGCCGGTGCTGAGCCCGGCCCACTTCGACCTCTCGAAACTGAAGAAGCCCGCCGGCCTGATCGCGCTGCCGCTGCTGCACAAGCGCGTGCGGCCCGAGGCCTGGCAGCGCTGGTTCGAGGCCGCGGGCTCGACGCAGCCGGTGCCGCCGCCGGCGATGCGCTTTGAGCTCTATGCGATGGTGATCGATGCCGCGCGCGCGGGCCTGGGCGTGGGGCTGGTGCCGCGCTTCTACGTGCAGGAGGACGTGGCGCGCGGCACGCTGGCCGTGCCCTTCGACATCAGCCTCAAGCACGAGAAGCGTTATTGCCTCGTGTACCCCGAGCACAAGCGCGATTCGCAGGCGGTGCAGCTGTTCAGCGAGTGGGTGGTGGAGGCGGCGGCCGAATTCAGCACGGGCGCGCAGGCGGTGCGGCGGCCGAGGAAGCGCGCCTGAGTCGGCCGCCCCAAAAGAAAACGGCCCCGCGGGGCCGTCTTCATCGCGTGCATGCGGCCTGCGAGAGGCCGCGGTGCATCACTTCTTCTTCGCGGCCACGGCCTTCTTGGCAGGGGCGGCAGCAGCCTTCTTCGCGACCGGCTTGGCAGCGGGCTTCGCAGCCGACTTGGCGGCGGGCTTGGCGTCGGCCTTGCGCTTGGCGGCCTTCGGGTCCACGGCGGCCTTGAAGGCGGCGCCCGGCACGAACTTCGGCACCTTCTGGGCGGCGATCTTGATCTTGGTGCCGACGCTCGGGTTGAAACCGGTGCGGGCTGCGCGAGCAACTTGCTTGAAGGTGCCGAAGCCGACGATCTGGACGGGGTCGCCCTTCTTCACGGCGGCGACGATGGAGCTGGTGACCGTTTCCACGATGCGCGCGGCTTCTGCCTTGCTGACGTTGTGGGTGGTGGCGATTTTCTCAACGAGTTCGATGCGGTTCAACTGAGTTCCTGATAGGTTTGATTCGTCATGTTGCCTATGACGGCGCAGCCTCGGATGCAGGCTGCAAGCGGCGTGGAGTGTATTCGAACGCGAGAGAGGGCCTGCGGTGCGAAGGGAGAGTGGGGCTTTCTCATGCACGCGCGACGCTGCGCAGCCGCAGTGCGATCAGCAGGCCGGCGAGCGCCGCGCCCGCGCCGATGAGGAACACGCCGCCATAGCCCGCGCGGTCCGCGAGCAGCCCGGCCACGGGGCCGGTGAGCCCGTAGGCCAGGTCCTGGAAGGCCGAGAAGCCGCCGAGCGCGGTGCCGCGCAGTTGCGGTGCCACCAGCCGCACGACCTCGCGGCCCATGGCCGGAAAGATCATCGAGCAGCCGAGGCCGGTGAGGAAGGCACCCGCGAGCGCGGCGACGGGGCTCGGCGCCTGCCAGATCAGCGCCTGGCCGAAGGCCTCGACCGCCAGCGACACGATCGCCACCGGCAGCCCGCCGATGCGGTCGGGCAGGTGGCCGAACAAGATGCGCACCAGCACGAAGCCGCTGCCGAAGGCCGTGAGACCGAGGCCCGCATGCGACCAGTGCTGGCCGCGGAAGTGCAGCACGAAGAAGGCGCCGATGGCCGCGAAGCCGATGCCCTGCAGGCACACGATCAGCCCATGCGGCCAGATGATGCCGAGCACGCTGCGCAGCGAGGGCCGGCCCGCGCCCGGCTGCACCGCCACGCCCTCGAGCCGCCACACCGCCAGCAGCCCGATGCAGGGCAGCAGCGCGCTCGTGGCCATCGCACCGGCGAAGCCGAAGCGTTCGAGCAGCGCGAGGCCGACCGGACCACCGACCGCGAGCGCGCCGTAGATCGCGGCACCGACGAGCGCGAGCACCTGGCCCGAGCGCGCGGGACCGACGAGGCCGATGCCCCAGCCGATCACGCCGACGGCCACCAGGCTCTCGCCGAGGCCCAGCAGCAGGCGGCCCGCGACCAGCAGGCCGAAGCCGATCCACGGCGTGGGAATCCACAGGCCCGCGAGCCACGCGACCAGCGCGCCCGCGACATAGAAGGCCAGCCCGCGCACCACGGCGCGCTTGGGACCCTGGCGGTCCGACAGGCTGCCCGCGGTCGCGCGCGTGAGCACGGTGGCGAGGAAGGCGATGCCGACCGCGAGGCCGGCCCAGAAGTTGCCGAGGCCCAGCCGCGTCGTCACGTGGACCGGCACCACGGGCAGCGAGAGGCCGACGCAGAGGTAGGAGATGAAGAGCACCGCGGCGAGCAGCAGCAGGCGGCTCTGCGCGGAGCGGGACGGCGCGGGAATCGCCGGGGCGGAAGTGGAGGTCATGGGGGTGGTCCAGGTGGTTCCTCGGACGGCCGGTGCGAAAAGGAAAACGCACCCCGGCCGCGAGGATCGCGGGGGTGCGTTGCTTGACGTCAGACGCTTACGGCCAGCGGGACTGGCGGGGAAAAAAGGAAGGCTCAGCCGAGCCGCATCGAGAGCTCGACGTCGGACGCGAAGGGCACCGACAGGTAGCCGGCCGCGCTCGAGCGCACGCGTGCGAGGTACTCGGGGCTGTGGTCGGCGTTGTCGGCGATCACGAGCGCGCCGGGACGCAGGCGCGCCTCGACCAGTGCCAGCACCTCGGGATAGAGCGCCTTGGCGCCGTCGAGCAGCAGCAGGTCGATGCTGTCGGGCAGGTCGCTGGCCAGCGTGCGCAGCGCATCGCCTTCGCGGACCTCGACCAGGTCGGCGAGGCCGCCGGCCGCGAGGTTCTCGCGGGCGCGCGCCACCTTCGAGGCTTCGAACTCGGTGCTCAGCAGCCGGCCGCCGCCGTTGTCGCGCAGGGCCGCGGCCAGGTGCAGGGTGGAGATGCCGAAGGAGGTGCCGAACTCGACGATGCTGCGCGCGCCGTTGCCGCGCGCGAGCATGTAGAGCAGCGTGCCGGTCTCGCGCGAGACGGCGAGCGGGAAGTCCTTCAGGCGGGCATAGAAATCGAGGTACTCGGTGCGGCTTTGCATCAGGCGCGCGAGCTCGTCGCTCGACAGGCCGGCAACGGCGGCGCTGGTGCGCGGCGAGGAGGCATCGGCCTCGGCGAACAGGCGCTCCAGCAGGGGCGCGAGCGGTGCGGTGGTCAGGGTGTTCATGGTGTTCTTCAAGAGTCGGACGGTGTGCGTCGATAATATGAAGGAAGCTTCAGATTTTCCATTCGCGTTCCGAAAGCCACGCCATGCCTACCCGCCGCAACGCCCCGCTCTCCTCTAGAAGACAGCCCCAGCAGGCCCGTTCGAGCGACCTCGTCGCGGCGATCCTCGAAGCCGCCCTTCAGGTTCTGGCCAAGGAGGGCGTGCACCGCTTCACCACCACGCGCGTGGCCGAGCGCGCGGGCGTGAGCGTGGGCTCGGTCTACCAGTACTTTCCGAACAAGGCCTCGATCCTGTTCCGGCTGCAGAGCGACGAATGGCGCCAGACCACCGAGCTGCTGTGCGGCATCCTCGAGGACGTGCAGACGCCGCCGCTCGATCGCCTGCGCCGGCTGGTCCATGCCTTCGTGCGCTCGGAGTGCGAGGAGGCCGGCATGCGCACCGCCTTGCACGACGCGGCGCCGTTCTACCGCGACGCGCCCGAGGCGCAGACCGCGCGCGCCGCGGGCGAGCGCGCGATGCAGGCTTTCCTGCGCGAGGCGCTGCCCGGCTTGTCGAAGGCGCGGCGCGCGCTGGCGGGCGACCTGGTCACCACCACCTTCGGCGCGGTCGGCAAGCAGTTCTCGGAAACGCCGCGCACCGAGGCGCAGATCAAGGCCTATTCCGAGGCGCTGGCCGACATGCTGTGCGCCTACCTGCGCAGCCTCGGCGCGGAGTAATCGGGCCTCAAAAAAAAGAGTCCCGGCGCGGACCCCGCGGCGGGACTCTTCTCGGTGCGCGAGCGCCCTACTTGTCGTGATGCAGGTAGGTGGCCTGGCGCGGCAGCAGCAGGCTGACCAGGAAGGCCACGCCCATCATCGCCGTCACGTACCAGTAGAAGTAGGACTCGTGGCCGATCGACTTCAGGCCCAGCGCCACGTACTCGGCGCTGCCGCCGAAGATGGCGTTGCCCACCGCGTACGACAGGCCCACGCCGAGCGCGCGCACCTCGGGCGGGAACATCTCGGCCTTCACGATGCCGCTGATCGAGGTGTAGAAGCTCACCACCGCCAGCGCGATGGTGATCAGCACGCCGGCCATCAGCGGGCTGGCGACGTTCTGCAGGCTGCTGAGCACCGGCACCGTCATCAGCATGCCGAGCGCGCCGAACAGCAGCATGTTGCTGCGCCGGCCGATGCGGTCCGACAGCGCACCGAACAGCGGCTGCATGCACATGTAGATGAACAGGCAGGCGGTCATCACGTTGCTGGCGGTCTTGATCGACATGCCGGCCGAGTTCACCAGGTACTTCTGCATGTAGGTGGTGAAGGTGTAGAAGATCAGCGAGCCGCCGGCCGTGTAGCCCAGCACCACGAAGAAGGCGCGCTTGTGGTGGCGGAACAGCTCGCCCATGGTGCCGGCGCCCTTGGCGGCGCGGGTCTTGGTGCTGGCGGTCTCGGTCAGCGTGCGGCGCAGCAGCAGCGCCACGATGGCCGCCACGGCGCCCAGCACGAAGGGAATGCGCCAGCCCCAGGCCTTGAGCTCGGCCTCGTCGAGCACCTGCTGCAGCACCACCACGACCACCACCGCGAGCAGCTGGCCGCCGATCAGCGTGACGTACTGGAACGAGGAGAAGAAGCCGCGCTGGCCGCGCATCGCCACTTCGCTCATGTAGGTGGCGGTGGTGCCGTACTCGCCGCCGACCGACAGGCCCTGCAGCAGCCGCGCGAGCAGCAGCAGCGCGGGCGCGGCGGCGCCGATCTGCGCGTAGGTCGGCAGGCAGGCGATCACCAGCGAGCCCACGCACATCATCACGACCGAGGTCACCATCGAGGTCTTGCGGCCCTTGCGGTCGGCGATGCGGCCGAACAGCCAGCCGCCGATCGGGCGCATCAGGAAGCCGGCCGCGAACACGCCGGCGGTGTTGAGCAGCTGCACCGTGGGGTCGGACTTGGGGAAGAAGGCCGGCGCGAAATAGATCGCGCAGAAGGCGTAGACGTAGAAGTCGAACCACTCCACCAGGTTGCCCGAGGAGGCGGCGAAGATGGCGAAGATGCGCTTGCGCTTCTCCTCGAAGGTGTAGGGCGTGGTGTCGGCCGGCGAGGCGCCGGCGGGGGCGCCGCCGGTGCGGGCGAGGGTGTTCATGGCGTGTCCTTGTCTCGGGTCGCGGCCGCGGGAGGTGTCCCGGCGGCCTGAATCGGTGCCCAGGGAGTCTGTCGCGGCGGCCGCGCGCCGTCGTCCGTAGCCCACCGTCGCCCGGCTACGTAGCGGTACGCAAGGGTAAATACCTAGTCGACCGCCAGGTGCCGGCACAGGTGGTCGACGAAGACGCGCACCTTGGGCGACAGGTGCCGGCTCGAGGGCCAGAGCGCCTTGAAGCGGCCGCCCGCACTGAGCTGCGGCTCGAGCACGCTCACGAGCCGGCCGTCGGCCAGCAGCTCGCGCGCCAGGAAGTCGGGCATGCAGGCGATGCCCAGCCCGCGCAGGGTGGCGCCGAGCACCGCCTCCATGTTGTTGCAGGCCAGCACGGTGCGAAGCCGGATCTCGGCATCGGCGGTGCCCTGCAGCATCGGCCATTCGAGCAGCTTGCCCGAGTTGGGATGGCGAAAGCGCACGGTGGCATGCCGCTCGAGCTCGCGCACCGCGCGCGGCGTGCCGTGCCGCGCGAGGTAGGCCGGCGATGCGCACAAGAGCAGCCGGAACGGGTTCAGCGGCCGCGACACCAGCCGGGAGTCGGGCAGGTCGCCGCTGCGGATCGCGATGTCGATGCCCTCGTCGACCAAGTCCACCGTGCGGTCGGTGAAGTGGATGTCGAGCTCGACCTCGGGATACTGCGCGACGAAGTCCGGAAGCACCGGCAGCAGGAAGTGATAGCCGACGATCGGCGCGCTGATCCGCAGCTTGCCGCGCGGCACTTCCTGCACCTGCGACAGCATGGCCTGCGCGTCGTCGAGCTCGTCGAGGATGCGGCGGCAGCGCTCGTGGAACAGCCGGCCTTCCTCGGTCAGCTGGATGCGCCGCGTGCTGCGCTGCAGGAGGCGCACGCCCACCTGCTGCTCGAGCCGGGCCACGCCCTTGCCGACCGCGGAGGCCGACAGCGCCAGCGCGCGCCCGGCGGCGACGAAGCTGCCGAGCTCGGCCGCCTTCACGAAGGCCAGCAGGCCGCTGAGCTTGTCCATCGGGATCTCCCTGCGCGATTGCGGCGTTCCATTCCGTTTCGAGCGGACATGCGGCCTCTTTCCTGGCGATTCGCGCCAGTCTAACGTCGGCCTGCACGGGCCTCGCCGAGGCTCGGCGCGTGGAACACGAACCGTGAAGAACACCCAGGAAGCCGTCGCCATGCAGAACCCCGACCCGCCGACGGCACGCCGCGGCATCGGCCGGCTGCGCCTCGATCCCGAGGGCCGGGGCACCCGCCGGGCCTTGCTCGTGGGGCTGCTGCTGTTGCCCCTGCTGCTGCAGCCGATGGGCACGCACTGGGTGCGCATCGCCGACACCTGCCTGCTGTACGTGATGCTGGCGCTGGGCGCGAACGTGGTGATGGGCCACGCGGGCCTGCTCGACCTCGGCTACGTGGCCTTCTATGCCTGCGGTGCCTACCTGTTCGCGCTGCTGGCATCGCCGCACCTGAGCGAGCACTTCGCGTGGATCGCCGCGGCCTTCCCGCTGGGCCTGCATGCGCCGTGGTGGATCGTGGTGCCGCTGAGCGCGATGCTCGCGGCGCTGCTGGGCACGCTGTTCGGCGCGCCGACGCTGAAGCTGCGCGGCGACTACCTGGCCATCGTGACGCTGGGCTTCGGCGAGATCGTCCGGCTGCTGATCGCGAACCTGAGCCACCCGATCAACATCACCAATGGCGCCAAGGGCATGGGGCCGAACGACTCGATCCGCGTCTTCGGCCTGGACCTGGGCCAGCCGCTGAACTTGGGCGGCGTGCAGATCGCCTCGGTCACCCTCTACTACTACCTGTTCCTGGCGCTGGTTCTGCTCACCGTGACGATCTGCCATCGGCTGCAGCATTCGCGGATCGGCCGGGCCTGGATGGCCATCCGCGACGACGAGGCCGTGGCCCAGGCGATGGGGATCGACTGCCGCAACCTGAAGCTGCTGGCCTTCGGCATCGGTGCGAGCTTCGGCGGCGTGGCCGGCGCGATGTTCGGTGCCTTCCAGGGCTTCGTCTCGCCCGAGGCCTTCGGCCTGCAGGAGTCGGTGCTGATCGTCGCGATGGTGGTCTTCGGCGGCATCGGGCACATCCCGGGCGTGATCCTCGGCGCGCTGCTGCTCACGGCGCTGCCGGAAGTGCTGCGCTACGTGGCCGGCCCGCTGCAGTCCATGACCGACGGCCGGCTCGATGCGGGCATCCTGCGGCCGCTGCTGATCTCGCTGGCCATGATCGCCACCATGCTGGTGCGGCCGCACGGGCTGTGGCCCGCCCCCGCGCAGGGGAAGTCGCTGCGCGGACGCTGAGGGCGCTACAGCCCGTGCTCGCGCAGGAAGCGGTCGAGCTGATGGCTGTTGGCCAGCCGCAGCTTGGCGAACACGTGGGCCCGGTGGGTCTCCACGGTGCGCTGCTCGAGCGGCGCGAGCTCGAGCGCGATCTGCTTGTTCGGCTTGCCTTCGGCCACCAGCCGCGCCACCTGCATCTCGCGCGGCGTGAGCTTGTCCCACAGCGCCTGCGCGGCCTGCCGCGCCTGGCGCTTCGCGGCGATCTCGCCGGCGCGCTGCAGGGCGCGCGCGATGCTGTCGAGCAGCTGCTCGTCGTTGCAGGGCTTCTCGAGCCAGCCGAAGGCGCCGTTCTGCACCGCCTCCACCGCCATCGGGATGTCGCCATGGCCCGAGAGGAACAGCACCACCAGCGGGCTGTCCTGCGCGCGCAGCGCGTCGAACACCTGCAGCCCGCTCATGCCGTCCATGCGCAGGTCGAGGATGGCGCAGCCCGCGCGCTGCAGGTCGGCGCCGGCCAGGAAGTCCTCGCCCGAGGCGAAGGTCTGCACCGCATAGCCGCGCGAGAGCAGCAGCAGGCCGAGCGAGCGGCGCACGGCCTCGTCGTCGTCGACCACGCAGAGGTTGTTGGCGGATGCATTCATGGGGAGGGGATCTCCAGCACGAGGGTGAATACCGTGCCACCGCCGGGACGGTGGTCGAACACCAGCCGGCCGCGGTGCGCCTCGACGATGGTGCGGCAGATGTTGAGGCCGAGCCCGAGGCCGCCGGGCTTGGTGGTGAAGAAGGGCGCGAACACCTGCTCGGCGAGCGCGTCGTCGATGCCCGTGCCGCGGTCGAGCACGCGGATCTCCATGCGGCCCTCGACCACCTCGGCCTCGAGCTCGACCACGCGCCGTTCGACCGGCGTGGCCTGCATCGCCTGCAGGCTGTTGGACAGCAGGTTCAGCAGCACCTGCTCGAGCAGCACGCGGTCGCCGCGCACCGGCGGCAGCGTGGCCGGGATGCGCACCTCGGCGCGCGACTGGCGCTGGCGCATCTCGCCCTGCAGCAGCGCCAGTGCATTGGCGGCCAGCGCGGCCACCGCGCAGTCTTCCGTGCCCGCGGTGCGCTGGCGCACGAAGCCGCGGATGCGCCGCACGATCTCGGCGCTGCGCCGCGCCTGCGCCATGGTCTCGTCGAGGCTGCTGGCCAGCAACGCCTGGTTGCCCTGCTCGGCGAAGGCCTTGGCCGCGCCCGCGAAGCTGCTCAGCGCCATCAGCGGCTGGTTGAGCTCGTGCGCCAGCGTGGAGGCCATCTCGCCCAGGCTCGCGAGCCGCTGCGCATGCTGCAGCTGCTCGTCGTTCTGGCGCTGGCGCAGCTCGGCGCGCTTCTGCTCGGTGATGTCGACCACCGAGCTCATCCAGCCCGCGTGGCCGCCGTCGGCATCGATCAGCGGCGCGGTGTAGACCATGGTGATGACCTCGCGGCCGTCGCAATGGCGCAGCCGCGATTCGAAGCCCGACAGCGCGGGCTGGCCGCTCATCATGGCGTCGTAGTGGTGCCAGTGGCGCGGCACCTCGTCGGGATGCCAGTAGGGGTAGGGCGGCAGCTTGCCGAGCAGCTCGTCGGCGCCATAGCCGGTCATCTCGCAGAAGGCCGGGTTGACGTAGGTGATGCGGCCCTCGAGGTCGCGCGCGCGCATGCCGACCAGCAGCGAGTCCTCCATCGCCTTGCGGAAGGCGTGGGCCTCGTCGAGCTCGTGGGTGCGCTCGCGCACGCGCAGCTCGAGCTCGCGCCGCGCATCGCGCTGCTCGGCGAAGCGGCGCTCGCGCAGCCGCCAGTAGAGGCCGCCGAGCAGCAGCACGCCGGCACCCAGCAGGCCCAGCATCCAGGTGCGTTCGCGCGCGCGCGTGACCTCGGCGTGGTCGACCATCACCGTGAGGGTCCAGCCCAGGTCGGGCAGCGGCTCGTCGATCGCGAGGAAGCTGCGCGGCTTGCCGCCGAGCGCGGTGCGCACCAGGTAGCCGGGCTCGCCGTCGCCGCGCTGCGTCTTCCAGGGCAGCGCGGGGAAGCTGGCGCGCGCGCCGTACTGCTGGTCGCGCCGCAGCCGTTCGAGCTGCACCGCGTCGAGCGGGCGCGTGGCCTGGTACATCCACGCGGGCACCGAGCTCAGGAACACGATGCCGCGCGCGTCGGTCAACAGGATCGGGTCGCGCACGAAGGTCCAGGCCTCCTGCAGCGCGCGCAGGCTGACCTTGACCGTCACCACGCCGATCACCGCGCCCGCGTCCGAGCGCACCGGCGCCGAGATGAACAGGCCCGGTTCGCCGGTGGTCTGGCCCACGCCGTAGAACAGGCCGCTGCGGCCCGCGCGCGCATCGATGAAGTAGGGCCGGTTGGCATAGGACTCGCCGACGAAGCTCTGCGGCGTGGCCCAGTTGCTGGCCGCGAGCGTGAGGCCCTGCGGGTCGATCAGGTAGAGCGCGTCGGAACCGGCCTGCCGGTTCACCTCCTCGATGTAGAGGTTGGCTCGCTGCTTCACGGCCGCGTCGTCGGGGTGCGCGAGCGCGGCCAGCACCTCGGGATGCAGCCCTGCGGTGAACGGCAGGTAGCTGTACTTGCCGGCCGAGTCGCGCAGGCCCAGCACGTGCACTTCCATCGCGCGGCGGATCGAGTCGGCCTGGAAGCTGGCCTCGCGCGCGGCCGCCCATTGGCCGGCAGCGCCGATCAGCAGCGCCGCGAGTGCGAGCAGGCCGGCGCCGAGCAGCAGCGCGCGCCGGCGGCGGCGCGCGCGGGGATCGTGGGAAGAAGGCGAGGAAGGCGGCATGGACAGGCGGGCCGACCGGCGCGGCGCAGGGGATTCTGCCCTGATCGCCGCCGCGGCCCGCGCGCATGCGCCACGCCGTGGCCGCTACTGCAGCTTGTAGTCGAGCGTCTTCACGAGCCGGCCGTAGGCGGCGCGCCCGCTCTCCACGCGCAGGCCGAGCGCCTCGGGCGTGCTGGTGGCCGCGGTCACGCCGAGGCTGGCGATCCTCTGCGCGAAGGCCGGCGCATTCACCACCTTGGCGATGGCCGCGTTGTACTGGCGCAGCAGCGCGGCGGGCGTGCCGGCCGGTGCGAACACGGCCGTGAACATCATCTCCTCGAGGCCCGAGATGCCGGCCTCGGCATAGGTCGGCACCTCGGGCAGCCGCGCGATCCGCTCGGGCCCGTTGACCGCGAGCAGGCGCAGCTTGCCGCTCTCGACGTAGGGCAGGATCGCGCCCACGCCGCCGATGCCCGCGGGCACCTGGCCGGCCACGAGGTCCTGCACCAGCGGGCCGTCGCCGCGGTAGGGCACGGCCGTCATCGGCGTCGAGAGCGCGCGCCCCAGCACGCCGACCGCGAACTCGGGCCCGCTGCCGGGCGCGGGCACGCCCACGCTGTTCTGGTCGGCATGAGCCTGGGCCCAGGCCGCGAAGCCGCGGATGTCGGTCACGCCCGTGCCGACCACGGCGGGATTGACCGCGAACACGTCGGGGTTCGAAGTCACGAGGCCGACCGGCGCGAAGTCCTTCGCGACATCGAAGCCCGGATTCGCCATCGTCACCGGCACGATGGACACCGTGTGCCCGTTCGAGAGGAACAGCGTGTGGCCATCGGGCCGCGCGGCCTTGAGCGCCTGCGCCGCGATCTGGCCGCCCGCGCCCGCGCGGTTCTCGACCACCACCGGCCGCGCCAGCTCGGTCTGCAGCCCGGCCGCGAGCTGGCGCGCGATCAGGTCGGTGGAGCCGCCGGCCGGGAAGCCGACCAGGATGCGCAGCGGCGTGGTGTCGGCGAGCGTGAGCGTGCAGCTCGCCATGACCGACGCGGCGACGAGGAGGCGCGCGGCGAGGGCGCGAAGGGAGGCGGGCTTCATGGCGTGCGGGGCGAAGGGGCCGAGTGGAGGGTGGCCGGATTGTTCGGCGCACGCCGCGCGGGCTCAACCGCAAGGACGCCGGATTTGGGCACCGATCGTTCGGCGCCCCGTGCCGTTCAACGCGCGCGCGCCGCGCCCTTGGCCGCCCACTGCGCGAGCATCGCCTCGACCAGCTGCGACACCATCGCGCGCGTGTCCGACCAGGCCATGGTGCGCGTCATGCACGGAAAGGCGATGGTGCCGAACACCGAGGCCAGCAGCGTGTCGGCCGCGAGCCGCGAGGACAGCGGCGGGCGCGGCAGCGTGGCGAAGAAGGCATCGACCGTGTCGTAGTAGAGCTGCAGGCTGTCGACCACCGCGCGCGAGCGGCCGAAGGGCCGGCCCTCGCTGTCCAGCGGCGGCGGCTCGCGCAGGCTGGGCGCGGGGAAGATCTCGAGGAACTCCTCCATGTGCGCGAGCCAGTGGTCGGTGGTGGCCATGAACAGCTTGTGCACGCGCCGCGCGGGATCGCGCGTGCGCGCGATGGCCTGGCGCAGGTGCTCGGTGGCGCTGTCCATGTCGCGGCCGCGGATGTGGAAGAACAGGTCCTGCTGGTCGTGGAAGTACTGGTAGATGCTGCCCGGCGCATAGCCGGCCTCGGCCGCCACGCGGCGCAGCGATACGCCGGCCGCGCCCTCGGCCGCGAGCAGCCGCCGGCCCGCGGCGATGAAGTCCTCGCGCACCAGCGCCTTGTCTTCCTGGCTGCGCGCGCGGCGGCGCAGGTCGTGCTTCGGGTCGCGCAAGGGCATGGAGCGTGGGGCCGGCGAGGGGAGTGGGGGGCGATGGGACGGCCGAAGTATAGGTGGCGCTGCGGGAAAACCCGGGCTATAAATGAACGCGTTCAAATAAGAATGCGCCCATGTCCTTCCTCTCCACCTTCGCCGATGCCGCGCCCGCGCCCTGCTGTTGCGGCGGCGCCGCTGCCGCCGCGCCGGCTCCGATGCCCGCGCCGATCGATGGCGCCTTCTCGCTGGTCGACCACTTCGGCACGCCGGTCGACCAACGCAGCTATGGCGATCGCCACCTGCTGGTGTTCTTCGGCTTCTCACACTGCGCGGTGGTCTGCCCGCGCGAGCTCGCCAAGCTCGGCGCGGCGCTGCGGGCACTGGGCCCGCTGGCCGCGCGCGTGCAGCCGCTCTACGTGAGCGTCGATCCTGCGCGCGACACGCCCGCGGTGCTGCGCGCCTGCGTGGCGCGCCATCCGGGCGGCTTCGTCGGCCTCACGGGCAGCGAGGCGCAGGTCGAGGCCGCGAAGAAGAGCTTTCGCGTGTTCGCGCGCCGCGTGCCCGACGCGGCGGCGCCCGGCGGCTACGTGGTGCCGCACACCGCGCTGGCCTACTTCATGGCGCCGGGCGGCCGCTACCTAGCGCACTTCGCCGAATCGCTCGATGCGCCCGCGGTGGCGGCGCGCATGACCGAGCTGATGCAGGGAGACACGCCATGAACAGCCCCGAAGCCTCGACGCCGCTGAGCGACCGGCAGGCCGGCCACTTGCGCCATTTCGCCAACCTCTCGCGCCAGCCGGTCAACGACTGGTCGGGCATGCAGGGCCGCGGCACCGGCCAGGACGACTTCGGCGGCTACCGCTTCCAGCTCGCCTACATGGCCTATGCGATCGCGCTCGCGCACCGCCACCGGCTGCCGGCGGCGCCCGGCGCCTTCCGACCGGTGTTCGAGCGGCTGATCGCCAAGATGCTGCTGCCCGAGGTCTGGATGTACTGGGCGCGCGTGAGCCGCGGCGGCAGCGTGTTCAACATGCACCGCTCGCACGACTACGAGGAGGACTGGAACCCGGTCGGGCGCGACAACATCATGTACAGCGCCTACGTGCAGTCGATGGCGCTGCTGCACCACTACCTGTTCGACGACGACCGCTATGCGCAGCCCGGCGCGCTGACCTTCAGCTACTGGTCCTTCTTCTGGGGCGGCAAGGAGCGCCGCTTCGAATACGACCAGCGCAGCCTCAACCAGCACGTCTACTGGCAGATGGTCGAGAGCGGCTACCTCGGCGTGGCCTGCGAGCCCAACTGCGTGTTCCAGATCTGCAACCAGCCCGCGATCCTGGGCTTTCGCATGCACGACCTGGTGCATGGCGGCGCGATGGCGGCCGAGGTCACGACGGCCTACCAGCAGGCCTGGGAGCGCTTCGGCCGGCTCGGCGCCAACGGCCACTACCTCACGATGATGGCGCAGGACACGCAGGCGCTGCGCGACAACGCCGGCCCCTCGCCCTGGGTCGATGCCTGGTGCGGCATGTTGATGAACATGTGGAACCGCGACTTCGTGCATGCGCACTATCCAGCGCAGCTCGCGGGCTGGCTGCTGCGCGGCGAGGACGGCGCCTGCTCGGTGCGTTCGGCCGAACGGCCGCCGGTGATGGGCCAGCAGGTGGTCAACGACGAATCCGATTTCGGCTGGGCCGCGGCCTGGGCCTCGGAGATGGGCGACGCGGCCACGCTCGAGGGCTTCATGCGCCATGCCGATCGCCACATGGCGCCGAGCTGGCGCGAGGGCGGCTTCCACTTCCCGCGCAATGACCAGCTCGAGGACGCACAGGGCCATCGCACGCTGGTCGAGCCGATGACCGGCAACGTGCTGCTGGGCTACGCGAGCCTCAACGTGCCCGACGGGCTCTGGCGCCTCTACAACCAGCCCTGGCCCGAGCACCACCATCGCCAGCCCGCGCTGGTGCGCGTGGACGACGCGGTCGATGTGCTGCAGGCGGTGTTCGACACCGAGGCGCGCGTGCTGCGCTTCGCGCTGCGCCGCTGCGAGGGCGCGCGCGGCGGCGTCGAGGTCGAGATCGGGCGGCTGGCATCGCGCGGTGCCTGGACCCTGTGGTGCGATGGCGCCGAGGTCGCGCGCGGCGAGGCGGACCGCATCGAAGGCGGCGCGGCCCTGGCGCTGCGCGCGACGCCCGAGGGCTTCGCGCTGCGCTGCCCCGAGGGTGCGACCGCGGCCTTCGTGCTGGCGTTCGGCGCCGGCTGACTCAGCCGCGCGTGGGCAGCCGCGACTTGCCGTAGCCGCGGTAGCGCTGGCGCACCGTCTCCATCTCCTGCGCGTCGAGGATCACGGGCGCGCCGATCTGCGCGCTCATCCAGTACTGGCGCGCCAGGGTCTCGAGCTTGGCGGCGTTCGCCACCGCCTTCTCGACCGTGGCCGCGTGGCAGATCATCCCGTGGTTCGCGAGCAGGCAGGCGTTGCGGTTCTCGAGCGCATCGACCGCCGATTGCGCGAGCGCATCGGTGCCGAAGGTGGCGTATTGCGCGCAGGGAATGTCGTCGCCGCCGAAACCCGCGAGCATGTAGTGGAAGGCCGGGATCGGCCGCCGATGCGCCGACAGCGCGACGCAGGCATCCGAATGCGTGTGGACCACGGCCTCGGCCTGCGGGTAGCGGCGGTAGATGGCGGTGTGCATCGCCCATTCGCTCGAGGGGATGCCGGCGCCGCGGGTCTCGCCGTCGAGCGTGATCGACACCAGCGCCTGCGGGTCGATGGTGTCGGCGTCGGCACCCGTGGGGCTGATCAGCGCGCCGCCGTCGAAGCGGCAGCTGATGTTGCCCGCGCTGCCGTTGTTGAGGCCGAGCTGCGCGAGCCGGCGATAGCCCGCGGCCAGGGCCTGGCGCAGGGCGTCTTCGGACAGCGGGATGGGGGTGGAGGTCGTGGTCATGGGCGGTTCCTTGCGCGTGTCGGCGCGGTGAAGCGAAGGTGGGACGTTCGGTTCTTCAGCGGGCCGCGTCGCGCATGCTCTGCAGCATGGGCAGCAGCATGTCGACCGGCCCCAGCTTGCCCGACTTGAGGCACAGCGCGAGCGGCGCGGCGCCGAGGGTCACCGCGCGCGCGATGCCGGGGCCGGCATAGGGGCCGACCTGCAGCCGGTCGATGGCCAGGTGCTCGAGCACCGAGCCCGAGGTCTCACCGCCCGAGATCACGAAGCGCTTGACGCCCGCGTCGCGCAGCCGCACCGCGAGCCGGCCGAGGATGTCCTCGGCCAGGGCCGCGGCCTCGTGCCGGCCAATGCGCGCCTGCACGCGCTCGATCACCGGCGCATGCGCCGAGGTCGCGATCGCGACTGGGCCCTGCGGCAGCGCCGCGAGCGCCCAGTCCAGCGCTTCGCCGATCACGTCGGCGCCGTCGATCGCGCGTTCGACGTCGATCCAGTGCACCGGCCGTTCGCGCTCGAAGGCGCGCAGCTGTTCGATTGAGCGGTCGGCGCAGCTGCCGGCCAGCACCACGCCCGGGCCCTCGACCGCCGGCAGGCGCGGCGCGCGGTCGCCCGCTGCCAGCCAGCCATGCTCGCGCCACAGCGCGGGGTAGTAGGCGCCGATCGAGGAGTTGCCGGTCATCAGCGGCCAGTCCCAGGTCAGGCCGGCAAGGGCGCGCAGGTCCTCGGGCTCGGCCGCGTCGGCGATCGCGAAGCCGGTGCCTTCGGCCTCGAGCGCGGCCACGTGCGCGCGCATCGCCTCGAGGCCCGCGTGCACCACCTGCTGCGGGATCAGGCCGACCTTGGTCGCGGTCTGCCGCTGCAGCGTGCGCACGAGGTTGGGGTCGAGCATCGGCGTCAGCGGATCGAAGCGCTTGGGCGACTCCGAGATCAGCATCTGGTCGGCGAACAGATGGCCCTGGAACACGCGGCGGCCGGCCTCGGGGAACGAGGGGCAGAAGGCGGTGAGCTTCGCGCCCGTGAGTTCGCGCAGCAGGTCGGCGCAGGGGCCGATGTTGCCGTCGTCGGTGGAGTCGAAGGTGGCGCAGTACTTGAAGAAGAGCTGGCGCGCGCCGCGCTGCAGCAGCGCGCGCGCACCGGCCTCGAAGGCCGCGACCGCATCGGCCGCCGGCACCACGCGCGTCTTGCGCGCGATCACCACCGCGTCGAGTTCGTCGCCGAGTTCGGCCAGGGCTTCGGGCCGCGTCACGAAGCCGCAGCGCACGCCGTGCGCCACCAGCATCGCGGCCAGTTCCATGCCGCCGGTCAGGTCATCGGCGAGGGCGCCGAACAGTAATGCCATGGGTGTCTCCGATCGTTCTCGTGCGAGGGCGGATGCCGGGTTTGTGAGCTATTGCGCTACAGTAAATATGATATATCATGCCTCAAAACTAACGCAACGAAGGGTTCCCGAATGTCGTCCGCCGCCTCGCAGAACAGGCCGAACCAGCACGATCTCCAGCTCCGGCAACGCGCCGCCAAGGTCGTGCCCGGCGGCATGACGGGGCATCTGAATGCGGCCTCGCTGCCCGCGGGCTATCCGCAGTTCTTCGAGCGCGGCCAGGGCTGCCGTGTCTGGGACGTCGACGGCAACGAATACATCGACTTCATGTGCAGCTGGGGGCCGAACCTGCTGGGCCATCACCATCCGGTGGTCGATGAGGCGGCCCGCAAGCAGCAGGCGCTGGGCGACTGCCTCGACGGTCCCACGGCGCGCTTCGTCGAGCTGGCCGAACGTTTCGTCGCGCGCAGCGCCCATGCCGACTGGGTGCTGTTCCAGAAGAACGGCACCGATGCCACCACCGTCTGCCTGATGGTGGCGCGCGCGGCCACGGGCAAGCGCAAGGTGCTGGTCGCGACCAAGGCCTATCACGGCGCCGATCCCTGGTGCACGCCGATCCCGCAGGGCATCACGCCCGAGGACCGCGCGCACCTGATCCACTACACGTACAACGACATCACGAGCCTCGAGGCTGCCGTTGCTCAGGCAGGCACGGACCTCGCCGCCATCGTCTGCGCGGCCTTCAAGCACGACCTGGGCATCGACCAGGAACTGCCCACGCCCGAGTTCGCGCGCCGTGCCCGCGAACTCTGCGACCAGGCCGGCGCCGCGCTGATCCTCGACGAGGTGCGCGCGGGCTTTCGCGTGCATGCGGGCGGCAGCTGGGAGACCGTGGGCGTGCGCCCCGACCTCAGCGCCTGGAGCAAGTCGATCGCCAACGGCTATGCGCTCGCGGCCGTGACCGGCGTCGATGCGCTGCGCGAAGCGGCCACGCGCATCTACACCACGGGCTCGTTCTGGTCGGGCGGCGTGGCGATGGCCGCGGGCCTGGCGACGATCGAAGTGGCCGATGCGCAGGACGTGGTGGGCCATGTGCAGGCCATGGGCCAGCGTTTCCGCGACGGCATCGCCGCGCAGTCCGCGAGCCATGGCGTGCCGGTGCGCCAGACGGGTCCGGCCGCGTTGCCGCTGATCCTGTTCGACGGAGACCCGGGCTTCGACAAGGGGGCCGTGTTCACGGTAGAGGCGCTGCGCCGTGGCGTCTACCTGCATCCCAAGCACAACATGTTCCTGTCGCTGGCACACACCGTGCAAGACATCGACATGGCCCTGCAGGCCACCGACGCGGCCTTCGCCGCCGTCGCAGCGCGCTTCGGCCGGCGCTGACGTCCCTATCTCACGCACTCTCGCACGCACCCAGAGGAATCCGCAGCATGGCATCCACGGCAACCCAACCGCCCGTTGCGGGCTCCGAACGCGTCGGCGGTGCCGGCATCGAGATCCGCGGCCTCGCCAAGCGCTTCGGCGCGGTGCGCGCGGTCGACGATGTGTCGCTGAGCGTGCAGCCCGGCGAATTCCTCGCGCTGCTCGGGCCCAGCGGCTCGGGCAAGACCTCGATCCTCATGAGCATCGCGGGCTTCGAGCTGCCCGATGCGGGCAGCATCGCCATCGACGGCCGCGACGTCACCTACCTGCCCGCGAGCCAGCGCAACCTCGGCATGGTGTTCCAGAAGTACACGCTGTTCCCGCACCTCTCGGTGCTCGACAACGTGGCCTTCGGCCTCAAGATGCGCGGCGTGGCGCGCGCCGAGCGGCATCGCCTGGCCGAGCAGGCGCTGGCCACGGTGCGGCTCGAGGGCTACGGCAAGCGCATGCCGGCGCAGCTCTCGGGCGGCCAGCAGCAGCGCGTGGCGCTGGCGCGCGCCATCGTCTACAAGCCGAAGGTGCTGCTGATGGACGAGCCGCTGAGCGCGCTCGACAAGAACCTGCGCGAGGAGATGCAGCTCGAGATCAAGCGGCTGCAGTCGCAGCTCGGCATCACGGTGGTCTTCGTCACGCACGACCAGGGCGAGGCGCTGACCATGGCCGACCGCGTGGCGATCCTCAACCAGGGCCGCATCCAGCAGCTCGACGCGCCCAAGGCGCTGTACGAGCGGCCGCGCACGCGCTTCGTCGCGGGCTTCATCGGCGAGACCAACTTCATGCCGGCCGAGATCGGCCCGCTGCGCACCCAGGGCGCGCTGGTGCAACTGCCCGGCGGCGCGAGCCCGCGCGAGGTGCGCACCGATGCGCTGGTGGGCCGCGTCGCCGCCGGCGGCCGTGCCGTGGCCGCGCTGCGCCCCGAGCAGATCGTGATCGGCAGCCCCGAGGATCCGGCCGCGCTGCGCGCCACCGTGAGCGGCGTGATCTACAGCGGCTCCACCGTGCTGTGCATCGCGCAGCTGTCCGACGGCACCGAGCTGCGCGCGCGGCTGCCCGACCCGAGCCGCGTCGCGCTCGCGGCCGGCGACCGCGTGGGCCTGCTGTGGCCCGCCGATGCGCTGCGCATCTATGGCGAAGAGGTGGCCGCGGCATGAGCACGGCGACCGTGCCCGCCATCGCGGCCGCGCCCTCGGCGTTCTCGCGCCTGTGGCTCGGCGGCCGGCAGCTCAGCGTGGCGGCCTCGGCCGTGCTGCTCGCGCCCTTCTTCGCGCTGCTGCTGCTGGTGTTCGTCTATCCGCTGCTGAGCCTGCTGTCGCTCAGCGTGCTCGAACCGCATCCCACGCTCGCGAACTACGCGCGCGTGTTCGACAACCCGGTCTACGTGCGCGTGATGCTGCGCACCGGCTGGATCAGCCTGCTGACCACCGTGCTCGCGCTGGTGCTGGGCTTTCCGATCGCCTACATGATGACGCGCGTGAAGGGCGCCGTGGCCGCTCTGCTCACGGCCTGCGTGCTGCTGCCGCTGTGGTCCAGCGTGCTGGTGCGCACGGCCGCGTGGATCGTGCTGCTGCGCCGCGACGGCATCGTCAACAACGCGCTGCAGTGGCTGGGCCTCACGGGCGAGCCCGTGAAGCTGCTCTACACCGAGGGTGCGGTGGTGCTCGCGATGGCGCACGTGCTGCTGCCCTTCCTGATCCTGCCGATCTACTCGGCGCTCAAGAACATTCCCGACGACTACATGCGCGCGGCCGCCATGCTCGGCGCCAACCGCCGGCGCGCCTTCTTCGAGGTGCTGCTGCCGATGAGCCGCGCGGGCGTGTGGAGCGGCTGCCTGATGGTGTTCCTCTCGGCGCTGGGCTTCTTCGTCACGCCGGCGCTGGTCGGCAGCCCGCAGGAGCTGATGATCGCCACGCTGGTCTCGCAGCAGGTGCGCGAGATGCTCGACTGGCCCTTCGCGGCCGCGCTGATCGGCGTGCTGATGGTGGTGGTGGCCACGCTCACCATGGTCTTCAACAAGGCCGTGAGCTTCAACCGGCTGATCGGGGGCGGCGCATGAGCAAGAACGAGAACACCGTGCGCCACCGGGCGCCCTTCGACTTCGGCGCCTTCTCGCTGCGCGCCTACGTCTGGCTGGTGGTGCTGTTCATCATGGTGCCCACGCTGATCATCGTGCCGATGTCCTTCAGCCCGGCCGACTTCCTCGAGTTCCCGCCCAGCGGCTTCACGCTGCACTGGTACCAGGAGTTCTTCGGCGATCCGCAGTGGCAGAAGGCGGCGCTGCTGAGCCTGCAGGTGGCCGCGCTCACCATGGTGTGCTCGGTGGTCATCGGCACCATGGTGTCGTACGCCATCGTGCGCGGCACCGAGCGCTTCCGCTCGGCCACGCAGCTGATGGTGATCGGCCCGGTGATCGCGCCGCACATCGCGGTGGCGGTGGCCTGCTACCTGTTCTACCAGCGCCTGGGCGTGGTCGGTTCGCTGGCCGGCTTCGTGGCGGCGCACACGGTGCTGGCGCTGCCCTTCGTGGTGTTCACGGTCTCGGCCGCGCTGTCGCGCGTCGACCCCGACCTCGAGTCGGCCGCCATGAGCTGCGGCGCGAGCCGCGCGCGCGCCTTCTTCCACGTGACCTTGCCGCTGATCGTGCCGGGCCTGCTGAGCGGCGCGCTGTTCGCCTTCATCATTTCCTTCGACGAGCCCGTGGTCTCGTTCTTCGTCTCGAGCGTGCGCCAGCGCACCCTGCCGCGGCGCATGTTCGAGGACATCGAGCAGAACCTCACGCCCGTGATCCCGGCCATCGCCACGCTGCTCACGCTGCTGTCGATCGCGGTGCTGATCGCCGTGGCGCTGCTGCGCGTGCTCGAGCGCCGGCGCCGCGCCGAATGAGCGCACCCCCCGTTTTTTCCTGGTCCTCACTCACAAGGAGTTCGCGATGATGAAATGTCTGGCTCGAAGCAAGGGTGCCGCCCTCGCGCTGCTCGCCTGCGCGGCGTTCACCGGCGCCTCGGCGCAGGGGCTCGAGAAGGAACTGGTGATCGCCACCACCGGCGGCCTGATGGAGAAGACGCTGGTGCAGTACTTCTACACCCCGTTCTCCAAGGCCAAGGGCGTGGAGGTGGTGCCCGCCGCCATCGAGGTGCCCGACCAGTGGGCCAAGGTGCAGGCCATGTCGCGCAGCGGCGGCATGGAGTTCGACATCGTGACCGCCACCCCGCCCGACCTGGTGCAAAAGAAGGAACTGCTGCAGGCCATCGACTGCAGCAAGCTGCCCAACGTCACCGCCAACGGCGTGAAGGGCGCCTGCACCACCTACGGCGTGATGCGCACCGTGGGCGGCATGCAGATCGGCTACAGCACCGAGGCCTTCAAGGGCGCCAACGTGCCCAAGACCTGGGCCGACTTCTGGGACACGGCCAAGTTCCCCGGCCCGCGCGGCCTGCCCGACACCGGCGACCGCGAATGGTGGGTGCCGGTGGCGGCGCTGCTGGCCGACGGCGTCGCGCCCGACAAGCTGTTCCCGCTCGACCTCGACCGCGCCTACAAGAAGCTCGACAAGCTGCGTCCCAACGTCGCCGTCTGGTGGAAGAGCGGCGACCAGCTGCAGCAGATCATGCGCAACAAGGAGGTGGTCATGAGCATGGGCTACTCGGGCCGCCTGATCTCGCTGATGAACGCCAAGGTGCCGATCGCCGTGTCGTGGGACGGCGCCGTGCGCGACGTCGGCTACATGTCGATCCCCAAGGGCGCGCCGCACCCGAAGGCGGCCATGGCCTACCTCGACTTCTTCTATGCCTCGGCGCCCGAGCAGCACGTGAACTTCGTCAATGCCGTCAACTACGACACCGGCAACGGCAAGACCGCGAGCCTGTTCCCGCCCGAGCGCCGCGCCATGCTCGCCACCTCGGCCGAGAACTTCGACAAGCTGATCGTGGCCGACTACGAGTGGATCGGCAACAACCGCCAGATGCTGCGCGACCGCTGGATCGCCTGGCTGGGACGCTGATCCCGGTCGCGTGAGTGCCGCTCGCGGGGCCACGGCAGGGCCACAATACGCCGCCGCGCGATTCCCGGCACACACGCAATCAAGGAGAGAGAAGCCCATGGCAACCCCGGTCATCAACGTGGTCGAACGCACCAATCTGGCGAGCCAGATCTACGAGCACCTGCGCGAGCAGCTGATGTCGGCCACCTTCCAGCCGGGCCAGCGCCTGAAGATCCGCGAGCTGGCCAAGACCATGGGCACCAGCGAGACGCCGGTGCGCGAAGCCCTGATCCAGCTCGTGCGCGACCGCGCGCTCGAGATGAAGGAGGGCTACTTCATCCGCGTGCGCCAGCTCTCGCTGGCCGAGTACCTCGAGCTGCGCGACATCCGCCTCGCGCTCGAGCCGCTGGCGGCCGAGCGCGCGGTGCCGCTGCTCGACAACGCCACCATCAAGCAGCTCACCGAGAGCCACCGGCTGCTGGTGCGCGCGGAGAAGACCAAGGACTACCGCGCCGCGCTGCAGCACAACTTCGACTTCCACTTCGGCATCTACCGCCACTCGGGCATGCCGCAGCTCACCGAGCTGCTGGACCGCATCTGGGTGCAGGTGGGGCCGATGATGAACTTCCTCTATCCCCACGGCCATCCGACCTACGACGCCGAGCACCAGCACGTGAACGTGCTGCGCGGCCTGCAGCAGCGCGACACCGCGCTGGTGCGCCACGCCATCGAGCAGGACCTGATCGAGGGCGGCCGCGACTTCGTGCGCGTGCTCGGGGAGATCGATGCCAATCCCGCGCGCGCCGAAGAACTGCTCGCGCTGCGCAACCAGCCGCCACCGACCGGCAGAAAGCCTCCCACCCCATGATGGACCACACCAGCGACCCGAACGCGGCGCGCTACGTACTCGACCCCAAGCGCACCGACCTCGCGCGCGAATTCCGCGGCTGCATCCGCGGCCCGCACAGCGAGGAACTGAAGAAGCTCCTGCATCGCATGCGCTGGGGCGCCTTCCCCGGCCGCTATCTGCTGGTGATGGTCGAGCCGGGCCGCCGCTGGGCGCTGGCGCAGATGCCCGACGAGCGCGGCCAGAAGGTCAAGGTGTTCCACGACGTGGTGTTCGAGTCGCTCGACGACGCCGAGTGGCATGTGTTCGGCCTGCGCTGGAAGGCGCTGACCGGCACCGAGCTGAAGCTGGATTGAAGAAGAACACCGCGAGACGACCATGAGCGCCCCCATCGACACCAATGCCTTCGTCGGCTACCCCGACACCCTCAGCGTGCGCGCCGGCGAACGCATCCGATTCCACCTCAGCAGCGAAGCCAGGCAGCAGGCCGACGTGAAGTTCGTGCGCGTGCGCTGCGCCGACGCCGATGCCACCGGGCCCGGCATCAAGTACCGCGAGCTCGCATCGCCGATCGACGGCGTGCACGCGGTCGCGTTCCACGAGGCGCCCTGCGGCTCCTTCATGTCGGTGCCCGCCGATGCGCGCTTCGCGCCCGAGGGCGCGTTCTCCTTCGGCTGCTACGTCTGGCCGACGCGGCTGCTGGCCACGCCGCAGACCGTGCTCGCGCGCTGGTGCGAGGACAGCGGCCGCGGCTGGGCGCTGCAGCTGTCGCGCGACGGCCTGAGCCTGCGCGTGGGCGGCGCCGATGGCGCGATCGAGCTGAAGACCGATGCGCCGCTCGAGCAGCGCCGCTGGTACTGGGTGCAGGGCGCGCTCGATGCGACGACCGGCGAGATGGTGCTGTCGCAATGCCGGCTGGCCGATGGCGCGCTGCCCGAGCAGCGCCGCGAGGCGCGCGCGACCAAGCCGGGCGGCTGGCGCCTCGACTCGCAAGGCCCGCTGACCGTGGCCGCGCATGCGCTGTCGGCCACCGGCAACCGCTGCGGCGCGCACTACGACGGCAAGATCGAGGCACCGCGCATCGCCGAGGGCCTGTTGGGCATCGACGCGCTGCGCCGTTGCGACGACCTCGCGCGCCCGGGCCTGGCCGATGCCGCGCTGATCGCCTGCTGGGACTTCTCGCACGGCATCGACACGCTCGAGGTGCTCGACCGCTCGCCCAACCGCCTCGACGGCCGGCTGCACCAGCTGCCCTGCCGCGGCATGACCGGCGTGCACTGGACCGGCGACGTGCACGACTGGCGGCTCGCGCCGCGCGAGTACGGCGCCATCCATTTCCACAGCGACGACATCTACGACTGCGGCTGGCCCGCGACGCTCGAGCTCGACGTGCCGGCCGACTGGAAGTCGGGCTTCCACGCGCTGCGCCTGCGGCCCGTGGACGGCAGCGCGGCCGAGACCTTCATCACCTTCTTCGTGACGCCCGCGGCCGATGCCAAGCGCGCGCCGCTCGCGGTGCTGGCCGCGAGCATGACCTACATGGCCTACGCCAACAGCGCGCTGCGGCTGCACGCGGTGCACTTCGAGGTGCTGACCGAGCGCCTCCTGATGCTGACCGGCGACGACATCTACCTGCAGGAACATCCCGAGGTCGGCCAGTCGACCTACGACCACCACATCGACGGCAGCGGCCGCGCCTACAGCTCGTGGCTGCGCCCCGTGCTCAACATGCGGCCGCGCTCGCAGCCCGGCAACCTCGCGATCGACAGCCACTTCCTCGACTGGCTCGAGGAGAAGGGCATCGACTACGACGTGGTGACCGACGTCGAGCTCGACCGCCAGGGCGCGGGCGCGCTCGCGGGCTATCGCGTGCTGGCGACGCTGTCGCATCCCGAGTACTACAGCGAGGGGATGATGAACGGCATCATGGCCTTCCAGAACGCGGGCGGACGCCACCTCGCGCTCGGCGCCAACGGCTTCTACTGGCGCTGCGCCTTCCATCCGAAGGCGCCGGCCGCGGTCGAGGTGCGGCGCGGCATGGCCGGCACGCGGACCTGGGAATCGCAGCCCGGCGAGGTTCACCTGGCCGGCACCGGCGAACCGGGCGCGCTGTGGCGCCACAGCGGCTTCGCGCCGCAGAAGCTGATCGGCGTGGGCTTCTCGGCCATGGTCTACGACCACGCCGGCTACTACCTGCTGACGCCCGATGCGGCCGACGCGCGCGTGGCCTTCGCGGTCGAGGGCATCGCGCAGGGCGAGCGCATCGGCGACTACGGCGTGCGCATCGGCGGCGCGGTCGGCATCGAGATCGACCGCTTCGACGTCGGCCTCGGCTCGCCGCCGCATGCCGTGATGCTCGCGACCTCGCACGGCCTGGGCCCGGGCGCGCTGCCCACGCCCGAGGAGTACCGCACCACGGTGCACGGCCTCGACGGCGAGCAGAACGCGCTGGTGCGCGCCGACATGGTGTTCTTCGAGACCGCCAAGGGCGGCGCGGTGTTCTCCACCGGCTCGATCTCCTACGTGCTCTCGCTGAGCCACAACGGCTACGACAACAACGTGAGCCGCATCACCGGCAACGTGCTGCGGCGCTTCCTCGATCCGGCCCCGTTCGAGCTGCCCGCCTGAGCGTCGCCATGACCGAGATGCGCATCACCGGCCGCACCGGCATCATGCTGATGCTGGCCGATCCCGTGGCCCACGTGGTGGGCTCGCTGCGGCTCAACGACCGCTTCGCGGCCGAGGGCCTCGACATCGCGGTGTCGCCGCTGCACGTGGGCCCCGCCGACCTCGCGACCGTGATCGACGCGCTGCGCCGCATGCGCAACGTGCTGGGCTTCGGCGTGACCATCCCGCACAAGATCGCGGTGCTGCCGCTGCTCGACGCGACCACGCCGCGCGCGGCGCGCATCGGCGCGGTCAACTTCGTGCGGCGCGACGCCGAAGGCCGGCTCACGGGCGACAACCTCGACGGCCGCGGCTTCGTCGACGGGCTCGCGGGGCAGGGGATCACGCTACAGGGGCGCCGCGTGCTGCAGCTCGGCGCGGGCGGTGCGGGGCGCGCGGTGGCCTTCGGCATCGCCGAGGCGGGCGCGCGCGAACTGGTGATCCACAACCGCACGAACGAGCGGGCCGAGGCACTGGCAGCCGATGTGGCCACCGCGTACCCGGACTGCAACGCGCGTGCGGGCACGAACGACCCGCGCGGCTTCGACCTCGTGGTCAACACCACCTCGATGGGCATGCACGAGGGCGATGCACTGCCGCTCGACGTGGCGCACCTGGCGGCAGGCACCGACGTGGCCGAGATCATCATGACGCCCGCGATCACGCCGCTGCTGGCCGCGGCGCAAGCGCGCGGCTGCCGCATCTCGCTGGGCACCTCGATGCTCGATGCGCAGTACGTGCTGGTGAAGGAATTGCTCGGGATCGGTGCGCCGGCCGCCTGAAAGCGTCTTCCGCGGCGGGCGCGGGCCTTGCAAGGGACCCGGGAAAACGAGCAGCGATCGATGGCCTGGCGTCAGGATGGCTGAACGATCGTATGTTATTTTTCCCATCGCCCTGTCCACCGGAATCCCGCGCCGAGGAACCGCCATGCGCTACGCCCCCAACCACAAGGAAGAGACCCGCGAGAAGCTGCTCGAGAGCAGCCGAGCGATCGCCAAGAAGGGGGGCTTCAGCAGCACCGGCGTCGATGCGCTGATGTCGGCCATCGGTCTCACGGGCGGCGCCTTCTACAGCCACTTCGGCTCCAAGGGCGAACTGTTCGCGGCGCTGATCGAGCGCGAGATGGAGAACAGCGCCGAGATGCTCGCGGGCACGCCCGACTCGCCGCCCGACCACGTGGCGCGCTGCCTCAAGAGCTACCTCAGCAGCGCCCATGCCCTGCACCCCGAGACCGGCTGCGCGCTGCCCGCGCTGGGTGCCGAGATCGCGCGCTCCGACCCGGCCGTGCGTGCGGCGGTCGAGCGCGGCCTGAAGAAGCTGCACAAGGCCTGGAGCCAGCGCCTGGCGGGCGACGACGACGCGGCCTGGGCCGTGATGGCGCAGTGCGTGGGCGCGCTGCTGATGGCGCGCGTGGTCGAGAACGACCGCACGCGCCAGGACATCCTGAACTCGACCCGGCGCGACATCGAGCGCAACCACCTGGACTGAACCGCGCCGCGCGCATGCGCCGCATGCACCGCCGGAATGCTGTCGCGCGCTCGATTGACAGCCCGATGCCTCTCCTTTACCGTGCTTTGGTCCACGAGCGTTCAATCAAGGAGACGACATGAGCCAGGGCAATGCGGGCGCCGGTGTGGCGCTGATCATCGGCGCCGGCGATTCCACCGGCGGGGCGATCGCGAGGCGCTTCGCGGCCGGCGGCTACACCGCCTGCGTGACGCGGCGCGACGCGCAGAAGCTGCAGCCGCTGGTCGAGAGCATCGAGGCGGCCGGCGGCAAGGCCGTGGCCTTCGGCTCCGATGCGCGCAAGGAGGAGGAGGTGATCGCGCTGTTCGATCGGGTCGAGCGCGAGGTCGGGCCGGTCGAGGTGCTGGTGTTCAACATCGGCGCCAACGTGCCCTCGAGCATCCTCGAGGAGACCGCGCGCAAGTACTTCAAGATCTGGGAGATGGCCTGCTTCGGCGGCTTCCTCAACGGCCGTGAAGCGGCCAAACGCATGGTCGAGCGCGGCCGCGGCACCATCATCTTCACGGGCGCCACCGCGGCCCTGCGCGGCGCCGCCAACTTCGCGGCCTTCGCGGGTGCCAAGCATGCGCTGCGCGCGCTGGCCCAGAGCATGGCGCGCGAGCTGGGGCCGCGCAACATCCACGTGGCGCACGTGGTGGTCGACGGCGCGATCGACACCGAGTTCATCCGCACCAGCTTCCCCGAGCGCTACGCGCTGAAGTCGGAGGACGGCATTCTGAACCCCGAGCACATCGCCGAGAACTACTGGCACCTGCACACGCAGCCGCGCGATGCCTGGACCTTCGAGCTCGACCTGCGTCCGTACATGGAACGCTGGTGAGCGAGTCGCCGCGCTTTCCTCTTCGTCCCTTCATCTTCCATCGATCATGAAAACACGCATCACCGAACTCTTCGGCATCCGCCATCCGATCATCCAGGGCGGCATGCACTACGTGGGCTTCGCGGAACTCGCGGCCGCGGTGTCGAATGCCGGCGGCCTCGGCATCATCACCGGGCTCACGCAGAAGACGCCCGAGCTGCTGGCGCGCGAGATCGCGCGCTGCCGCGAGATGACCGACCAGCCGATCGGCGTGAACCTCACCTTCCTGCCGACCTTCTCCAAGCCGCCCTATCCCGAGTACATCGCCGCGCTCATCGAGGGCGGCGTGCGCATCGTCGAGACCGCGGGCCGCAGCCCCGAGGAACACATGCCGGCGCTCAAGGCGGCCGGCGTGAAGGTGATCCACAAGTGCACCTCGGTGCGCCATGCACTGAAGGCCGAGCGCATCGGCTGCGACGCGGTCAGCGTCGACGGCTTCGAGTGCGGCGGCCATCCGGGCGAGGACGACGTGCCCAACATGATCCTGCTGCCGCGCGCGGCCGACGAGCTGCGCATTCCCTTCGTCGCCTCGGGCGGCATGGCCGACGGCCGCAGCCTCGTGGCCGCGCTCGCGCTCGGCGCCGAGGGCATGAACATGGGCACGCGCTTCATTGCCACGCAGGAGGCGCCGGTGCACGAGAACGTGAAGCGCGCGATCGTTGCGGCCAGCGAGCTCGACACGCGGCTGGTGATGCGCGGCTTGCGCAACACCGAGCGCGTGCTCAACAACAAGGGCGTGGAGGAACTGCTGGCGATCGAGCGCGCGAAGGGCGCGGACCTTCAGATCTCGGACATCCACGACCAGGTGGCGGGCATCTATCCGCGCGTGATGATCGAGGGCGACGTGGATGCGGGCGCCTTCAGCTGCGGCATGGTGGCGGGCCTGATCCACGACGTGCCGACCGTGCGGGAACTGGTCGACCGCATCATGGCCGAGGCCCATGGGCTGATCGCGGCGCGGCTCGCGGGCATGCTCGAGACGGCCTGAGACCACACCGGCGGTACCGGATGTCCGGAACCGGCCGGACCCGGTGCGCCGGCTTGCGGTATTTTCGAGGGCCGCATCCGCCATGACCCTCGACCTCTTCCCCGCCACCGACGAACCGTTTCGCGCACCCGAGCCGCTGGGCCCGGGTGCCTGCGTGCTGCGCGGCTTCGCGCTGCCGTTCGCAAGCGAGCTGCTGGCCGCGCTGCCGCGCATCGAGGGCGTGTCGCCGTTCCGGCACCTGGTGACGCCTGGCGGCTACACCATGTCGGTGGCGATGACGAACTGCGGGCCGCTGGGCTGGGTCAGCGACCGCAGCGGCTACCGTTACGACGCGATCGATCCGTTGTCGCAGAAGCCCTGGCCCGCGATGCCCGCCGCGTTCGCGCGGCTCGCCCGCGAGGCGGCGCAGACGGCGGGCTTCCCGGGCTTCGCGCCCGATGCCTGCCTCGTCAATCGCTACGAGCCCGGCACGCGGCTTTCGCTGCACCAGGACCGCGACGAACGCGACCACGGCGCGCCGATCGTCTCGGTGTCGCTGGGCATGCCGGCGGTGTTCCAGTTCGGCGGGCTCGCGCGCGGCGACGCGGTCGAGCGGGTACCGCTCGCGCATGGCGACGTGGTGGTGTGGGGTGGCCCCGACCGGCTGCGCTTCCATGGCGTGCTGCCGCTCAAGGACAAGCCGCATCCGCTGCTGGGCAGCGTGCGCATCAACCTGACCTTTCGCAAGGCCGGCTGAGCCGCGCGCTCAGCGCAACGTGACTTCGAGGCCGTCGAAGGGCGTGTCGAACTCGCTGCGCCAGACCTGGCCCGGCGCGATCGGCCAGGCGTCGGTCCAGGTGCCGGTGGTGACCACCTCGCCCGGTTGCAGCGCGGGCGCGCCGGGGCAGGCCTGCAGTTCATGCAGGAAGTGCAGCAGCGCATGCAGCGGGCCGTCGAGCACGTTGGCGCCCCTGCCTTCCTCGACCTGCGTGCCGTCGCGCGTCAGCCGCAGGCGCGTGCGCGCGAGCAGCGTATCGAGCGCCGTGCCGTCGCTCGCGAAGTCGCGCAGCGGCCGCTGCCGTCCGACCAGCAGGCGCGCATGCAGCCCGCCATCGGCCACGGTGTCGGCGGCGCCGAACTTCCAGCCCTCGCAGTGCGACTGCACGATCTCGAAGCCCGGCGCGATCCACTCGACGCAGGCGAACAATTGCTCGAGCGTGGCGCCCTGGGGCGGCGTGGCGGCGATGCCGAACACGACCTCGGGCTCGATGCGCGGCTGCACCGTGCCCGCGAGATCGATGCTGCCCCGGCCGTCGCACAGGGTCAGCGTGGTGTTCCACACCGGGCCCCAGATCGGCGCGAAAACGCCATAGCGTTGCCAGATGGTGCGGTTGGTGAAGCCGACCTTGTAGCCCACGGGCCGTTCGCCGCGCGCGAGCCGCAGGGCGCGCAGCGCGAGCGCGTCGGCATAGGCGGCGGGCAGGCCGGCGGCAGTGCGGTCGGGGCGATCGGCGGGCCACAGCGCGGCCCGGTCGTAGTGGTCGAGCACGTCTTGAGGTGTCATCGGCGCAGTCTACAAAGGGCGAATGGGTCGGGTATCGGCAGTTACACGGTACCGTCGCGAACTCGGGGCGATACTGCGGGTCACAGGCCGCTGTTGCCCGTTTCGCCGTCCCCCGATGTCCATTCCTTCCTTCTCTTCACCCGTAGCGCGCCTGCTCGGCGCCGGTGCCCTCTGTCTCGCGAGCCTCGCCGTTCAGGCGCAAGCGCTGCCGCCCGGCGTGCGGCTCGGCATGTCGGCCGACGAGCTGCGCGCCGCGCTGCCCTCGGCCGAGCGCGTCGCGCGGCCGCAGCGGCTCGCTGGCGGCCTGCTGGGAAGCTGGCATGGCGCGCCCCAGGCCCTGGCGGGGCTGGTGTTCGAGCCGACCTTCTTCTTCGCCGATGCGCAGCTGCGGCGCGTGGAGTACGCGGCTTCGGCGCAGGGCCTGCCCGATGGTGGCAGCGCGGCGTTTGCCGAACTGCTGCAGTGGGGCCGCGGTACTTTCGGCGCCGAACTCGCGGCCAACGACCCGGGCAGCGCCTATGCGGCCTGGAGCAGCGGCGAGATGGATGTCTACGTGCAGCGCGTGGGCGATCCGCGCCGCGCCAGCGTGCGGCTGGTCTACAAGCAGCGCCAGCTGCGCGACGGCAGCGAGCTGTGAGGCGACGGCCTCAGGCCGTCTTGAGCATCCCGCGTTCCTCGATGAAGCGCACCACCTCGGCCACGCCGGTCAGGGTCTTGAGGTTGGTCATCACGTAGGGCTTCTGGCGGCGCATGCGCTGCGTGTCCTGTTCCATCACGTCGAGGTTGGCGCCCACGTAGGGCGCGAGGTCGGTCTTGTTGATGACGAACAGGTCGCTCTTGGTGATGCCGGGGCCGCCCTTGCGCGGGATCTTCTCGCCCGCGGCCACGTCGATGACGTAGATCGTGAGGTCCGAGAGCTCGGGGCTGAAGGTGGCCGCGAGGTTGTCGCCGCCCGATTCGACGAACACCACGTCGGCATCGGGAAAGTCCTCGAGCATGCGGTCGATGGCCTCGAGGTTGATCGAGGCATCCTCGCGGATCGCGGTGTGCGGGCAGCCGCCGGTCTCCACGCCCATGATGCGTTCGGCCGGCAGCGCGCCGGCCACGGTCAGCAGGCGCTGGTCTTCCTTGGTGTAGATGTCGTTGGTGATCGCGACCAGGTCGTAGCTGTCGCGCATCGACTTGCAGAGCATCTCCAGCAGCGTGGTCTTGCCCGAACCGACGGGGCCGCCGATGCCCACGCGCAGCGGCGGCAGCTTCTTGGTGCGGTTGGGGATGTGGTGCAGGGCGGAGGTCATGGTGGGTGCGTGAAGGAAAAAATCTAGCTGCGGAAGAGCCGCGAATACTGGGTTTCGTGCCGCGCCGACAGCACGGCCAGCAGCGGTGCGAAGGCCTGCCGATCGTCGTCGGACAGCTGCATTGCATGGTTCACGGCCGCGGGAATCTCCTGCGCGAGCCGCCCGAGGATGCGCTGTCCCGCGCTCTGCCCGAGCGGCACGGCCTTGACCGCGGCCGCGACCATGTTCTCGGCCCAGCCGAATGCAAAGGCCAGGCAGCCGTCGTGCACCGAGGCACCCGAACGGTTGGCCGCGAACGCGAAGGCCACGGGATAGCTCGCGGGCAGGCCGGCGAAGACCTCGGCCGTGTCGGCATGGTGCAGCTTGAGCCATTCGACGAAGGAGCGGCCCATCTGTTCGGTCTGCAGGAAGAACTCGGCCGATTCGCGCGTTTGCAGCACCCAGTCGTTGAGCGTGCGGATGCGCTGTTTGTTGTCAGTGCGCCAGGCGGCGATGGCTTGCGCGACCAAGGCGAGGTCGCCGCGCGCGAAGCTCAGGTGCAACTGGTCGGACAGCCATTCGGCGGCGCTGGCCTCGGCGTCGACGCCGGCCCATTCGACCGCGGCCTCGATGCCTTCGGAGTACGAGAAGCCGCCGACCGGGAGGGCGGGGGAGGCCAGCCAGATGAGCTGGAGGAGGCTTTGGGGTTCTGGCATGTCAGTGGGGTGTCGACGTGCCTTCTGGGACGTGTGTGTTCGGGGCGCGTGCACAGGACAGCGGGTACTTCCCTCCGCGAATGTCCCCCGGCCTTCGGCCTCCTCCTTGATTTCGCTGCGGGAAGCACCCGCTGCCCTGTGCACGGGAGGCGCTGCGGTGGTGCCGGCGGTTCAACAACGGTTGCGTCCAGGCGCACGTCGATGGGGTACTCCCCGCAGCGAAATAAAGGAGGAGCCGAAGGCGGGGGACATTCGCGGAGGGGAGTACCCCATCGGCGTGCGCCCGCCCCCACCGAAACAAACGGCCTCGAACAGAGATCCCAACCCCCATCTCAGTGAGAGTGGTCGTGACCATCGAGCAGTTCCGGCGCCAACACCAGCGGCTTCGGCCCCGAAGAATGCGCATGACCATGCGAGTGATCATGGTCATGGCTATGCCCACCCCCATGCGAATGCTCGTGCGACCCATAGGCCCCGCCCTCGGGTTCGAAGGCCTCCTCGACCGCCACCACGATCAGGTGCATCGACCGCAGCATGTCGGCCAGCACATGGTCGGGTTCGATCTTCAGGTGGTCAGGCTTGAGCTCGATCGGCACATGACGGTTGCCCAGGTGGTAGGCCGCGCGCGTCAGGTCGAAGGGCGTGCCGTGGGCCGTGCAGTGCGTGATGCGCAACACCGGCTGCGGGGCAGCGATCACGCGCACCAGCGAACCGTCTTCCGCCACCAGCACATCGCCGCCACGCACGGCCGTGCCGCGTGGCAGGAACACGCCGATCTGCCGGCCCTGCGAATCGGTGGCGTCGAAACGGCTTTTCTGGCGCACGTCCCAGTCGAGTTCGATGGTGGCGGCGCGCTTGAGCAGCACGGGCGCGAGGCCGCGGCCCTGGGGCATGAGTTTGTTGGCGGTGAGCATGGTGCGGTGGGACGCGTGGCGCGTCTGAAGACAGGAACGATGCTTTCAAGGATACGCAGCCTGTCAAGCCGGCGTGCCGCGCCGGATTTTCGGGCCTTGTCTCAGAACAGGAAGTAGCGCTGCGCCATCGGCAGCAGCTTCGCCGGTTCGCAGGTCAGCAACTGCCCGTCCGCGCGCACCGCATAGGTCTGCGCATCGATCTCCATTTTCGGCGTGTAGCCGTTGTGGATCAGGTCCTTCTTGCGCACGTTGCGGATGTTCTTCACCGCCGCCAGGTTCTTCGCCAGCCCGTAGCGCTCCTTGATGCCCGCGGCCAGGCCGGCCTGCGAGACGAAGGTCAGCGAGCCCTTCGCGAGCGAGCCGCCATAGGCGCCGAACATCGGGCGGTAGTGCACCGGCTGCGGCGTCGGGATCGAGGCGTTGGGGTCGCCCATCGCGGCCATCGCGATGCTGCCGCCCTTGATGATGGTGAAGGGCTTCACGCCGAAGAAGGCAGGTTTCCACACCACGATGTCGGCCCACTTGCCGACCTCGATCGAACCCACCTCGTGCGCGATGCCGTGCGCGATCGCGGGATTGATCGTGTACTTGGCCACGTAGCGCTTGGCGCGGAAGTTGTCGTTGCGCGCGCTGTCCTCGGGCAGCGTGCCGCGCTGCAGCTTCATCTTGTGCGCGGTCTGCCAGCAGCGCAGCACCACCTCGCCCACGCGGCCCATGGCCTGGCTGTCGGAGCTGAACATGCTGATCGCGCCGAGGTCGTGCAGCACGTCCTCGGCCGCGATGGTTTCCTTGCGGATGCGCGACTCGGCAAAGGCCAGGTCTTCGGCGATGCCCGCGTCGAGGTGGTGGCACACCATGAGCATGTCGACGTGTTCGTCGAGCGTGTTCACGGTGTAGGGCATGGTGGGATTGGTCGACGAGGGCAGGAAGTTCGCCTCGCCCACCACGCGCAGGATGTCGGGCGCATGGCCGCCGCCCGCGCCCTCGGTGTGGAAGGCGCAGATCGCGCGGCCGCCCACGGCCGCGATCGTGTTCTCGACGAAGCCCGACTCGTTGAGCGTGTCGCTGTGGATCGCCACCTGCGTGTCGGTGGCATCGGCCACGTCGAGGCAGTTGCTGATGGCCGAGGGCGTGGTGCCCCAGTCCTCGTGCAGCTTGAGGCCGATCACGCCGGCCTCGATCTGCTCGTGCAGCGCGCCGGGCAGGCTGGCATTGCCCTTGCCGAGGAAGCCGAGGTTCATCGGGAACGCGTCGGCCGCCTGCAGCATGCGCTCGATGTGCCAGGGGCCGGGCGTGGAGGTGGTCGCGAAGGTGCCGGTGGCGGGGCCGGTGCCGCCGCCCAGCATGGTGGTCACGCCCGAGGCCAGCGCCTCCTCGATCTGCTGCGGGCAGATGAAGTGGATGTGGCTGTCGATGCCGCCCGCCGTGACGATGTTGCCCTCGCAGCTGATGATCTCGGTGCCCGGGCCGATCACGATATCGACACCCGGTTGCACGTCGGGATTGCCGGCCTTGCCGATGGCGGCGATGCGGCCGTCCTTCAGGCCGATGTCGGCCTTGACGATGCCCCAGTGGTCGAGGATCAGCGCGTTGGTGAGCACCGTGTCGACGGCACCCTGCGCGCGCGTGCGCTGCGACTGCGCCATGCCGTCGCGGATCGTCTTGCCGCCGCCGAACTTGACCTCCTCGCCGTAGCCGCCGGCGCGCAGCGTGTAGTCGGCCTCGACCTCGATCAGCAGCTCGGTGTCGGCCAGCCGCACGCGGTCGCCCACCGTGGGGCCGAAGATTTCTGCGTAGGCGCGCCTGCCTATGGTTGCCATGTCGTTCCTTGTCTTGCGGGAGAGGCCGCGGGCCGGTTCTCGGCGGGGCCGGTGAAATTCAGCAGGTCGCGCATCGAGGCGACCGCCAGCGCCATGAACGCGAGGGCGCACAGGCGGTGCGTCACGCCGGCCCAGCGCGATGCCGAGCGGCCGAACAGCCTGGCAACGAGGCCCGCGCAGACGAAGCACCAGAGCACGGAGGCCGCCATGAAGCCGGTGAAGAAGACGGCGTAGTGGGCGGTGGTCGGCTGGTCCATGCCGAGGCCGGCCATGGCGCTGCCGAGCGCGGCCCAGTAGGCCAGGTTCTGGGGATTGGTGGCGGAGAGGATCACGCCCGAGCGCAGCGCCCGCTTCGCGGGCACGGCCTGCGCGCGCTCGATGCCGGCATCGCGCTTCGCGGCGCGCCAGCTGTCGGCCGCGAGCCAGGCGAGATAGAGCACGCCCGCGATCCCCAGCGGCCAGCGCAGGGCATCGATCTGCATCAGCGCGCCCGCGCCGGCCAGGCCCAGCACGGCCCACAGCGCGTCGCCGACCAGCGAGCCCACCTGGACGGCGAAGGCCGGACGGAAACCGCCCTGCAGTCCCTGGCGCACGGTTTCCGCGAACACGGCCCCCGGCGCGGCGTTGAACACCAGGCCCAGCAGAAAGGCGGAGAGCGCGAGTGACAGCATGCCGGCGCCCGCTCAGAGCTTGCCCTGAACCAGTCCGCGAAAGCCGTAGACGATGCGGTCGCCCGAGAAATCGACCAGCTCGACCGTGCGCTGCTGCCCCGGCTCGAAGCGCACCGCGGCGCCCGAGGCGATGTTCAGGCGCATGCCGCGCGCGGCCTCGCGGTCGAAGCCGAGGGCGCCGTTGGTTTCGGCGAAGTGGTAGTGCGAGCCGACTTGGATCGGCCGGTCGGCCGTGTTCTGCACCACCAGCGTGAGGGTGCGGCGGCCCGGGTTGAGCGGGTGGTCGCCGTCGTCGGTGAGGATTTCGCCGGGGATCATGGACCGGGGCCTCGCCTCAGATCGCCTGCGCCAGCAGCGTGGCGCCCAGGCCGACCACCGCGGCGCCCGCGATGCGCGGCAGCCAGGCGTTGGCATGGCGCAGCGCCCAGCCCAGCGCGATGCCGGCGGCATGCAGCAGCACGGTCGCGCCGACCATGCCGGCGAGGGTAAGGGCGGCGTCGTGCTCGCCCGCGAGCTCGTGGCCGTGCGCCACGCCGTGGAAGACCGCGAACAGGCCGACCACCGCCATTGCCACTCCGGCCGGCAGGTGCACGCGCGTGACCACCAGCAGGCCCAGCACCAGCAGCGAGGCCGCGATCATCGGTTCGACGGCCGGCAGCTGCAGCCCGGCCAAGCCGACCAGCGCGCCCGCCAGCAGCATGCCGGCGAAGGCCAGCGGTGCCCACAGCAGGTCGGGCCAGGCGCGGCGCGCCGACAGCGCGCTCCAGACGCCCACCGCGACCATCGCCGCGAGGTGGTCGGCGCCGGTCAGCGGATGCATGAAGCCGGCCACGAGGCCGTGGTGCAGGCCGCCGTCGACGCCGGTGTGGGCGCTGGCCGCCAGGGGCAGCAGGGCGGCGGCGAGCAGGGCGAGGGTCCTGGAGGAGATCGATGGGCGCATGAGGGCTTGTCCTTGGTTGTTCTGGGTGTGCGGTCGTTCAGACGATGGGCTGGTGCACCGTCACGAGCTTGGTGCCGTCGGGGAAGGTGGCTTCGACCTGGATGTCGGGGATCATCTCGGCGATGCCGTCCATCACGTCGGCGCGGGTCAGCACGCTGCGGCCCTCGCTCATGAGCTCGGCCACGCTCTTGCCGTCGCGCGCGCCTTCCATGACGGCGGCCGAGATCAGGGCGATGGCTTCGGGGTAGTTGAGCTTGAGGCCGCGGGCCTTGCGGCGTTCGGCGAGCAGTGCCGCGGTGAAGATCAGCAGCTTGTCTTTTTCGCGCGGAGTCAGTTCCATGGAGACGGCATCGGGTGGCGGGAGGAGGCGGCCATTATGGGCAGAGCAGGGCTGTTGCAACAGTCGTGCCCTGTTCGCCGAATGCCGTATGGCACCGGGTCCGCGGGGCGCCGGGTGGCACGAAAGATGCACCGAAACGGTGTGAACCCTGGCCCGCCCTCCGCCGTCCCCCCCACCGAGTCCGACGACGCGCCGCAGCGCATCGTCAAGGTGCGGCGCGACTACAACAGCTGGGTCGCGAGCGAAACCCTCGAGGACTACGCGCTGCGCTACACGCCGCAGCGCTTTCGCAAATGGTCCGAATGGCGGGTCGCCAACACGGCCTTCGGCGCGGCCTCGTTCCTGATCCTCGAGGCGGTGGGCGCCACGCTGCTGGTGCAGTACGGCTTCGCCAACGCCTTCTGGGCCATCCTGGCAACGGGGCTGATCATCTTCCTCGCGGGCCTGCCGATCAGCGTGTACGCGGCGCGCTACGGCGTCGACATGGACCTGCTCACGCGCGGTGCCGGCTTCGGCTACATCGGCTCCACGCTGACCTCGCTGATCTACGCGAGCTTCACCTTCATCTTCTTCGCGCTCGAGGCGGCCGTGATGGCCTACGCGCTCGAGCTGGCGCTGGGCATCCCGCCGGTCTGGGGCTACCTGGTCTGCGCGCTGGTGGTGATCCCGCTGGTCACGCACGGGGTTTCGGCGATCAGCCGGCTGCAGCTGTGGACGCAGCCGCTGTGGCTGCTGATGCTGGTCGTGCCCTTCGCCTATGTGCTGGTGCGCGATCCTGGTGCGTTCGCGGGCATCACGCACTACAACGGCGCCAAGGGTGGTGCGCAAGGGTTCAACTTGCACCTGTTCGGTGCCGCCCTCACGGTCGGCATCGCGCTCATCACGCAGATGGGCGAGCAGGCCGACTACCTGCGCTTCATGCCCGCGCGCACCGCGGCCAGCCGCGGCCGCTGGTGGGCCGGGGTGCTGGCGGGCGGGCCGGGCTGGGTGGTGCTGGGCGTGGTCAAGATGCTGGGCGGCGCCGCGCTGGCCTACCTCGCGATCACGCACATGGTGCCGGTGGAGCGCGCGGTCGATCCGAACCAGATGTACCTCGCGGCCTACGAGTACGTGTTCCCCGACTATGGCTGGGCGGTGGCGGCCACCGCGCTGTTCGTGGTGATCTCGCAGCTCAAGATCAACGTCACCAACGCCTACGCGGGCTCGCTGGCCTGGAGCAACTTCTTCTCGCGCGTGGCCCACAGCCACCCGGGGCGCGTGGTGTGGGTGGTGTTCAACGCGCTGATCGCCTTCATGCTGATGGAGATGAACGTGTTCGAGGCGCTGGGCGACGTGCTCGGGCTGTTCGCCAACATCGCCATCGCCTGGATGATGGCCGTGGTGGCCGACTTGGTCATCAACAAGCCGCTGGGCCTGTCGCCGCCGGGCATCGAGTTCAAGCGCGCCCACCTGTGGGACATCAACCCGGTGGGCGTGGGCGCGATGGCGCTGGCCTCGCTGCTGTCGATCACCGCGCACCTGGGCGTGTTCGGGCCGCTGGCGCAGGCCTTCTCGGCGCTGATCGCGCTCGGCACGGCGCTCGTCGCCTCGCCGCTGCTGGCCTGGGCCACGGGCGGGCGCTACTACCTGGCGCGCGGCTCGGTCGAGGGCGCCGCGGTGGCGGCCGGCCGGCCGGTGCAGTGGGCCCGGGTCGAGTCCGAGGGCGCCTACCGCCGCCTCGCGGTGCAGCGCTGCGTGATCTGCGAGCGCGAGTACGAAGGCCCCGACATGGCCCACTGCCCGGCCTACCAGGGCGCGATCTGCTCGCTGTGCTGCACGCTCGACGCGCGCTGCGGCGACCTCTGCAAGCCGCACGCGAGCCTGTCGGCGCAGTGGTCGGCGGTGCTGCGCTGGCTGCTGCCGCGGCGCAGCTGGCGCTACCTCGACACCGGCCTGGGCCACTTCCTGCTGCTGATGCTGATCATCGTGCCGCTGTTGGCGGTGGTGTTCGGCGTGCTCTACCAGCAGGAGCTGCGCGCGCTCGGCGAGAGCGCGCTCGAGCTGGCCGCGCGGAGCGAGGTGGCGCAGGCGCTCGCGGCCGCGCAGCAGGCCTCGCTGCGCTCGGGCTTCCTCAAGGCCTACATGGCGCTGCTGGTGATCGCGGGCATCGTGGCCTGGTGGCTGGTGCTGGCGCACCAGAGCCGCAAGGTGGCGCAGGAGGAATCGAACCGCCAGACCCACCTGCTGGTGCGCGAGATCGAGCTGCACCGCGAGACCGACCGCGCGCTGCAGTCGGCCACGCGCACCGCCGAGGAGGCGCGCGAGGTGGCCGAGCAGGCCAAGCTCGCGGCCGAGCAGGCGCGGCGCGCCGCCGACCAGGCCAACCAGGCCAAGAGCCGCTACATCAGCGCCATCAGCCACGAGCTGCGCACGCCGCTCAACAGCATCCTCGGCTATGCGCAGCTGATGGGCGAGGACCATTCCGTGCCGCCGCACCGCCAGCAGGCGGTGGCGGTCATCAAGCGCGGCGGCGAGCACCTGCTGTCGCTGATCGAGGGCACCCTGGCGATCGCCCACATCGAGGCCGGCAAGCTCACGCTGCATGCGCGGCCGATGCGCTTCGCCGACACCCTGCGCGAGCTGGCCGACATGTTCGAGCTGCAGGCGGCCGAGAAGGGTCTGGCTTTCCACTTCGAGGCCGCGGGCGCGCTGCCCGAGGTGGTGCGTGCCGACGAGAAGCGGGTCTGCCAGATCCTCATCAACCTGCTGGGCAACGCGATCAAGTTCACGGCCGCCGGCCAGGTCACGCTGCGCCTCGCTTATGCGCGCGAGTTCGCCGCGGTGGAGATCGAGGACACCGGGCCGGGCATGACGGCGGCCGAGATCGAGCGCATCTTCGAGCCCTTCGCACGCGGCGATTCGGCCGGCGCCGCGGCCGCGCCGGGCGCGGGGCTGGGCCTCACCATCGCCAAGATGCTGACCGACCTGATGGGCGGCGAGATGAAGGTCAGCAGCACG
This sequence comes from Variovorax sp. PDC80, assembly GCF_900115375.1. Taxonomy (NCBI): domain Bacteria; kingdom Pseudomonadati; phylum Pseudomonadota; class Betaproteobacteria; order Burkholderiales; family Comamonadaceae; genus Variovorax; species Variovorax sp. PDC80. The sequence goes on along the minus strand of NZ_FOWG01000001.1, from coordinate 1,121,560 downwards.
CCGGGCGTGGGCTCGCTGTTCTGCGTGCGGCTGTTCCTGCCGCGCGTGCACGAGGCGGTGGCCGGTGCCGGCCGGCCGCAGCCGGTGCAGCGCGCGCGGCGCGGCTACGAGGGCGCGCGCCGCCGGCTGCTGGTGGTCGACAACGAGGAGGCCGACCGCGAGCTGCTGGGCCATGTGCTGGCGCCGCTGGGCTTCGAGCTGCGCAGCGCGGCCAGCGGCCACGATGCGCTCGACCTGATCGCAGCGGGCTATCGGCCCGACGCCATGTTCGTCGACCTCGCGATGCCTGGCATCGACGGCTGGGAGACCATCCGCCGCGCGCGCCGGCTCGGGCTGGCCGACGCCGCGGTGGCGATCGTCTCGGCCAATGCCTTCGACAAGGGGCTCGACAACGACGTGGAGATCGCGCCCGAGGACTTCTTCGTGAAGCCGGTGCGCCACACCGAGCTGCTCGACTGGCTCGAGCGCCGGCTCGGCCTCCGATGGACCGAAGCGGCCGTGGCGAGCGCGCCGGCGCCGATGCAGCCGGTGCTGCGGCCGCCCTCGCGCGAGCGGCTGCGCGCGCTCGACGAGGCCGTGAGCCTCGGCTACTTCCGCGGCATCATGAACCAGCTCGACGCGATCGACGGCGAGCAGCCCGAGTGCGCCGCCTGGACCGAGGCGCAGCGCGTGCTGGCGCGGCAGTTCCAGTTCGAGGCCATGGGCCGCGCGCTGGCCGAGGCGGCCCATGCGGGATGACAAACAGATGAACACACCGGCCCCCCCTGTAGAACCCGTGCCGCTCGCGCAGTCGCTGCGCGACAAGAGCGCCAACAGCGACCTGGTGCTGATCGTGGACGACGTGCCCGACAACCTCGCGGTGCTGCACGACGCGCTCGACGAATCGGGCTACACGGTGCTGATCGCCACCAACGGCGAACAGGCCTTGCAGCGCGCCGCGCAGGCGCGGCCCGACATCGTGCTGCTCGACGCGATGATGCCGGGCATCGACGGCTTCGAGGTCGCGCGCCGGCTCAAGGCCGACGGGATGACGTCGCACATCCCGATCGTCTTCATGACCGGCCTGACCGAGACCGAGCACCTGGTGGCCGCGCTCGAGGCCGGTGGCGTGGACTACGTGACCAAGCCGATCAAGCCCAAGGAGGTGCTGGCGCGCATGAACGTGCACCTGCAGGGCGCCCGGCGCGCGCGCCAGGTGGCGCGCCAGGCCGGCCAGGCGCGCAATGCGCTCGACGCCTTCGGCTACGCGAGCATCACGGTGCGGCTGCCCGAGGGCCGGCTGATCTGGCAGACGGCGCTGGCGCGCGACCTGCTGCAGCGCTACTGCGAGACGCGCGCGCCCGAGACCCCGGCCGCCGTGCTCGACTGGCTGCGCAGCCATGCGCCGGCGGCGCGCCAGCGCGGCGTGGAGCCCCCGGCGCTATCCATCGCGCAGGGCGCCAGCAGCCTCACGCTGCGGCTGCACCAGCAGACCGGGCACGACGACGACGGCGACGAGTGGATGATCATCATGCGCGAGGTGTCCGACACCGCCGTGATCGAGGCCATGAGCCTGAGCCTCAAGCTCACGGCGCGCGAGGCCGAGGTGCTCTACTGGGTGGTCAAGGGCAAGACCAACAAGGACATCGGCGAGATCCTCGGCAGCAGCCCGGCCACGGCCAAGAAGCACCTCGAGCGCGTCTACGTGAAGCTCGGCGTGGAGACGCGCACGGCCGCGGCCGGCGTGGCGATCAAGCGCATCCGCGAGCTGCAGCCGCAGTTCGAGATCTAGCGTTCGAGCCGCGGCGTCACGCCGCCGACTTTCCGCCTGCCTAGAATCGCGCGCCGGTTCACCGGAACGCCCGCGATGAAGAACAACGAATACGCCACGAGAGGGACGCGCATCGGATGGCTGCTGGCCGCTTGCGGCCTGTGGGCCGGCGCGAGCGCGCACGCGGCCGGCCATTTCGACATCGACGATGCCGCCACGCTCGATCCGGGCCAGTGCCAGTACGAGACCTGGTGGGGCCGCACAGGCACCGAGCCGGTCATCGGCTTCCACCTGGGCCCGGCCTGCCGCATCGGCCCCGTGGAGCTGGGCTTCAACCTCGACCGGCTGTCGACGCTGGGCGTGCGCACGGTCACGGGCGGGCCGCAGATCAAGTGGAGTTTCTTCGGCCCGGCGCCCGATGCCACCTGGAGCGCCGCGGTCTCGGCCGGCACGGTGTCGGACTTGCGCACCGGCGGCCGCACGGGCGGGCAGTTCGTGCTGCCGGTCACCTGGCGCCCCACGCAGAGCCTGCAGATCCACGCCAACCTCGGTGCCGACTGGGCGCCCGGCACCGGCCAGCGCACGGCGCGCGGCGGGCTGGCCTGCGAGTGGGCGCTCAACGACACGCTGTCGCTGATCGCCGAGCGCAGCCGCGTCTCGCGGCTGTGGACCTCGCGCGTGGGCGCGCGCCTGAACCTGACGCCGCTGATCAGCCTGGACCTCAGCGCCTCACGGACCGGGCCGCAGGGCGTGCGCGGGGTCGTGATCGGCCTGAACCACGAGTTCAGCTGGAACTGAGGCCGCGCCGCGCCCGGTGCGCGGCCGCCTTCGCGCGGTTGCCGCACGAGGCCATGCTGCACCAGCGGCGCGAGTGGGTCTTGGTGCGGTCCAGGAACATCAGCGTGCAGGCGTGGCCTTCGCAGGCGCGCACCCATTCGAAGTGCTCGTCGCACAGCAGCCCGGCCATGGCGCGCGCGATCGGCTGCAGCAGCTGATCGGGCGTCGAGAAGGGCTCGACGCGGCGCAGCCGCAGGCCGCCGCCCTCGGGGTCGGCCGCCACTTCCACATGGCTCTGGTCCTGCGCGAGCAGGCGGTTCAGCGCCTCGAGCTCGGCCGCCGCCTCCACGTCGAGCGGCCGGCCCGCGTGGCGTTCGGCGAAGTGCCGGAAGCCGTCGCGCAGCTCGCGCGCCCGCCGCGCCACCGCATCGAGCGCGGCCGCGCCGCCCTTGGCGGCCTGCAGCCGTTCGACATCGGCCGGCGCGATCTGCTTCGCCGCCAGCAGCCATTGCAACAGCGCCGCGCCGTCGGCCAGCCATTCGACGCGCACGCCGTCGGGCGTGGCGGTGCTGTTGACGAAATCGAGCGCGAGATGGTCGCCGACGAAGGGCGCGGGCATGGGGACGGCGGTGGTGGTCATGGCAAAGCTCCTGGCGCGATGATAACTGTCAAAAAATAGATTGACAGGTTACTCGGCCATGAATAACCTTCAAATACGTAGTTAGCAGGTTATTCAAGTCCGGGAGTCCCCGGGCGCCGCCATCGGCTTGCAGGAGTCTTCCCATGGTTCGTTTCCACACCGTCGCCGTCGGCGCGCACAAGGTCTTCTATCGCGAGGCTGGCGATCCCTCGCGGCCCACCTTGCTGCTGCTGCACGGCTTCCCGAGCTCGTCGCACATGTTCCGCAACCTGATCCCGCTGCTGGCGGACCGCTTCCACATCGTCGCGCCCGACCTGCCGGGCTTCGGCTTCACCGAGTCGCCCGCGCGGCCGGCCTTCGCCTACAGCTTCGACAACCTCGCCAAGGTGATCGAGGGCTTCACCGACGCGCTCGGGCTGCGGCGCTATGCGATCTACGTGTTCGACTACGGCGCGCCCGTGGGCTTCCGGCTCGCGCTGTCGCGCCCGGAGCGGGTGAGCGCGATCGTGTCGCAGAACGGCAATGCCTACGAACAGGGGCTGAGCGAGGGCTGGGGCGTGCTGCGCACCTATTGGCGCGAGCCGAATGCCGCCAACCGCGAGGCCGTGCGCGCGGCCCAACTGACGCACGAGGCCACGCGCTGGCAGTACGTGCACGGCACGCCCGATCCGCTGCAGGTGGCGCCCGAGGCCTGGGAGCTCGACTGGGCGCTGATGCAGCGGCCCGACAACATCGAGATCCAGCTCGACCTGTTCCTCGACTACGCGAACAACGTGGCGCTGTATCCGAAGTTCCACGACTACTTCCGCAACCACCGTCCGCCCTTCCTCGCGGTCTGGGGCCGCAACGATCCTTTCTTCCTGCCGCCGGGCGCCGAGGCCTTCAAGACCGACAACCCGAACGCGCAGGTGCGTTTCCTCGACACCGGCCACTTCGCGCTCGAGACGCATGCGGCGGAGATCGGCGCGGCGATCGGCGATTTCCTCGGCCGGCTGCCGGCCGAGGGCTGAAGGCTCAGCGCAGGTAGCGTTGCATGCGCTTCTCGTCGTCGGCCAGCTGCTGGCGCATCACCGAGAGGAAGTCGCGCGCGGTCGACGACAGCACCTTGCCGGCCGGCAGCGCGAGGATGCAGGCGAAGGAGATGTCGACCGACAGCTTGCGCGCCACCAGGCCGCGCTCGGCGTAGTCGAGCGCGGTGATCGGATTGACCAGGCCCACGCCGAGCCCGCGCAGCGCCATCTCGCAGACGCTGGCGGCGTAGGGCGTCTGCACCACCATGCGCAGCGCCAGGCTCTTCTGCGCCAGCGCGGCCTCGAGCCGGCGGTGCGAGGGGTCCTCGGGGTTGAGCGCGAGGAAGGGCGCTTCCACCAGCTGCTCGGGCTCGATGCTCTTGAAGCGCGCGAGCGCATGGCCCTGCGGCATCACCACCACGCCCGGGAAATGCGCGAAGGTCGAATGCTCGAGGCCCTCGAGCGAGAGTTCGTCGGCCATCAGGCCGAAGTCGGAGATGCCCATCGAGACCCGGTCGCGCACGTCCTTGGAACTGAGCACCTGCAGCGACACCTGCGGCCAGGCGCTCGCGCCGCGGTGCGCCTTGAAGCGCTCGAGCGCGCGCGGCATGAAGCCCAGTCCGAAGGCCGGATAGCAGCTGAGTTCGAGCTGGTTGGTGCCGAAGTCGCGCAGGCTGCGCACCCGGTGCTCGATCGCGTCCATGCCGATGAACACGCGCTCGACCTCCACCCACAGCGCGCGCGCCTCGGGCGTGGGCACCAGCCGCCCGCCGGTGCGCTGGAACAGCTGCATGCCGGCCTGCGTCTCGAGCCGCTTGAGCGACTGGCTGATCGCCGGCTGCGTCACATGCAGCAGCGCCGCGGCCTTGCGCGTGGAACTGCTGCGCATCAGCGCCCGGAAAGTCTCGATCTCCGCAAATCGCATCGATAAGTTCCGTTATCGGTTGAGTATTTTGGGCATTCTGATTTTATTTCCGAACGCATAAGATTCGGCCCGCCACCCCGACCGACTCCTTCACACCCTACAGTGCGATGACACTCCACGCGCTCGATACCTTGCCCGCCGACCTTTCTTCCGACGCCGCCGCGGACGAGGCCCTCGCGGCCGATGCCGTGCGGCCGCTGCGCAATCCGCAACTGCGCGGCCTCCAGTGCCTGCGCTGCGAGACGCTCTATCCGGTGTCCTCGCTCAACGAAGGCTGCCCGGCCTGCCGTCGCATGGGCGTGCACATCGGCCTGCGGGCCAGCTACCTGCCGGGCACCGACGCCGGCCTCCCGATGCCCTACCTGCCGGGCTTCACGCTCGGCGAAGGCAACACGCCGCTGCGCGAGCTGCCCGAACTGGCGCAGCGCCTCGGCGTGGCGCGGCTGGCGCTCAAGGACGAATCGGTCAACCCGACCGGCTCGCACAAGGACCGCATGACCGCCGTCGGCGTGGCGCAGGCGCTGGACGCCGGCGCCCACACGCTGGTGCTGGCCTCCTCGGGCAATGCCGCGGTCTCGGCCGCCCACTATGCCTGGGCCGCGGGCCTGTCCTGCGAAGTCGCGGGTTACGAAGGCCTGCCGGCCGCCTATGCGCGCCAGCTCGACGCGCTCGGCGCGCGGCGCTACGCCTTCTCCGACAACGCGGGCCGCTGGGCCTTCGTGCGCGAGCGCGCGCAGCATCCGGGCTACTTCGCGCTCACCAACTACCGGCTGCCCGCGCTGGGCAGCGCACCGCTGGCGATCGAGGGCTACAAGCCGATCGCGGCCGAATGCCTGGCCGAGGGCGGCCTGCCCGACCACATCGTGGTGCCGACCGCGCGCGGCGACCTGGCCTGGGGCATCTATGCGGGCTTTCGCGACCTGCTGGCGGCCGGGCGCATCGCGCGTCTGCCGCGGCTGTGGCTGGTGGAGCCGTTCCCGCGGCTGTCGCGCGTGCTCGCGGGCGGCGCCGTCAACGGCAGCTACCCGGGCCACACGGCGCAGTTCTCGACCGCGGGCGCCACCGTCACCTACCTGCAATGGCAGGCCGCCACCGCCACCGCGGGCGGCGCGGTGGTGGTCAGCGACGACGAGGCGCGCGTGGCGCGGCGGCTGCTGACGGCCGCCGGCGTGAGCGCCGAACTCTGCGCGGCCGCGGGCCTGGGCGCGCTGCGGCAGTTGCGCGACAACGGCCTGGTGGCGGCCGATGCGCACGTGGTGCTGATGCTGACCGCGAGCGCCGCCTGCGACCCGAGCTGGCCCGATCCGCCGGTCTGAGGCCGGTTCTTTCTTCCTTTGTCCCTCGTTCACGGAGCACGCGATGCGCCGACGTACCTTCCTTGCCGTTTCATCGGCAGGCGCCCTGCTGGGCGCCACCGGCAACGCCCGGGCGGGCGCCTTTCCCGACCGGCCCGTGAAGCTGGTCGTGCCCTGGGCCGCGGGCGGCAGCACCGATGCCATCGCGCGCGCCATGGCGCAGCGCATGAGCCAGACGCTGGGCCAGTCGGTGATCGTCGACAACCGCCCGGGTGCGGCCGGCCAGATCGGCACCGACGCCGCCGCCAAGGCGCCGCCCGACGGCTACACGCTGGTCATCGTCGAGCTGCCGCATGCCATCGCGCCGGCGGTGACGGCGAAGCTGCCCTACGACCTGCTGCGCGACTTCACGCCGGTGACCATGATCGGCACCTCGCCGCTGGTGCTGTTCGCGGGCATGGACGAGGGCAGCAAGGACTTCCGCGGCTTCATGAAGACGGCCGCCGCGAGCGCCGCGCCGCCCGCGATCGCGCACAGCGGCGCGGGCACCGTGAGCCATCTCGCGGGCGAGCTGCTGGCGCAGCGCTCGAAGATCCGTTTCAACATGGTCCCGTACCGCGGCTCGGCGCCCGCGCTCACCGACGTGGCCGCGGGTACGGTGGCCGGCCATTTCGCGACCCTGGCCAGCGGCTCGAGCCTGGTGGGCGCGCGCCGGATCCGGCCGCTGCTGGTGGCGAGCACGAAGCGCGTGGACATCCCGGGCCTCCAGGGCGTGCCCGCGCTGACTGAGAGCGGCCTCGCGGGCATGGAGATCGACCAGTGGTGGGCGCTGGTCGCGCCCGCCACCACGCCGCTCGAGGTGGTCGAGAAGCTGCGCGCCGAGGCCGTCGCGGCGCTGGCCCATGCCTCGGTGAAGGAGCGCATGTCGGCGCTCGGCGTGCAGCTGCGCGGCTCGACCACCGGCGAGCTGCGTGCCTTCATGCGCGCCGAGGCCGAGCGCTGGCAGCGCGTGGCGCGCGAGATCGGGCTGCAGCCCCAGTAGCTTCTAGCGGGCGTCGCTGTAGACGGTGGCGCGCGACACGCCCATGTGCGCGGCCGCGATCTCGGCGCCGCGGCGGATCTCGAGAAAGCCTTCCTTCTTGAGTTCCTGCACCAGTTGCTTGCGGTCGGCCGGCTTGAGCGAGCGCGGCGTGGTCGCGCGCGCGGCCGCGAAGGCGTCGATGCGCGCATGGATGCGCTCCGACTGGCCGCTGCCGGGCTCGAGGTGCTCGCGCACCTCGCTGTCGTCGATGCGCGTGAACTGCGACATCGCGCTCTGGAAGCTCTGGAACAGGGTCAGGTCCACGTTGAGGCACAGCGCGGCCACGTACTCGCCGTGCTCGTCCTTGATGCCGATCGAGGTGCTCTTGACCTTGCGGCCGTCGGGAAAGGCATTGGCGTAGTTCGCGATCACGGCCGGGAATTCGGGATCGCGGATGCGCGCGAGCCCGAGCTCGGTGACCGACTGGCCGACCTGCCGGCCGCTCAGGCCGTTCTCGATCGCGTGGATCGCGTTCTCGGGATTGCGCAGGTCGTGCACCACCACCTCGCAGAAGGGCGCGAAGGTCTGGCCCAGGCCCTCGGCGATGTGGTCGAGCATCTCGAGCAGGTGCTTGTCGGACTTCTTCTTCATGCGGGTGAATGTATCCAGGTCTGGACGAAGCATCCAAACCGCGCGCCAAAACTGTACAAAAAGTACATTAATGAATATATTGTCTGGAACCGCGGTGCCCTCCGGCGGCCGCCTTCGCGGGCGGCGCGCCGACTTCCCTCTTTCTTTCTCTGCTCGGAGAAACCCATGAAGAAGATCCGTCTGGCGTTCCCTGTCCTCGTCCTCTCGCTGCTGGCCGCCGGTGCCGGCCCGGCCTCGGCCGACACCCTGCGCAAGCTCGCCGACAGCGGCCGCATCGCGATGGGCGTGCGCGACTCGGGCGCGCCGCTGTCCTATGCGCTCGGCGCGGGCCGCTACACCGGCTACCACGTCGAACTCTGCGAGCGCGTGATCGCCGGCCTGCGCGAGGCGCAGCGGCTGTCTGCGCTGGCCATCGACTACCAGCCCGTGACCTCGTCGAACCGCATTCCGCTGGTGCGCAACGGCACGGTCGACCTCGAGTGCGGCACCACCACCAACAACGCGGCGCGCCAGAAGGAGGTGGCGTTCGCGCTCACCACCTACGTCACCGAGGTACGGCTCGCGGTGGCCGCGAAGTCGGGCATCGCCTCGATCGCGCAGCTGCAGGGCAGGACGGTGGTCGTGACCTCGGGCTCGAGCGCGGTGAAGACCGCGCGGCTGCACAGGAAGGCGGCCGGCGTCGAGTTCCAGGAGGTCTACGGCAAGGACACGGGCGACAGCTTCCTGCTGCTGCAGACCGGCCGCGCCGATGCCTGGGTCGACGACGACAACATCCTCGCGGGCAACATCGCGAGCGCGCGCACGCCGGGCGACTTCCGCATTGCGGGCGAGACCTTCGCGGTGGAGCCGATCGCGATCATGCTGCGGCGCGACGACCCGGCCTTCAAGGCCGCGGTCGATGCCCAGCTGCGCCGGCTGATGGCCGACGGCGAGCTCGCGAAGCTCTACGACAAGTGGTTCGTGCAGCCGATCCCGCCGCGCAACGCGGCGCTGAACCTGCCGATGAGCGCCGCGCTGCGCCAGGCGATCGCGGCGCCGAACGACAACCCCTCCGAGGCCTACCAGGCCCGCTGAATCCATTCATCAAGCAACGAAGGCCCCGATCCATGCCGAACACCCCGCACTACATCGACCCCCGCACCGGCCGCACCCACGGCCTGCTCGAACGCCGCTGGCGCTCCGACGACGGCCACCCGATGATGATCACGCCGCTGCCCGGCATCTCGCGCGACGACATCGACACGCGCGTGCGCTCGCTGTGGCGCTACCGCGCGGCGCTGCCGGTGGCGATCGAACGGCCCGCGAGCCTGGGCGAGGGCTGCACGCCGCTCGTGCAGAAGCGCTGGGGCGGGCTCGAGCCCTTCTTCAAGCTCGAGTGGTTCAACCCGACCTGCAGCTTCAAGGACCGCGGCGCGGCCGTGATGATGTCCTTCCTGCGCCAGATCGGCGTCGACGCGGTGCTCGAGGACAGCTCGGGCAATGGCGGCGCCGCGATCGCCGCCTCCGGTGCCGCGGCGGGCCTGCGCGTGAAGGTGCTCGCGCCCGCCTACACGCCCGCGCCCAAGGTGGCGCAGATCCGCGCCTTCGGCGCCGAGGTGCAGCTCGTGCCCGGCCCGCGCGAGGCTTCTGAAGAAGAGGCGGTGCGCCAGTCCTCCGAGATTTTCTACGCGAGCCACAACTGGCACCCGTTCTTCCTGCAGGGCACGAAGACGCTGGCCTACGAGCTCTGGGAGGACCTGGGCTTCGAGGCGCCCGACAACGTTGTCATCCCGGCCGGCGCGGGCAGCAACGTGCTCGGTTGCCACATCGGCTTCAAGGAGCTGCTGGCGGCGGGGCAGATCCGCCGGCTGCCGCGCATCTTCGTCGCGCAGCCGCTCAACTGTTCGCCGATCGATGCGAGCTTCACGGCCGGTGTCGACACGCTGGTCGAGCGCGCGGTGGCGCCGACCATCGCCGAGGGCACGGCGATCAAGCGGCCGGTGCGGCTGCGCGAGATCCTGCAGGCGCTGCGCGAGACGCGCGGCGGCACGGTGGCGCTGACCGAGGAGCAGATCGCGGCGGCCGTGCGGCGGCTGGCGGCGACGGGGCTCTATGCCGAGCCGACCTCCTCGTCGGCCGCTGCCGCCATCGAGCTGCTGGAGCAGCGCGGCGAGATCCGCGCGGGCGAGAAGACGGTGGTGCTGCTGACGGGCACCGGGCTCAAGTCGACGCAGTTCATGACCGAGCTGTTCGGCGGGTCGGCCGGCTGATCGACCGGGCGCCCCGCGCGCAGCGGGGCGCTTTACCGCTTTACCAGCCGTGCAGCCGAGGCCAGGCGCGCAGGCTGCCGTCCTGCGCGAGCGCGTGGTACTCGGGGAACTGGGCGCCGGTCGCGCAGGCATGGTTGGGCAGGATGCGCAGCCGCGTGCCGATCGGGAAGCGTTCGACGATGTCCGCGGCCGTGCCGTCCGCCAGCGACAGGATGCCGTGCTCCTGGTTCGCGCCGCTCAGCACATAGCCTTCGATCACGCGGCCCTCGAGGTCGCAGGCCTGGCCGTAGCCGAAGTCGTGCTTCTGCTTCGCGGTGCCGCGGTCGCGGCTCATCGCCATCCAGCCCGCGTCGAGGATGGCCCAGCCCTTCTCGGCCTGGTGGCCGATGACGGTGGCCAGCACGCTCAGCGCGATGTCCTCGGGCGCGCAGACGCCGATGTTGTGCATCACGAGGTCGAAGAACACGTAGACGCCGGCCCGTACTTCGGTCACGCCGTCGAGCCGCGCGGCCGACAGCGCGGTGGGCGTGGAGCCCACGCTGACCACCGCGCAGGGCAGGCCGGCCGCGCGCAGCCGCTCGGCAGCCTGCACGCAGCCCGCGCGTTCCTGCTCGGCCATGGCCGCGAGCGCCTCGGGCGTGTCGAGTTCATAGCTCGAGCCCGCATGCGTGAGCACGCCCGCCAGCCGCATGCCGCCGTCGTGCAGCACGCGCCCGACCTCGAGCAGCGCGGCCTCGCCGGGCTTGATGCCCGAGCGGTGGCCGTCGGTGTCGATCTCGATCAGCACCTCGAAGGCCTCGCCCTGCGTGCGGCCGAAATCGACGATGGCGCGGGCCGAGGCCAGGCTGTCCGTGATGATCGTCAGCCGGCAGCCCGCGTGGCGCAGCGCGAGCGCCTGCGGCAGCTTGGCCGCGGCCATGCCCACCGCGTAGAGGATGTCGTCGATGCCGTCGGCATGGAACTGCGCCGCCTCCTTGAGCGTGGAGACCGTGATGCCCTGCGCGCCCGCCGCGAGCTGCGCCTGCGCGACCGGCGTGCACTTGCTGGTCTTCACGTGCGGGCGGAAGCGCACGCCCAGCGCATCCATGCGCTCTTGCATGCGCGCGATGTTGCGCTGCATGCGCGGCAGGTCGATCAGGGCGGCGGGGGTGTCGAGTTCGGCGAGGGAGGGGGTGGTGGTCATGGCGGGGAGGGAAGAGGGGGTTACCAGGGCCAGGCGATGCGCGTGCCGGTGCCGGTCGCGGCCGCGCGCCGCTGCAGCATGCGCGCCACGGTCAGGTCCTGCAGCGCGAGGCCGGTCATGTCGAACACGGTGATGTCGTCGTCGGCGCGCTCGAAGGCCGCGCGGCCCGAGAGCAGGTCGCCGAGCTCGATGCCGGGGGTGTCGGGCGCCCACTGGGTCTCGCCGATCTGCTGCGCCTGCGCCTGGTCGTCGACGACCAGGCGCGCGCGCGGCAGCAGGCCGTCGGGCAGCTCGCGCTTGCCGCGCGTATCGGCGCCCACGCAGTTCAGATGGGTGCCGGGTTGCACGGCCTCGAGGTCGAACAGCGCGCCGGCGCCGGGCGTGGCGGTGATCACGAGGTCGCTGTGGGCCACGGCCTCGTGGCGGTCGGCCGCCGGCGCTATCGCGCAGCGCGCGGCGAAGGCGGCCTCGAAGCCGGCGTCGCGCCCGCCGCGGGCGCTCACGTAGCGCACCTCGGCCAGCGCGGGCAGGGTGCGCAGCGCGAACTCGAGCTGCACCCGCGCCTGCACGCCGGTGCCGAAGACGCAGGCCCGCGTGCTGTTGGGCCGCGCGAGCGTGCGCAGGCCCAGCGCGCCGGCCGCGCCGGTGCGCAGCGTGGTGACCGCGTTGCCGTCGATCAGGCACTGCGGCCGGCCGGTCAATGGGTCGATCAGCAGGATCGTGGCCTGGTGGGGCTCGCCGCCGCGCGCGCGGTTGGCCGGCCAGAAGCCAGCGGCCTTGAAGCCCAGCAGCCCCTGCGCGGGCACGTCGCCCGACTTGATGCCGAACACGCCGCCGGTGGCCAGCGGCTCGCGCACCACCGGAAACACCCGGCCTTCGCGCGCGCTGTGCAGCACGAAGGCCTCGCGCACGGCCTCGAGCACGTCCTCGGGAGCGAGCAGGGCGTCGACCTGGTGCTGGTCGAGCAGCAGCAGCGAGGCGTCGGCGGGCGACGATGGGGCTTCATTCATCTGGAAATATTATCCAATTCCAGACGAAAAGTAAAATACAAGGAAGACGGCCGGCCGCCGCGGGCTTCAGCGCCCGGTCTGCACCTTGATGCGGATGCTGCGCACCTCCCAGCCGCGGTTGCGCAGCCGGGTCACGAGCATCGGCGCCAGCTGGCGCAGCTTGGCGGCCGCGGCGCTGCCCTTGACCAGCAGGCACCATTCGTCGCCCTCGGCCGGGCCGGCCTGGATGGCGGGGCGCATCAGCGGCGGGATCAGTTCCTCGACCGCGCGCAGCCGGTCGCCGGCGTCGCGCGCGCGGGCGATCAGGCTCGCCAGCGTGGGCGAATCCTCGGCCGCCTGCTGCAGCGTGAACGGGGGCGTGGAACGGCGATTCATTCGTAATTCTGAGGGTGAAACAAGACAGCTAAAATGCCCGGTTTGCCGGCGGTCCCGCCGGGAAAATCGTTCAAATCCGATAACCCGACTACCGATAACCGGCACGGGCTTCCGACTTTCGAAGGCTTGCTTTTGAAAGAGGTGCGCCCAACTGCTCTCACCATATCTTAGGGAATCCGGTCGCAGTGCCTGTCGTGTCAGGTGCCCGCCCACCTCCACCCATGGCCACCAACTTCCTGACCCAGATCTTCGGCAGTCGCAACGACCGGCTACTCAAGCAGTACCGCAAGACGGTCGCGCGCATCAACGCGCTCGAACCCGAATTCGAAAAGCTAGGCGACGACGCGCTGCGCGCCAAGACCCAGGAATTCAAGGACCGCATCGCCAAGGGCGAGAGCCTCGACGACCTGCTGCCCGAAGCTTTCGCGACCGTGCGCGAGGGCTCCAAGCGCGTGATGAAGATGCGCCATTTCGACGTCCAGCTGCTCGGCGGCATGGCGCTGCACAACGGCAAGATCTCCGAAATGCGCACCGGCGAAGGCAAGACGCTGACCGCCACGCTGCCGGTGTACCTGAACGCGCTGTCCGGCAAGGGCGTGCACGTGGTGACGGTCAACGACTACCTGGCCAACCGCGACGCGACCTGGATGGGCCGGCTCTACAACTTCCTCGGCCTGTCGGTGGGCATCAACCTGCCGCAGATGCCACGCGAGGAGAAGCAGGCCGCCTACGGCAGCGACATCACCTACGGCACCAACAACGAGTACGGCTTCGACTACCTGCGCGACAACATGGTCTACGAGCCCGGCGACCGGGTTCAGCGCAAGCTGAACTACGCGATCGTCGACGAGGTGGACTCGATCCTGATCGACGAGGCCCGCACGCCGCTGATCATCAGCGGCCAGGCCGAGGACCACACCGACCTGTACCTCGCCATCAACAAGGTGGTGCCGCTGCTCAAGAAGCAGGAAGGCGAAGCCGACCCGCGCACCGGCGAAGGCGTCACGGTGCCCGGCGACTTCACGGTCGACGAGAAGACGCACCAGGTGTTCCTGACCGAGGACGGCCACGAGAACGCCGAGCGCATCCTCGGCGAATTCAAGCTGCTGCCCGAGGGCGCCTCGCTCTACGACCCGGCCAACATCACGCTGATGCACCACCTGAACGCGGCGCTGCGCGCCCGTCACCTCTACCACCGCGACCAGCACTACGTGGTGCAGCAGGGCGAGGTGGTGATCGTCGACGAGTTCACCGGCCGCCTGATGACCGGGCGCCGCTGGAGCGACGGCCTGCACCAGGCCGTGGAAGCCAAGGAAGGCGTGGAGATCCAGGCCGAGAACCAGACCCTGGCCTCGATCACCTTCCAGAACTACTTCCGCCTGTACGGCAAGCTCGCCGGCATGACCGGCACGGCTGACACCGAGGCCTACGAATTCCAGGAGATCTACGGCCTGGAAACCATGATCATCCCGCCGAACCGCGTGAGCAAGCGCGACGACCAGCTCGACCGCGTCTACAAGACCACGCGCGAGAAGTACGAGGCGGCGATCCAGGACATCCGCGAGTGCTACGAGCGCGGCCAGCCGGTGCTGGTGGGCACCTCCTCGATCGAGAACTCCGAGATCATCGACGGCCTGCTCACGCAGGCGGGCCTGCCGCACCAGGTGCTCAACGCCAAGCAGCATGCGCGCGAAGCCGACATCGTGGCGCAGGCCGGTCGCACCAAGATGATCACGATCGCGACCAACATGGCCGGTCGCGGTACCGACATCGTGCTGGGCGGCAACATCGAGAAGATGATCGAGGCGGTCGAGGCCGACGAAGGCCGCGACGAGGCCGCGAAGAAGGCCGACATCGAGCACATCCGCGCCGAGTGGAACAACGACCACGAGTTCGTGAAGTCGCTCGGCGGCCTGCGCATCATCGCCACCGAGCGCCACGAGTCGCGCCGCATCGACAACCAGCTGCGCGGGCGTTCGGGCCGCCAGGGCGACCCGGGCTCCTCGCGCTTCTACCTGAGCCTGGACGATCCGCTGATGCGCATCTTCGCGGGCGACCGCGTGAAGGCGATCATGGACCGCCTGAAGATGCCCGACGGCGAAGCCATCGAGGCCGGCATCGTCACGCGCAGCATCGAGAGCGCGCAGCGCAAGGTCGAGGCGCGCAACTTCGACATCCGCAAGCAGCTGCTCGAGTACGACGACGTGTCGAACGACCAGCGCAAGGTGATCTACCAGCAGCGCAACGACATCCTCGACGCCGGCGACCTCGGCGCCCAGATCGCGGCGCTGCGCGAAGGCTGCTTCATCGACCTGGTGCGCCAGTACGTGCCGGCCGAGTCGGTGGAAGAGCAGTGGAACATCCCGGCGCTCGAGCAGGCCCTGTTCAACGAGTGGGGCATCGACATGCCGCTCGCGAAGATCGTCGAGGGCTCCGAAGCCATCTCCGACGAGGACATCGTCGAGAAGGTGGTGCAGGCCGCCAACGAGACCTTCGACGCCAAGGTCGCGCTGATCGGCCCCGAGAACTTCACGCAGTTCGAGCGCATGGTGCTGCTGCAGAGCATCGACACCCACTGGCGCGAACACCTGGCCTCGCTCGACTACCTGCGCCAGGGCATCCACCTGCGCGGCTACGCGCAGAAGCAGCCCAAGCAGGAATACAAGCGCGAGGCCTTCGAGCTGTTCGGCCAGCTGCTCGACTCGGTCAAGAACGAGGTCACGCGCCAGCTCATGACGGTGCGCGTGCAGTCGAGCGAGCAGCTCGACCAGGCGGCCGAGGCGATGGAGAACCGCGGCGAGAACGTCTCGAACATCACCTATTCGGCACCCACCGAGACCGGCGAGGTCGAGGTGCGCGTCGACGAGGAAAGCCAGCGCCGCATCGCGGCCGCGGGGCTGGGCACGCTGAGCGCCGAGGCGGCCGCCTTCGCGCGCGTCGGCCGCAACGACCCGTGCCCCTGCGGCAGTGGCAAGAAATATAAACATTGCCACGGCAAACTCAGCTGACCCGCAACTCCGAAGAGATACCGCCATGCCCGTGAACCTGTCCGCTCCCGATCCCGCCGCCTTGTTCGCGGTCCCCGGCATCCGCATCGGCGTGGCCGAAGCGGGCGTGCGCAAGGCCAACCGCAAGGACCTGACGGTCGTGCTGATCGACGAAGGCGCCGCGGTCGGCGGCGTGTTCACGCAGAACCGCTTCTGCGCTGCGCCGGTGCAGGTCTGCCGCGACCACCTCGCGGCCGGCCACGGCATCCGCGCGATGCTGATCAACACCGGCAATGCCAACGCCGGCACCGGCGAGGACGGCCTGGCGCGCACCCGCGCCACCTGCATCGCGCTGGCGCGCCAGCTCGACCTGGCGCCCGAGCAGATCCTGCCTTTCTCGACCGGCGTGATCATGGAGCCGCTGCCGATCGACCGCATCGAGGCCGGCCTGCCCGCCGCGCTGGCCGATGCCGCCGACAACCACTGGGCCCGTGCCGCCGAAGGCATCATGACCACCGACACCGTGCCCAAGGCCTTCAGCCGCCAGGTGCAGATCGGCGGCGCCACGGTCAGCGTCACCGGCATCAGCAAGGGCGCCGGCATGATCCGCCCGAACATGGCGACCATGCTGGGCTTCATGGCCACCGACGCGAAGATCGACCCGGCGCTGATCCAGCCGCTGGCCAAGCAGCTGGCCGACGCTTCGTTCAACCGCGTGACCATCGACGGCGACACCTCGACCAACGACTCCTTCGTGGTCATCGCCACGCAGAAGGCCGCGCACGCGACCATCACCTCGCTCGATTCGGCCGAGGGCCAGGCGCTCGTGGCCGCGATGCAGGACGTGGCGCGCCTGCTGGCGCAGGCCATCGTGCGCGACGGTGAAGGCGCGACCAAGTTCATCGCGGTGCAGATCGACGGCGGCCGCGACGCCGCCGAATGCCGCCAGGTGGCCTATGCGATCGCGCATTCGCCGCTGGTCAAGACCGCCTTCTACGCCAGCGACCCGAACCTCGGCCGCATCCTCGCGGCCGTGGGCTACGCGGGCATCGCCGACCTCGACCAGACCGGCATCGACCTGTTCCTCGACGACGTGCACGTGGCGGTCAAGGGCGGCCGCAACCCGGCCTACCGCGAGGAGGACGGCCAGCGCGTGATGAAGCAAAGCGAGATCACGGTGCGCGTGAACCTCGGCCGCGGCAATGCCAGCGAAACCGTCTGGACCTGCGACTTCAGCCACGACTACGTGTCGATCAACGCCGACTACAGATCCTGATTTTTCGATGAACGAGCAGTTCCAGAGACTGATCGAGCGCGCCGAGCAGCTCATCAACCGCATCGAATCGATCCTGCCCCAGCCGCTGGCCGAGCCGGCCGACTGGAATGCCTCGATCGCCTGGCGCTACCGCCGCCGCAGCTCGGGCCATGGCGTGCTCGAGCCGGTGAAGCACGTGGCCGCGATGGCGCTCGATTCGCTCAAGGAAATCGACGTCCAGAAGGAAAAGATCGAGCGCAACACGCGCCAGTTCGTCGAGGGCAAGCCGGCCAACAACGTGCTGCTGACGGGTGCGCGCGGCACCGGCAAGTCCTCGCTGATCCGCGCCTGCCTGCAGGCCTACGCGCCGCAGGGCCTGCGCCTGATCGAGGTCGACAAGGCCGAGCTCACCGACCTGCCCGACATCGTCGAGGTGGTGTCGCAGCGGCCCGAGAAATTCATCGTCTTCAGCGACGACCTGAGCTTCGACGAGGGCGAGCCGGGCTACAAGGCGCTCAAGTCGATCCTCGACGGCTCGATCGCCGCGGCCACGCCCAATGTGCTGATCTACGCGACCAGCAACCGGCGCCACCTGCTGCCCGAGTACATGAAGGACAACCTCAGCTACACCCATACCGAAGATGGCGAGGTCCATCCGGGCGAGGTGATCGAGGAGAAGATCTCGCTGTCGGAGCGCTTCGGCCTCTGGGTCAGCTTCTATCCGTTCAGCCAGAACGAATACCTCGCGATCGTGGCCCAGTGGCTGTCGTCGTTCGGCGTCGATGCCGCCGCGATCGAGGCCGCGCGGCCCGAGGCGCTGGTTTGGGCGCTCGAGCGCGGCTCGCGCAGCGGCCGCGTGGCCTACCAGTTCGCGCGCGACTACGCGGGGCGGGCCACGGCATGAGCGCCGCGCCAGGTGAGCGCAAGCACACCGAGGTCGCGGTCGGCGTGCTGATCCGCACGGCCGACGATGCGCTGCTGCTGTCGACCCGTCCGCCCGGCAAGCCCTACGCGGGCTACTGGGAGTTTCCGGGCGGCAAGATCGAGGCCGGGGAGACGGTCGAGGAGGCACTGCGGCGCGAGCTGCAGGAAGAGCTCGGCATCACCATCGACGGCGCCACGGTCTGGAAAGTGACCGAGCACGACTACCCGCATGCGCTGGTGCGGCTGCACTGGTGCAAGGTCACGGCCTGGCACGGCGACTTCGAGATGCGCGAAGGCCAGCAGATGGCCTGGCAGCACCTGCCGCTGAACGTGGCGCCCGTGCTGCCGGGCGCGCTGCCGGTGCTCGAATGGCTGGTGCAGGAGCGCGGCCTGCCCGCGTCGGCGGCCCAGGCCGTATCGACCCTGGCCTGAGCGCCGCGGCGTGGCGATGCCTGCGCCGCTGACTGGGTCCCGGCGCCGCGCGCCGCGAGCCTGAGCGAAGAACGAACAAGAGACGGATGCATCCCAAGTACCGCCCCGACATCGATGGCCTGCGCGCCGTGGCCGTGGCCTCGGTGGTGGCGTACCACGCCTTTCCGAAGGCGCTGCCCGGTGGCTTCGTGGGGGTGGACATCTTCTTCGTGATCTCGGGCTTCCTGATCACGACGATCATTCTTCAGAGCCAGGCGGCGGGCGACTTCAGCTACCGCGACTTCTACGCACGGCGCGTGCGGCGCATCTTCCCGGCGCTGATGCTGGTGCTGGCGGCGACCCTGGCCTTCGGCTGGTACGTGCTGCTGAACCGCGAGTTCGTGGAGCTGGGCAAGCAGGCCGCGGGTGGGGCGGCCTTCATCGCGAACTTCGTGTTCTGGGGCGAGGCCGGGTACTTCGACACGGCGGCGGAGACCAAGCCGCTGCTGCACCTGTGGTCGCTGGGGATCGAGGAGCAGTTCTACATCTTCTGGCCGCCGCTGCTGGCGCTGGCGTGGCGCAGGCGCTGGCCGATGCTGCGCGTGCTGTGGGCGCTGGCGGTGGTGTCGTTCCTGATCAACGTGCTGACGATCCATCCGTTTCGCACGGCGGCGTTCTACTCGCCGCTGTCTCGCTTCTGGGAGCTGATGGCGGGCGGGATCCTGGCGTGCATGCGGTTGCGCGATGCTGGAACCATGAAGCCCGCGTGGCGCGGCCATGTTCAGTCGGTGCTGGGCGTGGGGCTGATCGTGCTGGGGCTGGTGATGATCCGGGCCGACAAGGCGTTCCCGGGCTGGTGGGCGCTGCTGCCGGTGCTGGGCGCGGCGAGCTGCATCGCGGCGGGGCCGCAGGGGGTGCTCAATCGCTACCTGCTGTCGAACCCGCTGATGGTGGGCATCGGGCTGATCAGCTATCCGCTGTACCTGTGGCATTGGCCGCTGCTGTCCTATGCGCGCATCGTGCAGGGCGCGGCGCCGTCGGCGGCCGTGAGCGCCGCGATGGTCGCGGCCAGCGTGGTGCTGGCCTGGCTCACCTACCGCACGGTGGAGCGCGCCGTCCGGACGCGCACGCAGCCCGCCACGCTGCGCGTGCTGGGCGGCAGCGCCGTCGCAGTGCTTGCCGTGGCGGTCGCGGTGCAACTGGGCCTGCCCGCGCCGCGGCACGACAACCCGATGCTGCAGACGCTGAGCAACGCGTCCTCCGACGGCGAGTACTACGAAGGCCTCGCGTCGGAGACGCTCGACGGCCACTTCGTGCGCCGCATCGGCGAGGGCACGCGCAAGGTGCTGGTGATCGGCGACAGCCATATCTCGCAGTACGCGCCGCGCGCGCGCGCGCTGGCACGCAGCGCGCCCGATGCGATGTCGACCACCTACTTCTTCGAATACCCGGCCTGCGCGCCGGTGCCGGGCATGGTGGTGGCGATCAATCCAGGCTGCGCGCCGCGGCGCGCGCAGATGCTCAAGTCCGCCTTCGATCCGAAGATCGACGTGGTGATGGTCGGCGCCTGCTGGAACTGCTACTTCACCGGCAACTTCTACATGCCCTACGTGTTCCAGGACGGCGCCTCGGCGCTGCCGATCAACGACGGCGGCCCCGGCATCGAGCCGGCACTCGCGTCGCTGCAGAAGCTGCTGGGCGAACTCGCGCGCCACAAGAAGGTCTACCTGCTGCTGGACAACCCGATGGGCAGCGATTTCGAACCGGGCCGCATGATCGCGGGCAGCCGTCTCGGCACGATGACCGTGCTCGCGACGGCAGGCAGCGCGGTACTGCCGCCCGCGCAGGAGCGCTTGAACGACCGGCTGCGCGCGATCGCGCTGGCCGCCGGTGCCGAGCCGATCGACGCGGTCGGACAGCTGTGCCGGGAAGGCCGGTGCCTGCGCACCATGCCCGACGGCGCGCCGGCCTATCTCGACAGCAATCATCTGCGTCCGGCCTACATCCGCGACCACGCGCGCTACGTCGATCCCGTGTTCCTCGCACCCGCCGCGCCATCGCGCGCCGGCAACTGAAAGAACGGCCCGGAGGGGCACCGATGCATCCCAAGTACCGTCCCGACATCGATGGCCTGCGCGCCGTGGCCGTGGCCTCGGTGGTGGCGTACCACGCCTTCCCGAAGGCGCTGCCCGGTGGCTTCGTGGGGGTGGACATCTTCTTCGTGATCTCGGGCTTCCTGATCACGACGATCATTCTTCAAAGCCAGGCGGCGGGCGACTTCAGCTACCGCGACTTCTACGCACGGCGCGTGCGGCGCATCTTCCCGGCGCTGATGCTGGTGCTGGCGGCGACCCTGGCCTTCGGCTGGTACGTGCTGCTGAACCGCGAGTTCGTGGAGCTGGGCAAGCAGGCCGCGGGTGGGGCGGCCTTCATCGCGAACTTCGTGTTCTGGGGCGAGGCGGGGTACTTCGACACGGCGGCGGAGACCAAGCCGCTGCTGCACCTGTGGTCGCTGGGGATCGAGGAGCAGTTCTACATCTTCTGGCCGCCGCTGCTGGCGCTGGCCTGGCGCAGGCGCTGGCCGATGCTGCGCGTGCTGTGGGCGCTGGCGGTGGTGTCGTTCCTGATCAACGTGCTGACGATCCATCCGTTTCGCACGGCGGCGTTCTACTCGCCGCTGTCGCGCTTCTGGGAACTGATGGCGGGCGGGATCCTGGCGTGCATGCGGTTGCGCGATGCTGGAACCATGAAGCCCGCGTGGCGCAGCCATGTGCAGTCGGTGCTGGGCGTGGGGCTGATCGTGCTGGGGCTGGTGATGATCCGGGCCGACAAGGCGTTCCCGGGCTGGTGGGCGCTGCTGCCGGTGCTGGGCGCGGCGAGCTGCATCGCGGCGGGGCCGCAGGGCGTGCTGAACCGCTACCTGCTGTCGAACCCGCTGATGGTGGGCATCGGGCTGATCAGCTATCCGCTGTACCTGTGGCACTGGCCGCTGCTGGTGTACCCGCGCATCCTCAATGGCGGCTGGGAGCCCTCGGCGGGCGTGCGCACCGGCGCGGTGGTCGCGGCGGTGCTGCTGGCCTGGCTGACCTACCGCTTTCTCGAACGCTTCACGCGCACCCGCGCGGGCGCGCCGCTGCTGCGCGGCCTGGTCGGCATCGGCTGCGCGATCGTGCTGGCCGGCGTGATGGTGGTGGCCGGCCTGCCGGCGCGCAACGGCGGCGAGATGCTGCAGAAGGTGACCGACGCGACCGTGGACGACGGCTACTACGACGGCTTCACGCCCGAGAAGGTGGGCCCGCACCTGGTCTACCGGGTCGGCCGCGGCGAGCGCAAGGTGCTCTTGATCGGCGACAGCCACATGCAGCAGTACGGGCCGCGCGCCAAGGCGCTCGAGCGCCTCGCACCCGAGCGCATGGCGACCGCCTACTTCTACACCTGGGGCGCCTGCGCGCCGATTCCCGGCATGTTCGCCGAGGGCAACCCGGCCTGCGGCGAACAGCGCGACGGCATGCTGCAGCTCGCGCGCGCGCCGCAGATCGACACCGTGGTGTTCGGCGGCTGCTGGAACTGCTACTTCAGCGGCGACTTCCCGCTGGCCTACGAGTACCGCGAGGGCCGCGCGGTCTACCCGGTGAACAACGGCGGGCCCGGCATCGCGCCGGCGCTCTCCATGCTGGGCCACACCATGGCCGAACTCGTGAAGCAGAACAAGAAGGTCTACCTGCTGCTCGACAACCCGAGCGGCATGGACTTCCAGCCGCAGCGCATGATCGCGGGCAGCCGGCTCGGCACGATGACGGTGGTGCTCGATTCGCCGACCGCCCCGCTGCCCGCGGCGCAGGCCGAGCTCAACGCACGGCTGCGGCAGATCGCGCTGGACAGTGGCGCGCAGGTGGTCGAGCCGATGGCCTCGCTGTGCAAGGACGGCCAGTGCCTGCGCGTGACGGCCGACGGCAAGCCGGTCTACAAGGACGGCGAGCATCTGCGGCCCGTGTACACGCGAGCGCACGCGGACTATGTCGACAGGATCTTTCTCGGAGAGGCGGCGCCGGCGGCCGCGGGCGGCAAGTAAGCCGGCCCACGGTTTTCCGCGGGCCGATCGTCTACTACTGCGCCTTCGGATCGCCGAAGGGCTCGTCGTCGGGCGGCGCTTCGGCCGGCATCCTGAACTCCTCGCTGGCCCAGGCACCGAGGTCGATGCCCTTGCAGCGCGCGCTGCAGAACGGGCGGTAGGGGTTGCGTTCCGAATAGACGCTGTCGCCGCCGCAGCTCGGGCAGCGGACGATGCGTTCGCCCTCGCGGGGCTCGATGCGCTCTTCGCCGGTCATGCGCACAAGGTGAGTTCGAAGGGGGTGTCGTCGCTGCTCTGGTGGAGGCGATCGTCGCTCTCGTGGCGCATGAGCCGCACCGAGACCATGAGCCGGTTGCCGCTGATCTCGGGGATCAGGCCGAGCTTGGGATCGATGCGCAGGCGCAGCAGCTGGAAGCTGCGCCCCTGCGGCAGGTTCTGCTGGAACTGCCCGTTGGTGGCGATCACCTTGTAGGGCACGTCGGCGTCGCGCAGCAGCTTGAGCAGCAGATAGATCGATTCGGCCAGCGGTGCCAGCGTGCCCGACCAGCGCTCGAGGTCGGCGCGGCGGCTCTGGGTGCTGCGGTGCTGCCAGGCGTAGTAGGCGGGCAGGTCGAATTCGCAGGTGCCGCCCGGAATGCTCGCGCGGCTGCGGATGCTCATCAGCCACTCGTTCTCGGTCAGCGACTGGCCGGCCTTGCCCGCGATGCCGTTGAGCGTGTTGAAGTTGCGCTCGAGCTGCGCCACCACCTGGTCGAGCGCGGCCTCGGAGATGTTCGGATTGCCGCGGTAGGCGTTGAAGGCGGACTTGTGTTTCTCGAGGTCGCGCATGACGTCGGCCTTGAGGTCCGCGCGCGCGGCCACGTCCATGATCTCGAAGATGGTGACGAGCGCGAAGTGGTGGGACAGGGGCGACTCGGCAGGCACCAGCTCGCCGAGGCGGCGAAACAGGTGCTCCAGTCGCAGATAGGTCCGGATGCGCTCGTTGAAGGGGTACTCGTAGAGGATCACGCGGGCTCGGTCTCCTGACGAGGCGATGATAGCCTCATGGCGTGCGTGACGGGGGCTCGGGCACGATCTTGCGCACCTCGCCGAGCATCAGCTCGCCGAGCGCGAGCTGGCCGTGCATCGACAGATGGGTGTCGTTGGGGAAGTAGAAGTCGCGGATCCGGGTCTTCTTTTCCTGCGTGAAGGCGAACAGGTCGGGGCCCAGGCCCGAGGACTTGAAGGCCTCGACGAAGGCCTTCGAGTGCGAGGGATCGATGTAGGTGGTGGTCTTGTTGGGGATCACCATCCAGAGCATCGGGAATGCGGTCTGCGACTTCGTGAAGGCCTGCATCGCGGCGACGTCCGCGGCCGGCAGCTCGCCGTTCTCGTCGTCCTCGCCGAAGAACAGGGCCTTGTTGCACAGGCGGTGACTGAACATTTCGCAACCATTGACCACCGTGCGGGCCTTGGTGCGGTCGGTGGAGACGGTGTCGGCCGTGGTCGCCTTGGCGGCGCGCGTGTACTTGAGCGTGTCCAGGCCCGAGGTGAGCTTGGCGCCCCAGTTGAGCGCGAAGCCGGGCACGTGCTCGAGCGGCACCGCGAAGGGCTCGGTGCGCGCGGCGAAGGGCCGCTTCATCGTCTCGCAGCTGCGCGTGTAGCGCATGCGCTCCTGCAGGATGCGCTCCACGCTCTCGACGATCACCAGCTTGCCCTTGAAGCCGGCGCGCGCGAGCCAGGCGTCGAAGTCGCCGCACAGGCGCTCGTCGAACTGCCCCCAGAAAGCCGTGGTGACCTTGTAGCCGGCCTTGACCAGCACCGACTGCCAGCGGTGCGTCATCGAGAAGCTGTCGCCGATCACGACGATGTCGGCCTGATCGAGCGGCACGGCGTGCAGGTACTCGGGCGCGACCTTCGGCGGCTCCTGGGTCCAGCCGAACTCGCGGTCGGACATCAGGCCGATGCGGCTCAGGTCGCCATAGGGAATGGGCGTCGCGAGCGTGAGCACCAGCAGCGACGAGATGACGAGGAATCCGGCCACGAAGATCCGCAGCCACAGTTTTGCGGGCGTCATGTCAGAACTGGAAGTAAAGGAACGGGCTGTAGGTACCGAGCTTCGAGATGCAGATGCCGAGCAGCGTCACGGTGAACAGCGCCATCGCGGCCGTGAACAGCTTGTTGAGCGCAGGCCGGCCGGCCAGCGCCGCGGCCTGCGGCACCCAGCGCTGCAGCGTGATGGTGGGCGGCAGCGCGAGGCAGATGATGATCGCCACCAGCATGGTCTGGAAGAACTCGGGCTTGCGGTAGGGCACCGCGAGGAACTCGCGGAATGCGGTGCCGGGCACGCCGTGCAGGCCCAGCATGCCGCGGTAGATGTCCATGGCGGCGTGCAGGCTCTCGGCGCGGAACATCACCCAGGCGATCATCACGCACAGGAAGGTCAGGAACCAGCCGAGGACGCGGCCGGCGATGCTCGGCGGGCCCTTGCGGCGGAAGGTGGTGGTCCAGATGTGGTTGATCATCAGGAAGATGCCGTGCAGCGCGCCCCAGATCACGAAGGTCCAGGCCGCGCCATGCCACAGGCCGCCGAGCACCATCGTGAGGAACAGGTTCACGTGGCGGCGCTTCGGGCCCTTGCGGTTGCCGCCCAGCGGGATGTAGAGGTAGTCGCGCAGGAAGGTCGACAGCGAGATGTGCCAGCGGCGCCAGAACTCGATGATGCTGGTCGACTTGTAGGGCGAGTTGAAGTTCAGCGGCAGCTGCACGCCCAGGCACAGCGACAGGCCGACCGCCATGTCGGAGTAGCCCGAGAAGTCGAAGTAGATCTGCAGCGTGTAGGCGAGCACGCCGAACCACGCGGTGTAGAGCGTGGGCTCGATGCCGTTGTGCACGCCGTTGAAGACCAGGTCGGCGTACTGGCCCATCGGGTCGGCGATCAGCAGCTTCTTGGCCAGGCCGAAGGTGAAGATGGCCAGCCCGAGCGCGATCTTGTTGGGGTCGGCGCGGTAGGTCGCCGGGTTGGCGAACTGCGGCATCATCTGCGCGTGGTGCAGCACCGGGCCCGCGATCAGGTGCGGGAAGTAGGTGACGAACAGCACGTAGTGGATGAAGCTGCGCTCGTGCACCTTGCCCTGCCAGCAGTCGACCAGGAAGGCGATCTGCGTGAAGGTGTAGAACGAGATGCCGATCGGCAGCACGATGTGCAGCAGCGGGATCGGCGCGAGGCCCGCGGCGCTCAGGCCGTCGTTGACGTTCGAGACGAAGAAATTGGCGTACTTGAACACCGCCAGCACCACGAGATTGACCGTGAGCGCCGTGATCAGCAAGGTCTTGCGCCGGCGGTCGTCGCGCCCCGGTGCCGGCGTCAGGCGCAGGCCGAACCAGTAGTTGACGCAGATCGAGGCCAGCAGCAGCGGCAGGGCCTGCACGCTCCACCAGCCATAGAAGAACAGCGAGGCCAGCGCAAGAAACCCGGCTGCGGCCCGGATGTTGCGTTTGCCGATCAGGAAGAACCCGAGCAGCACCAGCGGGAAATAGACAAAGATGAAGGAATACGAGTTGAACAGCATCTCGAGAGGAGGCGCTGCTGCGAGCGCCCTTTTGTCGTAATCGTGGTGCAGCCGCCGCTGCGGCTAACCGGTGATTATCGCGTGCTGGCCGAGGCCCACCGTTTCCAGAGACCCCGCACCTGCACGGCGAGTTCCTCCAGGGTCAGGCTTTCGTTGTCGATGACCGCGTCGGCCGCGGCCCGGCGCAGCGCCCGCGGGGCCTGCTGCGCGATCACAGAGCGCACCGCTTCGGGGGCCCAGCCCGAGCGCGCGACCACGCGTTGCAGCTGGGTTTCTTCGCTGGCGTCGACCACCAGCACGCGCTCGACCAGTGCGCGCCAGCGCCCCGATTCGACCAAGAGCGGGACGTCGAAGACGATGGTGGCATCGGGGCCGGCGGCCGCGGCTTCGCGCCGGGTTTCGGCACCGATCAGGGGATGGAGGATGCCTTCGAGCGCGCGCTTGGTCTCGGGGTCCTGGAACACGAGCTCGCGCATGCGGGCGCGGTCGAGGCCGCCGTCCGGCCGCAGCACCGCGGCGCCGAAGCGGGCCTCGAGCGCGGGCATCGCGATGCCGCCGGGCTCGGCGATGCGGCGTGCGATGGCATCGGTGTCGACCAGCACCGCGCCCTCGGCGACCAGCAGGCCCGCGACGGTGCTCTTGCCGCTGCCGATGCCGCCGGTGAGGCCGATGCGCCGGATCATGAGAGGGGCGTGGCCTTCAGTGCAGCCAGGGGCCGAGCGGGAAGGCGAAGGGCACCCATTGCTTGACGACACCGGGGCCGATGACGAGGCAGACGAGTCCGGCGCCCGCGAGGAAGGGGCCGAAGGCGATCGGAACGCCCTTGTCCAGCTTGCCGCTGAAGCGCATGCCCAGGCCGAGCACGGCGCCCACGATCGAGGAGATCAGGATGATCGCGATCAAGTAGTCTGCGCCGAGCCATGCACCCAGTGCTGCCAGCAGCTTGAGGTCGCCTTGGCCCATGCCTTCTTCCTTCATGACGAACAGGTAGCCATGGTAGACCAGCCAGAGGCTCAGGTAGCCGAACACCGCGCCCCAGACCGAGAGCTGCAGCGAGGTGCCGGTCCAGCCCGCGGCCGCGCCGATCAGGCCGAGCCACAGCAGCAGGTAGTTGAGCGAGTCGGGCAGGAACTGGGTGTCGAAGTCGATCAGGAACTGGCAGACCAGCAGCGCCGCGAAGGCGGCCCACAGCGCGCCCGTCGGCGTGAGGCCGAAGCGATGGCCGCAGAGCGCGAACAGCGCGGCGGTGGCCAGTTCGACCAGCGGATAGCGCGGGCTGATCCGGGTCTTGCAGGCGCCGCAACGGCCGCGCAATGCGAGGTAGCTCAGCACCGGGATGTTCTCGTACCAGCGGATCTCGTGGCCGCAGCTGCCGCAGCGCGAGCCGGGCCGCATGAGGTCGAAGCGCGGCAGCTTCTCGAGTTCGACCGCGGCCTTGTCGGCTGCGGCTTCGAGGCCGGCCGGGGGCTGCGCCTTGGGGCCGAAGACCAGCGACCAGAGCGAGGGCATGTCCTTGACGCTCATGAGGTTCGCGACCGCGTCGTTCAACCAGTCGCGGTACATCATGACCGGCGTGCGGTAGATCACCACGTTGAGGAAGCTGCCGATCAACAGACCGAGGACGCCGGCGAGCGCGGCGTCGAATCCCTGCGACACCAGCATCAGACGACCTGGCCGAGCTTGAAGATGGGCAGGTACATCGAGACCACGATGCCGCCGATGATCACGCCGAGGAAGACGATGATGATCGGCTCCATCAGGCTCGAGAGGCCGGCGACCATGTCGTCGACCTCGGACTCGTAGAAGTCGGCGGCCTTGCCGAGCATGTGGTCGATGGAACCCGATTCCTCGCCGATGGCGGTCATCTGGATCACCATCGAAGGGAACAGGTTGACGTTGGTCATCGCGTTCGTGAGGCTGGTGCCGGTCGACACCTCCTGCTGGATCTTGGCCGTGGCGTCACCGTAGACGGTGTTGCCCGAAGCGCCGCCGACCGAGTCGAGCGCCTCGACCAGCGGCACGCCCGCGGCGAACATGGTGGCCAGCGTGCGCGTCCAGCGCGCGACGCAGGACTTCTCGATCAGCGCGCCGAAGATCGGCACCCGCAGCAGCAGGCGGTCCATGACCCGCTGCACGCGCTCGTTGCGCTTCCAGGCCTGGAAGAAGAAATAGAGGCCGCCGCCGATCACGCCGAAGATCAGCCACCAGTACGCCACGAAGAACTCACTGACCGCCATCACGAACAGCGTGGGGGCGGGCAGGTCGGCGCCGAAGGAGGTGAACACCTGCTTGAAGGCCGGGATCACGAAGATCATGATGATCGCCACCACCACGAAGGCCACCACGACCACCGAGGTCGGGTACATCAGCGCCGACTTGATCTTCGACTTGATCGCCTCGGTCTTCTCCATGTAGGTCGCCAAGCGGTCGAGCAGGTCTTCGAGGATACCGGCCGCTTCGCCGGCCTCGACCAGGTTGCAGTAGAGGTTGTCGAAGTACTTCGGGAACTTGCGGAAGGCCGACGACAGCGAGGTGCCGGTCTCGACGTCGCTGCGGATCTCGTTGAGCAGCTTGGCGACGCTGGGGTTGGCGTTGCCGCGGCCCACGATGTCGAAGGACTGCAGGAGCGGCACGCCGGCCTTCATCATGGTCGCGAGCTGGCGCGTGAAGATCGCGATGTCCTTGGGCTTGATGCTCTTGCCCGAACGGGTGCGGCGCTTCTTGATCTTGCTGGCGAGCACGCCCTGGCGCCGCAGCGCGGCCTGCACCTGGTTCTCGCCGGCGGCACGCAGTTCACCGCGCACCAGCTTGCCGTTGCGATCCTTGCCTTCCCACTCGAAGACGAATTCCTTGACGTCGCGCCGTTGCCGGCTTGCCGTCGATGCTGCTGTGGCCATTCGGTTCGATCTCCGCTTCCAGTGTGTTCGTTATAGGTTGGTGACCGCCACCACTTCCTCGAGCGAGGTCAGGCCCTGCATCACCTTTCGCAGGCCCGACCGGCGCAGCGAGCGCACGCCTTCGGCTTCCGATTGCTGCGCGATGTCGAGCGCGCTGCCGTCGCGCAGGATGATTTCCTGGATCGCTTCGGAGATCGGCATCACCTGGTAGATGCCCACGCGGCCCTTGTAGCCACCGCTGCAGGCCGCGCAGCCCACGGGCCGGTAGGGCTTCCAGCTGCTGTCGATCTCGTCGTCCTGGAAGCCCGCTTCGAGCAGGGCTTCGCGCGGGATGTCCACGGGCGCGCGGCAGGCCATGCACAGCCGCCGCGCGAGCCGCTGGGCGGTGATCAGGATCACGCTCGACGCGATGTTGAAGGGCGCGATGCCCATGTTGCGCATCCGCGTGAGGGTGGTGGGGGCGTCGTTGGTGTGCAGCGTCGACAGTACCAGGTGGCCCGTCTGGGCGGCCTTGATCGAGATGTCGGCGGTTTCGATGTCGCGGATTTCGCCGACCATGATGATGTCGGGATCCTGACGCAGGAAGGCCCGCAGCGCGGCCGCGAAGGTGAGGCCGGCCTTCTCGTTCACGTTGACCTGGTTGACGCCCGGCAGGTTGATTTCCGACGGGTCTTCGGCGGTCGCGATGTTCACGCCCGGCTGGTTCAACAGGTTGAGGCAGGTGTAGAGCGACACCGTCTTGCCCGAGCCGGTCGGCCCGGTGACCAGCACCATGCCGTAGGGCCGGCTGATGGCGTGCAGCAGGCGTTCCTTCTCGTCGGCGTCGTAGCCCAGCGCATCGATGCCCATGCGCGCGCTGCTGGGGTCGAGGATCCGGACCACGATCTTCTCGCCGAACAGCGTGGGCAGCGTGCTCACGCGGAAGTCGATCACCCGGTCGGGACCGATCTTGAGCTTCATGCGCCCGTCCTGGGGCACGCGCTTCTCGGAGATGTCGAGCCGCGAGATGACCTTGATGCGCGAGGCCAGCTTGTCCTTGATCACGGTGGGCGGGCTCGCCACCTCGCGCAGTTCGCCGTCGACCCGGAAGCGTACGCGGTAGTGGTGCTCGTAGGGCTCGAAGTGGATGTCCGAAGCGCGCATGCTGACCGCGTCGAGCAGCATCTTGTGCAGGAAGCGCACGACCGGCGCGTCTTCGACCTCGGCGATGGCCTGCTCGTTGGCGTCGCCCGCGGTGTCGGCGCTGACGTCGTCGAACTCGAACTCGGTGCCGACGATGCTGTTGATGGTTTCGGCCGCGCTGGCCGCGGCGGCCTCGACCATGCGCGACAGCTTGTCGTACTCGGCGATGACCCAGTCCACGCCCATCTGGGAGGCGAACTTGATCTTCTCGGCAGCCTGCTGGTCGGACGGATCGGCCGTGGCGACGATCAGGCGGTTGTTGCGCTTGCTGAGGACGACGATGCGGTAGGCCTGGCAGAGCTTGGGATCGAGCAGATCCTTCGGCAAGCGCTGGTGGTCGATGGCGTCGAGGTCGAGCAGCGGAGCGCCGAAGGCATTCGAAAGCGTGTGGGCGAGGTCGGCGGCCGAGACGGCACCGGTGCCCGTGAGCTCGGCGATGAAGCTGGAGCGGCTGCTCAGCGACTTCTGATAGAGATCTTCCGCGGTTTTCGCGGGCAGCTTGCCGGCCGAGACCAGCGCGCGTGCAAGCCCTGGCAAGGCGACTTGCGGGTTTTCTTTAACGGGAAGTTCGGCTGCAGCCATCAGCGAATGCAAGAGATGTGAGAAATTGCTTCACGATCATCGCCGAACACTCCTGTGCTGTAAATCGCTGTACAGCAACAGAAAATGGCATTCTGATGGTTTATGCCAGTCTCGAAAAGACTGGTCGGGGTGAGAGGATTCGAACCTCCGGCCTCTACGTCCCGAACGTAGCGCTCTACCAGGCTAAGCTACACCCCGATGGTGCGAAAAGTCAGTCGTCCTTGGCCAACTCGTTAGAGGTGTCAGGCACGCCGCTCAAGCAGCTGAGCCGCTAATTGTAGCAAACCTGAAGCGTGCGAATTCGTCGCGAAGCCGTCGAGCGCAGAAATTGCGCGTTGTGCCTCCGCCGCGGCCGCCGCGCGCGATGCATCCAGGGCACCGGTTTCGCGCACGATCTCGACGATCTTGCCCAGTTGGGCAGTGTCGCCCGCCTCGATGGCGGCGCGCACCAGCGCGCTCTGGGCCGCGGTACCGCGCTGCATCGCGAAGATCAGCGGCAGCGTGGTCTTGCCTTCGCGCAGGTCGTCGCCGAGGTTCTTGCCGGTCTCGCTGGCGTCGCCCGCGTAGTCGAGCACGTCGTCGATCACCTGGAAGGCCGTGCCCAGTGCCTGCCCGTAGGTGGCGCAGGCCTCCTCGACTGCGGGCGTCACGCCTGCCAGGACTGCGGCCAGGCGCGTGCTGGCTTCGAACAGCTTGGCGGTCTTGGAGCGGATGACGCGCAGGTAAGCCGACTCGTCGAGCGAGGCGTCGTGCATGTTCATCAGCTGCAGCACCTCGCCTTCTGCGATCACGTTGGTCGCTTCGGCCAGGATCTGCATCACGCGCATGTTGTTGGCATCCAACATCATCTGGAAGGCGCGCGAATAAAGGAAGTCGCCGACCAGCACGCTGGCGGGATTTCCGAAGGATTCGTTGGCGGTCGGCCGCCCGCGGCGCAGCGTCGACTCGTCGACCACGTCATCGTGCAGCAGCGTGGCGGTGTGGATGAACTCCACCACGGCCGCGAGATTGAAGCGCTGTTCGCCGGTGTAGCCGAGCGCGCCGGCCATCAGCAGCAGCAGCGCCGGCCGCAGGCGCTTGCCGCCCGCGGAGATGATGTACTTCGAGACTTGGCTGACCAGCGGTACCCCGGTGTCGAGGCGGTTGGAGATCACGCGGTCGACTTCGACCATGTCACCGGCGATCAGGCCGAGGACTGCGGCGGTGGGGGAGGTGTCGGCGGCGGGAACTGACAAAGCGTGGGCGCTGAGCGCTGCTGAATACAGGGATGGCGCAAGACGCCGGAAGGCGCCGATTATAGGGAGCGGGAAGCGGCCACCGGCCTCGGCCGGGTGCCCGGCCATGTGAGCATGCGCAAACCGTGCTATAGTCTTGGGCTCTGCGGAATTCGCCGCGGAGACTCAATTCCTAAGAGGTTCACATGTACGCGGTCATAAAAACCGGTGGCAAGCAGTATCGCGTTGCTTCCGGCGAGAAAATCAAAGTAGAACAGATTGCTGCGGACGTTGGCCAGGAAATCGTGATCGACCAGGTTCTGGCCGTCGGAAACGGCGCTGAAATCAAGGTTGGCACGCCCCTGGTGTCCGGTGCAACGGTGACGGTCACGGTGCTGTCGCACGGCAAGCACGACAAGGTTCGCATCTTCAAGATGCGCCGTCGCAAGCACTATCAGAAACGTCAAGGCCATCGCCAGCAGTTCACCGAGCTGCAAATCGGCGCGATCGCCGGTTAAGGAGCAGACTCCATGGCACAGAAAAAAGGCGGCGGCTCCACGCGAAACGGGCGCGATTCCAAGCCCAAGATGCTCGGCGTGAAGGCCTTCGGCGGCCAACTGATCAGCGCCGGCTCGATCATCGTGCGCCAGCGCGGTACCCAGTTCCACCCCGGCGTGAACGTCGGCGTGGGCAAGGACCACACGCTGTTCGCCCTCGTCGACGGCCACGTGTCGTTCGGCTTCAAGGGTGCGCTCAACAAGCACATGGTCAATGTGACGCCGGCGGCCTGAGCCTCCAGCCACTTCGACTGTCTCGGAGCCCCGCTTTGCCGGGGCTTCTTCATTTGTAAACTGGACATCCCATGAAGTTCGTCGACGAAGCCTTCATCGACATCGCCGCCGGCGATGGCGGCAACGGCTGCGTGTCGTTCCGCCATGAGAAGTACAAGGAATTCGGCGGCCCCAATGGCGGCGACGGCGGGCGCGGCGGCCATGTGTTCGCCGTGGCCGACTCGAACCTCAACACGCTGGTGGATTTCCGCTATTCGCGTCGGCACGAAGCCAAGCGTGGCGAGCACGGCATGGGCTCCGACATGTTCGGCGCCGCGGGCGACGACATCACGCTGAAGATGCCGGTCGGCACGATCATCACCGACGCCGAAACCGGCGAAGTGCTCTACGAATTGCTCACGCCCGGCGAGGTCATCACCATCGCCAAGGGCGGCGACGGCGGCTTCGGCAACCTGCGCTTCAAGAGCGCCATCAACCGCGCGCCGCGCCAGAAGACGCCCGGCTGGCCCGGCGAGCGCAAGAGCCTCAAGCTCGAGCTCAAGGTGCTGGCCGACGTGGGCCTGCTGGGCATGCCGAACGCCGGCAAGTCGACCTTGATCAGCGCGATCTCGAACGCGCGCCCGCGCATCGCCGACTATCCGTTCACCACCCTGCACCCCAACCTCGGCGTGGTGCGCGTCGGCCCCGAACAGAGCTTCGTGGTGGCCGACCTGCCCGGCCTGATCGAGGGCGCTTCCGACGGCGCCGGCCTCGGCCACCTGTTCCTGCGTCACCTGCAGCGCACCCGGCTGCTGCTGCACGTGATCGACCTCGCGCCTTTCGACGAGACCGTCGACCCGGTCGCGCAGGCCAAGGCGATCGTGGGCGAACTCAAGAAGTACGACGCGCAGCTCTACGAGAAGCCGCGCTGGCTGGTGCTCAACAAGCTGGACATGATCCCCGAGGAAGAGCGCGCCGCGCGCGTGAAGGACTTCGTGAAGCGCCTGCGCTTCAAGGGCCCGGTGTTCGAGATCTCGGCGCTCACGCGCGAAGGCTGCGAGCCACTCGTGCACGCGATCTACCGCCAGGTCAAGGCTCAGCAGGTGGCCGAGCAGCCGCCGGCCGAGATCGATCCGCGCTTCGTCGAACTGCCGCCCGAAAAGCCTTGAGCGAGGGCCTTCGGCCCGCTCTGCAATGCTATTGATTAAATAGCATAATCGTCAGTCTTCACGCCAGCTACAGCCTTCCATGACCTCGAATACCGGATCCACAGCCCTGCGGGACGCCCGCCGCATCGTCGTCAAGGTGGGCTCAAGCCTCGTGACGAACGAGGGCCGCGGCCTCGACGAGGGCGCCATCGGCGAGTGGTGCCGGCAGCTCGCCGCGCTGGTTCGCGACGGGCGCGAGGTGGTGATGGTCTCGAGCGGCGCCATCGCCGAGGGCATGAAGCGCCTCGGCTGGAAGACCCGGCCGCACGAGGTGCACGAGCTCCAGGCCGCGGCAGCCGTCGGCCAGATGGGCCTGGCCCAGATGTACGAGACCAAGCTGCGCGAGAACCGCATCGGCAGCGCGCAGGTGCTGCTCACGCACGCTGACCTGGCCGACCGCGAGCGCTACCTCAATGCCCGTTCGACCCTGGTGACGCTGCTGCGCCTGGGCGTGGTGCCGGTCATCAACGAGAACGACACCGTGGTCAACGACGAGATCAAGTTCGGCGACAACGACACGCTCGGCGCGCTGGTCGCCAATCTCGTCGAGGCCGATGCGCTGGTGATCCTCACCGACCAGCGCGGCCTCTATTCGGCCGATCCGCGCAAGGACCCCGACGCGAAGTTCATCCACGAGGCCGCCGCGGGCGACCCGGCGCTCGAGGCCATGGCCGGTGGCGCGGGCTCGAGCATCGGCAAGGGCGGGATGATCACCAAGATCCTCGCGGCCAAGCGCGCGGCCGGCTCGGGTGCCTCCACCGTGATCGCCTGGGGCCGCGAGCCCGATGCGCTGCTGCGCCTTGCGCAAGGCGACGCCATCGGCACACTGCTGGTGGCGCAGACCGCGAAGCACCAGGCGCGCAAGCGCTGGATGGCCGACCATCTGCAACTGCGTGGCGCCGTGATCGTCGATGCCGGCGCGGCTGCCAAGGTGCGTGCCGAGGGCAAGAGCCTGCTGCCGATCGGCATGACGGGCGTGTCGGGCGAGTTCTCGCGCGGCGATGTGATCGCGGTGCGCGATGCCGAGGGCATCGAGCTGGCGCGCGGCCTCGCCAACTACTCGAGCGTCGAGGCGCGGCTGCTGTGCCGCAAGCCCTCGGCCGAGTTCGAGCGGCTGCTGGGCTACGCGGCCGAGCCGGAGATGGTGCACCGGGACAACATGGTGCTCATGCCGGTCTGAGCCTCGTCTCGACCGCGCCAAAGAAAAAGGCCCCGATCGGGGCCTTTGCTCATCGTGCCGGCGTGCCGCTCACTGCACTTCGCGCACAGGGTTGCGGATGTACTGGACGATCTCGCTGGCCGTCGAGCGCGGCGCGCTGTCGCGGCACAGGCCCTGGGTCGCGATGGCCCAGGTGTAGCGCGAGTTGAGGTC
Organism: Variovorax sp. PDC80; assembly: GCF_900115375.1. Lineage (NCBI taxonomy): Bacteria > Pseudomonadati > Pseudomonadota > Betaproteobacteria > Burkholderiales > Comamonadaceae > Variovorax > Variovorax sp. PDC80. The sequence goes on along the minus strand of NZ_FOWG01000001.1, from coordinate 1,086,249 downwards.
GGTGATGCGCTTCCACTCGGGCGCCTTGGCCAGCTCCCAGGCATTGCCGCTGTAGCGCGCATAGCTCTTCATCTCGCCGGTCTTGCAGCGCACGCCGTCGTAGAAGGCGTTGACCGTGCCGCCCGCCTTGCTGCTCGCCACCACCACGTAGCGCACGATGCCGTCGGGCGTGATCGTGATGGTCTTCGGATCGATGCCGAACTTCAGCGTCATGTAGGGCGGCATCTCGATCGGCACCAGGCTGTTCTGGTCGAAGGCCGGTGGCGGCGGTGCCGCCGACTCCTGCCACTCGGCGTCGGACTGCGTCGTCTTGGGCGGGGGCGGCATGCCGCTTTGCGCCCAGTCGGGGTTGTCGGTGTCGTGCTTGGCCGAGCCGCAGGCCGCCAGCAGCAGGGCACTGGCGAGAACGAGCGCCGGGCTAGCGCGGCGTGGGAGGTTGCGCAGCGGATGCGGACGGAAAGACGGGTCCGTCGGAAGAGTCGGTCGCAGATTTGACATTGGGATCCGGGTCGAAGCTCGCGCCCGGAGGCAGTTCGAAGTTGGCGTCGTGGCCGCCTGCGGAGGGATGGCGCTCGAACTCTCGGGCGCGCACGTTGCTGCGCAGGAAGCGGTTGCGGAAATCCTGCCGTGGCAGGTAGCGAGCAAGCTCGGTGAGCGCCATCTCGTAGACGCCCCGTTTGAATTCGACGACGACGTCGAGCGGCACCCAGTAGTCGTGCCAGCGCCAGGCGTCGAATTCGGGATGGTCCGTGGCACGCAGGTTGAGATCCCAGTCGTGGCCGACCAGTTGCAGCAGATACCAGATTTGTTTCTGGCCCTTGTAGTGACCTCGTGCGTCTCGTCGGATGAACCGATCCGGCACCTCGTAGCGCAACCAGTCGCGGGTACGGGCCACGATACGCACGTGCTCCGGATGGAGACCCACTTCCTCATGCAATTCCCGGAACATGGCTTGCTCGGGACTTTCGCCGCGGTCGATGCCGCCTTGCGGAAACTGCCAGGAATGCGTGCGGATGCGTTTGCCCCAAAAAACCTGGTTTTTCTGGTTGAGCAGGATGATGCCGACGTTGGGCCTGAAGCCGTCCCGGTCGAGCATAATCAAACCCCAATTTTTGAACTGAGTCGATTATGCATGCCGGGTTGCACTCGGCAAGCGACCGGTTCCGGGCTCTCAGGGTCTCTACGGGGGCCGTCGTCCGTCTCGTTTCACTCCGAACCAGCACCGCATTTCCGATGAAAGCATCCCGTTTCTTCGTCTCCACCCTCAAGGAAGCGCCGGCCGATGCCGAGGTGGCGAGCCACCGTCTCATGATGCGCGCGGGCATGATCAAGAAGGTCGGCACCGGCATCTACACGTACATGCCCATGGGCCTGCGCGTCATCCGCAAGGTCGAGGCGATCGTGCGCGAGGAGATGAACCGCGCCGGCGCGGTCGAGCTGACGATGCCGGTGGTGCAGCCCGCCGAGCTCTGGCAGGAGTCGGGCCGCTTCGACAAGATGGGCCCCGAGCTGCTGCGCATCAAGGACCGCCATGACCGCGACTTCGTGGTGCAGCCCACCAGCGAAGAGGTGGTGACCGACATCGCGCGCCAGGAGATCCGCAGCTACAAGCAGCTGCCGAAGAACTTCTACCAGATCCAGACCAAGTTCCGCGACGAGCGCCGTCCGCGCTTCGGCCTGATGCGCGGGCGCGAATTCATCATGAAGGACGCCTACAGCTTCGACCGCGACCTCGACGCGGCCAAGGCCAGCTACCAGGCGATGGCGCAGGCCTACCGCAACATCTTCGACCGCTTCGGCCTGCGCTACCGTGCCGTGGCGGCCGACAGCGGCGCCATCGGCGGCGACCTCAGCGAGGAATTCCAGGTCATCGCCGCCACCGGCGAGGACGCGATCGTCTACTGCCCCGACAGCGACTACGCGGCCAACATGGAAAAGGCCGAGGCGCTGGCTCCGGCCGGCCCGCGTCCCGCCGCCGCCAACGCGCTCGAGAAGACGCCCACGCCCGGCAAGAGCACCTGCGAGGACGTCGCCGTGCTGCTCGGCGTGCCGCTCGCCACCACCGTGAAGTCGCTGGTGCTGGCCACCGACATCGTCGACGACGCCGGCAACATCAAGGGCTCGCAGGTCTGGCTGCTGCTGCTGCGCGGCGACCACGAAATGAACGAGATCAAGGTCGCCAAGCTGCCCGGCCTCGACAAGGGCTTCCGCTTCGCGACCCTGGCCGAGATCGATGCGCACTTCGGCTGCAAGCCAGGCTACCTCGGCCCGCTGAACCTCAAGAAGCCGGTGAAGCTGGTGGCCGACCGCGAAGTCGCGCTGATGGCCGACTGGATCACGGGCGCCAACGAGGTCGACTTCCACATGACCGGCGTCAACTGGGGCCGCGACCTGCCCGAGCCCGAGCTGGTGGCCGACCTGCGCAACGTGGTCGCGGGCGATGCCTCGCCCGATGGCAAGGGCGTGCTGGCGATCGAGCGCGGCATCGAGGTGGGCCATGTCTTCGTGCTGGGCACCAAGTACAGCAAGGCCATGAACGCCACCTTCCTCGACGAGGCCGGCAAGCCGCAGTTCCTCGAGATGGGCTGCTACGGCATCGGCGTCACGCGGCTGCCGGCGGCCGCCATCGAGCAGAACCACGACGAGCGCGGGATCATCTGGCCCGACGCGATCGCACCGTTCACCGTGGTGGTGTGCCCGATCGGCATGGACCGCAGCGCCGAGGTCAAGACCGCGGCCGAGGCGCTCTACGAGGCGCTGCTCGCCAAGGGCGTCGACGTGCTGCTCGACGACCGCGGCGAGCGCCCGGGCGCGATGTTCGCCGACTGGGAACTGATCGGCGTGCCGCACCGCGTGGTGATCTCCGACCGCGGCCTCAAGGAAGGCCAGCTCGAATACCAGCATCGCCGCGACACCGCCGCGACCAAGGTGTCGGCCGCCGGCATCGCGGACTTCATCGCGGGCAAGCTCGCGGCATGAGCCTGTCGGGCGGCTTCTCCCGGCGCCATTGCATCGGCGCCGCGGCGGGCGCCCTCGCGGCGCTGTCGCTGCCGCGCCCCGCACTGGCCGGCGCGCAGATCGAGGAGCCGCTGATCGACTCGGTGCGCACCGCGCTGAGCTCGGCCATCCACAACAAGGCACCGCCGGTGCCGCAGTTCGCGAACACCGAGGCGCGCCTGGCCTACCTGCGCTGGCTCGGCGAGATGAGCGAACGGCTCAAGAAGAAGGTCGCCGATGCGCCCTCGCGCATCGAGTTCCTGCAGACGGTCTGGTACGAGGCCAAGCGCTCGGGGCTCGACGTGAGCCTGGTGCTCGGGCTGATCCAGGTCGAGAGCAACTTCCGCAAGTTCGCCGTCTCGAGCGCGGGCGCGCGCGGCTACATGCAGGTCATGCCGTTCTGGACCCGCGTGATCGGCGACAGCGATCCGGCCAAGCTGTTCCACATGCAGACCAACCTGCGCTTCGGCTGCGTGATCCTGCGCCACTACCTCGACCGCGAGAGCGGCGACCTGTTCATGACGCTGGGCCGCTACAACGGCAGCCGCGGCAAGGCGCCGTATCCGAACGCGGTGTTCTCGAACCAGCGGCTGTGGGCCTGGGCCGACCGCGAGCGCGAGATCGAGCGCAAGGAACAGGACAAGGCCCGTTCCGCGGCCTGACTGGAATTCCGGCGATCAGGTCTTGGTGACCATCACCTGGTCGATCCGGTAGCTGTCGACGTCCATCACCTCGAAGGTATAGCCCGCCCAGCTCACGCTGTCGGTGCGCTTGGGAACGCGGCGCAGCATCACCATCAGGAAACCCGCGAGCGTCTCGTACTCGTCGGCATGCGGCAGTTCGTCGATGTGCAGCGCACGCTGCACGTCCTGGATCGGCGTGATGCCGTCGATCAGCCAGGAGTTCTCGTCGCGGCGCACGATCTGCTCCTCGTCGGGCGTGGACACGAGGTCGCCCATCACCGTGCTCATCACGTCGTTGAGCGTGATCACGCCCACCACCAGGCTGTACTCGTTGACGATGATCGCGAAGTCCTCATGGGCCTGCTGGAACTGCTCGAGCACTTCGGTCAGCGACAGCCGGTCGGGAATCACCAGCGCCTTGTGCAGCGGCAGCCCCTGGTCGAAGGCCAGCGGCTGGCCGCTGAGCACGCGCTGGAACATGTCCTTGGCATCGACGTAGCCCAGCACGTGGTCGATGTCGCCGTCGCACACCGGGTAGGCCGAGAAGGGCTCGGCCACGATGCGCGCGCGCAGCACCGATTCGGGGTCGTCGTGCAGGAACCAGGCGATGCTGTCGCGCGCGGTCATCACGCTGCTCACGAGCCGCGTCTCGAGTTCGAACACGTTGGCGATCACCTGCTGCTCGCGCACCGCGAGCACCCCGGCGCGCGCGCCGGCCTCGGTCATCGCGAGGATGTCGGCCGAGGTGATCTTGTCGTCGCGCGCCATCGGCATGCCCAGCAGCTTGAACAGCAGGTCGGTGCAGGCGGTGAACAGCCACACCAGCGGCTTGAAGGTGGTGATCAGCAGCTGCATCGGCTTGGCGATGCGCACCGCCAGGCGCTCGGGGTCGTTCATGCCCAGCCGCTTGGGGAACAGGTCGGCGAACACCAGGAACACCGCGATGATGGTCACGAAGGAGCACAGGAAGCCCGCGCTCTGCGCGCCCTCGGGGCCGAGCCAGCCGGTGAACAGGCGCGCGAAGTAGGGGCTCAGCGCGCCTTCGCCGACCACGCCGCCGAGGATCGCGACCGCATTGAGGCCGATCTGCACCACGGTGAAGTAGTAGCCCGGCTGCTCCTGGATGCGCAGCACGAGGTCGGCGCGTGCGTCGCCGTCGTCGGCCATCTGGCGCAGGCGCAGGCGGCGCGAGGCGGCCAGCGCGATCTCGGCGAGGGAGAAGAAGGCGCTCAGCGCGATCAGGAGCGCGATGACGAGCAGGCTTTGGGTCAGGGTCATGGTGGTCACCAACAGACCCCGATGGTGCCATGGCGCAGGGGGCGCCCGCCACGGGCGCGGCCCGCGGACGAAAGGGGGCTCAGACCCCGCCGTGCGGATGGGTCGGGTCGACCCACAGCACCGACTCGGGCTTCTCGACCGGCTCGATGTCGAGGTTCACCGCGACGGCCTCGCCGTCGCTGCGGCACAGCACGCACTCGAGCGTCTCGGTCGGGCTGGCGTTGATTTCCTGGTGCGGCACGTAGGGCGGCACGTAGATGAAGTCGCCCGGCCCGGCCTCGGCCGTGAACTCGAGCTGTTCGCCCCAGCGCATGCGCGCGCGGCCGCGCACGACGTAGATCACCGATTCGAGGTGGCCGTGGTGGTGGGCGCCGGTCTTGGCGTCGGCATGGATGGTGACCGTGCCGGCCCAGAGCTTCTGCGCGCCGACGCGCGCGAAATTGATCGCCGCGGCCCGGTTCATGCCGGGCGTCTGGGCGGTGTTGGCGTCGAGCTGGTTGGCCGCGATCACCCGCACGCCGTCGTGCTTCCACGCCGGGGCCGAAGCCTCGTCGTGCGGATGCCCGTGGTCGTGATCGTGGCCGTGGCTCATCGCCGGGCCCGGATCAGGCAGCGTCGCCGGCCAGCACCTTCTGCAGTTCGCCCGACTCGTACATCTCCATCATGATGTCCGAGCCGCCGACGAATTCGCCCTTGACGTAGAGCTGGGGGATGGTGGGCCAGTTGCTGTAGTCCTTGATGCCCTGGCGGATACCGTCGTCCTCGAGGACGTTGACGGTCTTGAGCGACTTGGTGTCGACGCCCACGGCCTTGAGGATCTGGATCGCGCGGCCCGAGAAGCCACACATGGGGAAGCTGGCGTTGCCCTTCATGAAGAGCACGAGTTCGTTGGATTTGACGAGGTCGTCGATGCGTTGCTGGGCGTCGGACATGGGGGCTCCTGAAAAGTAGGCTGGAGGGATTATTTCACCGTGCGCCGGATTCCGCCCGAGCAGCGCGCGATGCCTGCCAGGTCGTCGCGGCTTTGCACCTCGGCGAAGCCGTGGGCGGCCAGCAGCTGCCGCACCGCGGGGGCCTGGTCGTGACCATGTTCCAGCAGCAGCCAGCCGCCTTCGGCCAGGTGCGCGGGCGCGTCGGCAACGATGCGGCGGATGTCGTCGAGCCCGTCGGCGCCGGCCACCAGCGCCGAGAAGGGCTCGTGCTGCAGCGCCGGCAGGTGCGGGTCGCCGGCGGCGATGTAGGGCGGGTTGCTGGCGATCAGCGCGTAACCCCGGTCCGCGCCCGCGAGCCAGTCGGCCTGGGCGAAACGCACCGGCAGCTTCAGGCGCTCGGCGTTGGCGCGGGCCACCGCGAGCGCGTCGGCGCTGGCATCCACCGCATCGACCTGTGCATCGGCGCGCGCATGCTGCAGCGCCAGCGCGATCGCGCCGCTGCCGGTGCCCAGGTCGAGCACGCGCGGCGCGGCCTGGCCTTCGAGGCATTCCAGCGCCCAGTCGACCAGCGTTTCGGTGTCGGGCCGCGGCACCAGCACGCGCGGATCGACGCGCAGCTCGAGGCCGTGGAATTCCTTCTCACCCAGCAGGTAGGCCACCGGCTCGCCCGCGAGGCGGCGCATGAGCCGCGCCGACAGTGCGGTCCACAGCGGCTCGGGCAGCGCATCGGTGTCGTGCGCGAGCAGCCAGGCGCGGTCGTGCGGCGGCCGACCCAGCGCGTGCAGCAGCAGCAGCTGGGCGTCGAGCCGGTCGACGCCCAGCCGCGCGGCCGCGGCCAGCGCCTGGGTCACGGTCGAGGGCGCGAGCGGCTCAGTGCTCATGAGGGCAGGCTCGATTCGAGTTCGGCCAACTGCTCCGCCGCGCGCGCGGCGCGCAGCGCCTCGAGCACGTCGCCGAGGTCGCCTTCCATGATCGCGAGCAGCTTGTAGAGCGTGAGGTTGATCCGGTGGTCGGTGAGCCGGCCCTGGGGGAAGTTGTAGGTGCGGATGCGGTCGGAGCGGTCGCCGCTGCCGATCAGGCCCTTGCGCAGCGCGGCGTCCTTGGCGGCGCGCTCGCTGCGCTCCTTCTCCTGGATCCGTGCCGACAGCACCTGCAGCGCCTTGGCCTTGTTGCGGTGCTGGCTGCGGTCGTCCTGGCACTCGGCCACGATGCCGGTCGGGATGTGCGTGATGCGCACCGCCGAATCGGTCTTGTTGATGTGCTGGCCGCCGGCGCCGCTGGCGCGGTAGGTGTCGATGCGCAGGTCGGCCGGGTTGATCTGCACCGCCTGCGCCTCGTCGGGCTCGGCCAGCACCGCCACCGTGCAGGCGCTGGTGTGGATGCGGCCCTGCGTCTCGGTGGCCGGCACGCGCTGCACGCGGTGGCCGCCCGATTCGAAGCGCAGGTTGCCGAACACCTCGTCGCCCGAGATGCGCACCACCACTTCCTTGTAGCCGCCGAGCTCGCTTTCGTTCTCGCTGACGATCTCGCAGCGCCAGCCCGCGCGCTCGCAATAGCGCGTGTACATGCGCAGCAGGTCGCCCGCGAACAGCGCCGATTCGTCGCCGCCGGTGCCGGCGCGGATTTCGAGGAAGGCGTTGCGCGCGTCGTCGGGGTCCTTGGGCAGCAGCAGGCGCTGCAGCTCGTCTTCCAGCTGCGTGAGCTCGGCCTCGGCCTCGGCGATCTCCTGCGTGGCCATCTCGGCCATGTCGGGGTCGTCGAGCATTTCCTTGGCGCCCGCGATGTCGGCCTCGCGCTGCACGTAGCGCGCATAGCGGCCGGCCACCTGCGTCACCTCGGCATGCTCGCGCGAGATGGTGCGGTACTGCGCCATGTCGCCCATGATGTCCTCGCGCGAGAGCAGGAAGTCGAGTTCGCCGAGGCGGGCGGCATAGCGTTCGAGTTGGTGGCGGAGAAAGGGCTTCACGACGGAGGGATTCGAAAAAGAGGGGAAGTGCCGCGGCATGGCGGCAAGGCGCATGGAGAGCGCGGCACGCCGTGCCGGGCTCGCGGACGAGCGCCGCTAACGCTCTTTGCGCAGGAACAGGCGCGAGATGGTCTGCGCCGTCTGTTCGCGCGAGGCGGCATCGCCCGCGTGCAGCTCGGCCAGCGCGCCGTGCAGCATCTTCTGCGTGAGCCCGCGCGACAGGGCTTCGAGCACGGCGTCGACCGATTCACCCTTGGCGAGCAGCTTGCGCGCGCGCGCCAGTTCGGCGGCGCGCCATTCGTCGGTCTGGGCGTTGAGCTGCTGAATCAGCGGCACCGTGCCGCGCTGGCCCAGCCAGTGCATGAAGCTCTGCACGCCGGCGTCGATGATGACCTCGGCCTGCGCCACCGCGGCCTGGCGGTTGGCCTGGCCTTGCTGCACCACCTGGGCGAGGTCGTCCACGGTGTAGAGGTAGATGTCCTCGAGCGCCTTCACCTCGGGCTCGATGTCGCGCGGCACGGCCAGGTCGACCATGAACATCGGGCGGTGCTTGCGCGACTTGAGCGCGCGTTCCACGGCGCCCAGGCCGATGATCGGCAGCGTGCTCGCGGTGCAGCTCACGACGATGTCGAACTCGGCCAGCCGCGCCGGCAGGTCGGCCAGTCGCATCGCCTCGCCGCCGAAGCGCGAGGCCAGCTTCTCGCCGCGTTCGAGCGTGCGATTGGCGATGGCAATGGACTTCGGCTCCTTGGCCGCGAAGTGCGTGGCCGCGAGGTCGATCATCTCGCCGGCGCCGACGAACAGCACGCGTGTCTGGCGCAGGTCCTCGAACAGCTGGCCGGCCAGGCGCACGGCGGCGGCGGCCATGCTGATCGAGTGCGCACCGATCTCGGTGGCGGTGCGCACTTCCTTGGCGACCGCGAACGAGCGCTGGAAGAGTTGGTTGAGCGTGCTGCCCAGCGCGCCGGCGGTTTCGGCGGCGCGCACCGCGTCCTTCATCTGGCCGAGGATCTGGGCTTCGCCGAGCACCATCGAATCGAGGCCGCTGGCCACGCGGAAGGCATGGCGCGCAACGTCGCCGTCGTGCAGGGTGTAGGCATGCGAGCGCAGCAGCGCGGGTGCCACGCCGCCGCTCTGGGCCAGCCAGCCGACCGTGTGGTCGATCGCGGCATGGTCGGCGGCGCAGTAGATCTCGGTGCGGTTGCAGGTCGAGATGATGGCGGCCTCGACCTGCGGGTGGCGGCCGCTCGAGAACGAGCTGCGCAGGCTCTGCAGGGTGGGAGCGATCTGGTCGAGCGCAAACGCAAAACGACCGCGCAGATCGAGCGGCGCGGTCGTGTGGTTCAAGCCAAGAGCCCAGACAGACATGCAGCGATTATAAAATTTGCGGAGCCCGTCCCGGCACCGAGCTGTCTATGACCTCCATAGCGGCTGGCGGATGACGCTTCCGCTCCTTCCCGAATGTCCGCGCTCGCCCTGCTCAACCACCTCTTCAACTTCGCGCTGCCGGCCGTCTTCGTGGCCGGGGTGCTCGCGCTGTGCGGCCGCTTCCTGATGCCGCGAAAGCCCGGAACGCCTGCCATCTGGGCGCAATTCGCTATCAATACGATAGCTGGCGTGCTGGTGCTGCTGGCCGGCCTGGTGTTCACGGGCCACGACGGTCGCATCGCGAGCTATGCCGCGCTGGTGGTGGTCTGCGGCACCGTGCAGTGGCTGCTGCAGCGCGGCTGGCGGCGCTGAGCGGCGGTCCTCAGGCCCGCACCATGTAGTGCGCCGGCGCGGGATAGCTCGCCAGGCGCGCCTGCTGCGCCGCGTCGGCCAGCGCATGCACCGCGTAGCCGTGGCGTTCCCAGAAGCCCAGCGAGGACTGCACCGACACCAGCGCCGAGCGCCGCCAGCCCGCCGCATCGGCGAAGGCCAGCGCATGCCGCACCAGCGCCGGTCCCAGGCCATGGCCCGAGGCCGCCGGGTCGACCGCGAGGTCGTGCAGGTAGAGCGCGTCGGCCTGCGCCTCGGGCAGCACCTCGAAATCGCCGTGCAGGGCCGTGAGCTTGCCCACGCGCGAGGGATAGGCAGCGAGGTAGGCGGCCACCCGCCCCGCGTGCTCGACCACCCAGCCGGTGCGCGGCGCCGCGGCGAGCCGGCGCACGATCAGCGCCCCGTCCTCCACGAAGCCCGCGCCGTAGCAGGCGAGCTGGATCGCCAGCACCGCCTGCAGGTCCTCGGGCCGCATCGCGCGCGCGGCGCTCATGCCAGCAGCAGCTTGTCGTCGTCGAGCTTCTCGCCGCGCGTCTGTTCGAACATGCGCAGCAGGTCGGGCACGTCGAGGCCCGAGCGCTCGGGGCCGGCCACGTCGAGGATCACCTGGCCCTCGTGCAGCATCACCGTGCGCGAACCGTAGTCCAGCGCCTGGCGCATGCTGTGCGTGACCATCATCGCGGTGAGCTTGCTCTCCTCGACGATGCGCGCCGTGAGCTCGAGCACGAAGGCCGCGGTCTTCGGGTCGAGCGCGGCCGTGTGCTCGTCGAGCAGCAGGATGCGCGAGGGCTTGAGCGAGGCCATCAGCAGGCTCACGGCCTGCCGCTGGCCGCCCGACAGCAGGCCGATGCGGTCGGCCAGCCGGTTCTCCAGCCCGAGCTTGAGGATCGACAGCTTCTCGCGGAACAGCTCGCGCAGGCCGCGGTTGAGCGACAGGCCCAGACCGCGCCGCTCGCCGCGCTTCCAGGCCAGCGCCATGTTCTCCTCGATGGTCAGCGCCTCGCAGGTGCCGGCCATCGGGTCCTGGAACACGCGCGCCACCATGCCCGAACGCTGCCAGGCGTTGAGCCGCGTCACGTCCTTGCCATCGATCTCGATGCGGCCCTTGTCGACGATCAGGTCGCCGCTCACCGCATTGAGGAAGGTCGACTTGCCGGCGCCGTTCGAGCCGATCACGGTGACGAACTGGCCGGTGGGAATCTCCAGGCTGAGCCCGCGCAGCACGCGGTTCTCGATTGGCGTGCCCGGGTTGAAGGTCATCTCGAGTTGTTCGGCGCGCAGCATCAGTTCCTCCCCTTGAAAAGCCCGCCGAGCTTGCGCTTGTAGGCAGGCACCAGCAGCGCGAAGGCCACCAGCACGGCGGTCACCAGGTTCAGGTCCTGCGCCTGCAGGCCCATGAAGTCGGTGTTCAGCGCCATCGCGATGAAGAAGCGGTAGAGCAGCGCCCCCAGGATGCAGGCCAGCGTGGTGATCACCATGCTGCGCGCGGGCATCAGCGTCTCGCCGATGATCACCGCCGCCAGGCCGATCACGATCGTGCCCACGCCCATCGAGATGTCGGCCGTGCCCTGGCTCTGCGCGAACAGCGCGCCGGCCAGCGCCACCAGCGCGTTCGACAGCGCCAGGCCCGCCATGGTGTGGAAGTCGGTCGAGATGCCCTGGGCGCGCGCCATGCGCGCATTGCCGCCGGTGGCGCGCATCGCCAGGCCGGCCTCGGAGGCGAAGAACAGGTCGACCACGATCTTCGCGGCGATCACGATCAGCAGCAGCAACAGCGGCTTGGCCCACTGCTCGGGCATGCCGCCGAAGCTGGCCATGCTGAACACGGTGGGCTCGGTGATCAGCGCCACGTTGGGCTTGCCCATCACGCGCAGGTTGATCGAGTAGAGCGCGATCATCACCAGGATGCTCGCGAGCAGCTGCATGATCTTGAGCTTCACGTTGAGCCAGGCCGTGACCCAGCCCGAGACGGCGCCCGCGACGCAGGCCACCGCGGTGGCGGCCACCGGGTTCCAGCCGGCCACGATCAGCGTGGCCGCCACGGCGGCGCCGAGCGGGAAGCTGCCGTCCACCGTGAGGTCGGGGAAGTTGATGATGCGGAAGGACATGAAGACGCCCAGCGCGACCAGCCCGAATATCAGGCCGATCTCGATGGCGCCCAGCGAGGCGATGAGGGACATGAGGAAGAAGCTCCCGGCGAAAACGAAAAGACGGGCCGCCCGCAGGACGACCCGTCGGTGGCGGTGAAGCCGGGACTTACTTGGTGCTCACGACCTTGGCGGTCTTCAGCAGCTCGTCCGACAGGGTCACGCCCTGCAGCTTGGCCGCGCCCGGGTTCACCACCAGCTCGAAGTTGGTGCTGGTCTGCGAGGCGATCGTGCCGGGCTTCTCGCCCTTGAGGATGCGCACCACGATCTTGCCGGTCTGGCGGCCGATGTCGGTGTAGTTCAGGCCCAGCGCCGCGACCGCGCCGCGCTCGACGGTGGCGGTGTCGGCCGCCACCACCGGCAGCTTGGCCTGCTGCGCCACCTTCACGATGCCCTCGAAGGCCGACACCACGTTGTTGTCGGTCGGCGTGTAGATCGCGTCGGCCTTGCCGACCAGGCTCTGGGCGGCGGTCGGCACGTCGACGGTGCGCGCGGCGGCGGCTTCCACCACCGTCATGCCGGCGGCCGCGGCGGCCTTCTTGAGGTCGGCCACGATCGCCACCGAGTTGGCTTCGCCGGGGCTGTAGATCACGCCGATGCGCTTGGCGGTCGGCACCACCTGCTTGATGAGGGCGATGTGCTTGTCCAGAGGCGACAGGTCCGACACGCCGGTCACGTTGGTGCCGGTGGCGTCCCAGCTCTTCACCAGCTTGGCGGCCACCGGGTCGGTCACGGCCGAGTAGACGACCGGGATGGTCTTGGTGGCGGCCAGCGTGGCCTGGGCCGAGGGGGTGGCGATCGCGACGATCACGTCGGGCTGGTCGCCCACGTACTTGCGCGCGATCTGGGCCGCGGTGCCCACGTTGCCCTGCGCGCTCTGGTAGGTGAACTTGAGGTTCTTGCCCTCTTCATAGCCGGCCGCCTTCAGCTCGGCCTTGACGCCGTCGCGCACGGCGTCGAGCGCCGGGTGCTCGACGATGGCGGTCACGGCCACCGACTTGTCGGCCGCGAAGGCGGGCGCGGCGGCGAGCATGCCGAGGGCCAGGGCGGCGGCGACAGGGGTGCGAAGCAGGGCGAATTTCACGTGAGGATCTCCGGATCAGGGGAAGGGAACGGGTCCGACGCCACGGCGGGGCCGGGCAGGGAAGCGATGCACGGAAATGCGGCATGCACTTCCGGAAGCCTGGAGTCTAGAGCGTGGTCTGCACAATTAAGGTGCATCCCACGCCAGTGCTTACCCCGCTTTGAGAAATATGATTGCGGTCATTGGCACTTGAAGGAGACGAAATTGCACGAGATCACGCTCGACCGCATCGACAGGAAGATCCTCGACCACTTGCAAGCGCATGGCCGTGCATCGAACCTCGAACTCTCCGAAGTGGCCAACCTGTCGCCGGCCCAGTGCCTGCGGCGGCACCGGCGGCTCGAGGAGATGGGCTTCATCAGCGGCTACGCGGCCCGGCTCGACGCGCGCCAGGTGGGGCTCGGCGTGATCGCCTTCATCCACGTGACCATGGCCCGCGGCCACATCGGCGAGCTGCCGAAGTTCCAGGACCTGGTGGCCGACCTGCCGCAGATCCTCGAGTGCTACTCGGTCACCGGCGACTTCGACTACGTCATCAAGGTGGTCGCGCGCGACCTGCACTCGCTGTCGCAGTTCCTGATGGACACGCTGATGCACATGCCGGGCGTGTCGGCGGTGCGCTCGAGCGTGTGCCTCAACGAGGTGAAGTGCACGACCACCCTGCCGCTGAGTTGAGTCGGGCGCAGCCGGCCCTCAGCCCTGCACGCCCGGCAGCGGCGAGGCCGGCGAGGAGGGCACCGGCGAGGGCGCGGTCGAGAGCGCCGAGGGTGCCGCCGGCGCGGCCGCCATCACCAGCGTGGGCGTGGCCATCGGCAGGTCGGCCTGGCGCAGCGCGTCGAGGATGGTGAACAGCAGGTCGCTGCGCACGCCGCCGGCCAGCCGCGGGCTCGCCACGTAGGCGATCGCCTGGAAGATCAGCAACCCGTTCTCGATGCCCTCGAGCGTGAGCGAGGGCGCCGGCGTCTCGAGCACGCCCTCGTGCGCCTTGCAGGCCTCGAGGATCAGGTCGCGCACCTTCTGCGCGTCGGTGGTCAGCGGCATCGGCAGGCGGATCAGCACCCGGCCCTCGGCGTTGGCCAAGGTCATGTTGCGCACGGTCTTGGTGATGAATTCCGAGTTCGGCACGATCAGCGTGGAGCGGTCGCCGAGCTGGATCTCGGTGGCGCGCACGTTGATGCGCCGCACGTCGCCCTCGGCCGTGCCCAGCACCACCCAGTCGCCCACCTTCACGGGCTGCTCGGCCAGCAGGATCAGGCCCGAGATGAAGTTCTGCACGATCGCCTGCAGGCCGAAGCCGATGCCCACCGACAGTGCGCTCGCCACCCAGGCGATGCGCTCGACGCCGATGCCCAGCGCCGAGAGCGAGAACGCGATCACCAGGATGCCGCCCACGTAGCCCAGCAGGGTGCTGATCGAGCTCTGCATGCCGGGCTCGAACTTGGTGGTCGGCAGGTAGCTCGCGGCCAGCCAGCGCTTGAAGATGCGCAGCATCACGAAGCCCACGGCCAGCACCGCCACCGCGCTGAGGATCGCGCCCGGCACGAGCTGGAACTCGCCGATCTTCACGCCGGTGCCGAACTTGCCGCTGCGCTGGAACACCTCGCCGGGGCTGGTGCCCAGCGGCGCGGCCAGCGCGATCAGCATGTAGAAGAACAGCGCCACACGGCTCAGGCCCGAGAGCACGGTGGCGATCTGGTCCAGCGTCTGCGGCGCCAGGCCGAAGCTCTTCTGCAGCCGCTGGCCGAAGCCGCTGCGTGACGACACGGTGGCCATGAACACGTCGTCGGCGAACTTGAACAGCACGTAGAACGCGGTGGCGACGATGCCGCTCCAGGTCAGCTGCGAGGCCAGGAAGCTCGCGAGCGCCACGTAGCCCACGGCCACCAGCACCCAGATCGCGATCATCAGGATGGCGATCAGCGCCACCAGGATGCCGACCCACATCGGCCGCTCGGGCAGGTCCTCACCGGGCGCGCCGGCGCGCAGCGCCTTGAGTCGGTAGAGCACCGCGCCGACCAGCGCGGTCAGCAGCAGCGCGGTCAGCACGTGGGTGGCGACCACGGCCGAGAGGCTGGCGTCGACCAGCGCGTTGATCTCGGCCGGCGCCCAGGCCAGGGCCGCCACCAGCGCCACCAGCCAGGGCAGGGCCGCAAGGCGCGCGGCCATGGCGTCGGGAATCGGTGGCAGCCGCCACGACGGCCGGCCGATGGCCAGCAGCGCGCGGCCCAGGCCGATCACGAAGGCCATGAACACCAGCGCCTGCGCCAGCGACAGCATCGCCTTGCGCGCCTGCGGCGCCCAGCCCGCGTGCTGCTCGAGCACGTAGACGAAGCCGTGCGCCGCCAGCGCCACCAGCAGCACGTGGGCGACGACGATGGCGATCACCAGCAGCGAGCGCCGCAGCCGCCCGGCGGGCAGCAGCTTCACCGCGAGCCGGGTCAGGCCGTGCTCGGCGGCCCAGACGCCCGCGAAGGCCAGCAGCAGCGCGCCGACCAGCGCCGCGATCACCAGCGCGCGTCCCTCGCCGCCGAAGGCGGTGGCGAGGCCCGTCTGCACGCTCGCCGCCATGGCCTGCAGCCGGTCGATGTCGTCGGGCCAGGCCTCCTGCAGGTCGCTCCAGAACTCGCCGGTCAGCGGCGAGGCCGCGCGCTCGGTGAGCTGGGCCTCGAACACCGCGCGGCGCTGCGTCAGCAGGTCGGTGCCGCGCTGGCGCACGTCGATCGCCAGCAGCTTGGCGAGCCGGATGTCGGCGTCGAGCGCGTTGCGCTCCTTGGTCAGGCGCGCGCGCTGGCGCGTGATGTCGGGGTCTTCGCTGGCGCCGGCCGCGGGCGGGTTGCCGAGCTCGCCCAAGCGCGCGTTGAGGTCGTCGAGTTCGCCGGCGCGCGCCGCCACGAACTTGTCGGCCTGCGCGCCGATCGCGTTGATCTGCGTCAGCCGGCTGCGCGCATCCTCGGCCGAGTCGGTGCTCTGGTCGATCTTCGCGAGCAGCGCGCGCAGCTCGGCCACGGTGGGCGCGGGCGGCGCGGCCGCGAGATCGGGGTCCTGCTGCGCGAAGGCGGTGCCGCACAGCAGCAGGGCGGCCATCAGCAAGGCCGCGAGACGGGAGGTCCAACTCATGGCCGCATCATAGAAGCCGCACCTGAAGGCCCGGCTTCGCGGCGCGTCACAGCATGTGACGGGGGCGCGTTCAGCGTGCGGGGCTGAACAGGTCGACGCGGTCGGTGATGATGCCGTCCGTGCCCAGGTCGATCAGGCGCTGCGCGGCCCAGTCGTCGTTGACCGTGTAGCTCAGCGCGCGCAGGCCGGCGCCGTGCACCTGCGCCACCACCGTGGCGTCCCACAGCGCGTGGTTGCAGACGATGGCCACGCAGCCGAGCTCGCGCGCGGTCTCGAGCCAGCCGCTCCATAGCGTGTCGAGCAGCAGGCCGCGCGGCAATTCGGGCGCCGCCGTTGCTGCGCCCTTGAGCGCATCGACCTGGAACGAGGTCAGCAGCGGCGGGACGGCCGCATCGCGCCACAGCGTCGCGGCCTGCCGCGCCACCGCCTCGCCGGTTTCGCGCTCGGTGCCGGGCGTGGGCTTGATCTCGATGTTCAGCAGACAGTGGTTGGCCAGACAGAAGCGCGCGAGGTTCTCGAGCGTGGGCAGCGGTTCGCCCGCGAAGGCGCGCGAATGCCAGCCGCCCGCGTCGAGCTGTGCCAGTTCGCTCCAGGGCTTCTGGCCGCCGATGCCGCGGCCGCTGGTGGTGCGCTCCAGGGTGGCGTCGTGCATCAGGAACACCACGCCGTCGGCGCTGAGCTTGGCATCGCATTCGAACATGCGATAGCCGTGCGCGGCGCCGAAGCGGAAGGCCGCGAGCGTGTTCTCGGGCGCGAGCTTGCCGGCGCCGCGGTGGGCGATCCAGCGCGGATAGGGCCAGGGGGTGCTCATTCCGCGCTCATTCCGCGCGTTTGCCGGAACCGGCGTCGAACCAGTGGAGCTTGTCTTCGCGCGCGGCGATCTTTACGGTATCGCCCGCCATCGGCGGCTGGTCGGCCTCGTCGGTGCGCATGATGATCTGCTCGTCGCCGATGCGGCCGTAGACCAGGCGCTCGGCGCCCAGCAGCTCGACCTGCTCGACCTGCACCGACCAGCCGCGCTCGTCGAGCGCCATGTGTTCGGGGCGGATGCCCAGGATCTGGCCCGGCCGCACGCCCGGTGCATGGCGCAGCAGGTTCATCGGCGGCGAGCCGATGAAGCTCGCGACGAAGGTGGTGGCGGGGCGCGAATAGACCTCCTCGGGCGTCGCGAACTGGTCCATCACGCCGCCGTTCATCACGATGATGCGTTGCGCCAGCGTCATGGCCTCGACCTGGTCGTGGGTGACGAACAGCGAGGTGATGCCGAGCTCGCGGTGCAGCTTCTGGATCTCGAGGCGGGTTTGCGCTCGCAGCTTGGCGTCGAGGTTCGACAGCGGTTCGTCGAACAGGAACACCTGCGGCTGGCGCACGATCGCGCGGCCCATGGCCACGCGCTGGCGTTGGCCGCCCGAGAGCTCGCGCGGCTTGCGTTCGAGCAGGTGGCCCAGCTCGAGGATCTTCGCGGCCTTGTCCACGCGCACCTTGATCTCGGCCACCGGCACCTTCGCGATCTTCAGGCCGTAGGCCATGTTCGCGAACACCGTCATGTGCGGATAGAGCGCGTAGTTCTGGAACACCATCGCGATGTCGCGCTCGGAGGGCTCGAGCTGGTTCACCACCTTGTTGCCGATGGCGATCTCGCCGGCGGAGATCTCCTCCAGGCCGGCGACCATGCGCAGCAGCGTGGACTTGCCGCAGCCCGAGGGGCCGACGATGACGACGAACTCGTGGTCGGCGATCTCGGCGCTCACGCCGTGGATGACCTGGTTGGCCTTGGGGCCGTGGCCGTAGCGCTTGATGACGTTGCGTAGGGAAATGGCAGCCATGTTTTCAGTTCAGCGTTTTATTTGTCGGTATCGACCAGGCCCTTGACGAACCACTTCTGCATCAGCACCACGACCACCGCGGGCGGCAGCATGGCCAGCACGGCCGTGGCCATCACCACGTTCCAGTCCACCGGCGACTCGCCGTTGCCGATCATGGCCTTGATGCCGACGACGATCGGGTACATGTCCTCGCTGGTGGCGGCGATCAGCGGCCACAGGTACTGGTTCCAGCCGTAGATGAACTGGATCACGAACAGCGCCGCGATGCTGGTCTTCGACAGCGGCAGCAGGATGTCCTTGAAGAAGCGCATCGGCCCGGCGCCGTCGACGCGCGCGGCCTCGACCAGCTCGTCGGGCACCGTCAGGAAGAACTGCCGGAACAGGAAGGTGGCGGTCGCCGACGCGATCAACGGTATCGAGAGGCCGGCGAAGCTGTTGATCATGCCGAGGCTGGCCACGACCTGGTAGGTCGGGCCGATGCGCACCTCGACCGGCAGCATCAGTGTGATGAAGATCAGCCAGAAGCACAGGCCGCGCAGCGGGAAGCGGAAATACACCACCGCGAAGGCCGACAGCAGCGAGATGCTGATCTTGCCGAAGGTGATGACGAGCGTGATGACCGTGCTCACCCAGATCATCCGCGCCACCGACACGTTGGCGCTGGTGCGGCCGCCGCCGGTCAGCGCCGCCTTGTAGGTTTCCCAGAAGTTGCTGCCGGGCAGGATCGGCATCGGCGCCTGCATGATCTCCTGCGGCGTGTGGGTGGAGGCGATGAAGGCCAGGTAGATCGGGAACATCACCAGCAGCACGCCGATGATCATGATCACGTGCGCGAGGATGCCCAGGGAGGGGCGGCGCTCAACCATGGCGGGCCTCCGTGGCGTGGGCCGCGCGGCGGGCGGGGAAGAAGGGATGCATGGAGGCGGTCATCAGTACTGGACCTTCTTCTCGACGTAGCGGAACTGCACCACCGTCAGCGCGATGACGATCACCATCAGCACCACCGACTGGGCCGCGGCGCCGCCGAAGTCCATGCCGCGGAAGCCGTCGAAGTACACGCGGTAGACCAGCGTGGCGGTGTCCTTGCCGGGGCCGCCCTGGGTGGTGGCGTCGATGATCGCGAAGGTGTCGAAGAAGGCGTACACCATGTTGATCACCAGCAGGAAGAAGGTGGTGGGCGTCAGCAGCGGGAACTGGATGGTCCAAAAGCGGCGCATCGGGCGCGCGCCGTCCATGGCGGCGGCCTCGATCAGCGACTTGGGAATCGACTGCAGCCCCGCGAGGAAGAACAGGAAGTTGTAGGAGATCTGCTTCCAGACCGAGGCCATCACGACCAGCGCCATGGCGTGGTCGCCGTTGAGCAGATGGTTCCAGTTGAATCCCATCTTCTTGAGCCAGTAGGCCACGATGCCGATCGACGAGGAAAACATGAACGACCACAGCAGGCCGGTCACGACCGGGGCGACCGCGTACGGCAGGATCAGCACGCTGCGGTAGAAGCGCGTGCCGCGCACCACGCGGTCGGCGAACACCGCCAGCACCAGGGCGATGCTCAGGCCCAGGACCGTCACCAGCACCGAGAAGACGATGGTCGTGTGGAACGAGGCCATGTAGGTGCTGTCGTTCCACAGCGCCTCGAAGTTGTCCAGCCCCACCCAGGTGATCGAGTTGCCGAAGGCATCCTGCTGCTGCAGCGACTGCACCAGCGCCTGGCCCGCGGGCCAGAAGAAGAAGACGCCGACGATGAACAATTGCGGCGCCAGCAATGCCCAGGGCAGCCAGTTCGAGCGAAAGATGACGCGTTTTTCCATGGGGAGGGCGTTCAGGTCACGGACACACTAAATAAGCAAACAGCCAGGACTGCACGGGTCAGCCTGGCTTGTGGCGGGTCAAACGAACCGAAACGAACATTCGTTCGCGCCGGTCCGGGGTCGGAGCTTACTTGTTTGCGGCCTGGAATTTCACCAAAAGTTCGTTTCCGCGCTTCACGGCGCTGTCCAGCGCTTCCTTCGGGGTCTTCTTGCCGGTCCAGATCAGCTCGGTTTCCTCGTCCTCGATGGCGCGGATCTGGGGCAGGTTGCCCAGGCGCACGCCACGCGACTTGTCGGTGGTCTTCTTGATCATCTGGTTCACCGCGACGTCGGTGCCCGGGTTTTCCTTGTAGAAGCCGGCCTTCTCGGTCAGCTCGTAGGCTGCGGTGGTGATCGGCAGGTAGCCGGTGCGCATGTGGCTTTCGGACTGCACCTTGGGGCTCGACAGGAAGGTGAAGAACGCGGCCACGCCCTTGTAGCTGGCGGCCGGCTTGCCCGACATCACCCACAGGCTGGCGCCGCCGACGATGGTGTTTTGCGGTGCGCCCTGCACGTCCGGGTAGTAGGGCAGCGCCGATTCGGCGAACTTGAACTTGGCGTCGCGCTTCACGCTGGCGTAGCTGCCCGACGAGCCGATGAACATCGCGCATTCACCCGAGGTGAACGAGGTGATCGGCTTGCTGGCGCGGCCCTTGTAGACGAACAGGCCCTGCTTGGACATGTTCGACAGGTTCTCGAAGTGGCGCACGTGCAGCGGCGAGTTGAATTCCAGGCGGGCGTCGAGGCCGCCGAAGCCGTTGTTCTTCGAGGCGTACGAGGTGTTGTGCCAGGCCGAGAAGCTTTCGAGCTGGGCCCAGCTCATCCACGAGGTGGTGAACGGGCACTGGCTGCCGCTGGCCTTGAGCTTGGCGGCCGCCGAGACCACTTCGGGCCAGGTGGCGGGGGCCTTCTCGGGGTCGAGGCCGGCGTTCTTGAAGGCGTCCTTGTTGTAATAGAACACCGTCGTCGAGCTGTTGAACGGGAACGACAGCATCTGGCCGTTGGGGGCGGTGTAGTAACCGGCCACGGCGGGGATGTAGGCCTTGGGGTCGAACTTCTGGCCGCCTTCCTTCATGACGTCGGCCACGGGCTTGATCGCGCCCTTGGAGTACATCATGGTGGCGGTGCCCACCTCGAACACCTGCAGGATGTCGGGCGCGTTGCCCGAGCGGTAGGCCGCGATGCCGGCCGCCATCGACTGGTCGTATTCGCCCTTGTAGGTGGGCACGACCTTGTAGTCCTTCTGGCTCTCGTTGAACTGCTTGGCGAGGTCGTTGACCCAGTCGTTGAGGGCGCCGTCCATCGAGTGCCACCACTGGATCTCGGTCTGGGCCTGGGCGAGGGCTGGCACGGCCAGAGCGGCAGCCAGCGTAGAGGCGATGGCGAGCGTCTTGAAGCGCATTAAGACTCCTGTAGGGAAAAGTAAGTAAAACCGGCGATGTTAGGTTACATACGTGACGGTTCTGCGGCTTTGTCGCACGGAGTGCACACGGCAAGAAACCCGGGGAAACCCCCTTGGCCGACAGGGCGCTCGCGCCTGGGGCCCCTGCTTGCTGCGCTGCACCATGCTAGCATCGCCCTCCCTTTTTCGGCCTAGCTTGTTGCCATGGCCGGGGCTACCGCGAGCAGCAGCATGAGCAGCAAGACCTCCCTCGACAAAAGCAAGATCAAGTTTCTTCTGCTCGAGGGTATCCACCCCTCGGCCGTGGAGGTGCTCCATGCGGCGGGCTACACCAACGTCGAGTCGCTGCCGGGCGCGCTGTCCGACGAGGCGCTCAAGGCCAAGATCGGCGACGTGCATTTCCTCGGCATCCGCTCGCGCACCCAACTGACCGCTGAGGTGTTCGCGGCCGCCCACAAGCTGGTGGCCGCCGGCTGCTTCTGCATCGGCACCAACCAGGTCGACCTCGAAGCCGCGCGCGAGCACGGCGTGGCGATCTTCAACGCCCCGTACTCCAACACCCGCTCGGTCGCCGAGCTGGTGCTGGCCGAGGCGATCCTGCTGTTGCGCGGCGTGCCCGAGAAGAGCGCGGTGGCGCACCGCGGCGGCTGGCTCAAGTCGGCCGACAACGCCTTCGAGATCCGCGGCAAGACGCTGGGCATCGTGGGCTACGGCTCGATCGGCGCGCAGCTGTCGGTGCTGGCCGAGGCGCTGGGCATGCACGTCGCCTTCTTCGACGTGGTCACCAAGCTGCCGCTGGGCAATGCGCGCCAGGTGCGCGACCTGCACCAGCTGCTGGCGCAGAGCGACATCGTGACCCTGCACGTGCCCGAGACGCAGGCCACGCAGTGGATGATCGGCGCGGCCGAGATCGCGGCCATGAAGCCCGGCTCGATCCTGATCAACGCCTCGCGCGGCACCGTGGTCGAGATCGACGCGCTGGCCGGCGCGCTGAAGGAGAAGAAGCTGCTGGGCGCCGCCATCGACGTGTTCCCGGTCGAGCCGCGCAGCAACAAGGACGAGTTCCAGTCGCCGCTGCGCGGACTCGACAACGTGATCCTCACGCCCCACATCGGCGGATCGACGATGGAGGCGCAGGCCAACATCGGCCTCGAAGTGGCCGAGAAGCTGGTCAAGTACAGCGACAACGGCACCTCGACCTCGTCGGTCAACTTCCCCGAGGTGGCGCTGCCCGCGCACCCGGGCAAGCACCGCCTGCTGCACGTGCACCGCAACGTGCCGGGCGTGCTGTCGGAGATCAACAAGATCTTCTCGGACAACCACATCAACATCTCCTCGCAGTTCCTGCAGACCAACGAGAAGATCGGCTACGTGGTGATGGACATCGACGCCGCCTCCTCGGACCTCGCGCTCGAGAAGCTCGCGAAGGTGCAGGGCACGATCCGCAGCCGCGTGCTGTTCTGATCGCGTGGCGCTGAGGCCGGCCGGCGCGCCGGCAGTGCCAGAGGGACACGCGTCGGCGCCAGGGCACGAACCCTGGCCCTGACCTAAAATCCCCACCCCGGCTATGGACGCGTGGCGCCCGGCCGAGGCCCCACCCCGATGAATGCTCCGACCGCGTTGAACGCGCTGCTGTCGCAGGCCGCAGAGCCTGCACGACTGCGTGAGATCCCCTACAACTACACCAGCTTCTCCGATCGCGAGATCGTGATCCGCCTGCTGGGCGAGCGCGCCTGGGAATTGCTCCAGACGCTGCGTGCCGAGCGCCGCACCGGCCGATCGGCGCGCATGCTCTACGAGGTGCTCGGCGACATCTGGGTCGTTCAGCGCAACCCCTACCTGATCGACGACCTGCTCGACAACCCGCGCCGCCGCGGCCTGCTGGTCGATGCGCTGCGGCATCGCCTGGCCGAGGTGCAGAAGCGCCGCACGCCCGACAGCGACCTGCCGCGCGACCAGCTCGTGGGCGAGCTCACGGGCCGCGTCGGCGAGGCCGTGCAGGCCTTCGACACCCTGTTCCGCGACGTCGCCGCGCTGCGCCGCAAGGCCACCCGCGTGCTGGGCCGGCTCACCGCCAAGGACAACATCAAGTTCGACGGCCTCTCGCGCGTGGCCCACGTCACCGACGCCACCGACTGGCGCGTGGAGTACCCCTTCGTCGTGCTGTGCCCCGACACCGAGGCCGAGATGGCGCTGCTGGTCAAGGGCTGCATCGAGCTGGGCCTGACCATCATCCCGCGCGGCGGCGGCACCGGCTACACCGGCGGCGCGATTCCGCTGACCTGGAACAGCGTGGTCATCAACACCGAGAAGCTCGAGGCCATGACCGAGGTCGAGCTGGTCGCGCTGCCCGGCCTCGAGGCGCCCGTGCCCACCATCTGGACCGAGGCCGGCGTGGTCACGCAGCGCGTGGCCGACGCGGCCGAGCGCTCGGGCTACGTGTTCGCGGTCGACCCGACCTCGGCCGAGGCCTCGTGCGTCGGCGGCAACGTCGCGATGAACGCCGGCGGCAAGAAGGCCGTGCTGTGGGGCACCGCGCTCGACAACCTGGCCTCGTGGCGCATGGTGACGCCGCAGGCCGAATGGCTCGAGGTCACGCGCATCGGCCACAACCTCGGCAAGATCCACGATGCCGAGAGCGCGCTGTTCGAGCTCCAGTACTTCGCGGCCGACGGCAAGACGCCGCTGCGCACCGAGCGCCTCGATATCCCGGGCCGCACCTTCCGCAAGGAAGGCCTGGGCAAGGACGTGACCGACAAGTTCCTCTCGGGCCTGCCGGGCATCCAGAAGGAAGGCTGCGACGGCCTGATCACGAGCTGCCGCTGGGTGGTGCACCGCATGCCGGCGCACACGCGCACCGTCTGCCTCGAGTTCTTCGGCAACGCCAAGGACGCGGTGCCCAGCATCGTCGAGATCAAGGACTTCATGTTCGCCGAGCAGAAGCGCTCGGGCGTGCTGCTGGCCGGCCTCGAGCACCTCGACGACCGCTATCTGAAGGCCGTGGGCTACGCCACCAAGTCGAAGAAGCACGGCGGCCTGCCGAAGATGGTGCTGTTCGGCGACATCGCGGGCGACGACGCCGACGCGGTGGCGCGCGTCACCTCCGAGGTGGTGCGCATCGCCAACTCGCGCAGCGGCGAGGGCTTCATCGCCATCAGCCCCGAGGCGCGCAAGAAGTTCTGGCTCGACCGCAAGCGCACCGCCGCGATCAGCCGCCACACCAACGCCTTCAAGATCAACGAGGACGTGGTGATCCCGCTGCCGCGCATGGCTGAGTACAGCGACGGCATCGAGCGCATCAACATCGAGCTCTCGCTGCGCAACAAGCTCGCGCTGGTCGACGAGCTCGAGAAGTTCTTCGTGCACGGCAACCTGCCGCTGGGCAAGACCGACGACGCCAACGAGATCCCCTCGGCCGAGCTGCTCGAGGACCGCGTGGCACAGGCCGTGGCACTGCTGCAGGAGGTGCGCGCGCTGTGGGCCGGCTGGCTCGACGAGGTCGATGCGCTGTTCCCGCAGCTGCAGGACCATTCGTTGCGCGCGAGCTGGAAGACCCAGCTGCGCCAGCCGCTGTCGGCGATCTTCGCGGGCGCGGCCTTCGCGCCGATCCTGGCCGAGTGCACGGCGATCCACAAGCGCGTGCTCAAGGGCCGCGTGTGGGTCGCGCTGCACATGCACGCGGGCGACGGCAACGTGCACACCAACATCCCGGTCAACAGCGACAACTACGAGATGCTGCAGACCGCGCACGAGGCGGTCGCGCGCATCATGAAGCTGGCGCGCCGGCTCGACGGCGTGATCTCGGGCGAGCACGGCATCGGCATCACCAAGCTCGAGTTCCTGTCGGACGAGGAGCTGCGCCCCTTCGCCGAGTACAAGCAGCGCATCGATCCGGAAGGCCGCTTCAACAAGGGCAAGCTGCTGCGCGAGCCGGGTGCCGGCGCGCAGTCGCTGCATGCCGACCTGACCAATGCCTACACGCCGAGCTTCGGCCTGATGGGGCACGAGTCGATCATCATGCAGCAGAGCGACATCGGCGCCATCGCCGACAGCGTCAAGGACTGCCTGCGCTGCGGCAAGTGCAAGCCGGTGTGCGCCACCCACGTGCCGCGCGCCAATCTGCTCTACAGCCCGCGCAACAAGATCCTCGCGACCTCGCTGCTGGTCGAGGCCTTCCTCTACGAGGAGCAGACCCGGCGCGGCGTGAGCATCAAGCACTGGGAGGAGTTCGAGGACGTGGCCGACCACTGCACGGTGTGCCACAAGTGCCTCACGCCCTGCCCGGTGAAGATCGACTTCGGCGACGTGTCGATGAACATGCGCAACCTGCTGCGCAAGATGGGGCAGAAGAGCTTCCGTCCCGGCAACGCGGCCGCGATGTTCTTCCTCAACGCGACCAATCCGCAGACCATCAAGACGGTGCGCGCGGGCATGGTGGGCATCGGCTTCAAGGCGCAGCGCATGGCCAACGACCTGCTGCGCGGCCTCGCGAAAAAGCAGACGGCGGCGCCGCCGGCATCGCTCGGGCCGGCGCCGCTCAAGGAGCAGGTGATCCACTTCATCAACAAGAAGATGCCGGGCAACCTGCCGAAGAAGACGGCGCGCGCGCTGCTCGACATCGAGGACGCGGACTACGTGCCGATCATCCGCAACCCCAAGGTCACGACCTCGGAGACCGAGGCGGTGTTCTATTTCCCGGGCTGTGGGTCGGAGCGGCTGTTCTCGCAGGTCGGGCTCGCGACGCAGGCCATGCTCTGGCACGCGGGCGTGCAGACGGTGCTGCCGCCGGGCTACCTGTGCTGCGGCTATCCGCAGCGCGGCAGCGGCCAGTTCGACAAGGCCGAGAAGATGATCACCGACAACCGCGTGCTGTTCCACCGGGTGGCGAACACGCTCAACTACCTCGACATCAAGACCGTGGTGGTGAGCTGCGGCACCTGCTACGACCAGTTGCAGGGCTACCAGTTCGACAAGATCTTCCCGGGCTGCCGGATCATCGACATCCACGAGTACCTGCTCGAGAAGGGCATCACCCTGGGCGACGCCGGCGGTGCCGGCTACCTCTATCACGACCCCTGCCACACGCCGATGAAGCAGCAGGACCCGATGAAGACGGTGAAGGCGCTGGTCGGCGACAACGTGCTCAAGAACGACCGCTGCTGCGGCGAGTCGGGCACGCTGGGCGTGTCGCGGCCCGACATCTCGACACAGATCCGCTTCCGCAAGGAAGAGGAACTGAAGAAGGGCGAGGCCGCGCTGCGCGACGGCGGCAAGATCGGCGCCGGCGACAACGTGAAGATCCTCACCAGCTGCCCGAGCTGCCTGCAGGGCCTGTCGCGCTACGGCAGCGACCTGAACAACGGCCTGCTCGAGGCCGACTACATCGTGGTCGAGATGGCCAACAAGATCCTCGGCGCCGACTGGATGCCCGAGTACGTGGCGGCCGCGAACCACGGTGGCATCGAACGGGTGCTGGTGTGAGCGGCGAGGCGGCGCGCGTGGCCGGCTGCGTGTTCTGCGAACAGGCGGGCGGACGCCTGGTGTTCGAGGGCGCGAGGCTGCGCGTGATCCATGCGGAGGAAGCGGGCTTCCCGGCCTTCTACCGCGTGGTCTGGAATGCGCACCGGCCCGAGCTGTCCGACCTGTCGCGCGAGGAGCGCGCGCACTGCATGGACGCCGTGGCCGAGGTCGAGCAATGCCTGCGCGACACGCTCGCGCCGACCAAGATCAACGTCGCCGCCCTCGGCAACATGGTGCCGCACCTGCACTGGCACGTGATCGCGCGCTTCGACTGGGACAGCCATTTCCCCGCGCCGTTCTGGGCCGCCGCGCAGCGCGCGGCACCGGCCGCGCGCGTGGCCCAGGTCGAGGCGCTGCTGAGCGCGGCCGAGGCCGCGATGGCCACGCGCCTCGCGGCGCTGTAGCCGGCGCGGCATACTGCGCCGTCTCCCTGCATCCTCTTTCCTCCACTTCGAACGGACACTCCCCATGGCAGGCTTGCAAGCCGGCGCGCCGACGCCGCAGTCGATCACCGTGCACGGCCGCTCGCGCGTGCTCGAGGTGGGCTTCTCCGACGGCGCCACCTTCCGCATTCCCTTCGAGCTGATGCGCATCTATTCGCCCTCGGCCGAGGTGCAGGGCCACGGACCGGGCCAGGAAACGCTGCAGACCGGCAAGCGCGAGGTCGAGCTGGTCGCGCTCGAGCCGGTGGGCAATTACGCGGTGCAGCCCCGCTTCAGCGACGGGCACGACACCGGCATCTACTCGTGGGACCTGCTCTACCAGCTGGGTTCGCAGCAGGCCGAACTCTGGGCCGCCTACGAACAGAAGCTGGCCGAAGCGGGCGTCGATCGCGACGCACCGATGGCCGAGAAGGGCGGCCACGCCTGCGGCAGCCATTGACTGGCGTTTGCTATTGAAAGCATAGCTTCGTCGGTAGACGTGACGGGCGTTACAAGACCTCAGCGTTTGCAGAAAAAGCAACAAATGACCGCCGGTACAGCGGGGTCGTCGTCTTGATGCGAGGACGAACGGCCTAA
This sequence comes from Variovorax sp. PDC80, assembly GCF_900115375.1. Classification (NCBI taxonomy): domain Bacteria; kingdom Pseudomonadati; phylum Pseudomonadota; class Betaproteobacteria; order Burkholderiales; family Comamonadaceae; genus Variovorax; species Variovorax sp. PDC80. The sequence continues at coordinate 1,058,670 of NZ_FOWG01000001.1, read as the reverse complement.
CATCGGTCGCATGACCACCACCCATTTCGGCTTCGAGAAAGTCGACGAGAGCGAGAAGGCCGGCCGCGTGCGCGGCGTGTTCGACTCGGTCGCCACGCGCTACGACCTGATGAACGACCTCATGTCGATGGGGCTTCACCGCGCATGGAAGGCCTACACCGTCATGGTCGCGAACGTGGGCGAAGGCTCGCGCGTGCTCGACATCGCGGGCGGCACCGGCGATCTCGCGCTGGCCTTCGCGAAGAAGGTCGGCGCCAGCGGCCAGGTGGTCCACACCGACATCAACGAAGCTATGCTGCGCACCGGCCGCGACCGCCTGCTCGACGCCGGCGTGGTGCTGCCCACCACGGTCTGCGACGCCGAGAAGCTGCCCTTCCCCGACGACCACTTCGACGTCGTCACCGTCGCCTTCGGCCTGCGCAACATGACGCACAAGGACGTCGCGCTCAAGGAGATGAACCGCGTGCTCAAGCCGCGCGGCAAGCTGCTGGTGCTCGAGTTCTCGAAGGTCGCGAAGCCGCTCGAGAAGGTCTACGACTGGTACTCCTTCAACGTGCTGCCGCGCCTGGGCAAGGTGGTGGCGGGCGACGACGCGAGCTACCGCTACCTGGCCGAATCGATCCGCATGCATCCGGGCCAGGACGAGCTCAAGTCCCTCATGAAAGAGGGCGGTTTCGGGCATGTGGACTATCACAACATGACGGGTGGCGTGGTCGCCCTCCATGTTGGAATCAAGTGTTGATCAGACGAGATTTCGTTCGAGAGGAGACCTTATGAAGAGTTTGAGTACTTTGCTTCTGGCCGGCGCACTCGCGCTCGTCAGCATCCAGGCCGACGCGGCGCGCATGGGCGGCGGTAAATCCGTCGGCCGCCAATCCTCGAACGTGACGCAACGCCAGGCCACGCCGCCGGCCGCGCCCGCGCAACAGAACGCCACCAATGCCGCTGCCAAGCCCGCCACGCCGGCACCCGCCGCCGCGGCACCGAAGCGCCCGTGGGGCGCCATGCTCGGCGGCCTGGCCGCGGGCCTGGGCCTCGCATGGCTCGCGAGCTCGCTGGGCCTGGGCGCAGGCTTCGGCAACATCCTGCTGATCGGCCTGCTGGTGCTGGCCGCGGTGTTCGTGTGGCGCATGATCAAGTCGCGCTCGCAGCCCTCCGGCGCACGCCAGGGCGGCTTCGCGTTCCAGGGCGCGGGCGGTCCGGGCAACCCGGCAGCGCCGGCGCAGTACAGCCCGAGCAACGTCGGCAACGACGCCTCGGCCCGTCCGTGGGAGCGCAACGCCACCAACTTCGATGCCACGCCCGCCGCGACCTCGCACGGCAGCAGCCTCTCGTCCGCGGGTGCCGCGGCCGGTGGCGGCAGCATGATCGGTTCGGCCCTGGCCGGCTCGCAGAGCTGGGGCATCCCGGCCGGCTTCGACGTCGATGGCTTCCTGACCGCAGCCAAGCGCAACTTCGTGACCCTGCAGGACGCCTGGGACCGTGCCGACATCACCATGCTGCGTTCGATGATGACCGACGAGATGATCGAGGAAATCCGCAGCCAGCTCGCCGACCGCGCCAGCCACACCGGTGGCGTGTCGAACAAGACCGAAGTGGTCATGCTCGACGCCAAGCTGCTCGGCATCGAGGAACTGGCCGATGCCTACATGGCCAGCGTCGAGTTCTCCGGCATGATTCGCGAAGACGCTTCGGCGGGCCCGGGCCCGTTCCGCGAAGTCTGGAACATGACGCGTCCGACCACCGGCGGCAACGGCTGGCTCGTGGCCGGCGTGCAAGCCCTGCAATAAGCAGCGGCTTCGAGGGCGGCCCGGCCGCCTGCAGAAAGGATAATGGGGACCATGGCCACACCATCGTCCCCTTTTTCTTTGCTCGGCGACCTGTTCAATCGCGTCGGCGAGCGTCTGCAGCCGCCGCCCTGGGCCGTGCACGAGATCCAGCACCGCGCCGTGCTGTTCCTCAACCACGTGCTGCAGCAGGAGCCCGAGGCCCAGCAACGGCTGGTGCGCCAGCAGGGCCGCGTGGTGCGCTTCCAGTGGCGCTTCGTCACGATGGAGCTGGTGGCCACGCCCGCCGGCCTGCTCGACCTGGCGCCGCCGGGCTCGCTGCCCGAGCTCACGCTGTCGGTCACCGATGACAACCCCTTCGAGATCGCGCGCGCCACGCTGCGCGGCGACAAGCCCTCGGTGCAGATCGTGGGCGACGTGCAGCTCGCGGCCGAGGTCAACTGGCTGGTCGACCATGTGCGCTGGGACGTCGAGGACGACCTCGCGCGCGTGATCGGCGATGTGCCCGCGCATGCCATCGGTAATGCGGTGCGGCGCGTGGTGGGCGCGTTGCGCCAGTTCGTGGGCAACCGCGCGGCGGCCGGCAGATCCGGTATCGGTTCGGCGGGCACCGCCGAATGAGCCGCTTCTATCGCAGCCTCTTCATCGTCTGGGTCGCGCTGCGCTACGGCCTCGACGAGCTCGTGCTCACGAGCTTCCAGAAGCCCTGGCTGCGGGTGGTCGCACGCATCGTCTCCTTCGGCCGCCGGCTCGACGCACCGCGCGGCCAGCGCTTGCGCGAGGCGCTCGAGCGGCTGGGCCCGATCTTCGTCAAGTTCGGCCAGGTGCTCTCCACGCGGCGCGACCTGTTGCCGCCCGACATCGCCGACGAGCTGACCTTCCTGCAGGACCGCGTGCCGCCGTTCCCCTCGGCGGTGGCCGTGGCGACCATCGAGCGCGCATTCCGCCGACCCGTCGGCGACGTGTTCGTGCAGTTCGACGAAACGCCGATCGCGAGCGCCTCGATCGCGCAGGTGCATTTCGCGACCATCCGCACCGGCGACGGCCAGCTGCGCGAGGTGGCGGTCAAGGTGCTGCGCCCCAACATGCGCGGCGTGATCGAGAAGGACCTGGGCCTCATGGCCATGATGGCCGGCTGGGTCGAGAAGCTGTCGCCCGACGGCAAGCGGCTGAAGCCGCGCGAGGTGGTGGCCGAGTTCGACAAGTACCTGCACGACGAGCTCGATCTGGTGCGCGAGGCCGCCAATGCCGCGCAGCTGCGCCGCAACATGGCCTCGCTCGACCTGGTGCTGATCCCCGAGATGTTCTGGGACTTCTGCCATCCCGAGGTGATCGTGATGGAGCGCATGAACGGCGTGCCGATCGCGCAGCTCGAGCGGCTGCGCGCCGCGGGCGTCGACATCCCGAAGCTCGCGCGCGACGGCGTCACCATCTTCTTCACCCAGGTGTTCCGCGATGGCTTCTTCCATGCCGACATGCACCCGGGCAACATCCAGGTCAGCCTCGAGCCCCAGACCTTCGGGCGCTACATCTCGCTGGACTTCGGGATCATCGGCACGCTCACCGAGTCCGACAAGGAGTACCTGGCGCAGAACTTCGTGGCCTTCTTCCGGCGCGACTACAAGCGCGTGGCCGAGCTGCACCTCGAGAGCGGCTGGGTGCCCGAGGGCACGCGCATCGACGAGCTCGAGGCCGCGATCCGTACCGTCTGCGAACCCTACTTCGACCGGCCGCTCAAGGAGATCTCGCTCGGCATGGTGCTGATGCGGCTGTTCCAGACCTCGCGCCGCTTCCATGTCGAGATCCAGCCGCAGCTGGTGCTGCTGCAGAAGACGCTGCTCAACATCGAGGGGCTGGGCCGCCAGCTCGATCCCGAGCTCGACCTCTGGCACACGGCCAAGCCCTTCCTCGAGAAGTGGATGGTCGACCAGATCGGCCCCAAGAAGCTGTTCCAGCAGCTCAAGGACGAGGCGCCGCGATACGCCAAGCTGTTGCCGGAATTGCCGCGCCTGCTGCACGATTTCCTGGAGAATCGGCCGCCCGACCACCGGCGCGAGCTGCTGGAGCTGCTGGCCGCGCAGAAGCGCACCAACCGGTTGCTCCAGTCGATCGTCTACGGTGGCATAGGTTTTGTATTGGGTCTGCTGGCCATGCAGCTGCTGGTGCGCGTTCGGATTTTCTGAACCGCGGCGCTGGCCGCCACGGCCCGGAAAAGATGGGCGTGCTGCCTTGGAATCGAGGAAAGAGGAGAACCTGACGTGTTGCTGACCCTGGTCATCGTCTATCTGTTGCTCACCATCGCCATCGGCCTGTATGCGGCCCGGCGCGTGAAGAACACCACCGACTTCGCGATCGCCGGGCGGCACCTGCCGCTCTTCATGATCGTCACGACCACCTTCGCGACCTGGTTCGGTTCCGAGACGGTGCTGGGCATCCCGGCCAAGTTCATCGAGGGCGGCCTCAACGGCGTGGTCGAAGACCCGTTCGGCGCCGGCACCTGCCTGATCCTCGTGGGCCTGTTCTTCGCGGGCAAGCTCTATCGCATGACGCTGCTGACCATCAGCGACTACTACCGCGAGCGCTACGGCCGCGGCGTGGAGGTGGCCTGCACGCTGATCATCATGCTGAGCTACCTGGGCTGGGTCTCGGCGCAGGTCACGGCGCTGGGCCTGGTGTTCAACGTGCTCTCGGGCGGCGCCATCGGGCTGTCGACCGGCATGGTGATCGGGGTGGTCTCGATCCTGGCCTACACGCTGTTCGGCGGCATGTGGTCGGTGGCGGTCACCGACTTCATCCAGATGATCATCCTGGTGGCCGGCCTGGCCATCATCGCGATGTTCGCGGGCAACATGGCCGGCGGCGCCGACAAGGTGGTCGCCTTCGCGGTCAGCAAGGACCTGTTCAAGTTCTGGCCCGAGCCCAACTGGCACGACATGGTCTTCTTCTTCGCGGCCGCCATCACCATGATGCTCGGCTCGATCCCGCAGCAGGACGTGTTCCAGCGCGTGATGTCGGCCAACAGCGTCAAGGCGGCCACGCGCGGCCCGGTGATCGGCGGCCTGGCGTACATCCTGTTCGCCTTCGTGCCGATGTTCCTCGTGGCCAGCGCGCTCCTGATCATGCCCGAGCAGACCGCCACGCTGCTCAAGGAGGATCCGCAGAAGGTGCTGCCGACGCTGGTGCTCGAGAAGATGCCGTTCGTGATGCAGGTGCTGTTCTTCGGCGCGCTGCTGTCGGCCATCAAGTCGACCGCCTCGGCCACCTTGCTGGCGCCCAGCGTCACCTTCACCGAGAACATCTGGCGCCAGTTCCGTCCCGCGGGCACCGACCGCGAGAACCTCCGGACCATGCGCATCACGGTGCTGCTGTTCAGCGCGGCGGTGCTGGCCTATGCGATCCGCATGCAGGGCACGCCGATCTACGAACTGGTCTCGGGCGCCTACCAGGTGCCGCTGGTCGGGGCCTTCGTCCCGCTGGTGTTCGGCCTCTACTGGAAGCGCGCCACCACCCAGGGCGCGATCGCCGCGATCCTGTTCGGCATCGGCACCTGGCTGCTGTTCATGGCGATGCCCTGGGGCGCGGTGTTCCCGGCCCAGCTCGCGGGCGTGCTGGCCTCGTTCGCGGGCATGGTGCTCGGCTCGCTGGCGCCGCAATGGGTGGTGAACACTCACACGCCGCACCGCCCGCTGGCGACCGAAACGGCCTGAATCTCGCGCCGGGCGCAATTCCCAGGGCGCCGGCCGGCCGGGGGGCGCCCCTATAATCGAGGGCTTTGCGAGCGGCCGCCCGGTCGCTTTCCCCACTCGATTTCCCATGCCCATCTACGCCTACAAGTGCAGCGCCTGCGGCTTCGCCAAGGATGCCCTGCAGAAGATGTCCGATTCGCCGCTCACGGTGTGTCCGGCATGCGGCGCGAGCGCATTCGAAAAGCAGGTCACGGCGGCCGGATTCCAGCTCAAGGGCTCGGGCTGGTACGTCACCGACTTCCGTGACGGCGGCGGCAAGAAGTCCGAAGCCGCCACCGCGCCGGCCGCCTCGGGCGACGGCGCCGCCAAGTCCGCCGATGCACCCGCCGCCGCGCCCAGCCCGGCTCCCGCGCCGGCCCCTGCGCCCGCGCCGGCCGCCAAGAGCGCCGACTGAGGCGCCGAACCGCCCGTCGCCCTCCAGAGAAGAAACCTCCCGATGCTCGCCCTGCGCAAATGGTTGCTGTCCGGCCTGCTGGTGATCGTGCCGCTGGTCATCACGCTCGGCGTGCTGAACTGGATCATCGGCACGCTCGACCAGACGCTGTGGCTGCTGCCCGAGCAGTGGCAGGTCTGGCTCAGCGACCACCGGGTGCGCGGCCTGGGCGTGCTGCTCACGCTGGCGATCCTGCTGGTGGTGGGCGCCGCCGCGAGCAATTTCGTCGGCAAGCGCCTGCTCGGCTGGGGCGACGCCGTGGTGCGCCGCATCCCGGTGGTGCGCTCGATTTATTCGAGCGTCAAGCAGGTCTCCGACACGCTGTTCTCCGAGAACGGCAACGCCTTCCGCACCGCGGTGCTGGTGCAATGGCCGCGCGAAGGCGTGTGGACCATCGCCTTCGTCACCGGCGCGCCCGGCAACGAGGTCGCGGAACACCTGGGCAACGAGGAGTTCCTCAGCGTCTACGTGCCCACCACGCCCAATCCCACGGGCGGCTACTTCGTGATGCTCAAGCGCAGCGACTGCATCGAGCTCCTGATGAGCGTGGACGAGGCGCTCAAGTACATCGTCTCGATGGGGGTCGTCGTTCCCGGCAGCCCCGCCAGCATCGCGACGACCAAACCGTCCAACCCATAAAAACGAACGCGCCGCAACGGCGCCGGAATCTAGCCATGGCCATGCGTACTCACTATTGCGGTCTCGTGACCGAAGCCCTGTTGGGCCAGACCGTCACCCTTTGCGGCTGGGTCAACCGTCGCCGCGACCACGGCGGCGTGATCTTCATCGACGTGCGCGACCGCGAAGGCTACGTGCAGGTGGTGTGCGACCCCGATCGCGCCTCGACCTTCGCCGTCGCCGAGAACCTGCGCAACGAGTTCTGCGTGCAGATCACGGGCCTCGTGCGCGCACGCCCCGAAGGCACCACCAACGACCAGCTCAAGAGCGGCAAGATCGAAGTGCTCGCGCACGAGCTCAAGGTGCTCAACCCCTCGGTCACGCCGCCGTTCCTGCTCGACGACGACAACCTGTCGGAAACCACGCGCCTCACGCACCGCGTGCTGGACCTGCGCCGCCCGGCGATGCAGCGCAACCTGATGCTGCGCTACAAGGTGACGATGGAAACGCGCAAGTTCCTCGACGCCAACGGCTTCATCGACATCGAGACCCCGATGCTCGGCAAGTCCACGCCCGAAGGCGCGCGCGACTACCTGGTGCCCAGCCGCGTGCACGACGGCAGCTTCTTCGCGCTGCCGCAGTCGCCGCAGCTGTTCAAGCAGCTGCTGATGGTGGCCGGCTACGACCGCTACTACCAGATCGTGAAGTGCTTCCGCGACGAGGACCTGCGCGCCGACCGCCAGCCCGAATTCACGCAGATCGACATCGAGACCTCGTTCCTCGCCGAGGAAGAGATCCGCGAGATGTTCGAAGGCATGATCCGCAACGTGTTCCGCAACGCCGCGGGCATCGAGCTGCCGGTGTTCCCGACCATGACCTACGGCGAGGCGATGTTCAAGTACGGCTCGGACAAGCCCGACCTGCGCGTGAAGCTCGAGTTCACCGAACTCACCGAGCTCATGAAGCGCGTGGAATTCAAGGTGTTCTCGAACGCCGCCACGATGAAGGGCGGCCGCGTGGTCGCTCTGCGCGTGCCCGGCGGCGGTGCCGAGGGCGGCCTGTCGCGCGGCGAGATCGACGCCTACCAGGAGTTCGTGAAGATCTACGGCGCCAAGGGCCTGGCCTACATCAAGATCAACGATGCGGCGGCCGGCCGCGAGGGCCTGCAGAGCCCGATCGTGAAGAACCTCGACGACAACGCGCTGGCCGAGATCATCGCCCGCACCGGCGCGCGCAACGGCGACATCCTGTTCTTCGGCGCCGACAAGGAGAAGGTGGTCAACGACGCCATCGGCGCGCTGCGCGTGAAGATCGGCCACAGCGCCTTCGGCAAGAAGAGCGGCCTGTTCGACGACCGCTGGGCACCGCTGTGGGTGGTCGACTTCCCGATGTTCGAGTTCGACGAGGAAGGCCAGCGCTGGAGCGCCGTGCACCATCCGTTCACCGCGCCGAAGGACGGCCATGAGGACCTCATGGACACCGCGCCCGAGAAGTGCATCGCCAAGGCCTACGACATGGTGCTCAACGGCATCGAGATGGGTGGCGGCTCGGTGCGTATCCACCGCGAGGAAGTGCAGAGCAAGGTGTTCCGCGCGCTCAAGATCAGCGCCGAGGACGCGCAGCTCAAGTTCGGCTTCCTGCTCGACGCGCTGCAGTACGGCGCGCCGCCGCACGGCGGCATCGCCATCGGCCTGGACCGCCTCGTCATGCTGATGACCGGCGCCGAGTCGATCCGCGACGTGATCGCATTCCCGAAGACCCAGCGCGCGCAGGACCTGCTGACGCAGGCGCCGAGCCCGGTCGACGAGAAGCAGCTGCGCGAACTGCACATCCGGCTGCGCAACGTGCAGCCGCAGCAGGCGGCCTGATCGGCGGCGCTTGCTCCGGGAAGGGCGGTGGCTAAAATGGCTAATCACTCCCCGGGAGCCAGCCATGCAGATCACCGCCACCGAAGCCAAGAACCGATTCGGCTACTACCTCGGCCAGGCCGAGCGTGAGCCGGTGCATGTGATGAAGAACGACCGCGTGGCGGTCGTTCTCGTTTCTGCGGCGCGCTTTGCGGAACTCGAAGCGCTGGAGCAGAAGAAATCGATGGCTCAGCGCAAGCGCGAGTTCAATGCGCAATACAAGGACTGGATCGCCGAGCAGAACGAACTGGTGGAGAAACAGGGCTTGTGGTGCGAGGGGATGGTGGCCTGGCAGGAAGCGCCTTGAATGGCCCAGTTCGACATCTACGAGAACCCTCGGCCCGAGGCGCGCCGGACGGTTCCCTACGTCATCGACGTGCAAAGCGGCCTGCTCGATCACTTGTCGACCCGCCTTGTCATTCCCGTGTTTCGCGTCGGCGCGCGCCAGGCACCGGTCAACTTGTGCCCGCCGGTGGAAATGGGCGGGGAGACCTTGTCCCTGATGCCGCACCTGGCGGCCCCTCTGTCGGCCAAGCTTCTCAAGAAGCCTGTCGCTTCGTTCGCTTCCCGCGCCAGTGAGGTCGCAGCCGCCATGGATGCCGTGCTCAGTGGCTTCTGATACGCGCCCCTTCAAGATCCCTCAGTCCGTACTGGTCGTGATCCACACGCCCGCCCTCGACGTGCTGCTGATCCGCCGCGCCGACGCCGAGACCGAGTTCTGGCAGTCGGTCACGGGCAGCAAAGACACGGAGGACGAGCCGCTGGCGCTCACGGCCGCGCGCGAGGTCGCGGAGGAGACCGGCATCCTGTGCGGGCAGGGCAGTGCGCTCGCGGCGCAACTGGTCGACTGGGAGCTGCGCAACGTCTACGAGATCTATCCGCGCTGGCGTGCGCGCTATGCGCCGGGCGTCACGCACAACACCGAGCACCTGTTCGGCCTGTGCGTGCCCGAGCGCGTCGTGCCGGTGCTGGCGCCGCGCGAGCACACCGACTGGCGCTGGCTGCCGTACCGCGAGGCCGCCGACGCCTGCTTTTCCCCATCGAACGCCGAAGCCATTCTGTTGCTGCCAGAATTTGCGCGATGAACTCGCAGACGCCCAACTTCCGGGTCGCCACCTACAACATCCACAAGGGGGTGCAGGGCATCGGGCCCGCGCGGCGGCTCGAAATCCACAACCTCGGCCACGCCATCGAGCAGCTCGACGCCGACATCGTCTGCCTGCAGGAAGTGCGCAAGATGAACCGCCAGGCGGCGGTGCGCTTTCCGCGCTGGCCCGAGCTGCCGCAGGCCGATTTCCTCGCGCCCGAGGGCTACACGGCGGTCTACGAGACCAATGCCATCACGCGCCACGGCGAGCACGGCAACGCGCTGCTCACGCGCTGGCCGGTGCTGCGCACCAATCACCAGGACATCTCCGACCACCGCTTCGAGCAGCGCGGCCTGCTGCACGTGGTGATGGAGGTCGAAGGGCGGCCGGTACACGCCATCGTGGTGCATCTGGGGCTCATCAAGGGCAGCCGCGTGCGGCAGGTGGCGCGGCTGCGCGAATTCATCGAGCGCGAGGTGCCGAACGGCGAGCCGGTGGTGGTGGCCGGCGACTTCAACGACTGGGGCGCGCGCATGCGCTACGCGATGAACGCCATGGGCCTGCGCGACACCAGCGACCTGCGCGGCCCGCGCACGCTGACCTATCCCTCGCGGCTGCCGGTGGCGCAGCTCGATTTCATCTACGGCCGCGAGATCGAACCGCTGACCAGCAGCGTGCCGCGCGGCCCGATCTGGGCCCGCATGTCGGACCACCTGCCGCTGGTCACCGACTTCTTGCTGCCGAATTGATAGCAAGGCCCGCAGAAGGAGCGGGCATTCGCGGCCCGAACGGCGGGCATGCATTCACTGGTACGATGGCCCGATGCTGAGGAAAACCGAAGTGGACACGCTCCCCGTTCCCAAAGACGACGACGAGGGCACGCCCGTCTCCGTGAAGATCCGCGAACGCCTGCACGCGGCGCGCCGGCGCTTCAACGCCAACGACAACATCGCCGAGTTCATCCAGCCCGGCGAGCTCGAGGCCCTGCTCGACGAGGTCGAGGTCAAGATGAAGGGTGTGCTCGACAGCCTGGTGATCGACGTCGAGAACGACCACAACACCGACAACACCGCGCGTCGCGTGGCCAAGATGTACGTCAACGAGGTGTTCCGCGGCCGCTACGTGCCGCCGCCTTCGCTGACCGAATTCCCCAATGCCGAGCACCTCAACGAACTGATGATCGTCGGCCCGATCACGGTGCGCAGCGCCTGCTCGCACCACTTCTGCCCGATCATCGGCAAGCTCTGGATCGGCGTGATGCCCAACGAGCACACCAACGTCATCGGCCTGTCGAAATACGCGCGCCTCGCCGAATGGGTGATGGGCCGTCCGCAGATCCAGGAAGAGGCCGTGGTGCAACTGGCCGACCTGATCCAGGAAAAGACCCAACCCGACGGCCTCGCGCTGGTGATGGAGGCCGAGCACTTCTGCATGGCCTGGCGCGGCGTGAAGGAAATGGACAGCAAGATGATCAACTCCGTGATGCGCGGCGTGTTCCTCAAGGACCCGAGCCTGCGCCGCGAATTCCTGTCCCTCCTGCCCCGAAAGAGCTGACATGCTGGTCCGACTCCTCTACGCCAGCCGCGCCGTCGACACCAGCCCCGCGGCCATCGAGGCGATCCTCACGCAATCGCGCTCGCACAACACGACCTGCGGCATCACGGGCATCCTCTGCTACGGCGGCGGCACCTTCCTGCAGGCGATCGAAGGCGGCCGCATGGCGATCAGCGAGCTCTACGGCCACATCCAGCGCGATGCGCGCCACAAGGACGTGGTGCTGCTGCACTACGAGGAAATCTTCGAGCGCCGCTTCGGCGGCTGGACCATGGGGCAGGTCAACCTCTCCAAGCTCAACGCCTCCACGCTGCTGAAGTATTCCGAGAAGCCCGAGCTCGACCCGTACAAGGTCTCGGGCAAGGTCTCGCTGGCGTTGCTCGAGGAGCTGATGGCCACGGCGGCCATCGTCGGGCGCCACTGAAATGCGTCGGGGGCCTCGGCCCCCTTTTTGTTGCCCGCCGGCCGGTGGGCGAGCGACTTCCCTGACCTGATCCCGTGCCTCTTTCCGCATTCGCGCTGATCCTGCTTGCAGGGCTCATCCACGCGGGCTGGAACATCGTCGCCAAGAAGGCCAACGGCGACGTGCGCTTCAGCTTCCAGACCAGCGTGTTCAACATGCTCATCTGGGCGCCCGTGGGCATCGTGCTGGGCTGGAACGTGGTGCCCCACTGGGGCGCGACCGAGTGGGGCTTCGTCGTGCTCAGCGGCGTGCTGCACATCTTCTATTTCATCGTGCTGCTGCGCGGCTACCGCAAGTCGGACCTCACGGTGGTCTATCCGCTGGCGCGGGGCTCGGGGCCGCTCCTGTCGTCGCTGGTGGCGGTGCTGTTCCTCGGCGAGAAGATCAGCCTCGTGGGCGTGGCGGGCATCCTGGGCGTGGTGGGGGGCGTGTTCCTGGTCGCCGGTGGCCCGAAGCTCTGGCACAAGGCGCACGACCCGGCGCAGCGCGAGCGCGTGCACAAGGGCATCCGCTACGGCGTGCTGACCGGCGGCTTCATCGCGGCCTACACCGTGGCCGACAGCTACGCCGTCAAGTTCCTCGCGATGTCGCCGATCCTGCTCGACTACTTCGGCAACCTCGTGCGCCTGGTGCTGCTGCTGCCGGCCGCGCTGCACGACCGTGCCACCACCGCGCGCATGTGGCGCGCGCAGTGGAAGTACGCGCTGGTGGTGGCGGCCGTGAGCCCGGTGTCGTACGTGCTGGTGCTCTACGCGGTGCAGCAGGCGCCGATCTCGCACGTGGCGCCCGCGCGCGAGGTGTCGATGCTGTTCGCGGCGCTGATCGGCGGCCACCTGCTGCGCGAGGGCGACCGGCTGTTGCGCCTGCTGGGCGCGCTCTTCATCGCCGCGGGCGTGGTGGCGCTCGCGCTGGGCTGAGCCATGAAGCGGACGCGCCCGGGCCCGCTGCTGTTCGGCTGCGACTTCTCGAGCGCACCGACCGCGCGCAAGCCGATCGTGGTGGCGACCGGCGAACCGACGTCCGATGACGCGGTCGCGCTGCACGGCCTGCAGCGCTTCACCACGCTCGAGGCCTGGAGCCGCTGGCTGCACGCCACGCCGGCCTGGGTCGGCGGTTTCGACTTCCCGTTCAGCCTGCCGCGCGAACTGGTCGAGCACCTGGGCTGGCCCGTGCGCTTCGAGCCGCTGATCGCGCATTACGCCGCGCTCACCCGCGCCGAGATCCGCGAGACCTTCGCGGCCTTCTGCGCCGCGCGGCCGGTGGGCGGCAAGTTCGCGCACCGCGCCACCGATGCGCCCGCGGGTTCCAGCCCGTCGATGAAGTGGGTCAATCCGCCGGTGGCCTTCATGCTGCACGCCGGGGTGCCGCCGCTGCTGTCGGCCGGTGCCCATCTGCCGGGGCTGCGCGCGGTGCAGCCGGCTGAGCGGGTGGCACTCGAGGCCTACCCCGGGCTGCTGGCGCGCGAGCTGATCGGCCGCCGCAGCTACAAGAGCGACGAGCTCGCCAGGCAGACGCCCGAGCGCCGCGCGGCGCGCGCCGAACTGCTGGCCGCACTCGAGGCCGGCCGCACGCGGCTCGGCCTGCGCCTCGTGCTCTCGGCCGGGCAGCGCCGCGAGCTGCTCGACGACCCGCGCGGCGACGACCTCGATGCCGTGCTGTGCCTGGTGCAGGCGGCCTGGGGCCTGCAGCGCGCGGACAGCGCGGGCCCCGGCTACGGCCTGCCCACGGACATCGATCCGCTCGAGGGCTGGATCGTCTCCGCCTGACTCCGGCCGGGCCCGGTTGTCCTACAGCGCTTCGAGCCGCCGTCGCGGCGCAGCGGCCCGATCCGGTCGCTAGATTGACGTCATGGGCCGCCGGCCCATGCGCCCGATCTCCGGGTGCTTCGTGACCGAATCAGGAAGGACATCGCAATGAACAAGGATCAAGTGGCAGGCCGCGTCGACCAGGCCAAGGGCAAGCTCAAGGAAGTCGCCGGCAAGGTCGTGGGCAACGAGAAGCTCGAAGGCGAAGGCGTTGCCGACCAGGCCGCCGGCAAGGTGCAGAGCACCTATGGCGACGTGAAGGAAAAGGCGAAGGACGCCATCAAGTCCGGCGCCGACAAGCTCTGAGGCGACATGGCTGCGGCCCGCGAGGGCGCAGCCTTTTTTCTTTTCATTCCATCGATGTGGAGGTTCCCATGACCATTTCGATACAGCCGTCCGCTTCGCGCACGCGCACCTGGCTCGCCGTGCTGGCGATCGCCGGCGGCAGCCTCGCGCTGGCCGCCTGCGACAAGAACGATGGCCGCACCGCCGGCGAGAAGCTCGACAGCGCCGTGGCGCGCACCGAGCAGGCCGTCGACACCGCGCGCGACAAGACCGTGAAGATGGCCGAGGAGGCCAAGACCCGGATCGATTCGCAGAGCGTGAAGGATGGTGCCGCCAACGCGAAGGAAGCCGTGAAGGACGCCGGCAGCGCCGTCGCGAACACGGTGGACGACGCGGCCATCACCGCCGCCATCTCGGCCGGCCTGGCGAAGGATCCCGACCTCAGCGCCATCAAGATCGACGTCGACACCAAGGCCGGTGCCGTGAGCCTGCAGGGGCCCGCGCCGAGCGCCGCCGCCAAGGAGCGCGCCGAGCAGATCGCCAAGGGCGTGCAGGGCGTGACCTCGGTCGACAACCGGCTCGAGGTGAAGGGCTGAGTTTTTCGAGTCTTCGGACTCGTTTCCTCCCGCCCCCAAAGAAAAAGCCCGGCATGCCGGGCTTTTTCCTGGGTGGCTGCCGGGTCAGTGGCCTAGCCAGTCCTTCAGCTCGTCGGCGTGCTCTTCCTCGTCCGAGAGGATGTCCTCGAGCATGCGGCGGGTGGTCGGGTCCTTGTCGCCGATCAGGTTGATCATCTGGCGGTACGACTCGACCGCGATGCGCTCGGCCACGAGGTTGGCGCGCACCATGGCCTGCAGGTCGGTCGATTCGTCGTATCCGGCGTGGCTGCGTTCGCGCAGGTGATCGGGCGCGAAATCGGGTTCGCCGCCCAGCTGCACGATGCGTTCGGCGATGCGGTCGGCATGGCCCGATTCCTCGTTGGCATGCACCAGGAATTCGTCGGCGATGGCCGGCGACTCCACGCCGTTGGCGGTGAAGTAGTGGCGCTTGTAGCGCAGCACGCAGACCAGCTCGGTGGCGAGCGCGTCGTTCAGCAGCTTGACGATGTCGTCGCGCCACGGGCCGTAGGCCGGGGTGACGGCGCCGTCGTCGAGGCTGTGGGCCGCGGCATCGAGGCCCTTCTGGTCCAGCACCAGGTGCTGGTGGTCCTTCGCCGGAGTGGAGGCATTGGCTTTCATGGGGGATCCTTTCGTGGGGGAGTTGTTTTCTGCTGCATGAGCGTGTTCACGATGTCGGCCAGGTCGGACGTCTTGAGCACCGCGGCCAGCACCGCCGTCACCGACAGCAGCCGCCAGGGCCTGACCAGCACCACCACAGCGCCGGTGGCCGCGGCAATGGCCATCAGCTTGGCCGGCTCCTTGCGCGCATAGCGCTCGAGCAGCGGCCGGGCCAACTGGCCCGCCGCGTGCGCCGGATGGCGGCGCCACCAGCGCTCGGCCATGCTGCGCGCGACCGAGGCCCAGACGCGGGCATTGCCGCCGCGTCCATCGCCCGCATCGTGCGCGCGCTGGCCTTCGAAGGCGGCGCCGGCATCGTCGGGGTCGGACTGCGCGAAGGCCGCTTCGGCATCGCGCCGGGCGCGTTCCTGCTGCGGCGTGCGCGGTTCCGAGTCGGGCTCGCGTCCGCCGTTGAGTTCGCGCACCAGCGCGCGGCGCGACAGCGCCAGCCGTTCCTTCGGCGTCAGCAGGGCGCGGGGATCAGTGCCGGCCATGGCGGCCTCCGGCTTCGTGAAGGGCCTGCAGGTCGGCGTCGACCTGCGCACGCAGATCGTCGAACCCATGGGCGATGAAGGGACGGGATGCGATCCAGGCGCAGATCGCGGCGATCGCCAGCGCCACGCCGGGAACCGCGATCAGCACCCAATGAAAACTGCCGTGCAGCACGCCCAGCAGCACCGCCACGCCGATGAGTCCCAGCGCCAGCACGAAGGTGGCTGCCGCCAGGATGCCCGCGACGATGCGGGCGATCAGCCCGCGGGCCGCAGTGCCCGACTCCTGCCGGACCAGGGCCGCGTAATTGGCGATGTGTTCGGCGATGAGCTCCGGGTGCCCGAGCACCGTGGAAAAGATCGGATGAAGCATGGTGCTGCGGAGCGGGGCCGATGCTTCAGGCGATCAATAGTCGTCCCGACGGCGGCTGGCCAGCACGATCAGTGCGGTGATGGCGGCACCGGCCGCGGCGGCGATCAGCACCGAGCGCACGGGCTGGTCGGAGATGTAGCGGCCGGTCGAGTCGGCGGCCTGCTCGAGGCGGCGCTGGGCACGGGCGCTGGTGGTCGATGCGGCATCGAGGCCGCGCTGCACGGCCTGCTGCACGCGCGCTGCGAGCTGTTCGACCGCCGGTTCCGCGTCGCGACGCAGCTCGCGGACCTTTTCGCCCGCCGCATTCACCGCATTCTGTGCATAGGCACGCGTGGTATCGACAGCGTCGTTGGCGGTCTGGCGTGCGTCATCGGCGAGTTGCTGGGGGGTCTTGGTCGTGTTCATGAAAAGTCCTTTCCGGGAATGATTTGCGAGAGCCTGTGAATCGTACCGACGCTACTTGCTTCGTAGCAAGCCGGCCAGGAAGCTCGCGATGGCGAGCACGGCGAAGATCACGAAGAGGATCTTGGCGATGCCGACGGCGCTGGCGGCGATACCGCCGAAGCCGAACAAGGCGGCGATCAGCGCGATGACCAGAAAGACCACTGCGTAGTGCAACATGCGGAACTCCTTGGAGGCTGCCCTCGTTGTTGGAAAAGCCGCGTGTCCGATGGGGAGGAACACGGCATGGACAGACCTTAAGGGTCGGCCCATGGCGGACCTGTCAGTGGCAGGGGGGGCGGGGCGTAGGAGATGGCCGAGTCCGCCCGGCCGCCCATCAAATCGCGTGAAATCCGGCACGAATGCGCCGGCACACGAGGCAGGGCTTCGGGCCTACGCCACCGGCAGCATCGCCGCGATGCGCGTGCCGTGCCCGGGCGTCGATTCCACCGTGAGCTTGCCGTGCGCTGCTTCCACGCGGTGGCGCATGCCGGCCAGGCCATGGGTCGACGGGCGCATCTTCAGGGCGTCGAAGCCCTTGCCGTTGTCGACCACCTCGACCACCACGTGCGTGTCGTGGTCCTTCATCGAGATCGTGGCCTCGGTGGCCTCGGCGTACTTGCCGATGTTGGTCAGGCTCTCCTGCACCATCCGGTAGATGGTGAGCTGGCGCGACTCGTCGGTGCTGACCGGCTCCAGCTGCATGTCGACGTGGATGCCCGAACGTTCGCCGAACTCGCGCCCGAGGATCTCGAGCGAGGCCACCAGCCCCAGGTTGGCCAGCGAGGACGGGCGCAGGTCCTCGATGATGCGGCGCTTGAGCGCGATGCCGCTGTTGAGCAGCTCGGTCAGATGCTGCAGCCGCTGGATCGCATCGGGCGAGTCGGCCAGCCGCGACTTCAGCCGCGCCACGTCGAGCTTGGCGGCGGTCAGCAGCGAGCCCAGCTCGTCGTGCAGCTCGCGCGCCAGGAAGCCGCGCTCGGTCTCGCGCACGTCCTGCAGGTGGGTCGCCAGCTCGGCCAGCGAGGTGGTGCGCTCGCGCACCTCGTCCTCCAGGGCATTGCGCTCGCGCTGCAGGGTTTCCTGCTGGCGCTCGCCGATCGAGCGCAGCACGTGCGTCTGGCGCAGGTACAGGAAGAAGGCGAACAGGGCCGCCAGCGCCACGATGCTGGTGCCGAAGCGCGCCAGCCGCAGCGACAGCATCACCTGGGTCTGGCTGTCGTGCAGGGTCTTGTTGCTGAGCTCCACCAGGCCCCGGGCCTTCTCGCGGATGGAATCCATCTCCTCGCGGCCGACGTCGGTGGTGATGACGAACTTCCAGGCGTCCTCCTTGCCGTCCGAGCGCAGGCGCACGCTCATGTCCATCTCGGACACCTTGCGCAGCACGTGTTTCGACAGCTCGGCCAGCTGGGCCGTCTCGGCCGGCCGGCCGGCATACTGCTCGCGCAGGCTCGCCAGGTTGCCGTCGATCTGCTGGATCGCGTTGTCGTAGGGTTGCCGATAGGCGGCTTCCCCTGTCAGCAGATAGCCGCGCTGGCCCGTTTCTGCATCGAGGATGTTCTGCAGCAGCTGGTTGAGCACGCTGCGCACCTTCTGGGCGGCGTCGATCTCGGCCAAGGCGATACTGGACTGCCGGTAGCCCGCCTCGTTGATGCCGACGAGCGCCAGCGCCGCCAGTGCCGCGAGCAGCAGGCTCAGGGCCATTTTGGGGAAGGCTAGCCAACGCATGAAACTATTGAGTCCGCTTTCAAGACAAGATCGTGAATAATTGACAACGATCAGGGAACCGGCATGTTGCGGCCCGCGGACCGGCAACACAACGACGAAAGTAACAGATGATCAAAATTGGAATTGTGGACGACCACGCCATCGTGCGATCGGGCCTCAGGCAGTTCTTCTCCGAGCACGTGGATCTGCGCGTGGCCGGCGAGGCCGCCAGCGGTCGCGAGGCGATCGAACTCGTGCGCACGACCGAACTCGACGTGCTGGTGATGGACCTGTCGATGCCGGGGCAAAGCGGGATCGATGCGCTCGCCATGATCCGTGCCAAGGCGCCCGACGTCGGCATCCTGATCCTGAGCGGGTACCCCGAGGAACACTACGCGATGAACCTGATCCGGCAGGGCGCGAGCGGCTACCTCAACAAGGAGTGCGATCCGATGGAGATCGTCAACGCGATCCGCACCATCGCGCTGGGCCGCCGCTACATCACCCCCGCCGTCGCCGAACTGCTGGCCCGCCAGCTCGACCGCAAGGACGACGCCGCGCCGCACGAGCAGCTCTCGGAACGCGAGTTCCAGGTGTTCCTGAAGCTGGCCAAGGGCGAGACCGCGGGCGACATCGCCAAGACGCTGTCGCTGTCGGTGAAGACCGTGAGCACCTACCGCACGCGGCTGATGGAGAAGATGAACCTCTCCTCCAACAGCGACCTCACGTACTACGCCCTCAAGAACAAGCTGATCGACTGAGAGAGCCACCGTTCGCGCCGGGGCTCAGCCCGGCCCCGGTGGCTGCGACGCCACCGCGCGCAGGCAGAAATCGACCAGCGCGTCGATCTCGTTGGACTTGTCGAACACCGCGTCCACGCCGAACTGCGCACAACGCCTGCGGATGTCGGGCGTCGCATAGTTGCTGAGCACCACCACCTTCTGTTCGGGGCGCCGCTCGGTGCAGGCCTTCAGCACGCCCAGCCCGCTGCCCTGCTTGAGGAACAGATCGACCACCGCGAGGTTCCATTCGGCGGCATGCGTGCGCAGCCATTCGATCGCGTGGTCTTCGGTTTCCGCATAGCCGACCACCACGGTGCGCGCCAGTTCTTCCAGGGTGCCGATGAGGTTTTCACGGATCGTGAGGTTGTCCTCGACGATGTAGGTCTTCAATCTGGAATCCATGACGAACCGCGCTTCCTCCGACGTTGCCCGAATGATGTGTGCCGCGCGGCCGGCGCTCTGAGACAGAGGGCTGGTGCTGGCTGGACCGGGCTCTGGACGATGAGGCCTCCCTGCCGCGCATCATGCAGGGTTCAGTGCGAGGCATCTGTAGGCGGGTTCCGACGCACCCGCAGGCGAGGGCCCTGGCGTCGCTCGGCGCGCGGTAGGTGATGCCGTACGCGGGTTGCGGCCCTGCGCCGACCTGGACGGCGCGCGCGATGCGGTCATCATGCAGGCATGGCGATGGATCACACCCGCACCCTCCCGCGCAGATTTCCGCTGTGGCAGAAGCTGATCGTGCTGCTGCTCGCGCTGTTTGCGGCGCTGGTGATCGCCATCCTGTTCTTCCCCTGGGACGTGCTGCGCGAGCCGGTCAACCGCTACGTGAGCGAGAAGACCGGCCGCAAGTTCGAGATCACGCGCCGGCTCGACGTCGATCTCGGCTGGCGCGGCGCCACCGTCAAGTTCGACGGCATCGAGTTCGCCAACCCCTCGTGGGCGCGCGATCCCTACCTCGTGAAGGCCGAGCGCGCCGAGTTCGACATCCGCCTCTGGCCGCTGGTCTCGCGCCGCATCGAGATCCCGCGGCTGGTGCTCGCCTCGCCCACCGTGGGCCTGCAGATGGAAGCCGACGGCCGGCGCACCTGGGCCTTCGGCAAGGACACCTCCGACGCCGGCACCGCGCCCGTGATCGGCACCATCGAGATCGACGGCGGTGCCATCGACTTCCTGGCCAAGCACCTGGGCGTGGACATCCATGCCGACGTCAGCTACGACACCGCGCGCGGTGCGCTGCCGGTGCACTACCGCATCAAGGGCCGCTACAAGGGCCAGCCGCTCACGGCCCAGGGCCGCACCGGCAACGTGATGCAGATCAACGCGGCCGGCGCGCCCCCGTTCCCGCTCGAGATCGACGCGGCCGCGGGCCAGACCAAGCTCAAGGCCAGCGGCACCGTGGGCTCGCTCGCGGACCTCGACGGCATCGACGCCAAGTTCGACATCCGCGGCCAGACCCTGGGCGCGCTGTTCCCGCTGCTGGGCATCGCGTTGCCGCAGACCTCGCCCTACGCGGTGCGCGGCACCCTGAGCAAGCGCGGCACGCTGTGGGAGGCCAAGGCGCTGCAGGGCAAGCTGGGCCTGTCCGACATCGCGGGCGACATGCGCTTCGACCAGGCCGCCCAGGTGCCCTACCTCGCGGGCGAGCTGCGCTCGAAGGTGATGGACATGGACGATCTCGGCCCGCTGATCGGCCTGCCGCCGACCGCGCGCACCGCCGCCACCGTCGAGGGCGTGGCGCCGCCGCCGACCGTGACCCAGGTCAAGCGCCCGGGCGGCAAGGTGCTGCCGACCGCGCCGCTGGACTTCGAGCGCCTGCGCGCGATGAATGCCGACGTGAAGTACACGGCCGAGCGCATCCGCAACGTGCGCGAGGTTCCGCTCGACAGCGGCAGCGTGCAGGTCAAGCTCAAGGACAGCGTGCTCACGCTCGACCCGCTCGAGCTCGGCGTGGCCGGCGGCAAGCTGGCCGGCGCGATCCGCATCGACGGTTCGAAGAACCCTGCCGACATCCGCGCCGCGCTCGACGTGCGCGCGATGCAGCTCGCGCGGCTGTTCCCCAAGCTCGAGACCACCGGCAACAGCCTGGGCCGGCTCGACGGCCGCATCAACCTCTCGGGCTCGGGCAGCACCGTGGCCAACTGGCTCGGCGGCGCCTCGGGCGACGTGGCGGTGCTGGCCGGCCGCGGCCAGTTCGGCAACCTGCTGCCGGTGTTCGCGACGCTGGTGGGCGGCGACATCCTCAAGTTCCTGCTGCGCGGCGACCGCGACGTGGAACTGCGCTGCGCGGCCGTGGCCTTCGACGTGAACAAGGGGCTGGCGACCGGCCGCACCCTGCTGGTGGACACCACCAATGCGCTATTCACGGCCACGGGACAGGCCAATTTCGCCACCGAGGGGCTGGATTTCGTGATCCACCAGGAGCCCAAGAGCAAGAGCCTGCTGTCGATCCGCACGCCGCTGGTGGTCAGCGGCAGCTTCGGCGATCCCAAGGGCGGGCTGCAGGTCGGGCCGCTGGCGGGCCGTGGACTGGCGGCCCTGGCACTGGGCGCGGTCAACCCGCTGCTGGCGCTGGCCGCGACCATCGAGACCGGCCCCGGCGAGGATTCCGACTGCAAGGCGGTGCTGGCCCAGGCCAACAAGCCGACCGCCGGCGCCGCCGCCAACGGCGCGGCGCGGGCCAAGGGCGCGAAGCAGCAGCCCTGACCCCGAGCGGGGCTGGCTAGGGTGCGGCGCGCTGCGCCGCGCAGACACCGCAGTGCGGATCGCGTGCCACGCGCAGCGTGTCGAACGAGGCGCTGCGCCCGTCGAACATCAGCAACCGGCCCGCCAGCGACGGCCCGATGCCCGCGAGCAGCTTGAGCGCCTCGAGCGCCTGCAGGGTGCCGATGGTGCCGACCACCGGTCCGAACACCCCGAGCACCGCGCACAGCGTCTCCTCGAAGGCCGCGTCGGGCGGGAACAGGCAGGCATAGCAGGGCGAGGCCGGATCGCGCACGTCGTACACGCTGAGCTGCCCGTCGAAACGGATCGCGGCACCCGCCACCAGCGGCTTGCCGTGCGCCACGCAGGCGCGGTTGACGGCCTGGCGCGTCACGAAGTTGTCGGTGCAGTCGAGCACCACGTCGGCCGCGGCGACCAGCGCCGACAGCTGGTCTTCGTCGGGGCGCAGCACGTGGGTCTCGATGGCGATGCCGGGATTGATGTCGCGCATGGCCTGCGCCGCCGACGCCACCTTGGGCTGGCCCACGCGCGCCTCGGTGTGGGCGACCTGGCGCTGCAGGTTGGTGAGGTCGACCTCGTCGTCGTCGACCAGCACGATGCGCCCCACGCCCGCCGCCGCGAGATAGAGCACGGCCGGCGACCCCAGCCCGCCGGCGCCGATCACCAGCACCCGGCCGGCGCTCACGCGCGCCTGGCCATCGATGCCGAATTCCTCGAGCAGGATGTGGCGCGAATAGCGCAGCAGGTCGTCGTCTTCGTTCATGGCGGGGGAGAAAGCAAAAGGGACCGGTCTGGCCGGTCCCCTGCGGTGGGATGCGAAGTCGGAGCGTCCGGAGGGGCTCGCGCCCCGGCCGGTCAGTTCTCCTTCTTCTCTTCCTTGTTGTCGACGATCACCTGCGTCTTGCTGACCAGCACCGGCTGGCCCTTGAGGCGGTTGAGCGCCTGCACCAGCGGGAAGTCCTTGTCGGAGCCGAACTCGGGCACCTTGCGGTCCTGCGGCGGCTTCTTGGCTTCTTCCTCGAGGCGCTTGCGGGCCTCGTCGCGGGCCTTCTCGCGCTCGGGGTCCTTCACCTCGGGGCCCTGGCCGCTGGCCAGGTGCTTCTCGAGGTCGGCCTCGCGCATGCGCAGCGCGGCGAAGGGGCTGCCCTCGGCGCTCTCGTCGACCAGCACGTTCGGCACGATGCCCTTGGCCTGGATCGAGGTGCCGCTGGGCGTGTAGTAGCGCGCGGTGGTGATCTTCAGGCCGGTGTCGGGGCCGAGCGGGCGCACGGTCTGCACCGAGCCCTTGCCGAAGGTCTGGCTGCCCATGATGGTGGCGCGCTTGTGGTCCTGCAGCGCGCCCGCGACGATCTCGCTGGCCGAGGCCGAGCCTTCGTTCACGAGCACCACCAGCGGCACCGACTTCAGCGAGGCCGGCAGGCTGCGCAGCGGGTCGCTGCCGGAGCGGCGCTGGTAGAACTCGGGCGCCGCCTTGTAGACCGCCTTGCTCTCGGCGAGCTGGCCGTCGGTGGTGACCACCGTGGCGTTCTCGGGCAGGAAGGCCGCCGACACCGCCACGGCCGCGTCGAGCAGGCCGCCCGGGTCGTTGCGCAGGTCGAGCACCAGGCCCTTGAGGTTCGGGTCTTCCTTGTACAGGTCGTCGATCTTCTTCACGAAGTCGTCGACCGTGCGCTCCTGGAACTGCGACAGGCGGATCCAGCCGTAGCCCGGCTCGATCATCTTGCCGCGCACCGATTGGGTGCGGATTTCCTCGCGCGTGATCGTGACCGGGAAGGTACGGCTCTCGTCCTTGCGGAAGATCGTCAGCAGCACCTTGGTGTTGGCCTCGCCGCGCATGCGCTTGACCGCCTCGTTGAGCGACAGGCCGCGCACCGCGGTGTCGTCGATCTTGGTGATCAGGTCATTGGGCTTGAGGCCGGCACGGAACGCGGGCGAGCCCTCGATCGGGGAGACCACCTTGATCAGGCCGTCTTCCTGCGAGATCTCGATGCCCACGCCGACGAAGCGGCCGGTGGTGCCTTCCCTGAATTCCTTGAAGGACTTCTTGTCGAAGTACTGGGAATGCGGGTCGAGCCCGGCGACCATGCCGGAGATGGCGTCGGAAATCAGCTTCTTCTCGTCGACCGGTTCGACGTAGTCGCTCTTGACCATGCCGAACACGGCAGCGAGCTGCTGCAGTTCCTCGAGCGGCAGTGGCGCGAGCGAGCCGCGCGCGACGGTCTGCAGCGAGGCGGTGGTCAGGACGCCTGCAACGGCGCCGGCGGCGACCCAGCCGGTGATCTTGAGTTTCTGGCCCATGGGTAAGTGTCCTTGTCGGCTGTCGAACCAATATACACAGCTTGGAAACAAATTGCCCGCCGGGGTTCCACGGGTGGAGCGGCGGGCACGGTTTTTCTACAGCGCGGCTTCAGCCTTTGCCTTGCGAGGCGACCGCGGCGGCGGCTTTCTCGGCGGCGGCGGCATCGCCCAGATAGTAGTGCCGCAGCGGCTTGAGATCGTCGTCGAGCTCGTACACCAGGGGAATGCCGTTCGGGATGTTCAGGCCGACGATGTCGTCGTCCGAGATGCCGTCCAGGTACTTCACCAGCGCGCGGATCGAGTTGCCGTGCGCCGCCACCACGAGGCGGCGGCCGGTGCGGATGGCCGGGGCCATCGACTCGTTCCAGAATGGCAGCACGCGCGCCACCGTGTCCTTCAGGCATTCGGTCAGCGGGATCTGCTCGGGCGAGAGCTTGGCGTAGCGCACGTCGCTGCGTTCGCTGCGCGGGTCGTCGGCTTCCAGCGGCGGCGGCGGCGTGCTGTAGCTGCGGCGCCAGACCAGCACCTGCTCGTCGCCGTACTTCTTGGCCGTTTCGGCCTTGTTCAGGCCCTGCAGGCCGCCGTAGTGGCGTTCGTTGAGGCGCCACGAATGCACCACCGGCAGCCAAGTGCGGTCGAGTTCGTCGAGCGTGTGCCACAGGGTGCGCGTGGCGCGCTTGAGCACGCTGGTGTAGGCCACGTCGAAGTCGTAGCCCTCGGCCTTCAGCAGCCGGCCCGCCTGCTTGGCCTGCTCGACGCCGGTCTCGGTCAGGTCGACGTCGGTCCAGCCGGTGAAGCGGTTTTCGAGGTTCCAGGTCGATTCGCCGTGGCGGATCAGTACCAGTTTGTGCATGTCGGAGGCCTTTGGCAGCGCTTTGTAAACCCGACATTCTAAAATCCCGGGTTTGCCTCTCTCCAAGGAACCCTCGTGAAATTGATCGAATTCGTCACTGCGAACTGGATGCTGGTCCTGATCGTGCTCAGCTCGGGCGCCATGCTGGCCTGGCCGCTGATTCGCGGCGCGGGGGGCGGCACGCTGACGGCCGACGCGGCGGTGCACCTCATCAACCGCGAGCGCGCGGTGCTGGTCGACCTGCGCGATCCCGAGGAATTCGCCGCCGGCCACATGATCGGCGCCAAGAACGTGCCGCTGGCCCAGCTCGAGGAAAAGCTGGCCTCCACGGTCAAGAACAAGAACGTGCCGCTGCTGCTGGTGTGCGAGAACGGCTCGCGCGCGCAGCGCGCGGTGGCCGCGGCCAAGAAGCTGGGTTACGAGCAGGCCCAAGCGGTGTCCGGCGGGCTCAAAGCGTGGAAAGCGGCTAATCTGCCGGTTGAAAAGGCCTGAACCCCACCGAGATACGAACCATGCAAGCCGTCAAGATGTACACCACCGCCGTGTGCCCCTACTGCACACGCGCCAAGCAGATCCTCAAGTCCAAGGGCGTCGAGCAGATCGAGGAGATCCGCATCGACAGCGATCCCCAGGCGCGCATCGCCATGATGGAGATCACCCAGCGCCGCACGGTGCCGCAGATCTTCATCGGCGACACCCACGTGGGCGGTTGCGACGACCTGATGGCGCTCGACAGCCGCGGCGGCCTGGTGCCGCTGCTGCAGGGCCAGCCGGCCTGATCGAGGCCCGGCCGACCGCCGGTCCGTAGCCGTCACATCGCCGGGCGATAATCGTCCGTTCACCCATCTGCGGCCCGCCGCGGGAAACCATCCCCCGGCGGGCCTTGTTTTGACCCTCGAAAGTTCAGCCATGGCCGACCAGCAAGCCCAAGATCCCGTGTTCCAGATCCAGCGCGTCTACCTCAAGGACCTGTCGCTCGAACAACCCAACTCGCCCGCGATCCTGCTGGAACAGGAACAGCCCACCGTCGACATCCAGCTCGGCGTGGACGCCCAGCCCGTGGCCGACGGCATCTTCGAGGTGTCGGTGTCCGCCACCGTGCAGACCAAGATCGGCGACAAGACCGTGTTCCTGGTCGAAGCCAAGCAGGCCGGCATCTTCGAGATCCGCAACCTGCCCGAAGACCAGATGGGCCCGATCCTCGGCATCGCCTGCCCGCAGATCGTCTACCCCTACCTGCGCGGCAACGTGGCCGACGTGATCCAGCGCGGCGGCTTCCCGCCCGTGCACCTGGCCGAAATCAACTTCCAGGCCATGTACGAGCAGCAGCAGGCTCAGGCCGCCGGCCAGCCGTCGCCCATCATCACGCAGTAAGCCCGACGGTACGCAACGCCGCGACGCCGATGAAGATCTGCGTTCATGGCGCCGGCGCCTGGGGCACGGCGGTGGCCGTCAATGCGGCCGCCCGCCACGAGGTCACGCTGTGGGCCCGCGACGCGGCCCAGGCCGAGACCATCTCCCGGGCCCGCGAGAACACCCGCTACCTGCCGGGGCTGGCACTGCCGGCCTCGCTCTCGGTGCGCGCGGGCGGCATCGGCCAGGCGCAGGCCGGCGCCGACCTGGTCATCGTGGCCACGCCCATGGCCGCGCTGCGCCAGCAGCTCGAGACCCTGCGCGACAGCGGCACCCGCGTGCCGGTCGCCTGGCTCTGCAAGGGCGTCGAGCCCGCGCAGGCCGCGAACACCACCGTTTCCTCCTTCGGCCTGCTGGCCCACGAGATTCGCGCGCAGGTCGCGCCTGACCTGCTGGCCGGCGTGCTCAGCGGCCCGAGCTTCGCGCAGGAAGTGGCCGAGGGCCGCCCCACCGCGCTGGTCGCCGCCAGCCCGCATGCCGCCGTGCGCGACGCGCTGGTCGACGCCTTCCACGGACCCGCGCTGCGGGTCTATGCCAACGACGACATCGTCGGCGTCGAGGTCGGCGGCGCGGTCAAGAACGTGCTGGCCATCGCCACCGGCCTGTGCGACGGCCTCGCGCTGGGCCTCAATGCACGCGCCGCGCTGATCACGCGCGGCCTGGCCGAGATGACCCGCTTCGGCCTCGCGCTCGGCGCCCGCACCGACACCTTCATGGGCCTGTCGGGCCTGGGCGACCTGGTGCTGACCGCCACCGGCGACCTGTCGCGCAACCGCAAGGTCGGCCTGCTGCTGGCCCAGGGCCGCACCCTGGCGCAGGCGGTCGATTCGCTCGGTCACGTGGCCGAGGGCGTCTACTGCGCCCGCACCGTGGTGCAGCGCGCGCGCGGGCTGGGCGTGGAAATGCCCATCGCCGAAGGCGTGGTCGCGCTGCTCGACGGCCGCGTGAGCCCGGCCGATGCCGTGGCCGCGCTGACCGGGCGCGACCCGGTGCCCGAATCGGTCCGGCCGCCCCCATAACAACATCCGGAAGACAAACCGCCCCATGCGTTCCCGTTTCGATTTCTCCGCGCCGGCCATCGCCGCGCTGGCCCAGGCCGATGCGGCCCGCGCATTGCAGGAGGACGTCGCCGACGGCGACCTCACCGCCTCCCTGGTCGATGCCGGCCGCCGCGCCCACGCGCGCGTGCTGGTGCGCGAGCCGGCCGTGCTGTGCGGCGCGCCCTGGGTCGAGGCCACGCTGGCGCAGCTCGATCCGCAGGTGCGCATCGACTGGCGCTGCGCCGAGGGCGGGCGCTGCGAGCCGAACCAGGTCGTGCTCGAGATGGAAGGCCCGGCCCGCGCGCTGCTGACCGCCGAGCGCACCGCGCTCAACTTCCTGCAACTGCTGAGCGCCGTGGCGACCAAGGCCGCGCTCTACAGCGACATCGTCGAGGGCACGCGCGCGCGCATCGTCGACACGCGCAAGACGCTGCCGGGCCTGCGCCTGGCGCAGAAGTACGCGGTGCGCACCGGCGGCGGCCTCAACCACCGCATCGGCCTGTACGACGCCGTGCTGATCAAGGAAAACCACATCGCCGCGGCCGGTGGCGTGGCCGCCGCGCTGCGCGCAGTGGCCCCGGCGGCAGCGCGCGCCGACTTCGTCGAGATCGAGGTCGAGACCCTGGCGCAGCTGCAGGAGGCGCTCGAGGCCGGCGCGCGCATGGTGCTGCTCGACAACATGGATCTGCCCACCCTGCGCGAGGCGGTGCGCATCAACGACGCCGCCGGCGAAGGCCGCGCGGTGCTCGAGATCTCGGGCGGCGTCACGCTCGACGGCCTGCGCGAACTGGCTGAGACCGGCGTCGACCGGATCTCGGTCGGCGCGCTGACCAAGGACGTCAAGGCCATCGATTTCTCGATGCGTTTCCAGGACCGCTGAGGGAGAGACGCACATGGCTTCCTCCGCCGTCATCGATGTCGAGTACGAACAGCCGGCCGAAGGGAGCGTCTGCGACACCCGCCGCGCCTGGGCCCGCGTGCCGCCCGAGCCCACGCCCACCGAGCGCGAGGCGCTCAAGGAGCGCATCCGCCGCCTGCTGCGCGAGCGCAACGCCGTCATGGTGTCGCACTTCTACGTCCACTCCGACCTGCAGGACCTGGCCGAGGAAACCGGCGGCATCGTGAGCGATTCGCTCGAGATGGCGCGCTTCGGCCGCGACCATGCGGCCGGCACGCTGGTGGTGTCGGGCGTGCGCTTCATGGGCGAGACCGCCAAGATCCTGTCGCCCGAGAAGCGGGTGCTGATGCCCGACCTCGACGCCAACTGCTCGCTCGACCTGGGCTGCCCGGTCGACGAATTCAGCGCCTTCTGCGACGCCCATCCCGACCGCACCGTGGTCGTCTACGCCAACACCAGCGCCGCCGTGAAGGCGCGCGCCGACTGGCTGGTCACCTCGAGCTGCGCGCTCGACGTGGTGGGCGCGCTGCATGCGCAGGGCCGCAAGATCCTCTGGGGCCCCGACCGCCATCTCGGCGACTACATCCAGCGCCAGACCGGCGCCGACATGGTGAGCTGGAACGGCGCCTGCATCGTGCACGACGAGTTCAAGGCGCTCGAGCTCGAGTTGCTCAAGCAGGCCCATCCGCGCGCCAAGGTGCTGGTGCATCCCGAATCCTCGGCCGAGGTGATCGCGCTGGCCGATGCCGTGGGCTCGACCTCGGCGATCCTCAACGCCGCGCGCCAGCTCGACGCGACCGAGTTCATCGTCGCGACCGACAACGGCATGCTGCACAAGCTGCGCACGCTCAACCCGGGCAAGACCTTCATCGAGGCGCCCACGGCCGGCAACGGCGCCACCTGCAAGAGCTGCGCGCATTGCCCGTGGATGGCGATGAACGGCCTGGCCGACCTCGCGAACGCGCTCGAGACCGGCGCCGGCGAGATCCACGTCGACCCGGCGCTGGGCCTGCGCGCGCGCGTGCCGATCGACCGCATGCTGGCCTTCACGGCCGGCCTGAAGAACGGCATCGCACCGGGCAGCCTGGTGGCCGGGATCGGCGCGGCCTGACGAAGCCCCTCAGCGCCCGTCCCAGGCGGAACGGGTCGCTGCCTTCCTGAACAGCTGCCGGTTGGCGTCGTTCGCCGGCGGCTCCGAGTCGCCGAAGATCGCGGCCATCCAGTGGCCGTCGGTCGGGTTCGGGAACAGCACGTACTTGCGGCCGAACTGCTCGCGGTCGGCTTCCATCGCCTGCATCCGCTGGTCCACGTTCTTCACGTAGTACTTGCGCCGGAAGTCGTTGAGGTTGTCGCCGAGGTAGACCACCACGTCGAACTGCTGCGCGATCTGCTCCTGCCGCGGCTGCTTGTTGCTGCTGTCGCGCAGCACGGTCAGGTGCTCCCTGTCGGCATAGGGCGCGCCCAGCACCTTGAGGTGTTCCATCGCGTACTCGTAGGTGCGTTCGCCCTGTTCGCGGCTGGTCACGTAGAACACCTCCACGCCGTTCTCCCGGCAGAAACGCAGGAACTCCTGCGAGCCGGGCGAGGGCACGATCTGGTTCTTCGGGATCCAAGCGTCCCACTTCGGATCGTCGAAGAAATCCTGGCCCTCGTTGATCAGGTAGCCCCAGTAGGCGAGCGGCAGCAGGATCGTGTCGTCCATGTCGGTCACCACCGCCAGCGGCTTGTCGCCCGGGCGGCGCTTCTGCAGCGCCGCCTCCACGTGCATGCGCGCCACGTTGAAGCCCTGGTGATAGAGCGCGCGGTACTCGGCCGCGGTCTGCTTCCAGGCCACGGCGCCGATCAGCAGGTTGTTCGTGCCGGCACCCGCGGCAGCGGGCGGGGCCTGCGTCTGGGCGCAGCCCGCGGCGAGCAGCAGCGCGGCCGTGGCGCCGGCGATGGCCGCGAAGCGGCGTGGGGTCGAATGGGGTTTCAAGCTGGAGTCCTCCCTGGTGGTGTCGAAGAAAAAAACGCACCGAGCGTGACACGGGCGCCGGGCAGAACACAGGGCGCCGAATGCGCGCATGGCGCCGGTTGCGTGCATTTCGCCACCGGTACCGCGTCATTTCGTCAGGCCGGCTTCGGCGTCCGGCTTTCCTTGCGCAGTGGCGCCTTGATGGTTTCGAGGTGGATGCTGGTCTCGCTGTTGCTGATGCCCTTGATCAGCCGGATGCGTTCCAGCACGTGGGCCAGCTCGACCAGGCTGCCCACCTGCAGCTCGGCCAGCAGGTCCCAGCGGCCGTTGGTGCTGTGCAGCGAGGCCACGCCGGGCTCGCCCAGCAGCGAGGCCGTGATGCGGCGCGTGTCGTTGCCCTCGACGGAGATGCTCATCCATGCCGTGAGGCCGCTGAGTTCGGTTTCGGGCCGCAGCCGCACCGTGTAGCCCACGATCACGCCGGCGTCCTCGAGCTTGCGGATGCGGTTGGTCACGGTGCCGCGCGAGACCCCGAGGCGGGCCGCGAGGGTGGCCACGCTGGCGCGCGCGTTGTGGTGCAGCTGCGCGATGAGCTTCGCGTCGAGATCGTTCATTTCGGCAGATGGATCATTCAAATTGATCGACTATTGCCATATTAAAGGCAGTCTTGGCGATTTGATTTGATCTTCTTCTGTGGGAGCCTTTGAACGTCCCAACCAGGAGATGAGCGAATGACACGAAAACACACGGCGCGAGACGCGGCGCCCCACCACCTCGAGACCTTCTTCCTGAGCCCCACGCGCGCCGCCGAACTGGTCCGGCGCACCGGCGTGGTCGAAACCATGCGCGGCATGGCGCAGGCTCTGGAAGAGGATTTCGGGCGCTGGCAGGACTTCGAGAAGTCCGCGCGCACCGCCAACCATTCTCCGCACGGCGTGATCGAGCTGATGCCGGTCTCGGACGACCGGGAGTTCGCCTTCAAGTACGTCAACGGCCATCCGATCAATACGCGCAGCGGCCTGCCGACGGTGATGGCCTTCGGCGCGCTGGCCAGCGTGGACACCGGCATGCCCGAGTTCATCAGCGAGCTCACGCTGACCACCGCGCTGCGCACCGCCGCCACCTCGGTCATGGTCGCGCGACGGCTGGCGCGCCCCGACAGCCGCACCATGGCGCTGATCGGCAACGGTGCGCAGAGCGAATTCCAGGCGCTCGCCTTCCACGGCCTGCTGGGCATCCGCCAGCTGCGGCTGTACGACGTCGATCCGGCCGCCACGCACAAGCTGGCCGCCAACCTGGCACCGCACGCGCTCGAGGTGGTGTGCTGCGGCAGCACCGACGAGGCGCTGCGCGGCGCCGACATCGTGACCACGGTCACGGCCGACAAGGCCTACGCCACCATCCTCGGCGGCCACCAGGTCGTGCCCGGCATGCACGTCAACGCGGTCGGCGGCGACTGCCCCGGCAAGACCGAGCTCGCGGCCGAGGTGCTGCGCAAGGGCCGCGTGTTCGTCGAGTACGAGCCGCAGACCCGCATCGAGGGCGACCTGCAGCAGATGCCCGCGGACTTCGAGGTCACCGAGTTCTGGCGCGTGCTGCGCGGCGAGGCGCCCGGGCGGACCTCGGCCACGCAGATCACGGTGTTCGACTCGGTGGGCTTCGCGCTCGAGGACTATTCGGCGCTGCGCTACATGCGCGCGCTGGCCGGCGCCGCCGGCGTGCTCGAGCGGCTGGAGCTGATCCCCGAACTGGCGGACCCGAAGAACCTCTACGCGCTGCTGCAGCCGCCGGCTGTGGCCGAGTCGGCAGTGGCCGC
Source organism: Variovorax sp. PDC80 (assembly GCF_900115375.1). Lineage (NCBI taxonomy): Bacteria > Pseudomonadati > Pseudomonadota > Betaproteobacteria > Burkholderiales > Comamonadaceae > Variovorax > Variovorax sp. PDC80. Next base: position 1,026,923 of record NZ_FOWG01000001.1, on the reverse strand, counting down.
GCGCACGGCGGTGGCGGCATGAGCGCCGCGCCGGGCCGCTCCCAAGCAAGCTCGCACCGCAGTGCGAAGCACGAAGGTACTTCGATGAGCATGCGTGCCGTCACGCTGATCGGCGCTCCTACCGACGCGGGTGCGAGCCGGCTCGGCGCCGCCATGGGCCCCGATGCGCTGCGCGTCGCGCAGCTCGGTCCGGCGCTGCGCCGCTTCGGCATCGACGTGCGGGACATCGGCAACCTCGCGGGCCCGCCCAATCCGCAGGGCGAGCGCGTGGACGGCCTGCGCAACCTCGCCGAGTGCGTGCGCTGGAACCAGGCCGTGCACGATGCCGTGGCCGCCGAACTGGGCGTGGACCGCCTGCCGATCCTGCTCGGCGGCGACCACCACCTGGCGATCGGCTCCATCAGCGCCGTGGCCCGCCATTGCCGCGCGCGCGGCCGGCGCCTGCGCATCCTGTGGCTCGATGCGCACTCGGACTGCAACACGCCCGAGGTCTCGCCCTCGGGCAACATCCACGGCATGCCGGTGGCCAGCCTCTGCGGGCTCGGGCCGCCCGGCCTCTCGGCGCTGTCGGACACGGTGCCCGCCATCCGCCCCGATGCGCTGTGCCAAGTCGGCCTGCGCAGCGTCGACGCGTCGGAGCGGCGCATGATCCGCGAGCTCGGCATCGAGGTCTACGACATGCGCGCCATCGACGAGCTCGGCATGCGCGAGACCATGCACCGGGCCCTCGAAGGCGTGGCGGGCGACGAGGTGCACCTGCATGTGAGCTTCGACGTGGACTTCCTCGACCCCGAGATCGCGCCGGGCACGGGCACCACGGTGCGCGGCGGGCCCAACTACCGCGAGGCCCAGCTGTGCATGGAAATGATCGCGGACACCGGCCGCCTGGGCTCGCTCGACATCGTCGAGCTGAACCCGGCGCTCGACCTGCGCAACCAGACCGCCGAGCTGGTCGTCGACCTGACGGAAAGCCTGTTCGGCAAGAGCACCCTGGTGCCTTCCGCGCGGCAACGCTAGCCGGCAACGCGCCGGTTCGCGCATCACAACAAGACGGCATCGCCGCGGCCCGCGGGCCGGCGGTGCGCCAACGAGACAAAGAGACTGCCCATGCCTTCTTCTTCCGCGCCGGCGCCCCGCGCCGAGCCCGCCGGCCTGCATCGCGTGCTCAAGGCGCGCCATCTGTCCATGATCGCCATCGGCGGCGCGATCGGCACCGGCCTGTTCGTCGCCTCGGGCTCTGCCATCGCGCAGGCCGGACCCGGCGGCGCGCTGCTGACCTACCTGGTCGTCGGCGCGATGGTCTACTTCATCATGACCAGCCTCGGCGAGCTCGCGGCCTTCATGCCGGTGGCGGGCTCGTTCTCGACCTATGCCTCGCGCTACGTGGAGGAGGGCTTCGGCTTCGCGCTCGGCTGGAATTTCTGGTTCAGCTGGGCGATCGTGGTCGCGGTCGACCTGGTGGCGGTGCAACTGGTCATGGCCTACTGGTGGCCCGGCATGCCCGGCATCGTGTGGAGCCTGCTGTTCCTGCTGCTGATGGTCGGGCTCAATGCCTTCTCGGCCCGGGGCTTCGGCGAGAGCGAGTACTGGTTCGCGCTCATCAAGGTGGTGGCCGTGATCGGCTTCATCGTGACCGGCGTCGCCATGCTGCTGGGCATCGTCCGCGGCGCGGAGAACGTCGGCTTCTCCAACTGGCACACGGGCGAGGCACCGTTCGCCGGCAGCTTCGCCACCCTGATCGGCGTGGCGATGATCGTGGCCTACTCGTTCCAGGGCACCGAGCTCGTGGGCGTGGCGGCGGGCGAATCGGAGGATCCGAAGCGCAATGTGCCGCGCGCGGTGCGGCAGGTGTTCTGGCGCATCCTGCTGTTCTACGTGTTGGCCATCGTGGTGATCGGCTTCCTGATCCCCTACACCGATCCGCACCTGCTGCGCAGCGAGGTCAGCGACATCGCGGTGAGCCCGTTCACGCTGGTGTTCCAGCGCGCGGGACTGCTGTCGGCGGCCACGGTGATGAATGCCGTGATCCTCACGTCGGTGCTGTCGGCCGGCAACTCCGGCATGTACGCCGCCACGCGCATGCTGTTCAACCTCGCGGTCGAGGGCAAGGCGCCGCGCGCGCTGGCCCGGCTCACGCGCGCGGGCGTGCCCTTCAATGCGCTGATGTGCACCACGGCGCTGGCCTGCCTGTGCCTGTTCAGCGCGATCTTCAGCCCGCAGGTGGTCTACATCTGGCTGCTCAACACGGCGGGCATGACCGAGTTCATCGTCTGGCTCAGCATCGCCGTGTGCCACTACCGGTTTCGCCGCGGCTACGTGCTGCAGGGGCACGACCTCGCGCGGCTGCCCTACCGCGCGGGGCTGTTTCCCTTCGGGCCGTTGATCGCTTTCGTGCTGTGCCTTCTCATCACGCTCGGGCAGAACTACCAGGCCTTCACGCAGGGACGGATCGACTGGGGCGGGGCGATCGCCACCTACATCGGCATCCCGCTGTTCCTGCTGACCTGGCTCGGCTACAGGCTGGTGAAGAAGTCGCGCTTCGTGCGCTGGCGCGAGATGCGTTTCGTCGCCAACGAGGACTTGCCGGCGGTTCAGAACTCCAACGTGCAGGAATCGCCGAGCGCCTCGCGCCACACCCGCACGCGCGCCAGCGAAGCCTGAAGTTCGCCCAACGCCTCGGCGATGAACAGGCACAGGTTCTCCAGCGTGGGCGGGTGCAGCCCCGGCACCTCGTCGAGCAGCCGGTGGTCGAGCCGATCGCGCACCGCGTCGAGCCGGCGCCGCAGCAGGCCCAGGTCGATCACCATGCCGGTCGCGGGATCGCGCTCGCCCGCGAGCCAGACCTCGGCGTGGTAGGTGTGGCCGTGGATGCGGCGGCTGCCTTCGGCCTCGATCTCGCGTTTCAGGGTGTGGGCGGCGTCGAAGAAGAAGCGTTGGCTGATCGTGAATCGCATGGGGAACGGAAGAACGGGAAAGCGGGCATCAGCGGATGCCGGTGAACTTGTGGGTCTGCACGCTGAGGCGCCAGCGCGGCTGGCGCAGGCAGGCATCGATGCACAGCGCGGTGTTGGCGGCCTGCCGCGGGCCATCCATGGGTTGCAGGAAGCGGTGCGCGAACTCGCCGCTGCGCGCCATCGCGTCGAGGTCGATGCCCTCCTGCGGCCACACCAGCTTGAGTTCCTGGCCGCGCCGCTGCACCCAGGGCGCGCCGGCCTTGGGGCTGATGCAGAGCCAGTCGATGCCCTCGGGCGCGGCCACGGTGCCATTGCTCTCGACGGCGATGCGGAAGCCGCGCGCATGCAGCGCATCGATCAGCGCGGCGTCGACCTGCAGCAGCGGCTCGCCGCCGGTCAGCACCACGAGGCGGTGGCCGGCATCGTCGGCGGGCCACTGCGCGGCGATGGTGTCGGCCAGCGCATCGGCCTCCTTGAACTTGCCGCCCAGCGTGCCGTCGGTGCCGACGAAATCGGTGTCGCAGAAACGGCAGACGGCGCTGGCGCGGTCGGCCTCGCGGCCGCTCCAGAGGTTGCAGCCAGCGAAGCGGCAGAACACGGCGGGCATGCCGGCCTGGCCACCCTCGCCCTGCAGCGTGTAGAAGATCTCCTTGACGCTATAGCTCATGGCGTCGCCGCCCAGGGCTCGATCTCGAGGTTGTCGATCAGCCGCGTGCTGCCCAGGCGCGCCGCCGCGAGCGCCACCAGCGGCTCGGCGCCGTCGAGCGCGGCCGGCGGCTGCAGGTCGAGGCGCCGGCGCACCGTGAGGTAGTCGGGCTGCCAGCCGCGCTGGGCCAGCGCCTGCATCGCGCGCCCCTCGATCGCCGCGAGCTCGCCGCCGCCGCGCACGGCCTCGGCGATCTCCTTGAGCGCGCGCGAGAGCTGCACTGCCTCGGCGCGCTCGCCCTCGCTGAGGTAGCCGTTGCGCGAGGAGAGCGCGAGGCCGTCGCCGGCGCGGCGGGTCTCGCCGCCCACGACCTCGATCGGAAGCGCGAACTGCCGCACCAGGTGGCGGATCATCATCAGCTGCTGGTAGTCCTTCTTGCCGAACACCGCCACGCGCGGCTGCACGGAGCTGAACAGCTTCATCACCACGGTGCACACGCCGACGAAGAAGCCGGGTCGGAAGTGGCCCTCGAGGATGTCGGCCAGCGCCGGGTCGGGATGCACCTTGCAGGTCTGGGGCTCGGGATAGAGCGCCTTCTCGTCGGGCGCGAACAGCACGTCGCAGCCGGCGGCTTCCAGCTTGGCGCAGTCGCTGTCCCAGGTGCGCGGATAGGTGTCGAAGTCCTCGTGCGGCAGGAACTGCAGCCGGTTCACGAAGATGCTCGCGACGGTGGCGTCGCCCAGCGGCTTCGCCTGCGTGACCAGCGCGATGTGGCCGTCGTGCAGGTTGCCCATGGTCGGCACGAAGGCAGGGTGCTCGAAGCGTGCCAGGTGGTCGCGCAGTTCGGGGATGGTGCGGGCGATGAACATGGGACGGTCTCCTTGGAGTGAGGAAGAAAAGAAAAAAGGGGTGGATTACCAGGCGTGCAGCCGGTCGTCGGGAAAGCTGCCGTCCTTGACGGCGCGCACGTAGGCCGCGAGCGCCTGCGGGATGCCGCCGGCGCCGTCCATGAAGTTGCGCACGAACTTCGGCATGCGGCCCAGGTTCAGGCCCAGCATGTCATGCAGCACGAGCACCTGGCCCGCGGTGCCGCGGCCGGCCCCGATGCCGATGGTGGCGCAGCGCGTGAGTTCGGCCGTGAGCTCGGTGGCCAGCGCGGCCGGCACCATCTCGAGCACCAGCATCGCGGCGCCCGCGTCCTGCAGCGCCTGGGCCTCCTCGCGCAGCCGGGCCGCGGCGGCGTCGCCCTTGCCCTGCACGCGGTAGCCGCCGAGCGCATGCACCGTCTGCGGCGTCAGGCCCAGGTGCGCGCACACCGGGATGCCGCGCTCGACCAGGAAGCGCACGGTCTCGGTGGTCCAGCCGCCGCCCTCGAGCTTCACCATGTGGGCGCCGGCCTGCATCAGCACGGTGGCGCTGCGCAGCGCCTGTTCGCGCGACTCCTGGTAGCTGCCGAAGGGCAGGTCGGCGATCAGCCAGGCCGTGCCCTGCACGCGGCGCAGCCCGCGCGAGACGCTGTCGGTGTGATGGCGCATGGTCTCGAGCGTGACGCCGACCGTGCTCGACAGGCCCTGGCAGACCATGCCGAGCGAATCGCCGACCAGCAGGCATTCGACGCCCGCGGCATCGGCCACGGCCGCGAAGGTGGCGTCGTAGGCCGTGAGCATCGCGATCTTCTCGCCGCGCGCATGCAGCTCGGCCAGCCGCGGCAGGCTCAGCGGCTTGCGCGTGGCGGGCTGCGAGGCCGGCGGCAGCGTGCCGTAGGGCGTGGCGGTGGTGGCTTCGTTCGGGGTGGAGGCGTTGGACATGGTTGGGTTTCTCCCTGCGGGCGTCGGTGGCCGGGCATCCTGGGGTTGAAGAAAGCGGGAACGGGTGGGGCTATCGGTCGGCCGGCACCAGCACCGTGGGTGCGGTGGGCTCGGCGAGCGAAGGATAGTCGCGGCTGAAATGCAGGCCCCGGCTCTCGTGGCGGGCCTGCGCGGAACGCACGATCAGCTCGGCCACCTGCACCAGGTTGCGCAGTTCGAGCAGGTCGCGCGTGACGTGGAAGTTGGCGTAGAACTCGTGGATCTCGGCCTGCAGCAGCGCGATGCGGTGGCTGGCGCGCTCCAGGCGCTTGTTGGTGCGCACGATGCCCACGTAGTCCCACATGAAGCGGCGCAGCTCGTCCCAGTTGTGCGAGATCACCACCGCCTCGTCGGCATCGGTCACCTGGCTCGCGTCCCAGGCCGGCAGCGCCACCGCCTCGCGTGCCGGCGCGGCGCCGATGGCCGCGGCGGCCGCGCGCGCGAACACCATGCACTCCACCAGCGAATTGCTGGCCAGCCGGTTCGCGCCGTGCAGCCCGGTGCAGGCGGTCTCGCCGATCGCGTAGAGGCCCGGCAGGTCGGTGCGGCCGGCCAGGTCTGTCACCACGCCACCGCAGGTGTAGTGGGCGGCCGGCACCACCGGGATCGGCTCGCGCGTGATGTCGATGCCGAGCTCGGCGCAGCGCGCGAGGATGTTCGGGAAGTGCGCCCGCAGGAAATCGGGGCTCTGGTGCGAGATGTCGAGATGCACGCAGTCCAGGCCGTGCTTCTTCATCTCGAAGTCGATCGCGCGCGCCACCACGTCGCGCGGCGCGAGTTCGGCGCGCTCGTCGTGCCGCGGCATGAAGCGGGTGCCTCCCGCCGATTCAGGCAGTTTCAGCAGCCCGCCTTCGCCGCGCACCGCCTCGCTGATCAGGAAGGACTTGGCATGCGGGTGATACAGGCAGGTCGGGTGGAACTGGATGAACTCCATGTTCGACACCCGGCAGCCCGCGCGCCAGGCGGCGGCGATGCCGTCGCCGGTGGCGGTGTCGGGGTTGGTGGTGTAGAGGTAGACCTTGCCCGCGCCGCCCGTGGCCAGGATGGTGTGCGGCGCGCGGAAGGCCAGCACCTCGCCGCTGGCGTCGTCGAGCGCGTAGAGGCCCGCGCAGCCCGCCTCGGGCGCACCGAACCGCTCGCCGGCGACCAAGTCGACCAGCGTGTGGTGCTCGAACAGCGTGACGTTGGGCGTGCGGCGCACGCGCTCGATCAGCACCTGCTGCACGGCCGCGCCGGTGGCGTCGGTCACATGCACGATGCGGCGCTGGCTGTGGCCGCCCTCGCGCGTGAGGTGCAGGTCGCCGTCCTCCTCGGAGAAGGGCACGCCGAGCTCGCGCAGCCAGCCGATGGCCTCGGGCGCGTGCTCGACCACGAAGCGCGTGGCGGCCGCATCGCACAGGCCGGCGCCGGCCACCAGCGTGTCGTCGACGTGGGCGTCGAAGCTGTCGCCCGCGGCCAGCACCGCCGCGATGCCGCCCTGGGCCCAGGCGCTCGAGCCGTCGGCCAGCGCGCGCTTGGTCAGCACCGCCACGCGGTGCGTGGGCGCCAGCAGCAGGGCCGCGGAGAGCCCGGCGAGGCCGCTGCCGACGATGAGGACGTCGAAATCGAGGGAGGAGGCCATGGCGCGCGGGAAGGGACGAGGGTCAGGATCGGTGGTGCGGCAGCGCACCGGTCCGGCCCGACGGGGTGAGGGGGAGGTGCCGCGCCGCCGGGCGGCGCGCGAAGGAGGTGGACCGCATGGCGCTTCAGGCGGGAGAGTAGGCCAGCCGCACGTAGATCGGCGCGAAGGCCTCGGCCTGCGTGATCTCGATCAGGGTTTCCTTGGCCAGCTCAAGCATCGCGATGAAGGTCACGACCATCACCGGCGCGCCGCGCGAGATGTCGAACAGCTTCTCGAACTCCACGAAGCGCTGGCCCTGCAGGTGGCGCAGCACGATGCTCATGTGCTCGCGCACGCTGAGCTCCTCGCGCGAGATCTTGTGGTGCTGCACGAGCTTGGCGCGCTTCATGATGTCGGCCCAGGCATCGCGCAGGTCGACCACCGCCACCTCGGGGAAGCGCGGCTTGAGCGACTGCTCGATGTAGACCTGGGCGCGCCAGAAGTCGCGCCCGTAGGTCGGCATCGCGTTGAGCGAGGCGGCCTGCAGCTTGGTCTGCTCGTACTCGAGCAGCCGGCGCACGAGCTCGGCGCGCGGGTCCTCGGCTTCCTCGCCCTCGGCCGCCTTCTTGGGCGGCAGCAGCATGCGCGACTTGATCTCGATCAGCATCGCGGCCATCAGCAGGTATTCCGCCGCGAGCTCGAGGTTGGTCTGGCGGATCTCGTCGACGTAGCTCAGGTATTGCCGCGTCAGCGCGGCCATCGGGATGTCGAGGATGTTGAAGTTCTGCTTGCGGATCAGGTACAGCAGCAGGTCCAGCGGGCCCTCGAAGGCCTCGAGGAAGACCTGCAGCGCCTCGGGCGGGATGTACAGGTCCTTCGGCATCGCGAACAGCGGCTCGCCGTAGAGCCGGGCGAGCGCGACCTGGTCGACCACCTCGGGCATGGCCACCACCAGCGTGTCGCTGTCCTCGTCGCGCGGTCCGCTCATCGGGCAGGCGCTATCGAAAAGGTAGCGCCGTGCCCAGCATTGGCGGGCGACGGATGCCGCATCGGCATCATGTTCTTACTTGGCCTGGGTCTGGTAGACGTAGGGCTGCTGCGGCACGCGGGCTTCCGCGTATTCCTCGAGCAGGCCGCGGTCGAGGTGCTTGTCCCAGAGCAGGGCGCGGCCCGCGCGCTGTTCCGCCTCGAGCGTCGGCTTCTTGGTTTTCATCTCGTCGATGAAGCTGGTGATCTCGGAGGTGTAGTGGGGACGGCGGAAGATGGACATAGACTGAACCTTTGTGGGCGCGAATTTTACCGGGGGACGGCATGGGGCAGGTACGAGTCTGGCGGATCGGGGTGGCGGCCGTGTGGCTGGCGGCGGTGGCGGCCCTCGTCGCGGGCTGCGATTCGCAGCGCATCGAGCAGCTCGAGGAGGGCGTGTCGACCGAGGCCGACGTGCGCGCGCGCTTCGGCGAACCCGAGAACGTCTGGGATGCGCCCGGCGGCCGGGTGTTCGAATACAACCGCCAGCCCCAGGGCCAGAAGAACTACATGGTCACCATCGGCGCCGATGGAAAGATGAGCGCGCTGCGCCAGGTGCTCACGCCCGAGAACTTCGCGCGCGTGAAGAACGGCATGGCGATGGAGGACCTGCGCAAGATGCTCGGCAAGCCGGCCAAGGTCACGCCCTATCCGCTGCGCCGCGAGTACGAATGGGAATGGCGCTGGCTGCAGCCGCCCAATTCGCCGATGGTGTTCACCGCGGTGCTCAACGACGACCAGCGCGTGGTGCGCAGCGGCTCGTCGCCCGACCGCGGCACCGAGGCGCCCTGAGGCCGCGAACGCGCCCTGAGGCCGCGAACGCGCCCTGGTCACCCCATGAAAATGGGGGGCGCGAAGCGCGCGGCGCCGACTAAGCTCGGCGCCACCGCCATGCCCGACGCCGCCGCCATCCCCGCCGCTTCCTCCTCCGCGCTGCGCTGGCGCGTCGCATTGCTCGAGGACGATGCCGAGGTCCGGCATTTCTTCGAGGCCTGCATCGCGGCCCATCCCGAGCTCGAGCTGGTCGCCTCGCTGGGCCTGATGGCCGAGGCCGTGGCCTGGTTCGACAGCCACCAGGCCGACATCCTGCTGACCGACCTCGCGCTGCCCGACGGCCATGCGCTCGAGCTGCTGCGCCAGGTGGTGCGCAGCCAGCCGGCCTGCGAGGTGCTGGTGGTCTCGGTCTTCGGCGACGAGGACACGGTGCTCGACTGCGTGCGCGCGGGCGCGGTGGGCTACATCCAGAAGGATTCCTCGCCGGCCGACATCGCGCAGGTGATCGTCGACATCAAGCACGGCGCCTCGCCGATCTCGCCGATGATCGCGCGCAAGCTGCTGCTGCACGTGCGCGGCGGCGAGGCGAAGCCCGCCGCATCGGCCGCCCCCGACCCGGCCGCCGCCATGATGCTGACCCCGCGCGAGACCGAAGTGCTCGAGCTGATCTCGCGCGGCTATTCGTACGGCGAGATCGCGCGCCTGCAGGGCGTGACCAAGCACACGGTGCAGGGCCACATCAAGAACCTCTACAGCAAGCTCGCGGTGCATTCGCGCGGCGAGGCCGTGTTCGAGGCCAGCCGCATGGGGCTGCTGGGGCGCATGCTGGGCTGATGCGCCGCCTGCTGCTCGCCGTCCTCGCGCTGGTGGCCATGCTGCTGATGCCCGCCACGGGGGGGGCCGCCAGCGAGGTGCTCGCCCTCGACCGTGGCGAACTGCAGGTGCGCTTCGTCGGCCGCGCCTCGCCGCCGCCGGCCGAGGTCACGCTGCCGTTGCACTGGGACGCCCACTGGCCGCGCGCCCTCGGCTGGGCCCAGCTGCGCATCCGCTTCGACGCGCCCGCGGGCCATGCCGACGAGCCGCAGGCGCTGCTCGTCAGCCGCATCGGCAACGCCTACCGCGTGAAGCTCAACGGCCAGGTGATCGCGGCCGCCGGCAAGCTCGAGCAGATCAACGACGGCTGGTCGAACCGCCGCCCGCTGTGGCTGCGCGTGCCGCCCTCGCTGCTGCGCGACGGCGAGAACCTGCTCGAGATCGCGGTGCGCGCCGATCCCTCGCGCCGCGCCGGCATCGCGCCGGTGCGCCTGGGCGCCGAGCGCCTGCTGCAGCCGCAGTGGGACGCGCTCGAATGGCGCCACGTCACCCTGCCGCGCGTGATCACGCTGTTCAGCCTGCTGGTGGCGGTGTTCTGCCTGATGCTGTGGGCGCAGCAGCGCGAGGCCGTCTACGGCTGGGCCGCGCTGTGCGAGGCGCTGTGGAGCCTGCGCATCGCCGCCACCTGGTGGGAGGAGGGCCTGCTCGCCTGGCCGAGCTGGTTCAAGGTGGTGCTCGCGGTGTTCTGGCTCGGCCACATCGCCACCTACCTCGTGATCCGGCAGGTCTGGCACGGCCGGCCGCGGCGCGAGCAATGGCTGGTCTGGGGCGTGCTGGGCCTGGGCCCGGTGGCGCTGGCGCTCGGCACGCTGCAGCAGACGCAGAACTGGGTGCTCGGCTGGATCCTGCTGCTGGTGGCCGGCTGGCTGGCGCTGTCGCTGCGGCTGGGCTGGGAGACCTGGCGCCACCGGGCCGGCGAGCGCGCCTGGATGCTGCTGATCCTGGTCGCGGGCTGGGTCGCGCTGGTGCGCGACAGCGTGATCGCGCGGCTTTTGGTCGAGCGCTTCGACGAGGCCGGCTGGACCAAGTTCGCGGCCGTGCTGGTGAGCCTCGCGATCCTCGCCATCGTGGGCATCCGCTTCCAGCGCACGCGCGAGGAGCTGCGCCAGCTGCACCTGTCGCTCGAGGACCGCATCCGCCTGCGCGAGGCCGAGCTGGCCGACAAGCATGCCGAGCTGCGCCGGCTCGAGCATGCGAGCACGGTGGCGGCCGAGCGCGCGCGCATCCTGCGCGACATGCACGACGGCGCCGGCGCGCACCTGATCACCGCCATGCTGCAGCTCGAGCGCGGCGTGGCCACCAAGTCGGAGGTGATGCAGACCCTGCGCGAATCGCTCGACCAGCTGCGGCTGTCGATCGATGCCATCAACCTGCCGGCCGGCGACGCCAACGCGCTGCTCGCGAGCATGCGCTTCCGGCTGCAGCCGCGCATCGAAGCCGCGGGGCTCGCGCTCGACTGGTCGGTGGCGAACCTGCCGCGCTGGCGCTGCGATTCCGACGAGGCCACGCGGCACCTGCAGTACATGCTGCTGGAGGCGATCTCGAACGTGCTGCAGCACGCACGCGCACGCGTGCTCGCGGTCAGCGCGGCGGTCAGCACGACGGTCGGTGGCGATGCCATCGAGATCGTGCTGCGCGACGACGGCTGCGGCCTCGGCGAGGCGCGCGGCAACGGCCTGCGCTCGATGCGCCAGCGCGCCGCGCAGGCCGGCGTCGAGCTGCGCATCGAGAAGGCCGAGCCCGGCACGCGCGTGGTGCTGCGGCTGCCGCTCGCGTAGCGACCGCCATCTTTATGGGGCGCGCCGCGCGCCCCGTTTTCCTAGATTCGAACGCAGCCCCCGCTGCGCATCGCACAGGCCCGCCAGGCCCCGCGCGCACGGGTCGTTCCACCCCTTCGCGCCTCCTCGCCATGACACCTGCTTCCCGGCCGCGTGCCGTCTTCACGCCGACCCTGATCGCCGCCGCCGTCGCCGGCCTGGTGTGCGCGTCCGCCTTGCCGCGCGCCGTCGCGCAGAGCGCGTGGACCTCCGCGCCGCCCTATGCCGACATGGCGCGCGCCGACTGGTTCAACGCCGCCAACTGGAGCGCTGGCGTGCCCGGCGCCGGCACGGCCGTGACGGTGAACCTGGTGCCCGGCACCGTCGTCGGCATCGTCTCGGGCCCGGCCAGCGCGGCCTCGGTCGATGCCTCCAATGGCACGCTGATGGTGGTGGAGGGCGCGGGCCGGCTCGACACGGGCCTGTTCAACCTCGGCAGCAGCGACGGCCGCGACGTGCAGACCCTGCTGCGCATCGGCAGCGGCGGCATCGTGAATGCCGCTCGCTTCGTCTCGCAGGGCGGCGGCGGCACCGAACACACCGTCTCGCTGAGCGGCGCGGGCAGTGCACTGAACGTCGCGGGCGAGCTGCAGATCGGCCGCAGCGGCACCGGGATGATGCAGCTCGACGAGGGCGCGCGCGTGAGCGCGGGCACGCTGCAGATCGGCCAGGCGAGCACCGCCGACGGCCATGTGCTGGTGATCGGCGAGACCCCGGTCGATGCGCTGGTGGCCGAGCGCATCGTGCTCGCCACGCCGGGCTCGACGCTGGAAATCTCGCGCGCCGGCACGGCGCCGCTGGTGCTGGGCGCGGCGATCTCCGGCCCGGGCCGGCTCGAGGTCTCGAGCCCGGTCACGCTGACCGGCGACAACACCCAGAGCGGCGACATCGTGCTGGGCAGCACGCTGCGCGTGGGCGACGGCGCGAACGCCGGGTCCGTCACCGGCAACCTCTCGGGCTTCGGCCGCGTGGTGTTCGACCGCGGCCCGGGCCGCGTGGCCTACGACGGCGCCATCGGCGGCAGCATCGCGATCGACAAGGAGAACGCCGGCACCCTGGCGCTCGGCGGCGCGCACGACACCGACGGCCGCACGCGCGTGCTCGGCGGCACGCTGCTGGTCAACGGCGCGCTGCCGCGCAGCACGGTCGAGGTGGCCGGCGGCGCCACGCTGGGCGGCCTCGGACAGGTGAAGGCGGCCACGGTGCGCGCGGGCGGCACGCTGGCGCCCGGCGACGGCGGCGTGGGCACCTTCGCCGTGCTCGGCGACCTGGCGCTCGATCCCGGCAGCCGGCTGCACTACGACCTCGGCACGCCGGGCGTGCCGGGCGCCGGCGACCTCGTCACCGTGGCCGGCAACCTCACGCTCGACGGCAGCCTCGACGTCAGCGAGCGCGTCGGCTACGGCAACGGCGTGCAGACCCTGATGCGGGTCGACGGCAGCATCGCCGACAACGGCCTCGAGCTCGGCGCCATGCCCACGGACTTCACGCACGCGGTGCACGTGCGCGGCTCGACGGTGGAGCTGGAGGTCAGCGGCGGCGCGGTCGGCACCAACCAGTTCTGGGACGGCGGCGGAACGGCCGGCGACGGCGTGGTCGCGGGCGGCGACGGCAACTGGCGCTACCTCGAGCCGCAATGGACCGACATCGCGGGGCGCAACGCGGAGGCCTGGAACGGCAACATGGCGATCTTCCAGGGCCGCGCGGGGGCGGTCACCATCGACGGCCTGTTCGACTTCAAGGGCATGCAGTTCCGCAGCGACGGCTACCGGCTCGAGGAGGGCTCGCACGCCGAGGGCTCGCTGCCCGGGCGGCTGGTGCCGCAGCTGCCCGAGGCGCCGGTGCGCGTCGACGCGGGCGTCACCGCCACCTTCAACGTGGGCATCGAAGGCCCGGGCGGCATCCTCAAGACCGGCCCCGGCACGCTGGTGCTCGCGGGCCGCAACGACCACGGCGGCGTCACCGCGGTCGACGAGGGCGTGCTGCGCGCGGGCCGCGCCAACACCTTCAGCGAGGCCTCGCACCACGACGTGCGCCGCGGCGGCACGCTCGACCTCGCGGGCCACGACCAGACCGTGGCCGGACTCACGGTGGCGGGCACGGTGTCGCTGGTCGGCACCGAGCCCGGCACGCGGCTGACCGTGCGCGGGCCCTATGTGGGGCAGGACGGCACCTTGCGCCTGGGCACCCGGCTCGGCGACAGCGGCAGCCTCAGCGACCGGCTGGTGATCGACGGCGGCGTCCGCGAGGAGACCCGCGCCCTGAAGGCCGGCACCGTGAGCGCCACCGCGACCGGCCTGCGCGCCAACGCGGCCGCCAGCGTGACGGGCCGCACCCAGGTGCAGATCGTCAACCTCGGCGGCCTGGGCGCGCTGACCACCGGCGACGGCATCGAGGTCGTGAGCGCGATCAACGGCGCCACCACCACCGCGCAGACCACGCGCGACGCCTTCGCGCTCGTGGGCGGCCACGTGGATGCGGGTGCCTTCGAATACCGGCTGCACGCGGCCGATGCGCAGGGGCTCGGCGAGAACTGGTACCTGCGCTCGAGCGTGGGGGTGACGCCGCCCCCGCCGCCACCCCCTCCGCCCCCCGCGCCGCCTTCGTCCGGCGGCGGCAACCCGCAGCCGCCCGCGCCCCCGCCGACGCTGCCGCCGGCACCCGCGCCGGTCGAGCGCCCGGCCTACCGCGTGCAGGTGCCGATGCTCGCCGCGCTGCCCGCGCAGCTGCGCGAGAGCGACCTCACGATGCTCTCGAACCTGCACCAGCGCAGCGGCGCGCCACAGGCCGCCGGCGACGGCCCGCCCATGCGCCGCGCCTGGGGCCGGGTCATCGTGGCCGACCCGACGCTGGCGCAGCGCGGCGCGGTCGATCCGCGCAGCGAGATGCACCTGAGCGGCTTCCAGGCCGGCACCGACCTCTGGGCCGGCACCGCATGGCGCGCCGGCGTCTACGTCGGCCAGCTCGAGGGCAAGGCGCAGGTGCAGGGCTTCGCGAGCGGCCTGTGGGGCGCGATCGGCCGCACCGACCTGCGCAGCCGCTACATCGGCGGCTACGCCACCTTTGCCGAGCCCGGCGGCTTCTATGCCGACGCGGTGCTGCAGTTCGGCCGCCACGACTACACGGCGCAGCCGCTGGCCGCGCTGCCGATCGAGGGCAAGGGGCGCAGCACCGTGGCCTCGCTCGAGATCGGCCAGTCCTTCGAGCTCGGCGCGGGCTGGGCGCTCGAGCCGCAGCTGCAGCTGATCCACCAGAGCCGCTCGATCGACGAGGCACTGATTCCGGCCGCGGTGGTGTCGCAGGACAGCGCCAACGGCTGGATGGCGCGCGCCGGCCTGCGGCTGAAGGGCCGCATCGCCGCGGGCGAGGGCGTGGTCGAGCCCTATGGCCGGATCAACCTCTACCGGATGGCCGCGGGCGCCGACATCGCGCGCTTCGCGGGACCGGCCGCGTCCACCGACATCGCGAGCAGTGCCAGCGGCAGCGCGGCCGAGCTCGCGGGCGGCTTCTCGTGGCGCATCGGGCCCGCGGTCAGCGTCTACGGCGAACTGGGCCGCCGCTTCGCGCTCGGCGGCGGCCTGCGCTCGCGCGCCTCGGTGCAGGCGAGCGCCGGGGTCAACGTGCGCTGGTGAACGCTCAGGCCGCCGCGTGCAGCGCCGGCCGCCGCGCCGACCAGGGCATCGCCTGCTCGAGCTGCGCGGCCAGCTGCAGCAGCGTGGCCTCGTCGCCCATCGGCGCCATGCACTGCACGCCGATCGGCAGGTCGCCGGCCACCGCCAGCGGCAGCGAGATCGCGGGCTGGCCCGTGAGGTTGGCCAGCGGGGTGCAGGCGGCGTAGTCGAACAGGTGGTCGAAGAAGCCCTGCGCATCGCGCGCGGCGTCGTCCTGGTCGAGCACGCCCAGCGCCACCGGCGGCGTGCGCATCGTGGGCGAGAGCAGGATGTCGTGCCGCGCGAAGAAGGGCGCGACCTCGCGCGACACCGCGTTCATCTGCATCAGCGCCAGTTCCAGGTCGAGCGCGCTCAGGCGCAGCCCGTGCTCGGCGGTGGCGCGCGTGCAGGCCTGCACCTGGGCCAGCGCCTGGTCGACGGTGATCTGCAGCGCCTGCGCCACCCCCGCCACGCCGGCCGCGAGGAACGAGGACCAGAAGGTGCGCGTGGCCGCGAGGAAGGCCTCGTGCGCATAGGCGGGCGTGGCCCATTCCACGACGTGACCCAGGTCGGCGAGCACCGCCGCCGTGGCCTCGACCGCCTCGACGCAGGCGCGCGCGGCCGGCTGCGTGCCCGGGAACTGCGTCGTGACCGCGATGCGCAGCCGGCGCGGCGGCGTGCCGATGGCCTGTGCATAGGGCTGCGCGGGCGGCGCCATCAGGAAGGGATCGCCGAGCTCGGGGCCGTGCATCGCGTCGAGCGCGCCGGCGGCATCGCGCACCGTGCGGCACACCACGCCCTCGATGCCCAGCCCCATCAGCGGCAGGCCGTAGCCCGGGCCCGCGCTGACGCGGCCGCGGCTGGGCTTGAGCCCGACCAGGCCGCAGGCCGCGGCCGGAATGCGGATCGAGCCGCCGCCGTCGTTGGCATGCGCGACCGGCACGATGCCCGCGGCCACCGCCGCGGCCGAGCCGCCGCTGGAGCCGCCCGTGCTGTGCGCCGGGTTCCAGGGGTTGCGCGTGGCGCCGCCGAAGGCGCTCTCGGTGGTGGCGTTGAAGCCGAACTCGGGCGTGTGCGTGCGCCCCAGCGTGGCGAAGCCGGCGCGGCGGAAGCGCGCCATCAGCGCGCTGTCGGCGGGCGCGGGCAGGCCCGGGCCGAACAGCCGGCTGCCGGCCTGGCAGCGCACGCCCTCGGCCTGCAGCACCAGGTCCTTGATGAGGAAGGGCACGCCGCCGAACGGACCCTGCGCCTCGTGCGCGAGCGGCGCGTCGAACAGCTCGATGATGGCGTTGAGCCGCGGATTCAGCGCGGCCGCGGCCTCGCGCGCGCAGCGCTGCGCCTCGGCGGCGGTGGTCTCCTTGCGGCGGATGGCGTCGGCGAGCGCGGTGGCGTCGAGGCGGCTGTAGTCGGCGAGATGCATGGCGGCGGGGTCCTGTGTCTTCGTTGGAGTGAAAGGCCGCCCGCAGCGTAGGTGGGCGTGGCCCGTCGCGGCAGTCGTTCAGATGAACGATGCGGGAATCTCCGCGCCCCGGACGCACCGGGCACGCCTAAGATCGCGCCGCATGGCGCAGCAGGCTTTTCCGTCGATGTCGGGCGTTCCCGCCGAACAGCTCGGTGCGATGCTGCTCGGCCTCTATCCGCTGGCCGCCGAGCCCGAGCGGCTGGGCGCGGGCGCGCTGCTCGACTGGCTGGCGCGCCACATCGCCTTCGACGGTGCCTGGTTCGGCCGCTCGCTGTTCGAGGCCGGCACCCTGCGGCCGCAGGGCGGCCACACGCGCGGCCTGGCGCCCGATTTCGTGAACGACTGGTGCCGCGTGCGGCACATCGATCCCGTGGTGCCGGCCGCCATGGCGCAGCCCGGCCATGGCGTCGCACTGGCCGCGCACGAGCTGCCGCCCGTGGCCTCGATGCGCGCCTTCGCGGCCGACCATGGCATCGGCCAGGCGCTCAGCGTGATCGTGCCCGCGCCCGGTTCGCCGTGGTGGATGCACCTGTCGCTCTACAGCCGCGAGGCGGCCGGCCTCGGTGCGCGCGCGCAGGCGCTGGTCGAGCTGCTGATGCCGCACCTGGTGCTGGTGCAGGGGCTGGGATTGCACGAGGCACCGGTGCCGGCATCGGCCGCCCTCACGCTGCTGAGCCGCCGCGAGGCCGAGGTGGCGCGGCTGTTCGCGCAGGGGCAGAGCTACAAGATGGTGGCGCGCACGCTCGGCAGTTCGCCGGCCACGGTGCGCCATCACCTGCGGCAGGTCTATGCCAAGCTGGGCGTCACGAGCAAGGTGCAGATGGCGCGGCTGGTGGGCGCGCAGGCCGCATAGGCCCGAACGCCGCGCCCATCTACTTGTCGCCGTCGGGAATCACCGCATCGGCCGCCGCGCCCACCGCCTTGCCGGTGATGCGCGCGGTGCCGATCGCCGCGTCGGCCGCGAGGCCCACGGCGCCCGCGGTCACGCTGACCGCGGTGCTCGCCACCGAGACCACCGCGCAGCCGCCGAGCACGGCCAGCAACGCCGCCGCGAGGGTGGCGCGAAAGAACATCGGCAGCGGTGTCGTCATGGCGGGACCTCTTCGGGAGAACGCGGGATTCAGCGCACGCGCATGCCGGGCGTGGCGCCAGGCCAGGGCTCGAGCACGTGGATGCCCGGCTGGGCCTTCTCGTCGGCGTGGCTGGCGGCGAGCACCATGCCTTCGCTGACGCCGAACTTCATCTTGCGCGGCGCGAGGTTCGCGACCAGCACCGTGAGCTTGCCCACCAGTTGTTCCGGCTGATAGGCCGAGGCGATGCCGCTGAACACGTTGCGGGTCTTGCCTTCGCCGGCATCGAGCGTGAGGCGCAGCAGCTTGGTCGAGCCCTCGACCTTCTCGCAGGCCACGATCTTCGCGATGCGCAGGTCGATCTTCACGAAGTCGTCGATGCCGATGGTGGGCGCGATGGCTTCGCCGCCGGGCAGCGCGTCCGCCGCGGATTCTGCGGCGGGGGCCGCCACCGGCTCGGGCGCGTCGAACAGCTGGTCGACCACCTTGGCGTCGGCACGCTGCATCAGGTGCTTGTACTCGCCGATCGCATGGCCCGCGGGCAACGCCTGCGCGGCATCGGTCCAGGCGAGCGGCGCGATCTTCAGGAAGGCCTCGACGTTCGCGGCCAGCGCCGGCAGCACCGGCTTGAGGTACAGCGTGAGCAGGCGGAAGGCCTCGATGCAGACCGTGCACACGTCGTGCAGCCGCGCCTCGGCGCCTTCCTTCTTGGCCAGTTCCCAGGGCTTGTTCTGGTCGACGTACTCGTTGACCTTGTCGGCCAGCGCCATCACCTCGCGCAGCGCGCGTGCGTAGTCGCGGCCGTCGTAGAGCGCATGGACCTCGCCGGCCGCCTCGCGCAGCGCGAACAGCAGCGCGTCGCCATCGGCCGACACCTCGCCCAGCTTGCCGCCGAAACGCTTGCCGATGAAGCCGGCCGCGCGGCTCGCGATGTTGATGTACTTGCCCACCAGGTCGCTGTTGACGCGCGCGACGAAGTCCTCGGGGTTGAAGTCGATGTCCTCGTTGCGGCCGTTGAGCTTGGCCGCGATGTAGTAGCGCAGCCATTCGGCGTTGAGGCCGAGCGACAGGTACCTGAGCGGGTCGATGCCGGTGCCGCGGCTCTTGCTCATCTTCTCGCCGCTGACCGTCAGGTGGCCGTGCACGTAGACCGCGTCGGGCGCCTTGCGGCCGCTGAAGTGCAGCATCGCGGGCCAGAACAGCGTGTGGAAGGTGATGATGTCCTTGCCGATGAAGTGCACCTGCTCGAGCTCGGGGTCGGCCATGTACTCGGTGTACGAGATGCCGTCGCCGCCCAGTTCGATGCAGCGCTTGTCGAGCAGGTTCTTGAGCGAGGCCAGGTAGCCCACGGGCGCGTCGAGCCAGACGTAGAAGTACTTGCCCGGCGCATCGGGGATCTCGATGCCGAAGTAGGGCGCGTCGCGGCTGATGTCCCAGTCGCCGAGGCCGCCCTTGCCCTCGTCGTCCTTGTAGAGCCACTCGCGGATCTTGTTCTGCACCTCGGGCTGCACGTGGCCGGGCGCGGCGGTCCATTCCTTGAGGTAGGCCTCGCAGCGCGGGTCGGACAGCTTGAAGAAGAAGTGCTCGGAACTGCGCAGCTCGGGCTTGGCGCCCGACAGCGCCGAGTAGGGGTTGATCAGCTCGGTGGGCGCGTAGACCGCGCCACAGACCTCGCAGTTGTCGCCGTACTGGTCCTTCGAGTGGCAGTTCGGGCACTCGCCCTTGATGAAGCGGTCGGCCAGGAACATGCCCTTCTCGGGGTCGTAGAACTGTTCGACGCTCTTGGTGCTGATCAGGCCGTTGGCGCGCAGGTCGCGGTAGATGTCCTGCGCCAGCTGGTGGTTCTCGGGGCCGTCGGTCGAGTGCCAGTTGTCGAAGGCGATGTGGTAGCCGTCGAGGTACTGCTTGCGGCCCGCGGCGATCTCGGCCACGAAGGCCTGCGGCGTCACGCCGGCCTTGTCGGCCGCGATGGTGATCGCCGCGCCGTGCGCGTCGTCGGCGCAGACGAAGTTGACGTCGGCACCGTTCATTCGCTGGTTCCGCACCCAGATGTCGGCCTGGATGTACTCCATCATGTGGCCGATGTGGAACTTGCCGTTGGCGTACGGCAGGGCGGTGGTGACGAAGAGCTTGCGCGGGGCGGACATCGGGGGAGGCGCTTTCGGAGTTGCGGGAGCGTCGGAAGCGACGCAGCGGGAGAACCGGGCATTTTAGGTGGCGCCGCGTTCCGGCGGGTTCGATGGCAGCATCGACCCCATGCCGAAGCTTGCCGACTCCGATCTTCTCCAGGCCCACGTCGCTACCCTGGCCGCCTCGCCGCTCGCACCCTGGGCCGCGCTGGCGCCCTGGGCGCTGCCGTCGCAGGCGCCGGCCATCGTGCGCCGGCTGCTGGCGGCGCTGCCGGCCGTCGACTATGCCATCGACGGCGACGTGGCCGTGCACCGCAGCGCCACCGTCGAGCCCGGCGCGGTGCTCAAGGGCCCGCTGGTCGTGGGGCCGGGCTGCTTCATTGCCGCGGGTGCCTACCTGCGCGGCGGCAACTGGCTCGATGCGCGCTGCAGCATCGGGCCGGGCGCCGAGCTCAAGTCCTCCTTCGTGTTCGCGGGCACCGCGCTCGCGCACTTCAACTTCGTCGGCGATTCGGTGCTGGGCGCGGGCGTCAACCTGGAGGCCGGCAGCATCGTCTGCAACCACCGCAACGAGCGCGCCGCCAAGGAGATCCTGGTGCGCGGCGCGGACGGCACGCTGCGGCCCACCGGTTGCGAGAAGTTCGGCGCCCTGGTCGGCGATGGCGCGCGCATCGGCGCCAACGCGGTGATCGCGCCGGGCGCGCTGCTGGCGCCGGGGCGGGTCGTGGCGCGGGCGTCGCTGCTCGACCAGGAGATCGCGCCATGAACACGCCCGCCCGACACGCGCTGCTCGTCCACGGCCCGGCGCGCATCGTCGAATGGACCCATCCGCTGACCGACGCCCGCGAGGCCACCGACGTGGTCGGCGCCTGCTTCGAGCACGACACCGACCGCGTGCTGCTCGACGAGGCCGTGCTGCCGCCGGCCTTCTTCGCGCTGCGCACCCGCTTCGCGGGCGAATTCCTCGAGAAGCTGCAGACCTACCGCCTGCGCGCGGCCGTGGTGGTGTCGCCCGCGGCCGAGCATGGCGAGCGCTTCGCCGAATACCTGCGCGAGGCCCGCCAGGGCCGCTATTGCCGTTTCCTCGACAGCCGCGAGGAGGCGCTGGCCTGGCTGGCCCGCGAATGACCCTCGCGGCGCCGGGCCTCGTCAAGGCGGTGCCATGGGCCCGGCGTTATTCTTCGGCCTCCGCGCGCCCCGGCGGCCGCGACTCCCCATTCCTCGACCAAGGGCGCCCCTCATGACCACCCCCATTCCCGCAACCCTGATCCCCGGCGACGGCATCGGCCCCGAGATCGTCGACGCCACGCTGGCCGCGCTCGATGCACTGAAGGCGCCCTTCGAATGGGACCGCCAGATCGCCGGCCTGGGCGGCGTCAAGGCCTCGGGCGATCCGCTGCCCGCGGCCACGCTCGACAGCATCCGCCGCACCCGGCTCGCGCTCAAGGGCCCGCTCGAGACGCCCTCGGGCGGCGGCTACCGCTCGTCGAACGTGCGGCTGCGCGAGGAGTTCGAGCTCTATGCCAACCTGCGCCCGGCGCGCACCATCATCCCGGGCGGGCGCTTCGACAAGATCGACCTGATGGTGGTGCGCGAGAACCTCGAGGGCCTGTACATCGGCCACGAGCACTACGTGCCGATCGACGGCGACCCGCATGCCGTGGCCATGGCCACCGGCATCAACACGCGCCAGGGCAGCCGCCGCATCCTCGAGTACGCGTTCCAGACCGCCGTGGCCACCGGCCGCAAGAAGGTCACGATCGTGCACAAGGCCAACATCATGAAGGCGCTCACGGGCATCTTCCTCGAGACCGGCCTCGACCTCTACGAGAAGAAGTACAAGGGCCAGTTCGAGCTCGACACGGTCATCATCGACGCCTGCGCGATGAAGCTGGTGCTCAACCCCTGGCAGTTCGACATGCTGGTCACCACCAACCTGTTCGGCGACATTCTGTCGGACTTGGTGGCGGGCCTGGTCGGCGGCCTGGGCATGGCGCCCGGCGCCAACATCGGCACCAATGCCGCGATCTTCGAGGCCGTGCACGGCTCGGCGCCCGACATCGCGGGCAAGGGTATTGCGAACCCGATCGCGCTGATGCTGGCGGCCGCGCTGATGCTCGATCACTGCAAGCTGCCCGAGCTCGCCACGCGCTTGCGCCAGGCCATCGACGACACGCTCAACATCGACCAGGTGCGCACCGGCGACCTGGGCGGCAGCGCCGGCACCGAGGCCTTCACGAAGGCGCTGGTGGCGCGCATCCAGAACGCCTGAGGCACGCCGCACCGGCGACGATCCCGATGCCCAGGCGCCTGCTGTGGCTGTCGATGCTGGTGGCGGGGCTCGTGCTGGGCCTGGCCGCGTCGGCGCGCGCCGAGCCGGCGCGCTACACGGTAGTGCGCGTCGACCTGCGCAAGGACCGGCTCTCGCTGTTCCTCAACGACGACAGCGGCATCGCCTTCAAGCGCTTCGACCGGCTGCAGGCCTGGCTGGCCGAGCGCGGGCGCCGGCTCGACTTCGCGGTGAATGCCGGCATGTACCACGCCGACTTCGCGCCCGTGGGCCTGCTGGTGCGCGAGGGCCGCGAGGAGTCGCCGCTCAACCTCGAGGCCGGCACCGGCAATTTCTTCCTCCAGCCCAACGGCGTGTTCCTGGTGTCGGACGAGGGGCCGCGCGTGATCGAGTCGTCGGAATACCCGGCGCTCGCGCCGCGGCTGCGCGGCCTGTCGATCGCCACCCAGTCGGGCCCGCTGCTGCTGCGCCATGGCGCAGTGCATCGCTCGTTCATCGTCGACTCGCCCTCGCGCAAGATCCGCAACGGCGTCGGCGTGTCGGGCCATACGGCGATCTTCGTGCTCAGCGAGACGCCCGTGAACTTCCACGAGTTCGCGCTCTACTTCCGCGACGTGCTGCACTGCCGCGACGCGCTCTATCTCGACGGCACCGTCTCGGCCCTGCATTCGACCGCGCTCGGGCGCAGCGACTTCGTGCGCGAGCTCGGGCCCATACTCGCGGTCGTTTCGCCCTGAATCCCGTTCCCCTTCGTTTTCCTGCCGAGCCATGACCACTGCGCTGCCCGTCCTGTCCCTTGTCGAAACCCGCGTCCTCGGCGTGCTGGCCGAAAAGCAGCGCACCGTGCCCGACAGCTATCCGCTGACGCTCAACGCGCTGGTGTCGGGCTGCAACCAGAAGACCAGCCGCAACCCGGTGCTCGAACTCAGCGAGTCGCAGGTGCAGGCCGCGATCGACAGCCTCAAGGGCTACAGCCTGGTGGCCGAGACCAGCGGCGGCCGCGCCTGGCGCTACGAACACAACATCGACCGCGTGCTGCGCATTCCCTCGCAGTCGGTGATCCTGCTCACGGTGCTGATGCTGCGCGGCCCGCAGACCGCGGGCGAGCTGCGCATCGCCTGCGACCGCATGCACAACTTCGCCGACATCTCTTCGGTCGAGGGCTTCCTCGACGAGCTGTCCGAGCGTTCGGCCGGCGCGCTGGTGGTGAAGCTTGCACGCCTGCCCGGCGCGCGCGAGAGCCGCTGGGCGCACCTGCTGAGCGGCACGCCGGCCGAGGAGGTCGCACCCGCGGGCGGCTACGAGGCGCCGCGCGCCGCGCACGATGTCTCGCTGGGCGAGGTGGCGGCGCTCAAGGCCAACGTGGCGCGGCTCGAGACCGAGGTAGCGCAGCTCAAGGCGCTGCTCGGGCGGGTGTGCTCGGAGCTCGGGATTTCCGAGGAGGGCTGAGCGGTCGGCACTCAGGCGGCCGTCGATTCCGGCTGCTTCGTCTCCTTCCAGCCGAAGAAGCGCAGCACCTCCTCGCGCTGCCGCATCGCATCGGCATGCCCGAGCGCCATCAGCTCGCGCGTGTAGCCCGACTCGAACAGCAGGTAGCTCGCGAGCGCGCCGCCCTTGACGTCGGCCGCGACCTGCGAGCCGCCGAGCAGGTGGCGTACGGCGCCGGGCAGGGCGTCGACGTGGCGCGCGGCGATCACGTCGAGGCGTTCCGAGGGCGAGATCACCAGCAGGTCGATCGGGCGCAGCGCGCTCGCAGCGCGCGCCTCCTCGGGGATCAGGCCCAGCGTGTGGTTGATGCGGCGCAGGCGCTCGATGTCGACCGCGAGCGCGTCGAGGAAGATGCTCGACAGCGCATGGCCCGCGATCTGCGCCATGGTCGGGTAGCCGCTGTGGGTGTTGGGCGCGGGCGCCTCGCGCGGCTCGTGCATGCGGCCCGCGCCGATCACCACGATGCGCTGCGCGCCCAGGTGGATGGCCGCGGCGATCGGGGCCGACTGGCGCATCGAGCCGTCGCCGAAGTACTCGGTGTGGCCTTCCATCGGCAGCGCCGTGGCGGGGAACACGAAGGGGATCGCGGCCGAGGCCAGCAGGTGGGCGTGCGAGATGCGGCAGCCCACCGACAGCCGCTGCGAACGCACCCAGGGTGCCATCGGCGTGCCCGACTCGAAGAAGGTCACGTGCTCGCCCGAGCTGTAGCTCGAGGCCGTGACCGCCAGCGCCTGCAGGTGGCCCTGCTGCATCAGTTTCGGCAGGCGGTCCAGCGGCACCATGCGCTCGAGCATCTCCGACAGCGGCGTGTTGTCGAGCAGCGAGCGCGGCTTCACGCGCATCCAGTTGGCCGCGAAGCGCCCCAGGCCCAGCAGCATGCGCCAGCGCGCGCCGCTGCCGATGACCGAGAGCGAGTCGGCGCGATAGACCTGGCCGGCGCGAAACTCGCCCCAGAACTGCGCGATGTGGGCCACCACGGCGTCGAAGTCGTCGGCGCCGCAGGCCAGCACGGCCGCGTTGATGGCACCGGCCGAGGTGCCGGTGATGACCGGAAAGGGGTTGCCGCCACCGGCGGCGCCGGCCGCGCGCCGGATCTCGGCGATGGCCTGCAGCACCCCCACCTGGTAGGCGGCGCGGGCGCCGCCGCCGGTGAGCAGCAGGCCGGTCGTCGCGGGGCTTGTCTCTGGCATTTTTCGGTTATTCGAAGCGTTGGGAGTCGGCCCCGACGGGGCGCACTAGACTACCCGCCTTCCAGGAGTTAGATCAATGGCCATCACCCCCGAGGCGATCTCGAACGCCCTCCAGAGCGTCGCAGACCCCAACACCGGCAAGGACTTCGTGTCCACCCGCGCGCTCAAGAACCTGCAGATCTCGGAGGGCGACGTGTCCTTCGACATCGAGCTCGGCTATCCCGCGAAGAGCCAGCATGCGGCGCTGCGCAAGGCGCTGGTGGCCGCGGCCAAGACGGTGCCGGGCGTGGACAACGTGTCGGTCAACATCACGACCAAGGTCATCAGCCATGCGGTGCAGCGCGGCGTGCAACTGATGCCCAACGTGAAGAACATCGTGGCCGTGGCCTCGGGCAAGGGCGGCGTGGGCAAGAGCACCACCGCGGCCAACCTGGCGCTGGCGCTGGCGGCCGAGGGCGCGCGCGTGGGCCTGCTCGACGCCGACATCTACGGCCCGAGCCAGCCGATGATGATGGGCATCGAGGGCCGCCCCGAAAGCACCGACAACAAGACCATGGAGCCGCTGGAGAACCACGGCGTGCAGGTGATGTCGATCGGCTTCCTGGTCGACGCCGACCAGGCCATGATCTGGCGCGGCCCGATGGCCACGCAGGCGCTCGAGCAGCTGCTGCGCCAGACCAACTGGAAGGACCTCGACTACCTGATCGTCGACATGCCCCCGGGCACCGGCGACATCCAGCTCACGCTGAGCCAGCGCGTGCCGATGACCGGCGCGGTGATCGTGACCACGCCGCAGGACATCGCGCTGCTCGACGCCAAAAAGGGCATCAAGATGTTCGAGAAAGTCGGCGTGCCGATCCTCGGCCTGGTCGAGAACATGGCGGTGCACGTGTGCTCGAACTGCGGCCATGTCGAACACATCTTCGGCGCCGATGGCGGCAAGAAGCTGGCCGAACAGGACGGCATGGCCTACCTGGGCGCGCTGCCCTTGTCGATCGACATCCGGCTGCAGGCCGACAGCGGCAAGCCCACGGTGGTGGCCGATCCCGAGGGCGAGATTGCCGGGCTCTACCGTGCCGTGGCGCTGCAGGTGGCGGTGGGCATTGCCGAGAAGGCCAAGGATTTCTCGGCGAAGTTTCCGACGATCACGGTCAGCAAGAGTACCTAGGATGGGTTTCGGGGGCTTGGTGGGTCGTGCTTCTTTTCGGTGGAGCTACGTGCGGGAGCGGGCTCACGCCGATGGGGTACTCCCCTCCGCGAATGTCCCCCGGCCTGCGGCCTCCTCCTTGATTTCGCTGCGGGGAGTACCCCATCGACGTGAGCCTGGGGCAGGGCGGTTGAACCGGCCGGCACAACGACTGCGCCCACGTGCACAGGGCAGTGGGTGCTTCCCGCAGCGAAATCAAGGAGGAGCCGAAGGCGGGGGACATTCGCGGAGGGAAGTACCCGCTGTCCTGTGCACGCGCCCCGAACAGCAGCACCCCGAACAACAGCACATAGAAGCAAGGACAGCGAGATGAACCTCCTCGCCTCCATGCGCTACCTCGTAGCCCTCAGCGAACACAAGCATTTCGGCCGCGCCGCCGCCGCCTGCCACATCACCCAGCCCGCGCTGTCCAACGCCCTGCGCGCGCTCGAGTCCGAATTCGGCGTCGTCATCGTCAAGCGCGCCCGCGTCTACGTCGGCCTCACGCACGAGGGCGAACGCGTGCTCGCCACCGCGCAACGCATGCTGCGCGACAACGAAGTGCTGCTGCAGGAATTGCGCAGCGAGGCCGGAGAACCGCGCGGCAGCCTGCGCATGGCGGCCGTGCCCACGGCGATACCCATGCTCTCGCGCTTCGCGGCCATGCTGCACCAGCGCCATCCGGGCATCGTGCCCGGCGTCATCTCCATGAGTTCGCAGGAACTCGAGACCGGCCTCGAGAGCCTCTCGGTCGACCTCGCGCTCGGCTACACCGAGCGCATGCACATGCCCGGCATCAAGCTCACCGCCTGGCCGCAGAGCATCGAGCATTACTTTCTTCTGCGCCGCGCCGCCGTGCCCTCCGACGACCAGCTGCGCATCGGCAAGCCCCTGGCCTGGGCCGAGGCCGCGAAGCTGCCGCTGTGCCTGCTCACGCCCGACATGCACAACCGCGCCATCGTCGACCAGGCACTGCGCGAGGCCGTCGGCACCGTCGTGGCACCGGCCATCGAGACCAACTCCGTGCTCGCGCTCGTGCTGGCCGTCATCGCCGGCACGGTCAGCAGCGTGCTGCCCGGCGCCATGGTCGCGGCCGTGCGCAGCTACCGCGAGCTCGAGGCCCTGCCGCTGGTGGCACCCGAGGTTCTCACCCCGATCGGCTTCATGACCCAGGACGGCGTGCGTGCCTCGCGCGCCCTCGAGGCCGCGCTGGCCTTCCTGCAGACGCCAGAGTGGCTCGCCCAGGCCGCGCTGCACAGCGGCACGCTGGGCGAGTAGCGCGGATGGCGCGGATGGCGGTCGCCATTTAGTTCTTGAATCGGCCCATGCGCCGATCGAATTTGACGGCGCATGGCCGCGCCGCCCACACTCCGCCGCCGGAAATTTTCAACAGTCCGTTTTTCCAGATCCGGCAATTTAGGAGTGATATGGCAGGTTCAACTGCAGGCGTTCTCGAGGGAGATCGCATCCAAGGCTCGGGCGCCGCGCCCGGCTTCCTCGACAAGGAACGCATCATCGCCGGCCCCGGCTACAACCGCTGGCTGGTCCCGCCTGCAGCATTGGCCATCCACCTGTGCATCGGCATGGCCTATGGCTTCTCGGTGTTCTGGCTGCCGCTGTCGAAGGCGCTCGCCACTGCCGGCACCGGCGCCCAGGCCTGCGCGCGCGAGATGAGCTTCTTCGCCGAGCTGTTCGCCACGAACTGCGACTGGCGCGTGGCCACGCTGGGCTGGATGTACACCCTGTTCTTCGTCTTCCTCGGCTGCTCGGCGGCCCTGTGGGGCGGCTGGCTCGAACGCGCGGGTCCGCGCAAGGCCGGCGTGGTGTCGGCCCTGTGCTGGTGCGGCGGCATGCTGCTGTCGGCGCTGGGCATCCACCTGCACCAGTTCTGGCTCATGATCCTCGGCTCGGGCGTCATCGGCGGCATCGGGCTGGGCCTGGGCTATATCTCGCCGGTCAGCACGCTGATCAAGTGGTTCCCCGACCGCCGCGGCATGGCCACCGGCATGGCCATCATGGGCTTCGGCGGCGGCGCGATGATCGGTTCGCCGCTCGCGGTCGACCTCATGAAGCGTTTCTCGGACGCCCATGACGTCGGCGTGATGCAGACCTTCGTCGTGATGGCGATCGGCTACTTCGTCTTCATGATGGCCGGCGCGCTCGGCTACCGCGTGCCGCCCACGGGCTGGAAGCCGGCCGGCTGGACGCCTCCGCCCGCGCAGACCAGCAACGCCATGATCACGCAGCGCCACGTGCACGTGAAGAAGGTCTGGGGCATTCCGCAGTTCTGGCTCGTGTGGCTGGTGCTGTGCATGAACGTGAGCGCCGGCATCGGCGTGATCGGCATCTCCTCGCCGATGCTGCAGGAAGTGTTCGGCGGCGCGCTGATCGACCTGCCGGGCAAGTTCGGCGAACTCGACAAGACCCAGCTCGCGGCCATCGCGGTCGTGGCCGGCGGCTTCACCGCGCTGCTGTCGCTGTTCAACATCGGCGGGCGCTTCGTCTGGGCCAGCCTGTCCGACAAGCTCGGCCGCAAGCTCACCTACACCGTGTTCTTCGTGCTCGGCGCGGTGCTCTACGCGAGCATTCCCTCGTCGGCCGGCGCAGGCAGCAAGCTGCTGTTCGTGGGCGCCTGCTGCATCATCGTCTCGATGTACGGCGGCGGCTTCGCCACGGTGCCGGCCTACCTGGCCGACCTGTTCGGCACCCAGTTCGTGGGCGCCATCCATGGCCGCCTGCTGACGGCCTGGGCCACGGCCGGCATCCTCGGCCCGGTGGTCGTGAACTACATGCGCGAGTACCAGCTCGGCCTGGGCCTGCCGCGCGAGCAGGTCTACAACCAGACCATGTACATCCTCGTGGGCATGCTGGTGATCGGCTTCATCGCCAACCTGCTGGTGCGCCCGGTGGCCGACAAGCACTTCATGAGCGATGCCGAACTCGCCATCGAGAAGAAGCTCGCGCACGAGAAGGCCGCGGCCTCCGAAGTGGGCGAGGGCTCGGGCCGTGCCGACACGGTGAGCCCGGCGGTCGTGGTGCTGGCCTGGGCGGCGGTGGGCATTCCGCTGGCCTGGGGCGTCTACAAGACGCTGATCAGCGCGGCCAAGTTCTTCCACTGAACCCCCGCCGGGGCCCGCGGCCCCGGCCTCATCGTCAGCGCCCCGAAGGCTGCGCCGCGAACACCTCGATCGCGGCCAGCCGCGCCACCGAGCGGCCCGGCTTCTGGTCGCCGGCCACCACCAGGCGCGCCGCGCCGTTGCGGCCCAGCGGCATGCCGTTGCGCGCATAGGCCAGCAGCGCCGTTTTGTTGCCGAACTCCGGCGACATCTCCCCCAGCGACACCACCGCGCGGTAGCCGTCGCTGCCGATGGCCACCACGTACATCGACAGCAGCGGGTTGCGCACGCGCGCATCGGCCTGCAGCCCGACCGCGGGATCGTTGAGCAGCGACCACAGGCTCACGCCGGTGTAGGTGTCGGCACCCACCGTGAGCGTGGTCGCGGGCATGGCGCGCAGCTCGGCGAGGTCGAAGCGCGCGCTCTTGAGTACCGCCCCCGAGACCGTGAAGGCCGGCGAGGCCTCGTCGCTGGTTGAGGGGCCATGGCCCGTGGCCGCGGCCGGTGCGGTGGGCGGCGTGCCGGCGCAGCCCGCGAGCAGGGCGACGATCGCGGCGATGCCGAGCAGCCGGCGCGTGGTGCTGCCGCGGGCTTCGAGGGACAGGGGGCGCATGGTTCGATTCCTCATCCGATAGCGGGCCGGCGTGGGTCGGCCCTGGCGCTGTGTTCATTCTGACATGACGACTTCGACGGGCGAGGCCGCGCCATCGGGTAATCCGGCGGCCGGCCCGGTCGCCGCATCGTTTACCCTTCTCGCCCACGTCCGCGCTTTTTCCGTCCGCCATGAAATCCAAAGTCCAGTTCCGCCTGCGCGTCTACCGCGATGACGTCATCGCCATCGGCCCCGGCAAGATCGCCGTGCTCGAGGCCGTGGCCGAGACCGGCTCGATCTCGGGCGCGGCCCGGCTGCTGGGCATGTCGTACCGGCGCGCCTGGATGCTGATCGACGAGATGAACCATGCGCTGAGCTCGCCCGCGGTGAACACCGCCGCCGGCGGCTCGCACGGCGGCGGCACGGCGCTCACGCCCGTGGGCGAGGAGATCGTCAAGCACTACCGCGCGATCGAGAACGCCGCGCGGCTGGCCACGGCCGCCGACATCCGCGCGCTCACGCGGCTGCTCGCGCCATGAGCGCCGAAGCGCGCGACGAGATCGTGCTGCGCCCCGTGGGCGTGGTGCGCAGCCGCTTCACCGAGGCCACCGGCATGCCGATCCAGACCGCGGGCGCGCCCGAGGAGACGGGCCGTGTCGAGGTCCACCCCGAATTCGCGCCGGGGCTGCGCGACATCGAGGGCTTCGACTACCTGATCCTGATCACGCGGCTGCATGCCTGCGAGAACGAGAAGCTCGAGGTCGTGCCCTTCCTCGACGATGCCTCGCACGGCGTCTTCGCCACCCGCGCGCCCGCGCGGCCCAACCGGCTCGGGCTGTCGATCGTGCGGCTCACGGCGGTGGAGGGCCGCATCCTGCATTTCAGCGGCAACGACATGATGGACGGCACCCCGGTGCTCGACATCAAGCCCTACGTGCCGCGCTTCGACGTGCGCGAGACCGAGCGCGTGGGCTGGTTCGGCGCGCGGCTCGAGCGCTTGCCCGAGACCCGCTCCGACGACCGGATGCGCTAGCCGGCTTCCGGCGGCGGCAGCGCGCCGGGCGACGCCACCCACGGCGCCTCGCCCTGCCAGCACGACCACACGTTCTGCGACAGCGTCTCGCGCGGCTGCGGCGGTGCTTCCGCGATCGTGCCCACGCTGATGAAGCCGACCAGCTCCTCGCCGGGCTGCACGCCGAGCTGGCGTGCCAGCGTCTCGTCGAAGCAGCGCTCGCCGCTCAGCACGATCGCGCCGTAGCCGAGCTGGTGCGCAGCGCTCAGGATGTTGCCGAGCGCCGCGCCGGCACTGAGCCACTGCTCGCGCGCTGGCACCTGGCTGCGCGGGCGCGGCGAGACCACGAAGGCCAGCAGCAGCGGCGGCCGCATCGCATGTTCGCGCGCGCGGCGCAGGTCGACCGGGCTCGCGAGCGGGTCGCGGCGCAGCTTCTCCTGCTCGAAGCAGTCGGCCAGCGCCTCGCGGCTCGCGGGCCTGAACTCGATCACGCGCCAGGGGTGCAGCGCGCCATGGTCGGGC
The DNA here is from genome assembly GCF_900115375.1 of Variovorax sp. PDC80. Taxonomy (NCBI): domain Bacteria; kingdom Pseudomonadati; phylum Pseudomonadota; class Betaproteobacteria; order Burkholderiales; family Comamonadaceae; genus Variovorax; species Variovorax sp. PDC80. The sequence continues at coordinate 995,679 of NZ_FOWG01000001.1, read as the reverse complement.
GCGCGCAGGCCGGCCTGCAGCAGGCCGTCGAGCTCCTCGGGATTGGGGCCGGGCGGCCGCAGCCGGCGCGGCGAGACCGAACGCCGCGTCAGCAGCACTTCGAGGATGCGCTCGGCACCCGTCATGTGGCGCCACCTCATGGTCAGCGCTGCGGTTCCCCGTGTTCGAGCCGCTCGACCCAGGCGGCCTTGCGGCGCAGCACCTCGCCGATGTCGTGCGCGTCGGCCTGGCCGACCAGGAAGGACTGGCTCTCGCCGCCCGGCGCCACGATCGACAGCACCACGCCGCCGTCGTCGTCGAGCGTGCGCTCGACGCGCCATTCCTGGACCTGCGTCACCTGGCGCAGCTCGGGCCGGCCGGAGATCGAGCGGACAACGGTGTCGTGGGCTGAGGCGCGCATGGTCGGCGGTCGGTCGGGGTCCTCGTGGGACATGGGGTGGATCTGGCGCCGCGGCCCCGGGGGTAAAGGTCTGCGACGCTGTATCTGCCAGTATATGGAGGAGCCTCCGGATGTGCACCCTTCGCACCCCCGATGCACACTGGATTTACCCTAATAAAACCTGGAACCCGTGTTCCATCGCCGAGCCGTGCCGGCGCGTCATGCAACAATTACGCCGTATCTTCATGAACACGACGCAATCGCTCATCACGCAGACCGACTGGCATCCGCTGGTGCTGTCGATCCAGGTCGCCAGCGTGGCGACGGTGCTCGCGCTGGTCGTCGGGCTGGCCCTGGGCTGGCTGTTCGCGCGCAAGCGCTTCTGGGGCCACAGCGTGCTCGAGGCGGTGTTCATGCTGCCGCTGGTGCTGCCGCCCACGGTCATCGGCTACGGCATCCTGGTGGTGGCGGGCCGGCGCAGCCCGCTCGGGGCCTGGCTGCGCGAGCACTTCGACTACACCATCATCTTCAGCTGGCATGGCGCCGTGGTGGCCTCGGCCGTGGTCGCGCTGCCGCTGGTGCTCAAGTCGGCCAGCGCCGCCTTCGCGGGCGTCGACCGCTCGCTCGAGGCCGCGGCCAGCACCTTGCGGCAGTCGCGCTTCTCGGTGTTCGTTCGCGTCACCCTGCCGCTGGCCTGGCCCGGCATCCTGGCCGGCACGCTGCTGGCGTTCGCGCGCGCCATGGGCGAGTTCGGCGCCTCGCTGATGGTGGCCGGCTCGATTCCGCAACAGACCCAGACCCTGTCGATGGCGATCTACGACGCCGTGCAGGCCGGCCACGACGACCTCGCGCTGCTGCTGGTGATCGTGACCTCGCTGCTGTCGATCACGGTGCTGGTGCTGTCCAACCGTTTCTTTTCCCTTCGCTGATTCATCCAGGAGCTTCGCATGCGTTCCATCCGCGCCTTGTCGTCCCTCGCCCTCGCTTCCGTCCTCGCCCTGGCGATCCCGATCGGGGCCGCCGCGCAGCAGATCACCGTCTCGGCCGCGGCCAGCCTGACCGATGCCTTCAAGGAGATCGGTCCCAAGTTCGAGGCCGCCAAGGCCGGCACCACGGTGCGCTTCAACTTCGCCGCCTCGGGCGTGCTGCTGCAGCAGATCGGCCAGGGCGCGCCGGTCGACGTGTTCGCGAGCGCGGACCAGGAGACCATGAACCGCGGCGTCGAGCAGAAGCACATCGACACCGACACGCGCAAGAACTTCGTCAGCAACAGCCTGGTGCTGATCGAGCCGTCGAAGGACGGCGTGGGCGTCAAGAGCCTGCAGGACCTGGCCGGCCCGGCCGTGAAGAAGATCGCCGTCGGCAAGACCGCGACCGTGCCGGTCGGCCGCTACACCAAGCAGGTGCTCGACGCCGCCAACCTCTGGACCACGCTCGAGCCCAAGTTCGTGCAGGCCGACAGCGTGCGCCAGGTGCTCGACTACGTGGGCCGCGGCGAGGTCGAGGCCGGCTTCGTCTACCGCACCGACGCGGCCGTGATGGGCGACAAGGTCAAGATCGTGCTCACGCCCAGCGGCAACAGCCCCGTGACCTACCCGATCGCCGTGGTGGCCGAGAGCAAGCAGAAGGCCGTGGCCAAGGATTTCATCGATTTCCTCTCGAGCGACGCGGCACAGGAGGTGCTCACGCGCTATGGTTTCGGCAAACCATGATTGATGTCGATCTGAAGCTCACGGTCACCGACGGCAGCCGCCGCTTCGACCTGGCCGCGCGCTTCTCGACCGACGTTCCCTTCGCCGCGCTCTACGGTCCCTCGGGTGCCGGCAAGTCGCTGACCCTGCAGGCCATCGCCGGCCTGCTGCGCCCCGCGGGCGGCCACGTGCGGCTCGACGGCCGCACGCTCTACGACGCCGCCGGCGGCATCGACGTGCCGGCCTCCGAGCGGCGCGTGGGCTACCTGTTCCAGAACTACGCGCTGTTCCCGCACCTCTCGGTGCGCGAGAACGTGGCCTTCGGCCTGACCTCCTGGCGCCGCCGGCGCCTGCCGAGCGAGGAGGCCGACAACGTGCAGTCGCTGCTCGATCGCTTCGGCCTCGCCGCGCTGGCCGACAGCCGGCCGCAGAAGCTCTCGGGCGGCCAGCAGCAGCGCGTGGCGCTGGCGCGCGCGCTGGCCTGCCGGCCGCAGGTGCTGCTACTCGACGAACCCTTCGCCGCGCTCAACCCGATGCTGCGCGCCGAGCTGCGCGAAGAACTCGCCGAGGTGCGCCGCGCCTGGGGCATTCCGGTGCTGATGATCACGCACGACATCGAGGACGTGCTCGCGCTGGCCGACGTGGCTTTCGTCTACAAGGACGGCCAGGTGGTGCGCGAGATCGACCTGCACACGGCCGAGAGCCGCGAGCTCTCGCTGCGCGAGGCGGCCGGCGTGCCGGCCGTCGAGGACACGCCGCTGCGCAGCAAGCTGCGCGGGCTGCTGATGCAGGACGCGCCGGGCGCCTGAGCTGGCTCAGCCGGCCACGAGCTGGCGCACCACGTCCTCGAGCGTCACGCGCCCCTTGCGCACCGAGGCATCGTCGCCCTCGAACGCGATCCAGCCCTCGTTGAAGCCGTCGAGCATCTGGATGCGCGGCACCGGGTCGCGCATGCCCTGTTCGCGGAACAGCGCGCCCCAGGTCTGGCGCGGCACGGCCTCGGCCTGCACCGGCCGGCCGAGCACGCGCGCGAAGGTGGCGGCGATCTCGTGCTGCGTGACGCGCGCCGGGCCCTCGAGCTCGACCACGCGCCGGCCCTGCCAGTCCTCCTGCAGCAGCTCGGCCGCCACGCGGCCTACGTCGAGCGTCGAGACCATTGGCACCGCCCGATCGAGCGGCTGCAGGAAGCCGGGCAGCACGCCGCGCTCGCGCGCCGGCGCCACGTCCCAGGCCAGGTTGTCGAGGAACCAGGCCGGCCGCAGCAGCGCGAGCGGCAGCGGCAGGGGCGACAGGCCTTCCTCCATCAGCGAGCGCTGGCTCAGCAGGTTCGGCTGCGTGGCCTGCGCGCCCACGGTCGAGAGGCAGACCACGCGCGCGGGCCGCGCCTCCTTGAGCGCTTGGCGCACGGCCGCGATGACCGCGCGCGCCTCGGGAAAGCCCGGCAGCGGATCGAAGCACGGCGGCGGCAGCACGAACACGCCGGTGCAACCGGCGAAGGCGCGCGCCAGCGCGTCGGCGTCTTCCATCCCGGCGACGGCGACCTCGCAACCGAGCGCGGCCCAGGGCCGGGCCTTGTCGGCATCGCGCACGACGGCGCGGACTTTCTGGCCCGAAGCGAGCAGGGCGCGCGCGGCGGCGCCGCCGACCTTGCCCGTGATTCCAGTGATGGCATGCATGTAATTTCTCCTTGAACGAATGCGACGGGGTGAATGCTAGGAATCGCAAGCCTTTGAGTAAATGCCGTGCAGCTCATATCATTCATGACTCCAAATCACGGATGAACCCATGGCTCTCGACGGACGACTGCTTTCCAACGTCAGCGTGCTGGCCGCCGTCGTCGACAGCGGCAGCTTCGCCAAGGCGGCCGATGCGCTGGGCGTCACGCCCTCGGGCGTGAGCCGGGCCATCGCGCGGCTCGAGGCGCGCATCGGCGTGCGGCTGCTCGACCGCACCACGCGCTCGCTGGGCCTGACCGACGAGGGCCGCGAGCTCTACGCCAGCATCAATCCGCTGGTGCTCGGCATCGAGGACGCGGTGACGCGCGCCAGCGGCTCCGCGGGCGCGGTGCAGGGCCGGCTGCGCGTCAACGTCGACGCCTTCACCTCGCGGCTGCTGCTGGCGCCGCACATCCACCGCTTCGTCGAGCGGCATCCGCAGCTCTCGCTCGAGCTCATCGCGCGCGACCAGCTCGGCGACCTCGTGGGCGAGGGCTTCGACATCGCGCTGCGCTTCGGCACGCCGCCGGCCTCCTCGCTGGTGGCGCGCAAGCTGATCGAGACTCGTGTCGCGACCGTGGCCGCGCCCGGCTACCTCGCGCGCCACGGCCGGCCCGCGAAGCCGGCGGAGCTCACGCAACATGTCTGCATCCAGGTGCGCGATCCGCTGACCGGCCAGCCCTTCGCCTGGGAATTCCGCCGCGGCCGCAAGGCCATCGAGGTGCCCACCGCGGGCCGGCTGCTGCTGACCGATCCCGGCACGATCCTTGGCGCCTGCGTCGCGGGCGCGGGCATCGCGCAGATCAAGGCGCTGGGCATCCAGGAACTGCTCGATGCCGGGCAGCTGGTCGACCTCTTTCCCGACTGGCCCGACGAGCGCTTCTCGCTGCACGTGCTCTATCCCTCGCGCCACCTGCCGGCCGCCAAGGTGCGCGCCTTCATCGGCTTCGTCGAGGAGCTGCTGGCGCCGCGCGCCGCGGGCTGAACCGGCCCGGTGCGGGCCCCGTCATTTCCGTTTTGAATCGGAGCATGTCCCGATTCAATTTGACGCTCCCGGCGCGCGCGGCGAACACTCGGTCGCATGAGCATTGGCGATATCGGCGAACAGAAGATCGAGTTCTACAAGGGCCCCGCGGGCGGCTGGGGCGCGTTGCGCAGCGTGAAGAACACGCTGCTGCGGCAGGACATTCCCATCAAGGGCGCGAAGACCCTGCTGTCGGCCAACCAGCCCGACGGCTTCGACTGCCCGGGCTGCGCCTGGCCCGACCGCAACCACGCCTCGACCTTCGAGTTCTGCGAGAACGGCGTGAAGGCCGTGGCGGCCGAGGCCACCGCGCGCCGCGCCGGTCCCGAGCTGTTCGCGAAGCACACGGTGGCCGAGCTGATGCAGCAGAGCGACTTCTGGCTCGAGGACCAGGGCCGGCTCACGCACCCGATGGTCTACGACCGCGCGAGCGACCGGTACCGCCCCATCGAATGGGACGCGGCCTTCGAGCTGATCGCGCGCCACCTCAATGCGCTGCCCGATCCCAACCAGGCCATCTTCTACACCTCGGGCCGCGCCAGCAACGAGGCCGCCTTCCTCTACCAGCTGTTCGTGCGCGAGTACGGCACCAACAACTTCCCCGACTGCTCGAACATGTGCCACGAGCCCAGCGGCAGCGGCATGCGGCCGCAGATCGGCGTGGGCAAGGGCACGGTCACGCTCGACGACTTCGACAAGGCCGACGCGATCTTCATCTTCGGCCAGAACCCCGGCACCAACCATCCGCGCATGCTCGGCGAGCTGCGCGCGGCCTCGAAGCGCGGCGCGCGCATCGTGAGCTTCAACCCGCTGCGCGAACGCGGCCTCGAGCGCTTCCAGGATCCGCAGAGCAAGATCGAGATGGCCACGCTGGGCTCGACGCCGATCAGCACCCACTACTACCAGCTGCGCGTGGGCGGCGACTTCGCGGCCCTCAAGGGCATGATGAAGCACGTCATCGAGCGCGACGACCAGAGCATCGCCGCCAGCGGCGCCTCGCTGCTCGACCGCGAGTTCATCGCCACCCACACCACCGGCTTCGAGGCGCTGGCCGCCGACCTGCGCGCCGAGTCCTGGGAGCTGCTCGAACAGGAATCGGGCCTGTCCGAGGCCGACATCCGCGCCGCGGCCGAGGTCTACCTCGGCGCCAAGCGCGTCATCGCCTGCTGGGGCATGGGCATCACGCAGCACCAGCATTCGGTGGCCACGATCCAGATGATCGTCAACCTGCTGATGCTGTGCGGCCACATGGGCCGCGAGGGCGCGGGCGCCTGCCCGGTGCGCGGCCACAGCAACGTGCAGGGCGACCGCACCATGGGCATCTGGGAGAAGCCGCCGGCCGCGCTGCTCGACCGGCTGCAGCAGGTGTTCGGCTTCGAGCCGCCGCGCGAGAACGGCTTCGACACCGTGGAGGCGATCCAGGCCATGCTCGACGGCAAGGGCCGCGTGTTCTTCGCGCTCGGCGGCAACTTCGCGGCCGCCACGCCCGACACCTACCAGACCTGGAAGGGCCTGCGCCAGTGCGACCTGACGGTGCACGTCGCGACCAAGCTCAACCGCAGCCACGTGGTGCACGGGCGCGAGGCGCTGATCCTGCCCTGCCTGGGCCGCACCGAGATCGACATGCAGGCCGCCGGCGCGCAGGGCGTGACGGTGGAGGACTCGATGAGCATGGTGCACATCTCGATGGGCATCAACCCGCCGGCCTCGGAGCAGCTGCTGTCGGAGCCCGCCATCGTCGCGCGCCTCGCGGCCGCCACGCTCGGTGCGCGCAGCCGCACGCCGTGGCTCTGGATGATCGAGGACTACGCGCGTATCCGCGACAAGATCGAGGCCGTGTTCGACGACTTCGCGGGCTTCAACACGCGCGTGGCCGTGCCCGGGGGCTTCCGCCTGCGCAATACCGCGAGCGAGCGCGTCTGGAACACGCCGCAGCACAAGGCCGTGTTCTTCACCCATGCGGTGCCGACCGACACGCCGGTGCACCGCGCCCGCGCGCGCCACAGCCGCAAGGGCGACGCGAAGGTCTTCACCCTGCTGACCACGCGTTCGCACGACCAGTACAACACCACCATCTACGGCATGGACGACCGCTACCGCGGCGTCTTCGGCCAGCGCCGCGTGGTGTTCATCCATGCCGAGGACATCCGCGCGCTGGGCTTCAAGGACGGCGACTGGGTCGACATCCTCACGGTGTGGGACGACGGCCAGGAACGGCGCGCCGACCGCTTCAAGCTGGTGGCCTACGACATCCCGCGCGGCAACCTCGCGGCCTACTACCCCGAGACCAATCCGCTGGTGCCGCTGTCCTCGGTGGCCGAGAACGCGGGCACGCCGACCTCGAAGTCGATTCCCGTGATGCTGGTGGCGCACCTCGCGCAGGCCGAGGAAGGCCCGGCCTCGGTCACGGGCGAAGAGGTCGCGGCCTGAGGCTCGCGCGCGCCATGTCCGACGAAGCGAACGACGCCCTGCCGCTGCCCGCCGCGATCCTGCTGGCGCTGGCCGAGTTCGAGGCCGAGGGCCTGGAGAGCGTCTCGCTGCCGCGCCTGGGCAAGCGGCTGGGCCAGGGCGCGAGCGTGCTGATGCGCCAGCTCGCGCTGATGGGCGACGCGGCCCTCGGCGGCGTGCCGGGGCCGGGCTGGGTCGCGGTCGAGCGCGACGGCGAGCGCTGGCTGGCGCGCCTCAGCGACGCCGGCCGCGCGCTGGCCGAATCCCTCGTCAGCGACGCGCCCGCCGCCTGAACGCCTGGCCCGCCGCGGCGGGCAGGCCCACAATAGGCGCTCACTCCTTCGCTCCCGCGCCATGTCCACCGACACCGAACTCGCACCGCTGCCCTCGATCTCGCGCCTGGGCGTGCGCGTCTATGGCGAGGCCGGCGCGCCGGCCGACGGCATCGCGCGCGAGGACACGCTGGCGGCCGAGGTGCCGGTGGCGCTGGTGTTCAACGGCATCTCGCATGCCGTGATGATGGCCACGCCGCAGGAGCTCGAGGACTTCGCGCTGGGCTTCGCGCTCAGCGAGGGCATCCTCGATGCCGCCGACGACTGCCGCGGCATCGAGGTCGAGGCGGTCGATGCCCACGATGCCGGCCTGCCCGAGGGCATGCCCGGCGTGGAGGTGCGGCTCGAGATCTCCACACGCGCCTTCGAGCGCCTCAAGGGCCGCCGACGCAGCCTCGCGGGCCGCACCGGCTGCGGCGTCTGCGGCGTCGAGAGCTTCGCCGCGCTCGACCTCGCGTCCGAACGCCTGCCCGCGCACGACTGGCTGGCACGCATCGACCTGCCCACCGTGCTGCGCGCCTTCGCGGCGCTGCCCGCGCGCCAGCTGCTCAATGCCAGCGCCGGCGCGATCCATGCCGCGGGCTGGGCCACGCTCGAGGGCGAGCTGGTCGAGGTGCTCGAGGACGTGGGCCGCCACAACGCGCTCGACAAGCTGCTGGGCCGGCTCGCGCGCACCGGGCGGCTCGGCGAGCCGGGCTTCGTGGTGCTGTCGAGCCGCGGCAGCCACGAGCTGGTGCGCAAGTGCGCGCGGCTCGGCATCGCGGCCATGGCCACCATCTCGGCGCCGACCGCGATGGGCGTGCGCATGGCCGAGCTCAGCGGGCTGCGGCTGTGGGGGCTGTGCCGCGCGCCGCGCGGCGTGCTCTATGCCGACGGGCTGGCGTCGCCCTCGAGCGCGCGCACCGCGTCGGCCAGCGCCTCGATGCTCTGATCGCCGAGGTCGGCCGCGGCCACGCGGCGCCGGCTGCCCCAGGTCTTGAAGTGGCGCTCCTGCGACTTCTCGTAGTGGGGGTCGTAGTGCAGCGCCATCAGCTCGGCGAAGAGCAGCGGCAGCTGCGCCTCGTGCGCCCACTGCTGCCAGCGCGCCACCGTCTCCTTGCCCTGCAGTTCCTTGAGCAGGCCGAGCTGGCCGGCCAGCGCCGCGCGGTCGTCGCCGAGGTAGGCGTAGTCGCGCAGCAGGTAGGCCAGCCGCGCCTCGGGCGTGGCCACCACCTCGATGCAGGGCGCGGCGCGCATCTTCGCCACCAATGACAGCGGCAGCGAGAGCCGGCCGATGCGGATGCTCTCGCCCTCGACGTAGAGCGGGCGCTGCAGGTCGATGCCTTCGAGCACCGTCGCGATGCGGGTCTCGAAATGCTTCTGCGAGGGTTGTGCCACGCCCGGCAGCGAACCCAGCAGCGAGCCCTTGTGGTGCGCGAAGTCCTCGAGGTCGAGCACCTGCTCGCCGCGCGCGGCCAGCGCATGCAGCACGCGGGTCTTGGCGCTGCCGGTGGCGCCGCAGACCACGCGCAGGTCGAGCCGCGGCGTCAGCGCGTCGAGCTGCGAGATCACGTGGCGCCGGAAGCTCTTGTACCCGCCCGCGAGCTGCTGCGCGTCCCAGCCCACCAGCCGCAGCCAGGTCACCATCGAGCCGCTGCGCATGCCGCCGCGCCAGCAGTAGACCAGCGGCTTCCACTTCTCGGGCCGGTCGGCCAGCGTGTCGCGCAGGTGCCGCGCGATGTTGGCCGCGACCATCGCGCCGCCGATGCGGCGCGCCTCGAAGGCGCCGGTCTGCACGTAGACGGTGCCGACGATGCGGCGCTCCTCGTCGTCGAGCACGGGGCAGTTGATGGCGCCCGGGATGCGGTCGAGCGCGAACTCGGCCGGCGAACGGGCATCGATGATCGTGTCGAAGGCGTGGCGGTCGACGACCCGCACGGGCTGGCGGTGACTCATGGCGGGAACCTCATGCCCCCGATTGTCGCCCCGAGGCTTCAGGCGTAGGCGGGACCGAGTCCCCGGCGCAAGCGAGCGCTCGCGAAGTCCACCAGCGTGACCAGCACGAACATCGCGAGCAGCACCGTCATCGCCTGCTGCTGCTGGAAGATCGAGAGGTGGAAGTACAGCAACTGACCGAGCCCGCCGCCGCCCACGAAGCCCAGCACCGCGGCCATGCGGATGTTCATCTCCCAGCGGTAGAGCGTGTAGGCCACCCACTGCGGCAGCACGATCGGCAGGCTGGCGTAGCTGAAGGCCGCGACCGGGCCGGCGCCCGAGAGCGTCAGCGCATGCTCGGGCTCGCGCGGCGCGTTCTCGAGCGCCTCGGCGAACAGCCGGCCCAGCACGCCCGTGGTGTGCAGCGCCAGCGCGAGCGCGCCCGCGAAGGGCCCGATGCCCGCGGCCAGCACCATCAGCGCGGCCCAGACCAGCTCGGGCACGCTGCGCAGCAGGTTGAGGACGAAGCGCGCGGTGTGGCGCGGCAGCCAGCCGGCGCGGCCGGAAGCGGGCAGCGCGAGCAGCGCGCCCGCCAGCGCCGCGAGCACCGTGCCGAGCGCCGACACCGCGAGCGTCTGCAGCGCGCCATGGCCGACCTTGGCGAGGAAGCCGCCCGAAAGGTCGGGCGGGAAGAACTCGGCGATGAACTTGCCCATGAGCGCGAGCGACTCGGCCGAGCCCAGCGCGCGGTAGTCGATGCCGAGGTAGACGAAGCTCGCGACCACCGCCGCCGCGATCAGCAGCAGCGCGATGCGGCAGCGCAGGCAGGGCGGTGGGCGTGGCGGCAGGTTCATGCGAGCAGCCTGCGCAGCGCGTTGCTCAGCACGTCCGCCAGCAGCACCAGCAGCAGGAACACCAGCAGGATGCTGCTCGCCTCGCCGCCGTTGAGCATCTTCATCGACTGGTCCATCAGCTGGCCCAGCCCGCCCGCGCCGACGAAGCCCATCACCACCGAGGCGCGCACCGCGCACTCCCAGCGGTACACGGTGTACGAGGCCAGCTCCTGCGCCGTGTGCGGCAAGAGGCCATAGCAGAGCGCCGCGAGCCGGCCGCTGCCGGCCTCGAGCAGCGCGCGCGCGGGGCGCGTGTCGGTCGATTCGAGGATCTCGGCGTAGACCTTGCCGAGCATGCCGCCATAGGTGATGGCCAGCGCCAGCACGCCGGCCGCGGGGCCCAGGCCCAGCGCGCGCACGAACAGCAGCGCCCAGACGATCTCGGGGATCGCGCGCAGCACCATCAGCAGCCAGCGCGCCGCCTGCCGCACGATGCCGGCGCGCACGCGGCCCGGCCCGGGGCCGATGCGCGAGATCGACAGCGCGCGCGTCGTCACGAAGGCCAGCGGCGCACCGATCAGCAGCGCGAGCGCGGTGCCGGCCGTGGCCATGGCCAGCGTCTCGAGCGTGGCCTTGGCGAGCAGCGCGAGAAAGGCGGGCGAGCCATCGGGCGGCAGGAAGCCCGCGAGAAAGCCGCCGATGACCGCGAGGTTGCCGCTGCCGAACAGCGCCCAGGGCTTGAACTCGGCCAGCGTCAGCATCGGCCACGCGACGACCAGCGCGGCGAGCCCGAAGCCGAGCCGGCGCCGCGCCTGCGGATCGCGGTGGGCGGCGCTCGCGGTCAAGCGCAGCCCGGCCGCTGGAAGGCCGCCTCGCCCGCGACGGGTTGCGGCGCGCGCTGCAGTGCCACGCCGCCCTCGCTGGCATAGAGCGCGTCGAGCAGCGCGGGCGTGAGCTCGGCGGTCGGCAGGTCGAACATCAGCTGGCCGTTGCGCATGCCGACCACGCGCGGAAACCAGCGCAGCGCCAGGTCCACCGCATGCAGCGAGGCGACCAGCGTGGCGCCCGTGCTCTCGCTCTGCGCGACCAGCTGGCCCACGGCGGCATCGGCCAGCGTGGGGTCGAGCGCGGAGACGGGCTCGTCGGCCAGCAGCAGCGCCGGCCGCTGATAGAGCGCGCGCGCGATGCCCACGCGCTGCAGCTGTCCGCCCGAGAGCCGGTCGCAGCGCTCGAACAAGCGGTCCTCGAGCGACAGGCGCGCCAGCACCTCGTGCGCGCCGGCCATGTCGGAAGGGTGGAACAGCGAGGCCAGCGCGCGCCAGCTCGACCACTGGCCCAGCCGGCCCGCGAGCACGGCCGTGACCACGCGCAGCCGCGGCGCGATCGGCGGTGCCTGGTGCACGGTGGCGATGCGCGCGCGCAATGTCCTGAGCGCAGCGGCCGGCAGTTGCCAGGGGCGCGCGTCGAGCGTTCGCACCTCGCCTTCGCCGGGACGCAGCGCGGCCCCGAGCACGCGCAGCAGCGTGGTCTTGCCCGCGCCCGAGGGCCCGATGACCGCGAGGCGTTCGCCATCACGCGCCGCGAGCTTCACCCCGGCCAGCGCGCGCTGGCCGTTGGGGTGCACCACGCCCACGCCGTCGAGCGAGAAACCCATGCGCGCCGTCCCTCTGTCTTGCTTACTTGATCAGGCCGGCCGACTTGCCCGCCGTCTCGATGCCGTCGTAGTTCGACGATTTGGTCGGGATGAACTTGCTCGCGCGCTGCAGCGCCATGATCTCCTTGTGCGCCGGGTTGGCCGGGTCGAGCTTGAGGAAGGCGTCGGTGAGCTTCTTCGTGAGCGCCGCGTCGAGGCCCGGGCGCACGGTCCAGTTGTAGTCGTAGTAGGTCGGCGTGGTCGCGAGCACGCGCACCTTGAGCGCATTGGGGTTCTTGGCTTCCACCAGCTTGTCCCACACCGAGGCGTTGAGCACGCCGGCCTCGGCGCGCGAGGCGGCCACGAAGGCCACCGTGGCATCGTGCGCGCCCGAGAACGCGACCGTCTTGAAGTCCTTCTCGGGGTTGATGCCGGCCTGCAGCAGGAAGTAGCGCGGCATCAGGCTGCCCGAGGTGGAGGAGGGCGCGCCGAACGCGAAGGTCTTGCCCTTGAGGTCCGCGAGCGTCTTCGCGTTGCTGTCCACCGGCACGATGAACTTGCTGGTGAAGACCTCGTCCTCGGCGCGCTGCACGATCGGCACCGCGCCGCCGTTGGTGCGGATGCGTGCCTGCACGAAGGTGAAGCCGCCGAGCCAGGCGAGGTCGATCTTGTTGGTGGCCAGGCCTTCGACCACGGCGGCGTAGTCGGTCACGGGCGTGAACTGCACGTCCATGCCGGTTTCCTTCTTGAGGTAGTCGCCCAGCGGCGTGAACTTCCGCTGCAATTCGGTCGGCGCCTCGTCGGGAATGGCCGAGACGCGCAGCACGCCCTGCGCGAAGGCGCCGACGGCGGCGAGGGACAGGGTGAGCGCGAGCGCGAGACGCAGGGGCTTTTTCATGGGAAGACCTTCGGTTCGGGTGGGGGAAAAGGGGTGTGCGGGGGGTATGGAGCGGGGCGGCGCGGGCGCTTCGATAATGGCGCCTGCTCCATCCTCGACGGACTTCGACATGACCGATCCTGCCTCGACTTCATTGCTGAATCCGCTCGCGCCGCTGCGGCTCACGAGTTTCTCTCATGGCGGCGGCTGCGGCTGCAAGATCGCGCCCGGCGTGCTCTCGCAGATCCTCAAGAACCATGGCGGCGGCCTGATCCCGCCCGAGCTCATGGTGGGCATCGAGACCGCCGACGACGCGGCCGTCTACAAGCTCAACGACGAGCAGGCGTTGATCGCCACCACCGACTTCTTCATGCCGATCGTGGACGACCCCTACGAGTTCGGCCGCATCGCCGCCACCAATGCCATCAGCGACGTCTACGCCATGGGCGGGCGGCCGATCATGGCGCTGGCCATCCTCGCGATGCCGATCAACCAGCTGCCGGTGGAGGTCATCGCCGAGATCGTGCGCGGCGGGCAGGACGTCTGCCGCGCCGCCGGCATTCCGATCGCGGGCGGCCACACGATCGACTCGGTCGAGCCGATCTACGGGCTCGTCGCCATGGGCCTCGTGCATCCCGACCGCGTGCGACGCAATGCCGACGCGAAGGCGGGCGACGTGCTGGTGCTGGGCAAGCCGCTGGGCGTCGGCGTGCTGTCGGCCGCACTCAAGAAGGAGCAGCTGTCCGAGACCGGCTACCGGCAACTGATCGAGAACACGACGAAGCTCAACACCCCCGGCATCGCGCTCTCGGCGCTCGAGGGCGTGCATGCGCTGACCGACGTCACGGGCTTCGGCCTCGCGGGCCATGCGCTCGAGCTCGCGCGCGGCGCGAAGCTCTCGGCCGTCGTCGAGTGGTCGAAGGTGCCGCTGCTCGACCGCGTCGAGGCCATGGCCGCCGACGGTTTCGTTACCGGTGCCTCGGGCCGCAACTGGGCCGGCTACGGCGCCGAGGTCGAACTCGCCGCCGGCCTGCCGCCGACCGCGCAGGCGCTCCTCAGCGATCCGCAGACCTCGGGCGGCCTGCTCGTGAGCTGCGCGCCGGAGGCCGTCGATGTCGTGCTGAAGGTGTTCGGCGACGAGGGCTTCGACCGCGCCGCCGTCATCGGCCGAGTGGAAGCCAGCGGCCCGTCGCTGCGCGTCGTTCCTTGACCACATAGTTGCCCATCGCCCAAGCTTTTGGTGGGCAGTCGCCGTAGCGAGCAGCCCGAGGTCGGTGCGAGAAGCGCAGACGTACACAGGTACGTCGAGCATCGCAGCGCCGAGATCGGGCTGCGCAGCAGGCGAATGCCCGCCAAAAGGCGGAAGGGGGAAGGAGTCGAACCTTCCCGGCGACGACTGGCGCCACCCACCGGGTTTGAAGCCCGGCCGCCCCACCAGGGACGATCCCCTCCCATGTGCACGGCCCTTCACGGCCGTGCCTCGAACAGCACCGTGTCGGGCCGCAGCAGATGCGTGTCCTTCACGCGCCGCGTGAAGCCGACCCGGTCGAAGAACTCCAGCAGCTGGATCGCGCGCTTGCGGCCCAGCCCGGTCGCGTCCCGGAAACTCGCGGCCTGCAGGCCCTCGGGCCCCTGCAGGCAATCGCGCGCGATCGCCGCCAGGCGTTCGACCGTCGCCTGCGGATAGTACAAGTCCTTGACCACCTGGAAGGCCTCGCCGCGCCGCGCGAGGCTCGCGAGCGTCTGGCGCACCACGGCCTCGCTCGCGCCGCAGTCCTTGGCGAGGTCGCGCACCCAGGGCGGATCGAAGCCGCCGTCGGCCAGCTTCGGCAGCAGCTTCTGCGCGAGCTTCTGCTCGGCCTCGCCGAGCCGCGCCGCATGGTCGGGGCGGTGCAGCCAGGTGCCGCTGCGCACCAGAGCGCCGCGCGCCACCAGCGACTCGACCGCATGCCGCCACAGCGCATCGCCGGTGCGCGGGCCGGCCAGGCGCTTGAGGCGGCGCGCATCGGGGCCGACCTCGTCGGGTGCATCGCGGTGGAAGTCGTCGAGCCGCGCCACGATCCGGGCCTCGAGCGCGTCGAGCTGTTCGCGCGCGATGGTGGTGCCGGCGACGCGCTGTGCATCGCCGGGCAGTGGCAGCGCGGCCTCGTCGGCCAGCGAGAGGGCGCGCGCCACCTGAGCGGTCTCCAGGCCCAGCGGCGCATGGCGCAGCAGCGCCGCGATGCGCTCGTCGCGCGCGTCGAGGCGCCAGGCCGCGAGCGTGTCCAGCCGCTCGGGCGTGCGCCGGTAGCGCACCGGCGCGAAGGGGTCGAGCACGCGCGCGCCGGCCATGGTGCGCGTGGCCGAGGCATCGCGCAGCACGCCGCGGTCGCCGTGCCAGGCGGCGATCTTCTCGCGCAGCACCAGTTGCGCGAGTGCGGTCTCGCCGGGCTGCAGCAGCTCGCGGTCGAGCAGCGCGAGCGAGGCCATGGTGTCGCTCGCGCCCAGGTGCGCATGCACCGTGGTGCCCGAGCGCAACGCCTTGGCCTCGCCGGGCCACAGGCTCAGTTCGATGTCGATGCGGTCGGTGGCCAGCGCGATCGAGGGCGCGCAGATCCATTCGCCGCGCTGCACCTCGTCCTTGGCCACGCCCGCGAGCGCGAGCGCGCAGCGCTGGCCCGCCTGCGCGTGCTCGGCCTGCCGGTTCTGCGCATGGATGCCGCGCACCCGCACCACGCGGTCGCCGGGCGCGATGCGCAGCTCGTCGCCCACGCGCACCTCGCCGCTGAAGGCGGTGCCGGTCACCACCGTGCCGACGCCCGCGAGCGTGAAGGCGCGGTCGACCGCAAGGCGGAAGGCCAGGCCCGGCTCGCGCGCGCGCTCGTCGCGCGCCACGGCCACGAGCCGCGCGCGCAGCGCCTCGATGCCCTCGCCCGTGACGGCCGAGACCGCGAACACCGGCGCGCCCGCCAGCGGCGTCGGCGCCAGCAGCGCCTCGACCTCGGCACCCACCTCGGCCAGCCGCGCCGCGCGCTGCGCGGGGTCGATGCGGTCGATCTTGGTGATCGCCACCGTGGCGCCGCGCACGCCGAGCAGCGCCACCACCGCAAGGTGCTCGCGCGTCTGCGGCATCACGCCGTCGTCGGCCGCCACCACCAGCAGCGCATGCTCGATGCCGGTGGCGCCCGCCAGCATGGTGTGCAGCAGGCGCTCGTGGCCCGGCACGTCGACGAAGCCCAGCGACACGCCCTCGGGCGCGTGCAGGTAGGCATAGCCGAGCTCGATCGAGATGCCGCGGCGCTTCTCCTCGGGCAGCCGGTCGGTGTCGACGCCGGTCAGCGCGCGCACCAGCGAGGTCTTGCCGTGGTCGATGTGGCCTGCGGTTCCGATGATCATGGCGCGAGCATCACATGAAATTGCGCGTGTGCAATTCGGACAGCCGCTCGGCCTCGGCGCGCTCGAAGCCCAGCCGCGCGAGGCGCGCGCGCCGGCCCGCCGCCATGTCGCGCTGCAGCTGCTGCACGGCCGCGTGGCCGCGCGCGACGGCCGCCGGCGAGAGCGCGCCCGCGGCCAGCAGCACGAGTGCGTCGAAGACTTCCTCGTTGAGGCCCGCGGTGGTGGCCAGCGCGTCGTAGCGCAGCTCGATCGCGTTGCGCAGCCGGGCCTGGAACTCGGGCTGCACCGACAGCCGGTACTCGAGGTGCGCCATGCCGAAGGCCACATGGCGCGCCTCGTCGCGCGCGGCGAGCCGCGCGATCTGCCGCGTCACCGGGTCGGGCGCATGGGCCTGCAGGAAGTTGAGCAGGTTGACGAAGCTGCCCTCGCCGAGCACGGCCAGCAGGAAGGTGGCGATCGAGAAGTCGGGCGCCTCGAACAGCGTGCGCAGCGAGGCCTGGCCGCCGGCGGTCGACAGCGCGGGCTCGTGGCCGCGCAGCGTGGCGCGCCGCGTGAAGACCTCGATGTGCCGCGCCTCGTCGGCGCACTGCAGCGCCAGCAGCTGCAGCACCTCGCGAAAGTGTGGATGGATCTGGCCCAGGTGGCGCGCGGGCACCAGCAGCGCGGCGTTCTCGTTCTCGATCAGGTAGGTCATCACCTGCACCACCGCGGCCTCAATGGCCGGCGGCAGTTCGAACGGCGCCGCCCAGTCGATGGCGGTGGCCGGGTCCCACTGGGCCGCAGCGGCCTGCGCATAGAGCTCGCCCGCGGTGGCGGCCCAGAGTTCGTGGCGCTGGTGCAGCGAGAAGAAGAAGTCGGGACTGCCGGCCTCGACCGTGGCGCCGCGCGCGGCCAGGCCCCAGCCCGGCAGGGCATCGGCCTCGGTGCCGCCAATCGCATGGCCGGTGGGCTGTGCGCCGCGCCAGCGGCCCTCGGCATGCGGGCTGCGCGTGATGCGGGCGAGCGTCATGCCCTGGTCGTCCTGCTCGAAGCGCAGCGGATGGCCCTGGCTGCGGCACCAGGCCTCCAGGTGCAGCTCCCAGGCCGGTGCCGTGCCGCGCACGCGCAGCTCGCCGCCCACGGGCCGCTCGGCCAGCGCGCGGCGGATGAGCAGCAGGGCGCCCTGGTCGAGGCCCAGCGACTCAATATCGATAGCCGGTGGCGGTGATGCGGCCATCGCCGTCGTAGAAACGCTCGTCGTCGACCGCGCGCTCGAGCAGCGCATAGCCGCTGGTGCGGCCGGCGCGCCATTCGCGCAGGCCCTCGAGTTCGAGCAGCGGGCGCACCTGCGGGTCGTCCCAGCGCATCGCCATCAGCAGCGACACGAAGCGCTCGATGAGCGCGGCCGGCGCGTCGGGACTGGTGGTGAAGTTGCAGTGGTCGTAGGCGCCGGTGCGCGCCAGCACGCGCGTGCTGCCCGCTGGCAGGGTGCCGTCGAGGCCGAAGGCCAGCAGGTTGCCGTCGATCAGGCAGCAGGCGTCGATCTCGCCGGCGCGCAGCGCCATGGCCGCGTCGCGTTCGCCGCCGATGTGGTCGCCATGCTTGCCGCCGAGCACGTCGAACAGGCGGGCCTGGAAGTCGCGCGACTGCACCAGGCCCGCGCCGCGCAGGTGGTCGAGCGGGATCAGCGTGGCCTGCGGCGAATCGGTCGCGCCGAAGCCGATGGTCTTGCCGCGCAGCTGGTCGAGCGACTGCACCGGGCTGTCGGCGCGCACCACGATGGCCGAGCGCAGGTCGCAATCGGTGTCGCGCATGGCCACGGCGTGCACCTGCTGGCCGCGGGCGCGCGCGATGCGATCGGCGCGCACCCAGGCCAGCGGCGAGTTCCAAGCCAGGTGGATGCTGCCGTCGAACTGCGCCTCGACCTGGCGCTCGTAGTTCGAATACAGCAGGTAGTCGAAGGCCAGGCCGTGCTGCGCGAAGAAGGCCTTGAAGCCTTCCCAGATGGTGACGACCTTGGGCGCGTAGGCGACGGCGCCCATGATCAGCGTCGGTTCGGACACGGGCGCCTCCTCAGAACAGCGGCAGGCCGGTGATGGCCTTGCCGATGAAGTCGTAGAGCACGTCGGAGGTCGGCGCCATCACGCTCGAGGCGCGCGCGTCGCGGAACAGCCGCTCGATGCCTGCCTCCTTGCGGAAGGCCGCGCCGCCGCACACGCGCATCGCGGTGTCGGTCACCGTCAGCGCGGACTCGGCCGCGGCGGCCTTGACCTCGAGCACGCGCAGCATGGTGTCGGCACGGCCCGCGCCGATGGCGGCGATGGTGTCGTCGAGCAGGGCCTGCGCCATGTCGGCCTGGATGCGGGCGCGCGCGAGGTAGGCGCGGATGGTGGGCAGGTCGGCCAGCGAGCTGTCGAGGTGCACGTGCTTCGTCTGGCTCACGTGGCCGATGGCGCGCGCCAGGGCGCCGTTCATCAGGCCCACCGAGCAGGCGGCGCTGAGCACCGAGAACCAGGGCAGCACCACGCCCATCATGGTGTCGAAGCCCTTGCCGTCCTCGCCGAGGCGATCGCTCGCGGCGACGCGCACGCCCTTCGCCGCGATCGGCGTGGAGGCGTTGCCGCGCAGGCCCAGGCCGTCGAAGCGTCCGGGCTGGCTCAGCCCCTCGGCCTTGGCGCCGACCAGCCACAGCGTGCTCGCGCCCTCGGTCGCCAGCGGCTTGCTCGACCAGACATAGCTGTCGGCCTCGAAGGCCGAGGTGACCCAGCTCTTGCGCGCATCGAGCAGCACGCCGTCGCCGTCGGCGCGCGCGGTGCCGGTGGGGGCCCAGAAGTGGCTGCGCGAGTCGGCCTCGGAGAAGGCCAGCGTGCTCAGGTGGCGGCCTTCGGCGACGGCCTTGCGCACGGCCTCGGGGCCCTGCTGCTCGAGCACCGCGGTGGCGCAGTAGTGCATGCAGACCACCATCGCGGTGGAGGGGCAGGTCTGCGCGAGCTGCGCGACCACCTGCGCGGCTTCCTTGAGGCCGAGGCCCTGGCCGCCCACCGCGGTGGCCGAGACCAGGCCGAGCAGGCCGGCCTTGCCGAGCGCCTCGATAGCCTCGCGTGGGAACCGTGCCTCGGCATCGGTGCGGGGGGCCAGCGGCTGGAGGACTTCCTTGTCGATATCGGCGAGCGCGTCGAGCGGGTTCATCGCATTCTCCTGAGGTCGGGGTTTAGAACGTGTTCATGATCTTTTCATGGTGCCCGTTGCCCCGCAAAGCTGGCAGGTGCAAGGCGCAAAGCGCAGCCGGGCTGGTGGCCCGGCGAGCATTTGCAACGCCGCAGATGCCAGCTTTGCGGGGCAACCCGAAGGGCAAGGCAGCAAAGCGCCGCACTCGTCGTTGCGCACCTTGTCCAGGCATCAGCCTGGACGGCGGCGCGCGCCTAGATTGCGACGCTTTGCTGCCTTGCGGGCACCATGAAAAGATCATGAACACGTTCCGGGACATCACTGGAGCCGCTCGCGCAACAGGGCGAGCTGGGCCGAGAAGGGGGCGCTGTCTTCCAGGCAGCGCAGGTCGAGCAGCAGCCGGTCCTCGGCGATGCGGCCGATCACCGGCAGGGGCAGGCCGCGCAGCGCGGTGGCGAGCGCATCGAGCGCGGTGCCGAGGCCTTTCTTCGCGGTGCCGGCCGGTGCCAGCGCGAGGCCGGCCGAGGGCAGGCGCTCGATGGGCAGCGAGCCCGAGCCGATCTGCCCGAGCAGCGGCACCACCTCGACCGTGAAGCGTGGCGCCACGGCCTCGCGCACGGCGGGCAGCAGCGCCTGCGCCAGCTCGCGGATCGCATCGGCCGGGCGCGTGAGCAGGCGCAGCGTCGGCAGGTCCTGCGCGAGGCGCTCGGGCCGCAGGTAGAGCGACAGCGTGGCTTCGAGCGCGGCCAGCGGCAGCTTGCTCATGCGCAGCGCGCGCTTCATCGGGAACTTGCGGATGCGGCCCACGGCCTCCTTGCTGCCGACGATGAGGCCGGCCTGCGGGCCACCGAGCAGCTTGTCGCCCGAGAAGGTGACCACGTCGCAGCCGGCCGCGAGCATCTCCTGCGGCAGCGGCTCGCGCGGCAGGCCGTAGTGCGCGAGGTCGATCAGCGAGCCGCTGCCGAGGTCGGTGGCCAGTGGCACGCCGCGCGCATGAGCGATGCCGGCCAGCGTGGCCTCGTCGACCGCGGCGGTGAAGCCCTGCACCGCGTAGTTGCTGGTATGGACCTTCATCACGAGCGCGGTGCGCGCGTTGATGGCGCGCTCGTAGTCCTGCGGATGGGTGCGGTTGGTGGTGCCGACCTCGACCATCTGCGCGCCCGCGCTGGCCATCACGTCGGGCATGCGGAAGGCGCCGCCGATCTCGACCAGTTCGCCGCGCGAGACGATCACCTCGCGCTCGCGCGCCAGCGCCGCGATGGTCAGCAGCACCGCGGCCGCGTTGTTGTTGACCACGGTCGCGGCCTCGGCGCCGGTGATGGTGCGCAGCAGGTCTTCGACCAGCGAGTCGCGGTCGCCGCGGCTGCCGGTGGCGAGGTCGTACTCGAGGTTGTTGGGCGAGGTCATGACCTCGAGCAGCCGCTGCAGCGCCGCATCGGCCAGCAGCGCGCGGCCGAGGTTGGTGTGGATGACGGTGCCGGTGAGGTTGAGCACGCTGCGCATGCGCGGCGCGAGGCGTTGCGCGATGCGCAGCGCGAGCGTGGTGTCGAGCGCGCCGGCCTGCACCTCGGCGGCGGGCAACTGGCCGGCCAGGGCGCGGGCACGCAAGGCATCGAGCAGCGCGCGGGCCTCGCCGGCCACCAGCGTGTGGCCATGCTCGGCCACGAGGGCCTGCGCGGCGGGAGCGCGCAGCAGTCGATCGACAGAAGGCAGATCCTGGGGCCTTGCCGTCGAGCCGTGGACCACGGACTCTTCGGGCGCCTTCATCAGCCGCCTCCGCCGTCGTCGGGGATTTCGGGGTCGCCGAACAGCAGCATCAGGTTGTGGCCGCTGCGCTGGTGGCCGTTCTCCGACACCAGCAGGTCGAGCGTGACGCTCGCGAGGTCGTCGGCCACCGGTTCGACCTCGGGGTCTTTTTCCATCGCGATCTGCTTGAGGTAATGGCCGCAGGTGTCGCAGCACTCGGCCTTGACCGCGCCCTCGCGCGCGCCGGTGGCAGGCAGCGCGACACCGGGCTCGGGCGTCAGCGATTCGAAGTGGATGCCCTTGGTGCTCTCGCAGTGCGTGCACTTGATGCGCACGTAGTGCCACTCGGTGCCGCACAGCGCGCAGTGCAGGTAGCGGAAGCCCGCCTCGTCCGCGCCGATGCGCGTGATGCTCGCCGTGGGCGCGCTGCCGCAGCAGGGGCAGAGGTTGCCGGGATCGGTGCGGCCGAAGATGTTTTCGCCATGCTGTTGCGCTACTTGCAGCACGAGCTGTGTCCAGTAGACCTGCAGGCCGGCCGCGATCAGCGGCGCGGCCGCGAGGTCGAGGCCGAACATGATGCGGCGCGACAGCCGGTCGGCCTGCTGTTCGAGCCAGTCGTCGTCGGCGGCCGTCACGCGGTCGAGCGTGTCGCGCGCCGGGCCGTCGGACAGCCGCGCGCGGAACAGGCCGAGCAGGCGGCGCAGCTCGGCGCGCCAGACCGGATCGCGCGGCCAGCCGAAGGCCGGCAGCGGCGGCTTGAGCGCGCGCGACGCGGCCTCGAGCGCCTCGGCCTCGGGCAGCGCGACCGGCGCGTGGTCCTGCAGCACCTGGTGCTGGGCCTGCGCGAGGTCGGCGATGAAGATCAGGTACTCGCGCATCGGGTGCGAGGCCGCGAGCTGGCGCAGCCGCAGCTGCCGGTCGGAGAAGGCGGCGGCGCGCACCGGCAGCCGCAGGAAGGGCATCTGCCGCCCCGCCTGCATGGCGATCTGCTCGGGCTCGAGGACGCGCGTGGTGCGGATCGGTGGGCTGCTGCTCATCCGGACGACTCTACAGCGAATCGCCCGGATCGCAATGCAGGGTGGATGCTCATTCGCCGCGCGTCATCTTGCGATGCCACAGCGGATGGTTGAGCTTGGCCCAGCCTTCGGTGACGGTGCCGCGCGTCATCGCGCGCAGGGTGCCCTTGACCCAGATCGCGGCATAGATGTGCGTGATGACCGAGAGGATCAGCACCACGGCCGAGGCCGCATGCACCACCACCGCGATGCGCCGCACGAGGATCGGGAAGAAGTGGACGAACCACGGGCTCCAGAACATGAAGCCCGTGACCAGCAGCAGCAGCAGGCTGATGCCGAAGGCCCAGAACACGAGCTTCTGGCCCGCGTTGTACTTGCCCACCGGCGGCATGCTCGACTTGTCGCCCTTGAGCATCTTCGGCGCGTTGGCGATCCACTCGCGGTCGCCGCGGTCGAGCATGTTCTCGCGCCACATGGTGAAGAACAGGAACGCGAAGCCCAGCACCATCAGCACACCGAGGAAGGGATGCAGGATGCGCGTCCACGGCCCGCCACCGAACAGGTTGGTGAGGAAGAACAGCGCCGGATGGAAGAAGGCCAGCCCCGAGAGCGCGGCCGCGAAGAACATGATCGCCACGAACCAGTGGTTCATGCGCGTGGCATCGCGGTAGCGGCGAAGGTAGTAGCGGGTCATCGCGTCTCTCCTCGGGTCTCTCCTCGGGTCTCTCCTCGGGCTGATGCCGGCGGTTCCTCGATCACTACCACCTCATCGGGCTTGCCGTCGAGGTCGGCGTCCGGATGGTCTTCCTTGGGCTCGATCGGGCCGGTCTTCATGTAGTGGAAGAAGCTGCCGACCACGGCGCCGATCATCGCCACCATGGCGAGCGGCTTGGCCACGCCCTTCCACAGCGAGACCAGCGGGCTGATCTGCGGATCCTTCGGCAGGCCGGCATAGAGGCCGGGCCGGTCGGCATGCTGCAGCACGTACATGACGTGCGTGCCGCCGACGCCGGCCGGGTCGTAGACGCCGGCGTTCGAGAAGCCGCGCTCCTTGAGGTCGACGATGCGCTCCGAGGCGTACTCGTGCATGTCCTCCTTGGTGCCGAAGTGCAACGCGCCCGTGGGGCAGGCCTTCACGCAGGCCGGTTCGAGGCCCACGCCCACGCGGTCGGAGCACAGCGAGCACTTGTAGGCCTTGTTGTCGGCCTTGCTGATGCGCGGCACGTCGAAGGGGCAGCCGGTGACGCAGTTGCCGCATCCCACGCAGTGCTCGCTGATGAAGTCGACGATGCCGTTGGCGTACTTGACGATCGCGCCCGGCGACGGGCACGACTTCAGGCAGCCGGGGTCGTCGCAGTGCATGCAGCCGTCCTTGCGGATCAGCCACTCGAGCTTGCCGGCCTCGGGCTCGACCTCGGAGAACTTCATCACCGTCCATGACGAGGGCGTGAGGTCGACCGGGTTGTCGTAGGTGCCGTGCGTGGTGCCGACCTCGTCGCGCAGGTCGTTCCACTGCATGCACGCGACCTGGCAGGCCTTGCAGCCGATGCACGTCGACACGTCGATCAGCTTCGCGACCTGCTGGACCTGCGGGCGGTTGCGGACCTCGGGCGACGGGGTCGTCGTCGCCGAGCGGGCCAGGATGTCTAGGGTTTGAAGAGAGGACATCGGTCAGGCCTTCTCGATGTTCACGGTGAAGGACTTGTATTCCGGGGTCTGCGTGTTCGCATCGCCCACGAAGGGGGTCAGCGTGTTCACGAGATACCCGGGCTTCGCGATGCCGACGAAGCCCCAGTGGTTCGGCAGCCCCACGGTGTGGACCGTGCGGCCGTCGACCTGCAGCCCGACGATGCGCTTGGTGACGACGGCCACGGCCTTGATGAAGCCGCGCTTGCTCGACACCTTGACCATGTCGCCATGGCCGATGCCCTTCTCCTTCGCGAGCTCCTCGCCGATCTCGACGAACTGCTGCGGCTGGATGATGGCCGAGGTGCGCACGTTCTTGGTCCAGTAGTGGAAGTGCTCGGTGAGCCGGTAGCTGGTGGCCACGTACGGGAAGTCCTTCGGCACGCCGAGCCGCTCGAGGTCGCCCTTGAAGATGCGCGCGGCCGGGTTGGCGCGCGCCTTCTCGTTGTTCGGGTGCATCAGGTTGTTGACCAGCGGCGACTCGAAGGGCTCGTAGTGCTCGGGCAGCGGACCCTCGGCCATGCCGGTGGGCGCGAACAGCCGCGCCACGCCCTCGGCCGTCATGATGAAGGGCCGCACCGCGTCGGCCTCCATCGGGTTGGCGTCGGGGCGGATGTCGGGCACGTCGGCGCCGGCCCACTGCTTGCCGTTCCACGCGACCAGCGGCCGCTTGGCGATCCAGGGTTTGCCGGTGGCCGGGTCGGTGGAGGCGCCGTTGTAGAGGATGCGCCGGTTCGCGGGCCAGGCCCAGGCCCAGTTCTGCACCATGCCGATGCCGAACGGGTCGGCGTTGTCGCGCCGCGCCATCTGGTTGCCGGCCTGGGTCCAGGCGCCTGCGTAGATCCAGCAGCCGCTGGCGGTGCTGCCGTCGTCGCGCAGCAGGCCGAAGCCCGCGAGCTGCTCGCCGGCCTTGGCCGTCGGCGGCTTGGTCGGGTCCTTCGGGTCGAGCAGGTCGGTCAGCGCGCGGCCGTTGTATTCCATCGCCAGTTCCTGCGCGGACGGCGAGTGTGGAATCTTGTAGGGCCAGGTCAGCTTGACGATCGGATCGGGGAAGGCGCCGCCGTCCTTGATGTAGGCCTGGCGCATGCGGTTGAAGATGCCGGCCACGATCTCGATGTCGCCCTTGGCCTCGCCCGGCGGCTCCGCGCCCTTCCAGTGCCACTGCAGCCAGCGGCTGGAGTTGGTGAGCGAGCCGTCCTCTTCCGCGAAGCAGGTGGAGGGCAGGCGGAACACCGTGGTCTGGATGTCGGTGGTCTTGACGTCGTGGAACTCGCCGAAGTTGCGCCAGAACTCGCTGGTCTCGGTCTGCAGCGGATCGATGGTGACCAGGAACTTGAGCTTGGAGAGCCCGTCGACGATCTTCTTCTTGTCGGGGAACGAGCCCACCGGGTTGAAGCCCTGGCAGATGTAGCCGTTGAGCTTGCCCTGGTTCATGAGCTCGAAGGCCTGCAGCACGTCGTAGAGCTTGTCGATCTTCGGCAGGTAGTGGAAGGCCCACTCGTTGTCGGCCGTGGCCGCGTCGCCCCACCACGATTTCTGCATGCTGACGAAGAACTTGGGGTAGTTCTGCCAGAAGCTCATCTGGTTGGGCCGCAGCGCCTTGAGCGCGCGGGTCTTGTAGTAGTCGGGCAGGTTCTGCTCGTTGTCACGCGCGAGCGACATGTAGCCCGGCAGCGAGTTCGACAGCAGCCCCAGGTCGGTCAGGCCCTGGATGTTGCTGTGGCCGCGCAGCGCGTTCATGCCGCCGCCCGGCACGCCGATGTTGCCCAGCAGCAGCTGCACGATGGCGCCGGTGCGGATCATCTGCGAGCCCTGGCTGTGCTGCGTCCAGCCCAGCGCGTACATGATGGTCATGGTGCGCGTGGGCACGCTGGTGCTCGCGATGTACTCGCAGACCTTGAGGAACTTGTCCTGCGGCGTGCCCGTGATGCGGCTCACCAGCTCGGGCGTGTAGCGCGAGTAGTGCCGCTTCATCACCTGCAGCACGCAGTTCGGGTCCTGCATGCTCATGTCGACCTTGGCCATGCCGGCCTCGTCGAGCGCGTAGCCCCACGACTTGGGGTCGTAGTTGCGCTTCTCGGCGTTGTAGCCGCTGAACAGGCCATCCTCGAACTTGTAGTCGGGCCCGACGATGAAGGGCGCGTTGGTGTAGTTGCGGACGTACTCGGTCTGGATCTTGTCGTTGGACAGCAGGTAGTTGATGACCCCGGCGAGGAAGGCGATGTCGGACCCCGCGCGCACCGGCGCGTAGTAGTCGGCCATCGCGGCCGAGCGCGTGAAGCGCGGGTCGACCACCACCAGGCGGGCCTTGTTCTGTTTCTTGGCTTCGATGACCCACTTGAAGCCGCACGGATGCGCCTCCGCGGCATTGCCGCCCATGATCAGCACGACGTCCGCGTTCTGGATGTCCTGCCAATGGTTGGTCATCGCGCCTCTGCCGAACGTCGGGGCCAGACTGGCCACCGTCGGTCCGTGTCAGACGCGTGCCTGGTTGTCGAACACCAGCATTCCGGTCGAGCGGAATGCCTTGTGCGTGATGTAGCCGGTTTCGTTGGACGAGGCCGAGGCACAGAGCATGCCGGAGCTGGTCCATCGGTTGACGGTCTTGCCGTCGGCGTTGGTGGTCTGGAAGTTGGCGTCGCGGTCGGCCTTCAGCAGCTTGGCGATGCGGTCGAGCGCCTCGTTCCAGCCGATGCGCTTCCACTCGGTGCTGCCGGGCTCGCGCACCTCGGGGTACTTCAGCCGCATCGGGCTGTGCACGAAGTCGAGCAGGCCCGCGCCCTTGGGGCACAGCGTGCCGCGGTTCACGGGGTGGTCGGCATCGCCCTCGATGTGGAGGATGTCGGACACCACGTTCTTCGCCTTGTCGCCCAGGCTGTACATGATGAGTCCGCAGCCCACCGAGCAGTAGGGGCAGGTGTTGCGGGTCTCGGTGGTGCGCGCGAGCTTGAAGTTGCGGGCCTCGGCCAGCGCGGCGGTCGGCGAGAAGCCGAGCGCCACGATGCTGGAGCCGACCAGCCCCGCGCTGCTCACGCGGAAGAATTGCCGGCGGTTCATGTCCATGACGGAACCTCCGGCGACGCTGAAGTGGGTTGTCGTTTCATCGTGGTCTTCTTCTGTGGGGTGGGAAGCGAAAGCGGATCTTCTTTTCTTATTTGGGTGCGGCACCGTCACCGCCCGTTGGAGGTGGAGTACCGCCCCCCGATGAGCCGCCGCCCTGGCCGCTCATGCCGCCGATGGCCGCGCCGCCTTCGGACGGGCCCTTGTGGGCGGAGGAGCTATCGACCGCATCGCCCGACGCGGCGGGCGTGACGCCCGTGGGGCTGGCACCGGAGGCTGCGGCGCCGGGTGCGGCGCTCGCACTGGGCTTGGGATCGCAGGCGGCGAGCAGCACGCCCAGCGCAAGGCACAGGGCGAGAGTGGGCAGACGCTGACATCGTGTCATCGAGACTCCTTGGGGGAAGGGGGTCCGGCGATGGATTCTTCTTGTTCCGGCCGGCCCGGACCTGGCGCCATTGCCGGTCCGTGGAGGCTGGATGTTTGTTGCATCATGCTTCAGCAACTGTCCGCGATCAAGGCCGCGGCGGGTAGGAGAGGGCCGCAATAACCCTCGGATGCGCGGCCCGCCGGGTCGCTGGGCTATCGTCGCGCCCATGAACGCTTCCCTCCGCCTGGGTTGGCGCACGCTCTGGCGCGACCTGCGCGCCGGCGAGCTGCGCCTGTTGATCGTCGCCGTGCTGCTGGCCGTGGCCGCGCTCACGGCCGTCGGCTTCTTCGCCGACCGGTTGCAGGGCGGCCTGAAGCGCGATGCGCGCCAGCTGCTGGGCGGCGACGCGGTGATCGTCAGCGACAACCCGACGCCCGAGGCCTTCGTGGCGCAGGCGCGATCGCTGGGGCTGCAGTCCGCGGGCACCTACGGATTTCCGACCATGGCGCGGGCCGACGATGCGCAGGGCGGCGCGAGCAAGCTGGTGGCGCTGAAGGCGGTGGCCGAGGGCTATCCGCTGCGCGGCAACGTGCAGACGGCCACGGCCCTCGGCGCGCCGGGCGCGGTCACGCGCGACGTGCCGGCGCCGGGCGAAGTCTGGGTCGATGCCTCGCTGCTGGACTCGCTGGCGCTCAAGGTCGGCGACACGCTGCTGCTGGGCGACACCGGCCTGCGCGTGGGCCGCGTCATCACGCTCGAGCCCGATCGCGGCGCGGGCTTCATGAGCTTCTCGCCGCGCGTGATGCTCAACCAGGCCGACGTGCCGCGTACCGGCCTCGTGCAGCCGGCCAGCCGCGTGGGCTACCGGCTCGCGGTGGCGGGGCCCGATGCGGCGGTGAAGCGCTTCGTCGACTGGTCCGAGGCGCAGATCAAGAAGGGCGAGCTGCGCGGCGTGCGGCTCGACTCCTTCGAGAGCGGCCGGCCCGAGATGCGCCAGACGCTGGACCGCGCCGAGAAATTCCTGAGCCTGGTGGCGCTGCTGGCGGCGCTGCTGTCGGCCGTGGCGGTGGCGCTGGCCGCGCGCGGCTTCGCGGCCAACCACCTCGACGACTGCGCGATGCTGCGCGTGCTGGGCCAGAGCCAGCGCACCATCGCCTGGGCCTATGCCTTCGAGTTCGCGGTGGTCGGGCTGGTGGCCAGCGCGCTGGGCGTGGCGATCGGCTTCGGCGTGCACTACGTGTTCGTGCTGCTGCTCGCGGGCCTGGTCGAGACCGCGCTGCCCTCGGCCACGCTGTGGCCCGCGGCCTTCGGCCTGGGCATGGGCCTCACGCTGCTGTTCGCCTTCGGGCTGCCGCCGGTGCTGCAGCTGGCGCGCGTGCCGCCGCTGCGCGTGATCCGGCGCGACGTGGGCGGGCTCAAGCCGGCCTCGCTGGCGGTGCTGGGCATCGGCGTGGCGGGCTTCGCGGCGCTGCTGATGGCGGCCAGCAGCGACATCAAGCTGGGCCTGATCGCGGTCGGCGGCTTCGCGGGCGCGGTGGCGGTGTTCGCGCTCCTGAGCTGGCTCGCGGTCAAGCTGCTGCGGCGCAGCGTCAACGAGACCACCGCGCCGCGCTGGCTGGTGCTGGCTACGCGGCAGATCTCGGCGCGGCCGGCCTATGCGGTGGTGCAGGTCAGCGCGCTCGCGGTCGGCCTGCTGGCGCTGGTGCTGCTGGTGCTGCTGCGCACCGACCTGGTGGCGAGCTGGCGCAAGGCCACGCCGCCCGATGCGCCCAACCGCTTCGTCATCAACGTGATGCCCGACCAGAGCGAGGCCTTCCAGAAGGCGCTGCGCGGCGGCGGCGTCGACAAGTTCGACTGGTACCCGATGATCCGCGGCCGCCTGATCGCGATCAACGACAAGCCCGTGACGCCCGACGACTACAGCGAGGACCGCGCCAAGCGGCTGGTGGACCGCGAGTTCAACCTCAGCAACAGCGCCGAGGCGCCCGCGCACAACAGCATCGTGGCCGGCCGCTGGACGCCCGGCGCGCAGGGCGAGGCGAGCGTGGAGGAAGGCCTGGCCGAGACGCTGGGCCTGAAGCTCGGCGACCGCCTGCGCTTCGACATCGGCGGCATGCAGAACGACACGCGCATCACCTCGCTGCGCAAGGTCGACTGGGGCTCGCTGCACGCCAACTTCTTCGTGATGTACACGGTGCCCTCGCTGCCCGACGTGCCGACCACCTACATGGGTGCCTTCCGCGCGCCCGAGACCAAGGGCTTCGACAACGCGCTGGTGCGCGCCTTCCCGAACGTGACCAACGTCGACATGAGCGCCACCATCAACCAGGTGCAGACGGTGCTGGACCAGGTGATCCGCGCGGTCGAGTTCCTGTTCGGCTTCACGCTCGCGGCCGGGCTGGTGGTGCTGTTCGCGGCCGTCACCGCCACGCGCGAGGAGCGCGCGCGCGAATTCGCCGTGATGCGCGCGGTGGGCGCGCGCGCCAGCCTGCTGCGCCAGGTGCAGCGCGCCGAGCTCGCGGGCGTGGGATTGCTCGCGGGCTTCCTCGCGAGCATCGTGGCCTCGGTGATCGGCTGGGGCCTGGCGCGCTTCGTGTTCGAGTTCACCTGGACCGCCTCGCCGCTCGTGCCGGTGGCCGGTGCACTCGCCGGTGCGGTGCTCGCGCTGGGCGCGGGCTGGTGGGGGCTGCGCGAGGTGCTGCGCCGGCCGGTGGTCGAGACGCTGCGGCGCGCGGCCGAATGAGCTGAGTCGCCAGCAAGGCATCGCGTCGATTTTTTTCGCGCGCCGATCGGAAAGGGGCCGGGAGTGCACTACATTCCCCGGCCCTGCTTTTTTGTGAATCGACTTTCCCGCATGCGCCTGGCGTCCTTCCAGATCACCCACTTTCGCTCGATCAACGACAGCGGTCCCATCGAACTCTCCCGGATCACCACGATCCTCGGCCGCAACGACACCGGCAAATCCAACCTGCTGCGCGCGCTGCACAGCCTGAACCCGGCCGAGGGGCCGGTCAGCGCGCTGAGCCCGATCAAGAACTTTCCGCGCCATCGCCGCCTGAGCGAATGCACGGCCGACACGCCCGTGGTCCACACGCGCTGGCGCCTCGAGCCGCAGGAGCAGGCCGAGCTGGTGCGCATGCTGCCGCGCGCCTCGGGCGTGAGCCACGTGACGGCGGGCCGTGGCTATGGCCCGGCGCGCTGGGCCGGCCTCGAGGGCCTGGGCGACCTGTCGATCGACGTCGGCGATGCCAAGGGCAAGATCCGCAAGATCGTGCCGGCCGTGAAGGCCGCGGCAGAGAAGCTGGCCGACGAACTGCGCGCGCCGCTCGAGCAGGCGGCCGACGCCTTCGATGGCGCGATGATCCTCAACCCCGACCTGCTCAAGTGGTCCGAGGGCGCGCAGCTCGCCCTGGCAGCGCTGCGCCAGGCGCTGGCCGCGGCCGGTGCCGAGCTGGCCGACAAGCCCGCGCAGATGGTGACCGAGCTCGAGGAGCTGTCGCTGTCGATCGTCAGCGACGGGCCCGCGCTCGCGCGCGCCAAGGCGTGGATCCTCGAGCGGCTGCCGCGCTTCGTGTTCGTCGACGAGTACCCCGCGCTGCAGGGCCGCCAGAACATCGCCGACTACCTCTCGAGCGAGGCGCGCGACCATCTCTCGAGCGCGCAGCGCAGCTTCGGCACCCTGTGCCGCGCGGCCGGCCTCGATCCGCGCGAGCTGCATGCGCTGCACGAGCGCGGCGACCAGGCCACGCGCAACCAGCTCGTGAACCGCGCGGGCGCGGCGATGACCGCCGAGATCCGCCGGCTGTGGAAGGACCGGCCGCTCAAGGTGCGCTTCAACCTCGACGGCGACGAGTTCGACACGCTGGTGTCCGACCCGGGCGGCGCCTACGAGGTCGAGGTCGGGCTCGACGAGCGCAGCCGCGGCTTCCAGTGGTTCTTCGCGTTCCACGTGGCCTTCTTCGCGGGTCTGCGCGGCGAGGCCGGCGAGCAAGGCGACGGCGCCATCGTGCTGCTGCTCGACGAGCCCGGCCTGCACCTGCATCCGCGCTCGCAGGCCGACCTGCTCGCGCACTTCGAGCAGGACTTCGCGCAGCAGATCGTCTACACCACGCACTCGCCCTTCATGGTGCCGGCCGGCGAGAAGGCCCCGGTGCGGATCGCGCAGCTCGAGGGCGGCGCGGGCACCACGCTGAGCAGCCGCGAGCTGGCGGCGATCGGCGGCAACGCGCGGATCGGTGCGCTGTTCGATCTGGCGCAGGAGCCGCCGGCCGCGGTGTCCGAGTCGGCCGCAGCGACCGTGCCGGCCGAACCGGCGGTGGCCGCCGCGGCCGCCTGAGTCAGTCGCGCCCGTCGCCTTCGTCGGTCGGCGGCGGAAACATCCGCTCGACCGCGAAGTCCACGAAGGCGCGCACCTTCGGCGACAGCTGCCGGCTCGACGGCCACAGCGCCGAGAACTGGCCGCGGTGCGTGACGTGGGGCGCGAGCACGCGCTGCAGCTCGCCGCGCGCCAGTGCATCGCGCGCGAGGAAGTCGGGCATGAAGCCGATGCCGAGCCCGGCGACGGCGGCGCCGAGCATGGCTTCCATGTTGTTGCACAGCATCGTGCAGGGCAGCCGCTCGGGCAGGCCCGGCAGGGTCCAGTCCTCGATGCGCGTGCCGGTCACGAACTTGTAGCGCAGGCAGGCATGGCCGGCGAGCTCGGCCGGCTGCTGCGGCACGCCATGGCGCGCGAGGTAGGCCGGCGCGGCCACCAGCAGGAAGCGGAACGGCCCGAGCCCGCGCGCCACCAGCCCCGAATCGACCAGCTCGCCGCTGCGGATCGCCACGTCCACGCCCTCGGCGATCACGTCGACCAGTCGGTCGTTGAAGTCGAGGTCGAGCTCGATCTGCGGATAGCGGGCCTGGAAGTCCGGCAGCATCGGCAGCAGGAAGCGGTAGCCGATGGTCGGCAGGCTCACGCGCAGCCGGCCGCGCGGCTGGGCGACGGCGTCCTGCATCATCGCGCGCGCATCGTCGAGCTCGTCGAGGATGCGGCGGCAGCGCTCGTGGAACATCGCGCCTTCCTGCGTGAGCCGCACCTGGCGCGTGGTGCGGTTGAACAGCCGCAGCCCGAGCTGCTGCTCGAGCCGCGCCACGTTCTTGCCGACCGCCGAGGCGGAGATGCCGAGCAGGCGCCCCGCCTTGGCGAAGCTCAGCAGGTCGGCCGCCCGCACGAAGGATTCGAGGCCGCTGAAACTGTCCATCGATTGGCAACCTCAGGTTGGGAGTGAGTGGAGCTATGCGCCCATTCTCTTTGCATTCAATCATTTTTATCTTCTCTTCACGCCGGGGAGGGCGTCGGCCGGGCCTCCGGGCCGGCGCCGCCCGGCCCTGTCTTCGGTCCTGCGTGAAGGGTGTCCATGTCTTCTTCCTTGTCTTCGTCGGCGTCTTCGTCTTCCCCGGCGCCGCATCCGTACTGGCTGCTCGCCGCCGTCTGCCTGGCCGCGATCGGCATGCCGCTGAGCTTCACCGGCCCGGCCGTGGCGCTGCCCGCGATCCATGCCGCGCTGGGCGGCAGCCCGGTACAGCTCAACTGGGTCACCAATGCCTTCATGCTGAGCTTCGGCGGCACGCTGATGGCGGCCGGCGCGCTGGCCGATGCCTACGGGCGCAAGCGCGTGTTCGTGCTCGGGCTGCTGCTGATCCTGCTCGGCAGCCTGTTCGCGGTGTGCGCGCCGGGCATCGTGTGGTTCGACCTCGCGCGCGCCGCGCAGGGGCTCGGTGCGGCCGCGGCCTTCGCCGCCGGCACCGCCGCGCTGGCGCAGGTCTTCGATGGCGCGGCGCGCACGCGTGCCTTCAGCCTGATCGGCACCTCGTTCGGCGCCGGCCTGGCCTCGGGCGCGCTGCTCGCGGGCTGGCTCGGCGAGCGCTTCGGCTGGCAGGCCGTGATGTGGAGCCCCGCGCTCGTGAGCCTGGCGGCGCTGCTCATCGGCGCGGCGTGCATGCGCGAATCGCGCAACCCGCAGGCCATGGGCCTCGACGTGCCCGGCACCCTGAGCTTCACCGGCGCGCTGAGCCTGCTGACGCTGGGCGTGCTGCAGGCGCCCGACAGCGGCTGGGGCAACCCCTGGGTGATCGGCGCGCTGGCCGGCGCCGTGCTGCTGGGCCTCGTCTTCGTCGCGATCGAGCGCCGCGTCGCGCATCCGATGCTCGACCTGACGCTGTTCCGCTATCCGCGCTTCGTCGGCGTGCAACTGCTCGCGAGCGCGCCGGCCTATGCCTTCGTCGTGCTGCTGGTGCTGCTGCCGATCCGCTTCGTCGGGCTCGAGGGGCGCGACGTGGCCGAGACCGGCCGGCTGATGCTCGCGCTGTCGGGGCCGATCCTGGTCGTGCCGACCCTGGCCGCCTGGCTCGCGCACCGCTTCCCGGCCGGCGCCATCTCGGCCGTGGGGCTGCTGGTCTGCGCCGTCGGCCTCTATGCGCTGGGCCGCTGCGCGCCGGGTGCGGCACCGCGCGAACTGCTGCTGCCCCTGCTGCTGATCGGCGGCGGCATCGGCCTGCCCTGGGGCCTGATGGACGGCCTCGCGGTCGGCGTGGTGCCGCGCGAGCGCGCGGGCATGGCCTCGGGCATCTTCAACACCGTGCGCGTGGCGGGCGAGGGCATCGCGCTCGCGCTGGTGGGGGCGGCGCTGACGGCGCTGGTGGCGGCGCGGCTGGCGCACCTGCCGGGCATCGGCGCCGTGGCCTCGGGATCGTCGGCCGCCTCGCAGGCCGCGCAGCAGGTCACGACCGGCGGCCTGCAGCAGGCGCTCGCGCTGCTGCCGGGCCTGGACCGCGCCGCGGTGCTGCAGGTGTATGGCGATGCCTTCGCCACGCTGCTGCTGGGGCTCGCGGCCGTGACGGTGCTGACGGCGGTGGTGGTGTTCGCGTTCCTGCGCGGCGAGGAGCAGGCGCAGGGGGCCGAGGCGGCGCTGAACTGCCCGGCGTCCTAGCCGCCACCTTGGTGAAGCCGTCGCGCGGGCGTCACAGCGCGGCCGCCTCGAACACCTCGCGCAGCCACTGCGTGAACACGCGCACGCGCGCCGACAGCTGCCGGTGCTGCGAATACAGCACCGACACCGGCATCGGCGGCGGCGCGAAGCCGTCGAGCACCACCTTCAGCCGCCCGTCGGCCAGCTCCGCGGCCACGCGGTAGCGCGGCACCTGCACCAGCCCCAGGCCCGCGACGGCCGAGCCGGTGTAGAGGTCGGTGCCGGTGACCGACACGGTGGCCGGCAGCTGCAGCGTGCTCACGCGGCCGTCGACGGTGAATTCGAGCGGCACCGGCTTGCCGGTGGCGCTCGAGAGGTAGTCGACCGCACGGTGCGTCGAGCCGGGCGCGGCCAGCGCCGCGGGATCGGCCGGCTCGCCATGCCGCGCCAGGTAGCCGGGGCTCGCCACCGTGACCTGCGGCAGCAGCGCGATGCGGCGCCCGACCATCGAGGAGTCCTGCAGCGTGCCCGCGCGCAGCACGCAGTCGACGCCCTCGCGCACCAGGTCGATCAGCCGGTCGTCCTCGCCGATGTGCAGCGTCAGCTCGGGATGGCGCGCCAGGAAGTCCGGCAGCGCCGGCACCACGAAATGCCGCGCCAGCGTGCCCTGCAGGTTGACGCGCAGCAGCCCCTTGGGCGCCGTGTCGCGGAACAGCCCCTCGGCTTCCTCCATGTCGGCCAGCAGGCGCACGCAGCGGCGGTAGTAGGCCTCGCCATCCTGCGTGAGCCGCACGGTGCGCGTGGTGCGCTCGAGCAGCCGGGTGCCGATGCGCTGCTCGACGCGCTTGATCAGGTTGGTGACGGTGGCGCGCGGAATCCGAAGGTCTTCCGAGGCCTGGGTGAAGCTCTGGCGCTCGGCGATGCGCACGAAGGCCTGCATTTCCTGGAAGCGGTCCATGGCGGTGCCGTCGGTCTATTGTTGAAGTAGATGGAATGGTAATGGCGATTTGGCGGTGATTATCTTTTGGGCGGAACGATCGAAGATTCGTCTCACCAACCCACCACCGCAAGGAAACACGCCATGAACCCCTCTTCCAACCCCAAGGTCGCGATCGTCACCGGCGCATCGCGCGGCATCGGCGCCGCCATCGCGCAGCGCCTGTCGGCCGACGGTTTCGCCGTCGCCGTCAACTACGCCTCGAGCCCGGCGCTGGCCGAGGCGCTGGTCGCCCAGCTGCAGGCCGCGGGCGGCCGGGCCATCGCCGTGCGCGCCGACGTCGCCAGCGCCGAAGAGGTGCGCCGCATGTTCGACAGCGTCGAGCAGCAGCTCGGCCGCGTCGACGTGCTGGTCAACAACGCCGGCATCCTCAAGACCGTGCCGCTGGCCGAGCACGACGACGCGCTCTACGACCAGGTCTTCGACATCAACGTGCGCGGCACCTTCAACACGCTGCGCGAGGCCGCCAAGCGCCTCGCCGAGGGCGGCCGCATCGTCAATTTCTCGAGCACCACGCTGGCGCTGAACATGCCCGGCTATGCGATCTACAACGCCACCAAGGCCTCGGTCGAAGCCTTCACGCACGTGTTCGCGAAGGAGCTGCGCGGCCGCAATGTGACGGTGAATGCGGTCGCGCCGGGCCCGATCGCCACCTCGCTGTTCCTCGACGGCAAGACCGAGGAACAGATCCAGGCCTTCGCCAAGATGCCGCCGCTGCAGCGCCTGGGGCAGCCCGAGGACATCGCCTCGGTGGTCTCGTTCCTCGCCGGTCCCGACGCGGGCTGGGTCAACGGCCAGATCCTGCGCGCCAACGGCGGCCTCGCCTGATCCCTTCCATCCATCGACGGAGAACCCTCATGAACAAGCAGATCATCCTCGTCACGGGCGCCGGCACCGGCATCGGCAAGCTCAGCGCCCGGTCGCTCGCCGAGGCGGGCCACATCGTCTACGCCTCGATGCGCGACATCGCGGGACGCAACGCGCCGCGCGCGGCCGAGCTGCGCGCGCTGGCGGCGGCCAGGGGGCTCGAGCTGCATCCGCTCGAACTCGACGTGCTGTCGCAGGACTCGGCCGATGCCGCCGCCGCGACGATCGTGCGCGAGCAGGGCCAGCTCGACGTGGTGATGCAGAACGCCGGCCACCTGGTGGTCGGCCCGACCGAGGCCTTCACGCCCGAGGAGATCGTGAAGGTGTTCGACACCAACGTGCTCGGCGCGCAGCGCGTCAACCGCGCGGTGCTGCCCTACCTGCGGCGGCAGGAATCGGGCCTGATGCTGTGGATCAGCAGCACCACCACCAAGGGCGGTTTCCCGCCGTTCATGGGCCCCTACGGCGCGGCCAAGGCGGCGATGGATTCGCTTGCCGTGACCCTGGCCTACGAGATCGCGCGCTTCGGCATCGAGACCTCGATCGTGGTGCCGGGTGCGTTCACGCGCGGCACCGACCACTTCCCGAGCGCGGGCAAGCCGGCCGATGCGGCCACGGCCGCGGCCTATGGCCGCTACGACGGGCTGATGGACCAGATCGGCGCCAAGCTCTCGGCGCTGACGCCCGAGCACGCCGATCCGCAGGCGGTGGCCGACGAGATCGTGCGCATCGTGGGCCTGCCCGCGGGCCAGCGGCCGATGCGGCCGGTGATCGACTTCGTGAACGACGGCGCGGCCGAGGTGTTCGAGGTGTCGGAGCGCGTGCGCATCGAGTTCGCGCACCGCATCGGCATGGCCGACCTGCTCGAGGCGAAGGTACAGCGCTGAGCTTGGTGGGGGTCGAGGCCGGTGCCTGGAATCGTCACGAAACCGCGGCCGGTCTTCCTGTCCAATAGCACCATGGAACATTCGCCCCACGACGTCACCGAGCGGCTCGACGCGCTCGAGATCAAGGCCAGCTATGCCGAGGACCTGCTCGAGCAGCTCAACCTCACGATCTACCGCCAGCAGCAGCAGATCGACGGCCTGCTGGCCCAGCTGGGGCAACTGCGCGAGCAGGTGCAGGCCGCGGGCCAGGGCGGCGCGCCGCGCAACCTGCGCGACGAGCTGCCGCCGCATTACTGAAGCCGAAGCCGAATCGCCAGCTCAGCCGTGCGCGTGCCAGAGCACGGCGAAGAAGTGGCAGGTGCTGCCCGCGAGCACGAACAGGTGCCAGACGAAGTGCGCGAAGCGCACCTTGGAATCGAACAGGAACACCACCGCGCCCGCGGTGTAGAACAGGCCGCCGGCCACCAGCCAGCCCAGGCCCGCGCCCGACATGCGCTCCACCAGCGGCACCGCCGCCATCAGCGCCATCCAGCCCATCGCCACGTAGAGGCCGGTGGACCACAGCGGATGCTTGAGCCGGTCGAACAGCTTGGCGCCCACGCCCAGCGCCGCCGCGGCCCAGATCGCGCCGAACAGCGTCCAGCCCCAGGGGCCGCGCAGCACGCCGAGCACGAAGGGCATGTAGCTGCCCGCGATGAAGAGATAGATCGCGGCATGGTCGAAGCGGTTGAACCAGGCCTTGGCGCGGCCCATCGGCAGCGCGTGGTAGAGCGTGGAGATCAGGTACAGCACGATCGCGGTGCCGGCGAACAGGCTGGCGCCGACGATGCCGGCCGCGGTGCCCTTCTGCGCCGCGCTGTAGACCAGGATCGGCAGCGAGGCGATCGCCAGCAGCAGCCCGAGGCCGTGGCTCAGCGCGTTGAAGATCTCCTCGAGCGTGGTCTGGTCGCGCACCACCGGGGCGGCGCGGCGGGCCGGGGCGGCGAGGGGTGCGGGCGTCGGTGTCAGGTGCATGGTCATCCGAAAAGAGAGTGTCGGTGCTTGCCGTGGGTTCCTCGATGTCGCGCCGCCGGGGCCGCTACTTGACCTGCTGCTTGCCGAGCTTGCGCGCGAGCGTTCGCCGGTGCATGCCTAGCCGGCGTGCGGTCTCGGAGATGTTGAAGCCGGTCTCGGCCAGGGTCTCGTGGATGCGTTCCCATTCGAGGGTCTTGATCGAGGTCGAGCGGTTGGTCAGCTCGACCTCGGTGGTGCCGACCGCGCGGCCGAAGGCAGCCTCGATGTCGTCGGTGTTCGAGGGCTTGGCCAGATAGTGGCAGGCGCCGAGCTTGATCGCCTCGACCGCGGTGGCGATGCTCGCGAAGCCGGTCAGCACCACGATCAGCGTCTTGGCGTCGTGCCGGTGCAGCGTCTGCACGCAGGCCAGGCCCGAAGCCTCGCCGTTGAGCTTGAGGTCGACCACCGCGTAGCCGGGCGCATGGTGGCGCAGCAGGTCCTCCACGTCCTCGAGGTTGCTCGCGTGCAGCACGGTGTAGCCGCGGCGCTCGAACGAGCGGCCCAGCGTGCGCGCGAAGGCCGCGTCGTCCTCGACGATCAGCAGCTGGCGTTCGGCCTCGGCCTCGGCGCCGGTGTCAGTGGGGGATTCCGTCATGGCCATGCATCCCGATGTTCTCTTCCTCGTCGTCCTCTTCTTCCAGCACGATGGCCGCGAGCGGCAGCGCCAGCGTGACCGCGGCGCCGCCCTCGGGCCGGTTGCGCGCGGCCACGCGGCCGCCCACGGTGCGCGCCACGTTGACCACCAGGAACAGGCCCAGGCCGCCACCGGGGCGGCCCTTGCTCGACTGGTAGGGCTTGCCGAACTGCGCCAGCATCGCGGGCGCGAAGCCCGGGCCGGCATCGGTGACGACCAGCTGCAGGTCGTCGCCCTCGTGCGCCACCTCGAGCCGCACCCAGTGCGGCGAGGCTTCGAGCGCATTGTCGAGCACGTTGCAGATCATCTGCTTGAGCGCCGAGTCGGAGACCATCGGCAGGTCGCGGCCGAAGCGGTTGTCGTAGACGAAGGTGCCGACCGGCCGCGTGGTGCGCCACTCCTCGACCAGGTCGTCGAGGAAGGTGCTGACCGTGGTCTCCTCCGACGACTCGCCGCGCGCCTCGCCGGCCGACAGCAGGATGCCGCTGACGATCGACTTGCAGCGCTGGATCTGGATCTCCATCTCACTGACCTCCTGCAGCAGCTCGGGGTCGGAGCTGAAGTGCGGCAGCCGGCGCCAGTCGCCGAGGATCACGGCCAGCGTGGCCAGCGGCGTGCCGAGCTCGTGCGCCGCGCCCGAGGCGAGCAGGCCCATGCGCACGATGTGCTCCTCCTCGGCGGCGCGCTGGCGCAGGCCTGCGAGCTTGGCGTCGCGCTCGCGCAGGTTGCCGCTGATGCGCGTGATGAACACGACCAGCAGCGCCGCGTTGAGCGCGAAGCACACCAGCGTGCCCTGGATGTAGGGGCTCCACAGGCCGCGGTCGTGGTCGGGCGGCAGCGAGAGCGGGCGCGAGAACAGCGCCAGCCCCGCGAAGCACAGGGTGGTGACGCCCACCACGGTCCAGGTCGACCAGGGCTTGAGCAGCACCGCGCCCAGGATCACCTGCAGCAGGTAGAGGAAGACGAAGGGGTTGCTGGCGCCGCCGCTCAGGTAGAGCAGCGAGGTCAGGATCGCCACGTCGACCAGCAGCGCGAGCATCAGCTCGCCGTTGGTCACGCGACGGTGGGTGCGCCAGCGCAGCAGGCTCGCGAGATTGAACAGCGCCAGGCAGGTCAGCGCCTGCAGCATCTGGTTGAGCGGCAGGTGGATGCGGTAGCCGTAGTGCACCACCAGGATCGTCACCACCTGCCCCACCACGGCGAACCAGCGCAGCTGGATCAGCTGCTGCATGTTCTTGTGGCCGGTCGCGTTGTCCAGGCTGGCCACGCCCGCGCGCGGGGCCTGCAGCGTGCCGGCGACCGCGACCGCGTCAGCCGCGGTCGGCATCGCGATAGGAAGCGGGGGCGGCGTGCGGCTGTCCGTCGGCATGGCGCGCATTGTCGCTGCCGCGGCGCCGGCGCTCGTCGCGCCAGACGAAGACCGCGCCCGCGGCGACCATCAGCGCCAGCCCGTACCAGGTGAGCGCGTACACCAGGTGGCTGTTGTGGAAGGCGATGACGGTGAGGCCGGGCGCGGGCCAGGCGGGCGCGCCGTCGAGCGCGCGCGGAATGCCGGGCTCGGCCTCGGCGTCGATGAAGTAGGGCGCCACCGCGTCGGCCGCGATGCCGTGCGCCGCGCCGATCGCCGCCACGTCGCGCGAGTACCAGCGCCCGCCGGCCGGGTCGTTGCTGCGCAGGAAGCCGCCGCGCGGCTCGCTGATGCGCAGCAGGCCCGTCACCTGGGTCTCGCCCATCGGCTCGGGCGCGGTGCGCGCGGCGCGCTCGCGTGCCTCGGGCGGCACGAAGCCGCGGTTGACCATCACCACGCCGCGCGCGGTCTGCAGCGGCGTCAGCACCCAGAAGCCGGCGCCGAGGTTGGTGCTGGCCTGCACCAGGGTCTCTTTCTCGTGGAGGAAGGTGCCCGAGAGCCGCACGTGGCGGTACTCGTCGTCGGCTGCATTGACGCGCGGCCAGTCGGCGCGCGCCGGGGGCGCGACCGGCACGGCATGCACGCGCTGCTCGACGCGTTCGATCAGGGCCAGCTTCCAGGCCCGGCGCTCGACCTGCCAGGTTCCGAGCGCGAAGAAAGCGGCGAACAGCACGGCCCCGAGGACCGCCAGCACCACGAGCCCGGCCGCGGAGCGCTGGCGGCCGGCGGGCGTGCGGTCGGTGGCCGGCGCACTCAAGGCATGTTCTTCATGTCGTGCATCGACGGCGGCATCATGTTGGTGTTCATGTGGTACATGACCCACAGCGAACCGGCCAGCGTGATGACCACGAGCACCAGCGTGAAGATCAGCGCCAGCATGTTCCAGCCGCCCTCGGACTTGGTGTCCATGTGCAGGAAGTACACCATGTGCACCACGATCTGCACCACGGCGAAGCCGAGGATGATCAGCGCGGTCGTGCTCTTGCTGTCGAGCACCTTGCCCATCACGAGCCAGAACGGAATGGCCGTGAGGATCACGGCCAGCACGAAGCCGGTCATGTAGCCCTTGAAGGTGCTGTGGCTCACCGGGCCGTCGTCGTGGTGCTCGCCGTGGCCGTGGTCGTCATGGCCGTGGCCATGGGTGTCGTGGGGTGCTGCGCTCATGCCATGGATCCCATCAGGTACACGAAGGTGAAGACGCCGATCCAGACGACGTCCAGGAAGTGCCAGAACATCGACAGGCACATCAGGCGGCGGCGGTTGGCGGCGGTGAAGCCGTGCTTGGGCAGCTGGAACAGCAGCACGATCAGCCAGACGATGCCGAATGTGACGTGCAGCCCGTGGGTGCCGACCAGCGCGAAGAACGAGGACAGGAAGGCGCTGCGTTGCGGGCCCGCGCCCTCGTGGATCAGGTGCGCGAATTCGTAGAGCTCGAGGCCGATGAAGCCCGCGCCCAGCAGGCCGGTGATGGCCAGCCACACCAGCGTGCCGCCCATGCGCCGCTTCTGCATCTCGAGCATCGCGAAGCCGTAGGTGATCGACGACAGCAGCAGCAGCGAGGTGTTGATCGCCACCAGCGGCAGGTCGAACAGGTCGGCGCCCGAGGGGCCGGCCGCGTAGCTGCGGCCCAGCACGCCGTACACCGCGAACAGGCAGGCGAAGATGAGGCAGTCGCTCATCAGGTAGAGCCAGAACCCGAGCAGGGTGCCGTTCTCCGGATGGTGGTCCTCGTTGCGGACGTTGAACAGCTCGAAGGTCGGCACGCTCGGCGCGTTGCCCACGGTGTGGGTGCCGGCGGGGCTGGAGGGGAGGGCGGTACTGTTAGACATGGGCGGCCAGGAGGCGCGTGCGAGCGTCTTCGGTGCGGACGACTTCGTCCGCGGGGATGTGGTAGTCGCGCTTGTAGTTGAAGGTGTGGACGATGATGGCCACGAGCATCACGAAGAAGCTCACGCCGGCCACCAGCCACATCTGCCAGATCATGGCGAAGCCGAAGGCCGCGCTCAGCGCCGCGATGATGAAGCCGGCGGCCGTGTTCTTGGGCATGTGGATCGGGCTGAAGCCTTCCAGCGGACGCTGGTAGCCGCGTGCCTTCATGTCGGACCAGGCGTCGTTGTCATGGATGCGCGGCGTGAACGCGAAGTTGTAGGCCGGCGGCGGCGACGAGGTCGACCATTCGAGCGTGCGGCCGTCCCACGGGTCGCCCGTGGTGTCGCGCAGCGAGTCGCGGCGGATGTAGCTCACCACGATCTGGATCAGGAACGAGGCGATGCCCAGCGCGATCAGCACGGCGCCGAAGGCGGCGACCTGGAACCAGATCTGCAGCGACATGTCCTGGAAGTGGCTCATGCGGCGCGTCACGCCCATCAGGCCCAGGATGTACAGCGGCATGAAGGCGAACCAGAAGCCGACGATCCAGAACCAGAACGAGCACTTGCCCCAGAACGGATCGAGCTTGTAGCCGAAGGCCTTCGGGAACCAGTAGGTGATGCCCGCCAGCATGCCGAACAGCACGCCGCCGATGATCACGTTGTGGAAGTGGGCGATCAGGAACAGGCTGTTGTGCAGCACGAAGTCGGCCGGGGGCACGGCCAGCAGCACGCCGGTCATGCCGCCGATCACGAAGGTGATCATGAAGCCGATGGTCCACATCATCGGCAGCTCGAAGCGGATGCGGCCGCGGTACATGGTGAAGAGCCAGTTGAAGATCTTCGCCCCGGTCGGGATCGAGATGATCATCGTCGTGATCCCGAAGAAGGAGTTCACGCTGGCGCCCGAGCCCATGGTGAAGAAGTGGTGCAGCCACACCAGGTACGACAGGATCGTGATCACGACCGTGGCGTAGACCATCGAGGCGTAGCCGAACAGGCGCTTGCCCGAGAAGGTGGAGACCACCTCCGAGAAGATGCCGAAGGCCGGCAGGATCAGGATGTAGACCTCGGGGTGGCCCCAGATCCAGATCAGGTTCACGTACATCATGGCGTTGCCGCCCATGTCGTTCGTGAAGAAGTTGGTGCCGACGTAGCGGTCGAGCGACAGCAGGGCCAGCACGGCGGTCAGCACCGGGAAGGCGGCGACGATCAGCACGTTGGTGCACAGCGCGGTCCAGGTGAAGACGGGCATCTTCATCATGGTCATGCCGGGCGCGCGCATCTTCACGATGGTCGCCAGCAGGTTCACGCCCGAGAGCAATGTGCCCACCCCCGCTATCTGCAACGACCAGATGTAGTAGTCGACCCCCACGTCGGGGCTGAACAGGATGCCCGACAGCGGCGGGTAGGCCAGCCAGCCGGTCTTGGCGAATTCGCCGACGAACAGCGAGGCCATCACGAGGCCGGCGCCGAAGGTGGTCATCCAGAAGCTGAAGTTGTTCAGGAACGGGAAGGCCACGTCGCGCGCGCCGATCTGCAGCGGCACCACGAAGTTCATCAGGCCCGTGACCAGCGGCATCGCCACGAAGAAGATCATGATCACGCCGTGGGCCGTGAAGATCTGGTCGTAGTGGTGCGGCGGCAGGAAGCCGGCGTTGTCGCCGAAGGCGACGGCCTGCTGGGCGCGCATCATCAGCGCGTCGGCGAAGCCGCGCAGCAGCATCACCAGGCCCAGCACGATGTACATGATGCCGATCTTCTTGTGGTCGATGCTGGTGATCCAGTCGTGCCACAACGTGCTCCACAGCTTGAAGTAGGTGATCGCGCCGAGCAGCGCGACACCGCCGAGCACGACGGCGGCGAAGGTCACCAGCAGGATCGGTTCGTGGTAGGGGATCGCCTCCCACGTGAGGCGGCCGAAGACGAGCTTCGTCAGGTCGAGGTTCTGGAGCATCGTCATTCTTCGGTGGTGCACATCGCCGTGACGTACTTGCCGTACGCACGCTTGGGCGAATTGATGTCGTCGGGTTGCCAGGGCTGCGCGGTCGCGACGTTG
This sequence comes from Variovorax sp. PDC80, assembly GCF_900115375.1. Lineage (NCBI taxonomy): Bacteria > Pseudomonadati > Pseudomonadota > Betaproteobacteria > Burkholderiales > Comamonadaceae > Variovorax > Variovorax sp. PDC80. The sequence continues at coordinate 951,713 of NZ_FOWG01000001.1, read as the reverse complement.
TAGGCGCCGGGCTTGCCCAGGCCGCCGTCGGCGTCGATCGCCATCATCTGGCTCATGCACATCTTGCTGCGGTCGACGCAGCGGTTGAGGATGGCGCCGTAGAGGTCGGGCGACACGCTCGCGAAATGCTTCGCCGGCTCACGCTCGCTCGGCACTTCGAGCTTCTGGTAGCGCTCGCGGCTGAGTTCGCCTTCGGGGCTGGACTTGACCTTCTGCACCCACTGGTCGAAGTCGGCGTTGCTCAGGCCGTGGAACTTGAAGCGCATGCCCGAGAAGCCGGCGCCGCTGTAGTTGGCCGAGAAGCCGTCGAACTCGCCGGGCGCGTTGATGACCGCGTGCAGCTTGGTCTCCATGCCGGGCATGGCGTAGATCTGGCCGGCCAGCGCGGGGATGAAGAAGGAGTTCATCACCGACGAGGCGGTGATCTTGAAGGTGATCGGGCGGTCCACCGGGGCCGCGAGCTCGTTCACCGTGGCGAAGCCCTGCTCGGGGTAGATGAACAGCCACTTCCAGTCGAGCGCCACCACTTCCACGGTCAGCGGCTTGATGTCGGCCGTGACCGGGCGCTGCGCGTCGATGCGGCTGAGCGGGCGATAGGGGTCGAGCGTGTGGGTGCTGATCCAGGTGATCGCGCCCAGCGCGATGATGATCAAGAGCGGCGCGGCCCAGATCGCGAGCTCGAGCTGGGTCGAGTGGTCCCAGTTCGGCTTGTAGATGGCTTCCTTGTTCGAGGCGCGGTAGCGCCAGGCGAAGAAGACCGTCAGCGCGATCACCGGGATGATGATGATCAGCATCAGCACGGTCGAGACGACGATCAGCCGTCCTTGCTGGTTGGCGATGTCGCCGGAGGGATTCAGGAGCACCGTGTTGCAGCCCGCCAGGAAGGCGAGGGGCAACAGCAGGAGCCATCGGCGAAGGGTGTGGAGGATGGGCATGCCGAGAGACGGAAGGGCGGAAGGGTGGCCAGGGCCGCGCGAAAGACCCCACAATCTACGACCAAAGGTTCCCGCAGGCTATTGGACGTTTTGTCCTATGGCGGGAATCCTCGTTCGGTGAGACGCTCGGAGTCTGTTTCATGGCCTACCTTTGTCACGCTTCGTGACAACCGAATTACATAACCCAATGACGACGTCCAGCATCAGTCCGCAAGGCGCATCGCCTGTGCCGCACACGTCCGACACCGGCGCCCCGGAGGACGACCACTCGCGCATCGACCCGGGCGAGATCGCCGTCGGCGTGGTCATCGGCCGCGCCTCGGAATATTTCGACTTCTTCGTCTACGGCATCGCCTCGGTGCTGGTGTTCCCGGCGGTCTTCTTCCCGTTCGAGCAGCGGCTCGAGGGAACCCTCTGGGCCTTCGTGGTCTTTTCCTTCGCCTTCATCGCACGGCCGTTCGGAACTGTCATCTCGATGGAGATCCAGCGACGTTTCGGCCGCGAGACCAAGCTCACGCTGGCGCTGTTCGTGCTCGGCACCTCGACCGCCGGCATCGCCTTCCTGCCGGGCTACGCGAGCCTGGGCTTCACCTCGATCGTGCTGCTGTCGATCTTCCGCTTCGGCCAGGGCCTGGCCTTCGGCGGCTCGTGGGACGGCCTGCCCTCGCTGCTCGCGCTCAACGCCCCGGCCAACCGCCGCGGCTGGTACGCCATGCTGGGCCAGCTCGGCGCGCCGATCGGCTTCTTCGTGGCCAGCGCGCTGTTCGCGTACCTCTATTCGAGCCTGACGCTCGAGGACTTCCTCGACTGGGGCTGGCGCTACACCTTCTACGTGGCCTTCGCGATCAACGTGGTGGCGCTGTTCGCGCGCCTGCGCCTGGTGGCGGCCGACGAGTACGCGCGCCTGCTCGAGGAGCGCGAGCTGCAGCCCACCAGCGTGGTCGAGCTGGTGCGCTCGCAGGGCTCGAACCTGCTGATCGGCGCCTTCGCGGCGCTGGCCAGCTATGCGCTGTTCCACCTGATCACCGTGTTCCCGCTGTCGTGGATCACGCTGTACTCGAACCAGGCCATCACCGAGTTCCTGGTGATCCAGATGATCGGCGCCGTGCTCGGTGCCGGCGGCATCGTGGCCTCGGGCCTGATTGCCGACCGCATCGGCCGCCGCTCCACGCTGGGCGGCCTCGCGGGCCTGATCGCCGTGTTCAGCGGCTTCGCGCCCACGCTGCTCGACGGCGGCAAGATCGGCCAGGACGTGTTCATCCTGCTGGGCTTCATCCTGCTGGGCCTGTCGTACGGCCAGGCGGCCGGTGCCGTGACCGGCAACTTCGAGGCCAAGTACCGCTACACCGGCGCCGCGCTGACCACCGACCTGGCCTGGCTGATCGGCGCCGCCTTCGCGCCGCTGGTCGCGCTGGGGCTGTCGGCCCACTTCGGGCTGGCCTACGTGAGCGTGTACCTGCTGTCGGGCGCGGCCGGAACGCTGGCGGCGCTGGGGTTGAACCGGGCGCTGGTGCGCGACTGAGCGCGCACTGCGCATCCGCGGAACGAGAAGGGGCCCTTGCGGCCCCTTCGCCATTCGGGGCGAGGCTCGAGGGTAGGATCGCGTCGATGTTCTCCGCCGCAATCTTCGACATGGACGGGCTGCTGATCGACTCCGAGCGGCCCATCATGGCCGCCTGGATGGCGGCCGCCCGCACGCTCGACGTCGAGCTCAGCCACGCCCAGTACCTGCAGGTGGTGGGCCTGGCCACCGCCGAGTCCGAGATCATCCTCTCGGGCCTGCTCGGCGGCCAGGCCGCCTTCCGCCATGCCCTCGAGCACGTGCGCCAGGCGCTGGCGCTCGAACGCTCCGACGGCACGCCGCTGTTCCCCATCAAGCCCGGCGCGGCCGAGTTCCTGGGCGCCCTGCGCGCGCGCGGCACGCGCTGCGCCGTGGCCTCGTCCTCGACCAGCGGGCAGATCCAGGCCTGCCTCGGCAGCCTCGGCGTGCTGCATCACTTCGAGGCCTTCGCGGGCGGCGACGAGGTGCCGCGCGCCAAGCCCGACCCGGCGCTCTACCTGCTCGCGGCTTCGCGCCTGGGCGTGGACCCGACGCAGTGCATCGCCTTCGAGGACAGCGAGAACGGCGCCAAGGCGGCGCTGGCCGCGGGCCTGCGGGTGGTGATCGTGCCGGACCTCAAGCACCCGCCCGCGGCGATCGTCGAACAGGCCTTCCACGTGCTCGAATCGCTGCACGACGCGAACGCGCACCTGCCGCGCTGGTTTCCCGGCGAGATGGTGCGGCCGTGATCAAGATCGGCACCCTGTGCCACGTGCTCGACAGCTGCCTCGCGTCGCCGATGACCGAGCGCGCGGTCGGGCGCATCGTCGAGGTGGTCTCGGCGCCCTATGAAGCGCCGAGCGAGCGCTACCTGCCCGGCACCTACTACGACGTGCTGTTCGAGGGCTGGACCTTCTACTGCCGCAGCGACAAGCTGGTGCCCATTTCCGATCCCGGCGCGGATGTCGGCAACTGGGAAGACGAGTTCCTCGACCTTCCCGCGAGCGCGCCTCAGAGCACTTCGTCGCGCAGCTGCGGGAACACCTTCGACACCTTCGCCAGCAGGTAGTCGCCGTAGCGGCCGCTGAAGGCGTGCACGTTGGCGCGGTCCCAGCGCTCGGCGCTGTCGTCCGCGGCCACCGCGCCCGCGAGGCCCTCGATGCGCTGCACGCGCGCCTCGAAGTTGGGATCGAAGAACAGTGGGAACGACAGCCGGTTGCGCCCCGAGGTGTTGCGCTTCACACGGTGCGGCGTCGACTTGTAGAGGCCGCCGGTCATGCGGTCGAGCATGTCGCCGATGTTGCAGACGAAGGAGCCCGCGATCGGCGGCGCGTCGATCCAGCCCGCGGGCGTGTGCACCGCGAGGCCGCCCACGCTGTCCTGGTGCAGGATCGTCAAGAGGCCGTAGTCGGTGTGCTCGCCCACGCCCCATTGCACGTCGAGGCCCTCGGGCACCGGCTGCGAGGGATAGTCGAAGAGCCGGAACAGGATCAGCGGATCGCCCGTGTAGCGCGCCGCGAAATAGTCGGCCGGCAGGCCGAGGCTCAGCGCGATGCCTTCCATCAGGCGGTGGCCGAGCTGCGTCACGGCCGCCATGTAGCCGAGGATGGTGTCGCGGAAGTCCTCGAGGCCCGGCGCGTCGGGAAAGAGATTCGGCCCGTGCACCGGCGTCCTGGCCTGCACCAGCGGATGCGAGGCCGGCAGCTCGGTGCCGAGGTAGAGCCCTTCCTTCCAGTCGGGCCGGCCCGAGGTCAGCTCGCCGCCGAGCGGGAAGTAGCCGCGCCAGGCGCGCCCGCCGAGCGCCATGCGCCACTGCATCTTGGTCGCCTCGGGCAGGTCGAAGAAGCGGTGGCTCAGGGTCTCGAGCCGCGCCACCAGCGCGGGGTCGACGCCATGCCCCGTCACGTAGAAGAAGCCGTGCGCGCGGCAGGCCTCGCCGATGCGCGCGGCCACGGCCTCGCGGCCCGGCGCGTCGCCGGCCACCAGCGGCGCGACGTCGATCACGGGCAGGGTCTGGAGGGAAGCGGTGTTCGTCATGGGGTGCGTGCGAAGGGCGAGCGGATGTCGGACAGAAACTGCTGCGCGCGCGGATGCTGCGGGCGGTTGAAGAAGTCGTCGGGCGTGGCGCGCTCGAGCACCTTGCCCTCGTCCATGAAGAGCACGCGGTCGGCGACCTCGCGCGCGAAGCCCATCTCGTGCGTCACGCAGACCATGGTCATGCCGTCGCGCACCAGGTCGCGCATCACCAGCAGCACCTCGCCGACCATCTCGGGGTCGAGCGCGCTCGTGGGTTCGTCGAACAGCATCACCGGTGGCTGCATCGCGAGCGCGCGCGCGATCGCCACGCGCTGCTGCTGGCCGCCCGACAGCTCGCTGGGCCAGGCCCGGGCCTTGTTCGCGAGGCCCACGCGCGCGAGCAGCGCCATCGCGCGTTCCTCGGCCTGCGCGCGCGAGAGGCCGTGCAGCTGCATCGGCGCCATGGTGCAGTTCTGCAGCACCGTGAGGTGAGGGAACAGGTTGAACTGCTGGAACACGAAGCCGATGCGCGAGCGGAAGGCGTTCACGTCGGTGCCCGGCGCGTGGATGTCCTTGCCCTCGATCAGGATGCGGCCCGACTGGATCGCCTCGAGCCGGTTGAAGGTGCGGATCAGCGTGGACTTGCCCGAGCCCGAGGGGCCGCAGACCACGACCACCTCGCCCTTGTGGATGGTTTCGCTCACGTCCACGAGCGCGTGGTAGCTGCCGTACCACTTGTTGACGTTCTGGAGTTCGATCATGCGGAAGCCTTGCGGGCGGCGGCCCGGCCCTCGGTGACCGCGACCACCGGCAGGCCGCGCCGCGCGAGGCGGCGCTCGAGCCAGTAGGCGAAGCGCGAGAGGCCGAAGCAGAGGATGAAATAGGTCAGCCCGAGGATGCCGAAGACCTGGGCCGGCTTGGTGAACACCTGGGTGTTGATCTGGGTGGCGATGAACGAGACCTCGGCCAGGCCGATGATGTAGCCCAGCGAGGTCTCCTTGATGGTCGAGACGAACTGGTTCACCAGCGAGGGCAGCATGCTGCGCAGCGCCTGCGGCAGCACCACCAGCCGCATCGCGCGGCTCCAGCTCAGGCCGAGTGCGCGCGCGGTCTCCATCTGGCCGCGCGGCAGGCCCTGGATGCCGGCGCGCACGATCTCGGCCAGGTAGGCGGCGTCGAACACCACCAGCGCGATCAGCATGGTGGCGAACTGGTCGGTCTTCACGCCGGTGACGCTGGGCAGGAAGAAGTAGGCCCAGAAGATCACCATCAACAGCGGCAGCCCGCGCACCACGAACACGAAGCCGCTGACCGGCCAGCGCAGCCAGCGCCACGGGCTCACGCGCGCCAGCCCGAGCACGATGCCCAGCGGCAGCGCGAGCACCAGCCCGCACGAGGCCAGCAGCAGGGTCAGCACCAGCCCGCCGAGCGGGCCGTTGGGGTACTGGCCGATCAGGAAGTAGAGCCAGTAGTCCTGGATCAGCTCGATCATCGCGAAGCCTCCGTGCGCATCACAGCGTCCTCACCGGGAAGCGGTGGTGGTACCAGCTCGCGAGCGCCGTGATCGCGAGCGAGACCGTGAGGTAGGCCGCGCTCGCGAAGGCGAAGGACTCGAAGCTGCGGAAGGTCGCGCTCTCGACCTGGCCGGCCTGGTACATGAGTTCGGCCACGCCGATCACGGTGGCGATCGAGGTGTTCTTCCACAGGCTCAGGGTCTGCGAGATCAGCGGCGGCACGGTCACGCGCAGCGCCTGCGGCAGCACCACGCGGCGCATCGTCGCGAGCCAGCCGAAGCCCAGCGCGCGGCCGGCCTCGAACTGCACCGCGGGGATCGAGCGGATGCCGCTGCGCATGTCCTCGGCCATGAAGGCGGCCGTGTAGAGCGACAGCGCGACGATCGCGCTGTAGGCCTCGATGTGGCCCGCGTAGAGCCATTGCTTGAAGCCTTCGGGCAGCAGCTCGGGCGCGCCGAAGTACCAGAACAGCATGTGGGCCAGCAGCGGGATGTTGCGGATCGACTCCACGTAGGCGAAGCCGAGCCAGCGCAGCGGCGCCAGCGGCGCGAGCCGCAGCATGGCCACCACGAGCGCGATCGGCAGCGCGCACACCAGCGAGGCCGCGAGCAGCTGCAGCGACAGCCACAAGCCCGCGACGAGCATGTCGTGGTACTTGCCGGTCAGCAGCAAGGAATAGTCGAACAGGGGCATGGGGGCGACAGTATCGCTGCCGCGAAGCGGGGGCGCGCGGCCCCCGGGGTCCCGCCTTCCCCGCGCAGGGGAAGGAAGGAGCCCGCGATCAGTCGATCTTGTCGCTCTCGAGCTTGAAGTCGCGCGTCTGGAAGCCCGAGGCGGTGTTCGGGCCATACCACTTCACGAAGATCTTCTCGGCCTCGCCCGACTTCTCGAGCTCGCGCAGCGTGTCGTCCACCACCGCCTTCAGGCCGCTCTCGCCCTTCTTGATGCCGATGGCCAGCGCCTCGGTGCTGAGGTTCTGCTTGAGCACCACGTACTGGGCCTTCTGCGGGCCGAGCTTGGCGTAGCTGCGCAGCAGCGCGGCCTCGTCGTCGACGTAACCCACGCCCTTGCCCTGCTGCAGCGCCTGGAAGGCCTGCTGGCTGGTGTCGAAGGTCACGACCTCGGCCGTGGGCACGGCCTTGCGGATGTTGGGTTCCTGGGTGCCGCCGCGGATGGTCAGCACCTTCTTGCCGCCGAGTTGCGATACCTCGGCGATGCCGCTGTCCTTCTTCACGATGGCCTTCTGGCCGGTCACGAAGGTGGTCAGCGAGAAGTCGATCTGCGCCTCGCGCTCCTTGTTGTGCGTGAGGCCGGCCGCGACCAGGTCGACGTGGCCCTGCTGCAGCTCGGGGATGCGCGCGGCCACGGCGATCTGCTTGAGCGTGGTCTTCACGCCGATCTTCTTGGCGATGGCGTTGGCGAGGTCGACCTCGTAGCCCACGATCTGGCGCGTCTTGGGGTCGATGAAGGTGGCGGGCTCGTCGGTGCCGAGCACGCCGACCACGAGTTCGCCCTTCTTCTTGATGTCGGCCAGCTGGTCGGCGTGGGCGACGGTGCCCGCGAGCAGGGCGGAGGCGGCGAGGGCCGCGGCGAGGATGTTCAGGCGCATGTGTTTCTTCTCCTTCTGTGAATGCAAGGGCGGCACCTTATCAACAAAACTTCGGTTCATTAAATGGTCAATCCATATATGTACATGGCCGCATGGGAATGAACGTGCGGTAAATTCGCGCCCGCGCGCCCGTCAAGAGACCGGTGCCCGGCGCCTCGCGCGCCACCCGTCCTTTTCCTTTCCCAGACTGCCTTTCTCCCCATGATCATCCAACCGCGCGTGCGTGGCTTCATCTGCGTCACGACCCATCCCGTCGGCTGCGAGGCCAATGTCCGGCAACAGATCGAGCACGTGCGGGCCCAGGGCCCGGTCGCGGGCGCGCCGAAGCGGGTGCTGGTGATCGGTGCCTCCACCGGCTATGGCCTGGCCGCGCGCATCGTCGCGGCCTTCGGCGGCGGCGCCGACACGCTGGGCGTGTTCTTCGAGCGCGCCGGCAGCGCCACCAAGACCGGCACGCCCGGCTGGTACAACACGGCCGCCTTCGAGCGCCTCGCCACGGCCGAGGGCCGCTATGCGAAGAGCATCAACGGCGACGGCTTCTCCGATGCGGTCAAGCAGCAGGTGATCGAGACCATTCGCCAGGACCTGGGCCAGGTCGACCTCGTGGTCTACAGCCTCGCGGCGCCGCGGCGCACCCATCCGAAGACCGGCCAGGTCTTCAACTCCACCCTCAAGCCCATCGGCCAGGCGGTGAGCCTGCGCGGCATCGACACCGACAGCGGCACGGTCAAGGAGACCGTGCTCGAACCGGCGACGCAGGAGGAGATCGACAACACGGTGGCCGTGATGGGCGGCGAGGACTGGCAGCTGTGGATCGACGCGCTGCACGAGGCCGGCGTGCTGGCCGAGGGCGCGAAGACCACGGCCTTCACCTACCTCGGCGAGAAGATCACGCAGGACATCTACTGGAACGGCTCGATCGGCGCGGCCAAGAAGGACCTCGACCGCACCGTGCCCGCGATCCGCGCCAAGCTCGCGGCGCATGGCGGCGGCGATGCGCGCGTGGCGGTGCTCAAGGCAGTGGTCACGCAGGCCAGCTCGGCGATCCCGATGATGCCGCTGTACCTCTCGCTGCTGTTCAAGGTGATGAAGGAAGAGGGCACGCACGAGGGCTGCATCGAGCAGGTCGACGGCCTGTTCCGCGAGGGCCTCTACGGCAGCGCGCCGCCGCTCGACGAGGAAGGCCGGCTGCGCGCCGACCGCAAGGAGCTCGCATCCGCGGTGCAGGCGCGCGTGCTCGAACTCTGGCCGCAGGTCACGAGCGAGAACCTGCAGGCGCTGACCGACTTCGCGGGCTACAAGGCCGAGTTCCTGCGCCTGTTCGGCTTCGGCATCGAGGGCGTGGACTACGCGGCCGATGCCAACCCCGACGTGCCGATCCCCGGCCTCGTGCAGGTGGGCTGAGCGATGCAGATCCAGGACAAGCCGCCCTTCGACACGCCCTTCGAATGGATCGGCGGCGAGGAAAAAGTGCGCGCGCTGGTCGAGCGCTTCTACGACCTGATGGACCTCGAGCCCGGCTACGCGCAACTGCGCGCGGTGCACGGCAGCGACCTCGACAACGCGCGCCAGCGGCTGTTCTGGTTCCTCTGCGGCTGGCTCGGCGGGCCCGCTTACTACACCGACCGCTTCGGCCATCCGATGCTGCGCGCGCGCCACCTGCCGCAGAGCATCGGCGGCCACAGCATCGGCATCAAGGAACGCGACCAGTGGCTGGCCTGCATGGACCAGGCCATGGGCGAGACCGAGGTGCCCGAGGACCTGCGCGCGCGGCTGCGCGACTCCTTCTTCAAGACCGCCGACTGGATGCGCAACCGCAGCGGCTGAGCACAACGATTTTCGAAAGACTCACTTCATGAATTCCATCGTCATCATCGGCGGCGGCCACGCGGCCGCCCAGTTGTGCGCCGGCCTCGCCGAAGCGGGGCAGGGCGCGCGCGTGCACCTGGTCTGCGAGGAGGCCTGCGAGCCCTACCACCGCCCGCCGCTGTCGAAGGCCTTCCTCAAGAGCGCCGAGGAAGCCACGCAGCCGCACAAGGCGGCCGACTGGTACCGCGAGGCCGGCATCACGCTGCACCTGGGCGATGCGGCCGTGGCCATCGACCGCGAGGCGCGCAACGTGACCCTGCGCTCGGGCGCGGTGCTGCCGTGGGAAGCGCTGGTGCTGGCCACCGGCACGCGCGCGCGCCGGATCGCCGCGCTCTCGCACGAGCTGGTCAATGTCGCGAGCCTGCGCGCGGCCGACGAGGCGCATCGGCTGCGCGCGCGGCTGGCCGAGGCGCAGCGCGTCACGGTGCTCGGCGGCGGCTTCATCGGCCTCGAGGTCGCGGCCACTGCCAAGGCGCTCGGCAAGGAGGTGCAGGTGATCGAGAGCGCGCCGCGCCTGCTGGGCCGCGCGGTCTCGCCCGAGCTCTCGGACCATGTGCTGGCCACGCACCGCGCCGCCGGCATCGACATCGTGCTGGGCGCGACCGCCGACGGCTTCGAGGTCGAGGGCGATCGGCTGGTGTCGCTGCGCGTGAACGGCGCGCAGCAGCCGGTCGACCTGCTGCTGCTGGGCATCGGCGCGGTGCCCGAGACCGCGCTCGCGCAGGCCGCGGGCATCGAGTGCGCCGACGGCATCGTGGTCGACGAGCACATGCAAACCAGCGCGGCCGGCGTGCTCGCGGTCGGCGACTGCACGCGCTTTCCCGACCGGCGCGCGGGCCGCGCGCTGCGGCTCGAGTCGGTGCAGAACGCCAACGACCAGGCGCGCACCGCGGTCGCCACCCTGCTGGGCACGGCGCGCGCGCACGACGTGGTGCCGTGGTTCTGGTCCGACCAGGGCGGCATGCGGCTGCAGATGGTGGGGCTGGTGCCGGCCGAGGGCACGCCGGGCCATGTCACGGTGCGCCGTGCGGGGCCGAAGCCCGATGCCTTCTCGCTGTTCCATTACGTCGACGGGCAGCTCGCGTGCGTGGAATCGGTGAACGCGCCGGTCGATCACATGATGAGCCGCAAGCTGCTCGACGCGGGCCGCAGCCCCGACCCCGCGGCGATCGCGGACGCCTCGGTACCACTTAAGAATCACCTCGCGTAAACATCCGGTCACGGCTTGTCGCAACGCCGCTGCATTTCAGGATTCATTCACCGGACTGTCACTTCGGCTCCAGAGACTGGTCTTCCTTGAACAGGAGGGAGACCTTTCGATGAAGCCACTCGCAAACACCCGCTTTCCACGCACCGCGTCCATGACCGCCTGTGCCGCACTGATCGCCACCGCCGTGCTGAGCGCATGCGGCGGCGGCGATGGCGGCGGCGGCGTGTTCCTGCCGGTGCCGCCGCCCGCACCGGCGCCGTCCCCGGCGCCCGCCCCCGCGCCGATCGCGGCCGGCACGCGCGCCACCGTCGCGCTGCTCGAGACCACCGACCTGCACTTCAACGTGCGCAGCTACGACTACTTCAAGCTCGCCGAGGACAAGTCCTATGGCTACGAGCGCACCGCCACCCTGATCGCGGCCGCGCGCAAGGAGTTCGCGAACACGCTGCTGTTCGACAACGGCGACACCATCCAGGGCACCGCGCTGGCCGACTACGAGGCGCTGGTGAGCCGCATCCCGTGCACCCAGCCGCTGTCGATGTACAAGGCGATGAACGCCGCCGGCTTCGACGCCGGCACGCTGGGCAACCACGAGTTCAACTACGGCCTCGACTTCCTCAACCAGGCGATCGGCGGCGGCCTCGACGTCGAGGGCGTGGACGGCACGAAGAAGTGCGCCGGCCCGAACTTCCCGCTGGTGCTGGCCAACGTGCAGAGCGTGAAGAGCGGCAAGCCGCTGCTCGCGCCCTACACCATCGTCAACAAGAGCTTCACCGCCACCGCGCCCGATGGCTCGCGCGTGACGGTGCCGCTGAAGGTCGGCGTGATCGGCTTCACCACGCCGGGCATCATGAACTGGGACAAGCGCTATCTCGAGGGCAAGCTGCGCACCGAGGGCGCGGTGGAAGCGGCCACGCGCTACATCCCCGAGCTGCGCGCCAAGGGCGCCGACATCGTGGTCGCGCTGCAGCACGGCGGCCTCGACGCCGCGGCCTACACGCCGACCATGGAGAACCCGGGCCTGCACCTGTCGAAGGTGCCGGGCATCGACGCGCTGCTGATGGGCCACCAGCACGGCGTGTTCCCCGACCGCGGCGCCAGCCCCGGCTTCAAGCAGCCGGGCGTGGACAACGCCGCCGGCACCGTGAACGGCGTGCCGGCCGTGATGCCGAGCTCGTGGGGCAAGGCGCTGGGCGTGATCAAGCTCGAGCTGTCGTGGGACGGCAAGGTCTGGGTGATCGACAAGAGCAAGACCGCGGTCGAGGCGCGCTCCACCCAGACCGGCAAGGACGACGCGGGCAAGGCGGTCTACGTCGATGCCGACCCGGCCATCGCGCCGCTGATCGAGACCCAGCACCAGGCCGCGATCGACTACGTGAAGACGCCGATCGGCAGCACCGACTTCCGCATGAACACCTACTTCGCCGACGTCGGCGACCCGGGCGCGATCCAGATCGTGAACCAGGCGCAGGCCGACTACGTGAAGAGCTACATCCAGGCCAACCTGCCGCAGTACGCGAGCCTGCCGGTGCTGTCGGTCAGCGCGCCCTTCAAGTCGGGCTACGAGGGCGGGCGCGACTACACCGACGTGGCCGTGGGCAATCTCGCGATCTTCAACGCCGCCGACCTCTACCTGTACCCGAACACCGTGTACGCGGTGAAGGTCACGGGCGCCGAGATCAAGGCCTGGCTCGAGGCCGCGGCCAAGCGCTTCAACAGGATCAGCACCACGGCCACGGCCGACCAGCAGCTGATCAGCACCTTCCCGGGCTACAACTTCGACATGTTCACCACGCCCGACGTGCAGTACGAGATCGACGTGACGCAGGAGGTGGGCAGCCGCATCCGGAACCTCACGTACCTGGGCGCGGCCATCGATCCGGCCAAGGAGTTCGTGATCGCCACCAACAACTACCGCGCCACCAGCGGCGCGAGCTTCATCCCCGCGCTCGACGGCCGCGCGACGATCTACGCCTCGCCCGATGCCAACCGCGACGTGCTGATCGCCTACGTGAAGGCGAAGAAGACCATCACGCGCGCGGCCAATGGTGCGGCGCGCAGCTGGCGCTTCACCAGGGCCACGACGGCCGGCAACGTGGTGTTCACCTCGGGGCAGGGCCAGCTCGCGTCGGCGACGGCGGCGGGGTTGGACAACGTCTCGCTGCTGACGGCGGACGATGGGAGCGGGAAGGGGCGCTCGGTCTACAAGCTCGATCTGAGCAAGTGAGGGGGGGCTTCCTCCTGCCGGAGGGAGCCGCTCAGCGCTTGACGGGGGCCAGCAGCACCACCAGCGCCCCGGCCCCGCCCTCGGCCGGCTTGGCCTGCACGAAGGCCAGCACTTCGTTCTTCTGGATCAGCCAGCGCTGCGTCTTGGTCTTGAGCACCGGCTGCTTGCCGGGCGAGCCCAGGCCCTTGCCGTGCACCACGCGCACGCAGCGCAGGCCCTGCTTGTGCGCGTTGCGGATGAAGCCGCCGAGCGCCTCGCGCGCCTCGTCGCTGCGCAGGCCGTGCAGGTCGACCTGGGCCTGGATCGTCCAGTCGCCCTTGCGCAGTCGCGCGGTCACGTCGGTGCCGATGCCGGGGCGGCGGAAGCTCATGGCGTCGTCGACGTCGAGCAAGGTGGTGACGTCGAACTCGTCGGACAGCGATTCGCGCAGCACGCGCTGCTCGTCGAGCTGGTGCTGCACCGGGATCGGCGCCGGCGGCTCGGGCGCGAGCGGCACGGTGCGCGTTTTCTGGCGCAGCGGCTCGGTGGCGCCGACGGCGCGCGCGAACAGGTCCTTTTCGGCCGCGCGCTTGCGCTCGGCCACGGCACGGGCGGCGGCCTCGGCCGCTTCGCGCTCGCGGGTTTCGGCGAGCTGGCGCTGCACCTGCTTGAGGTCGGCCAGGTTCTTCAGGCTCCTGGGCGCCGGCGCGGCGCCGGGGGAGGGGGGACGTGCGGCGGCCATCAGAGCAACCCCTGTTCGGCCATCGAGAAGCTGCGGCCCACGCCCACGATCACGTGGTCGAGCACGCGCACGTCGACCAGCGAGAGCGCGGCGCGCAGCGTCTGCGTGAGGGCTTCGTCGGCGCGCGAGGGCTCGATGCTGCCGCTCGGATGGTTGTGGGCCAGCACCACGGCGGCCGCATGGTGGTGCAGCGCGCGCAGCACGACCTCGCGCGGATAGACGCTGGTCTGGGTCAGCGTGCCGCGGAACAGCTCCTCGAGCACGATCAGCCGGTGCTGCGCGTCGAGGAACAGCACCGCGAACACCTCGTGTGGCCGCGTGCCGATGTGCATCTGCACGTACTGCCGCACGGCCTCGGGCGCGTCGAGCACGGTGCGCTGCGAGAGCTGCTCGGCCATGGCGCGGCGCGCGAGCTCGAGCACCGCGATGAGCTCGGCGCGCTTGGTGGCGCCGCCCATGCCGCGCACGCTGCGCAACTGCTCGGGGCTGGCCTGCAGCAGGCCCGCGAGGCCGCCGAAGCGCTCGTGCAGCTCCTGCGCGAGCTGCAGCACGTTCTTGCCGGCCACGCCGGTGCGCAGCAGCAGCGCGAGCAGCTCGGTGTCGGCCAGCGCGGCGGCGCCGCGCGCGATGAGCTTCTCGCGCGGGCGGGCATGTTCGGGGAGATCCTTGAAAGCCATGGAGAGCCTGCTAAACCTTGAACGGGGCGGGTGGAAGCGCCCGTCCTTAAAATGCAGCCCAGTTTATCGGGACACCCGTCTTGTCTTTGTCAACCATTGCTGCCTCCATGTCCCAAACGCCCCACGTCGTCACCCCCGGCTCCTTCCTGACCCTGCACTACCGGCTGTCCGGGCCCGCGGGCGACATCATCAACACCTTCGCCGACAAGCCCGCCACGCTGTCGCTGGGTACCGGCGAGCTGTCGCCGGCGGTCGAGCAGCGCCTGCTGGGCCTCGAGGAGGGCGCCCACGCCACCTTCGAGCTGCCGGCCGGCGAGGCCTTCGGCGAGCGCAATCCCGAGATGCAGCAGTGGGTCGCGAAGAAGCTGCTGGCGCAGATCGGCGACCCCGACGAGCAGTACGCCGTGGGCGACGTGGTGCAGTTCCCCACGCCCGACGGCACCGGCAGCTATGCCGGCGCGGTGATCGAGTCCAACGAGACCGGCGTGCGCTTCGATTTCAACCATCCGCTCGCAGGCCAGCCCGTGACCTTCGAAGTGCAACTGATCGGGGTGTTGTGATGGCACGCGGCACCGCGGCCGGGGAGGCACGATGAACGAAGGCATCGAGGAAGTCATCCTCGCCGAGCCGCGCGGCTTCTGCGCCGGCGTGGACCGCGCGATCGAGATCGTCGAGCGCGCCATCGCCAAGTTCGGCGCGCCGATCTACGTGCGCCACGAGATCGTGCACAACACCTACGTGGTCAACGAGCTCAAGTCCAAGGGCGCGATCTTCATCGAGGAGCTGTCGGACGTGCCGCCCGGCGCCACGCTGGTGTTCAGCGCGCACGGCGTGAGCAAGGCGGTGGAGCAGGAGGCGCGCGACCGCGGCTTCGAGATCTTCGACGCCACCTGCCCGCTGGTGACCAAGGTGCACGTCGAGGTCGCCAAGCTCGCCAAGGAAGGCTACGAGTTCATCATGATCGGCCACAAGGGGCATCCCGAGGTCGAGGGCACGATGGGCCAGCTCTCGAGCGGCATCCACCTGGTGGAAGACGTGGAAGACGTGGCGCGCGTCGCGCCGGGCCAGACCGAGAAGCTCGCGGTGGTCACGCAGACCACGCTGAGCGTGGACGACGCGGCCGAGATCGCCGCCGCGGTGCGCGCGCGCTTTCCGGCCGTGCGCGAGCCCAAGCAGCAGGACATCTGCTACGCGACCCAGAACCGCCAGGACGCGGTGAAGATCATGAGCCCGCAGGTCGACCTCGTGATCGTGGTCGGCAGCCCCACCAGCTCCAACAGCAACCGCCTGCGCGAGCTGGCCCAGCGCCTGGGCACCGAGAGCTACATGGTCGATTCGGCCGACGAGCTCCAGCCCGAATGGTTCGAGGGCAAGACCCGCATCGGCCTGACCGCCGGCGCCTCGGCGCCCGAGGTGCTGGTGCGCGAGGTGATCGAGCGCGTGCGCGCGTTCGGCGCGGTCTCGGTGCGCAAGATGGACGGCATCGAGGAAACCATCAAGTTCCCGCTGCCCAAGGGCCTCAAGCTGGCCGACATTCCTCCTCCTGGACACATCTCTTGACCGCTGCTGCAATCACCGAATGGCGCTCTGAAATCGATAGCGCCTGGCAACGCCTGAACGAACGCTCGGGCCACTTCCTGCGCCAGACCCCGCTGTGGAAGCTGCCCGCGGCGGCGCTCGGCGTCGCAGCGCCCGGGGCCGAGGTGTGGCTCAAGCTCGAGCACCTGCAGGTCAGCGGCAGCTTCAAGGCGCGCGGCATGATGAACCGGCTGCTGGCCAACGGCATCCCCGAGAGCGGCGTGATCGTCGCCTCGGGCGGCAATGCCGGCATCGCCACCGCCGCCGCGGCGCGCGCGCTCGGCGTGCGTTGCGAGGTCTACCTGCCAGGGGTCTCGCCCGAGGCCAAGCGCGCGCGCCTGCGCGCGCTGGGCGCCGAGGTGGTGGTGGTCGGCCAGCTCTATCCCGATGCGCTGGCCGCCTGCCTGGCGCGCCAGGCCGAAACCGGCGCCCTGCTGACCCATGCCTACGACCAGCCCGAAGTGGTGGCTGGCGCCGGCACCCTGGGCCGCGAGATCGAGGCCCAGGGCGGCCTGCCCGATGCCGTGCTCGTGAGCGTGGGCGGCGGCGGCCTGATCGGCGGCCTCGCCGGCTGGTTCGAGCGGCGCGCGCGCGTGATCGCGCTCGAGCCCGAGGGCGCGCCCACGCTGTTCCGGGCCCGCGAGGCCGGCGCGCCGGTCGACGTCGAGGTCGGCGGCATCGCGGCCGATTCGCTGGGCGCGCGCCGCATCGGCGCCATCGCCTGGGACATCGCGCAGCGCCACGTCGCCGATGCGCTGCTGCTGTCCGACGAGGCGATCCGTGCCGCGCAGCAGTGGCTGTGGAAGGAAATGAAGCTGGCCGTCGAGCCGGCCGCCGCGCTGCCGCTGGCCGCGCTGCAGACCGGCGCCTATGTGCCGCGCGCGGGCGAGAAGGTCTGCCTGATCGTCTGCGGCGCGAACGTCGATCCGGCCAGCGTCGGCTGAACGAGCCCCGCGCGGGGCGGGGTGCGGGCGCGCCCACCTAAAATCGGGCGATGCTCGACATCACCCTGCTCCGCAAAGACCTGGCCGCCGCCGTGGCCGGCCTCGAAAAACGCAAGAAGAACCAGCCCTACCTCGACGTCTCGGCCTTCACCGCGCTCGAAGCCGAGCGCAAGACGCTGCAGACCCGCACCGAGGAAATCCAGGCGCGCCGCAACACGCTGAACAAGCAGATCGGCCCGCTCAAGGCCAAGGGCGAGTCGGTCGACGCGCTGATGGCCGAGGTCAACGCGCTCAAGGGCGAGCAGGAATCGCAATCGAAGCGCCTCGACGAGATCCAGCCCGAGCTGCAGGCGCTGCTGCTCGCCGTGCCCAACCTGCCGCACGCCAGCGTGCCGCTGGGCGAGGACGAGACCGGCAACGTCGAGCAGCGCCGCTGGAGCCCGCAGGGCGGCGCCGGCGCCTCGGCCACGCCGCTGGGCTTCGCGCCCAGGGACCACGTCGACCTGGGCGCGCCGCTCGGCCTCGATTTCGAGATGGGCGCCAAGCTCTCGGGTTCGCGCTTCACCGTCATGAAGGGCCCGATCGCGCGGCTGCATCGCGCGCTCGCCCAGTTCATGCTCGACATCCAGACGCAGCAGCACGGCTACACCGAGTGCTACGTGCCCTACATCGTCAATGCCGCCACCCTGAGCGGCACCGGCCAGCTGCCCAAGTTCGAGGGCGACCTGTTCGCCGCCAAGAAGGGCGGGCAGGACGGCGAGCCCGCGCCCGACCTGTCGGCGCTCTACCTGATCCCGACCGCCGAGGTGCCGCTCACGAACTTCGTGCGCGACGAGGTCGTGCCCGAGGCGCAACTGCCGATCCGCCTCACGGCCCACACCCCGTGCTTCCGCTCGGAAGCCGGCAGCGCGGGCCGCGACACCCGCGGCATGATCCGCCAGCACCAGTTCGACAAGGTCGAGATGGTGCAGGTCGTGCATCCCGAGAAGAGCTACGAGGCGCTCGAACAGATGACCGGCCATGCCGAGGTGGTGCTGCAGGCGCTCGAGCTGCCGTACCGCGTCGTGCTGCTGTGCACCGGCGACATGGGCTTCGGCTCGACCAAGACCTACGACCTCGAGGTCTGGCTGCCGGCGCAGGACACCTACCGCGAGATCAGCTCGGTCTCGAACTGCGAGGCCTTCCAGGCGCGGCGCCTGCAGGCGCGCTTCAAGAACGCCCAGGGCAAGAACGAGCTGGTGCACACCCTCAACGGCTCGGGCCTGGCGGTCGGCCGCACCCTGGTCGCGGTGCTCGAGAACCACCAGAACGAGGATGGCTCGATCAACGTGCCGAAGGCGCTGCGGCCCTACCTGGGCGGCACCGAGGTGCTGCGCGGCTGACGAAAAAACGACAGGGAAATCGCGGCACGGGGTGGTTGTGTCGATTTTCCTGGCTATAATCGCAGGCTCGACAGAGCGACCGGAGAGGTGGCAGAGTGGTCGAATGTACCTGACTCGAAATCAGGCGTACTAGCGATAGTACCGAGGGTTCGAATCCCTCCCTCTCCTCCAAGAATGGCCCCGCAAGGGGCTATTTTTTTGCCTGCTCGCCATCGGAAACCCAGCAGGATCAAGGCCTTAGCCGATTCTGACGTCTGCGTTTCCGTCGATTCCCTACCGTCGAAAGCCATTCCACAAAGGCGTTCGGTAGGTAGATTTGTAGGCATCGAGCGGCATCTGATCGCGATGCCTACAAACACTCTTACTGGCACACCATCTGCAAGACGGTCAAGCCTGGTGAAAAGCCGGTCAAACCTCGACGGCCACCGCCTTCACCTCTTCATCTCGTCGACAGCACCAAGACTGGAAGATGGTCAAAACGGAGTTGCTTGGGGCGATAAGCCGCCGGTCGAGTTGGTGAGGCCTGTTTGCGGCATTCAGGGCTGCGGAAGGACTTTCTCTCAGTCAACGCGAAGAAAGGGGCCGAAAACTTGCACACGAAGAAGCCGAGGCCCTTCGTGCCGAGTTTCCGAGGGCGATAGATGCCAAATTTGCCAACCCAACCACGACGAGCGGGCCATCAAAGCGTTGATCGATGAGTTCGACGCTGAGCAGGCGATGGTGCACGAGCGAAGGCTGTTCAAGCAACGCGCACGTCTAGTAAAGGCCGAGCGGAAGCTGCAAGTAGAGGGGGCGAAGATGGCGCTGCTGAGCGCTTCGAATACGTCTATCGCGCAGGTAATGCATAGACGTTCATGGAGCAAAAGAAAGCAGGTTAGCGAAATCTGCTGTTACATTGGCGCACGACTAATTTTCGGGGCGATGATGGCAAAGGTCACATTTCTAAAGCAGAACGAGCCGATAGACGAATACGGCCGCGCACTCTACGCGGTGGCTCGTTCTGTTCTGCGGGCGCTTATCGATTCATTGACTGCGGAGGATTTGCAGGACTTGAATACTCCTTTGGCCGACGTGCGGCTTCGCCAATTGGCAAAAGTCATTCGAATCGAGCGTGACAAGGGGATGAAGGGCGACGGATTCGAATGGGCGGTACACGAGGCGATTCTGGGAAAAGAGCCGCGAGTTCTTGATCCGATCGCCCACGCTCTTAAAAAGGCGTCTAGGTTTGTTAAGGACGCAGAGCCTTCTTCAATTTTATTTGGCCACGAACGGGCCAAGTACCTGGGCTTTCTGGATGCCACCGTTCAGGAAGCCGGCAACGATGCTTATCTGCTGCCTGAGGGAAGCGGTCGTCCCTACAAATTTGGACCCTGGGTCCAGAAAGCTGCGCTAGGTGCGGCTGGCGAGGGCATCTTGAGTGATCGCATCAAGAAGATTTGGAAGACTGACCTCTTCTTGTCGGTCTCGGGTGATACGAGGCACTTTGCCGCCACTGTTAAATCGAACTATGGATTGCTTGAGGGTGGGCGCGGTTTAAGGGTTGGTATCGTTCCTGAGTCAACCCATCTTGGAAACGCCGCTGGTGTCCGCTGGGATGCCAAGCATGGTCTGTGGGTAGTGACGCTTGCTGATCCAAATGGATTCATGGGGCTTTTTGCCGATGGGTTTCACGCGGTCGGCCGAGCAATTTGTTCGGTCGGAAAGCTGCCTGTGCCTCCCTATTACATTAAGCCAAGCGCTAAAGCTCAACGGGTAATGGAGCAACTGATAAAGTTTGAAGGGGCGAAGGTTTTAGAGGTCGAGGCTGCATTGAATGATGCTGCACAACAGAATTTGATTGGTACCTCGCATAAGCTGGTAAGTGTTAATGCCCCCGACTGGCTCCATCTGAAGCAGGCGGCATCTCCTCGGCCGATTGCCGTGTTACCCACCTTCGAAAAGTTGGATTGATCTCACCATGCAGGCCGTCTAGCTCGGTGTACCGAGCCTGCTGCGTTAGTCTGCAGGCTCCTCTTGTTGGGAATTTGCGGTACGGGTTCGAGTTGGTTTGTAGGCATCTTGGGGAAATGCCAGGAAAGGCGTATGGTCGGCCGCGGCATGCCTAGGCAGCCGGCAGCCCAAGCTCCGCCTGCATGCCCGAAACCCGCCGCACATAGAACTCCACGAACGCCCGTATCCGCATCGGCATGTGTTCGCGGCTGGGATAGCAGAGGTAGTGCGCCCGCCCCTGGGGCGCATAGGCGTCGAGGCAACGGACCAGGCGGCCGGCGCGCACATCGTCGGCGACCTGGTAGCCCGCGACCTGGGCGATGCCCAGGCCATCCCGCAAAGCGCCCACCACCAGTTCCGGATCGCTGTAAATCCGGCTGCCCTTCGGCATGAGCTTGCGCACCCGGCGACTGCCACGCTCGTCGCCCGCGGGCGGCTCCATGAACTCCCATTCGTACAGCCCACCCGACCCGAGACGGAACTGGATGCACGCGTGGCGCTCGATGTCCTCGAGCGTCTCGGGCAGGCCATGGCGCGCCGCGTACGCGGGCGACGCGCACACCATCATCTCCATGGGCGCGAGCTGGCGCGCGATGATGCTGCTGTCCGCGAGGCGGCCGTTGCGGAAGCTGACGTCGATACGGTCGGCGGTGAAATCGGTGATCCGGTCGTCGAGGATGAGCTCGACGTCGATGCCGGGATGCAGCCGGTAGAAGTCGGCCAGCAGCGGGCCGACGATCCTGCGGCCGAAGCCGATCGTCGAACACACGCGCAACTGTCCGCGCGCGGGCCCGTCCTGCAGTTCGTGCACCTGCTGCATCGCCTGCATGATCTGCTCGACGCCCGGGCGGCTGAGCTCGTAGAACATCTCGCCCTCGGGCGTGAGGGCGACATTGCGGGTCGAGCGCTGCAGCAGCCGCGTCTTCATCTGGGTCTCGAGCCGCTGCACGTTGCGGCTCACGGCCGAGCGCCCGAGGCCCAGGCGGTGGCCCGCCTTCATGAAGCTCAGTTCCTCGGCGACCGCCATGAACGACAGCACGCCGGTGTAGCTGGCGGCCAATCCAGAAGCCAGTGCATCGGGCATCGAAGGGGTGAGGACGGGATTCTTCATGGTCGATGGGTCGGGTGGAGCGGCGCAGGGAAAAAGCATCGCGCGGCCTCGCCGGCAGGAGCGCCGGCGAATCATGGGAGGTAGGAGCGCCGATGTCGGTGCGCGTTCGCACAATCGACGCGTGATGGCGGGCCATTGGTGATCAAAGCTGGATATCGGATTGCATCGGAGCATGCCAATTTGCGCGGGAGTGCCTCCTACGATGGCCGTTTCAGACGGATCTCCCCGCCATGGCGCTAGCCCTTCATCGTCCCGCTCTTTTCTCCTCCAGCCCGGATCTCGCCTGGTCATGGCTGCCGCCATTTGCCGCGGTGCTCGCGTATCCGCATCTGCTCGCGGCGTTCTTCCAACGCTTCAATGCACAGGACGGTAGTCCCGTGCTCGCCGTGCTCGCCATGGCATCGGCCTTTGCAGTCACCGCCTTGGGATTCGCCTTCGCGTGGCGGCTGGGGCACGCGCCGCATCCGACGGCGCGATCGCTGACCGCGCGCCGCTTCGCGTACCTCACGGTGGCGGCACCGCCGCTGTTCACGTTCATGGGGGTGCTGCTGTACCTGATGAAGATCGAGGGCGCGGATGCGGCGGTCTGGACCGGCCTGTGGACGGCCGCGGCGGCATGGGTCGCGATGCTGCAGCTCACGCGGCGGTCCGATGGGGACGCCGTCGATGAAGCCGCTGCCCCGGCGGGCATGCAGGCCACGCGCGCACTCGCGGCATTGCGAGTCACCCACGGCATCTCGGCGGCCGCGCTGATCGTCGTCTTCCTCGCGCCTCATCTGTTCAACCATCTCGTCGCCTGGCTGGGCGATCAGGCGCACCAGTCGCTGATGCTCCAGCTGCGCAAGCTCTATCGCCATGCCTGGGTCGAACCCGCGTTGCTGCTCGCGATGGCGTTCCAGTTGCTGTCGGGACTGGCGCTGTGGTTGCCGAAGACGCGCCGGAAGGCGAATCTCTTCGACGTGCTGCAACTGGCATCGGGCATCTATCTGACTTTCTTCATTGCCTCGCACGTCAACTCGGTATTCGTGCTGGCCCGTCATTTCGGTGTCGACACCAATTGGGCCTGGGCCGTGAGCGCACCGGCCGGACTCACGGGCGACGCATGGAGCGTGCGGCTCATTCCCCACTACGCAATCGCGGTGTTCATGCTGCTCGGGCACCTGGCATGCGGCCTGCGCGTCGTTCTGCTGGGGCATGGCGTGAGCGATGCGAGGGCAGGGCGCTGGGCCTGGATCGCGCTGGCGGGGGCAACCATCGTCGCGATCGCAATTTCCTCGGCAATGCTCGGCGCCCGACTGTGAGCGCGGGAATCGGCATGCCCGGACTCCGAATGCGCATGCCAATTGCAGAGTTGTTGAATTATTCTTCGGAGTCGATTGAACAAATAGCGTAAAGAATAATTTCTCCAAAATCGGAAAAACATTGACCCGGATTCGCCGCATTCATAGCATCGCCCCCGCTATTGAAGCGACTCCAAATCTTTTTTCTGATCAAGGGGAGATAGATGACATTTCGGTCGACTGTTCTTCATTTGACATTGCTATTGAGCATTGTCACCAGCGGCTGTTCGGACGGCAACGCCAACGCGTTCTTCTACAGCAGCACATTGGACCAAAGAACCAAGGACGAGCAGCCCGCCGTGCTCAAGACCCTGGAGGAATTGGTCAATATCGAAAGCGGCACCAATGACGCCATCGGGATTCCCGAAATGAGCAATTACCTCGAAGGGCGTCTCAAGGCACTCGGTGCCGAGGTCACGAGGACACCCGCCACCAACGGCGTGGTTGGCGACATCATCGTCGGCCAATTCAAGGGCAGCGGCGGTCGCCATATCCTGATGATGGCGCACATGGACACGGTCTATGTGCGCGGCTCGCTGGCCAAGGCGCCATTCCGTATCGATGGTGACCAGGTTCTCGGCGCCGGCATTGCCGATGCGAAGGGCGGCATCGCAACCATCCTGCACACGCTGGCATTGTTGAAGGCGCAGAGCTTCCAGCAGTTCGGCACCATCACCGTGATGTTCAACACCGACGAGGAAAAGGGCTCGCTGGGGTCGAACGAACTGATCCAGAAGCTCGCGGCGCAGAGCGACATCGTGCTGTCGTACGAAACCGGCTTCATCTACGAGGGCCAGGAGTTCTTCGTCACCGGCACCTCGGGCGTGGCCGTCGTGGAGGCACGGGTTCACGGCAAGGCGTCGCACGCGGGGGCCGCGTCCCCGACGGCGGTGAATTCCATGACCGAGGCCGCGGACCTGATCCTGCGAACCCAGGACCTGCAGGACCCGCAGCAGGAGCGGCTGTTCAACTGGACGACCATCAAGGGCGGCAGCGCCACCAACATCATTCCGGACCTCACGATCGTCTCGGCCGACATGCGCTATGGCCGCAACGAGGATCTTCCGCTGCTGGAGGCCGCGCTCGCCGAGCGTGCGCAGAAGAAACGCCTCGAAGGGGCGCGCATCGATCTCCAGGTGACGCGCCTCATCCCGCCGTACAACGCCACGGACGCCGCCCGGGGCGTGATGAACAAGGCCGTCGCCATCTACGCCGAAGTGGGCGCGAAGCTGGTGGCCGCCAACGTGCGCACCGGCGGCGGCTCGGACGCGGGCTGGGCCGCGCTCTCGGGCAAGCCGGTGCTCGAGAACCTGGGCCTGCCCGGCGGCAACCAGCATGCCGATGCCGGTGAGTACGTGCTGGCCTCGGCCATCCCGCGCCGGCTCTACCTGTCGGCGCGCCTGGTCTCGGAGCTCGGGCAAGGGCTCTGAGCGAGGACCAAGGTCTACCGATTCAGTCGATTACCGACCGATCCGGTAAGCGCCTGCGATAGACTGCAGGCCGATGCCCAAGCCCACCCGCTCCCAGATCGACGCCGAAATCATCGACCGCGCCGCGGGCCTGTTCGCCAAGCACGGCTTCGCCCACACCTCGCTCCAGCAGATCGCGGACGCGGTCAACTATTCGAAGGCCGGGCTCTTGCATCACTTCCCGAGCAAGCAGGCGATCTACGACGCGGCGCTGCAGACCTGCCGCGACCAGGCGCAGGCGCTGCTCGATGCGGTCGGGCACCTGCCGCCGGGCGCGGCGCGCGAGCGGGTGGTGGTCGAGGCCTCGGTCGACCAGACCTACGAATGGCCCGGCGTGTCGGCGCTCGCGAACCGGCTCGCCGACAACGGCAAGGGCACCGATCCCGCGCTGACCGAGATGGCGTTGATGGTCTACAAGGCGCTCGGCATCGACCTGCAGGCCACCACCATGGAGCGCATCGTGCGCGTCACGAGCGCGCTGTCGGGCCTCGGCGCCTCGGCGATGGTCGCGGCCCACGTGGGGCTGCAGCGCGAATGGCGCACCCCCATCATCGAAGCGGCCATGGACGCGCTCGGCCACGGCGGCAAGCCGCAGCGCCCGGCGCGCCAGCGCGCCTAGTCTTTCGCGCCGGGCTGGCGCCTCAGAGGCCGCCGATCAGCCCGCTGAGCTTCGGCGCGAAGACGCCATAGCCCATGCTCACCGACACGCGCAATTCGGGCATGAAGGCCGCGAAGGACATGCCGAACCCGACCAGCCCGCCGACCACCAGACCGAGCACGGCGAGCGCTCTCCCGTGCTGCTTGAGGATCGACAGGGTGGCGTGGAGGAAGGTCAATGCGAAGTTCCTTGAAGGCGGAGCACCGGATTATTCAACCAATTTGGTTGGACTTCAACCATTTTGGTCGAAATCGATGGAGAGACCTCTCAAGCCGCGGGCAGAAACTTCCTCACATGCGCCGCGAAGGCCGCGGTCAGGGCGGTCGGTGCCTCGCGCGCCAGGGCCAGCGTGACGCCCACGCTCGGCAGCTCGGGAAAGCCATCGCTCGCGTCGAGGATCTGCAGGTCCTCGGGCACGGCCGTGCGCGTGAGCACGGTGACGGCCTGGCCCGAGCGCGCCATGCCCACCAGGCCCGACAGGCTGCTGCTCGCATAGGCGAGCCGGTAGGCGCGGCCGGCGGCCTCGAGCGCGCGCCGCGGCAGCAGGTGGTCGAGCGCATCGGGCGCGCCGAGCGCGAGCGGCAGCGGATCGAGGGCGACGGCCGCGCTGCCGCGCTGCGCCACCCACACCAGTGGTTCGTGGCGGATCAGGTCGGCGCCCGCGGCATCGGCGGCCACCGATACCAGCGCGAGGTCGACCGCATGCCGCGCCAGCAGTTCGTGCAGCCGCGGCGTGGGCGCGCACATCACCTCGAGCTGCACGCCCGGATGCAGGCTCGCGAAGCCCCGCAGCAGGTAGGGCAGGAACACGACCGCGTAGTCGTCGGGGCAACTGAAGCGCAGCACGCCCGACAGCTGCTGCCCGCGCAGTTCGGCCAGTGCCTCGTCGTGCCGGCGCAGCAGTTCGCTGGCGCGCACCAGCAGGCGTTCGCCGGTCGCGGTGAGGGTGACGCCGCGGCCGGTGCGGTGCAGCAGCGGCTGCTCGACGATGCCCTCGAGCTTCTGCATCTGCATGCTCAGCGCCGACTGCGTGCGGCCCACGCGCAGGGCCGCCTGGCCCAGCACGCCGGTCTCGGCGATGGCGACGAAGCTGCGCAGCAGGTCGATGTCCAGCGATTGGCTCACGGCATGAGTTCCCTTGATAGCTGATCTCAAAACAATTCGCTTCCACGCGCGCGGGGCGCCGCGTAACGTGGGCATTTTGATCGGGAAGCACCCCATGAGCAGGAACGACGACCCCCAGTTCTGGCAACAGGCACAGCGCCATCTCGTGCGCTACGGCGGCAGCTTCGAGCCGCTGATCATCGAGCGCGCGCAGGGCTGCTTCGTCTACGACGCCGACGGCCGCGCCATCCTCGACTTCACCTCGGGCCAGATGAGCGCGCTGCTCGGGCATGCGCATCCCGAGATCGTCTCGGTGGTGTCGGAGCACGTGCGCACGCTCGACCACCTGTTCAGCGGCATGCTGTCGCGCCCGGTGGTGGCATTGGCCGCGGAGATCGCGCGCCATGCGCCCGGTGCCCTCGAACGCTGCCTGCTGCTGAGCACCGGCGCCGAATCGAACGAAGCGGCGCTGCGCATGGCCAGGCTGGTGACCGGCGGCCACGAGGTGGTCGCCTTCACGCAGTCATGGCACGGCATGACCGGCAGCGCGGCGGCCGCGACCTACAGCGCGGGCCGCAAGGGCTACGGCCCGGCGGCGGCCGGCTCGTTCGCGATCCCGGCGCCCAATGCCTACCGGCCACGCTTCGCGACGAAGGAGGGCGAGCTCGACTGGCGCCGCGAACTCGACGACGGCTTCGAGCAGATCGACCGCCAGTCGACCGGCGCGCTCGCGGCCTTCATCGCCGAGCCCATCCTCAGCAGCGGCGGCATCCTCGAGCTGCCGCCGGGCTACATGGCGGCGCTCAAGAAGAAGTGCGAGGAGCGCGGCATGCTGCTGATCGTCGACGAGGCGCAGACCGGCGTGGGCCGCACCGGCCTGATGTTCGCGTGCGACCGCGACGGCGTGGCGCCCGACATCCTGACCCTGTCGAAGACCCTGGGCGCGGGCCTGCCGCTGGCCGCGATGGTGACCACGGCCGCGATCGAGGACGAGGCCCATGCGCGCGGCTTCCTGTTCTACACCACGCACGTCTCCGATCCGCTGCCCGCGGCGGTCGGCCTGAAGGTGCTCGAAGTGGTGGAGCGCGACGGGCTGGTCGAGCGCGCGCGCGTCGCGGGCGAACGGCTGCAGCAGGGGCTGCGCCGGCTGCAGTCGCGCCACGAATGCATCGGCGACGTGCGCGGGCGCGGCCTGCTGCTGGGCCTCGAGGTGGTCAGGAGCCGCGACACGCGCGAGCCGGCCTTCGAACTCGGCGAGGCCGTCACGCGCGAATGCATGAGGCTGGGTCTGAGCATGAACATCGTGAAGCTGCCCTCGATGGGCGGCGTGTTCCGCATCGCGCCGCCGCTGACGATCAGCGACAGCGAGATCGACCTCGGCCTCGAACTGCTCGACAAGGCCATCGCCACGGCGGTGCGTTTGCAGCGGGCTTCCTGAGCGATCGCCCGGACCTTCAGCCCGGCTTAAGTTTCGCGAACGATACTGGCTTCGACGGTCTTTCGGCGTTGGTAGAGGTCGCTTCGGCACCCGCTGGCTTGCAGCGGTTCCTCGAGCCTGAGGTCGTCACGAATTCCGCGGGACGGCGCACAGGATTGCGCCGGCGCCGACAACCGGCGCCTGCCGTCTTCCTACGTCCCGCCCGACGCGCCATCGCAGGATGGCCCCATGACAAAGGCATCAGCGGACCCGGCGGTCCACATCGGCATCTCCGGCTGGCGCTATGCGCCGTGGCGCGGCAAGTTCTATCCCGCCGGGCTCGCGCAGCGGCAGGAACTCGCCTTCGCCTCACGCGTGCTGCCGACCATCGAGATCAACGGTTCCTTCTATTCGCTGCAGCGGCCTTCGTCGTACGAGGCCTGGCGCGACGAGACGCCCGCGGGCTTCGTGTTCGCGGTCAAGGGGCCGCGCTACATCACCCACCTGCGGCGCCTGAACGACGTGCGGGTGCCGCTCGCGAATTTCCTTGCCTCGGGGGTGCTCGCGCTGGGCGACAAGCTCGGGCCGATCCTGTGGCAGTTCCCGCCGCGCATGGCCTGGGAGCCCGAGCGCTTCGAGGCCTTCTTCTCGCTGCTGCCGGCCACCACCGCGGCCGCGCTGAAGCTGGCGCGCGAGCACGACGACAACGTGGCGGGCCGCACCTGGCTGCACGGCGGCGGGCGGCGGCGCCTGCGGCATGCGGTCGAGGTGCGCGACCCGAGCTTCGTCGACCCGGCCTTCATCGCGCAACTGCGCCGCCACGGCATCGCGCTCGTGGTGGCCGACACGGCGGGCCGCTGGCCGCTGCTCGAGGACCTCACGGCCGACTTCGTCTACCTGCGGCTGCATGGCGACAAGAAGCTCTATGCGAGCGGCTACGGCGAACCGGCGCTCGCGCACTGGGCCCGGCGCATCGCGGCCTGGCGCCAGGGACGGCAGGTGCGCGACGCGAAGCGCGCTTCGAAGGTGGCGGCACCGCGGGGCGCGCGCGAGGTGTTCTGCTACTTCGACAACGACATCAAGGTGCATGCGCCCTACGACGCGGCGCATCTGGCGCAGGCGCTCGGCCTGCCGGCACGGCTGGAGGAGGGCGCGCGCGACCGCTTCGCGCTGCCGCCGGGGATCTCGCTGCGGCCGGCGCGGAAGAAGAAGGCGTAGGACGCCCGCACGGCCATGCTCGCCTGCCAAGTGCATCCAGGTTGCAGCAGCGTCCTACAGGGACCCCGGGGGGCGCGCCCTACTTTCGGTGTCCCGAGGTCACCGACGAGGCGAACATGCCGAGGCCGAACGAGCAGGAAGAAGACCGCGCAGGCGCTGAGCCTCCCGCCAAGCGCGGTTTCCTGAACCGCCTCGGCCCCGGCCTCATCACGGGCGCCGCCGACGACGATCCCAGCGGCATCGCCACCTACACCCAGGCCGGCGCGCAGTTCGGCTACGGCATGGGCTGGACCCTGCTGCTGACCTATCCGCTGATGGTGGGCATCCAGCTCGCGAGCGCGCGCATCGGCCGCACCACGGGGCGTGGGCTCACCTCGGCCTTCGCCGCCCTGTGGCCACGCCCGGTGGTGTTTCTCTCGGTCGTGCTGCTGCTGGTTGCCAATGTCGTGAACCTCGCGGCCGACATCGGCGCCATGGCCGAGGTCGCGCGGCTGGGCCTGGGCGGACCCGAGGCGCTCTATGCGCTGGGCTTCGGCCTGCTGTCGCTGGCGCTGCAGGCCTGGCTGCCGTACCACCGCTACGTGCGCGTGCTCAAGTGGCTCACGCTCTCGCTGCTGGCCTACGTGGGCGTGGCGCTGGTGGCGCACGTCGACTGGAAGGCTGCGCTCGTGGGCGCGCTGGTGCCGCGCATGCACTGGGATGCCGAGAGCATCAAGATGGTGGTGGCGATCCTCGGCACCACGATCAGCCCCTACCTGTTCTTCTGGCAGGCGGCGCAGGAGGTGGAGGAGATCGAGCGCATCCCCGAGGACCATGCGCTCAGGACCCACCCCGCGCAGGCGCGCGCGCAACTGCGCCGGCTGCGGCTCGACACCTGGGTTGGCATGGGTTTCTCCAACGCGATTGCCTTCTCGATGATCGTGGCCTCGGCCGCCACCCTGCATGCTCACGGCCAGACCGACGTGAGCTCGACCGCGCAGGCGGCCGAGGCCCTGCGCCCGGTGGCGGGCAGCGCGGCCTTCGCGCTGTTCGCGCTGGGGATCATCGGCACGGGCCTGCTGGCGCTGCCGGTGCTCGGCGGTTCGGCCGCCTATGCCTGCGCCGAATTCCTGCGCGTGCGCCGCGGGCTCGAGCAGCCGGTCGGGGCGGCGCCGGCCTTCTACGGCATCCTCGCGGCCGCCATGGTCTGCGGCATCGGCATCAGCCTGTGCGGCGTCGATCCGATGAACGCGCTGGTGTGGGCGGCGGTGATCAATTCGCTGATGTCGGTGCCGATCATGGTCGGCGTCATGTGGGCCGCCGGCAGCCGCCGCCTCATGGGCGAGCTGGTGCTGCCGCTGCACTGGCGGGTGCTGGGCTGGGCCGCGACCGCGGTCATGGCGCTGGCGACCCTGGCCTTTCTCTGGACCAGCCTGCGGTCCTGAGCGCTGCTCGCCCGCGGCCCGGACCCCCGTTCCCACTCCCACCGATTCCCGTAGGACTTAGTCGGGTTTTGTAATCTAGTGTGTTTAATTGCAACGAGTGTTATATTTTTGGCGAGAAACACTATTTAACACTTAGGCATTCAATCAATGGCGGGCCGCGAGGCTTTCCGGGGATGTTTCATCGATGGAAGCGCTTGAATTGCCATTCGGATCGCCAAAAAGCCCCAGTTTGGTGCATCGCTTGCCGGCCGACCGCCGGTCCTCCGCGGACCACGCATGACCGGTTTCAGCGCCTCGCCCCGCGATCGCCGGCCGCTGCTGAGCTTCAGCATCGAAGGGCTGCCGGCCCGTGACGAACTGCTTTTCAAGTCGCTGGTGCGGCTGCTCGACCACCGCACCCACCAGCACTGGGCCTGGCAGGTCGAGGGCGCCGACCTGCGCGTGGTGGGCGACCGGGCCGCGGCGTTGTCGGCCGAGGCGGTCGATGCGCCGACCCCGCCGGTGCCGCTGCTCACGGTCGGCGACACGCCGCCGCCGCGCGGCCCCTTCCTGCGGCTGCCGCTGCATGCCGATGCGCTCGAGACCATGCTCAACCGGCTCGGCGCGATGGTGGTCCATGCGCGCGAACTGGGTCTCGCGGCTTCGGCCGAACGCGGCGCGCGCGGCGAGGAATACCGGCTGCTGCGCTGGCCCTCGGTCGCGCTGCTCGATTCGCCCGTGCGCATGAAGCTCGCGACCCTGCTCGCGAGCCGTCCGTCCACGCTGGCGGCGCTGCAGCAGCGCTCGAACGCCAGCGCGCAGGAGTGCGCCGACTTCATCGCCGCGCTCGAGCGCGCCGGCTTCGTGGCGGGCCATGGCGGCGCTGCCTCGCGCGCGCCCGAATCGATCTGGCCCGATTCGCAGGTGCATCCCGGCAGCGAGGCGCCGCCCCCGGCGCGCGAAGGCGTGCAGCCCGGCCTGCTCGCGCGCATCCGCAGCCGCCTCGGGCTGCTGTCCTCGGGATCGCGCGCCTGATGCGCCGCGATCCGCCCCGCATGACCCCAACCGATTCCGACTGAGCGTGGAGCACAAGATCCTTTTCACCGGCACCATGGGTGCCGGCAAGACCACCGCCATCGCGGCGGTGAGCGAGATTCCGCCGGTCAGCACCGAGGTGCGCAACAGCGACACCTCGGTCGCCAAGGCCACCACCACCGTCGGCCTGGACTACGGCGAGCTCACGCTCGACAACGGCGAGAAGCTGCGCCTGTACGGCACGCCCGGGCAGATGCGCTTCGACTTCATGTGGCGCATCCTCGCGCGCGGCGCGCTCGGCCTCGTGATCCTGGTCGACAACAGCCGGCCCGATCCGCTGGCCGATCTCGAGGTCTACCTCGACGGCTTCGCCGAGCTCATCGAGCAGACCGCCTGCGTGGTCGCGGTGGGCCGCACCGAGACCCATCCCGAACCCGGCCTCGACGCCTATGCCCAGCGCATGCAGGACAAGGGCGTGCTGTGCCCGGTGCTGCCGGCCAACGTGACCGATCCGCAGCAGGTGGTGCAGCTGCTCGAACTGCTGCTGATCCAGCTCGAAGCCTGAGCGCCGCCCCTTTCTTTCCTTTCTCTTCCGACATGAACATCCCACCCCGCCTCAAGGACGCCGCCGAGTCCGCCGTCGACACGCTCATGCGCGAGATCAAGGGCGTGAAGGCCGTCGTGATCTCGACCGAGGACGGCCTCGAACTGGCCGCGCGCGTGGAGAACACCGCGCAGGTCGCGCGCCTGTCGGCCATCGCGAGTTCGCTGGCCGCGCTCGGCGCGGTGGCCGGCGAGGAGAGCGGCCTGGGCCAGTGCGAGAACGTCGCGATCGAGTCCGCGCTGGGCCACATCCTGATGCTGCAGGCGCGCCATGACGAGGCCGACCTGATCGTGAGCGTGGTCGCGGGCAAGGACGCGGTCATCGGCCAGGTCCTGTACTTCGCCAAGCAGGCGACGCTGGCGCTGCAGCGCGCCTGAGGCGCGGGCCTTCACTTCACTGTTACCAACCGGCCGCCGCTCATCACTCGCCCGGGTGGCGGCCGATCCTCAGGGCGATGGACTACGAAAGACACCGATGGCAAATATCAAGCAATCCATGGACGAACTGATGACGATCGACGGCGCGCTGTGCGCGGCGCTGGTCGATTCCGGCAGCGGCATGATCCTGGGTCAGGTCGGCTCGGGCGTGGACCTCGAAGTGGCGGCCGCGGGCAATACCGAGGTGGTGCGCGCCAAGAACAAGACCATGCGCGCGCTCGGCCTGAACGACGTGATCGAGGACATCCTGATCACGCTCGGCCGCCAGTACCACATCATCCGCCCGCTGCAGAAGCACGAAGGCCTGTTCGTCTACCTGGTGCTCGACAAGTCGAAGTCGAACCTCGCGCTCGCGCGCCGCAAGACGCAGGACGTGGAGCAGAGCCTGGCGGTCTGACGCGGCGCGCGTCGGCAACGGACAATGCCGGCGGCACGCACCACGCCGCCGACCCCACGCCGGACTCCGCCGATTGAAGCCCTTTCCCCCCGCCCCGCCGTACCGCATCGTCGCAGCGGACCAGTTGCCGCCGGACCTCGAACAGGCCGCGGGGCTCGACTGGAAAGCCGCGCGGGTGCTGTCGTCCGCGCCCGCCGAGGCACCGCGCGACCAGGCCGCCCCGGCCCTGCCGCCGGCCGCGAGCTGGGCGCTCTACGACCTCGCGGCCGACCGGCTGCTGGGCCACGAGCCCGCGGCCGGCAGCTATCCGCCGGCCGGCCTCGCCAAGCTCGCGACCGCGATGCTGGTGGAGCGCAAGCTGGTCGTCGAGCAGCGTGACCGCCGCGCCGAGCGCACGCCGGTCGCGGTCGGCGCCGAGGCCATGGTGCGGCTGTCGGTGCAGCGCCTGCTCGAAGCCGTGCTGATCGCCTCGTCCGACAGCGCGGCCTTCGCGCTCGCCGCCTGGCACAGCGGCACCACCGAGGCCTTCGTCGAGGCCATGAACCGACAGGCCGCGGCCTGGGGCCTGCGCGACACCCGCTTCGCCTGCCCCGCGGGCCAGGACGAGAGCGCGCGCAGCAATGCCGGCGACGTGCTGCGGCTGGCCGCGCGGCTGATGCACGAGCATCCGGCGCTCGCGGCCATCGCGGGCAAGACCCGGCTCGATCCCTGGGAACAGGCGCTGCCCAACGTCAACCTGCTGCTGGGCACGGTGCGTGGTGTCGACGGCCTGGCCGCGGCCTTCTCGCCCGCGACGGGCGCGCACCAGATCGCCACCGCGGCGCACGAGGGCCGGCGCCTGCTGGCCGTGGTGCTCGGCGCGCCGGACCGCGTGGTCTGTGCCCGGCTCGCGGCGGCGCTGCTGCGCAAGGGTTTCTCGATGCCGGCGGCGGCGCCGGCGCCGGCCTGAGCGCCGCGGCCCGCTGTCAGGCGCGGCCCGACATCGGCCACAGCCGCACGGCCAGCGCCGCGGCCGAGGAGACGATCGCCAGCGCCGTCACCGCGGCCCAGCCCCATTGCGCGAGTGCCAGCGCACCCACCGCGGAGCCGATCGCCATGCCGATGAACATGGCCGTGAACAGCACCGCGTTGAGCCGGCTGCGCGCGCCGGGCTCGATGCCGTAGACGATGGTCTGGTGCGCAATCAGCGTGGCCTGCACGCCGAGGTCGAAGCCGACCACCGCCACCACGATCACCGCGAGCTGCGCGCCCGGCGCCATCAGCGGCGCGAGCGCCATCACCGCGAACGAGACCACCACCAGCGCGGCGCCCAGCCGCGTCACCAGTTCCGGGCCGCGGCGGTCGGCCAGCCGGCCCGCGAGCGGCGCGGCCAGCGCACCGGCCGCGCCGGCCAGGCCGAAGGCGCCGGCCGCGGTGCTGCCGAGGTGGAAGGGTTCGCCGTGCAGCATCACGGCCAGCGTGGACCAGAAGGCGCTGAAGCCGATCGAGATCAGGCCCTGCGCCCAGGCCGCGCGGCGCAGCGCGCCGTGGCGCTGCCACAGCGTGGCGAGCGAGCGCAGCAGCGCGCCGTAGGCCAGGTGCGTGGTGGCCTTGAAGCGCGGCAGCCCGCGCCAGGCGGCGGCGCCGATCAGCGCGATGCTGGCGGCGGCGGCCACGAACATCGTGCGCCAGCCGAAGTGCTCGGCCACGAAGCCGCTGACCACGCGCGACAGCAGGATGCCGAACAGCAGCCCGGTCATCACCGTGCCCACGGTCTTGCCGCGGCTGGCCTCGGGCGCCAGCGTGGCGGCGGCGGGCACGATGTCCTGCGCCATGGTGGCGGCCAGCCCGATCGCCAGGCTCGCGGCCAGCAGCATGCCGACCGAGGGCGAGGCGCCCGCGAGCAGCAGCGCCACGCACAGCACGGCCGCCTTCGCGAGGATGATGCGGCGCCGGTCGTAGCGGTCGCCCAGCGGCGCCAGGAACAGGATGCCCAGCGCATAGCCGAGCTGGGTCAGCGTGGGTACGAAGCCGACCGTGCGTGTCGGCGCGCCGATGTCGGCCGCGAGCACGCCCAGCATCGGCTGGCTGTAATAGAGCGCGGCCACCGCGAAGCCGGCGCCGCTGGCGAGCAGCAGCACCAGCGAGGCAGGCAGGGCCGGGGCGGCCGGTGCCAGCGGTTCGGCACCCGCATGCGTTGCTTGAATGGAAGACATGGTATTTACCCTTGGATTCGGCGGAAAGTGCGCGGAGTTTGCAGGGCTGAGCGCTCGAACGGTAGTCCTCGGCAGCGAACAACGTATATACGTCTGATGCATACAAGGCGCAAAATCCCGCCATGGCAACGAATTCCGCCCCCGCAACGCCCGCCGTTCCGGTCGCCAGCGCCCCGGCCGACCGTGTCGAGCTCATGCAGACCTTCGTGCGCATCGTCGAGGCCGGCAGCCTGTCGGCCGCCGCGGCCCAGCTCGGCATGAGCCAGCCCACCGTGAGCCGTCGGCTGCAGGCGCTCGAGCGCTCGCTCGGCCTGCGCCTGCTGCGGCGCTCCACCCACGGCATGAAGCTCACCGAGGACGGCGAGCGCTGCTTCGTGCGCGCGAAGGAGCTGCTGGCCGACTGGGCCGCCTTCGAGGACGAGCTGCGCGGCGCCGGCCGCGCGGCCGAGGGCACGCTGCGCGTGATCGCGCCGCATGCGCTCGGGCAGGACCTGCTGATGCATCCGCTGTACCGCTACCTGCGCGAGCATCCGCGCGTGGACGTCGAATGGCTGCTGCACGACCGGCGCCCCGACTTCATCACCGAGAACATCGACTGCGCGATCCAGGTCGGCGAGATCGACGACCCCTCGGTGGTGGCGCTCAAGCTGTCGGAGATCCCGCGCATCGTGGCCGCCGCGCCGGCGCTGATGGAAGGCCGGCCGCCGATCGCGCACGCCTCCGAGCTCGCGGCGCTGCCCTGGCTGGCGCTGCGCACCTTCTACCGCACCGAGCTGCGGCTCTCGCACGTGACGACCGGCGAGGAATGCCGCGTGCCGATCCGCCCGCGCCTGAGCACCGACGGCCTCTATGCGCTGCGCAACGCGGCCGTGCTGGGGCTCGGCGCCTGCATGGGCTCGGCCTGGCTGCTCAACGACGACATCGCGCGCGGCCGGCTGCTGCGGCTGGTGCCGCAATGGCAGGCGCCGCCGCTGCCGGTGTACCTGGTCTATCCGCAGACGCGCTTCCAGTCGGCCAAGCTGCGGCACTTCATCGAGGCGGTGCGCGCCGCGCTGCCGCGCGCGATCGATGTGGCCGATTCGCTCGCGGGCGTGGTGGCCTGAATCAGGGCTGTCGAACCGACATTTCCGGCGTCAATCCACGGGCGCAGATGCGAGACGAGCTTCGTTCCGGACTCATGACGGCGAGCATCTGCGTCGGTTTCAATTCGCCCGACCGGAATCCTTCTTCATCGACTTGATGAATCCTGTCGATGAGTGCGCGGTGTTCGGCAGAGGTGGCATCGAAGTTGTGTCCGAAGCACCGGTCGATGAAGGGCGTGACGACGTTCGAAAAGCCGAGGAACAACGGGAAGTCGAAACGCTCCATGAGCAACGGGAGAATGTCCTGTGCCCGGATTCCTTCGAAGCCTTCGCCCGAGCAATCCCAATTCACGAACTCGCGCTCGTGGCGCTTCAAGAGCTGGTTGTAGCGACAGGCATCGGGTATCTCTTCCCAGAATCGCTCCACATGCGCCAGGGCTTCGGGCCAGCGCATGTGCCCGTTCCTGCCGATCATGTCGCTGGTCACGAAGTAACCCTGCGGGTGCAGCGATGCCTTGATCGCATCGAACAGGCTTTCGAGCTCGGTCACGTGGTGCAGCGAGTGGTTGGCCATCACGCCGGTGTACTGGCCGGCGGGCTTCCAGGCATTGAAGTCGGCCTGCACGAAGCGCAGATGGCCATCCACGCCGCTGGCGATCGCATCCTGCTGCCCACGCTCCAGCATCGCGGGGTTGAGCTCCAGGCATTCCAGGTGGAAATCCTCCAGACCCATGTCGCGCATCAGCTTGGCCACCCGCACTTCGGTGTCGCAGTTGCCGGAGCCGATGCTGATGAAGCGCGCCGGGCCGCCCATGCGTCGGGCCGCTGCGACGAGGTGCTTCGCATAGAACTCGTCGACGCCCTGGAAGCCGCATTCCTTGAACATCGGCAGCAGGAACTCGTTCGCCCAGTACGAATAGATTTCCGGAAGTGCGTGGACATTGGTCACTTCCGCAAAGTTCTTGAGCTCCTGCTGGATCTTGTCCTGGTAGTCGTTCGCAGATGTGGGAGGCGCCTTGCCGCTGGCAGGCGAAAAATCGAAGAATCGCAACAGTCTCGCAAGCACGCAATCCCCTCTCTCTTTTCTCTGTCGGATGCGTGGCATGTTACATGGGAAGCCCTCCTGGATATCGAGCCGCGATATTCAGGCGGCCTGCAGCCGGGGCGGCGCGACCTCGGGTTCCGCGCGCGGTTCGGCGCGCCGCGCGGCGATCGCCTCGGCGAGGAATTCCGCGTCGCGCGCCACGCCCGAGAAACGTCCCGAACCCCAGGTATGCAGCCACGGCAGCCCGAGGAAATACAGCCCCGGCTCGCGCGTGACGCCGCGCTGGTGCACCGGGTGGCCGCGGCCGTTGAACACCGGCGCGTCGACCCAGGCGAAATCGGGCGAGAAGCCGATGCACCACAGCACGCTGGTGATGCCCGCGGCCGCGAGATCGAGCCGGGTGCGTTCCTCGGACGGCTCCCACACGGGCGCGTAGACCGAGGGCGGCGGCGCCTCGATGCCGTTGGCGGCGATGAACTTGTCGATCGAGGCGTTGATGCCGTTGTAGATGCGGTCGGCATGGTCGAGGTGCTCGCGCAGGTTGGGCTGGAACTGCAGCACGTCCTGGTCCAGGTCGGTCAGCAGGCCGAACAGTTCCATGCCCTCGCGCGCGAAGCGCCGCAGGTCGATGTCGCGCCCGCCGTCGCGGCCGGTCACGTAGTGGTTGGTGTTGTCGCGCACGCCCTCGCGCAGCGGATGGGCGGTGACCGGCATGTCGTAGTACTGCATGTCGGCCAGCCAGTCGACCACCTCGCGGCCGCGGTAGAAGCGCGCGCAGCGCGGCGCATCGCCCGTGGCCAGGTAGACCTTGCGGCCGGCCAGGTGCAGGTCCTCGGCGATCTGCGCGCCCGACTGGCCGCAGCCCACCACCAGCACCGCGCCCTCGGGCAGCTGCGCGGGGTTGCGGTACTGCGCCGAGTGGTACTGCGCCACCGAGGCCGGCAGCTTCTCGGCCAGCCGCGGCACGATCGGCTTGTGGTAACCGCCCGAGGCCACCACCACCTGGTCGGCGGTATAGAGGCCGGCGTCGGTCTGCACCTCGTAGCGGCCGCGCTCGCCGCTTTGCGGCACGTGCACCACGCGCTGCACCGTCACGCCCTCGAGCGCGGGCGGCTTCACCTGCGCCACGAAGCCCGCGAGCCAGTCGTTGATCTGGTCCTTGACCATGAAGCCGTGCGGATCGTCGCCCTGGTAGGGCCAGCCCGGCAACTGGCACTGCCAGTTGGGCGTGACCAGGCAGAACGAATCCCAGCGCTGCGTGCGCCAGCTGTGGACCAGGCTGCGCTTCTCGATCACGAGGTGGTCGATGCCGCGCTGCTGCAGGCAGTGGCTCAGCGACAGGCCGGCCTGGCCGCCGCCGACGATCGCCACGCTGTAGTGGCTGCGGCCGCCGTAGGGATGCTCGGGATGGGTGGGGTGGGACATGGGGGCTCTCTTTCTCGATGGGGGCGCAAGGGGGAGGTCAGTCGAAGGCCAGCACGGTGACTTCGGCGGCGGGCTCGAAGCGCGCGGCGATGCACTCGATCTCGGCGAGCTGGTCCATCGCCTGCGAACAGGCGAAGCCATACTTCGCGCGCACGCGTTCGGAGGCGATGCCGAGTGCCTCGCGCGTGCGCCGCAGGAAATCGTCGAGCGCATAGCGTTCGCCGGGCGCAAGGAAGTCGCGCACCACCAGCGAAGGCGAGTAGCAGCGCGATTCGCTGGCATCGGGCCAGCGCACCTGGAAATGCATCACGGGCATGGGGCGGTCCTCGTTTCGATGGCGTGGGGGTGGCGCAGGCCTTCGCGGTACAGGGCGACGTGCCGCTGCGCGCTCTCGGCCCAGCTGAAGTGCCGCGCGAGCCGGGCCGCCGATCGCGCGATGCGCGCGTCGTCGCGCCGCGCGAGCGCCTCGGCCAAGGCCTGCGCGATCGAGCCCGCATCGAGCGGGTCGGCCCAGCTCACGTCCTCGGGCGCGAGGTAGTCGGTGAAGGGCGCGATGCGCGAGGCCACCACGGGCCGGCCGCTCGCCAGGCCTTCGAGCACCACCAGGCCGAAGCCTTCGCGCAGCGAGGGCATCGCGACCACGTCGGCCAGGCGATAGAGCGCGGGCATGTCCTCATCGGCCAGCGGCCCGGTGAGCCGCACGGCGCGGTCCGGACCTTCGGCCAGCCCGAGGCGCACGAGCGCGGAGGCGAAGGCCTGCATGGTGGCGCTGTGGTCGAGCAGGCTCGCGCCGCCCGCGATCACCAACTGCGCATCGGCCTGGCCCGGGCGCTGCCGCAGCAGCGCGAAGGCCTCGAGCAGGCGCAGCGTGTTCTTGCGCTCCTCGACGCCGCCGACGGCCAGCACCACCGGCGCGCCGGTGCGCAGCCCGAGCCGCCGCGCGAGCGCCGCGTCGCCGGCCTGCATGCGCGGCGAGAAGCGCGCGGTGTCGATGCCGTTCGCCACCTCCTGCGCCGCGATCCCGTGGTGCCGAGCGAGATGCTCGCACCACAGCCGGCTCACGCAGAACACCTGCCGCGCGCGGACGAAGGCCTGGTGCTGCCAGTGCGCGAGCTGCACATCGGCGAAGTCGTCGAGGTGATGGACCGTGCGCACGAAGCCCTCGATGCGGCCCATGTCCTGCAGCCGCGCCAGCGCATTGCCGCCGATCGAGTCGTGGGTGTGGAGCACGTCGAAGCGTTCGTGCTCGAGCAGCGCGCCCAGGTGGTCGACGAAGGCCGCGATGCGCGTGCGCACCATCGCCACCGTATCGGCCGGCGTGCCGTGCACCGGCACGAGCTCGGCGCGGCAGGGCGGTTCGCGGAAGAAGCGCTGGCCCGTCGCGGCCGGCGCGAACACGGTGACGGCATGGCCGGCCTCGTGCAGCGCACGTGCGAGTTCCAGCGTGTGGACCACGCCGCCGCGCGGGTTGACCGAATGCGTCAGCAGCCCGATGCGCAGCGGGCGCTCGAAGTCGTCGTCAGCCATGGCGGGCCTCCTCGCGCAGGCCGGACGGCACCGATGGCTGGATGAAGGCGTCGCGGCCGAAGTCCCACAGCAGGGCCTCCTCGCCATCGGCGCGCAGGTGCACGGTGCGACTGGGGTCCACGGTGCCGATCACGCCGCAGGCGATGTCGCGCGCCGCGAAGCGCGCGAGCACGCGCGCGAGCTGCGCGGGCGCGACGCTGAGCACGAAGCCGTAGCTCGGGAACGACGACAGCCAGCGCAACAGCGGCACGCCCTCGGGCTTCGGCAGCGCATCGAGCTCGATCGAGGCGCCCACGCCCGAGCATTCGAGCAGCATCATCGCGGTGCCGACCGCGCCGGCCATGCTGATGTCCTTGCCGGCGCGGCACAGGCCGGCCTCGGCCAGCGCGGGCAGCAGCTCGAGGTCGGCGCGCAGCCGCGCGGCCGGCGCGCGGGTCGAGGCGTTCCAGTAGGGGAAGGGCTCCTCGTAGGCGCCGCGCAGGTCGGCCGCCATCACCAGCAGGTCGCCGGGCCGCGCATCGAAGCTCGTGATCAGCCGGCGCGCATGGCCGAGGATCGCGACCGCGAGCTGCGGCCGCTCGCTGCGGTTGTTGCTGTGGCCGCCGACGATCGGCACGCCGTAGCGCGCCGCGGCCTCGGCCATGCCGCCGAGCACCTG
This sequence comes from Variovorax sp. PDC80, assembly GCF_900115375.1. Lineage (NCBI taxonomy): Bacteria > Pseudomonadati > Pseudomonadota > Betaproteobacteria > Burkholderiales > Comamonadaceae > Variovorax > Variovorax sp. PDC80. The sequence goes on along the minus strand of NZ_FOWG01000001.1, from coordinate 911,377 downwards.
GTCGGCCGGGTTCATGCCGCTGCTCCACAGCGCGTCGACCACCGCGGTCGGGCGCCCGCCCATCGCGTAGATGTCGCTCACGTTGACCATCACGCCGCAGTAGCCCGCGAACCAGGGCATGCGCACGATGAAGTCCTCGACCAGCCCCTCGATCGCGAACAGCAGGTAGCCGCCGCGGCCGTCGGGAATGGCGGCGCAGTCGTCGCCCACGGGCACGGCCTGCGCGAGCGCCGCGTGGCCGCCGGGCAGCGAGCGGCCCAGCGCGGCCACCACCTCGCTGATGTCGCGCTTGTGGGCGAAGCCGCGCGTGGCGCGCAGCGCTTCGGCGATCTCGGCGGCGCGGCTCATCGCGGCACCTTCGCGCGCGTGACGAAGCCGCTGACCGGATCGTGGCAGGGCGGATAGAAGCCGAGGTCGGCGCGCATGCGCGCATGCGGGCGGCCCTGCACCTCGCATTCGCCGAGCGTGGTCCAGCCGAGCTTGCGGAACAGCGGCTCGTTCTGCAGCTGCACCTGCGCGAGGAACAGCGTGCAGCCCAGCGCATGGGCGCGCGACACCGCGAGCCGGATCAGCGTCGCGCCCAGGTGGCCCTGGCTGCGGAAGGCCGGGTGCACCGCGAGCCGCGAGCCCCACCATTCACCCGCAGCCGCGCCGCGATGGATGCGCACCGTGCCCACCACCTGCTCGGGCATGCCGGCGTTGCACGACATCGCCACCAGCAGCAGCGCATGGTCGTCGATCGCGTCGCGGTCGTCGCGCGCGAAGATGCCCTGCTCGATGCAGAACACGGCGCGGCGCAGCGCCATCGCCTCGTCGCGCTCCCATTGCTGGGAGGCCTCGCGCACGAGGTATTCGACCGGCGCGTAGGCCAGCGGCAGCTCGCTCCAGGCTTCGGCGGTCTTCATCTCAGGCCTCGTAGACGGACAAGGAAGAACACGCGCCGCACTTGCCGCAGCCGGCCTTGATGTCGGCCGAGCGCAGCCCGGCGGCCGCGACGCGCCGGCCCAGCGGCTCGAGCAGCGACTTCATGAACTCGGGCGTGGGGGCGGGATGGTCCTCGAGCGGCGTGCCGCTGATCGGCACGAAGGGCACGACGAAGGGATAGACGCCGCGCGCGAGCAGTTCGTCGCAGATCGAGAGGATGGCCTCGCGCGAATCGCCGAGACCCGCGAGGATGTAGGTGCTGACCTGGCCGCGGCCGAACACCGCCACCGCGGCCTCGAAGGCGCTCATGTAGCGCGACACCGGCACGCTGGCCTTGCCCGGCATGATGCGTTCGCGCACCTCGGGCGTGACCACCTCCAGGTGCATGCCCAGCGTGTCGATGCCCGCGGCCTTCATGCGCTGGAACCAGCGGTCGTCGTCGGGCGGCTCGCACTGGCCCTGGATCGGGATGTCGACCGCGGCCTTGATCGCGAAGGCGCTCTCGCAGAGCACGGCCGCGCCGCGGTCGGTGGCGTTGGGCGTGCCGGTGGTCAGCACCATGTGCTTCACGCCGTCGAGCAGCACGGCCGCGCGCGCCACCTCGGCGAGCTGCTGCGGCGTCTTGTGCGCGATGGTGCGGCCGGCCGCGAGCGACTGGCCGATCGCGCAGAACTTGCAGCTCTTGCGCCGGCTCTCGTAGCGGATGCAGGTCTGCAGCACGGTGGTGGCGAGCACGTCGCTGCCGTGCAAGGTGGCGATGTGCGAATAGGGCACGCCATCGAAGGTCTGCATCGCATAGAAGCGCGGCTGGCGCGGAAAGGCGATGTTCGCGATCGGGATGCTGCCGCGCATCACGCGGCTCACGCCCTGCGCGTCGGGCGCCTCGGCCGTGAACGGCGAATGCCAGGCGCTGGCGGTGTGCACCGGCACCATGATCGTGTGGCCGTCGACCAGCACGGCCTTGTGGTCCGAGGGGCCGGCGCCGCCGCGGCGGCTGGCGGCACCCGCGCCGGGATCAACCAGCCGCAACCCGAAGGACTGGAGCTCCGTCATCAGCTGGCGGCTGTCCACCTGCGCGGGATTCGGTGCGGGATTCGGTGCGAGGGCTGCGGTCGTCGTCATGGTCGGGGCTCCGTGGGTGGGAAGAAAGGGTGTGCATCGGCACGGTGGTGACCGCGGGCCGGTCGTCGATGGCGAGCGAGAGCAGCTCGGGGCGCGCGTAGTGGCCCACCGAATCCATCATTCGCTTGCGCTTGGCGATCAGCGCCATGTCGAGGTCGGCGATCACCATGCCCTCGCCCTCGGTGAGCGGCGGCGCGAGATGCCGGCCCTCGGGCGAGACGATGGCCGTGTGGCAGCCGCCGCGCAGTGCCTTCTGCAGGTTCGGGTCGGGCGTGACGCTGCGGATCTGCTCGTCGCTGAGCCAGCCGGTGGCGTTGACCACGAAGCAGCCCGACTCGAGCGCGTGGTGGCGGATCGTCACCTCCATCTGCTCGGCGAAGATCGGGCCCACCAGCGAGCCCGGGAACTGCGCGCAGTGGATCTCCTCGTGCTGCGCCATCAGGCTGTAGCGCGCCAGCGGGTTGTAGTGCTCCCAGCAGGCCAGCGCGCCGACGCGGCCGATGGCGGTGTCGACCACCTTGAGCCCGGCGCCATCGCCCTGGCCCCAGACCATGCGCTCGTGGTAGGTCGGCGTGATCTTGCGGCGCTTGAGCGCGAGCGTGCCGTCGGCGTCGAACACCAGCTGCGTGTTGTAGAGGCTGCCGTGGTCGCGCTCGTTCACGCCGAGCACCACCACCACGCCGCGCGCGCGCGCCCGCTCGGCCACGGCCTGCGTGACCGGGCCGGGCACCACCACCGCGCGCTCGGCCAGCAGCAGGTGCGGCGCGCCCTGCAGCACCGGCGGCAGCACGAAGCTGAAGTAGGGGTAGTAGGGCACGAAGGTCTCGGGAAAGACCGCGAGCTGCGCGCCCTTTGAAGCGGCTTCGTCGATCGCGCTGCACACCCGATCGAGCGTGCCGTCGGGACGGTCGAAGTCCGGCGCGATCTGGATCGCCGCGGCGCGGACGATGCGGGAAGAATTGGAGGTCCCCATCGCCGCACCTCAGCACGATGCCGCGGCGAGCGCAGCGAAGCCCGTTCGGGAAACACCGCGGAACCGGCTTTGCCGGGCCGCTGGTGTTGCCCCCTTGAGGGGGGAGGCGGCTACACGAAGTGAGCAAGCAACGGGGGTGGGCATCACAGCGTCCAGGTGTCGAGGATGAAGGCGTTGGCCTTGCGGTGCAGCAGGATCAGGTCGAGCACGTCGAGCGGGTTGATCGGCTTGATGCCCTCGATCAGCGCGCCTTCGCCGTGGCCGTAGAGCGCCTGCAGCGCGAAGCGGCAGGCGTAGACCTTGCCGCCCTCGGCGATGAAGGTGGCGATCTGCTTGTTGAAGTTCTGATGGCCCGGGAAGGCCTCGTCGCCCAGCGTCGGGAAGCCGCGCTGCACGCCCAGCGTGACGCCGGGGCCGTAGAGCAGGATCGAGGTCTCGAAGCCCTTGCGCTTGAGGCGCGTGGCCTGCAGCAGGTTGACGAAGCCGATCGAGCCTTCGAAGGCCACGGTGTGGAAGGTCACGAGCGCCTTCTCGCCGGGCTCGGCCTTCACGTCTTCGAACACCTTCTCTTCGTAGTCGACGAGGAACTCGCCTTTTTCGTTGCGGGGACGGGTCACGGTGGGCATGGGGTACTCCGGTGAAAGGGATGAAGGAGAGGAACGCAGCAGCGTCTGCGCGCCTTCTTCTTCGCATGCCATGTGCCAAGGCGCGGGGCCCGCGATGCAATCAAGTTGCGATCAAGGCGCAGCGGTGCCGCATGCGGGCGCGAAAAATTTCCGCGCGACTGCCGCGAGCGGGTCGCGCGGCGTTCGCGGCGGGCCGGGCCGCACCGTGGCGAAGCGTTCGGCGTGCGATCAATGCACCCGATCAATGGGGTTGATCGCACCCGTCCGAGGCATCGCCGGCCCTGGGAACCCCCAGGGGACGGGCACGTTTCCTGCGGGTTGATCGGTCCCCCGATGCAATCAATGGATGCAATCAAGTGGCCGCCACCGACACCGCCCCGATCGCCCCCATCACGCTGCACTGGCGCAAGCAGCTGCGCGCCAGCGCCAAGCCGGCCTACCTGCTGCTGGCCGACCTGATCGCCGACGACATCCGCACCGGCCGGCTCGGCGCGCGCGACCGTCTGCCCACGCTGCGCGAGCTGGCCGCGGACCTGCAGCTCAACTACACGACCGTGGCGCGCGGCTATGCCGAGGCGCGCAAGCGCGGGCTGATCGACTCGCGCGCGGGCACCGGCACCTTCATCCGCACCGGCAGCCCGAGCCTGCGGCTGCGCGGCGGCAGCGGCGCCGAGATGACGATGAACATGCCGCCCGAGCCGCGCGACGAGCACCTGGTGGCGCGCATGCACGAGGGCGCCGCGCAGGCCTTCGCGCAGGCCGACCTCTACGACCTGCTGCGCTACCAGGACTTCGGCGGCACGGTGCACGACCGCGAGGCCGCGATGCAGTGGCTGCGCCCGCACGTGCCCGAGGCCGGCGTCGACCGCATCCTCGTGTGCCCCGGCATCCACGGCGTGCTGACCGCGCTGATCTCGCAGCTCGCGCGGCCCGGCGAGCTGGTGTGCGTGGAGTCGCTGACCTACCCGGGCATCAAGGCCATCGCGGCCCAGCTCGGCGTGCAGCTGCATGCGCTGCAGCTCGACGACGACGGCCCGATCGCCGATGCCTTCGAGCATGCCTGCAAGACCCTGAAGCCCAAGGCGCTGTACTGCAACCCGACCCTGCTCAATCCCACCACCGGCACCGTGAGCCGCGCGCGGCGCGAGGCGCTGGCCGACGTGGCGCTGCGCTACGCGGTGCCGATCATCGAGGACGACGCCTACGGCATGCTGCCGCGCCAGATGCCGCCCACGCTCGCCACGCTGGCGCCCGCGCTGACCTACTACGTCACCGGCTTCTCCAAGTGCTTCGGCGCGGGGCTGCGCAGCGCCTATGTCTGCGCGCCGACCGCGCGCCAGTCGCAGCGGCTCGCGGGCGCCCTGCGCGCCACCACGGTGATGGCCTCGCCGGTCACCAATGCGCTGACCACGATGTGGGTCGAGGACGGCACGGCCGACGCCATGCTGCAGGCGGTGCGCGCCGAATCGGCCGCGCGCCAGCTGCTGGCCGCGCGCCATCTCGGCGGCCACGGGCTGCAGGCCCATCCCGAGGGCTTCCATGCCTGGCTGCCGCTCACGCCGGGCTGGAGCCCGGTCGAGTTCGCCTCCTTCCTGCGCACGCGCAACGTGGGCGTGGTCGCGAGCGCGGCCTTCTCGACCGACGGCGATCCGCCCGACGCGGTGCGCATCTGCCTCGGCGGCCCGATGTCGCGCGAGGAGTGCGACGACGCGCTGCGGCTGATCGCGGACACGCTGACGCATCCGCTGCATCCGCACGCGACGGTGCAGGAAAGAGCCTTCTAGCTATGCAGGGTCGTGGCAGCAGACGCAGAGCTTGTTGCCATCGGGATCGCGGAAGTAGGCGCCGTAGTAGTTGGCGTGGTAGTGCGGGCGCAGCCCGGGCGGGCCCTCGCAGCGCCCGCCGTGGGCCAGCGCCGCGGCATGGACGCGGTCGACCGTGGCGCGGTCGGCCGCCAGCAGCGCGACCATCTGGCCGTTGCCCACCGCCGGCTCCTGGCCGTCGAAGGGCGCGCCGATCAGGAACAGCGGGCGCGGCGCATCGGGGCGCTGCCAGCCGGCCCAGGGGCGGCTGTCGTCGCGAAAGCGCAGCGCATGGCCGAGCTCGGCCATGAGGGCGGCATGGAAGCCGAAGGCGCGCTCGAAGTCGCTCACGCCGAGGAATACGTGGGAAAGCATGGCGGCAGGCCCGGGAAGCTAGGGGGACGGCCATCGTGCCTCAAGGGCCGCGCTATCCCGGCCGGTTGTTACGGCGTGAAACACCGGCCTACAGCCCGGTAAGATCGCCGGACTGGCCGGAACGCCGTTCCGGCCGCCGGCTCCACCCGCACCCTCATCCATGGTTTTGGCCCGCTACCGAAGAAAAGGCGCTGCCTGATGGCGACCGCCGCCTCGATCACCAGCCTCACGCCCGTGCCGGCCTCCGCCGACGAGGCCGAGGCCTGGGTGCGCGGCGAGCTGATCCGCAGCCTGATGCGCTCGGCGCGCGGCTCCTACCTCGTGTCGGGCACCTTGATGGTCGGCATGGCGGCGCTCAACTGGTCGGCGTTGCCGCGCTGGGAGGTGCTGACCTGGCTCACCGCCGGCCTGATCTCGATGGCCTGCCGGGCCTGGGCCGCGCGCGTGTACGCGGTGCGCTACGTCGGGCGCAGCGCGCTGGCGCAGCAGCAGTACGCCGACCGCTATGCCTTCGTCTGGACCGCCAGCGCCTTCGTCTGGGGGTTGTCGGTGCTGCTGTTCTTCGAGCGCGTGCCCCAGGTCAACCAGTTCATCAGCTGGCTGGTGATCGCGGGCGTGGCGACCTCGCCGCTCAACGGGCTGGCGCTGCACCCGCCGCTGCTCAAGCGCTTCGTCAACACGTTGTTCGCCACCGTGCTCGGCTCGGTGCTGGTGCGGCTGGTGGTCATCAACCTCGAGCATCCGCAGTTCCAGTACGGCTTCCTGCTGCCGATCCTGCCCACGCTGCACTGGTACCTGCTGCTGCGCGCCGGCCACCACATCCACGAGACCGCGCGCAACAGCCTGGAGCTGCTGTTCCACAACCACATCCTGATCAAGTCGCTGACCCAGCAGCGGCAGGCGGCGGTGGCGGCCGTGGCGATGAAGAACCGCTTCCTCGCGAGCGCCGCGCACGACATGCGCCAGCCGGTGCTGGCGCTGTCGCTGTACGCCGACTGGCTGCGCAACGAGCCCGAGCTGGTGCTCGAGCTGGCACCGAAGATCGTGCGCGCCACCCATGCGGTCAATGCGCTGTTCGATTCCATGTTCGACCTCGCGCGCATCGACTCGGGCCAGGTGCGGCTGCACATCGAGCGCGTGGACATCGCCGAGCTGCTGCAGGACCTCGAGCTGCAGTACCGCCCCGTGGCCGAGAGCAAGGGCCTCGACTTCCGCGTCCACGTGACCGAGGGCAGCTTCCTCACCGACCCGATCCGGGTGCGCCGCATGATCGGCAACCTGCTGGCCAATGCGATCAAGTACACGCCCGAGGGCGGCGTGCTGCTGGCCTCGCGCCGCACCCGCGAGGGCATGCGCGTGGAGGTCTGGGACACCGGCATCGGCATCGCGCCCGAGCACCTGCGCGACGTGTTCCTCGAGTTCTACAAGGTGGCCGACCATGCCGGCACCTCCGACGGCTTCGGCCTCGGCCTGGCGATCGTCGCTCGCCTGTCGCACGTGCTGGGCCACCCGGTCAGCGTGCGCTCGCGCCTGGGCAGCGGCAGCGTGTTCCGCGTGGCGCTGCACGATGCGGACGAGGCGGTGGCGCAGGCGCGGGTGAGCGCGGCGGTGGGCTGAGAGCCTCCGCGTCGTCGGGCCGACCTAGGGATTTGGCGCAGGGCCGAGGTGCCCGCTGCTGTTATCTTCCCCGCCATCTCGAAACGGAACCGCAGAGCCGCATCCAGCAGGCCGTTTCCGTTCTTTCAAGACAGGGCACGGGAGGGCCCGCAGAGATGATCCACAAGTTCAGATACGCCGTGGGAGCGGCCTTGGTCGCGATGTTGTGCGCATGTGGTGGCGGAGGCGGCGGTGGTTCCGCCGGTTTCGCTTTCCTGCCGCCGGTTGCTCCGCCCGCGACCGGCGGGCCTTCCGGTCCCTCCGGCCCCTCGGAACCCGAAACCCCCACGCCCACCGACAACGCGCCGCCGGTCGCCGCGGCCGCGAAGGCTTCGGCGGGCACGCTGGGGCTGGTCGCCACGCTCGATGGCAGCGGCAGCAAGGCTTCGGCGGGGCGGTCGCTCAGCTATGCCTGGATGCTGCAGTCCAAGCCGCTGGGCAGCCAGGCGGTGCTGGCCGATGCGAATGGCGCGAAGCCGTCGCTGCTGCTCGACGAGCAAGGCGACTATGTCGTGCGGTTGGTGGTGAACGATGGCGTGAAGGACAGTGAGCCGGCGTACCTCACCGTCACGCCCGTGCTACCCGCCGCTACAGGTCCACTGTTCAAGTTCGCGCTGGTCGAAACCGTCGCCGCGGTCGATCCAGGCCGATCGGGCTCGTACTCGGACTGCCAGGCCTGGCGCGCTGGAGACCATGTACGCGACTTCTGGCCGGTCGACGTCAACGCGAGAGATTGCAACAGGGTAGGAAGCCTTCCATCCGATTTCGAGGTGCGGTCGCGCGGGCTCGGCAGCCTGTTCGGGCTCGAGCCCGAGCGTTTGCCCGTCTTCATTTCCACGGTCCTGGGAACGCCCAGGCTGGGCGTGTTTCCCGCGGATGCGCCAGCGACACCGGTCAGCACGAGCTATGAAATTTCGCCGGACATCGTTGCGCTGGCACGCACGCCATTCGGCAAGAGCACGGGCGCGTCGCTCTACTTCTCGCTCAACGGCAATCGGATGGTCTACCAGCCCGACGATCCGCGGGTTCTGCCGGTGCGTCCGAAGGCGCGCTATCGGATCGTGGGTGCGGTGCTGCCCGAGAACGCGCCCGAGGGCTGGGAGGCTGCCGTGGAGATCACGGTCCGGTTGCGCGTGAATGCCAGCGACCTCCTCACGCCGGTCGCGAGCTTCGACGTCTACTCGAAGCGCTTCAGTGCGGATTTCTCGGAGGACGTGATGCTCGATCTCAACGCGGCTGTCTATCCGCAAGCAGCCGGGGCGACGCAAGCGAGCTATCTGCTCGAGGTGACGCAGCAGGTGGCCTATCAGCGCAAGACGCTGCCTTGAGGCCGGAACCGACACCGCCCCGCGCCTGAAACGAAAAAGCCGCGCCCAGGGGCGCGGCTTTTTCACTGCACTGCCGCCAGGGCCTCAGCCCGACAGCAACCCGTTCGTGCGCGCGTAGTGCAGCGCCTGCGTGCGGCTCTTCACGCCGAGGCGGCGGAACAGGCGCCACAGGTGCACCTTCACCGTGTGCTCGCTGATCTCGAGGTCGGTGGCGATGTCGCGGTTGCTCATGCCCTTGTCGAGCATGGCGATCAACTGGGTCTGGCGCTTCGAGAGCTTGCTGTTGCTGGCCAGCGGCGGCTCGTCGGTTTCTTCCGAACCGGCCATCAGCAGGCCGCGCAGGGCCGCCGCCAGCTCGGCCGAGCTGGCCGACTTCTCGATGTAGGTGTCGGCACCGGCTTCGATGCAGGCGTCTTCCATGTCGGCCGAGGGCGCCGCCGAATAGACGGCGATCGGCACGTTGGGATAGACCTGCTTGACCGCGATCACGCCCGAAACGCCGTTGGTGTCGGGCAGCTTCAGGTCGAGACAGAAGAGCGTGGGCGCTCCGCGCTGCGCGACGGAACTCGCGAGCTTGTCGAGCCGTTCGAGCTCGACGATGTTCTCGGCCGGACGAAGGCGCCGCAGGACCATCACGATCGCGTCGCGCATCAGGGGGTGGTCGTCGATGACATATATGCTCATGTTTTCTTCCTTTGTGATCGCACCGTCTTCTCTCTTCACGTCCACCGGCGGATGGGCCGATGGCGGTTGCCGGATCATCCGCCCTTGGTGGTGGCGGTGGCCTCCGACAGTGCCTCCAGCGCCTCGCTCGCGGCGCGCAATCCTTCATCCGTGGCGATCGGCTCGAGCCGATCCGCATAAGTCGTCAAGGCCGCGCCGCGCTGCTCCTGCAGCGCCGCGATGGTACGGCCGGCCTCTTGCGGCGAGGCGAATGCTCGGCTCTGCAGCAGGGTTTCGCCGCTCGCGTCGAGCAGCTTGAAATAGAACATCCCGTCGCGTTCGCGGTACTGCTTGAAGCCGGCCTTGCCGGCCCCCTTGCCGCCCTTGCGCGCCTTGGCGCCATCGCCCGCGTCGGCCAGGTTGCGCAGGCCGACCGCATGGCGCAGTCGCGTCATGAACGGGCGCGACAGCGCGCGCGCCTTGTCGGCACCGACGAGCAGCGTGCGCTCGATCTGCGCCGGGTCGGCCATCAGCGCCTCGTAGCGCTCGCGCAGCGGCGCCACCTCGCGGTCGATGCGCTCGAACAGCACCTGCTTGGCGTCGCCCCAGGCGATGCCTTCGGCGTAGGACTTGCGCAGCGCTTCCGTTTCGTCGGCGCTCGCGAAGGCCTGGTAGATCTGGAACAGCGCCGAGCCCTCGGTCTCCTTGGGCTCGCCGGGCGCGCGCGAGTCGGTCACGATGCTCGCGATCTGCTTCTGCAGCTGGGCGCGCGGCGTGAACAACGGGATCGTGTTGTTGTAGCTCTTGCTCATCTTGCGGCCGTCGAGGCCGGGCAGGGTGGCGACGGCCTCGTCGATCTCGGCGTCCGGCAGCGTGAAGTGATCGCCGTAGAGGTGGTTGAAGCGCTGCGCCATGTCGCGCGCCATCTCGATGTGCTGCACCTGGTCGCGGCCCACGGGCACCTTGTGGGCGTTGAACATCAGGATGTCCGCGCCCATCAGCACCGGGTACATGAACAGGCCCGCCGTGACGTCGGCATCGACGTCCTCGCCCTTGGCCGTGTTCTTGTCGACCTGGGCCTTGTAGGCATGGGCGCGGTTGAGGATGCCCTTGCCGGTGACGCAGGTCAGGAACCAGGTGAGCTCGGGGATCTCGCCGATGTCGGACTGGCGGTAGAAGGTCACGCGCTCGGGATCGAGCCCGCAGGCCAGCCAGCTGGCGGCGATCTCCAGCGTGGAGCGCTGGATCTTCGCGGGCTCCTGCACCTTGATGAGGGCGTGGTAGTCGGCCAGGAAGAAGTAGCTCTCGACGCCGGGTGCGACGCTCTGGCGCACCGAATGGCGGATCGAGCCGACGTAGTTGCCGAGATGAGGCGTGCCGGAAGGCGTGATGCCGGTGAGGACGCGCAGCGGGGAGGGGGAGGACGAAGCCATGGTCGGAACTGGAAACTAACGCAACATCAACGCAACAGGGCCTGCAGCGGCCCGATCAGCAGATCGAGCACCTCGTAGCCCACGCTCATCAGCGGCATCAGCCAGAACTTGCTGACGATGCCTGCGAGCACCAGGCCCATCACGATGAAGAAACCGTAGGGCTCGATGCGAGCGAGGAAATTCTGCGCCGGCCCGTTGGGCAGCAGCCCGGCCAGCACGCGGCCGCCGTCGAGCGGCGGCAGCGGGAAGAGGTTGAAGGCCCACATCACGAGGTTGACCAGCACGCCGCCCTGCGCCATCTTGACGAAGAAGGGCTCCTGCACGCCCACGCCAATGAGCACCGCCCAGACCACGGCCCAGAGGATCGCCTGGATGAAGTTCGAGGCCGGACCGGCCAGGGCCACCCAGACCATGTCGCGCTTGGGATGGCGCAGCCGGCCGAAATTGACCGGCACCGGCTTGGCATAGCCGAACAGGAAGGCGCCCGAGGTCGCGAAGTAGAGCATCAGCGGCATCAGGATGGTCCCGATGGGGTCGATGTGCTTCATCGGGTTGAGCGTGACGCGGCCCATGACCGCCGCCGTGTTGTCGCCGAGGTAGCGCGCCACGTAGCCGTGCGCGGCTTCGTGCACGGTGATCGCGAAGATCACGGGCAGCGCATAGATCAGGACCGTCTGTATCAGATTGGAGATATCCACTGCGAGATTGTGTCAGACGGAACAAGAGAAGAACGAGGGTCGCATCACAGGCCCAGCACCGAGAGCGCCCCGCGCCCCTGCCGCACCACCACCGGATCGTCGCCGCTGCCCATGGGCGTGAGGTCGACCACGGTGGTCGGCTGGGAGGGGCAGGCGCCGGCGTCGATCACGCCCGCGATCTGCTTCTCGAAGCGCTCGCGGATGATCTCGGCGTCGTTGAGCGCCTCGGTCTCGCCGGGCGCGATCAGCGTGGTGGCCAAAAGCGGCGCGCCATGCAGCGCCAGCAGCTCGAGCAGCACCTTGTGGTCGGGCACGCGCAGGCCGATGGTCTTGCGCTGCGGATGGCTCACGCGCCGCGGCACCTCCTTGGTGGCCTCGAGCAGGAAGGTATAGGGGCCGGGCGTGGCGGCCTTCAGCAGGCGGTACTGCTTGTTGTCGACGCGCGCGTAGTTCGCGAGCTCGCTGAGGTCGCGGCAGATCAAGGTCAGGTGGTGCTTGTCGTCGACCTGGCGGATGCGGCGCAGCTGGTCGACCGCATCCTTGTCGTCGAGGTGGCAGGCCAGCGCGTAGCTGGAGTCGGTGGGCACGGCGACGATCTCGCCGCGCTGCAGCAGCGCCGCGGCCTGCTTGAGCAGCCGCTGCTGGGGGTTCTCGGGGTGGACTTCGAAGTACTGGGCCATGAAAAACGCTCCTGATCAGGATTCCGCCGGTTCGATCGGCACGCGGCGCTCGCGCACGGTGAGCCAGGCACCGGCCGCGCCGCAGACCGCGATCATCGCCATGCCGACCAGCGACACGACATCGGGCACGTGGGAGAACATCAGCCAGCCGCCGAGCATCGCGAAGGCGATCTGCGCATAGAGGTAGGGCGTGAGGGTGGAGGCCGGCGCGCGCTGGTAGGCGAGGATCAGCATGAAGTGTCCCACCGTGCCCATCAGGCCCATGAGGCACAGCAGTGCCCACCAGTGCCACGAGGGCAGCGCGGTCCAGGCGAAGGGCACGGCCAGCGAGGCCAGCAGGGTGCCGACCCAGCCGGTGTAGAAGTGCATGGTCAGCGGGTTCTCGGTCTGCGCGAGCTTGCTCGTGAGCACCTGGAACCAGGCGTTGGTCATCACCAGGCCGATCGGCAGCAGGATGGCCCAGCTGAAGGCGCCGCCGCCGGGCCGCAGGATGACCAGCGTGCCCGCGAAGCCGCCCGCCACCAGCGTCCAGCGCAGCGGCGAGACATGCTCCTTGAGCGTGGTGGCCGCCAGCAGCGTGATCACCAGCGGCGCGATCAGCACGATCGAGGTGAACTCGGCCAGCGGCATGTAGCGCAGGCTCATGAAGGCGAACAGGCTCGAGCCCAGCAGCAGCGCCCCGCGCAGCGCCTGGTAGCGCGGATGGGCGGTGCGCAGCAGCGCGGTGCCGCGCAGCGGCAGCAGCACGGCGGTGGTGGCCACGGCCTGGAAGGCATAGCGGAACCACACGCCCATCAGGATCGGCACGCTCGCGGTCGAGATCTTGGTGGCGGTGTCGAGCGTGGCGAAGCAGGCCACGGCCAGCACCACGAGGCCGATGCCGGCCAGGATGCGTTCGGATTCGCGGCTGGAGGCGGCCTGGGCCGCGGCGCGGGCCTGGGCCAGCGCCTGGGTGGCGGCGCTCTCGGTCGCGGTCCCGGACAGCTGGCTCACGCTTGTATTCGGTGAGCGAGCAGTTCCCATACCGGCGTGAGCGAAGCGTGCAGCGGCGGCAGCTTGCCGAGGTCGCAGTGGCTCTCGTCGGGGCTGTGGAAATCGCTGCCGCGCGAGGCGGCGAAACCGAACTCGAGCGCCTTGTCGGCGTACTCGACGTACTCGGCCGGGGTGTGGCTGCCGGTGACGACCTCGATCGCCTGGCCGCCATGCGCCTTGAACTCGAGGAAGAGCGCGTACTCCTCGTTGGCGCTGAACTTGTAGCGGCCCGGGTGCGCGATCACGGCCAGGCCCTTGGCCGAGGTGATCCAGTGCACCGCGTCCTTCAGCGTGGCCCAGCGGTGCGGCACGTAGCCGGGCTTGCCCTCGGTGAGGTACTTGCGGAACACCTCGGGCGTGTCGCGGCAGTGGCCCTGCTCGACCAGGAAGCGCGCGAAGTGGGTGCGCGAGATCAGCTCGGGGTTGCCGACGAACCGCAGCGCGCCTTCGTAGGCGCCCTGGATGCCGACCTTGGCCAGTCCCTCGGACATTTCCTGCGCGCGCTTGCCGCGGCCGCCGCGGGTGTCGTACAGGCCCTGGGTCATGGCGGCGTCGTCGGGGTCGAAGCCCAGGCCGACGATGTGCACGGTCTCGCCCGCGAAGGTGACCGAGATCTCGGTGCCTGTGAGGTAGCGCATGCCGTTCTCGCGCGCGGCGGCGGCGGCGCGGTGCTGGCCGCCGATCTCGTCGTGGTCGGTCAGCGCCCACAGGTCGACGCCATTGCTGGCGGCGCGCACGGCGAGTTCTTCGGGCGTCAGTGTGCCGTCGGACACCACGGAGTGGCAGTGCAGGTCGGCATTGAGAATGGAGGACACCGGTCGATTCTAGGCGCTCCGGCCTGTCGACACGGTCGCATGGGTGCTCGTATTTGCTACTAGATAAATAGCATTAACCGCAGCGGTGGAGCGGCTCAGCGCTTCTTCCTGAAAGCGGCCCAGGCGGCCACCGCGGTGAAGGTGGCGACGATGGCGACCACGATCCAAAAGCCGTGCTTGTGCTCGGCCAGCGGGATGCCGCCGACGTTCATGCCGAACAGGCCGGCCAGGATGTTGATCGGCAGCGCCAGCACCGTGACCACCGTCAGCACGAACAGGCTGCGGTTGTTGTCCTCGTTGACGTTGGCGGCGATCTCTTCCTGCAGCAGCTTGATGCGTTCCTGCAGCGCCTGCATGTCGCGCAGCACCACCGAGAACTCCTCGGTCGCGCCGCGCAGCTCCTGCGTATCGTCCTCTGCCATCCAGCCCGGCGGGCGCTGCAGCAGCCGGAACAGTGCCGCCGGCTCGGGCGCCAGCAGCCGCTGCAGCCGCACCAGCAGCCGGCGCATCAGGCCCAGGCGGGCGCGCTTGTTGTCGAGCCGGCCGGCCAGCAGTTCGTCCTCGATGCGGTCGACGCGGCCGGTCACGCCGCGCACGATCTTCACCAGCACGTCGGCCTGCGCGCGCAGCAGGTGCTCGAGCAGCTCGGTGCTCGAGCGCGGCGCGTCGCCGGCCTTGACCGCGGTGCGCAGCGCGTCGACCGAGCGCAGCGGCTTGCTGCGCGCGGTCACGACCAGCCGCGCGCCGACCGCGATCCACAGCGTCGAGATGTCCGAGGGCTCGAAGCTGAAATCGAAGTGCACGTCGTTGATGACAGCGATCAGCGCATCGTCGGCGCGCTCGATGCGCGTGGAGGGCAGGCCGTCGTGCAGCGTCTCGTAGAAGGTGTCCGACAGCCGCGCATGGCGCTGCAGCCAGCGCTCGGCCTGGGCATGGCTCAGGTTGAAGTGCAGCCACGCATAGGGGCCCGCGTAGGCGCCCTCGGAAGGCGCGGCGGCCAGTTCCTCGTCGGGCGGCAGGGCGTCGAGCCAGGCCGCGGCCTGGCTCGAATCGATCTCGCGCGAGGCGTCGGGGCCCGACGCGCCGGGGTCGAACAGGTAGCCGCAGATCAGCCCGGCTTCGTCGCCGCCATACGAATTGGCGGCCAGGTCATGGAGTGCCGGCAAGGTGCGCGATGCTTCAGAACAGGTGCGTGAAGAACCAGTACAGCCCGCCCGACAGCAGCATCGCCGCCGGCAAGGTCAGCACCCAGGCCAGCGCGAGGTTGCGCAGCGTGGACATCTGCAGGCCCGAGCCGCTCGCGGTCATGGTGCCGGCCACGCCCGAGGACAGCACGTGCGTGGTCGAGACCGGCAGGCCGTACATGTCGGCCGCGCCGATGGTCACCATCGCTACCACCTCGGCCGAGGCGCCCTGGGCATAGCTCAGGTGGGTCTTGCCGATCTTCTCGCCCACGGTCACCACGATGCGCTTCCAGCCGATCATGGTGCCCAGGCCGAGCGCGATCGCCACCGCCACCTTCACCCACAGCGGGATGAAGCGGGTGGCGTCGTCGAGTTCCTGGCGCAGCGCGCCGACGCGGGCCTTGGTGTCGGCGTCGAAGCGCGCGGCACCGCTCTTGTCCAGATGGCGGATCGCCTCGGAGGTCAGGTACATGTCGTTGCGCACGTTGGCCACCGCGTCGGCCGGCAGGCGGGCCAGCGAGCCGTGCTGCTTGACCTGCTGCGCGATGCTGCCGGTGACCGAGGCCAGCGCGGGCACCACCGTGTCGTTGAACTCGCGGGTGCGCACGTAGGTCGCGAGCGAGTCGCGCGCGGCCGCCGGCTGCAGCGCGGGCAGCGAGGTCGGCAGGCTGCGCTGCATCGCGCCCTGCGCCACCTCGGCCACGGCCACGAACTTCACCGTCTGGTCGGCCGGCATGGCGCGGTTGAGCGCATAGGCCATCGGCACCGTGCCCACCAGGATCAGCATGATCAGGCCCATGCCCTTCTGGCCGTCGTTGGAACCGTGCGCGAACGAGACGCCGGTGCAGGTCAGGATCAGCAGGCCGCGGATCCACCACGGCGGCGGCTCGCTGCCCTTGGGTTCTTCATAGAGTGCGCGGTTCTTGACGAAGGCGCGCAGCGCCAGCAGCAGCAGCGCGGCGCAGCCGAAGCCCACCAGCGGCGACAGCAAGAGCGAATAGCCGACCTTGGTGGCCTGCGCCCAGTCCACGCCGCTGGTGCCGTCGCGCCCGTGCATCAGCGCATTGGCCACGCCCACGCCGATGATCGAGCCGATCAGCGTGTGCGAGGAGGAGGCCGGCAGCCCCAGCCACCAGGTGCCGAGGTTCCAGATGATGGCGGCGATCAGCAGCGCGAACACCATCGCGAAGCCCGCGCCCGAGCCCACCTGCAGGATCAGCTCCACCGGCAGCAGCGCGATGATGCCGAAGGCCACCGCGCCGCTGGAGACCAGCACGCCCAGGAAATTGAAGAAGCCCGACCACACGACCGCGAAGTTCGGCGGCAGCGAGTGGGTGTAGATCACCGTCGCCACCGCGTTGGCGGTGTCGTGGAAGCCGTTGACGAACTCGAAGCCCAGCGCGATCAGCAGCGCCACGCCCAGCAGGATGTAGGGCACCCAGGTGGTCATGGGTGCGCCGGAGTCGGAGACGTCGCTCACCAGGCTCCAGGCCGTGTAGAGCAGGCCGACGGCGAGCAGGCCGACGAAGGTGATCAGGGCAACCGGACCGGGCCGGGCGTCGAGCTTCGGGCGGTGGGCTGCGGACCCTGCCGGCGCGGCCGGCATGTCCGTATTCGGGGCGGCGAGCGTGTTCATGGGAGCGTTCTGGAGTGTTGTAGTGGGGAGAAATGGTGTTCGCGCCGTGTGACAACGGCGTGTCGGCCTACGGGAATCGGCCGCAAAACCGTCACGCCGGCGTCATCTGGCCCATGCAGCATGGTTTTCCCCGATCCCGCCACTCTTGCCCTTTCACCATGCCGACGAGCGCCCTTCCCGACCACGAAGAACTGATGCAGCGCATCGCCCGAGACCTCATCGACAGCTACGACGAGGAGCTCGAGCTGGAGATCGAGGACCGCAACATCGACGGCCTCGACGGCGAGCCGGCCAGCACCAACAGCGCTTCCGACAAGGCGGCCCGCCAGGCCTATTTCAAGGAACTGTTCCGCCTGCAGGGCGAACTGGTGAAGCTGCAGGACTGGGTCCAGCACAGCAAGCAGAAGGTCGTGATCCTGTTCGAGGGCCGCGACGCGGCCGGCAAGGGCGGTGTCATCAAGCGCATCACCCAGCGCCTGAACCCGCGCGTGGCCCGCGTGGCCGCGCTGCCGGCGCCCAACGACCGCGAACGCACCCAGTGGTACTTCCAGCGCTACGCGGCGCACCTGCCGGCGGCCGGCGAAATGGTGCTGTTCGACCGCAGCTGGTACAACCGCGCCGGCGTCGAGCGCGTGATGGGCTTCTGCTCGGACGACGAGTACGAGGAGTTCTTCCGCACCGTGCCCGAGTTCGAGAAGATGCTCGTGCGCTCGGGCATCAAGCTCATCAAGTACTGGTTCTCCATCACCGACGACGAGCAGCACATGCGCTTCCTCGGCCGCATCCACGATCCGCTCAAGCAGTGGAAGCTCAGCCCGATGGACCTCGAGAGCCGCCGCCGCTGGGAGGAATACACCAAGGCCAAGGAAACGATGCTGGAACGCACCCACATCCCCGAGGCCCCGTGGTGGGTGGTGCAGGCGGTCGACAAGAAGAAGGCGCGCCTGAACTGCATCAGCCACCTGCTGGGCCAGCTGCCCTACGAGATGGTGCCCCATGCGCCGGTGGAACTGCCGGCCCGCGTGCGCCATGCCGACTACCTGCGCCAGCCGGTCCCCGCGAGCATGATCGTCCCCGAGGTCTACTGACTTCGCCGGGGCAGCGGGCGATCGCTGTCCCGTTCCGGCGCCATGCGTCACACTGCGCCATGGCCCGCCGTTCCACCGCTTCCGTCTTCGCCCGCGCCTACGAGCGCAACCTGAAGGCGCTCACGAAGCTCACGCTGCGCAACAGCCAGCGCGTGGCGGGCCAGGTGCAGCGCGCGACGGCCAAGCGGCTCAAGCCGCCGCCCGGCAAGGGCGACTGGCTCAGCGGCATGGCGATCGGTCCCGGCGGCGCGCGGCGCTATCACCTGTTCCGTCCCGCCGACCTGCATCTGCAGCCCGGCGAGAAGCTGCCGCTCATGGTCATGCTGCACGGCTGCGGCCAGACCGGGCGCGACTTCGCGGCCAGCACGCGCATGAACGCGCTGGCGGCGCGCCAGCGCTTCCTGGTGCTCTACCCCGAGCAGGACCGGCTCGCGCATCCCCAGGGCTGCTGGAACTGGTATGAGCGCCGCTCCGGCAAGGCCGATGCCGAGGCCGCGACGCTGATGGCCGCGGTCGACCAGGCCTGCATGCTCTACCCGGTGGACCGCGAGCGCGTCGCGCTGGCCGGCCTCTCGGCCGGCGCCAGCATGGCGGCGCTGCTGGCCACGCGCTATCCGCAGCGCTTTCGCGCCGTGGTCATGCATTCGGGAGTGGCGCCCGGTGCGGCCAAGTCGTCGGCCACTGCGCTCGGCGCGATGCGCGGCCAGAACGTGCCGCCGATGCCCGTCACCGCCGTCGGCAAGGCGATGGGCGCCGCGGCCGTCCTCGCGACCCTGCCGCCGATGCTCGTGCTGCACGGCGATGCCGATGCCGTGGTCGTGCCCAGCAATGCCGTCAACAGCGCCGCCGTGTGGGCCACGGCCATGGGCGCGCGGCCCGGCGTGGCGCGCGACGTGCAGCGCGGCAAGCGCCGCCCGATGCGCGTGACCGACTTCAAGCGCAAGGGCCGCACGGTGGTCTCGCTGTGCGAGATCGCGGGGCTGGGGCATGCGTGGAGCGGTGGCGCGTCGAAGCTGATGTTCAGCGATGCGGCCGGGCCCGATGCCACGCGGATGGCCTGGGCCTTTGCCATGACGCAGTTCAGGCACGCGGCCAAGCAGGCCTGAGGCGCTCTTTCACGCCGTGGCGTTCTCGCGCGCCGCGGCGCGCCATGCACCGGGCGCGATGCCCTTCTCGCGCTTGAAGGCCTTGCTGAAGGCGGCTTCCGATTCGTAGCCCACCGCGCCGGCGATGGTGCCCAGCGCGGCGTTGCCCTGGCCCAGCATGTTGCCGGCCTTGAACATGCGCCACTGCGTGAGGTATTCCAGCGGTGCCTGCCCCACGCGCTCGCGAAAGCGCTGCGCGAAGGCCGAGCGCGACAGGCTCGCGGCCGAGGCCAGCGATTCCACCGTCCAGGCGCGTGCCATGTCCTTGTGCATCGCGCGCAGCGCGGGACCGATGCGCGCATCGGTCAGCGCGGCCAGCCAGCCGGTCTGCGCATCGCCCGCGGCCGCGACGTGCGCGCGCACCGCCTGCACGAACACGATGTCGGCCAGCCGGCTCACGAGCAGGCCGGAGCCCAGGCCGGGCTCGCCGGTCTCCATGGCCAGCAGTTGCAGCGTGCCCTGCAGCGCGAGGGCCCGCGCCTGCTCCATCTTCACATGCAGCAGCACCGGCAGCAGGTCGAGCAGCGGACGCGCGGCGCGCTGGTCGAAGTGGAACCAGCCGCAGATCACCGAGGCCGCGGTGCCCGTGCCGCCCAGCTCGACGACGCCGCCGATGCGGTCGCGCACGACCGAGGCGCAGCTCACCGTGGGCGTGGTCGGATGGTCGCGCAGCACATAGGGCGTGCCGTGGGCCAGCACGTAGCAATCGCCCGCGGCGAGCGCGACGGGGTGGTCCGCCCCCTCGACCTCGAGCAGGCAACCGCCGCGCACCACGAGGCCGAAACGCACGCTCTCGCCGCCGGCCAGGCTCACGCCCCAGGGTGCACCGGCCTCGAGCCGGGCATACAGGGCGCTGCGCACGCGCATGGCCGCGAAAACGTCGTCGAGGGGGTCCATGAAGGCTCCGGTGGGGGTGGACGAATGGACAAGATTGTCGGCTTTGCAGGCATTCACTGTCCATCGAGCGCGGCAGAAACTGCCGCTTCACTCTCACCGCACAGGAGCACACACCATGCATGCCAAGACCCGCTTCGCCGAACTGGCCGACCGCTACGTCGCCCTCTGGAACCTGACCGACGCCGACGCCCGCCGCGACGCCATTGCCGCACTGTGGGTGCCCCAGGGCGAGCACTACGTACGCACGCTGCAGGCCAAGGGCTACGAGGCGCTGGCGCAGCGCGTCACCGGCTCGCACGAGAAGAACGTGCGCGACGGCGGCTTCCGCTTCATCGCCACCGGCGATGCGCAAGGGCTGCACGACACCGTGATGTTCCATTGGCAGATGGTCCCCGCCGCGGGCGGTCCCGTGGCGGCGCTCGGGCTCGAGTTCCTGCGGCTGGCCGAGGACGGCCGCATCGCCGTCGACTACCAGTTCATCCTGCCGACCCCCGGCGTCTGATCGCTTGACCTCCGGGGTCATTGCCGCAGCGCGCCCTCCCTCCAAGACTCGAGCCCACCATGACGCAGTCCAACATCGCCGTTCCCGCGGCATCGCTTTCATCCTCGGCCGGCCAGAACGCGGACGCGGCCCGGCCCGCCCGGCTGGCCCTGTGGGTCATGCTCAGCGGCACCTTCCTGGTGGTGCTGGACTTCTTCATCGTCAATGTCGCGCTGCCCTCGATGCAGCGCGAACTGCTCGCGAGCACCGCCACCTTGCAGCTGGTGGTGGCGGGCTACGGTCTCGCCACCGCCGCGGGCCTGATCACCGGCGGCCGGCTCGGCGACCTCTTCGGGCGCCGCCGCATGTTCATGGCGGGCCTGCTGCTGTTCACGCTGGCCTCGGCGGCCTGCGGCCTGGCGCCCAATGCCGAGCTGCTGGTGGCGGCCCGCGTGCTGCAAGGCCTGGCCGGTGCGCTGCTGCAGCCGCAGGTGCTCGCGATGATCGGATTGGTCCACACCGGCGAGGACCGTGCCCGTGCCTTCGCTGCCTACGGCCTCACGCTCGGCCTCGGCGCCACGCTGGGCCAGCTCGTGGGCGGGCTGCTGATCCAGGCTGATGTGTGGGGCCTCGGCTGGCGCAGCTGCTTCCTCATCAACCTGCCGATCGGCCTGCTCGCGCTGCTGCTGGCGCCGCGCGTCATTCCGCCGCTGGCCAATGGGGGCCACCAGAGCCGGCTCGATCCCGCCGGCATGCTGCTGGTGGCCGCGGCGTCGGTGGCGGTGGTGCTGCCGCTGGTCGAGGGCCGGCAGCAGGGCTGGCCGTTGTGGAGCTGGCTGTGCCTCGCGGCCGCGCTGCCGCTCGCGCTGCTGTTCGCCTTCCAGCAGCGCCGGCTCGCCGCGCGCGGCGGTGCGCCGCTGGTGGCGCCGGTGCTGATGGCCGATGCGCGCTTCGTCAACGGCCTGCTGACCACGCTGGCCTTCTATGTCGGCAATGCCTCGCTGTACTTCGTGCTCGCGCTGTACCTGCAGCAGGGCCTCGCGCTCGGCGCGCTGCGCTCGGGCCTGGTCTTCACCGCGCTGGCGCTCGGCTTCTTCGCCACCTCGATGGGTGGCGCCCGCATCGCGCGCCGCTTCGGCGGCAAGCCGCCGATCGCGCTCGGCGCGCTGCTGCTCGCGGCCGGCCATGCGCTGCAGTACCTCAACGTCGCGGCCTTCGCGGGCCATGCCCACCTGCTCGCCTGGATGGTGCCGCTGCTGCTGGTGCAGGGCGCGGGTCTGGGCCTGGTGATGGCGCCCCTGGTCTCGAGCGTGCTCGCCGGCCTGCCGCCGCAACATGCGGGCGTGGCCTCGGGCGTGCTCTCGATGGTGCAGCAGGCGGGCAATGCGCTGGGCGTGGCGCTGATCGGGATCCTGTTCTACGGGCGGCTCGGCGAGCGGGGCGATGCGGCGGCCTATGCGGCGGGGCTCGGGGTGGCGCTGGTCTATCTGATGGGGTCGGCGTTGCTGGTGGCGGTGTTGCATCGGCGGGGCGCGCGCCCGCGCTAGGAGTCTGCGCGGCAGAAGGCATCGAAGCGAAACGCGCGAAAAACGAGGACAGCGTGGTGATACCGACAAGCCCATAGCTGGGCTATGGGCGCAGGCGGGATCGCCGCGATGGACCGTTTTCTCGCGCGTTGCAGCCGATGCGGCTTCTGCCGCGCAGGCTCCTAGCTGCTGCCGGGCGCGGGGAGCGCCGACAGCTTCGCGGCCACCTGCTGACAGGCCACGATCATGTCCCGGACGATGCGCTCGTCCACGTTCAGGTCGCCCTCGTACTCGCCGAGGTTGCGGATCTCGTGGCCCTTGGCCAGCACCCGCCAGACCTCGGGGCCCAGCGACAGCGTGTGGGGCAGCACCTGGAAGACGATGAAGCGGTTGCCCGCGCGGTAGCCATGCCAGCGCAAGGCGGCGAGGCATAGGGCGTGGGCCGCGTTGTAGACGAGGTCGAAGCGGCCCTCGAGCGAGAGCTGCGCGACCTGCGCATCCTTCAGGCGGGCCTGGCCCGAACGCAGCAAGCCCGCGAACTCGCGCGCATCGGGCGCCTCGGCCGCGAGCGGCTTCGAAGGGCCGCAGAGGTTGTCAAGCGGGGAGGGCATGCGCGTCGCCGAGCACCCAGAGCTTGGGCTGTGCCATCACGCGCGTGGCGAAGGATTCGCCGTCCTTGAGCTTTCGCATCAGTTCCTTCCTCGTGAACAGGGTCGGGTTCACTGTACGGCCGAGCCGTGCGGAGACGGCATCGAGCGCGAGAAAGAGATCCGGATAGGCAAGTTCGTCACTGATCAGCAGCAGGTCGATGTCGCTCGCGGCCGTGTCGCTCTTCTTCGCGACCGAGCCGTACACGAACGCGGCCTCGATCCGGTCGGCCACGGGTTGCAGCGCTTCACGCAGCGGGCCCGCGAGTCCGAAGGTCTTGCGCACGATGCTGCTCAGTTCCTCGTGGATCGGCGATTGCGCATTGGCCTGGTAGTGCTTCTGATTGCCCACGCGCGACATCGTGAGCAGCCCGCTGTCGGTCAACTGCTTGAGTTCGCGCTGCACGGCGCCTGAGCCCGCGCCGGTAAGCTTGATCAATTCGGTGAAGAAGAAGCTTCGATCCGGCTGGCCGAAGAGGCAGCCCAGCACGCGCTGCTGGGTGGTCGTGAACAGGGCGTCGGCCAGTCCGACAGGTGCTTCGAGCTGCTTCGGCATCGGCGATTTACCCATTTTGGGCATTTTATTACCCAAAATGGGCTTTTCATATTTGTGTCCCCAACAGCCGCCATGACCCACGACCTCCAATCGCTCACGCTCGCCTTGCGCGACTTCGCGCGCGAGCGCCACTGGGAGCCCTTCCACTCCCCCAAGAACCTCGCCGCGGCGCTCTCGGTCGAGGCCGCCGAGCTGCTCGAGCATTTCCAGTGGCTCACCGAGGCGCAGAGCCGCGAGCTGCCGGCCGACAAGCGTGCCGAGGTTGGCACCGAGATCGCCGACGTGCTGCTGTACCTGCTGCAATTGGCCGACCAGCTCGGCATCGATCCCATCGAGGCCGCGCGCAGCAAGATGGTCGCGAACGCGCGCAAGTACCCGGCGCCGTAGCCCCGCGCGCCGTTGACGCGCCTGAGTACCTCCGTGTACGCCACCCGGCGTATTTCTCCTTCCTGGTGCATTCCGCAGACTCCCTCCCATCGCTCGGCACCGCGCCGGCGAACAGGTTCAACCCACCGGAGCAGGAGTCCACATGCAACGTCGTTTCACCCTCAAGGCGCTCACCGCCGCCGTCGCGCTGGCCAGCATCTCCGCTGTGCCGGCATTCGCCGCCGACACCATCAAGGTCGGCGTGCTGCACTCGCTGTCGGGCACGATGGCCATCTCGGAAACCGTGTTGAAGGACACGGTGCTGATGGCGATCGACGACATCAACGCCAAGGGCGGCGTGCTCGGCAAGAAGCTCGAGCCCGTGGTGGTCGACCCGGCCTCGAACTGGCCGCTGTTCGCCGAGAAGACCAAGCAGCTGCTCGGCCAGGACAAGGTCTCGGTGATCTTCGGCTGCTGGACCTCGGTGTCGCGCAAGTCGGTGCTGCCGGTGGTCGAGGAAATGAACGGCCTCTTGTTCTACCCGGTGCAGTACGAAGGCGAAGAACTCTCGAAGAACGTGTTCTACACGGGTGCCGCGCCCAACCAGCAGGCGATTCCGGCCGTCGACTACCTGATGAGCAAGGAAGGCGGCGCCGCCAAGCGCTGGGTGCTGCTGGGCACCGACTACGTCTATCCGCGCACCACCAACAAGATCCTGCGCGCCTACCTCAAGAGCAAGGGCGTGAAGGACACCGACATCGACGAGAAGTACACCCCCTTCGGCCACAGCGACTACCAGACCATCGTCGCCGACATCAAGAAGTTCTCGGCCGGCGGCAAGACGGCCGTGGTGTCGACCATCAACGGCGACTCCAACGTGCCCTTCTACAAGGAACTCGGCAACGCGGGCCTGAAGGCCAAGGACGTGCCGGTGGTGGCCTTCTCGGTTGGCGAGGAAGAACTGCGCGGCGTGGACACCAAGCCGCTGGTCGGCCACCTGGCCGCATGGAACTACTTCATGTCGATCAAGAACCCGACCAACACCGCCTTCATCAAGCAGTGGAGCGACTACGCCAAGGCCAAGAACATCGCCGGCCACAAGGACAAGCCGCTGACCAACGACCCGATGGAAGCCACCTGGATCGGCATCCACATGTGGAAGCAGGCGGTCGAGAAGGCCAAGTCGACCGACACCGACAAGGTGATCGCCGCCATGGCCGGCCAGACCTTCACCGCGCCCTCGGGCATCGTCTCGAAGATGGACGAGAAGAACCACCATCTGCACAAGAGCGTGTTCATCGGCGAGATCAAGGCCGACGGCCAGTTCAACGTGGTGTGGAAGACGCCGGGCCCGGTCAAGGCCAAGCCGTGGAGCCCGTACATCGAAGGCAACGACAAGAAGCCCGACTACCCGGCCGGCAAGTCGATGTAAGTGCGTTCCTCCCTCCCCCGCCCGGGGGAGGGCCTTTCCTACTTCCGCTTCAAGATGCTTCGACGAACCCTCCACTGCGCATTCGCCGCCATGCTGTTCATGGCAACGGCCGCCCAGGCGCTGACCGCCGACGAAGCCCGGGCCATCGCCGCCGGCGATTCCGAAGCCCGCATCGCGGCGCTCAACAAGGCCGTCACCAGCGCCGACGAGAAGACCGCCGCCTTCATCCAGGCGATGTCGGACGACGCGGTCAAGTACACCGAAGACAAGGTCTTCGTGATGAAGGACGACAAAGGCTACGACCCCGTGACCGGTGCCGAGCTCAAGGTGCCCGACACGGCCGAGGACGTGGTCAACAACAACCTGATGCGCGGCGCGCTCGAGGCGGCGCAGGCCGCGCTCAAGCTCACCAGCAAGGACGACGCGGTGCGCGCCGAGGCCGCGCAGGCGCTGTTCAAGGAGCCCGACGAATCGCGGCTGCCGCTGGTCGAGAAGGCGCTGGCCGCCGAGACCAACCCCAAGATCAAGGCGCAACTCGAACTGGTGCGCGCCGCCAGCATGCTGAGCAGCGCCGACAAGGCCAAGCGCCTCGTGGCCGCGCGCGAACTCGGCGAGAGCCGCAGCCCCGACACCAAGCTGCTGCTCAACCAGCGCCTGGCCGACGAGACCGAGGCCGACGTGAAGGCCGCGATCGTGGCCTCGATCGCCAGCATCGACGGCTCGCTGGTCTGGGGCGACCGCCTCAATGCCGTGTTCAGCGGCGTCAGCCTGGGCTCGGTGCTGCTGCTGGCCGCGCTGGGCCTGGCCATCACCTACGGCCTGATGGGCGTCATCAACATGGCGCACGGCGAGCTGATGATGATCGGCGCCTACGCCACCTACGTGATGCAGGGCATCTTCCAGAAGTACCTGCCCGAGGCCGCCTTCGGCTGGTACCTGGTGGCCGCCATTCCGGTCTCGTTCCTGGCCTCGGCGCTGGTGGGCGCGGTGCTCGAGCGCGGCGTGATCCGCTTCCTCTACGGCCGCCCGCTCGAGACCCTGCTGGCCACCTGGGGCATCAGCCTGATGCTGCAGCAGCTGGTGCGCTCGCTGTTCGGCGCGCAGAACGTGGGCGTGGAGAACCCGGCCTGGATGAGCGGCGGCCTGTCGCTGCTGTCGAACGTCACGCTGCCGTGGAACCGCCTGTGCATCATCGTCTTCGCGGTGCTGGTGCTGCTGGCCATGGGCTGGCTGATCGGCCGCACGCGGCTGGGCCTGTTCGTGCGCGGCGTCACGCAGAACCGCCCGATCGCCTCGTGCATGGGCGTGAACACCGCGCGCATCGACACCTACGCCTTCGCGCTCGGCTCGGGCATCGCCGGCCTCGCGGGCTGCGCGCTGAGCCAGATCGGCAACGTCGGCCCCGACCTGGGCCAGAGCTACATCGTCGACAGCTTCATGGTGGTCGTGATGGGCGGCGTCGGCCAGCTCGCGGGCACCGTCTACGCGGCGCTGGGCCTGGGCATCCTCAACAAGTTCATCGAGGGCTGGGCGGGCGCGGTGCTCGCGAAGATCGCGGTGCTGGTTTTCATCATCATCTTCATCCAGAAGCGGCCGCAGGGCATCTTCGCGATGAAGGGCCGGAGCGCAGAGGCATGAGCAAGGTCGTACTTCCAACCAAGGGGCCGCTGCTGAGCGGCAAGGGCTGGACGGCCTTCTTCGTCGCGCTGATCGTGGTGTGCGCGGTGGCGCCCGTGCTCAACATCTGGGTGCCGGTGGACAGCCCGCTGCACATGAGCGACTACGCGGTGGCGCTGGTCGGCAAGATCATGTGCTACGCGATCTGCGCGCTGGCCATGGACCTGATCTGGGGCTACACCGGCATCCTCTCGCTGGGCCACGGCCTGTTCTTCGCGCTCGGCGGCTACATGATGGGCATGTACCTCATGCGCCAGATCGGCCGCGACGGCAACTACAAGAGCGACCTGCCCGACTTCATGGTGTTCCTCGACTGGAAGACGCTGCCCTGGCACTGGACCTTCAGCGACAGCTTCATTGCCACCTTGGTCCTGATCGTCGCGGTGCCGGGCCTGATCGCCTTCGTGTTCGGCTTCTTCGCCTTCCGCTCGCGCATCAAGGGCGTGTACTTCTCGATCATCACGCAGGCCCTGACCTTCGCGGCCATGCTGCTGTTCTTCCGCAACGAGACCGGCTTCGGCGGCAACAACGGCTTCACCGACTTCAAGCGCATCCTCGGCATCCCGATCGCCACGCAGGAGATGCGCATGACCATCTTCGCGCTCACCGGCGTGACCCTGCTGGCCTTCTTCCTGTTCGCCAAGTGGCTGATCGCGAGCAAGTTCGGCCGCGTGCTGCAGGCCATCCGCGACGCCGAGTCGCGCGTGATGTTCTCGGGCTACAACCCGCTGCCCTACAAGCTCAGCATCTGGGTCATCTCGGCCGTGATGTGCGGCGTGGCCGGTGCGCTCTACGTGCCGCAGGTCGGCATCATCAACCCGAGCGAGATGAGCGCGGCCAACTCGATCGAGATCGCGATCTGGGCCGCGGTGGGCGGGCGCGCGAGCTTGATCGGGCCGATCATCGGCGCCTTCATCGTCAACGGCGCGAAGAGCTGGCTCACGGTGGCCTATCCCGAGTACTGGCTGTACTTCCTCGGCGCGCTGTTCATCGCGGTCACGCTGTTCCTGCCGAACGGCATCGTGGGGCTGGTGCGCCAGTGGCTGTCGCGCGAGAAGGCGGCGCCCGTTGCGGCATCGCCGGCGCGCTCCGAGGCGCAGCGTTCGCTGGCGACCGAACAGGGCATGGAGCCCGAGGCGATCGCCGCGCCGCTGCACGCAGAACCGAAGGGAGCCCGCGCATGACGCCCGACCTGATGGAAGCCGGCGCCGAGCGCGCCGCACGCGCCAAGGGCCAGCCGCACGACACCGGCGCCACCGAATCGGGCGGCCGCACGGCGGGCTTCAGCCGCATCGCGACGCCCGGCGAGGTCGACGTGACCCACGGCCGCATCCTCTACCTGGAAGACGTGAGCGTGAGCTTCGACGGCTTCAAGGCGATCAACAAGCTGTCGCTCGACATCGCGCCGGGCGAGCTGCGCTGCATCATCGGCCCCAACGGCGCGGGCAAGACCACGATGATGGACATCATCACCGGCAAGACCCGGCCCGACGAGGGCACGGTGTTCTTCGGCAGCACCATCGACCTGCTGCGCCACAAGGAGGCCGAGATCGCGCAGCTGGGCATCGGCCGCAAGTTCCAGAAGCCGACCGTGTTCGAGCACCTCACGGTGTTCGAGAACCTCGAGCTCGCGCTCAAGACCGACAAGGGCGTGCGCGCCTCGATGCTGTTCAGGCTCGACTCGGCGCAAAGCGACCGGCTGGCCGAGGTGCTCGAGACCATCCACCTCGCGGCCAGCGTATCGCGCATGGCGGGCAACCTGAGCCATGGCCAGAAGCAGTGGCTCGAGATCGGCATGCTGCTGATGCAGGACCCGAAGCTCCTGCTGCTCGACGAGCCCGTGGCCGGCATGACCGACGAGGAGACGGCGCGCACGGCCGAGCTGTTCCTCACGCTCAAGGGCAAGCATTCGCTGATGGTGGTGGAGCACGACATGAGCTTCATCCGCACCATCTCCGAGATCGTGACCGTGCTGTGCGACGGCTCGGTGCTCGCGCAGGGCTCGCTCGACGAAGTGCAGGCCGACGAGCGCGTGATCGAGGTCTACCTGGGCCGCTGAGGAAACCACGCCATGCTGACAGTCAAGAACATCCACCAGTACTACGGCGGCTCCCACATCCTGCGCGACGTGAGCTTCGAGGCCACCCTGGGCAAGGTCACGGTGCTGCTGGGCCGCAACGGCGTGGGCAAGACCACGCTGCTGAAGTCGCTGATGGGCCTGGTGCCGATCAAGAGCGGCAGCATCGAGCTCGAGGGCCGGCCGATCCACAAGGCCACGCCCTACGACCGCGCGCGCGCGGGCATCGGCTTCGTGCCGCAGGGGCGCGAGATCTTCGCGCGCCTCACGGTCGAGGAGAACCTGCGCATGGGCCTGGCCTACAAGCGCGGCGGCACGCCGATCCCGGCCGAGCTGTTCGAGCTGTTCCCGGTGCTCAAGCAGATGATCGGGCGCCGCGGCGGCGACCTCTCGGGCGGCCAGCAGCAGCAGCTCGCGATCGCGCGCGCGCTCGCGCCCAAGCCGAAGCTGCTGATCCTCGACGAACCCACCGAGGGCATCCAGCCGAGCATCATCAAGGACATCGGCCGTGTGATCCGCATGCTGGCCGACCGCGGCGACATGGCGATCGTGCTGTGCGAGCAGTACTACGACTTCGCGCAGGAGCTGGCCGACGACTACCTCGTGATGGAGCGCGGCGAGGTGATCGCGCGCGGCCTCGGCAAGGACATGGAGGCGCAGGGCGTGCGCCAGTTGGTGGCGATCTGACGCTTCAGCGCGCCCAGTCGCGGCGCAGGTCGGCCGCGAGGCGCAGCAGCAGTTGCGCGTGCGCCTCGATGGCGTCCGTCGACACTTCCTCCGCGGTGGGAAAGCTCACGTTCATCGCATAGAGGCTGCCCGCGGGTGAGCGCAACGGGAGCGCTACCGCGGTCATGCCCGCGGCCCAGTTCGCGTGGCAGAAGCCGCGCTCGCGCACCGCTTCGAGCGCGGCCTCGACCCGCGGCTGCAGCGCGCGCCATTCGGCGCCGTGCGCCTGCCGCAGCCGGCCCAGCAAGGCCTTGCGCTCCGCGGCCTGCATGCCGGCGAGGAAGGCGCAGCCCAGCGAGGTGCTCGCGATCGGGAGCCGCGAGCCCGGGAGGATGCGCCGGAAGATCCCGAGCCGGCTCAGGCGCACCGATTCCAGGTAGACCATCTCGAGCTGGTCGGCCACCGCGAGCCCGACATTGACGCGCCGGCCCTCGGCCAGCGCGCGCATCAGCGGCAGCGCGCGCGCCAGCGTGGCCTCCGAACTGCGGAAGGACAGCGCGAGGCTCAGGCAGGCGGCCGTGAGGCGGTAGCCGCGCTGCTCGAGGTCGTAGGCGAGAAAACCCGCATCCACCAGCGAACGCGTGAGCCGGCTGACCGTGGGCCGCGGCAGCTGCGTGCGGTCGGCCAGCTCGGCGTTGGTCAGCACGTCCACGCCATGCCGGAAGGCGCGCAGCAGCGCGAGGCCGCGTTCGAGCGAATGGCTGCCGGGCGTGCTGCGCACGAAGGTGCCGGTGGCCTGCGTGCGGGCGCGCGTCGAGCCGGCGGTGGAGGGGCGGGGCGTGGCCATGATTTCGTTCTCCGAAATTCTAAGGTTGTCGCCGCCGGGGCCCGCCGGAATACTGGCCGCACGCCCATCGCGGGGCGCAACGACCAGGAGACACGCTTGGATTACACGCAACTGAGGTACGCGGCGATCGGCCGCGTGGCCTCGATCACCTTCGACCGGCCCGACCGGCTCAATGCCTGGACACCCACGCTCGAGGCCGAGCTGCGCGCGGCCATCGCGCATGCCGAAGCCGACGACGCGATACGCGCCATCGTGCTCGGCGGCGCCGGCCGCGCCTTCTGCGCCGGCATGGACATGGCGGTGCTGTCCGACCCGGGCCGGCCGCCCGTGCCGCAAGCCGATTCCGATGACGACGCGGCGCAGCGCTACGGCTACCTCGGCGCGCTCGCCAAGCCACTGATCGCCGCGATCAACGGCGCGGCCGCGGGCGTGGGCCTGTGCATCGCGCTGCATGCCGACCTGCGCTACGTGGCGGCCGGCGCCAAGCTCACGCTGCCCTACGCGCGCCGCGGCCTGGTGGCCGAGCACGGCACGGCCTGGCTGCTGCCGCGGCTGATCGGCCCAATGCATGCGGCCGACCTGCTGCTGACCGGCCGTACCTTGCAGGCCGAGGAGGCCGATCGCATGGGGCTGGCGAACCTGCTGCCGGCCGAAGGCTTTCTCGATGCGGTGCTCGCGCGCGCCACCGAGATCGCCGCGCTGAGTTCGCCGCGCGCGGTGCGCATCATCAAGCGGCAGCTGGTCGAGGCCCGCTACCAGACCCTCGGGCAGGCCACGCGCGTGGCCGACCGCGAGATCGCGGCCTGCCGCGACACCGAGGATTTCCACGAGGGCGTGCGGCATTTCGTCGAGAAGCGCGCGCCCCATTTCACGGGACGCTGAACCATGACGGACGACGTGAACAGCAGCACCGCGCTGCCGCTGGCCGGCATCAAGGTCATCGAGCTCGGGCAGAACATCGCCGGGCCCTACGCGGGCGAGATCCTGTCCTCGCTCGGCGCCGAGGTGGTGAAGATCGAGCGGCCCGGCACGGGCGACGACGCGCGCGGCTGGGGCCCGCCGTTCTGGCGCGGTACCGCGACCACCTTCCAGGCCATGAACCACGGCAAGAAGAGCATCGCGCTCGACCTCAAGGATCCGGCGCAGGCGCAATGGCTGCGTGAGCGCGCGGCCGAGGCCGACGTCTTCGTGCAGAACATGCGGCCCGGCTCGCTCGAGGAACTGGGGCTTGGTCCCGAGGCGCTGCGCGCGCTCAACCCGCGGCTGGTGTACTGCTCGCTCTGGGCCTTCGGCCACAAGGGGCCGATGCGCCTCGCGCCGGGCTACGAGCCGATGGTGCAGGCCTTCGCGGGCATCTTCAGCATCAACGGCGCCGAGAGCGGGCCGTCGGCGCGCGTGGGCATGCAGGTGCTCGACCTGGGCACCGGCGTCTGGGCCGCGCTGGGCTGCATCGCGGCATTGCTGCGCCGCGCTTCGACCGGGCAGGGCTGCGTGGTCGACACCTCGCTGTTCGAGACCGCGCTGGGCTGGCTGCAGGTGATGATGGCCGGCTTCCACGCCACCGGAAAGCAGCCCGAGCGGCACCGCAGCGGCAATCCCAACGTGGTGGTGTTCCAGGCGCTGCCCACCGGGGACGGTGAGATCGTGGTGGCCGCGGCCAACGACCGGCTGTTCGCCAAGCTCGCGCGCGCGGCCGGCCACGAGGAATGGACGCGCGACGAGCGCTTCGCGAGCAACGCGCTGCGCGTGCAGCACAAGGCGCTGCTGATCCCCGCGCTCGAGGCGGTGTTCCGCACGCGCTCGACGCAGCAGTGGCTCGAGGCGCTCGAGGCCCTGGGCATTCCCTGCGCGCCGATCCAGGACTTCGCGCAGGTGCTCGCGCAGCCGCAGACCGAGGCCATCGGCATCCTGCAGACCATTCCCGGCGAGGACCTGCGCATCGTCGGGCTGCCGCTGTCCTTCGACGGCGAGCGGCCGCGGGTGCGGCACCGCGCGCCCGGCGTGGGCGAGCACAACGAGGCGCTTGGCGCGAAGGCCCCCGGCTGAGCGCGCCCTTCCATCGACACCAACGACAGGAGACGACATGCAGAGAAGACAGTGCCTCGCCGCGCTCGCGGCCTTGCCGTTCGCGGCCGCGATGGCGGCGGACAACCACAAGCCGATCCAGATCGTCGTGCCCTTCGGCCCCGGCGGCTCGGGCGACATCTCGGCGCGCATGCTGGCCGAGTTCCTCACGCGCAAGACCGGCCGCGCGGTGGTGGTCGACAACCGCCCCGGCGGCAACGGCATCATCGGCGTGGAGGCGGTGCGCAACGCGCCGGCCGACGGCTCGGTGCTGCTGCTGGCCACCACTTCCACGCACCTGGCCAACCCCAGCCTGTTCCGCAAGCTGCCCTACGACCCCGGGCGCGACTTCCGGCTGGTCGGCTCCTTCGGGCCCGGCTCCACCTACATGCTGGTGCGGCCCGACGCGCCCTACAGGACGCTGCAGGACTTCGTCGCCACCGCGAAGAAGGCGCCGGGCACGATCAACTACGGCCACTTCAACGCCACCTCCAAGGTCACGGCGGCGCTGTTCGCGCACGAGGCCGGCATCGAGCTCGCCGCGATTCCGTACAAGCAGGTGAGCCAGGCGATGTCGGAGCTGATCGCGGGCCAGATCCAGGTGGTGTTCACCGACACCGTGGCCGGCGATGCCTTCGTGGCCTCGGGCCAGTTGCGCGCGCTCGCGGTGCACAGCGACGCGCGGCTCAAGCGCTATCCCGAGCTGCCGCTGATCGCCGAGAGCTACCCGGGCTTCAGCATCCGCGGCGGCTTCCTCGGCATCGCGGTGCCGGCCGCCACGCCGGCGGCGCTGCAGCAGCAGCTCAACCAGTGGATCAACGAGGCCGTGACCACCGACCCGATCCGCGCGCGGCTCGAGGGCTTCGCCTTCGCGCCCGCCAAGGTCAGCCTGGCCGAGCTCGCGAGCTTCGAGCGCCAGGAGCGCGAGAAGTGGAAGGGCTACGTCGACATCGCGAAGCTGGAGGTGCAATGAGCGCGGTCGCTTCGCTGGAATCGGGCCATGGGCACGTGGCGCTGCTCGAGCTGCGGCGCGCGCCGTTCAACTACCTCGACGTGGCGCTGCTGCGCGAACTGGCCGACCGGCTCGCGCAGCTCGATGCCGATCCCGATTGCCGCGCCGTCGTGCTGGCCGCCGAGGGCCGGGCCTTCAGCGCGGGCGCCGACTTCAGCGGCAAGGACGATGCGCGCGACCCCGCGCCGCTCTACGAGCAGGCCATGCGCCTGTTCGGCAACGCCAAGCCGCTGGTGGCCGCGGTGCATGGCGCGGCCATCGGCGCCGGGCTCGGCCTCGCGCTGGCGGCCGACTTCCGCGTGGGCTGCGCCGAGGCGCGCTTCAGCGCCAACTTCAACCGCCTCGGTTTCCATCCGGGCTTCGGCCTGAGCCTCACGCTGCCGCGCCTGGTCGGCGCGCAGCAGGCCGCGCTGCTGTTCTACACGGGGCGCCGCATCGGCGGCGAGGAGGCGCTGCGCATCGGGCTGGTCGACCAGCTGGTGCCGGCCGATGAAGTGCGCACCAGCGCGCTGGCGCTCGCGGCCGAGATCGCGCTGTCGGCTCCGCTCGCGGTGGAATCGACGCGCGCGACCCTGCGGCGCGGCCTGGCCGAGGCGGTGGCCGCGGCGAACCGGCACGAGCGCGAGCTGCAGTGCGTGCAGTTCGCGAGCGAGGACTTCAAGGAGGGCGTGCAGGCGATGGCCGAACGCCGCGCGCCGCGCTTCCTGCGCCGTTGAGCAGCAGGGGCAAAAAGGTATCGGGCGGGGCGCAAGACCTCATCAGCGCACGTTAAGGGTTTACCCTAAAATCGGGCTTTGCCCGCGCTCGCCGGGCATCCCCCCAGGAGCTCCGGCCTTGAACGCCCCACCATCCGCCCTCGAAGGCGCGGACACCCCCGCCATTCCGCCCGTCTCGTCGGCCCAGTTCCTGCGCGCCGTGCTCGCGCTCGGCGTCGGCGGCTTCGCCATCGGCACCGGCGAGTTCGTGATCATGGGCCTGCTGCCCGAGGTCGCGAACGACATCGCCGTCAGCATCCCGCAGGCCGGCCACGTCATCAGCGCCTATGCGCTGGGCGTGGTCATCGGCGCGCCCGTGCTCGCGGTGCTCGCGGCCGGCTGGCGCCGCCGCGCGTTGCTGATCGCGCTGATGGCCGTGTTCGCGGCCGGCAATTTCGCGAGCGCGATGGCACCCGGCTACACCTCGCTGAACCTGCTGCGCTTCGCGACCGGGCTGCCGCACGGCACCTACTTCGGCGTGGCCGCGCTGGTGGCCGCCACGCTTGCGCCTCCCGGGCGCCGCGCGCGCGCCGTGGGGCTGGTGATGCTGGGGCTCACGGGCGCCACGCTGGTCGGCGTGCCGATCGCGGCCTGGCTCGGCCAGCTGTTCGGCTGGCGCGCGGCCTTCGTGTTCGTGGGCGTGATCGCGCTCATCGCCGTGGTGCTGCTGCGCCGCGACATCCCCGACCTCGCCGCGCCCGCGGGCGCCAGCCCCTGGCGCGAACTCGGCGCGCTCAAGCGCAAGCAGGTCTGGTTCACGCTGGGCATCGGCGCCATCGGCTTCGGCGGCATGTTCTCGGTGTTCAGCTACATCAAGCCCACGCTGATCGAGGTGGCCGGCATGCCGCTGGGCGGCGTGCCGCTGGTGCTCGCGCTGTTCGGGCTCGGCATGGTGGTCGGCAACCTGGTGGGCGCGCGGCTGGCCGACAGGTCCCTGATGCGCACCATCGGCGGCCTGATGGCCTATGCGGCGCTGGTGCTGGCGCTGTTCGTCTTCTCGGCGCACAACATCTACACCGCGGGCTTCAACGTGTTCCTGATCGGCACCACCGTGGCCATCGGCCCGGCGCTGCAGATCCGGCTGATGGACGTGGCCGGCGACGCGCAGACGCTGGCGGCCGCGCTCAACCACTCGGCCTTCAACATGGCCAATGCGCTCGGCGCCTGGCTCGGCGGCGTGGCGATCGCCGCGGGCCTGGGCTGGACCTCGACCGGCTGGGTCGGCGCGCTGCTCGCGCTCGCGGGCATGGGCGTCTTCTGCTGGGCCGTGGCGAGCGCGCGCGCCGATGCGCGGCGGCCGCGCGTGGCGGCCTGCGAAGGCTCGGCGAGCTGAAGGTTTCCGCCTACCGGGGCTTCAGCTGCTCGCGCAGGATGCGCCGGATCTCGAGGATCGCGAGCGGGTTCTCCTGCACGCTGTGCGCCGACGGGATCACCAGCTCCGAGGCCGCGCCGTCGAGGTGCGCGCTGGCATAGGGCACGATGCCGTCGCTCGACAGGGCCTGCGCCAGGCCCGGCGTGTCGTTGCCGATGATCGAGTGGAAGCGCACGCGCGGATTCATCGGCAGGCCCGAGGAGAGCCGCACGAAGGGATCGCGGTCGCTGAGGTTGTCGATGCTGTTGGGAATGCGCAGCGGCCCCGCGTCCTGCCGGCCCGGCGCGATGCGGATCAGCTCGCGCGAGATGTCGCTCAACTGCCCCAGCATCGCCACCGGCAGCGTGATCAGGTTGGCGACCCAGCGCGAGACGCGGTTGTTGGCGAAGTCGGTGCCGCGGTGCGGCGAGGCGATGAAGATCGCATCACTGACCTGCGGCAGCGGCTCGAAGCGCAGGTAGGGCGCGAGCTTCTCCTCGATGCGCCGCTGCTGCGCGCCCTGCATCGGGTAGCTGGCCAGCAGCGCGTCCCAGAGCTTGTCCTCCGACGACGACACCATCAGCCGCGACAGCACGCCGCCCATGCTGTGGCCGATCAGCGTGATGTTCTTCGAGGCCGGGGCCTGGCCCGTGGGGTCGAAGTGCTGCAGCGTCTGCGTCACGGCCTCGCGGATCGCGAAGTTGTTGAGCGGCAGCGGCGCATTGGTCGGGTAGTAGACCTGCCAGATCTGGTAGCGGCGGCGCAGGGTCTCGTCGCCGAGCACCTCGTTGGCCACGTTGATCCAGGCCTCGGGACTGCTCGCGAGGCCGTGCAGCATGATGACCGTGCGGCGCTCGGGATCGTAGGGCTGCATCAGGTAGATGCGCGGCTGCGTGAGGCCGTCGCGGCCGCCGAACAGGCTGCGCAGCGCCTGCAGCGCGAAGTCGGAGCGGGCGAGCCAGAGGCCGTAGCCCGAGGTGAAGTTGGCGGCCAGCGGCACCTCCTGCCCGGCCAGCTGCACGTTGGCGGTGCGGTAGGGGTCGTAGGCCGCGATGCGCAGCCTGCGCGTGGCCAGCACCTCGGCGAGGCTGCCGCCGTCGAACAGCAGCAGCGCGGTGACGGCGGGGAAGGGCATCTCGCGGTAGGGCGGGCGCGGGTCGGCGGTATCGAACGCGGGCGCCTTCTCGTCGGTGCGCTGGCTGTCGGCCGCCACCAGTTCGGCGCCGAAGCCGTCGCGCCGGTAGGTGTTGCGCAGGCCCGAGAAGGTCAGCGAGGCGGCGGGGATCAGCTCGTCGGGCAGCGGCGCGTCGGCGGGCAGGCGCAGGCCCGACACGTCGGCCTCGATGCGCCAGTCGCCCACGCGCGGTACCTGCGGCTGTGCCGCAGCGTTGCGCCGCACGCCGCGGTACAGGCCCGTGATGGCCTGCTGCACCGCGTAGTTGTAGTAGTCGCGCACCTGCGTCTGCCGGTCCTCGAAGGCGCGGTCGCGCGGCTTGCGCGCGGTGAAGAACAGGTAGGCATAGGCATGGCGCGCGCTCTCGAGCCAGGCCTCGATGGCGGCGGTGTCGGCGCGCGAGCCCGGCGGCGTCGCGCTGCCGCTCTTCTCGGCCGCGATCGCCACCTGCAGCCACACCTCCGACAGCGCCGACAGCCGCTGCTCGTCGCTCAGCCCCGGCGAGTCGGCCAACGCATTGCGGCAGGCCGGGCCGTCCTTGCCGCACAGCTCGGCGTCGGAGCCGATCACGCGCAGCACCTCCTCGGCCGAGGTGCTGAGCCGGCCCGTGGTGAGCACGTCGCCGCGGCGCTGCGCGAGGTATTCGGCGGGCGAGATCGAGCCCACCTTCACGCCCGCGCAGCCCGCGAGCAGCGCGGCGGCGCACAGCAGGGCCGCCAGGCCGGGAAGACGCGCGCGCATCGTCACGGGGCCTCGGCGCCCGGTAGCCCCTGCCGGATCGCGCGCGAGAAATCGACGCCCGGCACGGCATCGCTCGCGATCGCGCGCTGCGTGATGCGCCCGGCCGTGCGCAGCGCCTCGAGGCTGTAGCCCGGCGTCAGCCCGCCCACGTCGTACAGATAGTCGGGCAGGTAGCCCGAGGCCAGCAGCCGCCAGTCCATCGGCAGGCCCGGCACGATGCGCCTGGCGAGGTCGTAGACGATGGTGGTGCAGTTGGCCGTCAGCGTGTTGTAGAAGCTCGGCGCGCGCAGCAGCGCGGCACTCTGGTCGAGGTAGGCCAGGAACAGCGAGCGCATCTCGGCCTGTGGCAGCCGCACGCGGTACATGTGGACGTCTTCGCCGCGCACGTTGGTGCGCACGCGCAGCACGTCGCGCTCCTCGGCCGCGACCAGGCTCAGCTCGAAGCGCCGGAAGAAGCCGCCGATCGACGAGAAGCTCTCGCCGCGCTCCTTGCGGATCTCGATCGAGAAGGTGAGGAAGCGGCCGTCGTCGAAGCCGAAGGACACCAGCGTGTGCGCGATCGCCGGGCCCATCCAGTACGAGACCGAGACATCGACCGAGCGCAGGCGCTCGAGGTCGTAGCGGCGCGTTTCCCAGCGCGGCGTGTAGTCGGTGTCGCTGCGCCAGTCGAAGTTGCGCACGTTCTCGAGCGTGACCATGTTGCCGTCGACGCGCGCCACCAGCTGGCGCGCGACGTCGTCGGCCCAGTCGCGCTGCTGCAGCGGCACGATGGTGTTCCACCAGCCCAGCAGCAGCGCGAAGCCGACCGCGTAGGACAGCAGGGCGCGCGCGGCCCGGCCGCGCCACAGCAGCACCAGGGCCGCGAGGCCGAAGCCGCTCCACAGCACGGCGGCGAGGACCTTGCCCGTCTCGCCCACGGGCAACTGGTACCAGAGCGCGAGGCAGGCCCAGCCCGTCGACAGCAGCAGCACCAGCGAGGCCGCGACGCGGCCGACGATGCGCAGCAAGGTCCGGAACCCGGCGGTGGGATGCGTGATGGCTTGGGAGGGGGAGGGGCTCATTCGGGAAACGCGTGGATCGCCGCCGAGCTTAAACGCAGTCCCGCGCGCCGACCACGACCGCGCGCGGTGTGCCGAAACGAAGACAGGATCGGCTGCCCGATCCCGTCTTCAGCCGCTAAGGGCGTACCGCCGTCCTCGCATGCAGCAGCGCCGCGAAGTGGCGCAGCTCGGCCGCGTTGAGGTCCGACACGGCCCAGGCCTGCATGCCGCCCTGGGTCCAGTGCGCGAGCTGGTAGCCCTGGCGCGTCGAGAAGGCCGGGGCCTGTGGCGCCGTATCGGCCGCGGGCCAGACGAAGACATTGATGACGTGCGGACCCGAGCGATAGACCAGCGCCGCCACCGTGCGGCCGTCGAGGTAGTCGAGCCGCCCGCCCGTCAGCGCGAAGCCCTCGGCGGCGAGGTCCACCACGGGCGGCGAGAAGTCGAGCTTGCCGGCGAACCAGGGCTTGACCGTGTGCTGGTCGGTGGAGGCCACGTCGGCCAGGTGCGAGGCCATCAGCGAGCGCACGTGGTTGGCCGTGACCTGCGCGCCGAGCAGCTCGAGGGGCGCCGGCGATGCCAGCAGCACCAGCGCCAGGCCCCAGGCCGCGGCCGCGCCGGTTCCGAACCCGAGCAGGCCCTGCCACCAGCCGTGACGGCGCGGCGCCGGCGTTGCGGGTGCGCCGGCCTCGGCGCGCACCGACAGCGCGATGCGCTCGGCCAGTCCGGCGGGCGGCGCATGGCGCGTGGCGTGCTGTCGCATCAGCGCTCCCAGCTCGTCGTCAGGAATTGGCATGCCGTGTCCTTTCCTGCGCCGGGCCCGGGCGTTCGTCGCGCAGGCTTTCGCGCAGCAGGGCCCGCGCGCGCGACAGCCGCGACATCACGGTGCCCAGCGGCACGCCGGCGATGCGTGCGATGTCTTCATAGCGCAGCTCCTCCAGTTCGCGCAGCACGATCGCTTCGCGGTAGACCGCGGGCAGGGCGTCGATCGCGGCATTGACGCGCTCGCCCTGCACGCGCCGCTCCCACAGCCGCGCGGGATCGCCGGCCTCCGGTGCCGACGCGCCGGCCGACTCGCTGTCGCGCAGCTCGTCGAACTCCACCTGGTCGGCCAACTGCCGGTTCTGCCGCATCCAGTCGTAGCAGGCGTTGCGCACGATGCCCAGCAGCCAGGGCCGCGCGTTCTCGCCGCGCAGCCCGTCGAAGAAACGGAAGGCCCGCAGGTAGGCCTCCTGCACCGCGTCCTCGGCCAGGCGGTCGTCGCGCAACAGCCAGCGCGCGAGATTCCAGGCCGCATCGAGATGCGGCAGGGCGGCGGCTTCGAACTGGCGGGTGCGGTCGGTCAAGGGACGTGCTTTGGGGGCATGACGCAGCGGGCGCGCGTTTTATTCCAGCCTTGCGCGAAAAAATTTCGGGGAATAGACGAAGGGCACCGCGCGTCATGCCCTGTGCCGATTCTCTTCCTCTCTTCTTTCAGGAGTCTTTCCCCATGACCGCCTTTCCAGGATTCGCACGCCTGCTCGCCGTTCTCGCGGCCTCCGGCGCCCTGGCCCTCTCTGCGCTGGCCGCCGGCCCCAAGGCCTATGTCGGCAACTTCAAGGACAGCACGCTCAGCGTGATCGACACCGGCAGCGAGCGCGTGCTCGCCACCGTGCCGGTGGCCGCGGGGCCCGACGGCATCGTGATCTCCCCGAACGGCCAGCGCGTGTTCGTCAGCGGCTCCAGCGCCTCGGCGGTGAGCGAGATCGACGCCGCAACCGACCGCGTGACGCACACCATCGAGGTCGGCCAGGGCCCGCAGGGCCTGGCCACCACGGCCGATGGCCGCTGGGTGCTGGTGGCCGTCAACGGCGACGACCGCGTGGCCTTCGTCGACACCGCGACCCATGCCGTGGGCGCGAGCGTGGCCGTGCCCAAGCCGCACACCATCGCCGTGCGGCCCGATGGCCGGCAGGCCTACGTGGCCTCGCAGGCGCCGGGCCATTTCGCGCTCGTGGTGGTCGACCTGGCGACGCGCAAGGCGGTCTCGGAGATCGCGCTCGACAAGCCGCCGCGCGACCTCGAGTTCGGCCCCGACGGCAAGGCGCTCTACCTGACGCTGGCGGGCGTGCCCGCGGTGCAGGTGCTGGATGCGACCACCAACCAGTGGCTGGCGCCGATCCCCACGGGCGTGTCGCCCCACATCGCGCAGCACTTCGCGGGCATGGCGAGCGGCGTGGTCGTGGTGCAAGGGCCGGGCGAGGTGATGCTGTTCGACCCCGCGACGCGCACGCCGGGCCGCAGCATCGCCGTGGGCAAGCAGCCGCACTGGCTCGACATCTCGGCCGACGGCGGGAAGCTGTGGGTCAGCAACGAGGGCTCGAACGACGTGAGCGTGATCGATCTTGCCGGCGGCCCGTCGCACACCGTGGCGGTCGGCAATGCGCCGCGCAAGGTGGCGGTGCAGCGCGGCGCGCCGGCCGGGCATGCGGGCGGTTCGGCGCACGTGGCGATCCGCAACTTCGCCTTCGAGCCGGCGCAGATCACCGTGAAGGTGGGCCAGCCCGTGCGCTGGAAGAACGACGACGGCGCGCCCCATGGCGTGGTGTTCAGGAAGGGCGGCCCCGCGGGCATGGACCTGATGCTGCCGGGCCAGGACTTCACGCAGACCTTCGACAAGCCCGGTGTCTACGACTACGCCTGCTCGGTGCATCCCTACATGACGGCGCGCATCACGGTGATTGCACCCTGACGTGCAGGCCCGGGGCGGCCTGCCTATGATGGTCGTGCAGCCACGCGCGCCTGCGCGGTTCGGCCGTTTCACAGGAACCATCCACCATGAGCATTCCCACCACCCGCCTGGGCCGCACCGGCCTGACCGTCTCCCGGCTCGCGCTCGGCACCATGACCTTCGGCCTGCAGACCGACGAGGCCGTGTCGCACCGCATCCTCGACAAGGCCGCAGAGGGCGGCATCAACTTCCTCGACACCGCCGACGTCTACCCGCTGGGCGGCACGGTCGAGACCACGGGCCGCACCGAGGAGATCATCGGCAACTGGCTCGAGAAGCAGGGCCCCGCGGGCCGCCGGCGCTTCGTGGTCGCGACCAAGGCGGTCAACAAGGTCGGCCCCAATCCCTGGGACCAGGGCGCCTCGCGCAAGCACCTGCTCGATGCCATCGACCTCTCGCTCAAGCGGCTGAAGACCGACCACGTCGACCTCTACCAGCTGCACATGGACGACCGCGAGACGCCGCTCGAGGAAAGCATCGAGGCGCTCGACACCATCGTGAAGTCGGGCCGTGCGCGCTATGTGGGCGTGTCGAACTTCCTGGCCTACCGGCTCGCGCGCGCGCTCGGCAAGGCCGACCTGCTGCGGCTCACGCGCTTCGTCTCGGTGCAGCCGCGCTACAGCCTGCTGTTCCGCGAGATCGAGCGCGAGCTGCTGCCGCTCGCGAGCGAGGAAGGCCTGGGCGTGATCCCCTATAACCCGCTGGCGGGCGGCCTGCTCACCGGCAAGTACAAGCCCGGCGCCAGCCCCGAGGCGAACACCCGCTTCACGCTCGGCACGGCCGGCAACATGTACCAGGACCGCTACTGGAACGAGCGCAGCTTCAACACCGTGACGCAGCTGCATGCGCTGGCCGACGAGGCGGGCGTGCCGCTCGCGACGCTGGCCGTGGCCTGGGTGATGGCGAACCCGCTGATCACCGCACCGCTGCTCGGCGCGAGCCGGCCCGAGCAACTCGACGCGACGCTTGCGGCGGCCGAGTACAAGCTCGACCCCGCGCTCAAGCAGAAGCTCGACGAGCTGACGGCCGAGTACCGCAAGGGCGACGCGCCGCGCTGAACGCGGCCGGAGGCGCCTTGCGCCTCAGCGCCAGCCGCGGTGCCAGCCCGCGTGCGGGTTGTACCAGCCCCAGCCGTAGTGCGGGTGGTAGCGCCAGCCCCAGCCGGGGCCGGGCGAGACATAGGTCGGGCCGATGATCGCCACGCCCACTGGCGGTTCGATCGGCGCGGCATACACGGCCGCGCCGTGCACCGGCCCCACCGGTGCCACCACGCAGGCACTGAGACTGGCCGCCGCGACGAGGGCCGCGGCGATCAATGAGAGTTTCATGGGTTGCTCCTGAAGAACGAGTCGTTGAAGGCTTCGGCCTCTTCAATGCCGCGGCCGGTGCGCGAGCCGACGCGGCGGCGGTAAAGATTTCTTAGCGCGCGCCAACTGACAGCTTTGTCAGGAAGTCGACAGCGAGCGGTTGGAAGGCGCGGCCTAGAGTGGCCGCACCATGGCTCGCTCCGCTGCATCCTCCTTCCCCGACCTTCCGCGCCGCGCCCTGCGCGCGCCCGCCGCGGCCGCGCTGGCCGCGCTGCTGATCGCGGGTTGCGCGGTCGGCCCCGACTACGTGCGGCCCTCGATGGAGCTGCCCGCGGCCTACAAGGAAGACGGTGCGTGGAAGACCGCCACGCCGCAGGCCATCGATCCCTCGCATCCCTGGTGGGAGGCCTACGGCGACGCCACGCTGAACGCGCTGGTGGTGCAGGCCAATGCCGCCAACCAGAACATCCGCCAGGCCGAGGCCCAGTACCGCGAGGCGCGCGCACTGGCCTCGGCCGCGCGCGCCGGCTTCTATCCCACCCTCGGCCTCAACGCCGGCGCCAACCGCGCGCAGACCAACAGCACCGGCAGCATCGAGCGCCGCACCACCGACACCCTGGGCCTCGCCGCGAGCTGGGAGCCCGATGTCTGGGGTGCGGTGCGCCGCTCGGTCGAGGCCGGCGACGCCAGCACGCAGGCCAGCGCCGACGACCTCGCGGGCGCGCGCCTGAGCATCCAGACCACGCTGGCGCAGGACTACCTGCAGCTGCGCGCCATCGACCTGCAGCGCGCGCTCTACGCCACCACCACCGCCGCCTATGCGCGCGCGCTCGAGCTCACGCAGCACCAGTACGCGGCCGGCACGGTGCTGCGTTCCGACGTGGCGCTGGCCGAGAGCCAGCTGCGCACCGCGCAGGCGCAGGGCGTGGACCTCGAGGCGCAGCGGGCCCAGCTCGAGCATGCGATCGCGGTGCTGACCGGCCAGGCGCCGGCGCGCTTCACGCTGGCCGCGCTGCCGGCCAGCGAGAACCCCGCGCTCGCCAATGCGGGCACGCTCGGCGTCCAGCTGCCGCTCGCGCCCGCGGGCCTGCCTTCGGAACTGCTCGAGCGCCGCCCCGACATCGCCGCGGCCGAGCGCCGCGTGCAGGCCGCCAATGCGCAGATCGGCGTGGCCAAGGCCGCGTACTTCCCGCAGATCGTGCTGAGCGCGAGCGGCGGCTTCAGCGCCGGCAAGCTCGCTTCGCTGTTCGATACGCCGAGCCGCGTCTGGTCGCTGGGCGCGGTGCTCGCGCAGACCGTGTTCGACGGCGGCCTGCGCAAGGCCCACAGCGAGCAGGCCGTGGCCGCCTACGACGCCTCGGTCGCGCTCTACAAGCAGACCGTGCTCGGCGGCTTCCAGCAGGTCGAGGACAACCTCGCCACCCTGCGCGTGCTCGACCACGAATCGCAGCTGCAGGCGCAGGCCGTGCAGGCCTCGCAGACGGCCGAGCGCCTCGCGCTGGCCCAGTACCGCGCCGGCACCGCCACCTACCTGAGCGTGGTGACCGCGCAGCAGCTCTCGCTGACCAACCAGCGCACGGCCGCGCAACTGCTGGCGCGCCAGCTCGCCGCCAGCGTGGCGCTGATCGCGGCCACCGGCGGCGGCTGGCATGCCGATGCCACCGAGGCCGCCACCACCGCCGCCGCTGCAACGACTTCCGGAACCTGATGCCATGACGAATCCCGCTCCTTCCCACACCGGCCCCGCCAGCGACGACGCCGGCCCCCCCGCGCGACGCAGCGTCGCCTGGTTCGCCGTCGCCGCCTTCGTCGCCGTGCTCGGCGGCGGCGCCTGGACCCTGGGCCACAA
This sequence comes from Variovorax sp. PDC80, assembly GCF_900115375.1. Taxonomy (NCBI): domain Bacteria; kingdom Pseudomonadati; phylum Pseudomonadota; class Betaproteobacteria; order Burkholderiales; family Comamonadaceae; genus Variovorax; species Variovorax sp. PDC80. The sequence goes on along the minus strand of NZ_FOWG01000001.1, from coordinate 866,962 downwards.
GGCCTCGGCCGCCACGCCCGAGGCCAAGGCGCCACCGGTGCTGGTGACCACCGCGCCGGTGCAGACGCAGGACGTGCAGGTCTACCGCGGCGGCATCGGCACCGTGGCCTCGATGGCCACCGTCACCGTCAAGGCGCGCATCGACGGCCAGCTCGACAGGATCGGCTTCGTCGAGGGCCAGGACGTGAAGGCCGGCCAGATGCTCGCGCAGCTCGATCCGCGCACCTTGCAGGCCCAGCTCGCGCAGGCCAGCGCCACCCAGGCGCGCGACCAGGCGCAGCTCGAGAACGCGCGCGCCGACCTCGCGCGCTACACCACGCTGATCGCGCAGGACGCGGCCACCAAGCAGCAGCTCGACACCCAGAAGGCGCTGGTCAGCCAGCTCGAGGCCACCGTCAAGACCGATGCCGCGCAGGTGCAGTTCGCGCAGGTGCAGCTGAGCTTCACGCGCATCGACGCGCCGATCGACGGCCGCGTGGGCGCGCGGCTGGTCGACCCGGGCAACATCGTGCATGCGGCCGACACCGGCGGGCTGGTGGTCATCAACCAGATCGACCCGATCGCGGTGCAGTTCACGCTGCCCGAGGACGCGGTGCAGGACATCAACCGGCTGCAGCCCAAGGGCGCGGCGCCGCTCTCGGTGGTGGCCTATGACCGCGCCGGCACGCAGCTGCTGGGCACCGGCAAGCTGATCCTGCTCAACAACCAGATCGACACCACCAGCGGCACGGTGCAGCTCAAGGGCAGCTTCGCCAACCCGCAGCACACGCTGTGGCCCGGCCAGTACGTCAACGTGCGGCTGCAGCTCGACCGCCGCGCGGGCGCGCTGACCGTGCCGGCCGCGGCGGTGCAGCGCAGCCAGGACGGCACCTACGTCTGGGCCGTCGATGCCGAGAACAAGGCCAACTCGGTGCCGGTGCACGTGGTGCAGATCGCCGACGGCACGGCCGTGCTCGACCAGGGCGTGGCCGCCGGCCAGCGCGTGGTGGTCGACGGCCAGTACAAGCTGCGGCCCGGCGCCACGGTGGCCGAGAACAAGACCGCGGCCAAGGCCGCGCCCCCGGCCGCCGCGGCCGGCGCCGGCAACGCGAGCGGGGTGCGCAATTGAGCATTTCCGCCGCCTTCATCAAGCGCCCGATCGGCACCACGCTGCTCGCGCTGGCCATCCTGCTGGTCGGCGCCGCGGTGTTCCCGCTGCTGCCGGTGGCGCCGCTGCCGCAGGTCGACTTCCCGACCATCCAGGTCTCGGCCAACCTGCCGGGTGCCAGTCCCGAGACCATGGCCTCGAACGTGGCGCAGCCGCTGGAGCGCCAGTTCTCGCTGATCGCGGGCCTGTCGCAGATGACCTCGACCAGCGGCCTGGGCAGCACCCAGATCACGCTGCAGTTCGACCTCGACCGCAACATCGATGCCGCCGCGCTCGACGTGCAGGCCGCCATCAACGCCTCCACCGGCCAGCTGCCGGCCAACCTGCCGAGCCCGCCGACCTTCCGCAAGGTGAACCCGGCCGACTCGCCGATCCTGATCCTGTCGGTGCAGTCGAAGACGCTGCCGCTGACCGAGGTCAACGATTACGCCGACAACATCCTCGCGCAGCAGATCTCGCAGATCTCGGGCGTGGGCCTGGTCAACATCGGCGGCGCGCAGAAGCCGGCCGTGCGCATCCAGGTCGACCCGGCCAAGCTCGCGGCGCTGGGCCTGAGCCTGGAGGACGTGCGCACCGTGCTGTCCTCGGCCACCGTCAACGCGCCCAAGGGCACGATCGACGGGCCGAACCAGAGCTTCACGGTCTACACCAACGACCAGCTGCTCAAGGCCCAGCCCTGGAACGACGTGGTGCTGGCCTACCGCAACGGCGCGCCGATCCGCGTGCGCGACCTCGGCGTGGCGGTCGACGGCCCCGAGAACGCGAAGATCGCGGGCTGGGCCTATGCCGGCGCCGCCGCGCCCGAGGGCAGCACGGTGCAGAACGGCCGCTCGATCGTGCTGGCGATCACCAAGCAGCCGGGCGCCAACGTGATCGAGACCGTGGACCGCATCAACGCCGCGCTGCCGCGGCTCAAGGCCTCGATCCCGCCGACGGTGGACGTCAACGCCATCATCGACCGCACCCAGACCATCCGCGCCTCGGTCAAGGACGTGGAGTTCACGCTGCTGCTGACCATCGCGCTGGTGGTGGCCGTGATCTTCGTGTTCCTGCGCAACGTGCCGGCCACGCTGATCCCCAGCGTGACGGTGCCGCTGGCGCTGCTGGGCACGGTGGCCGTGATGTACCTGCTGGGCTACAGCCTCGACAACCTCTCGCTGATGGCGCTGACCATCGCGGTCGGCTTCGTGGTCGACGACGCGATCGTGATGCTCGAGAACATCTACCGCTACGTCGAGGAGGGCATGGCGCCGCTGGAGGCCGCCTACAAGGGCGCGGGCGAGATCGGCTTCACCATCGTGTCGATCTCGGTCTCGCTGATCGCGGTGTTCATCCCGCTGCTGCTGATGGGCGGCATCGTCGGGCGGCTGTTCCGCGAGTTCGCCGTCACCGTCACGCTGACCATCGTGGTGAGCGTGGTGATCTCGCTCACGCTCACGCCGATGCTGTGCTCGCGCTTCCTCAAGAACGAGCATGCGCGGCGCCATGGGCGGCTCTACCTGCTGTTCGAGCGCGGCTTCGACGCCATGCTCAATGGCTACAAGCGCGGGCTGCACGTGGTGCTCGACCACCAGTTCATCACCTTGATGGTGTTCATCGCCACCGTGGTGGCCACGGGCGCGCTGTTCGTGGTGATCCCGAAGGGCTTCTTCCCGCAGCAGGACACGGGCTTCATCTCGGGCTTCGCCGAGTCGGCGCAGGACGCCTCCTTCGCCTCGATGAATGCGCGCATGCTCGAGCTGGCCGACGTGGTGCGCAAGGACCCCGACGTGACCGGCTTCGGCATGAACGGCAGCTCCTCGACCTACAACACCGGCAACTTCTTCATCAGCCTCAAGCCCAAGGACGAGGGCCGCACCGCCAATGCGGACGAGATCATCGCGCGGCTGCGCCCGCAGCTCGCGAAGGTGCAGGGCGTGAACCTGTTCCTGCAGGCCGGGCAGGACATCCGCGTGGGCGGGCGCTCCTCGCGCACCCAGTACCAGTACACGCTGACCGACTCGAACCTCGACGAGCTCAACACCTGGGCGCCGCGCCTGCTGGCCAAGCTGCGCCAGGTGCCCGAGGTGACCGACCTGGCGACCGACCAGCAGAACGCCGCCGCCTCGGCCGTGCTGACCATCGACCGCGACCGCGCCTCGAGCTTCGGCATCTCGCCGGCCGCGATCGACGCCACGCTGTACGACGCCATCGGCCAGCGCCAGGTGGCGCAGTACTTCACGCAGCTCAACAGCTACCACGTGGTGCTCGAGGTGACGCCCGCGCTGCAGCAGGACCCGGCGCTGTTCAGCAAGCTCTACCTGAGCTCGCCGATCACCGGCCAGCAGGTGCCGCTGTCGACCTTCGTGAAGGTCGACACCAGCAAGACCGCCTACCTCTCGATCAGCCACCAGGGCCAGTTCCCGGCCGTGACGATCTCGTTCAACCTCGCGCCCGGCGCCTCGCTGGGCCAGGCGGTCGACGCGATCAAGGCCGCGCAGTCCGAGATGGGCATGCCGCAGTCGCTGACCGGTGCCTTCCAGGGCACGGCCCAGGCCTTCCAGGATTCGCTGGCCTCGCAGCCCTACCTGATCGCGGCGGCGCTGGTGGCGGTCTACATCGTGCTGGGCCTGCTCTACGAGAGCTACATCCATCCGCTGACGATCCTCTCGACCCTGCCCTCGGCCGGCGTGGGGGCGCTGCTGATCCTGATGGCGGGCGGCTACGACCTCAGCGTGATCGCGCTGATCGGCATCATCCTGCTGATCGGCATCGTCAAGAAGAACGGGATCATGATGATCGACTTCGCGCTCAAGGCCGAGCGCGAGCAGGGCATGAAGCCGCACGAGGCGATCTACCAGGCCTGCCTGCTGCGCTTCCGCCCGATCATGATGACCACCATGTGCGCGCTGCTCTCGGGCCTGCCGCTGATGCTGGGCCACGGCTCGGGCTCCGAGCTGCGCCGGCCGCTGGGCTACGCGATGGTCGGCGGGCTGGTACTCTCGCAGGCGCTCACGCTGTTCACCACGCCGGTGGTCTACCTCTACCTGGACCGCGCCCACTACTGGTACCTGCGCCGCAAGGAAGCGCGCCGGATCCGCAAGGGCGGCCAGGCACCGGCGGCAGCCGAGGCGCATTGAGCACCGGAGACAACGCACCGCCTCGCATCGCAGCACGCCACGCCATGAAGATCCTGATCGTCGAAGACGAGTTGAGAACCGCCGACTACCTCTCGAAGGGGCTGACGGAGCAGGGCTGCGCGGTCGACATGGCGCACAACGGCATCGACGGCCAGCACCTGGCGCTCACGCACGACTACGACGTGATCGTGCTCGACGTGATGCTGCCGGGCCAGGACGGCTTCTCGGTGCTGCGCGGGCTGCGCGCCGTGAAGCAGACGCCGGTGATCATGCTGACCGCGCGCGACCGCGTGGAGGACCGCGTCAAGGGGCTGCACGAGGGCGCCGACGACTACCTGGTCAAGCCCTTCTCGTTCCTCGAGCTGCTCGCGCGGCTGCAGGCGCTGAACCGGCGCGGCCGCAAGCAGGAGCCGATGCAGCTGCGCATCGCCGACCTGCAGATCGACCTGCTCGCGCGCAAGGCCTTCCGCGGCGCCACCCGCATCGACCTCACGGCCAAGGAGTTCGCGCTGCTCGCGGTGCTGGCGCGGCGCCAGGGCGAGATCCTCTCGAAGACCGCCATCGCCGAGCTGGTGTGGGACATGAACTTCGACAGCAACACCAACGTGGTCGAGGTCGCGATCAAGCGGCTGCGCGACAAGATCGACGTGCCTTTCTCGCCCAAGCTGCTGCACACCATCCGCGGCATGGGCTACGTGATGGAGCTGCGCGAGGACGGCGCCACGCCATGAAGCGCTCGATCGCCGCGCGGCTGGTGCTGATGTTCGCGGCGGCGGCGCTCGCCACCTTCGCGCTGATCGGCGCGGCGCTGCAGGGCGTGCTGCTGCGCGAGCTCGAGCGCCACCAGTACGAGGAGCTCGACACCACGGTCAAGAGCCTGCAGTTCTGGATCCAGGCCATCGGCACGCCCGAGCGCTGGTCGCGCGTGCAGGCGCGCATGGACGCGCTGACGCCCGAGGACGGCAGCACCCGCTTCTGGGTGCTCAGCGACGATCCGCGCTTCCAGTACGGCAAGGGCATGGCCGAGATCGATGCGCTCACGCGCGAGACCGGCCGCAGCCTGCTGCTGCCCGGCGAGGAGAAGCCCTACCGCACGCTGTCGGCCCACATCCCGCCGTTCGAGCAGCGCCCGGCCGTGCGGCTGATCGTGGGCAAGAACACCGAGCCCTATGCGCGCACGCGCCGCACCTTCCTCACGGCGCTGGTGTCGCTGGGCCTGGGCGCGGTGCTGGTGGTGGCGGCCGCCGGCTACTGGATCGCGCGCGTCGGCCTGCGCCCGCTCGACCAGCTCTCGCGCGAGGCGCAGGCGCTGCGGCCCAAGATGCGCTCGCAGCGGCTGCGCTCGGGCGCGCTGCCGGTCGAGCTATCGGGGCTGGCCGAGGCCTTCAACGGCGCGCTGGCGCGGCTCGAGGAGGCCTATGGCCAGCTCGAGGCCTTCAATGCCGACGTGGCGCACGAGCTGCGCACGCCGCTGGCCAACCTGATCGGCAGCACCCAGGTCGCGCTCTCGCGTCAGCGCAGCGCGCCGCAGTTCGAGGAGGTGCTGCAGGCCAACCTCGAGGACCTGGAGCGGCTGCGCTCGATCGTCAACGACATGCTGTTCCTCGCGCGCGCCGACCGCGGCGAGGTCGCCACCGGGCTGGTGCTGACGCCGGTGGCGCAGGAGGTGCGCAAGACCATCGAGTTCTTCGAATTCGTGCTCGAGGAGAGCGGCGTGCAGGTCGAGATCGAGGGCGACGTGCTGGCCGAGGCGCAGCTCGAGACCGCGCTGTTCCGCCGCGCCATGTCGAACCTGCTGCAGAACGCGATCGAACATTCGCCGCCGGGCGCGCGCATCGCCGTGCGGCTGCGCGAGACGCCAGCGGCGACCTGGATCGGCGTCTCGAACCCCGGCGCGCCGATCGCCGAGGCGCACCTGCAGCACCTGTTCGACCGCTTCTACCGCGTCGATGCCGCGCGCAACGACGGCGGCGAGCACCATGGCCACGGGCTCGGGCTGGCGATCGTGCGGGCCGTGGCCAGCATGCACGGCGGGCAGGTCGCCGCGGCCAGCGCGGACGGCGTGAATACCTTCGAATTCAGCGTCGCCCGGCCGGCGGCCTGAACCCGTCGCGCGGGGGCCGGCCATGACCCCCGGAACGCGCCGCAACCCGCATGGCCAATGGCCTCCCGGCGACAGGCCCTTGCGCCATGCCGCAGAATCCATGCCGCCCATGACCACGTTCGCACCCTCTTTCGCCATCACGGAGCCGTTGCCATGGCACAGCTGATGTCGCTGCTGGTGCAGAACGCGATCCTGGTGGTGTTCGCCGCCAGCTTCGCCGCCCGCCTGGGCCTGCCGGTGCCGGCGGCCGCGGTGCTGGTGGTCACCGGCGCGCTGCTCGCGGCCGGCGACATCTCGCTGGCCGGCGTGGTGCTCGCGGCGGTGGCGGCCAACCTGCTGGGCGACGGCGCCTGGTTCTATGCCGGCCGGCGCTTCGGCTACCGCTTCATGCGCCTGCTGTGCCGGATCTCGCTGGCGCCCGACTCCTGCGTGCGCCGCGGCGAATCGCTGATCGGCGACTGGGGCGGCCTGTCGCTGGTGGCCGCCAAGTTCGTGCCGGGCGTGTCGGTGGTGGCGCCCCCGATGGCGGGCGCGCTCGGCATGTCGGTGCCGCGCTTCATCGGTTTCGACATCGGCGCCGCGCTGATCTGGACCGGCCTGTTCCTCGGCCTGGGCTGGGGCTTCCGCAACCAGATCCAGGACGTGCTCGCGGTGATGGCGCAGGCCGGCGGCATCGCCACCATGGCGCTGGGCGCGCTGCTGGTCGTGTTCCTGGTGGTGCGCTGGTGGCGCCGCCGCGCCTTCATGCGGCTGACCGGCATGCCGCGCATCTCGGTCGACGAGCTGCACGAGATGCTCGCGGGCGACGAGCCGCCGCTGGTGATCGACGTGCGCGGCGCGGCTGGCCAGCAGGTCGACCCGCGCCGCATCCCGGGCGCGCTGTCGTACACGCTCAAGGCGCTGCAGCAGCGCGGCCTCGACCTGTCGGCCGCGGCCGGGCGCGACGTGGTGCTGTACTGCAACTGCCCCAACGAGGTGTCGGCCGCGCAGGCCGCGCGCGTGCTGCTGGCGCGCGGTGCGCGGCGCGCGCTGCCGCTGACCGGCGGGCTCGATGCCTGGGTGGCCTCGGGCCGGCCGACCTCGCCGCATTGACCGCCTGCGCGGTGCGGCGCGTGCCATGACCAGGACCCGCGTGCCCGCGCCTTCCATCGTCGCCGCGCTCGAGCACGCGCTGGGCCCGGTCCATGGCTTCGTGCCGCTGGCCGAGGGCCAGGAATCGCAGGCCTTCGCCTTCCGCGCCGAGGGCATGGGCAGCGCGGCCCAGGCCGAGCACGTGGTGCGCATCCACCGTTCGCGCGAGGGCTTCGACAAGGACGACTTCGCGGCGCGCCGCTTCGCGCGGCCGGGGCTGCCGGTGCCCGCGGTCACGGCCATCGGGCGCATCGAGGACCTGTCGTTCGACCAGAGCTTCGAGGGCCCGTTCTTCGGCAAGCCCTTCTATTGCGTGTCGCGGCGCCTGCCGGGCAGCACGCTGCAGGACCTGCCGATCGACATGCTGTCGCTGCTGGCCGAGCCGCTCGCGCGCACGCTCGAGCACCTGGCCGCCAGCGACCTCGCGGGCACCACCGGCTTCGGCCGCTTCGACGCCAACGGCACCGGCGAGCATGCGAGCTGGCGCGCTTTCCTCGATGCGGTCGCCGAACGCGACTGGAGCGCGGCGCGGCTCGATGCGCAGGCCCTGTGGCGCGTCGAGCGGCAACTGGCGATCGTGCGCGGCCTCGCGCCGTCCTGCCCCGAGGTCCGCCGGCTGGTGCACGGCGACTTCGGCTCGAACAACGTGTTGACCGACGGCCGCGAGATCACCGGCGTCATCGACTGGTCGGAGGCGCTGTTCGGCGATCCGCTCTACGACGTGGCCAACATCTTCTTCTGGCGCCCCTGGCTCGCCTGCATGGAGCAGCAGGCGCGCCACTTCGAGCAGAGCCTGCCGGCCGACCCCGGCACGGCCGAGCGGCTGCGCTGCTACCAGCTCCACATCGGCCTGCGGCAGATCCACGACTGCGCGCTGGCCGGCGAGGCCGAGGACCTGCTGTGGGCGCTCGAGCGCAACGCCCGGATCGCCGGCCAGGCCTGAGCCGGGGCCGCCGGCGGGGGCGGTGGTAGTCTTCGCGCCCGAGATGAACCTGCGCACCAAGATCGTGGCCCTGGCCGTCGCACCGCTGCTGGTGGCGCTGGTGCTGGTCGCGCTCGCCGTGCGGCACCAGGAACACGACCTCGCGCAGCGCGAGCGCGCGCTGATCGAGCAGAGCTACATGACCCAGCGGCGCAACGAACTGCGCAGCTACGTCGATCTCGCGATCAGCATCGTCAAACCGCTGTACGACGCCGGCCAGGACGACGAGGCCACGCGCGCCGAGGCGCTGCGCCGGCTGGCCGCGCTCGACTACGGCGACGATGGCTACTTCTTCGTCTACGACCTGCAGGGCCGCTCGCTGATGCACTCGCGCCAGCCCGACCTCGTGGGCCAGGACCTCTGGGGGCTCAAGGATTCGAGCGGCCGCTTCACGATCCAGGACCTGATCGCGCGCGCGAAGGAGGGCGGCGGCTACGTCGAGTACGAGTGGCGCAAGCCCTCGAGCACGCAGCGCGCGCCCAAGCTCGGCTACGTGGTCGCGCTGCCGCGCTGGAACTGGATGGTCGGCACCGGCCTGTACCTCGACGACATGGAAGCCACCGTGCAGTCGCTCGACCGCCAGATCAGCGCCAACGTCACGACCACCCTGCTGTGGATCGCCGGCATCGCCGCGCTGTGCCTGGGCGTGGTCAGCGCCGGCGGCCTGCTGCTCAACCTCAGCGAGCACCGCGTGGCCGAGGCCAAGCTGCGCCTGCTCGCACGCCGCGTGGTGCAGTCGCAGGAGGAGGAGCGCGGCCATCTCGCGCGCGAGCTGCACGACGGCACCAGCCAGACCCTGGTGTCGGCCAAGCTGCTGATCGAGTCGGCCGTCGATGCGCTCGACCGCGCGCAGCATCCCGCGCCGCCCGCGCTGGGCAAGGCGCTGCAGCGGCTCAACGATTCGCTGACCGAGGTGCGCCGCATCTCGCACCGGCTGCGCCCCGCGCTGCTCGACACGCTGGGCCTGCCGGCCGCGCTCGAGCGGCTGGTCGACGAATTCGGCGAGGAGGGCCAGGGCTCGACCGCCGCCTCGCTGATGGTCGAGGGCGAGCCCTTCGAACTCTCGCAGGAAGTGAAGACCGCGCTGTTCCGCACCACGCAGGAGGCGCTGACCAACGTGCGCAAGCATGCGCTCGCGCACGAGGTGCACATCGCGCTGGCCTTCGGCGAACGCGAGGTGCGGCTCGAGGTCGGCGACGACGGCATCGGCTTCGACGTCGATGCCGTTCAGCTCGATCCGCGGCGCGGCATCGGCCTGCGCAACATGCGCGAGCGCGTGGCCTCGATCGACGGGCAGCTCGTGGTGCGCTCGGGCAGCGGGCGCACGCGCATCGTCGCGATCGTGCCCGCGGCGGCCGCGCGGGCCGTGGGCGGCGCCTCGGGCTGACCGCACCGCGCAACCCCTTCCTTCATCCACCCCAACGAATGCCCCGACGATGACGACCGCCAAGGCCCGCACCCCGGCTCCGATCCGCATCTTCCTGGTGGACGACCATCCGCTGGTGCGCGACGGCCTGCGCGCGCGGCTCGGCGCGCTGCCCGGGCTGGAGATCGCGGGCGAGGCCGGCAGCGCGGCCGAGGCGCTCGCGCAGATGGACAGCGTGCGGCCCGACCTGCTGCTGGTCGACATCGGCATGAAGGACATGAACGGCATCGAGCTCGCCGCGCTGCTGCTCGAGCGAGAACCCGCGCCGCACGTCGTGATGCTCAGCATGTACGACAACCCCGAGTACGTGCAGCGCGCGCTGCAGGCCGGCGCGCACGGCTACGTGCTGAAGGACGCGCCGGCGTCGGAGATCGTCGCGGCCATCGAGGCCGTGTCCGCGGGCGGTACCTTCCTGAGCCCGGCCGTGTCGAAGAAGCTGTTCCGCAACCAGACGCCGCGCCCGCTGCTCACGCCGCGCGAGAGCGAGATCCTTGCCGCGCTGGGCCGCGGCGAATCGAGCAAGCAGATCGCGCGCGACCTCGGCCTGAGCGTGCGCACGGTCGAGGCGCACCGCCAGAGCATCAAGCGGCGACTCGGGATCGAGGGGCAGGCCGAGCTGATCAAGTATGCGGTGGAGCATGCGCGGGAGTTCGAGCGGCGCTGAATGCGCCGCAAAAGTTCCCGTCTGCACGCAGTTGGCGCGAACTTCGGAGTTTCCGAACGAAACGGACGTAAACGAATGAGCGCGGGCCTCGCGCCGAGCGCACAACCTGCCTCCGCATGAGGTAGAACCGCAGCCTCGCCGCGCGGCGACGGATCGCTCCGAACCCGTGCATCGTTCACGCTGCCTCGCTTTCGCGTGCGTGCCGGCCGGAGGCCGGCGTAGCGCCCGTTAAATTCGAGCCGGTGCGTTCCCGCCGCTTCGCTGCGCGGGGGCGTCACCGAACTGTCATCCATCCACAAGGAATCACTCGTTTTGAACAAGACCGACCTCATTGCCGCCATTGCCAACGACACCAGCCTGAGCAAGGCCGACGCCGCCCGCGCCCTCGACGCGGCGCTCGACAACCTCTCGCGCGCGCTCGCCGGCGGCGACACGGTGCAACTGATCGGCTTCGGCACCTTCGCGGTGACCAGCCGTCCCGAGCGCACGGGCCGCAACCCGTCGACCGGCCAGCCCCTGACGATCAAGGCCAGCAAGGCCCCCAAGTTCACCGCCGGCAAGGCGCTGAAGGACGTGGTGAACGGCGTGGCGCAGCAGGCCTGATCCCGTGCTTCGCGGCGCGCGGTTCACGCGCGCTGCACCCAGCCCTCCGCGGGCCCGCGCATCCGATGCGCGTGGAACGCGGAGGGTTTGCTTTTGGCGCGCGGGCATTCGCGCTAGAGTGCGCGCACGTTCACAAGACCCGTCCATCGACATGCACGACGCACGCGCGCACGACCCCGGCCACCGCATCCCGACGCAACTGCATCGGTTCCTTGCCGCCGGGGCCTGCGCGGTGGCAATCCTGGCCGCGGGCTGCGCCAGCCGGCCCACGCCGCCGCCCTCGCCGTCGACGCCCACGGTGCGCAGCTCGCCGCTGAGCGACGAGCAGTCGAACAGCATCGCGATCCATGCATTGGGGCTGGTCGGCACGCCGTACCGCTACGGCGGCAACACGCCCGATGGCGGCTTCGATTGCAGCGGCCTGATCGGCTACGTCTACCGCGAGAGCGTGGGGCAGTCGACGCCGCGCACGGTGGCGCGCATGGCCTCGTTCGGGCAGGGCGTGCCGGCCTCCGAGATGCGCACCGGCGACCTCGTGATCTTCGGCGCGGGCACGCCGACGCACGCGGGCATCTACGTGGGTGCGAACCGCTTCGTGCATGCGCCCTCGACCGGCGGCGAGGTCAGGCTCGACCGGCTCGACGGCATCTACTGGTCGCGCCAGCCGGTACAGGTGCGGCGGCCCGGCTGAGCCGCGCGCTCACTCCTCGGCCTCGCGTCTTGCGCGCTGCTTGCGCCGGCGCCAGTCGGCCTGTTCGTCGTCCTCGGCCCAGCGCGCGAGCAGTGCGGCACGGGCCGTGCCGTGGGTCGCGCGCAGGGCCGCGGCATCGTCGCGGGTCAGGGGCAGCCAGTCGTTCGCCTGCATGAGGTAGAGCCACTGCGCGCCGCAATGGCTGCACGACGCGAGCCGCAGTTCGTGCCTGCCGGCGTGCCCGAGCAGCGCCTGCGTGCCCAGCGCGGGCGTGCCGCAGCAGGTCCACAGCAGCGTCATGTCGGGCCGGGCCCGCACCTGGCCGGCCCAGGCCGCGGCGCGGCGCCACAGGGCGTTGTTCGTGTTCATGCGCGTGCTCGCAGTGCTGGCATCGGAAATGCATCGAGTATGGAAAGCCGGGCATAAAAACGGCGTCGAATGCGCGGCGGGGTGCATCAAGAAGCCGTAAACGCCGCCGATCGCGCGGCCCCCGGGTTTTCCATTACGCAAAGCCACGCGCTCCGCCCGCGCGGTGCGACGGATGGCAGCGCGCGCGCATCCGGCAAGACTCCCGGGGTTCGACAAATCCGAGGAGACAAAGCATGCAGAGCATCCGCCGCCACCTGGTGTGGCTCGTCATCGCGGTGTTCGGCGCCTTCGCGCTGGGCACCGTGGCCCTCAGTCGTGGGGAAACGATCAACGCGATCTGGGTGGTCGCCGCCGCGATCTGCACCTACCTGATCGCCTACCGCTACTACAGCCTGTTCATCGCCGACAAGGTGCTGGGCCTGGACGGCAACCGCAAGACGCCGGCCCACCGCCACAACGACGGCCTGGACTACGTGCCGACCGACAAGAACGTGCTGTTCGGCCACCACTTCGCGGCCATCGCGGGCGCGGGCCCGCTGGTGGGGCCGGTGCTGGCGGCGCAGATGGGCTACCTGCCCGGATTGCTGTGGGTGCTCGCGGGCGTGGTGTTCGCGGGCGCGGTGCAGGACTTCATCGTGCTGTTCATCTCCACGCGCCGCGACGGCCGTTCGCTCGGCGACCTGGTCAAGCAGGAGATGGGCGTGGTGCCCGGCATGATCGCGCTGTTCGGCACCTTCATGATCATGATCATCATCCTCGCGGTGCTGGCGCTGATCGTGGTGAAGGCGCTGGCCGAATCGCCGTGGGGCACCTTCACGGTGGCCGCGACGATTCCCGTGGCGATCTTCATGGGCCTCTACCTGCGCTACATCCGCCCGGGCCGCATCGGCGAGGTGTCGATCATCGGCTTCGTGCTGCTGATGCTCGCGATCTTCGGCGGCCAGTGGGTGAGCCAGGACCCGGTCTGGGGCCCGGCCTTCACCTTCGACGGCAAGGCGCTGACCTGGATGCTCGTGGGCTACGGCTTCGTCGCCGCGAGCCTGCCGGTGTGGCTGCTGCTCGCGCCGCGCGACTACCTGTCGACCTTCCTGAAGATCGGCACCATCATCGCGCTGGCGATCGGCATCGTGGTCGTGGCGCCCACGCTGCAGATGCCTGCCGTGACGCAGTTCGCGCAGGGCAACGGCCCGGTGTGGTCGGGCAACCTGTTCCCGTTCCTGTTCATCACCATCGCCTGCGGCGCGGTGTCGGGCTTCCATGCGCTGATCTCCTCGGGCACCACGCCCAAGATGCTCGACAACGAGCGCCATGCGCGCTTCATCGGCTACGGCGGCATGCTGGCCGAGTCCTTCGTCGCCGTGATGGCGCTGGTGGCGGCCTCGTGCATCGAGCCCGGCATCTACTTCGCGATGAACAGCCCCGGTGCCCTGATCGGCACCACGGTGCAGCAGGCGGCGCAGACCATTTCGGGCTGGGGCTTCGTGGTCACGCCCGAGATGCTGCTGCAGACCGCCAAGGACGTGGGCGAGACCACCATCCTGGGCCGCGCCGGCGGCGCGCCCACGCTCGCGGTCGGCATGGCGCACATCCTGCACCAGGTGATCGGCGGCCAGGCCATGATGGCCTTCTGGTACCACTTCGCGATCCTGTTCGAGGCGCTCTTCATCCTCACGGCGGTCGATGCCGGCACGCGCGCGGGCCGCTTCATGCTGCAGGACCTGCTGGGCAGCTTCGTACCCGCGCTCAAGCGCACCGACTCGCTGCCGGCCAACCTGGTCGCGACCGCGCTGTGCGTGGCGGCCTGGGGCTACTTCCTCTACCAGGGCGTGGTCGATCCGCTGGGCGGCATCAACACGCTGTGGCCGCTGTTCGGCATCTCGAACCAGATGCTGGCCGCGGTGGCGCTGCTGCTCGGCGTGGTGGTGCTGTTCCGCATGAAGCGCGAGCGCTATGCCTGGGTGGCGGCGGCGCCGGCCGTGTGGCTTTTGGCCTGCACGCTGACCGCGGGCTGGCAGAAGATCTTCTCGAGCGATCCGAAGATCGGCTTCCTCTCGCATGCGGCCAAGTACAGCGAAGGCCTGGCCAACGGCGTGCTGGTGGCCCCGGCCAAGACCACGGCGGCGATGGAGCGCATCGTCTTCAACGACCGGCTCGATGCCGCGCTGTGCGCTCTCTTCATGTTCGTGGTGCTCAGCGTGCTGGTCTACAGCATCAAGGCCTGCATCGCGGCGCGCGCGGCCAACCGGCCGACCGCGCACGAGACGCCGTTCGAGCCGATGGGCGGCGCGGTGGCGGCGCGCGGCGCGCACTGAGTGCGCGAACCGCAAGGGAACGCACGATGCCCATCGATGAAGCGCTCGCCACCACGGAAGGCCGCGGCCTCGCGGACACCGGGCGCTACATCGCGCGCTCGATCCGGCAGTCGCTGCGGCTGATGGTCGGGCTGCCCGACTACGACGTCTACCTGAGCCACATGGCGGCCACGCATCCCGACCGGCCGCCGATGAGCTACGAGGCCTTCTTCCGCGAGCGGCTCGAGGCGCGCTACGGCGCGGGCAAGGGGCGCTGCTGTTGAGCTGGGCGAGAATGGTCCGCTGACGATCACCACGCTTCCGAAGGAAGCGTTTTTTCATTCATGCAAGAAGAGTTGGAGACGGCGATCGGCCTGCTGAACGCAAGCCGGCGCGTCGTCGTTTTTTCCGGCGCGGGGCTGTCCCGCGCCTCGGGCATCCCGACCTACCGGGACGCCGATGGGCTGTGGATGCAGCAGAACGCGATCCAGTTCTCGCATGCGGAGGACCTGGCGCGCGATCCGGCGGGCTTCACGAAGTTCTGGGCGCAGCGTCTGGCCGTGATCGAGGAGGCGGCGCCGAATCCGGGGCATCGGGCGCTGGCTGCGCTGCAGCGGTTGCGGCCGGCTACGCGGCTGATCACGCAGAACGTCGATGGGCTGCTGACGCAGGCGGGATGCATGGACGTGCTGGAGCTGCATGGGAATTTGCGGCGGTGGCGGTGCGATCGGTGTGGGAATCGGCATGGGCCCTGGCCCTTTCATCGCTGTCTGCGGTGTGGGGGGCATGCGCGGCCGGATGTGGTGATGTTTGGGGAGATGTTGAATCCGGGGGTGTTGATGGATGCGCAGGAGGCTTCGGTGGACTGCGATCTGTTCGTGCTGGTCGGGAGTACGGCGGTGGTTTATCCGGCGGCGGATTTGCCTGTGTTGGCGATGGGGCACGGGGCTGCTTTGATCACGCTGAATCTCGAGCCTGTTGGGCATCTGGATGATCGGGCGCGTGTTGTGTTGAGAGGGGCTTCGGAAGTCTTGTTGCCGTTGATGGTGGATGGGTTGGGGGTGGGGTGAGATTGCAGGCCGGGATTTCGCCCCGGCGGGCGAGTCACTTTCTTTTGCTTCGCCAAAAGAAAGTAACCAAAGAAAAGGCGACCCACTGTCTGCGACCCTCCGCTTCGCTACGGGCAACCTGCGGTGCTCGCGTTTCGCGGGGTCTCGCAGAACTCGCTTCGCTCAAACAGCTGCGAGCCCTTATCCGCGAAACGCTGCGCTCCTCGGCGCAGCCAGAGGGGGTGGCTCGGGCCTTTGCTTCGCTCGGCGTTGCAATGCCGCTCGGGCCATCGCTTCGCTCGGCGTCTTGTTCCCTCTCCCTCTGGGAGAGGGTTAGGGTGAGGGCTCCGGGCCTCGCAATTGGACCGGGCCTGTCCATCGCTGTACTCGCACGGCGCTACGACGCGGCAGGAAAGCGGTGGTACATGAAGTACTTGCTGTCCTGTTCCCAGCCTTGCCGTTCATAGAGCTGCTGCGCCGACACGTTCTCGCGTGCGACGTTCAGCGAGATGCGCGCGGCCCCCAGCGACCACGCATACGACTCAAGAGCCGAGAGAAGACGCGAGCCGACACCCTTGCGGCGCCCGGCCGCGGCGACGAACAGGTCGTTGAGGATGAACACGCGCGTGAGCGAGACCGACGAGAAGATCGGGTAGAGCTGCGCGAAGCCCACGGGCACGGTGCCGTCGTGGCAGAGGAAGACCACCGATTCGCCATGGTCGAGGCGCTCGCGCAGGAAGGCGCGCGCGGCGGGCAGGTCGCCGGGCTGGCCCTGGAACTGGCGGTACTGGTCGAACAGCGCGGCCAGTGCATCGAGGTCGGCCATCACGGCCTGGCGGACGGAGATCGGGGTCATGGGGCTGTCGGATGAGATGAAGCGCGCAGGGTAGCAAAGCGCCCCGCGTGCTGCGGACTCAGCGAGGCTCGCCGCGCCACACGGGGCGCAGTGCATCGTCGATCGCCCAGTGCGCCTGGCGGGGCTCGATGCGCACGCCGCCGATCCAGCGTTCGTGGCTCGCATGGTCGATCCAGTACCTCTCGCCCGCGAGCACGCGCCGGCCCAGTGTCGTGAGTTCGAGCGGGCGCCGGGGCCAGTCGCGCTGTGCATCGGATTCCACGATCAGCGGCTCGGCCGCATCGATCAAGGGACGCACGAGCGCATGGAACATCAGGTCGCCGAGAAAGGGCAGCGGCTCGCGATGCTCGTTGAGTTCGGCGTAGACCTGGCCGAACGCAAGCCGGCCGTATTCGTCGATGGTCTGGAGCACCAGGCGCTCGGTCAGCGAGAGGCCGTCGCGCAGCGAGGGCAGCTCCTGCAGTTGCCGCCGCAACGCGGGCGCGAGGAAGGGCAGGGCGGGCGTCTCGCCGTGCGCGATGTCGGCCCAGGCTTCGGGCGAGGGCGCGCGGTAGGCGCGCCATGCGTTGCGCGCGAGTTCGAGCGCAGGTGCATCGATGGGCCTGCGGCGCGGCCACAGCCAGGCCAGCACGGCGGGTGCGAGCTGGCCGATGCCGATGAAGCGGTCGACGCCGGGCACGCGATCGATCTCGATCAGCTCGAGCTTCGCGGGCAGGCGCTCGAGCCGCGCGAGCACGGCGATCAGGAACAGCTGGTCGTAGGCATCGGCCTCGCACCAGAGCACGGCGCGGCTTGCATCGGGCAGGCGCGCGAGCGCTTCGTATTCGCCGCGCATGCGGCCGCGTGCATCGTCGGGCGGCAGGCCGAAGGTCCGGGCGACGAAGGCGCTGCGCGTCTCGATGAAGGCGGCTTCGGGCTGCTCGGGCACCGGGCCCATGCACAGCGGGTCGGCGAACATGTGGAAGGCGCCGCGGAAACCGGCGAGCTGCAGGGTGTGGGCGATGTCGTTGCCGCAGCGCCAGTGCCGGGTGCCGGCCTCGTCGTCGGCCACGAAGCCCGGATGGGCCGCGGCGAAGTCGACCGCGTCGACATGGGCCTTGAGCCGGGGCCAGCTCGCGAAGCCGAGCTCGCGCGCGATCAGCCATTGGGCGTCGGCCAGCCGTGGTACCGAAGCGCTCCGACGCGAAGGAAGGGACGGTGGCGCAGCGGCGCTGCCATCGGCGAGCCGTGCAAGCAGTTCCTTGGCGCGCTTGCGCTGCTGCTCGAGGTTGATGTGGCCGCTGCGGGCCGAGGCGCGATGGGTGTCGCGAGGGGTGTTGGACATACGAACTCCAGTGTCGGCCGTGTCCGCTGTCTGGCCGGGAGTCGCATGGGCATGCGATGGGGGGTGAAACCTGGGCGCAGCCCTTTCCGCGGACGGGAGGCGTGGAAGACGCCGGTCCGCATTCTAGGACGCGCCTCGGCCTCGCTACCAGGCGTAGCCGACCTGCACCCGCGTGGCCACGTGGTTGGCGCTGCCGCTGGTTCCGGTCGACACGCCCAGCCCCAGGTTCAGGCGCTCGCTGACCTGGTAGCCGAAGGCCATGCCCAGCGCGGAGGCGCCCGCGTAGTTGCCGACCGCGGCGCCCACCCAGCGCTGTCCGGGCGCGAGCATGGGGATGCCGGGCATGGCCAGTGCCGATGCGATGCCCTGCGCGGCGAAGCTGCGGACTTCGTTGGTCGCGGTGGCGACGGCCTGCTGCATCTGGCCGAGGTTGACGGCATCGCCGGGCAGCACGCCCGGCGCGACGTTGGTGATGGTGCGCGCGAGCCCGGTGGCCTGGTTGCCCACCGACACGCTGTTGTCGCGCGTGGCGACCGACCCCTGGCCCAGTGCCACGGCATTGCGGCCGGTGGCGAGCGTGTTGGCGCCGAGCGCGACCGAATCGTTGCCGAGGGCCTGGGCGTTGTTGCCGACCGCGGTGGTCGGATCGGCCAGCGCGCGCGCGCCCGCGCCGATGGCGACCGAGCCCGCATGGCTGGCCTGCGCGCCGTTGCCGACCGCCACGGTGTCGTTGCCGTTGGCCTGCGCGTTCGGGCCGAAAGCGGTGGCGCCCTGGCCGCTGGCGCTCGCGCCCGTGCCGCAAGTGACGTTGCCGCCCGAGAAGCTGCACAGCCCGTTCGAAAACGCCTGGTTCATCAGTGTCTGCAGTGCCATGACCTGCTGGCTGGTGAAGTTGTTCGCGCTGCTGATCGCGCCTTGCTGGGCCTGCTGCACCTGGCCCACGTTGGCGGCGTCGGTGGCGGCCTGGCCCGCGCGCACGTTGCCGATGAGGGTGCCGGCGCCGCCGTTGGCATTGAGCGAGACGCTGCCGCCGCCCGCGTCGTACTGCACCGAGTTCTGCGCCAGGCCGAGCGCGTTGTCGGCGGTGCCCTGCGCCTTGTTCGCGCTGGCCTGCGCCGCATTGGCCGCGCCGAGCGCCGTGTTGGCCGTGCCCTGGGCCGAGGCCGCGGCGACACCGGCCGCGTTGGCCGTGCTCTGCGCCTGCGCGGTCGAGGTCGACAGGCTGGCGACCGAGTTGGCGGTGGACGTCGACAGCGTGGCCACGCCGGTCGAGAGGTTGTTCAGACCGGTGTTCAGTGTCGAGACGCCGGTGGAGAGCGAACCGATGCTGGTGGAGGTCGATGCCGACAGCGCGCCGACGCTGGTGGAAAGAGAGCCGATGCTGGTGGCGGTCGAGGTCGACAGTGCGCCGACGCTCGTGGAGAGCGAGCCGACGCTGGTGGAGGTCGAGGTCGACAGTGCGCCGACGCTCGTGGAGAGCGAGCCGATGCCGGTGGACGTCGACGCCGACAGCGCATCGACGCTGGTGGACAGCGCGCCCACGCCGGTGGACAGCGAGCCGATGCTGGTGGACGTCGATGTCGACAGCGTGCCGACCCCGGTCGACAGGTTCGCCACGGCTGTCGACAGGCTCGAGGTGTCGAGCACCGCCGTGCTCAGGCTCTGGCTCAGTCCGTAGACCTGGCCGCCGGTCACGGCGTCCGTGCTGCCGGCGGCGATGTTGCCGGCGCCGACGTTGGTGATCACGCGCGTGGTGCCGTTGCCGCCGACCGAGACCGTGTTGTCGCCGCTCGCGACCGAGCCCTGGCCCAGCGCCACCGAGTTCTTGCCCGAAGCCAGTGCGCCGTTGCCCAGCGCGGTGGCGTTGTCGGCCGTCGCGCGTGCGCTGTTCATGCCGGCGTTCGAGCCGCCGATGGCCGTCGTGTAGTTGCCGCTGGCCACGGCGCCGCTGGCACCCGACTGGCTGGGTCCCGTGCCCGAAGCGCCGCTGCCGATGGCCGTGCTGGCGATGCCGCTGGCCTGGGCGCCATTGCCGCCGTTGCCGCCGCGAAGCTCGTCGCTGACACCGCTGCCGCCGCTGCCGATGGCCGTGGCACCGCTGGCCGTGGCACTGGCGCCGTTGCCACCGACACCGCCCGAGAAGAAGCCGCTGCCGCCGCCACCGCCGCCGCCGATGGCCGTGGCGCCGCCGACGCTGGCGAGCGCGCCGCCGCCGCCGGCACCGGCGGAGTCGATGCTCGGCGCGTCGGCGCCGTTGGCGCCGATGCCGATGGCCACGGCGCCGTTCGCCGCGGTGCTGCCGCCGCCGCCGCCCGCGGACAACCAGGCCGGGCCCGCGCCCTGGCCCGGCGCGCCGCCTTGGCCCAAGTTGTTGGTCAGGTAGCCGTTGCCACCGGCCGCGCCCGGCGCGCCGCCCGCACCGCCCGCGCCGTCGCGGCCGGCACCGCCATTGCCGCCGCTGCCCAGTTGCACGCCTTGCGCGAGCACGGCCGATGGCGCGGCCGCCAGCAGCAGCAGGGCCGCGCTCAGGGCCGACAACGCGATGCCGTGCGAGCGCGGCCGCCGCGACGGGCGGGAGAAAGAAGAAGCAGCAGTGAGACGGCCGGACATGCGAACTCCCAGAATCGAGTCGTGAAAAAAAGACGGTTGCGAAACAGCGTGCGTACTCTGCGTGCAAGCCCATGGCCGCTCAATCCCCGAAAACAAGTAAAAAAGTTCGTGTGCTCCTCGGTCGGTACGTGGAGGACAGGTCGCTCCGGTCTGCCCGCGGACCGTTCGGCACCGAAGAGTTTTTAGACGTCGTATAAACTTGGACGACGTTCAATATCAAGGTAGCCACCTTGCCATCGCCCAAACTCCCCGAACCTCCCGGCCGCCGCGAGCGGCGGCGCGCGCAGACGCTCGACCACGTGGCGACCACCGCCATGCGGCTGTTCGAGACCCAGGGCTACGACGCCACCACGATGGAGCAGATCGCGCTGCGGGCGGACGTGGCCAAGGGCACGCTCTACAACCACTTCGCGACCAAGGAGGCGGTGCTCGCGCACTGGATCCACCTTGAGCTCGCGGCCGATACCGCGCGGCTGGCCGAACTGGTCGGCGCGCCCGGCGACTTCGAGGCGCGGCTCGCGCGCCTGCTCGAGGCCTCGGCCGAGTGGTCGCAGCGCCATCGCGCCTACCTGCTCGACTACTTCCGCTTCCGCTTCCTCAACATCGAGAGCGAGATCGACGGCGGCGGCGATCCCGAGGGCCGGCCGCGCGACCTCATCGGGCTGTTCGCGCTGCTGATCCGCGAGGCGCAGCACGAAGGCAGCCTGCGCGCCGACCTGGCGCCCGAGCATCTCGCGCAGCTGCTGCACCACCTGTACTTCGGCGCGCTGATGCGCTGGCTCACCGTGCCGGGCCTGGTGCTGGACGAGGAGTTCGCGGCGATCGTCGCGGTCTTCGTCGACGGCACGCGCGCCGCCGGCAGGCCCGCGAGGAGGAAGCGCGCATGAAGATCGCGGTCGTCACCTACGGCACCGAGGGCGATGCGCGTCCGCTCGCCGCGCTGTGCCATGCGCTCGACGCGGCCGGCCATTCGACCTTGCTGCTGGCCGATGCCTCCACGCTCGGCACCGCGCAGCGCCTGGGCGTGCGCTCGCAGGCGCTGGCCGGCGACATCCAGGGCGCGCTGGGCGCGAGCGGCGCGATCGCCAACGTGGTGGCGCAGAGCCACAACCCGGGCGCGGCCGCGAAGGCGCTCGCGGCCATCGCCAACGCCAATGCCGTGGCCTGGCTGCGCCAGACCGTCGAGGCGGCGCAGGGTTGCGATGCCATCGTGTCGGCGGGGCTCGCGGCCTTCGTCGGGCTCTCGGCCGGCGATGCGCTGCGCGTGCCGGTGATCGGCGCGGGGATGTTCCCGCTCACGCCCACGCGCGATTTCGCGACGCCCTTCGTGCCGCCCGCGAAGGTGCCGCGCTGGCTGCACCGCACCAGCCATCGCTTCGTCAATGCGATGCTGTGGCGCGCCTTCCGCCCGGCGATCAATGCGGCGCGCGCCGAGGTCTGCGGCCTGCCGGCACGCGGGAAGATGTGGGACGGGCACCCGATGCTCTACGGCTTCTCGCCGAGCCTGCTGCCGCGCCCGGCCGACTGGCCCGGCAACGCGGTGGCCTTCGGGCAATGGATGCCGCCCGCCAGCGCGTGGCAGGTGCCCGCGGCGCTGCAGGCCTTTCTCGACGCCGGCGAAGCGCCGGTCTACCTGGGCTTCGGCAGCATGACGGGCTTCGATGCGGTGCGCATGCGCGTGATGCTGGTCGAGGCGATGGCGGGCCGGCGCACGGTGTTCAACCCGGGCTGGAGCGGCATGGCGGTGCAGGGGCTGCCGGCCAACTTCCACGCGGTGGGCGACGTGCCGCACGACTGGCTGTTCGCGCGCATGGCGGCGGTGGTGCACCACGGCGGCTCGGGCACCACGCATTCGGCGGCGCGCGCGGGCGTGCCCTCGGTGGTGGTGCCGTTCGCGGGCGATCAGTTCTTCTGGGCCCACCAGCTCGCGCGCGCCGGCGTGGCCCCCGCGGCGGTGGCCGGCACGCGGCTGACGGCGCAGGACCTGGCGCGCGGCATCGCCTGGACCGACGACGCGGCGGTGCGCTCGCGCGCGCGCGAACTCGGCGAGCGCATGCGCGCCGAGCAGGGGCTGGCGCGCGCCGTGGCCTTCATCGAGGCCACGCTCGCGCGCTGATCAGGGGCGCACCAGCGGGATCTGCAGGTTGGTCGGCCGGTTCTGCTCGGTGTCGAAGCCGCGGCCGTCGATGTGGCGCGCGCCCCAGAACAGCATGTCGCCGCGCAGGTAGACGAGGTCGTACTCCATGAAATGGCGGCCCGCGGCCAGGCCGAAGGGCGCGAAGCTCTTGCCGAACACGCTCTGCGTGCCGTTGAGTTCCCACTTCGCATAGCCCTGGCTCGCCACCTGGTTCAGCAGGTCGGCGAAGCCCTGGATCAGCGGCGTGACCTCGTAGGCCTCGTCGGCCACGAAGTCCACCTTCTGCGCGCCGGCCGCGATCGGGTGCGCGCCGCGCCACAGCATGTGGCCCTTGATGAGGATGCGTGCGAGCGGCACGGCGCCGTTCGGGTCGGCCGAATTGACGATGGCGAGCTCGAAGCGGTCGTCGGGCAGGGCCTTGAAGGCACGCTTCAGGTAGAAGGGCTTGAGCGTGCCGTCGGCATTCTTCGCGGCACTGGGCCGGACTTCGGGCGCGATGCTGATCCAGTCGCCTTGCACGGCTTGTCGGGTCTGTTCCTCGGTCATGGG
This sequence comes from Variovorax sp. PDC80, assembly GCF_900115375.1. NCBI lineage: Bacteria > Pseudomonadati > Pseudomonadota > Betaproteobacteria > Burkholderiales > Comamonadaceae > Variovorax > Variovorax sp. PDC80. The sequence goes on along the minus strand of NZ_FOWG01000001.1, from coordinate 843,910 downwards.
TCTGCTCTGGTTGGAAGAAGAGGGAAAAGGGGGAAAAGAGGGAAGGGCGTTCGGCGCCGTGCCGCAGCCGGCAAGCGCCGCCGCGCAGGCGACCAGCGCCGTGGTGAAGGCCTTGCGGCCATGCGATGCAAGCGTTGTAGCCATGGTCGGACTCCAGGGAGGCCGGCAGTGTGCGGCGGGAGGCCGAACGCTCGTTAACCCAAATCGGCAAAATGCGCGGGCCGGCGTACGCTGGCAACCCACCGCCCCCTTGCCCACGCATGGCCCTCACCCTCGACCTGTTCGACGACTTCCACCTGCATGGCGCCTCCGCGCCCGAATGGCAGCAGCGCTACCTGCAGCTGTCGCAGGGCGTGATGCGCAGCACGCTGGCCGAGGCGGTCTCGGGCGGGGTGCATGTGTTCCGCAAGTGGATGAGCGAGCGTGTGGTGCAGCAGGGCTGCCTGCCCGCGGGACGGCTGTGCTTCGCGGTCGGCAACGGCCAGGGCGCGGGCATTCCGCGCGTGCAGGGCCGCGCGCTCGAGGACCACAGCCTGTTCCTGCTGCGCGCGGGCGACGACTTCACCTTGCAGCGCCCGCGCGGCATGGAGCTGCTGGCCGTGACCTTCGAGGCCGAGCAGTTCCGCCGCCTGCTCGATGCGCGACCGCTGCCGCCGCAGGCGCTGCGCCTGCTGTCGCAACCGGTGCTGCGCGCGCCGGCCGAAGCCGTGGCGCAATTGCGGCGCGTCTTGCTGGGGCTGGTGCAGGGCGGCGATGCCGCGGCCGAGGAGGCCGCCGCGCGCATCGCCTTCGAGGCCTTGCATGCCGTGCTCGAGGGGGCGGCCGGCGCGCCACCGGGCGTGGCCGGCAGTTCGGCGAGCTTCATCGTCTCGGAGTGCCACCGCATCGTGGCCGCCAGCGGTGCCGCGCCGCCCGACATCGATGCGCTGTGCCGGCGCCTGCGCACCAGCCGGCGCAGCCTGCAGAACGGCTTCCGGCAGATGGCCGACACGACGCCGGTGCATTACCTGCGCAGCCTGCGGCTCAATGCGGTGCGCGATCGCCTGCTGGCCACATCGACCGCGCAACTGAGCGTGTCGCAGGCGGCCGAGGCGCAGGGCTTTCATCAATTGAGCCATTTCTCGCAGCGCTACAAGGCACTGTTCGGCGAGTTGCCGTCGGCGACGCCGCGCGCCGGGGCATAGCGATCTCGCAATTCCCGATGACACGGGGACTCGGCGGGCGATGGTCAATTGATGCCAGCACCGGTTGGTATCCGGCGCGGAGCCGACATGAAGACAGACCCTCGATCGAGGCCCGCCCGTGTCGCGGCGCAATTCGGATGGTTCCCAAAAAAGACATGCGGCCGCAAGGGCCGCATGTGCAATTCGAAAACGCCGAAGCGGGCTTCGGGATGGCGCGCTGGTGGTAGCAGGGCTTCCCGAAGACCGTCGCTTTATTTCGCGAGCAGTTCGTCGGGCGACTTGCCTGCTTCGAGCGCGGCCTTGAACCAGCCGGGACGCGGACCACGGCCACTCCACACATTGCCCTGGTCGTCCCGGAACTTGGGCGCATTGCCCGTGGCTGCCTTGCGACCCTTGCGGCCCTTACGCGCGGCGGGCTTCGCCGCGGCGGCCGGACGGCCCGGCGAGCGACCGAAACCCAGTTCGGCGGCCGTGAAGCCATACACCTCGATGGCTTCGCGGATGCGTTCGAGAACGCCGTCCGCTTCCTTCTTGCGAAGCTGATCCGCTTCTTTCTGGAGTTGTTCGATTTGCTTCTGGACCTGTTGGAATGTCTTGGCCATGGAGATGCTTTGTATTGGAGTGAAGAGAGAGGAGAGCAGGCGAGATTAGGCTGCGAACGCATTTTTCGTTGTCAGCAATTGTCGCAAGATCGAAATCAGGACAGGTTGCCGACAGGTGGTCTACAAAAAAAGCATCCGTTGGCCGATCGCCAATCCGTGCCGGCTTTCGGATCCGGCCCGCCGACTTTATCTGATTGGCAACCGGAATTCGGATTCCATTTTGGGAATTGGGGAGTTTGCCAACGCATCGACCGGCGCATTGGGAATCCGGCCAGCGGCAGTCGTGGCCGGGTGCGGACTGCACATCAATAGCTTCCCCGATCGATGAATGCATTCGACTTCATCGCAGCCGCGAGTGGCCGGGCATTGTGCGGCGCGGCATTCGCCGCGGATCGTCGAGTCCGCAATTGGGCGGGCACAAAGAACTCCGCCGGGAATATTCAGATCGTCGTGTTCGGGGCGCGATCGGAAATCCCAATTCGCAAAGTCCACCCAATTCCGGTGGGGATCGCGAGACCCGCCGTCAGTCGGGGGTTATCGCCCGTCGGCCAGGAAGGACCGCGGATCGACCGCGCGCCCGCCCACGCGGACCTCGAAATGCAGCTTGACCCGGTCCGCGTCGGTATTGCCCATCTCGGCGATCTGCTGGCCCTTCTGCACGGTCTGGCCCTTCTTCACCAGCGCGGTGCGCAGGTGGGTGTAGACCGTCATGCGCGAGCTGCCGTGGTCGATCATGAGCACGTTGCCGTAGCCGCGCAGGGTTTCGCTGACCGTGACCACACCTCTGGTCGCGGCGACCACCGGTTCGCCGAGCTTGCCGGCGATGTCGACGCCCTTGTTGCTGCCGCCGTTGAAGCCGGCGATCACCTGGCCCTGCGCGGGCCAGGCCCAGTCGCCGGTGCCGACGCGCGAGGGCGGCGGGCCCGATTCGCGTGGCGCCGGCGGCACGGGCCGCTTCGAGGGTTCGCGCTCGCCGCCTGCTGCGGTGCGCGGCGGCGGTTCCGACGCGCCGCCCGGCGGCACGATGCGCAGCACCTGGCCGACCTCGAGCTTGTCCGGGTCGTCGATGCCGTTCCAGCGCGAGATGTCCTGCATCCGGCGGCCGGTCTTCGAGGCGATGCGGTACAGGGTGTCGCCCGGCTGCACCACGTAGTTGCCGGGACCGCGTGCATCGCTCTTCTCGACGGGCGCGTTGCCCGGTGATGGGGTGGAGCAGCCCGCGATGGCCAGCGCCATCGTCAGTGCCACGAGCGGCGCGGCGTGCCTGCGCCAGTTCCTGCCTGTCGAAACCAAAACCGGATACCTCCTGGATCAAAAGCCGCCGTGCGCGGCGGGGCATGATCGCACGAGGCGGCGGCGGGCCGTCCGGAAGGCGGCCGCGAGCCGGCGTAGGAGGCCGGGAGGCTCAGGCGATGACGTTGAACCAGCGCGTGGCGCTGGCGCCGTCGATGCGCGCTTCCTGCCGCGCATGGGCGGCCTGTTCGAGCACCGCCGTGACCGGCCGCGCCGGATCGCCGATGGCGAAGCCGACCTTGCAGTCCAGCCCGTGGCCGAGCGCCCGCGCGCCGCGCACCAGCGAGGAGCCGACGCGTTCGGCCGCCTGCGCCAGCCCGTCGCGCGGGCCGGTCAGCACGATGACGAAGGTGTCGGCGTCGACGCGCCCGCAGGCGTCGCCGGGCCGCACCGAGCGGCGCATGCGGCCGACGAAGGCCTGCAGCAGCCGTTCGGCCGCTTCCTCGCCGAGGCGGTCGCGCGCCGCGGCGAGGCCGCCGAGCTCGACGCTGATCGCGCACCAGAGGAAGCCGGGGCTGTTCTCGGCCACGCTGCGTGCCTGTCGCACCTGCGCGAGGAAGACCTCGGGCAGCGGCAGGCCGGTGGTGTCGTCATGCGCCATGTCCTCGGGCGCGGGCGCCACTTCGGCGGCCACGCCGGGCTTGGGCATGGCCTCGGCCGCGGGGCCGGGCACGGTGAGCGCGCGCGCGGTGGCGCTGGGCACCACCACGTCGGGCACGTTGAGGAACGCGGGCCGGAATTCGCGGTTGAGCCGGCGCGCGATCAGCGCCGAAGCGGCCAGGCCCAGCACGATCAGGCAGCTGCCCATGCCGAGCAGCGAGGCCAGCGGGTTGCGGGCGCTGCGGTTCAGGGTGTCCTCGGGCACGCCGACCGCGACCCACCAGGCCGTGCCGGGCACCGGCGCGATGGTGGAGAGCACCTTCAGGCCGTCGAGCGTGAGCGTGCTGCTGACGCTGCGGTCGGCGCCGGCGATCTTCTGCCGCAGCTGCGGCGTGGCGTGATGGCCGAGGTAACGGTCCTCGTCGCGCGAGCGCGCGACCACCTTGCCGCTGGCGTCGACCAGCGAGGCGACCCAGCCCTCGGGCCAGATCTGTTCGCGCAGCACCACGCCGAAGCCCTCGGGCCGCAGGCTGGCGCGCGCGATCGCGGCATCGACCAGCACGTTCGGGTGGTACTGGCGGTAGAGGGCATGGAGCGCGGCCGAGGTCTCGCCCGAGGCCAGCACCTCGAAACGCTGGCCCGCGCCGGGCAGGGCGGCGAGCTGGTGGACGTCGGCGCGCAGACGGTCGGCTTCGCGCGCCATCGCGGCGGCGGTGCTGTTGGCCTTGTCGAGCAGCAGCTGGCGCTCGCGGGCTTCGGCCTGGTCGCCCATGCGCGTGGTGACGTAGACGCTGAAGACCAGCATCGGCACGAGCACGAAGAGCTGGACCGCGATCAGCCAGGGAATGAAGCTCGCCGGGCGCGAGTGCGCGCTTCCCGGCGGGAAAGTGGTGCGTTGGAAGAAGCCGATCCGGTTCATGGCAGGTGTGCGCTGCGCTGGAGCCTGAATGTAACCTTTGGCCTTAAGAAAAGGTCACTAATTGTTGCCCAGTGCGGGGGCTTTTTTCACGCCCCGGCGACCGGCGGTGTTTGGTGCGGGTGCCGGCGGCGGTGCCGGGGCGTCCTGCCGCTCCTGGCGGGCGGCCGTGATCATGGCGTCGAGCAGGCCCGGGAAGCGCCGCGCGAGGTCGTCGCGCCGCAGCCGCATGTAGCGCGCGGTGCCCTCGGCGCGGGTCTGCGTCAGGCCCGATTCGCGCAGCCGGGCCAGGTGGTAGGACAGCCGCGACTTCGATCCCAGCCCCAGGAAGCTCGAGCAGTTGAGCTCGGCGTGCTCGTCCAGCAGCAGCAGGATGCGGCGGCGCGTGGCATCGCGCAGGGCGTCGTAGACGGCCGACAGGTCGATGTCTTCGGTGGCCGGGTGCGGGAGCTCGGGGGTCGACATGGCGCAGCAGGGTAACCCAGCGACACCTTGGCGTTAAGCCGAAGGACCCCAAGGGCCTCGAAGTTCAACGGTTATTGAACAAAGGCGCGCTTCGCAGTACGCTCGCGGCCCTTGTTCAACAGTCGTTGAACCAATCGGAAGGTAACGGATGCTGACAAAACTGATCTGGCTGATGGCGGGCGCGTTCGCCATCGGCACCGAGGGCTTCGTGATCGCGGGCATCCTGCCCGCGGTGTCGCGCGACCTGCACGTGACCATTGCGCAGGCCGGCCACCTGGTGATGGCCTTCGCCTTCACCTATGCGATCGCGGCGCCGGTCACGGCCACCTTGACCGCGAGCTGGCCCTTCGGCCGGCAGCTGCGGCTGGCGATGGGCGGCTTCACGCTCGCCAACGTGATCGCCGCGCTCGCGCCGGGCTTCACGGCGCTGCTGATCGCGCGCGTGCTGCTGGCGCTGTTCGCGGGGCTGTTCATGGCGGCCGCGGGTTCGTACGCGGCCGCCTCGTCCGAGCCGTCGCGGCGCGGCCGGGCGCTGGCGCTGCTCTACATGGGCATGACGGCCGCGACCGTGCTCGGCGTGCCGCTGGGCACCTGGGTCGGCAACAACTTCGGCTGGCGCGCCACCTTCTGGATGATCGGCCTGCTGTCGCTGGTGTCCCTGCTCGGCCTGACCCGGCTGCGCCCGCTCACCGTGCCCTGGCCCGTGCCCAGCCTGCGCGAGCGGCTGCGCATCGCCGCGCGGCCCGACGTGCTGATGACGCTGGGCGTCACGCTGGTCTGCTTCGCGGGCATCTTCGGTGTCTACACCTACCTGTCGCCGCTGCTGCGGCTGGTGGCCGGGCTGTCGGACGACGGCGTGGCGCTGGCGCTGCTCTCGTTCGGCGTCTGCGGCGCCATCGGCAACCTGCTGGGCGGCCACATGGCCGACCGCTTCGGTGCGCTGCGCGTGGGCGGCCTGGCGCTGGCCGTGCTGGGCCTGGTGCAGGCCGGCCTGGCCTGGGTCGCGCATGCGGCGCCGCCGCAGGTCGCGGTCTACCTGGTGTTCGGGCTGATCATGGCCTGGGGCGTGGTGGGCTGGTCGTTCCCGCCGGTGCAGCAGGTCACCTTGGTGCAGCAGGCACCGCAGGCGGTGTCGGTGGTGCTGTCGCTCAATGCCTCGGCGATGTACTTCGGCATCGCGCTGGGCGCATGGATCGGCTCGCTGGTGGTGGCGGCCGACAAGGTGCGCTCGCTGCCCTGGGTGGGCGCCGCGGGCGTGTTCGCGGCGGCCGGCCTCGCGGCCGTGGTGCGCGGCCGGTTGCGGCGCGCGGCCCGGCGCGCGCAGGCCGCGCCGCTGCCGGCCTGAACACGTTCTCAGGCGGCGTGCAGCGCCGCGAAGCCGCGCCCGAGGTCGGCCACCAGGTCGGCCGGCGCCTCGAGCCCGACATGCAGCCGCACCACCGCGCCGCGCGCGCTCCAGTCGCTCACGCTGCGCGCCGCGCGCAGGTTGGCCCAGGCCACCAGGCTCTCGTAGCCGCCCCAGGACGAGCCGCGCCCGAACAGCGCGAGCGCGTCGACCAGCCGCTCGACCGCGGCCGGCGCGATCTCGGGCCGCAGCTCGAAGGACAGCAGCCCGTTGGTGCCGCTGCAGTCGCGCCGCCAGAGATCGTGGCCCGGATGCGTGGGCAGCGCGGGGCAGAACACGGTCGCGACCTCGGGCCGCGCCTGCAGCCAGTGCGCGACCTCGAGCGCATGCTGCTCGTGCAGGCGCAGCCGCGCCGACAGCGTGCGGATGCCGCGCAGCACCAGCCAGGCGTCGTCGGGGCTCACGGTCATGCCGAAGGCGTCGCAGCGCTCGTTGAGCGCGCGCCAGGCCTCGCGCGTGGTGGCCACCGTGCCCATCATCACGTCGGAGTGGCCCGAGAGGTACTTGGTGGCGGCCATCAGCGAGATGTCGGCGCCGAGCGCGAGCGGGCGGTACTGCAGGCCCGAGCCCCAGGTGTTGTCGGCCGCCAGCAGCGCGCCGCGCGCATGCGCGAGCGCGGCCAGCTTGGGCAGGTCGCACATCTCGTAGACCAGCGAGCCCGGGCACTCGGCGTAGACCAGCCGCGTCGCGGGCTCGAACAGCGCCTCGATGCCGCTGCCGTCGGCCGCGAAGAAGCTGCAGCGGATGCCGTAGGGATCGAGGAAGGAATGCACCAGGTGGCGCGCCGGCTCGTAGACGCTGTCGGACATCAGCACGTGGTCGCCGGGCTTGAGGTAGGACAGCAGCACCATGCCGATGGCCGCGAGGCCGGTGGGAAAGAGCCGCGTGCGGTAGCCGCCCTCGAGTTCGCTGACCGCATCCTCGAGCGCGAAGGTGGTGGGCGTGCCGCGCGCGCCGTAGCTGAAGACGCGCTCCTCGCCGCGCCGCGCGCGGGCCTCGCGCATCGCGGCCACGCTGTCGAACACCACCGTGCTCGCGCGCACCAGCGGCGGGTTGACCGGCGCGCCGCCCGCATGGGCCGGGTGCTTGCCGAGGTGGGCGATGCGGGTCTCGAGCGACAGGCCGGAGGAATCGGTGGGCGAGGCGGGCATGGGCTTCTTCTCTGACGTGAAGGCGGTCGCCGATGCTAGTCGGCGCGCGCGCCCGACAGCTTGACGATGCGCGACCAGCGCTCGATGTCCTGCCTGAGCTGCGCCGCGAAGGCTTCGGGCGTGTTGGCGACCACCTCGCTGCCGCCGTCGGTGACCTGCCTGTTCACCTCGGGCAGGTGCAGGGTGCGCACGATCGCCTCGTTGAGATAGGCCACGCGCTCGGGCGGCGTGCCGGCCGGCGCGAAGAAGCCGTACCAGTCCTCGAAGCGCGCGTTGGCATAGCCGAGCTCCTCGAGCGTGGGCGCCTTCGCGAACACGCCGATGCGGCGCGGGCTGGTCACGGCCAGCACGCGCAGCTTGCCGCTTTGCACCATGCCCGCGACCGAGGCGGTGGAGGTCACGAGCACGTCGACCTGGCCGCCGAGCAGGTCGGTGAGCGCGGGGCCCGCGCCCTTGTAGGGCACGTGCGTCATGTCGACGCCGTTGTCCTTCTGCAGCACCACGCCGACCAGGTGCGAGAGCGTGCCGTTGCCCGGCGTCGCATAGGTGAGCTTGCCGGGGCTGGCCTTGGCCTTCGCGGCCAGGTCGGCGAAGGACTTGAGCGGCGAGTTCGCCTCCACCACCAGCGCGAGCGGCGCCGCGTTGATCTGCGTGATCGGCACGAAGTTCTTGACCGGGTCGAAGCCCGGTGCCGCGTACAGCGCGGGGTTCACCGCCATGATCGAGACCTGCGAGGTCAGCACGGTGTAGCCGTCGGCCTTGGCATCGGCCACCGCCTTGGCGCCGATGTTGCCGCCCGCGCCGCCGCGGTTGTCGACCACGGCCGGCTGGCCCGTGATCTCGGCCAGGCGCGTGGTCACCAGGCGCGCGGTGGCGTCGTTGCCGCCGCCGGGCGGGAACGGCGAGACGAAGCGGATCGCCTGCGTGGGGTAGCCGTTGCGCGCGGGCAGTGGGTCGGCCGCCGCGCCCTGCAGCACGAGGGCCGCGCTCCACGCGGCGGCGAACAACCAGCGCGCGCGGCGCATGCGGGACGGACGGTGCGTGGAAAGGCCGGAAGCAGTCGACATGGTGAACTCCTGGACGGAACGAGCGAGGACGAGCGAAGGCCGGACCGTGGCGCGAGGCCGCGGACCGTGGACTGGCGGAAACGGGGAACGAGGGCTACGCGCCCGGCAATCGGAAGGCGGCGCGCTCCTGCGCGTCGAGCTGCGCGACCAGGCCGGTCTCCCAGGCGAGGTAGCGGCGCGCGGCCTCCTTGTTGCCGTCGTGGCGGTCGTGCACGAAGAACAGGTAGTCGATGCAGTCGGCATCGCCGGGCAGCGCGGGCGTGGCCTCGCGCGGCAGCCCGGCGGCGCGCCACGCGGCCATGCCGCCTTCGAGCAGCAGCGGTGCCGCGTGGTCCTCGAGCTCGGAGGCGACGGCCCAGGCGGCGAGTGCCGGGTCGTCGGCGATGAGCACCAGGGGCCGTGTCTCGCCGCGCAGGTCGTCGGCCAGCCGCGGCCGGATCGACCAGCGCGCGCCCGCGATGTGGCCAGCGCGGAACGCCATGCCCGGCCGCAGGTCGACCAGCGCGACTTCGCCGCTGTCGATGCGCGCCGACAGTGCACGCGCATCGATCGTGGCGAGCGGCTTCGGCGCAGGCGCTGCAACCGCCTCGAGCGCCAGCCCGCTCGCGAGCCCGCCCTCGAGCACGCTCGCGTCGTGGCCCATCTGGCGCAGCCAGCTCGCGACCGTGGGCGCGCGCACGCCGTCGCTGTCGAACAGCACCAGCCGCGCGCCGCGCACGCCCAGGTACTGGTCGGCCGCCTGCAGCAGTTGCCCGCCCGGTGTGTGCTGCGCGCCGGGCAGGCTGCCGGCCGCGAATTCCTCGGGCGTGCGCACGTCGCACAGGAACAGGCTGCGGCCCGCGTCGCCGGCCCAGTCGCGCACCGTGCGCGCATCGACCGTGGGCGCGCCGAAGCGCGCGGCCAGCGCCTGCGCGGCCTCGCGCAGCTCGGCGTTGCCGCTGTCGTCGGCATAGCGCTCGGTGCCGCCGTGCGCGAGCGCATGGTCGGCCAGGTACCAGCCCTGGGTGCCGTTCTCGAGCGCATAGACCGGGTTCGGAACGCCGAGGTTGATCAGCGTCTGCGCGCCGATGATGCTGCGCGTGCGGCCCGCGCAGTTGACGACGATGGTCGTGCGCTCATCGGGCACCAGCCGGCGCACGCGGTAGGCGAGCTCGCCGTTGGGGCAGCAGGTCGCGCCCGGGATGTTCATCTTGAAGAACTCGCTCACGGGCCGGCCGTCGAGCACCACCACGTCGTCGCGGCGCGCGAGCATGGCGGCGAGTTCGTCGGCGCCGATGCGCGGCGTGTGATAGGCCTCCTCGGCCAGTTCGCCGAAGGTCTTCGAGGGCAGGTTCACGCCCGCGAACAGCGCATGGCCCGCGGCCTGCCAGGCGCGCGTGCCGCCTTCGAGCACGTGTACCTCGGTGTAGCCGAGCGCCCGCAGGCGTTCGGCGGCGCGCTCCGCGACACGCCGGCTCTGCGCGTCGCCGCCGTCATAGGTCACGACGCGCACGCCGCGGCGCGGCAGCAGGCGCGGCGCATCGAGCTCGAGCCGGCTGAAGGGCAGCGGCACGCCGTAGAACAGGTGCGACTCGCCGTACTGGCCGTGCTCGCGCACGTCGAGCAGCGCGATCTCGCCGCCGTCGTGCAGCCAGCGCTTGAGGGTCTTCGGATCGATGGAGGTCATGGGGAGCGGAAAGGAGGAAAGCGGGGGAACCGGTTCAGCGCCGCGTCTGCACGCCGATGCCCATGGTCTGGCAGGTGCCGGCCGCGAGGTCGTAGGCGGTGCGGCGGTCCAGCGTCTCGAGCGCGCGGCCGTACATGTGCAGGTGGCGGATGGTCTGCTCGCCCTGGATCTCGACCGAGTGGATGTCCTCGGGCATCAGCGCGATGCCGGCGCCGGGCGCGACCACCACCAGCGCGGTCTCCTCGAGCCGGCCCACGCCGGGCACCGAGCCGTCGTCCAGCCGCTGGTAGACGCGGTTGTGCTCGGTGCCTTCCACCGCGGCGATGCAGGCCCAGGTCGTGTGGTTGTGCGGCACGATGCGCTTGCCCGGGCGCATCACGTTGAGATAGAGCGCATAGCTCTGGTCGGCGTCCTCGGCGATCAGGTAGCGCGCCTGGTGCTCGCCGGGCTCGGGCGGCGGGTAGTCGCCGGCCTGCCAGTACTCGGCGCGGGCCGCCAGGCCCTGCAGTGCTTCGAGCACCTCGGCCAGTTTCTCGCGCGTCGGTTCACCGCCATCGATGGTTTTCTTCATCTGGCCGATGGCGTTCTGGACGGCCTCGTGGCGCGGGGCGGATGCGGTGCTCATGCGGTTTCTCCTGTGGGGATGCCTGATTTCTGTGCAGCCACTGTAGTGAGCCCGGCGCCACCGAACAATCCAGCACGGGCGCAAAACACATCAATAAAATTAATGGATGCCCACGCTCGACCTCGAACTGCTGCGCACGCTCGCGGCCGTCGTCACCCATCGCAGCTTCGCCGCCGCGGCGGTGCACCTGGACCGCACGCAGTCGGCCGTCACGCAGCAGATGCAGCGGCTCGAGGAGCAGATCGGCCATCCGCTGTTCGCCAAGCAGGGCCGGCAGAAGCGGCTGACCGAGCACGGCCAGCGCCTGCTCAACTACGCGCACCACCTGCTGGCGCTCAACGACGAGGCGCTGCGCAGCCTGCGCGAGGGCCAGCTCGAGGGCAACCTGCGCATCGGCGCGCCGCACGACGTGGCCGAGACCATGCTGCCGCTGCTGCTGACCGAGGTGGCGCGCACCTCGCCGCTGCTGCAGCTCGACATCCACGTGGCACGCAGCCCCTACCTCATGACCTCGCTCAAGCGCGGCGAGGTCGACATGATCATCTCGAACCGCATCGACACCCAGTTCGAGGGCGTAGTGCTGCGCAACTCGCCGACCGTGTGGCTGTGCGCCGCGGGCTACGTGCACGACCGCGCGAAGCCGGTGCCGCTGATCATGGCCGACGGGCCCAGCATCTTTCGGCGCATCGGCCACGAGGCGCTCGACGCGGCCGGCGTGGCCTGGACGCCGCGCTACACCTCCTCGAGCCTGATCGGCATCAAGGCGGCGCTGCGCGCGGGGCTCGGCGTGACGGCGCGCGGCGTGGAGCAGCTCGACGCGGGCCTGCGCGTGCTCGGCGTGGGCGACGGCATGCCGCGGCTGCCCGACCTGGCCTACCACCTCTACGTGCGCAGCCACGTGGTGAACCCGGTCACGCGGCAGGTGTTCGAGCACCTCAAGAAGCACCTGCGGCTGCCGCGCACCGACGCGGCGGGCTGAGCGGCGCTCAGCGCACCGCGGACAGGGCGTGGCCGTCCTGTTTGGCGCGGTACATCGCCTGGTCGGCGGCCGCGAGCAGGTCGCGCGGCGTCTCGCCGCCGCTGCCCAGCGCGATGCCCACCGACACGCCGATCAGCGTGCTCGCGCGCGCCAGCTGCAGCGGCTCGGCGATCGCCGCGATGCAGCGTTGCGCCAGCACCTGCGCGCCCTGTTCCACGGGCTCGGCGAGGCCGGTGGCGAGCAGCACGAACTCGTCGCCGCCGATGCGCGCCACGGTGTCGGTCTGCCGCACCAGGGCCTGCAGCCGGCCCGCGATCTCGCGCAGCGCGAGGTCGCCGGCCTCGTGGCCCAGGGTGTCGTTGAGCCGCTTGAAACCGTCGAGGTCCAGGTAGAGCACCGCCACCTGCTGCCCATGGCGCGCGGCCTGGGCCAGCGCCTGCTGCAGCCGCTCGTCGAGCAGCTTGCGGTTGGGCAGGCCGGTCAGCGTGTCGTGATGGGCCAGCCGCGCCAGCGCCTGCTGGTTGTCGACCAGCTTGGCCAGCAGCCGGTTGAAGGCCTGCGTCAGGTGGCCGATCTCGTCGTCGCGCACCACGCGCAGCGGCGCCAGCGGCAGCTCGCCGCGCGTCATGCGGTCGGCCTGATCGGCGGCGCGCAGCAGCGGGCGCAGCAGCCAGGTCATGATCAGGCCGATCACGATCAGCACCATCGTCACGGCCGGCGCGCGCTGCTGCAGGATGAAGGCCTGCATGCGCGCCACCGGCGCCAGCGCCTCCGACACCGGCAGCCGCGCCACCACGAACCAGCCGGTGGTCGGCACCGAGGCGATGGCCGAGATCTCGTCGATGCCCCTCGCGTTGCGCGTCGTGCCGCTGCCGCGGTAGCCCGCCATCGCGCGGTCGTGCAACGGGTTCACGCCGTCGGGCGGGGTGGGGGTGAGCATCATCGTCGCATCGGTCGAGGCGACGAACAGCCGGTCGCGCGGCGAGATCACGAGGATGCCGCCGGCCTGGCCCACGCGGCCTTCGAGCAGGTGGTCGAGCAGGCCGTCGGCCGTGAGGTCGGCGGTGCCGAGCAGCACGGCCACCACGTCGCCGCGGCCGTCGCGCAGCGGCACGGCCATGGGCAGGGCCGCATGGTGCTGCGCGGTGGCCTGCGCCCGGCCCACGGCGCGCCGGCCGGCGCGCGCGGCCGCGAATTCCAGCGCCTCGGTCGCGAACTGGCCGTCCTGGTCGAGCCGCCTGCCGTCGGGCGTGGCGAGCGCCAGGCCGAGCGGGAACAGCGGGTTCAGCGCGCCGCGCTCCGCGAGCCAGGCATGCAGCGGCGCGGGCTGTGCCAGCAGCTCGGGCGGCACGGCCTGCGCCAGCCGCTCGAGGAAGGCGAGCCGCTCCACCAGGTAGTTGTCGACGTCGCGCGCCACGTAGGCGGCCAGTGCCGTCTGCTGCGAGGCCACCGATTGCGTCAGGTCCTCGCGCAGGAAGCGGCTGAGCTGGATGTAGCTGGCGGCGGTGCCGACGATCGCCATCACCAGCCCCATCACCAGAAGGCGGACAACCAGGCTGCGAGCGGATGTTCGGAGAGTCACTCTGGCGGCGGGTCGTGAGGCGGGGAGGTGCGGGACTGTAGCCGAAGCCTCCGTGCCGCCGCCGCGGCAGGGGACTTCAGGTCGACCAGATGCGCGGCGTGGCGGCCGGCAGCGACCACAGCTCGGCGCGCCAGTCCTGCCACACCTGGCGCAGCAGCCGCATCGCGGGCTCGACCACCGGCGCGAGCACGCGCAGCACCACCACCTCGGCATGCGGGCTGGTGGCACCGGCGCTGTCGGCCAGGCCCTGGGCCTCGATGCGTTCGCGCGCGAGCGCGAGCAGCGCCTCGCGCCGGGCGCGCGCGGCCGGCGTGCCCGCCACGTAGAACAGCGAGGCCAGGCAGCGGTGGCCGCCCAGGCCCAGCGGGCTTTGCAGCAGCCGGTGGTCGGCCGCGTCGATGCGCCCGCGCTCGAGCCACACGCCAGGCGCCTCGATGTGCTGCAGCAGGCTGCCGCGCTCGAAGGGCTGGCGCGCATGCGGCAGGCCCAGCGCCGTCACGTCCCAGCCGATCATCTCGGCGCCGGGCTCGGCCTCGATGGCGATGCGGTTCTCGGCCATGCAGCCGCTGTAGCAGATGGCCTCGAGCGGCAGCCATTCGAGCCGCGCGCCGGCCGCCAGCCGCAGCCGGGTGCGCTGCACCGCGCGCTCGCCCTCGCTGCGGTAGAAGCGCGAGGCGCCGGGCGTGGTCACCAGGCCATGGCTGCCGGCGGCGGCCTCGACCTCGATCTCGAGCGTGTCGCCGCCCACCAGCCCGCCCGGCGGATGCACCAGCACGTTGTGGCAGACGGTGTCGCCCTCGGGGTAGAGGCTCTGCAGGATGCGCAGCGGGCCGTCGTGGCGGAAGCGGGCGACGGTGCGGTCGGCTTCGTGTCGGTAGGAGAGATGGAGGCGGGCGTGCCAGGGCATGCGGGGGAGTCTAGGTCCTCGCGGTGCGCCGCTTCAGGTCTTCCAGGCGCCGTCGTGGGCGGCGCTGGCCTCGTCGATCAGCGCCGGGCCGATGCATTCGATCGGATGCGGCGAGGCGCGGAACACGTCGCGGCACGACAGCTCGGCATCGCGCTGGTCCTGCCGCTCGCCGCGGAACACGCGAAGCCGCTCGGCGTCGATGCCGAACACCACGCGGCCGATGTTCGACCAGAAGATCGCGCCCGCGCACATCACGCAGGGCTCGCCCGAGGCATAGAGCGTGGCGCCTGCCAGTTCCTCGCGCGAGATGCCGCGGCCCGCGAGCGCGCGGATCGCGTTGGTCTCAGCATGGCCGGTGCAGTCGCCGGTCTCGCCGGTGTTGTTGTAGGCCTCGCAGAGCACTTCGCCCGCGGCCGAGACGATGACCGAGCCGAAGGGCCGGTTGCCGCGCCGGCGCGCGAGGTGCGACCAGACGATGGCCTTGCGCAGGTAGCGGCCGTCGCGTTCGTCGAGCGCGGTTTCGGCGGGAGCGGTGGGGGTGGTGGTGCTGGGGGAGTTCATGCCTTGGGAAGGGTGCGTTCGGTGCGCGATGGGAGCATCGTGGTGTTGAAGATGGCGTCGGAGGCGGGCTTGACCTTCAGACCGAAGACGTCGGCCACTTCGTCGACCTGCCGCTCCAGCGTGAGCTTGCGGATGTCGCCGAGGCCGTGGCCGCGCGTGTCGGCGGCGCCCACGTACTGGGCCGTGATGTTCCAGCGCTCGCGCTCGATTTTCTCATCGAGGATGGGCTCGCGCTGGCGCATGGCCGCGATGCTCGGCGCCGGATCGGCGAAGGTCTCGACGATGGCGCGGTTGCTCGCGCGCAGGAAGGCGGCCACCAGCTTGGGGTTCTGCGCCACCAGGTTGCTGCTCGCGAGGATGGCGTTGCCGTAGAGGTCGACGCCCGCGTCGGCGTACTTGAGCACCGACAGCGTCTCGGGCCGCATGCGCGCGAACAGCGAGACCGCCGAATCGTGGAAGTAGGTGGCGGCATCGACGTCGCCGCGCACCATCACGTTGTCGCGCGCGCTGAAGTCGGTGGTCTGCCACTGGAAGGCGTCGGCGCGCAGGCCCTGCCTGCGCGCGACCAGCGGCCAGGCGCGCCGCGTCGATTCGACCGCGGCGGCCGCCACCTTCTTGCCCGCGAGGCTCTTGAAGTCGCCGGTCACGCCGCGGTCCTTGCGGCCGATGATCACGAATGGTGCGCGGTTGTAGTACTGGTAGACGGCCTGCACCGCCGGCGTGCCCGGGTTCTGCGCATTGAACTCCACCAGCGAGCTGATGTCGCCCAGCCCGAGCTGGTAGACGCCGCTGGCGATGCGGGTGATGGAGGCCACCGAGCCGGCGCCGGTGTCGATGCTCACGTCGAGCCCTTCTTCCTTGTAGTAGCCCCTGGCCAGCGCGAGGAAGAAAGGCGCGGTCTGGCCGTTGATGCGGAAGTCGAGCGTGAACTTGAGGGGGGTGAGCCGTCCGTTGCCGCCCTGGGCGAGGACGGCCGGAGCGGCGAGGGTGGCGGCGCTGGCCGCGAGGAAGGATCGACGGTGCATGGGGAGCCTCGGAATCTTCGGTTCTTGAATCCGTTCGCCCTCTGGGGACAGAGGGCGGCGGGCATTTCAAGAGCAATTTCCGGGCGGGCGCACGTTCGTGGTGCGTGCGCTGCTGAACGCTTCTACTCTTGGGCTCGGCAAAGCAGAAGGCATGCCAAGGGCTTGGCGCCTGACGCTTTGCGCTTTGCTCGGGCATTGGCGGCCGGGCTTGGCATGGCACGCGCGCCGCGCAACAATCCGGGCGCGCAATTTGCAAGGCAGTTGCGCAGAGTAGAAGCGTTCAGCCCCATCGTCATCGCGCCATCGCGGTCCGGTACGGGGTGGGAAATTGCTCTTTCAGTTCGTCCCACACGACCTCAGAAGGAGTCCGCCCATGCTCGTCACCCGTCAACCCGTCTTCCGCAAGTTCTGGCATGCCGTCATGCCGCTCACCGACCTGGCCCAGGGCCCCAAGCCCTTCCGGCTGCTCGGCGAGGACATCGTTCTCTTCCTCGACGCCGAGGGCCAGCCGGCCGCGCTGCGCGACCGCTGCTGCCACCGCACCGCGAAGCTCTCCAAGGGCTGGTGCGTGGACGGCGCGGGCCAGGCCTGCGCTCAGGGCGCGCTCCAGTGCGGCTACCACGGCTGGACCTACGACCGCGGCGGCCAGGTCATCCGCATCCCGCAGTACGACCCCGAGCGGCCCATTTCGCCCGACTACCGCACCACGGCCTACCGCTGCACCGCGCGCCATGGTTATGCCTGGGTGGCGCTCGAGGAGCCGATCGCCGACATCCCCGCCATTCCCGAGTTCGACGATCCGGGCTACCGCACCATCTTCCAGTTCCACGAGGAATGGCAGACCAGCCCGTTGCGCGCGCTCGAGAACTCCTTCGACAACTCGCACTTCAGCTTCGTGCACCGCGCCACCTTCGGCGTGGCCGCGAGCCCGAAGCCGAGCAAGTACGAGCTGGTGGAGAACGAGGCGGGCTTCTATGCGGAGACGGTCATCGAGGCGACCAATCCCGAGAAATTCCACGCGATCAGCGGCGTGACCGATCCCATCACCACGCGCCACATGCGCAATGCCTATTTCCTGCCGTTCTCGCGCCGCCTCGACATCGAGTACCCGAGCGGCATCCGCCACATCATCATCAACTGCTTCACGCCGATCGACGACCACCGCATGCAGCTGTGCCAATGGCTGTTCCGCAACGACACCGAGGCCGACTGCCCGGCCGCGATGCTGATCGCCTTCGACGACGAGATCACGCGCGAGGACAAGGACATCCTCGAGTCGACCGATCCCGATGCGCTGGTCGACACGCGCCGGCGCGGCGTCGAGTACTCGATGGAGTCGGACCGCCCCGGCATGCTGATCCGCAAGCACCTGATGCAGCTGCTCGCGCGGCATGGCGAGGCCGAGGTGTACCGCGGCATGGAGGCCGCGGTGCCGGTGGCGAAGGCGGCCTGATCGATCAGGCCGTGGCCGGCGAGGTGCTCGGCCGCGCGGCTTGCGAGCGGCCCTCTTCATAGCGGTCCATCGCGAGACCGTCGGTGCGGATCTCGGGCCGCTGGCCGGTCACGATGTCGGAGATCAGCTTGCCCGAGCCGCAGGCCATGGTCCAGCCCAGGGTGCCGTGGCCGGTGTTGAGGAACAGGTTGGGGTAGCGCGTGGCGCCGACGATCGGGGTGCTGTCGGGCGTCATCGGGCGCAGGCCGGTCCAGAAGCTGGCGCGCGGCAGGTCGCCGCCCGGGAACAGGTCGCTCACCACCTTCTCGAGCGTGGCGCGGCGCTGGGGGTTCAGGCGCAGGTCGAAGCCCGAGAGCTCGGCCATGCCGCCCACGCGGATGCGGTCGTCGAAGCGCGTGACGGCCACCTTGTAGGTCTCGTCGAGCACGGTCGACTGCGGCGCCAGCGATTCGTCGATCAGCGGCACCGTGAGCGAGTAGCCCTTGACCGGGTAGACGGGAATATCGAGGCCCAGCGAGGCGATGGCCGCGCGCGAATAGCTGCCGAAGGCCATCACGTAGCGGTCGGCCGTGAGCACCTTGCCGGCCGTGGTGCGCACGCCGCTGATGCGGCCGCCCTCGGTCTCGAGCGCCTCGACGCCCTGGCCGAAGCGGAAGTCCACGCCCAGGCCGCGCGCGATCTCGGCCAGGCCGCGCGTGAACAGGTGGCAGTCGCCGGTCTCGTCGTTCGGCAGCCGCAGGCCGCCCGTGAGGCGGTCGCGCGCGCCGGCCAGCGCGGGTTCGACGCGTGCCAGCGCATCGCGGTCGAGCAGTTCGTAGGGCACGCCGCATTCCTCGAGCACCGCGATGTCGCGCTGCACCGCGTCGAGCTGCGCCTGCGTGCGGAACAGCTGCAGGGTGCCACCGGTGCGGTGCTCGTACTGCAGGCCGGTCTCGGCGCGCAGCGCCTGCAGGCAGCCGCGGCTGTACTCGGCCACGCGCATCATGCGTTCCTTGTTGATCGCATAGCGCTCGGGCGAGCAGTTGCGCAGCATCTGCGCCATCCAGCGCAGCTGGAACAGCGTGCCGTCGGGGCGGATCGACAGCGGCGCATGCTTTTGGAACATCCACTTGATCGCCTTCAGCGGAATGCCGGGCGCGGCCCAGGGCGTGGAATAGCCGGGCGATACCTGCCCGGCGTTGCCGAAGCTGGTTTCCTCGGCCGGACCGGCCTGCCGGTCGAGCAGGGTGACGTCGGCGCCCGAGCGCGCGAGGTAGTAGGCCGTGGTGGTGCCGATCACGCCGCCGCCCAGAACGATGACTTTCATGGTGTATCCGCTGATTCGAATGGAATAGCGAGAATTTATGCGTCAGAATGAAGTGGATTCCACTGTTTTCAAGCGTTCGGCAGCGGAATCTCCTGTGTAGAACCTTCCTATGCGCCGCGCGGAGTGAAAGTGCCCGAGCTCGACCGAATCGACCGCAAGATCCTTGACCTGCTGCAGCGCCAGGGCCGCATTTCCATGACCGAACTGGCCGAGCGCATCGGCCTGTCGGCCTCGCCCTGCGCCGAGCGCGTGAAGCGCATGGAGCGCGACGGCGTCATCAGCGGCTACCACGCGCGCGTATCGCCCGAGGCGTTGGGCAAGACGCTCTTGGTGTTCGTCGAGATCAAGCTCTCGGCCAAGTCGGGCGACGTGTTCGACAAGGTCAGGCAGGAGCTGCTGCATATGCCCGAGGTGCTCGAATGCCACCTCGTGTCGGGCAGCTTCGACTACCTCGTGAAGGCGCGCCTGAGCGGCATGAGCGAATACCGCCACCTGCTCGGCGACATCCTCAAGAAGCTGCCGGTGGCGGCCGAGTCGCACAGCTACGTGGTGATGGAGGAGATCAAGGAAACCCTGATGCTCGCCACCGACCGCTGAAGGCACGGCTACCATCGCCGGCCCATGTCCCAAGACCCGATCACCATCCGCCCCTGGCGCCTCGACGACTTCGACGCCGTCAAGGCCATCCTCGACGACACCTTCGCGAGCACCTGGCTGCCGCAGCTCACGCCCGAGGCCGCGCGCGGCTACCGCGAGAGCGGCGAGCCCGTGGGCTACATCGACGAGATGGGGCCGGAGTTCTTCGTCGCCGAGATCGATGGCGAGGTGGTCGGCATGGTGCACTGGCAGCGCGACTTCGTGCAGGCGCTGCACGTGCCCGCGGCGCATCGGCGCAAGGGCATCGCGCGCGCGCTCATGGCCTTCGCCGAAGCGGGCATGCGCGCCGACGGCGTCGAACTCGCGCGGCTCGAGACCGACACCTTCAACACCGCGAGCCAGGGCTTCTACCTCGCGCTCGGTTACCGCGAGGCCGACCGCTATCCCGACCTCGAATGGCACAGCGGCTTCACGACCATCCTCTACGTGAAGCCGCTGGCTCCCTGAATCCCTTCCCACCCAAGGACACCGCCATGAGCATCTCGATCCGCCGCGACGGCACCACCGGCACGCGCCACATCCTCAAGATCCGCAACCACGAGATCGCGGTCGATGCCTCGCCGGCCGGCGGCGGCAACGACGACGGCCCCGAGCCGCACGACCTCTACGACGCCTCGCTGGCCGCCTGCAAGGCGCTCACCGTGCTGATCTACGCGCGTCGCAAGGGCATTCCGGTCGAGGACATCGAGGTGGTGGTCGACCGCGACGACAGCGAGGAGCGCAAGGGCATCTACCGGCTCGACTCGACGCTGCGCGTGAGCGGCAACCTCAGCGACGCGCAGCGCGACGAGCTGCTGCGCGTGGCGGGCAAGTGCCCGGTGCACAAGCTCATGACCGAGGTGAAGACCGAGATCCAGACGAACTGGGCGGCTTGACTCCCGGGTCGGTCAGCGCAGCACGCGCCAGGCCCGCACCGCGCGCAGCAGCGACCACAGGCCGGCCTCGGCCGGCACCTTCTTCTCGTTGAAGGACACGGCGATGTAGAGGTCGTCGGCCGGCACGTAGGCGACCACGCTCGTGAAGCCCTCGATGCCGCCGCTGTGGCCCAGCATCAGGCCCGGCCCGTCGGGCACGTCGTAGAGCTGCACGCCCATGCCGTACGAGGCATTGCCGCCGCTGTAGGGGCCGAGCATCGCGGGCATGTCGACGAACATGCGCCGCACCGTGGCCGGCGGCAGCACCCGGCCGCCGAGCAGCGCATGCCAGAAGCGCACGAGGTCGCCCGCGGTCGAGGCCAGCGCGCCCGCGGCATAGGGCGTGGCGTACTGGTCGGGCGCATCGACCGGCCGGCCGGCCGCGTGGCCGCTGACCACCGGCAGTTCGACGCCGGGGCGGCGCATCGTGGTGTGCGTGAGCGCGAGCGGGCCGGTCAGCCGCTTCGCCAGCACTTGCTCGAAGGAGGCGCTCTCGAGCCGCTCGACGATGGTGCCGAGCATCGCGTAGCCGGTGTTGCTGTAGCTCCAGTTCGTGCCGGGGCAGAACTGCGGCTTCTGCGCGAGGCCCAGCGCGATGACCTCCGCGGGCGGCCGGTACTTCGTGCCGAAGTCGGGCAGCGCGTTGAAGCTCACGAGGCCGCTGGTGTGGCGCAGCAGGTGCTCGATGGTGACGAGCCCGGCGTTGGGCGCCTCGGGGAACCAGCGCTCGATGCTGTCGCCGAGCGCGAGCCGGCGTTCCTCCACGAGCTGCAGCACGATCGCGGCGGTCAGTGTCTTGGCGGTGCTCGCGACCTGGAAGCCCTGGTCGGGCCGCACCGCTTCGCGCGG
Organism: Variovorax sp. PDC80; assembly: GCF_900115375.1. NCBI lineage: Bacteria > Pseudomonadati > Pseudomonadota > Betaproteobacteria > Burkholderiales > Comamonadaceae > Variovorax > Variovorax sp. PDC80. Next base: position 822,703 of record NZ_FOWG01000001.1, on the reverse strand, counting down.
CTCGGTGCGCGCCAGGCCGCGTGTCGCCCGCCAGCTGCCCTCGCCGGGAATCGCGACCGCCACGCTCGCGGCCGGCACATGCTGCAGCATCCTGTCGAGCGCATCGCCGAGGCTCTGCTGCAAGTCGGCGGGCAGCTCGCCGTCGATCGCGCGGCCGAAGTCGCGCTGCCAGACCGCATCGGGCGCGGAGCGCCGCGGCGGGCCGGCATAGGCGGCTCGGGCCGAGCAGCCTTCGTCGGCGCGCGCGCTGCCCCAGGGCAGGGCCATCGCGATCATCGTGGCCAGCGCGCCACGGCGCGCCGGGTCCTTCAGCGTCGTCCTCATGCGATCTCCCTCAGCCCCGCTTGGCCGCTTCCGACTGCTTGCGCGCCGCCTCCACGCGCTTGGCATAGCGGTCGCCCCAATCGGCGAGCGGACCGAGCGCCGCATTGAGCGTGGCGCCCAGCTTGGTCTCCGAATACTCGACGCGCGGCGGCACTTCGTGGAACACCTCGCGCGCGACGATGCCGTCGGTCTCGAGCTCGCGCAGCTGCTGGATCAGCATCTTCTCGCTGATGCCCGGCAGCATGCGCCGCAGCTCGCCGAAGCGGCGCGGCTGCAGGTGCAGCTCCCAGAGGATCAGCGCCTTCCACTTGCCGCCGATGACTTCGAACGCGGGGCCGATGCCGCAGACGTAGGGCTTCTTCGCTGCCATGCCGTTCTCCAATACTGACGTTTTGGTAAGTACCTCACTTTATCGTAGGTACTTGACCATCGGGAGGTGCAATTTCTACCATGCAGCCATCGTCAATCCTTTTTGGAACACCCGGAACACCCCATGAGCAGCAAGCAGAAGATCACCGTCATCGGCCTCGGTTCGATGGGCGCCACCATCGCGCGCCTCTACCTCGCGCAGGGCCACCAAGTCACGGTCTGGAACCGCAGCGCCGACAAGGCCGCGCCGCTGGTCGCCCAGGGCGCGGTGCTGGCCGACAGCGCCGCCGCCGCGGTGCGCGCGAGCCACGTGGTGCTGATGTGCGTCTACGACTACCGCGCGGCCGATGCGATCCTCGGCGCCGAGGGCGTGGCGGCCGCGATGGACGGCCGCCTGCTGGTGCAGCTCACGACCGGCAGCCCCCGGGATGCGCGCGATGCGCAGGCCTGGGCGCAGCGCCACGGCGCCACCTTTCTCGAGGGCGCGATCCAGGCCGCGCCCGAGCAGATGGGCCAGGGCGACACGCCGATCCTGATGTCGGGCGACGAGCCGGTGTTCCGTGCCGTCGCGCCGCTGCTCGCGGTGCTCGGCGGCGGCATCGTCTACCTGGGTGAGAAGATCAGCAATGCCGCGGCCATGGACCTCGCGACGCTCTCGACCATCTACGGCACGATGCTGGGCTTCCTGCACGGCGCGCGCGTGGCCGAGTCGGAGGGCTTCGACGTGGCCGAGTTCGGGCGCATCGTCGCGGGCATCATGCCGACCTTCGCGGGCTTCCTGCAGCACGAGGGCGCGGTCATCCAGTCGGGCGACTTCAAGATCTCGCAGAGCCCGATGCGGATCTCGGTCGAGGCCACGCAGCGCATCCTGCAGACGGCGCGCGAGAGCGGCATCAACAGCGAGTTCCCGGCCTTCGCGGCCGGCCTGTTCCAGCGCGCCGATGCCGCGGGGCTCGGCGGCGAGGAGCTGGCCGCGCTGATCAAGCTGCTGCGCGCGCCGGCCTGACATCGCCAGCCGGCCCTCAGGCCCAGCGCATCGCCTCGATGGCGCGCACCAGCTCGGCCTCGCGTTCGATGAAGAAATCGCCGTGGCAGGCGTCCTCGAACACGATCTGGTGGTGCGTCTTCAGTGCCGCCATGAGGCGGGCCGCGTCGTCGACGCGCACGTAGCGGATCACGCGCAGGTAGGCCGCCGCGTCCTTCAGCGTGGCCGCGTCCAGCGTCTCGGGCAACGCGGGGAAGATGTCGCGGATGTCGCCCGGCATCGCGGTCACGACGAGAGCGGGCGCTCGCACCGGCGCGTAGTCGGGCGAAAAGGAATGGCTCGCGGTTTCCATCGCGGCGGCCACCGCGGCGGGCGTGTTGAGGCGCACGCTGCCGTCGGGCTGCAGGTCGAGCTGGTCGCGCAGGTTGGCCTCCAGTGGCGCCGACCAGTGGCGCACGGTGCGCCGCGCGTAGGCGAGCGCCGCCTCCATCGAGGCGCCGTCCTCCTCGCGCGGCACCGGCTCGCGGAACAGCCGGTTCTCGGGCACGGGCAGGCCGCCGGTGGCGGGGTCGCGCGTGTGGTCGAAGGTGGCATCGATGTAGACCAGCCCGCGCACGCGTTGCGGATGCCGGCCCGCGAAGCGCGTGAGCTCGTTGCCCGCGATCGAATGGCCCGCGAGCACCACGCGGTCGAGGCCGAGCCCGTCGAGCAGCGCATGCAGGTCGGCCACCAGAGTGTCGACCTCGTAGTGCTGGGTGGCGGTGCGCACCGGCAGCGGCTTGTCCGACTGGCCGTAGCCGCGCCGGCTCACGGCGATCACGCGCGCACGCGGCGCGAGCGCATGGGCCAGGCCGTCGAAGACGTAGGCATTGGCGCCCAGCCCGGGCAGCAGCACGATGGTCGGGCCGCGGCAGTTGTCGCATTGCCAGTCGCGCACGTGCAGCGAGACATCGTGCGCCACCTTCACGCGGCGGTCGGTCACCGACACCACGGTCGGGCCGGCGGGCGGAACGATCGACGGGCTGCCCGGGTGGCTGCTGCCGCCGCAGCCGCCGAGGGTGACGAGGCCGCCGAGGCCCGAGAGCGAGACGGCCGAGGGCCAGGCCAGCGCGGCGCGCAGGAAGGCGCGCCGCGGCGGGAAGAAGAGGGGATGGAACCGGGGCATGGCGGGCAGTGTGGGCACGCGACCTGAAGCCAGCCTGTGGCCTTCATGAAGGAATCCTGAAGTCGTCGAACGCCGCTTGGCAGATACTTCCCGCTCCCCAGGTGCCGGGCGGCGCACCGCACGGAGACTGTCATGAATCTTTTGCTCGTGGAGGACGACCTCGAACTCGGCAACGGCGTGCGCATCGCGCTCGCCAACCAGGGCATGGACGTGGTCTGGGTACGCCGTCTCGACGACGCCATCCGCACCCTCGACAGCGGTGCCTTCGACATGGTGCTGCTCGACCTCGGCCTGCCCGACGGCGACGGCATCGAATTGCTGCTGCGCCTGCGCCGCGAGCGCCAGATCCTGCCGGTGCTCGTGCTCAGCGCGCGCGACGCGCTCAACGACCGGCTGCGCAGCCTCGACGACGGCGCCGACGATTACCTGGTCAAGCCCTTCGCGCTGGCCGAGCTGCTGTCGCGCGTGCGCGCGCTCGCGCGCCGCAGCTACGGCTTCGACGACGAGACCATCCGCATGCGCGGCCTGGCGCTGCACGAGCCCACGCGCGGCGTGCTGGTCGACGGCCAGCAGGTGGAGCTCTCGCGCTGCGAGTTCGACCTGCTCGCGCTGCTGCTCAAGCGCACCGGCCGCGTGGTCACGCGCCGCGTGATGGAGGAACAGGTGCTGCCGGGCGGCCCGGGCATCGGCAGCAACTCGCTCGAGGTCCACATCTCGAACCTGCGCCGCAAGATCGGCCAGGGCTACATCCGCACCGTGCGCGGCATCGGCTACGTGGTCGACGCCCAGTCGCTGGCGCGCGCCGGCAGCCCGCGCGCATGATCCGAACCGCGCTGCGCTTCATCGGGCGGGTGATCCAGCCCTCGCTGATGCGCAGGCTGGTGCTGGCGCAGATGGCGGTGGTCGCGGCACTGTGGACGCTGATCGTCGGGCTGCTGTTCTACGACTCCTACAAGGACCCGGAGCTGCTGCGCTTCAGCAAGATCTACGAGAGCGTGGCGGCGATCGCCATCAACCTGGCCGACGACCCGAAGCGCCAGTACGACACCCTGCATGCCTTCGACCTCGCGCTGCTCGAGACCGCGAGCGACGGCAACGCCGAATCCGACACCTCGCCGATGCTGCAGGTGTGGCAGCGCGGCAAGCTGATCTACCGCACCACCGATGCGGTGCCCGAGATCGTCAACAGCGTGCCCGACCTGATCGAGACGGTGCACGTGGGCGGGCGCGAGTGGCGCGCGCGCACGCTGCATTCGCCGCAGTTCGACACCCGCGTGATGATCGCCGAGCCCGGCATCTGGCGGCTGGTGGTCAACATCACCTACCGCGGCTACTACCTGCTGCCGCTGCTGGTGAGCCTGCCCTTCCTGGTGGTGCCGGCCTGGCTCACGGTGCGGCTCGCGCTGCGGCCCTGGCGCCGCGTGAGCCGCGAGACCTCCGAGCGCGGGCCGGCCGACCTCACGCCGCTGTCGTACCGGCCGCCGCATCGCGAGCTGCAGCCGTTGGTGCAGAGCATCAACACCCTGCTGCAGCGGGTGCGCGACAGCACCACGCGCGAGCGCAGCCTGATCGCCGACGCGGCCCACGAGCTGCGCACGCCGCTGGCCGCGATGCGCGTGAACGTGGAGGCGCTGAAGGCGCAGAGCATCGATTCCGGGCAGCGCGAGCTGATGGGCAACCTGCTGCGCAGCAACGACCGCGCGACCCGGCTGGTGGGCCAGCTGCTGCAGCTCATGCGCAGCGACGCCGTGTCCGATGCCGCGCTGCCGGTGGCGCTGTCGCTCGATGCGCTGGTGCAGGACCGGCTCGCGATGATCGAGGGCGTGGCGCATGCGCGCGGCGTCGAGCTCGAACTGGCCTGCGCGGGCGAGGTGCCGGTGCTCGGCGAGCGCGAGAGCCTGGTGTCGATGGTCGACAACCTGGTGGACAACGCCATCAAGTACAGCCCCCGCCGCACCGTGGTGAAGGTGCAGGTGGCGCGCGAGCAGGGCCACGCGGTGCTGCGCGTGGCCGACCAGGGGCCGGGCATCCCGCCCGGCCTGCGCGAGCGGGTGTTCGACCGCTTCTTCCGCAGCCCGGGCCAGACCCAGAGCGGCAGCGGGCTCGGGCTGGCGATCGTCAAGTCGGTGGTCGACAAGCATGGCGGCACCGTGGCGCTGGAGACCGGCGCCGGCGGCCGCGGGCTGCTGGCGGTGGTGCGGCTGCCGCTGGCGGTCGAGGGGCAGGAGCAGCCGATGCTCGAGGGCCGCACTTGAGGCGCGGAGCCGTTTTGGGGGGCAAAACCCGCGTCAGGCTCGTTGAAGTGTGAAGAATTAAACTAGCGGGTGCTCTCCAGCGCTCCCCCCGAACAGGACACTCTCACATGAAGTGGGTCATTCTCGCCATCTTCGCGCTCAGTGCGCTCTACGTGCATTTCCGCGGCCAGGTGCGCCATCGTTTCTTCCGCCAGCTGTCGGACCACTCGACCTTCCTCGCGCCGCTCAACGTGTTCATGTACCTTTTCTCGAAGGTGCCGAGCACGCCCTACCTGTCGCCCAAGGAATTCCCCGAGATGCGCGTGCTCGAGGAGAACTGGGAGGTCATCCGCGAGGAGGCGCTCGCCATGCGCAACGGCGGCAGCATCAAGGCCTCGAGCCAGTTCAACGACGTGGGCTTCAACTCCTTCTTCAAGAGCGGCTGGAAGCGCTTCTACCTCAAGTGGTACGACGAGGCCCATCCCTCGGCCGCGGTGCTGTGCCCGCGCACGACCGAGCTGCTGCGCGGCATCGGCACCATCAAGGCCGCGATGTTCGCCGAGCTGCCGCCCGGCAGCCGGCTGGTGCGCCACCGCGATCCCTTCGCGGGTTCGCTGCGCTACCACCTGGGCCTGTGGACGCCGGGCGTGGAGGGCTGCTACATCGACGTCGACGGCCAGCGCTACCACTGGCGCGACGGCGAATCGGTGGTGTTCGACGAGACCTACATCCACTATGCCGAGAACACCACCGACCACGACCGCGTGATCCTGTTCTGCGACATCGAGCGTCCGCTCAAGTACCGCTGGGCCAGCGCCGTCAACCGCTGGTTCGCGAAGAACCTGCTGGCCGCGGCCAGCTCGCCCAACGATGCCGGCGACAAGACCGGCGGCATCAACCGCGCCTTCAAGTACATCTACCAGATCCGCGTGATCGGCAAGCGCCTCAAGGCCTGGGACAAGCGCGTGTACTACCTCGTGAAGTGGGCGATCTTCGGCGGCCTCGCGCTCTGGATCTTCTGGTAATGAAGGCCGGGCGCCGCCTCAGGCGCCCACCAGGATCAGCCGCCGCCGTGCCGGGCCGGTGATCCAGCTCATGAACCCCGCCAGCGCCGTGCCGCCGAGCACGTCGAGCAGCACGTGCTGGCGCGTGGCCAGCGTCGAATAGACGATCCCCGCCGCCCACAGCCAGTTGAGCGCCAGCACCCAGGCGGGCGCGTCCACGCTGCGCAGCTGGCGCGTCATCAGCACGGCCGTGAACACCGCGAAGGACACGTGCAGCGAGGGGAAGGCATTGCCGCCCGCGTCGGTGCTCTTGAGGAACTGCAGCGAGGGGTACTGCGTCCAGTCGACCGCGAACACCGGCACCACGGTCGGAAAGAGCCAGAACACCGCGAGCCCGATGGCGGCCATCAGCGCCGCGGCCTGCGCATGCAGCAGCAGCTCGGCGCGGTCCTTGGCCAGGGCCGGCGCGAGGCCCACGTAGAGCCACAGCGAGGCATAGAGCGGCAGCGCGTCGTCGCTCAGCGGCACCCAGTGGTCGACGGCCGTGAGCGGCATCGTGAGCGGCAGGCCGAGCGGGTGGTGCATGACCCAGAAATACAGCACGAAGAAGCCCGAGATGCCGAGCGTGGTGCCGAGCATCTTGGTGACCCAGAGCGTGGCGATGCGCCGCGCCAGCGCCGCGTGCCATGGGGTCCTGACGGGGCGGGACGAGAGGGGTGTCACCTGGGCTCCCTGGATGGATGAACCGGCCAGGGTAGGCGCCGGCATTGCGTGAACATTACGGGGCGCACCAGGGGCCGGCCTCTAGAATTCCGGCCCGATATGAGAATCCTGCTGGTCGAAGACGAAGCCGAACTCGCGCAGGCGCTGGCGGCGGCACTGCGCCAGAACCAGGCGGTGGTCGACGTGGCGGGTTCGCTGCGCGAGGCACAGGACGCGGTGCTCGCGGGCCAGCACGAGGTGATCGTGCTCGATCGCGGCCTGCCCGATGGCGATGGCCTGAGCCTGATCGAGTTCCTGCGCGCCAACGGGATCGCGGCCGCGGTGCTGGTGCTCACCGCGATGGCCGACATCTCCGAGCGCGTGCTGAGCCTCGACGGCGGCGCCGACGACTACCTGGCCAAGCCCTTCTCGATGGACGAGCTGATGGCGCGCGTGCGCGCGCTCGCGCGCCGTCCCGCCTTGCGCGCCAACCCGGTCACCGCGTTGGCGCGGCTGCAGTTCGATCACCTGCAGCGGCAGGCGCATGTCGATGCGCAGAGCCTGCTGCTCACGCGGCGCGAGCTGCTGGTGCTCGAGGCCCTGCTCGAGCAGCGCGGGCGCACCGTGCTGCGCGAATCGCTGCACGACCGCGTCTATGGGCAGGAGGGCGACATCCATTCGAACGCGCTCGACACCCATGTCTCGCGCCTGCGCTCCAAGCTCGACAAGGCCGGCGCCCAGGTCGAGATCCACGCCATCCGCGGCGTGGGCTACCTGCTGTGCGCGGCGCCGGGCGCCGCATGAAGCTGCTGTCGCTGCGCTGGCAGCTGATCTGGAGCCTGATCCTGCTGCAGGTGGTGGTGGGGCTGCTGGTGATGGGCGGCTTCATCGGCCTGGCCTGGGTGCTGGGCCGGGTGGTCGACGAAACCGGCGAGGAGACGGTGCGCGTGATCCGCGATGCGGTCGTGCGCGCGGGCGACGGCGCACTCGCGCTCGCGCCCACGCCCGAGTTCGAACAGCTGCGCGGCAACGCCGGCGCGGGCCTGTGGTTCATCGTGCGCGATGCGCAGGGCCACCAGCTCGTGCAGGGCGAGGTGCCCGAGCGCTACCTCGGCCTGGCCGGACGTTTCGACGGCATCGACCGCGTGTGGATCGACCTCGCCACCAGCAACGGCCAGCCGAAGGCGCGCTTCGAGCGCGTCGAGACGCGCGCCGGACCGGTCGCGATGATGGTCCAGACCGGCAGCCCGCTGTCGATGAAGAGCACGCTGCGCGGCACCGGCGTGGCCTTCCTGTTCCTGGTGGCGCCGATGGCGCTGGTCACCTGCCTCGGCGTGATCCTCGCGACGCCTTTCGTGGTGAAGCGCGGGCTCAAGGGGCTGATCGCCACCGCCGCGCATGCCGAGAGCATCGACGTGCACGAGCGCACCACGCGGCTGCCGCTCGACGGCGTGGCCGGCGAGATCCGGCCGCTGGTCAATGCGGTCAACCGCGCCTTCGACCGGCTCAACGAGGGCTACGACCGGCAGGAGCGCTTCCTGGCCGACGCGGCGCACGAGCTGCGCACGCCGATCACCATCCTGCAGATCCGCCTCGAGGGGCTGCCCAACGATCCGCTCAAGGTCAAGCTGATGCAGGCCTCGGCGCGGCTGGCCACGCTGGCCGAGCAACTGCTCGACCTGCAGCGGCTCGACGGCGTGGTGGTGCAGGCGCAGCAGGTGGACCTGAAGGCGCTGTGCGAGCGCGCGGCGGCCGACCTCGCGCCGCTCGCGATCATGAACCGCTGCACCCTGTCGGTCGATGCGCCGCTGGCGATCGTGGTCGGCGGCGATGCGCCTTCGCTCGAGCGCGCGCTGACCAACCTGATCCAGAACGCGATCGAGCATGGCGGGCAGGGCTGCGACATCCAGGTGCGGCTGTGCGAGCCCTTCTGCATCGAGGTGCTCGACTCGGGGCCCGGCATTCCCGAGTCGGAACGCGAGCGCGTGGTCGAGCCCTTCCACCGGCTGGTGCCGCGCGGGCGCGGCGCCGGGCTCGGGCTGCACCTCGTGGCCGAGGTGGCGCACCTGCACCGCGGGCGGCTCACCATCGGCAGCAACGACACCGGCGGCGCGCGGATGCGGCTGGAGCTGAACCTCGGCGCCTGATCAGGCCTGGCGCAGCCAGCGGTTGCAGGGCTCGGAAAAGCCTCGTGCCACCACTTGCCCCAACAGCCCCGACGCGGCCAGCAGCGCAAGGTACCCAAGCGGAATCCACGTCGCCGACAGGCCCGCCTGCAGGAACAGCCAGGCACCGGGGATCACCACGAACATGTGGCTCAGATAGACCTCGTAGCTGTGGCGCCCGAACCAGCGCAGCGGCGCCGCGGCCGCGCCCGCGCACCAGCGCCAGGGCTGCCAGTGCGCCGCCACCAGCAGCAGCGCGAGGCCCAGTTCGAGCAGCGTGACCTGCAGGCCGAAGCGCGTGAGGCCGAGCTGGAACACCTCGCGCCGGAAGCAGAACACGCCCGCCACCAGCAGCGCCCCCGCGGCCAGCAGCAGCCGATGCACCGTGGCCGAGGGCGCGCGCGGCACGCGGTGCGCGAGCAGCGCCGCGAGGCAGCCGAAGGCGATGCCGTCCATGCCCGAGAGGTACGAGTGGTCCTGCCACAGCTCGTTGTCGCTCCACACGCTGCGCGCCAGCGGCCCGAGCGCGATCGGCTCCAGCATCAGCAGCGCGAAGCGGCGCTCGCCGCGCGCGAGCAGGCACAGCCATGGAAAGCCCAGGTAGAAGGCCTCCTCGACCGAGAGCGACCACAGCACGCCCCAGGGGCCGGGCAGGTAGCCGACCTGCGCCTCGAGCCAGTTGAGGTGCAGGCCCAGCGCCGCGAGCAGCGCGCGCGGCAGCGAGACCTTGGTCGTGTCGAGCGCGAACCAGGCGCTGCCCGCGAGATGCAGCACGCTCAGTACCGCGAGCAGCAGCAAGAGGCTCGGCAGGATGCGCGCCGCGCGCAGGCGGTAGAAGGCGCCGGGCGGCACGCGCGACAGCGCGCCCCAGCGGCGCAGCGAGGCGCTCGTGATCAGGTAGCCCGACACCACGAAGAACGCGATCACCGCGTAGTAGCCGCTCCTGAACAGGATGCCCTGCAGGCGCGGCCCGAGCGCCTGCGCGAGCTCGGGCGGACCGAAGGGCAGGCGCAGGTTCGCATGCAGCAGGATCACGAAGGCCACCAGCAGGCCGCGCAGCAGGTCGACGTGCGGCAGGCGGGGCAGGGCATCGGAGCGGACCATCGCGGCGATTCTGCGGACGAACGCCCGCGCGGCCTGAAGGGCTGCTGAAGCACCGACAATCGCGCCTCGACCGCCTCCGCACCGCATGTCCGATTCGCCTTTCGCCGACCCGGCCCTTCTCGCCACGCCGACCGACCTCGCAAGTGCCCAGGCCCTGATCGCGCGCATCGCGCCGCTGCTGGCGGCGCGCGGCCTCGCGATGCGCGCGCCGCCGCCCGAACCCACCACCTGCTGCGGGCGCGGCTGCAACGGCTGCGTCTGGGAAGGCTGGCTCGCGGCGGTCGCCTACTGGCGCGACGAGGCCTCCTTGCTGCTCGACTGAGCGGCGCACTTGCGCGGCGCCTTGCGATCGGGCGCGGCGATGGCGCCCGTGCCCGCGGCGCGCAGGATGCGCCGGAAGGTCGGGCATTCCATGTGGCTGGGCGCGCGGCACACGGCCGCATGCCGCAGGCCGTCGCGCATCGCGGCGAGCTGGCGGATGGTGCGGTCGAGCTCGTCGGCCTTGGTCTCGAGCATGCGGCGGTCGATGCGCGGCTGGCCGTCGGGCGCGAACATGCGCGCGATCTCGTCGAGCGAGAAGCCGGCGGCGCGGCCCAACGAGATCAGCGCGAGCTTCTCGAGCACGCCGGGATCGAACAGCCGGCGCAGCCCCTGCCGGCCCGTCGAGGCGATCAGCCCCTTCTCGTCGTAGAAGCGCAGCGTGGAAGCGGGCACGCCCGATTGCCTCGCCACCTGCGCGATATCCAGTGGTGCCATCCTCTTGACCTCAAGTCGACTTGAACTTGCATAGTGCGTTCTCCGCCTTCCGAAGGCAAGCCAGAAAGGAAAGAAAGATGCACGACACGCAAGAGCCCGGGAACGAACAGGCGCGGCTGTGGAACGGCCCGGCGGGCCGCGCCTGGGTCGACCGGCAGCCGCTGCTCGACCGGCTGTTCGCACCGCTCGGCACGCTGCTGACAGAGGCCGTGGCCGGGCGTCCCCTCGGCCGCGTGCTCGACGTGGGCTGCGGCACCGGCGCGCTCACGCTCGCGCTCGCGAGGCCGTCGGGCGATGCCGTCGAATGCGTCGGCATCGACATCTCGGCGCCGATGATCGAGGCCGCCCGCGCACGCGCCGAGCGCGCGGGTTCGCAGGCGCGCTTCGTGTGCGCCGATGCCCAGACCCATGCCTTCGCGCCGGCCGGGTTCGACACCATCGTCTCGCGCCTCGGCGTGATGTTCTTCGACGACCCGGTCGCGGCCTTCGCGAACCTGCGGCGCGGCGCGCGCGACGGTGCCGCGCTGCGCTTCCTCGCGTGGCGCGCGGCCGCCGAGAACCCATTCATGACCACGGCCGAACGCGCCGCGGCGCCGCTGTTGCCTCGACTGCCCGCGCGGCGGCCCGGCGCGCCGGGACAATTCGGCTTCGCGGACCGCGAGCGGGTCGAGGCCATCCTCGCGCAGGCCGGCTGGGGCGCGATCGCGATCCGTCCCGTCGATCTGGCGTGCAGCCTGCCCGCGCAGGAGCTCGTGCCCTACCTGAGCCGCCTCGGGCCGGTCGGCCTCGCGCTCGAGCAGGCCGATGCGGCGACGCGCGAGCGCGTCATCGAGACGGTGCGTGCCGCCTTCGAACCCTTCGTGCAGGGCGACGAAGTGCGCTTCACCGCGGCCTGCTGGCTCGCCAGCGCCGAGGCGACCGCGCCGCACGAGGTGTTCCATGGCTGAGCTCGCCGAACTGCTGGCGCGCGCCGTGCCGATCGGCATCGGCGCCACGGTCGTGATGGACCTCTGGGCCGTCGTGCGCCGGCGCGTGTTCGGCCTGCCTTCGCTCGACTACGCGCTGGTCGGCCGCTGGGTCGCGCACCTGCCGCGCGGGCGTCTCGTCCATCGCCCGATCGCGGCCACCGCGCCCGTGCCCGGCGAGCGCCTGCTGGGCTGGGCGCTCCACTACGCGACCGGCATCGCGTTCGCGCTCGTGCTGCTGGGAATCGGCGGCCTCGACTGGGCGCGCCGGCCGACGCCGGGCCTCGCGCTGCTGGTGGGCATCGGCACGGTGGCGGCGCCCTGGCTGCTGATGCAGCCCGGCATGGGCGCGGGCCTCGCCGCGCGCCGTCTGCCGCGCCCGTGGGTGGCGCGCTGGCACAGCCTCGTCACGCATGCGGTGTTCGGCCTGGGGCTCTACCTCGCGGCCTGCGGGTTGTCGGTGCTCAGCCCCTGAAGCGCCTCACTGGTTCTGCGACCCGCGGTGCGCCCAGCCCGTGGTGTGCTTCTCGACCACGCTGAAGAGCTCGTACATCAGCATCGCCATCGCGCCCACCACCATCAGCCCCGCGAAGGCCAGGCCCATCTGCATCGACGAGCCGGCCGAGATCAGCAGGTAGCCGATGCCTTCGTTGGCGGCGGTCATCTCGCTGACCGTGGTGCCCACGAAGGCCAGCGTGATCGCGACCTTGAGCGAGCCGAAGAAATAGGGCATGGAGCGCGGCAGGCCGATCTTCATGAGCACGTCCCAGCGCTTGGCGCCGAGCACGCGCAGCACGTCCTCGAGCTCGGGCTCGAGCGTGGCGAGGCCGGTCGCGATGTTGACCATGATCGGGAAGAAGCTGATCAGGAAGGCCGTGAGGATCGCGGGCCCGATGCCGATGCCGAACCACACGACCAGGATCGGCACGAAGGCCGCCTTGGGCAGCGCGTTGAAGGCCGTCATCAGCGGATAGATGGCCGCGTAGGCGAGGCGCGAGCTGCCGATCACGAAACCGAGCAGCACGCCCACCACGATCGCGAGGCCGAAGCCCGCCATCGTGACCCAGAAGGTGCGCCAGGCATGGCCCGCGATGATTTCCTTGAACTCCCAGAACTGGTTCCAGATGCGCAGCGGGCTCGGGAAGATGAAGTCCGAGACGCCGAAGCCCGCGCAGATCACCTGCCACAGCAGGATCACCGCCACGAGCAGCAGCCACGGCGACCAGCGTTCGAGTTGCTTGTTGTTCTTCATGGCCGCTCCTCAGTGCGCCACCGCGGCGGCACCGGTCGCGCCGGCGGCATTGCCGCGGATCGCGCCGATGTGGCTGCGCAGTTCGAGCACGATGTCGGTGAACTCCTTGGTGTAGGTGAGCTCGAGCTCGCGCGGACGCGGCAGCTCGATCTCGCGCTTGACCACGAAGCGGCCCGGGCTCTTGCTCATCACGTAGACCGTGTCGGCCAGGAACACCGATTCGCGCAGGTCGTGCGTGACCAGGATCACGTTGAAGCGCTGCTCGGTCCAGAGGTCGCGCAGGATGCACCAGAGCTCCTCGCGCGTGAAGGCGTCGAGCGCGCCGAAGGGCTCGTCGAGCAGCAGCATCTTGGGCTCGTGGATCAGCGCGCGGCAGATGCTCGCGCGCTGCTGCATGCCGCCCGAGAGCTGCCACGGGAACTTGTCCTCGTAGCCGCCCAGGCCCACCTTCTGCAGCAGGCGGCGCGCGCGTTCCTCGTACGCCTTGCGCTTGGCCTTGAAGTTCGAGCGGTAGGGCTCGACGATCTCCAGCGGCAGCAGCACGTTGTCGACCGTGGTGCGCCAGGGCAGCAGCGAGGGCGCCTGGAAGGCCATGCCCGAGATCTTGAGCGGCCCGGTCACCGGCGCGCCGTCGATGCGGATGCGGCCCATCGACGGCATCCTGAGCCCGGTCGTGAGCTTCATGAAGGTCGACTTGCCGCAGCCCGAGGGGCCGACGATGGCGATGAACTCGCCGCGCTTCACCTTCAGGTCGATGGCCTCGACCGCGAAGTGGTTGGCGCGCAGCAGCTCCTCGTTGTAGGCGAGCCAGACGTCCTGGAAGTCGACGAAGGGGGCGGCCTCGTTCGCAGCGTCCGCCATCACTTGCGCAGGATCCCGCTGAGTTCGGCGGCCGGCGGCAGCAGCGCGGCGGACCACACGGCCTCGGGGCTCACGCGGGTCTTGGTGTTGAAGGCGTCCGACACCTGCGAGGCCATCAGCGACAGTCGGCCCGCGTTGACCGCGCCGAAGCCGTCGGCGCGCGCGTCGGCGCTGTTGATCACGGTGTCGATCGCGAGCTGCAGGCGGCGTGTCTCGAGCTTGCTGTCGACGATGCCGTCGCGCGCCTTCACCGACTCGATGCCCTGCGCGGGATTGGCGATCACTTCCTTGGCGCCCTTGGCGAAGGCCGAGAGGAATTTCTTCACCGCCTCGGGGTTCTCCTTGATGAGCTTGGGCGAGGCGATGATGACGTTGCCATAGAGCTTCACGCCGTAGTCGGGGTAGGGCAGGATCACCACGTCGGCCGTCTTGGCGCCGCGCGCCTCGAGGTTGAGCAGCGAGGTGAAGGTGAAGCCGGTGATGGCGTCGATGTCGCCGCGCATCAGCATGGTCTCGCGCAGGGTCGGGTCCATCGCGGTCCAGTTGACCGTGCCGATGTTGTTGGCCTTGGCGAAGATCGGGAACGCGCGGCGGCCCGCGTCGAACACCGGCGCGCCGAGCTTCTTGCCCGTGAGGTCGGCGGGCTTGGTGATGCCGCTCTTCTTGAGCGTCATGACCGAGGCCGGCGTGTTGTTGTAGACCATCATCACCGCGACCGGCTTGTTCGGGCTGTCGGGGTTGTTGGCGTGGAATTCCATCAGCGCCGCGAGATCGGCGAAGCCCATGTCGTAGGCGCCCGAGGCCACGCGCGTGACCGTGCCCCCCGAGCCGTTGCCCGCGTCGATGGTCACGTCGAGGCCGGCGGCCTTGAAGTAGCCCTTGGCGGCCGGATGCAGGAACAGCGCGGCCGGTCCCTCGAAGCGCCAGTCGAGCTGGAACTTGATCGGCGTCGTGGCCTGGGCGAAGGCCGAGGGCAGGCCGAAGCTCAGGGCCGAGGCGGCGAGGAAGGACTGGAGCAGATGGCGCTTGTTCATGCAGGCTTGGTTCCGTGAAGGTGAATGCTTCCGGATTCAAGCAAAAACGGTGCCCGCACGTGATTGGTGCGAACCCTTCCCGCGATTCAAGGCGGTGCGCGCCCAGCGAAAAACTGCACCGCACACGGGAAAAACCTTCGAAATTCAGGGGACGTTGGCACCGAAAGCGAGCCAATACGGGTCGCCGATGCGCTTGCCGACGTTCGCGGCGGCATCGCGCACCACGGCGCCGTAGCGCTCGACCAGCGGCTCCGACAGCAGCTCGGCGGGCAGCGCGACGCCGAAGGCATAGGTCTGGCGCGTGGCCGCGTCGAACACGGCCGACGAGATGCCCGCCACGTTGGTCACGTACTCGCCGCGCGACAGGGCCCAGCCGGTCTCGCGGATCACGGCCAGCCGCGCCATCAGGTCCTTGCGCGTGCGCGGCGCGTCGCCGCGGCCCTGGTCGAGCCGGCCGCCGAGCAGCGCCGTCACTTCCGCGTCGCTCAGGCGCGCGAGCAGCGCGCGGCCCATCGCGCTCGAGTAGGCCGGCGCGCGGCTGCCCGGCGGCGTGTAGATCTGCAGCGCGCCCGCGCCGGCGCGCATCTGGATCACCAGCGTGTCGGCGCCGTCGAGCACGTTGATGTAGCCCGTGAAGCGGGTCTGGTCGACCAGCGCGGCGAGCGCCTCCTCCACCAGCGAGGCGGCGTTGCGCGAGGCGCGGAAGTGGTAGGAGGCTTCCATGATCACGCCGCCCGGGCGGTAGGCGCGCGTGGCGGCGTCGCGGTCGAGGAAACCGTAGCCGGCCATCATGCTCAGCGTGCGCGAGGCCGAGCTCTTGGGCAGGCCGAGCTCGTTCACCACGTCCGTCACCGTGATGTCGCGGCGCAGGCGCGCGATCAGTTTCAGGACGTCCATGGCGTTGGCGAGGGTGCTCATATCTGGGGTCGGTGGATCGAGGGAATCATAGGTTCGGCGCGCGACAAGGGCAGGGGCGGGGTGCGGGCTCGGGTGAACCGCGCTTGACAGCGCCCGGACCGGTCCTATGATGCGGTTCAACATTATTGCATCAAGTTCCAAAAAATGGAACTACCAAAAAAGATGAGCATCGATACCGAGGCCACGGCGCTCGCGCCGCTGCACGACCACACCCCGCCCGCGCTGCACCCCAAGGCCCTGGCACCGGCCAACCTGGTCCTCACGCTGGTGCTCAGCGTGTTCGGCGCCATCGTCGGCATCCAGATGCTCGCGAGCCTGGGCATCACGCCGAGCACCTCGCTGATCGGCGCGCTCGCGGCCATGACCCTGGCGCGCGTGCCGCTGGCCATGTTCCGCGGCTTCCGCTCGGTGCATGCGCAGAACCTCGCGCAGACCAGCATCTCCTCGGCCACCTTCGGCGCGGCCAACAGCCTGTTCCTGCCGATCGGCATCCCGTTCCTGTTCGGCCTGCCCGAGATGGTGGTGCCGATGCTGGTCGGCGTGAGCCTCGCGATGCTGCTCGATGCCTGGCTGCTCTACCGCATGTTCGACACGCCGGCCTTCCCCGCGAAGAACCCGTGGCCGCTGGGCATCGCGGCGGCCGAGGCGATCAAGGCCGGCGACGGTGGCGGCAAGCAGGCCTGGCTGCTGCTGGGCGGACTGGCCACGGGCGCGCTGGGCGCGGTGTTCAAGCTGCCGATGTCGGCCTTCGGCGTGGCGCTGATCGGCGGCCTGGGCGCGATGACCGCGTTCGGCATCGGGCTGCTGGTGCGCGGCCATGCACTGCCCTTGACCGGCATCGACATCGGCGCGCTCTACCTGCCGCACGGGATGATGATCGGCGCCGGCATCGTGGCGCTGGCGCAGGTGGGCCGCGTGGTGCTGAAGAAGCACGGTACGGCCGGCGTGCCCGCTACACCCGATGCACGCGGTGCCCGCGCGCTGGGCCGCTCGCTGCGCCTGGGCGGCATCGGCTACCTCGCGATCATGGTGCTGCTGGCCGTGGGCACGGGCGTCTACCACGGCATGTCGCTGGGCATGCTCGTGGGCTTCGTGCTCTACGGCACCTTCGCGGCCTTCGTGCACGAGCTGATCGTGGGCATCGCGGCCATGCATTCGGGCTGGTTCCCGGCCTTCGCGGTGGCGCTGATCTCGCTCCTGATCGGCATCCTGATCGGCTTTCCGCCCGAGGCGCTGGTGGTGCTCGCGGGCTTCTCGGCCGCCACCGGTCCGGCCTTCGCCGACATGGGCTACGACCTCAAGGCCGGCCACCTGCTGCGCGGCGAGACCTCGGGCACGGCCTTCGAGACCGCGGGCCGGCGCGAACAGATGATCGCCGGCATGGTGGGCTTCGCGGTGGCGATCGTGGTCGTGGCCTGCAGCTGGCGGCTGTTCTTCGCCAACCACCAGACGGCGCCGATCAACGCGGCCTACGTCGCGGCCATCCAGGCCGGCATCTCGGGCGACACCGCGCGCAACCTCGCGCTGTGGGCCGTGCCGGGCGCGCTGCTGCAGCTCGCGGGCGGCGCGCGCCAGCAGCTCGGCGTGCTGTTCGCCACCGGCCTGCTGATCGCGAGCCCGCTGGCCGGCTGGATGGTCGCGGCCGGCATCGCCTGCCGGCTGCTCGTGCAGCGCGTGCTCGGCAGCGCCGCGCGCGAGCGGCTCGAGGTGTTCGCGGGCGGCGTGATCGCGGGCGACGCGCTCTACAGCTTCTTCTCGGGCGCGGTGAAGAGCCTGCGCAAGTAGCCGCCCCTTTCTCTTCCCTTATTTGTCACACACAGGAGCAACGGATCCATGAAACGCAATCTGACCCCCGACGACGTCCGCGCGGCCATCTGGGGCGGCGCCATCCTCGGCGGTGGCGGCGGCGGGCTGATCGCGGCCGGCGAGCGCGCCGCCACGCTCGCGCTGCAGGTCGGCACGCCGCAGCTGTGGAGCGTCGACGAGTTCGAGCCCTCGGCGCTCACCGCCACCATGGCGCTGGTCGGCGCGCCGGCCGCGCCCGATCCGCACGTGCAGCCCGCGCACCTGCTGCGCACGCTCGAGCTGCTGCGCCGCGAACTGCCGCCGGGCCGCGAGCTGGTCGGCCTGCATGCCAACGAGAACGGCGCCGAGACCACGGTCAACGGCTGGTTCCATGCCGCGATGAGCGGCCTGCCCGTGATCGACCTGGCCTGCAACGGCCGCGCCCATCCGTCGAGCGTGATGGGCGCGCTGGGCCTGCACACCGAGCCCGGCTACCTCTCGGTGCAGGCCTATGCGGGTGGCGAGCCGCAGCGCTACGTCGAGGGCGTGGTGTCGGGCCGGCTCGAGCGCACCTCGGCCGTGGTGCGGCGCGCCTCGGTGGAGGCGGGCGGCCTGGTGGCGGTGGCGCGCAATCCGGTCGAGGTGGGCTATGCGCAGCGGCACGGCGCGCCCGGCGCGATCAGTCATGCGATCGCGCTCGGCCAGGCCTGGCTCGACGGCGGCGTCGATGCCGTGGCGCGCTCGCTCGAGGGCCGCATCGTGGCCGAGGGCACGGTGCGCGGCTACCGCTGCGAGCAGCAGGAGGGGCTGGACGTGGGCGTGGTCGAGCTCGACGATGCACCGCGCACCGTGCTGCGCTTCATCAACGAGTACATGCTGCTCGAGCAGCAGGGCCGGCGCGTCGCGCGCTTCCCCGATCTCGTGATGACCTTCTCGGACGAAGGCCGGCCGGTGGTGTCGGCCCATGTGCGCGAGGGCGCGCGCCTGCGCGTGCTGGTCGCGCCGCGCGCGCGGCTGCTGCTGTCGCGCACCATGTTCATGCCCGAGCTCTACCGGCCGCTCGAGCAGTCGCTCGGCGAAGCTTTCGCTCCCGCCGAGGACGCCATTGCGTGAGAAGCTTCCGAGGAAGCGACCCGCTTACTTGTCGACCGTGACCTTCGCCACCGCCAGCGCTGTCATGTTGATGATGCGGCGCACCGTCGACGAGGGCGTGAGCACGTGGGCCGAGCTCGCGGCGCCCAGCAGCACCGGGCCCACCGTGATGCCGTTGGCGCCGGTCATCTTCAGCACGTTGTAGAGGATGTGGGCCGAATCGAGGTTCGGGCACACCAGCAGGTTGGCCTCGCCCGAGAGCGTGCTGTCGGGCAGCGCGGTGCGGCGGATCTCTTCGGAGAGTGCCGCGTCGCCGTGCATCTCGCCATCGCATTCGATGTCGGGCGCCATCTGCGCGAACAGGTCGCGCGCCAGCCGCATCTTGCGGCCCGAGCCGCGCGAGGAACTGCCGTAGTTCGAGTGCGAGAGGAAGGCCACCTTCGGCGGCAGACCGAAGCGGTGGATCTCCTCGGCCGCCATCAGCGCGATGCTGGCGAGCATCTCGGCGCTCGGGTCCTCGTTCACGTTGGTGTCGGTGATGAAGATGGTGCGCTTGTCGAGCGTGAGCGCGTTCAAGGTCGCGAAGCCGGGCGCGCCGCGCTTCAGGCCGATCAGGTCGCGGATGTGCTCGAGGTGGGCGTCGAAGCGCCCGACCATGCCGCAGATCATCGCGTCGGCGTCGCCGAGGTGGATCATCAGCGCGGCGATCACGGTGTTCGAGCGGCGCACCGCGGCCTTGGCGGCCTCGGGCGTCATGCCGCGGCGGCCCATGAGCTTGTGGTAGCTCTCCCAGTAGATGCGGAAGCGCGGATCGTCCTCGGGGTCGACCACCTCGAAGTCGGTGCCCAGGCGGATGTGCAGGCCGGCCTTCTTGATGCGCGTCTCGATCACGGCGGGGCGTCCCACCAGGATCGGCCGTGCCAGGCCTTCGTCGACCGCGTACTGGGCCGCGCGCAGCACGCGCTCGTCCTCGCCCTCGGCATAGGCCACGCGCTTGGCGGTGGCCAGCTTGGCGGCGGTGAACACCGGGCGCATGAACATGCCGGTCTGGTAGACGAAGCGCGTCAGGTGCTGGCGGTAGGCATCCATGTCCTCGATCGGGCGCGTGGCCACGCCCGAGGCCTGCGCGGCCTTGGCGACGGCCGGCGCGATGCGCAGGATCAGGCGCGAATCGAAGGGCTTGGGAATGATGTAGTCGGGGCCGAAGGCCAGTTCCTGGCCCGCGTAGGCGGTGGCCACTTCCTCGCTGATGTCGGCCTTGGTCAGGTCGGCGATCTCGCGCACGCAGGCCAGCTTCATCTCTTCCGTGATCTTGCTCGCGCCGCAGTCGAGCGCGCCGCGGAAGATGTACGGGAAGCACAGCACGTTGTTGACCTGGTTCGGATAGTCCGAGCGGCCGGTGGCGATGATGCAGTCGGGCCGCACGGCCTTGGCGAGCTCGGGGCGGATCTCGGGCTCGGGGTTGGCCAGCGCCAGGATGATCGGCTGGCGCGCCATGGTCTTGACCATGTCGGCCGTCATCACGCCCGGTGCCGAGCAGCCGAGGAACACGTCGGCGTCCTTCACCACGTCGGCCAGCGTGCGCGCGCCGGTGTCGGGCTGCGCATAGCGCGCCTTCGATTCGTCGAAGCCGCCCGCGCGGCCGGTGTAGATCAGGCCCTTGGAGTCGCAGGCGTGGATGTTGGCGGGCTTCACGCCCAGGCCCACCATCACGTCGAGGCAGGCGATGGCGGCGGCGCCCGCGCCCGAGACGGCGATCTTCACGTCCTCGATCTTCTTGTCGACCAGTTCCAGGCCGTTGATCAGCGCGGCGGCCGAGATGATGGCCGTGCCGTGCTGGTCGTCGTGGAACACCGGGATGTTCATGCGCTCGCGCAGCTTCTTCTCGATGTAGAAGCACTCGGGCGCCTTGATGTCCTCGAGGTTGATGCCGCCCAGCGTGGGCTCGAGCGCCGCGATGATGTCGACCAGCTTGTCGGGGTCGTTCTCGGCCAGCTCGATGTCGAACACGTCGATGCCGGCGAATTTCTTGAACAGGCAGCCCTTGCCTTCCATCACGGGCTTGGCGGCCAGCGGGCCGATGTTGCCCAGGCCCAGCACGGCCGTGCCGTTGGTGACCACGCCCACCAAGTTGCCGCGCGCGGTGTATTCGGCGGCGGTGGACGGATCGGCCGCGATGTCGAGGCAGGGATAGGCCACGCCCGGCGAATAGGCCAGCGACAGGTCGCGCTGGTTCAGCAGGGGCTTGGTCGGGGTGATCGAGATCTTGCCCTTGACGGGCGAACGGTGGTACTCACGGGCAGCTTCGCGCAGTGCTTCTTCTGCCGGTGACAGGGGGGCGGCCATGGAAAGTCTCCTTGTTTCTACGGGCGACGAGGCTACCGCAAAAGCGCTACCTCTTCTTGCCAGGGCGATGCCGAAAAAGCCTGAACCCATAGCGGGCGTGGGAGAGAGCGGGTGCGCCGGGCCCGCAACGGGGGCCCGAAACGGGTTCGACGCGGCCCGAGGGTTGGCTAAACTGCGCTTCGGCCGGTTGCGGCCCTGCCGCGAGGGCGGCTTCATCCTCCACATGACAGAACGACAACAAGAGGCTTGCAGCGAATGACTTCCGGACCTTTCACCAGCACCGAACCCGACGTCGTGGTCATCGGCGGCGGCCCCTCGGGCTCCACCGTGGCCGCGCTGCTCGCGGACAAGGGCCACGACGTGGTGCTGTTCGAGAAGGCGCAGCATCCGCGCTTTCACATCGGCGAATCGCTGCTGCCGATGAACATGCCGCTGTTCGACCGGCTCGGCGTGCGCACCGAGGTCGAGGCCATCGGCATCCGCAAGCACGGCGCCGAGTTCGTCTCGCCCTGGCACGACCACAGCAGCCATTTCGACTTCGGCGAGGCGATGGACAAGAGCTTCCCGTACGCGGTGCACGTGCGCCGCTCGGAGTTCGACGAGCTGCTGTTCCGCCATGCCGGCAAGCGCGGCGCGCGGACTTTCGAGGGCCAGCGCGTCACGGGCGTCGACATGGACGCCGGCAAGGGCACGCCCGACAACCGCCCGCTCGTGAAGATCAAGGCCGACGACGGCACCGAGACCGCCTGGCGCCCGCGCTTCGTGATCGACGCCAGCGGGCGCGACACCCTGCTGTCGAACCAGTTCGACGCCAAGCAGCGCAACCGCAAGCACGCGAGCGCCGCGCTCTACGGCCACTTCGCCAATGCCGAGCGCCGGCCGGGCCGCTTCGAGGGCAATATCTCGCTGTTCTGGTTCGACCACGGCTGGTTCTGGTACATCCCGCTCAAGGACGGCACCGTGAGCGTCGGCGCGGTGGCCTCGCCGGCCTACTTCAAGCGCCGTCAGGGCGCCTCGCTCGAGGACTTCCTGATGGAGACCATCGCGCTCGCGCCCAAGCTGGCCGCGCGCTTGAAGAACGCCACGCTGATGGAGGGCGCCACCGCCACCGGCAACTACGCCTACGACTCCAAGTTCTGTCGCGGCGACCGCTTCATGATGGTGGGCGACGCCTATGCCTTCGTCGACCCGATGTTCTCCTCGGGCGTCTACCTCGCGATGAACAGCGGCTTCGAGGCCGCGACGGCCGCCGACCTGTGGCTGCGCGGCGAAGCCAGGGAAGCCGAGCGCGCGTTCCGCCACTACGAGAAGGTCATGAAGCGCGGGCCGAGGATGTTCTCGTGGTTCATCTACCGCATCACCTCGCCGGCGATCCGGCGCCTGTTCATGGCGCCGCGCAACGTCTGGCGCATGCAGGAGGCGCTGCTGTCGATCCTGGCCGGCGACCTGTTCCGCGACACCCCCATCGGCCCGCGCTTCTGGGGCTTCAAGGTGACCTACTACGCCTCCTGCCTGGGCATCCTGCCGCAGGCCATCAAGACCTGGGCCTGGCGGCGGCGCAACCTCAAGGAATCCCTCGAGGCTGCGAAGACCTGAGCCGCAGGCTCAGTCCGGCGCCACCGTGTGCTGCGCCAGCGCCTCCAGCGCACGCACCAGCGCCGAGTGGTCCTGCTGCCCATGGCCCAGTGCCGCGCAGGCGTTCATCAGTTGCGCCGCGCCTGCCGTCTGCGGCAGCGCCACGCCCAGCGAACGCGCGCTCTGCAGCGCGAGGTTCAGGTCCTTCTGGTGCAGCGAGATGCGGAAGCCCGGCGCGAAGGTGCGCTTGATCATGCGTTCGCCATGCACCTCGAGGATGCGCGAGCTCGCGAAGCCGCCCATCAGCGCCTGGCGCACCTTGGCCGGATCGGCGCCGGCCTTGCTCGCGAACAGCAGCGCCTCGCCCACGGCCGCGATGTTCAGCGCCACGATGATCTGGTTGGCCACTTTGCAGACCTGGCCGTCGCCCACGCCGCCCACCAGCGTCACGTTCTTGCCCATCTTCTCGAGCAGCGGACGCACGCGGCCGAAGGTGCCTTCGTCGCCGCCGCACATGATCGTGAGGCTCGCGGCCTTGGCGCCCACTTCGCCGCCCGAGACCGGCGCGTCGATGTAGCCGCAGCCCAGCGCCTCGATGCGCTGCGCGAAGCCCTTGGTGGCGATCGGGTCGATCGAGCTGCAGTCCACCACGATCTTGCCCTTGCTCAGGCCCGCGGCCACGCCGTCGCGGCCCGGTTCGCCGAACAGCACCTTCTCCACGTCGGGCGTGTCGGGCACCATCACGAACACGATGTCGGCCTGGCGCGCGACCTCGACCGGCGAGGCGCAGATGGTGGCGCGCGAGATGAAGGGCTCGGGCGTGTTGCCGTGCGTGTTCACGAACAGCTGGTGGCCGGCCTCGAGCAGGTGGCCCGCCATGGGCGCGCCCATGATGCCCAGGCCGATGAATCCGATGCGTTGCGATGCTTGTTGCGTCATGTCTGAGGTTTCCTTGAATCTTGTGGTGTCGTCGTTCACTGCGCGCGGGTCAGCGCCTCGCGCCAGCCCAGGCCTTCGACAGTGGTGGCGCGCGGCTTGTATTCGCAGCCGATGAAGCCGTCGTAGCCCAGCGCATCGATGTGCTGGAACAGCCACGGGTAGTTGATCTCGCCCGTGCCCGGCTCGCCGCGGCCCGGGTTGTCGGCCAGCTGGATGTGGCCGATGCGCGCGAAGTGCTTGGTGAGCGTGTTGCCCAGCTCGCCCTCGGTGCGCTGCGCGTGGTAGATGTCGTACTGCACGCGCAGGTTGGCCGAGCCCACCTCGTCGATCAGCGCGATCGCCTGCTCGGTGCGGTTGAGGAAGAAGCCGGGAATGTCGAAGGGGTTGATCGGCTCGATGAGCAGGCGGATGCCCGCCGCCTCGAGCTCGGACGCGGCGAGGCGCAGGTTCTCGACCACCGTGCGGTGGGCGATGTCGTGGCTCACGCCGGCCGGCACCTTGCCGACCAGGCAGTTGACCTGCGGGCAGCCGAGGGCCGTGGCGTAGTCGATGGCCATCGCGATGCCTTCGCGGAACTCGCCGGTGCGGTCCGGATGGCAGGCGATGCCGCGCTCGCCCTTGTCCCAGTCGCCGGCCGGGAGGTTGTGCAGCACCTGCACGAGGCCGTTGGCGCGCAGCGCGGCGGTGAGATCCTTCTTCTCGAAGGGGTAGGGGAACAGGTACTCCACCGCCTCGAAGCCCGCCTTGGCGGCGGCCTCGAAGCGCTGCAGGAACGGCAGCTCGGTGAAGAGCATGGTGAGATTGGCTGCGAACTTGGGCATGGTGTGTGGTCCTTCGAATCGATCCGGTAATGGCCCGTGCTCAGTCCAGCAGCACCGCCGCCACGGCGGTGGGTGCATCGGCCGGCGTTTCCGCGAGCGGCTCGAACTCGGTGATGTTGTCGATCTCGGTGCCCATCGCGATGTTGGTCACGCGCTCGAGCATCACCTCGATCACCACCGGCACGCCGTGCTCGGCCATCAGTGCCTCGGCGCGGCGGATCGCGGGGGCGATCTCTTCCTGGCGGTTGACGCGGATCGCCTTGCAGCCCAGGCCCTCGACCACCTTCATGTGGTCCACGCCGTAGCTGCTCTCGATGCCGGCGTCGGGGCCCGCGTTGATGTTGTCGAAGGCCAGCTGCACGCAGTAGTCCATCTCGAAGCCGCGCTGCGCCTGGCGGATCAGGCCGAGGTAGGAGTTGTTGACCACGATGTGGATGTAGGGCAGCTTGAACTGCGCGCCCACCGCGAGCTCCTCGATCATGAACTGGAAGTCGTAGTCGCCCGAGAGCGCGACGATCTTGCGCGTGGGATCGGCCGCGCGCACGCCGAGCGCGGCGGGAATGGTCCAGCCCAGCGGGCCGGCCTGGCCGCAGTTGATCCAGTGGCGCGGGTTGTAGACGTGCAGGAACTGCGCCGCGGCGATCTGCGACAGCCCGATGGTGCTGACGTAGCAGGTGTCGTTGTCGAAGTTGTTGTTCATGCACTGGTACACGCGCTGCGGCTTCATCGGCACTTCGTCGAAGTTGGTCTTGCGCAGCATGGTCCTCTTGCGCTCGATGCACGCGTTGGCCCACTCGCGGCGGCTCGGCAGCCGGCCCGCGGCCTTCATCTCCTCGGCCACCTGCACGAACAGCTCGAGCGCGGCCTTGGCATCGGAGACGATGCCGAAGTCGGGCGTGAAGACACGGCCGATCTGCGTGGGCTCGATGTCCACGTGCACGAACTTGCGGCCCTTGGTGTAGACGTCGACCGAGCCGGTGTGGCGATTGGCCCAGCGGTTGCCGATGCCCAGCACGAAGTCGGAGGCCAGCATGGTGGCGTTGCCGTAGCGGTGGCTGGTCTGCAGGCCGCACATGCCGGCCATCAGCGGATGGTCGTCGGGGATCGAGCCCCAGCCCATCAGCGTGGGGATCACGGGCACGCCGGTGGCTTCGGCGAAGCGCACCAGCAGTTCGCTCGCGTCGGCGTTGATGACGCCGCCGCCGGCCACGATCAGCGGGCGTTCGGCCGCATTCAGCATCTCGATCGCGCGCTCGATCTGGGCGCGGCTCGCGGCCGGCTTGTAGGGCTTGAGCGGTTCGTAGCTGTCGATGTCGAACTCGATCTGCGCCATCTGCACGTCGAAGGGCAGGTCGATCAGCACCGGGCCCGGGCGGCCCGAGCGCATCAGGTGGAAGGCCTGCTGGAACACCTGCGGCACCTGGCCGGGTTCGCGCACCGTCACCGACCACTTGGTGACCGGCTTGGAGATCGACTCGATGTCGACCGCCTGGAAGTCTTCCTTGTAGAGGCGCGCGCGCGGTGCCTGGCCGGTGATGCACAGGATCGGGATCGAGTCGGCCCAGGCCGAGTACAGGCCGGTGATCATGTCGGTGCCCGCGGGGCCCGAGGTGCCGATGCACACGCCGATGTTGCCGGCGACGGCGCGGGTGTAGCCCTCGGCCATGTGCGAGGCGCCCTCGACGTGGCGCGCGAGGATGTGCGCGATGCTGCCGCGTTGCCGCAGCGCCGAGTACATCGGATTGATGGCGGCACCGGGCACGCCGAAGGCCTGCGTCACGCCCTCCTTCTCCATCACCAGCACGGCGGCCTGGACCGCGGTCATCTTTGCCATTGAAAGTCTCCTTGAAAGCTTGGGTCCACTGTAGGAAGCGGGGCGGATTCCAAGAAGACGGCACGGGACCATAAAACCTATTCCATTGCGGAATAAGTGATTAGGATGGCGGCGATCCGAAGGAGTGGCGATGGACCGGCTGTTGGCAATGGAAATGTTCGTGCGCGTGGTGGAGACCGGCAGCTTCTCGAAGGCCGCGCTCGAGTTCCACACCACCCAGCCCACGGTGACCAAGCAGATCGCCGCCACCGAGGCGCGCCTGAAAGTAAGGCTGCTCAACCGCAACACGCGCGGCGTGAGCCTCACCGAGCCCGGCGCGCTCTACTACGAGAAGTGCAAGTCGATCGTGCGCGACGCCGAGGAGGCCGACAGCGTGGTGCAGCTGCGCCAGAACCAGGCCCAGGGCCTGCTGCGCGTCGGCACCTCGGTGGCCTTCGGCCGCCGCGTGGTGGTGCCGCTCGCGCTCGAGTACATGCGCCGGTATCCGCAGGTGCAGATCGACCTGAGCTTCGAGGACCGCTACGTGGACCTGATCGCGCAGGGCATCGACGTGGCGGTGCGCATGGGCAAGCTGGCCGATTCCTCGCTGGGCGCGCGCTACCTGGGCGCCAACCCCTGGGCCATGGTCGCCTCGCCGGCCTACCTGAAGAAGCACGGCACGCCCAGGCGCGCGCAGGACCTGAGCGCGCACGTGGCGCTGATCTACAGCAGCGTGGTGGGCGACGAGTTCTGGCGCATGCACACGCCCAAGGGCGAGCCGGTGACGGTGCCGGTGTCGGGCCGCTTCCGTTCCAACAACCTCTCGGCCGTGCTGGCGGCCGCGCGCGACGGCCTGGGCATCGCGCTGATGCCGCGCTACGTGGCCAGCGAATCGCTGGCCGCGGGCAAGGTGCGCGCGGTGCTGGCCGACCATGCGCTGCCCGAGCAGGAGATCCACGCGGTCTTTCCCTCGCCCAAGCTGGTGCCGGGCAAGGTGTCGAGCTTCGTGGCCTTCCTGCAGGGGCGCTTCGACGAAGGCTGGTGGGACGCCTGAGGCGTCCCCTCGCGCCTCAGGCCTTCACGAAGGCCCCGTGCAGCCCCAGCGGCAGCGCATAGGGCAAGGTGGCCTGCGCCACCGGCCCCGCGGCGAGGTGGTCGGCCGCGAAGCAGGACAGCACCGTGCACTTGCGGCCGAAGTCGAGCGAGGTGCCCAGCACCCAGCCCGGCTTCCTGCCGTCGGGCACGAACACATGCTCCTCGACGATCGACTGCGCGCCATGGACGAAGCGCTCGCTGCGGCCGCTCTCGACGTCGGTGCGCGCCACCGCCTGGAAGCCCGGCACGTCGGGCCGCGTCAGCGTGGCATGGATCACCTGGCGATGGCGCAGGCCGACGCGGCGCGGATCGATGCGCGGGAACTCGGCCTCCTGCGGCAGCACCTTCTGCGTGGCCCGGCCGGCGGCCAGGTCGAGCGTGGCGACGGTCAGGCGCGGTTCGTTCTGGCGCACGCGGTGCGCGCGCATCAGCTCGCGGTTGGTCGTGAACACCGACTCGGCATCCTCGGTGCGCACGTAGTCGATGTGGATGCGCGGGCCGCGCGGCGTGTCCTCCTCCCAGGCATTGCCGACATGGAACAGGAAGCCGGCCGGCAGGGTCAGCAGCTGGCGCCGCTCCCAGTCGCGCTTGTCGACCACCAGCGCGCGCATGCCGAGCTCGGGCCGCCAGACATGGGCATCGAGGAAGCTGGCGCCGGCCTCCTTGCGCTTGCCGTCGTACACCAGCGGCGGCATCAGGAACACCAGGTGTCGCTCGGTCACGGCGAAGTCGTGGACCATCGGCAGGTCGGGCACCGGCACCGCGGCGGCACGGCGCAGCGTGCCCTCGGGCGCGATCTCGTAGAGCGCGAGCAGGCTCGCACCCGAGCTCACGCCGAAGTTCCACACCGTGCCGTCGGGGTCCACCTTCGGATGGGCCGAGAACGGCATGCCCGCGAGGTCGGCGCGCCAGGTCTTCAGGCCCAGCGTGTCGAGCGTGCGCGCATCGAGGCGCGTGGCCGAGCCGCCTTCCCACAGCGCGAGCACCTCGCCCTGCAGCGGCAGCACGCTGGTGTTGGCGACGTTCATCGCGTCGGGCGAGGCCGGCGGCTCCGCGCCGGGCGGCACGGTACCGAAGGCCTCGACCAGCCGGCGCCCGGCGCGCAGCTCGGCCACGCGCTTGGGGGTGGCCACGTAGCGGCCCTGGTGCAGCACCTCGCCGCCCGCGATCGCGAAGCGGTGCACCATGCCGTCGCCGTCGAACCAGTGGTGGTAGCGCTCGCCGCCCAGGTCGTGGCCGGTGGGGCCGACGCGGAACAGCGTGCCGGCCACCGCGTCGGGGAAGCGCCCGCGCACCGTGGCGCGGGTCGGCGGCAGGTCGCCGGGCGGCGTGGCGAAGCCGATCTTCCAGGGGGCGTCGGCGGCCTCGAACTGGGCCTGCCAGTTCTCCTCGCCGGCCGCGCCGGCCGCTCGGGCCCAGGGCGCGAGCAGGGGCAGGGCGCCGGTGCCGGCCAGCAGGCGCAGCAGTTCGCGTCGTTGCATGGCGGCCTCCTCAGCGCAGGTGGATGGCGCTCTGCAGGTCGGCGTCGACGCCGATCGCCGCGGCCTCGAAGTCGGGCGCGCCGAGCTTGCCCTTGGCATCGTTCGAGAAGCCGTAGCGCTCGGTCGGCAGGCCCACGAGGTTGGTGTCGAGCTTGCCGTTGCCGTTCTCGTCGGCATAGGCGCGCACCGCATAGCGGCCGGGCGGCAGGCCCGCGAACACCACGCGCGCCTTGCCCTCGCGCAGCGGCAGGCTCTGCGAGGCCAGCGGCTTGCTGGCGCCGAAGCTGGCGGCATCGGCGTACAGCGCGATGTAGAGCGTGGCCTCGGTGGCCGGGCCCTCGGCCACGTTCAGGCTGAGGTCGGCGGCCCGCGCGCTCAGCGGCGCGAGCGTGGCGGCCGCGAGGGCGGCGACGGCGGTCGCGGCGTACAGGGTGCGCGCGGCCGGGCGGGGCAGGAAAGCGGGAAGGTGCATGGCGGTCCTCGTCGTGGTGGATGGAAGACCCGACGATCCCAAAGGCGGCGGCCGCTGCCCAGCGCCATGCGACGGAATGCGCGAATGCACGCGCGAAATGCGCGCAGGCCGGCGCGAACGGCCGGCCCCCACAGCCGGCTTCAGCCCTTGTGCTGGCCCTTGTGTTGGCCGCCGTGCTGGCCGTGGTGGCGGCCATCCTCGGCCTCGTCGGCCGGCTTTTCGTGGCCCGTGCCCACGTGGCCCGAATCGGCGAACAGGCTCCATGCCGCCATGAACAGCGCCGCCACCACCGGCCCGATCACGAAGCCGTTGATGCCGAAGATCGCCATGCCGCCGATGGTGGACATCAGCACGATGTAGTCGGGCATCTGCGTGTCCTTGCCCACCAGCACCGGGCGCAGGATGTTGTCGACCAGGCCGATCACGAACACGCCGACGAAGATCAGGATGCCGCCCTGCCAGAAATGGCCGGTGGCGAGGAAGTAGATCGCCACCGGGCCCCAGATCAGCGCCGCGCCCACGGCGGGCAGCAGCGACAGGAAGGCCATCAGCACCGCCCACAGCAGCGCGCCCTGCACGCCGAGGAACCAGAAGGCCAGCCCGCCGAGCGCGCCCTGCGCCACCGCCACTGCCACGTTGCCCTTGATGGTGGCGCGGATCACGGTGGTGAACTTGTTGAGCAGGTAGTGCGTGTGCGGCTTGGCCAGCGGCAGCGCGTCGCGCATGGTCTTCGACAGCGAGGCGCCGTCGCGCACCAGGAAATAGAGCAGGTACAGCATCACGAAGAAGCTGACCACGAAGTCGAAGGTGTTCTGCCCGATGGCCAGCGCCTGGCTCGCGATCAGCTGGCTGCCCTGGCCGGCGATGGTCGAGATGCGCGCCTGCCAGGCCGCCGCGTCGCCGAGGTTGAAGCGCTCGACCAGGTTCAGCAGCCACTGCGGCGTGGCGGCCAGGATCTGCTGGAAGTAGGCCGCGAAGTTGATCTGCCCCGAGCGGATGCTCTGCGTGACCAGCGCCACTTCCTGCACCAGCGACACGCCGATCATCGCCAGCGGCAGGATCACGATCACCAGGCAGATCGCGAGCGTGGACAGCGCCGCCGCGTTGGGCTTGCCGCGCATCTTCCTGAGCAGCCACTTGTAGAGCGGCGTGAACAGGATCGCGAGCGACACGCCCCAGAGCACCGCGCCGAAGAACGGCATCAGCACCCACAGGAAGGCGACGGTGACGACGGCGAGCAGGGCGAGGAACACGCCGCGCTGGAGTTGGGGAGAGTTCATGGTTGACCCGGACTGTAGCCGAGCCCGCCGGGCCGCCTCTGTAGTCGCGGGCCCCTTCGTGCGCCCCCGCCGGCGGCCGGCGCGGACCTAATGCACGTTTCTCAGCGCTTGGCGCGCGGCAAGGCCACCGGCGCCAGCGTGGCGCGCAGCCGTGCCGAGGCATCGGGTTCGGCGCTGGCCTCGACCTCGAGCGCGCGCTCGACGTTGCCGATGTGGGCCAGCATCAGGCTGCGCGCGCGCGCGCTGTCGCCGCGCTCGAGCGCGGCCACGATCGCCTCGTGCTCGGCGCAGGACTGGCCGGCCTCGTGCTTCGACTGGTAGAGCGTGGCCGCCAGCGTGGTGCGCGCCGTCAGGTCGCGCAGCACGTCGACCAGCAGCTGGTGGCCGAGCTGCTCGGCCAGGCAGACGTGGAAGTCGGCCAGCAGGAAGGCGCGGGTGGCGGCGTCGGCGCCCTCCACCGCGCGCTGCTCGTCGGCGATGTGGTCGCGCAGCTTGCGGATCACCTTCGCCAGCGGCCGGCCCTCGGGCTCCGAGAGGATGCCCGACTCGATGATGCGGCGCGCGCGGAAGGCGTCGCGCGCTTCCTCGGCCGAGGGCTCGACCACGTACCAGCCGCGGCGCGACTGCACCTCGACGAAGCCGCGCGCCTGCAGCTGCATCAGCGCCTCGCGCACCATGGTGCGGCTGACCGCGAAGTTCTCGGCCAGCGCCTGCTCGCCGAGCCGCTCGCCGGGCGCGAGCTTCTGCGCGAGGATCGCCTCGACCACGCGCTCGGCGATGACGGTGGGGCTGACTTCGGTGGTGCTCATCGGTGGCGGGGCGGCTTGCTTCAGTGGCGTTCGAGGGCGGCGCCGACGGGCGGCGCGCCGGATTCTGCCAGCGCCGGTTCATCGGGCGCCACGCGGCCGTCGAGCACCGCATGGGCGCGCTCGCGGTCGATGTCGCCTTCCCAGGCGGCGATCGCCACCGTCGCCACGCAGTTGCCGATCAGGTTGCCGAGCGCGCGCGCGATGCCCATGAACCAGTCGACCGACAGCACCAGCACCAGCCCGATCGCGGGAATGGCCGGAATCGCATGCAGGGTGGCGGCCAGCACCACGATCGCCGAGCCCGGCACGCCGTGCGCGCCCTTGGAGGTGACCAGCGAGATCGCGAGGATCGTCAGCAGGTCGGTCATCGTGATCGGCGTGTTGGTGGCCTGCGCGATGAACACCGCCGCCAGCGTGATGTAGATCGAGAAGGCGTCGAGGTTGAACGAGTAGCCGGTGGGGATCACCAGGCCCACCGTCGAGTCGCGGATGCCCATGCGGCGCAGCTTGGCCATGATCTGCGGCAGCACGCTGTCCGACGAGGTGGTGGCGAACACGATCGCGAGCTCTTCGCGCAGGTAGCGCAGCAGCTTCCACAGGCTGAAGCCCGACATGCGCATCACGAAGCCCAGCACCACGAACACGAACACCAGCACCGCGAGATAGAACAGCGCGATCAGCATGCCGAGCTGCTTGAGCGAGCCCACGCCGTACTGGCCCACCGTGAAGGCGATCGCGCCGAGCACGCCCAGCGGCGCCAGCTTGATGAGGATGCCCATGATCTTGAACAGCACCAGCGAGAGCGCGTCCACCACCACCGCCACCGGCTTGCCGCGCTCGCCGAGCAGCGACAGCGCGCAGCCGAACAGCACCGCGAACAGCAGCACCTGCAGCACGTCGCCGGTCGCGAAGGCGTTCACCACCGTGGTGGGGATCAGCTTCATCAGGAACTCGACCGTGCCGCCGCTGGTGAGCTTGTCGGCATTGGAGGCATAGGCGCTCATCGCGGCTGGATCGAGCTTGCCCGGATCGACGTTCATGCCCACGCCGGGCTGGAACACGAAGGCCAGCACCAGCCCCATCGCCAGCGCGATGGTGGTGAGCAGCTCGAAGTAGATCAGCGCCTTCACGCCGACGCGGCCCACGCGCTTCAGGTCGCCCGCGCCGGCGATGCCGTGCACCACCACGCAGAAGACCAGCACGGGAATGATCATCTTGATCAGCTTGATGAAGCCGTCGCCCAGCGGCTTGAGCTTGACGGCGAACTGCGGGGCCAGCAGGCCCAGCACCACGCCGATCAGCAGGGCGAGCACGACCTGGCCGAACAGGGAGCGGGTGAAACGACGCATGGAAATCTCCTGTGTTATTTGCATGCAAGTCGTCGGAAATCTTGCATACAAGCAATGTAGGCAAGAAAGGGCCTGGGTTGGCAGAGGGTATTCCCGGGCCTGTGGGAGCCCTTTCTTCAGGCATCGGCCCCATGAAAAATGCCCCGCATCGGCGGGGCATCGGGCTCGAAAGCGGGGTCCGCCTACTTCGCGGACAACAGGAACACCTGCTGCGTCTGGTCACGCTGCAGCCGCGTGGCATTGCGCGTGCTCGCGAAGGCGATGACGCCGCCCGAGGTCACGGGCCAGGTGTTGATGCCGGAGCCCTTGAGCAGCGTGCCGGTGTCCCAGCCCGCGGGCTTCTTGTAGACCGCGGTCATCACGCGCCAGCGCCAGTCGGCCGAGCGCGAGTCGAACCAGACCACGCGCACCGAGCCGTCCTTGTCCACGCCCAGGCGCGGGCGCTGGCTCATGGTGGTCGGCTCCGCGGCCAGCACCGTGGGGGCCGAGAAGGTCGCGCCGCCGTCGCCCGACACCGCCGCGAGCACCGCGATGTTCTTGCCGGCCGGCTCCTGCTCCTTGCTTTCCCAGGCCACGACCAGGTCGCCGTTGCCGCCGAAGATCACGTCGGGGTGGCGATCGGCGCGGTCGGTGGCGCCGAGGCTCACGGGCGTCTTCCACGCGCCGGCCGCGTCGCGCACCGCGACCTGCACCTGCCAGTCGTCGGGGTTCGAGCCGTCGCCGTAGGCGGCGGCGCCGGTCCACAGCGGATCCTGGTCGTTGCGGTTGTCCTGCCAGGCCACGGCGACACGGCCGTCGGCCGCGACCGTCAGGTTCGGCAGCACGGAAGCCGGGTAGTGCGGCGAGCGCGTGTCGTCGAGCACGCCGGCGTCGACCGACTTGCCGGCGCGCGAGAGGTTGCGCGGCTGCGCGTCGGTGCCGACCTCTTGCACCATGATGTCGAAGGGCTGGTCGGCCTGGATCTCCTGCCAGGCCAGCACCGGCTTGCCGCTCGCGGCCACGGCGATGTCCGGATGCTCGGCACGGCCCTCGAGCGAGCGCACGGTGTCGGTCGAGGCCCAGGTCGCGCCGCCGTCGGCCGAATGGCGCAGGTTGATGACCGGGCGATGCGGCACCTGCACCGCGTCTTCCTCCCAGGCCACCCAGACGTCGTTGCCGCGCACGGCCACGCGCGGGAAGCGCGCCTGGCCCTTGCCGCTCAGCGTCTGGCCGGCATCGCTCCAGACGCCCTTGGCATCGCGGCGGCGGTAGACCACCGTGCTGGTGGCATCGCCATGCATCTCGGTGACCACGTGCGTCACGCCGTCGGCGGTCACGAGGTCGGGGAAGCCGGCAAAGTCGCCGCGCGCACCGGCGACGCGCAGCGCGCCGTCGGCCACGCTGTCTTCCTTCGGCACGGCGATCTCGGCCTTGGCCTCGACCGGTGCCGGCGAGACGAAGATCGGCGACACGGCCGCCTTGAGCTCCATCGCGGCCGCGGCCGGCGGAATCGGCACGTTGATGCCGCGCACCTCGACGCGGTACCAGTCGGGCTGCGAGCCGGCGGTGATGTCGACCGTGTAGGTCTCGTCGTCGCGGGTCGGCTTGAAGGTCTTCATCGGGCCGGCGCTCTTGCCGGGCATGCGGAACAGCAGCACGTCCATGCCGGCGGCGCGCTGCACGCCGATGCGCAGGTGGCCGGTGGTGCCCGCGGGCACGAAGACCTCGTCGCCGCTCATGGCGGTGTAGCCGCCGCCCTTGAGGTCCGTGGTCATCGAGACGCCGGGGCCGGTCGGGTTGATCGACAGGCTGGTGTAGCCCGCGCGCAGCGCCTCGAGGATGCCGCGCTCGTTGTAGCCCTTGGCCAGCACCTTGGTCACCGGCATGCCGGGGCTGTTGAGATAGGGCGCGCCCCAGTACTCGCGGAAGTGGTTGTCGCTGGCGCCGGCCACGCCGAAGCGGAAGCCCGCGTTCCAGCGATTCTCGGCGTAGTCCATCTGCTTGTCCGGGCTCTTCGAGCGGTTCCAGACCTCGACCAGGTTGACGCCCTGCACGTTGGCGTTCACGTTGGGCGTGCCGTCGGCATTCGTCTCGCCGTCGTCGGCATGCGCGACCGACCAGATGGCGCCCTGGGAATGCGCATCCCAGATCGACTGCTGGACCAGCGCGAACTGCGCGCGGTCCGGATGCATGGCCCCCTGCTCGACCGAATCCACGCCGCCGAGCGCGATGGCGTGCGGCTTGCCGTTGGCTTCCTCGCCGCGGATCAGCAGCAGCGACGACGATTCCCACAGCGGGTCGTAGTGCTGGTCGTAGGTGCGGTGGTCGGTGAAGGGCACGAAGTCCAGGCCGGTGCGGCCGGCCTGGCCGATCTGGTCGGCCAGCGAGAGGTTGCCCTTGGCCTTGTCCTTGTTGAGCTGGCGCGGCGCGCTGCCGTCGTCCGAGTGGTCGTCGTGCACGTGGGTGTCGCCCTTGAACCAGGTGCCGGTGGGCGCGGCGTTCGCGGCCAGCGAGAACTTCGCCACCACGTTGCGGGCCTCGTCCATCTTCAGTTCGCAGACCTCGGTGCCTTCGCAGGCGCCTTGCCAGCCGTCGAAGACCGAGCCGCGCGCGGCGGTGGCGATGAGCTTGACGCTCGTGCCCTGGGCGTAGTCGGCGCTGCACTGGGTGTCGCAGGCGAGCGCGGTGTCGAGCGACTCCACGTCGCCGTGGCCGTCGCCCTGGAGGCTCACGGCCGCGGCGTGGCGCGCGTTCGGGTCCTCAGGCGTGCCGGGGCCGCCGGAGCCCCCCGAACCCTGGTCGGCGGGCGGAGGAAGAAAAGCGAATCCGCTGTTGCCCGAGCCGCCCCCGCACGAGGCGAGAAAGACTGCGCAGGCCACCGCGAGGAAGCGTTTGGAAAAAGACTGGGGCGTCGTGAACACCGTGAACCTCTGGAAAAGAAGACGGGTTCCGCAAGGCAGGGCTGCGCTGCGGGAAGAGTTCCGTCGAAATGAAAACCAAAGGATGGTGTTTGTTCGTTACATCGACATGAAAAATATTCAGTCTAATTTTCAACTCAGATAAATAAAACTCAAGTCCGGGCCGACGGTGCCAGCAGCGACTCGATCGTCGCGCGCAAGGTCTGCGCATCCACGGGCTTGTGCAGCAGCGGCCAGCGCGTGGCGCGCGCCTCGCGCAAGGCCTCGGACGAGGTCTCGCCCGTGATGAAGACCACCGGAAACTCGCCATGCAGTTCGCGCAGCCGCGCGACCAGCGCCGGCCCGTGCTCGTTGCCGCGCAGCCGCAGGTCCGCGATCAGCAGGTCGGGGCAGCCGCCGGCGTCGAACAGCGCCGCCGTGCCGGCGGCATCGAGGGCGGCGCGCACCTCGAGCTGCCAGGCCTGCAGCAGGGTCGTCATGCCGCGCACGATGTCGGGTTCGTCGTCGACCAGGTAGACCGTCGGCCGGCCGCCGGTCGTGGCCTCGAGCGCGGCGGCCGGCGGTGGCAGCACGGCCGCGGCCACGGGCGGCGGCGTCTCGTGCACGCCGGGCATGCGCACCTCGAAGCGGCTGCCGGCGCCGAGCCGCGAGCGCAGCGAGATGCGCGCGCCGATCAGCACGACCAGCCGCTCGACGATCGCCAGCCCCAGGCCCACGCCCTGGCTGCGGTCGCGGCCCGCGTTGCCGAGCTGGTAGAACTCCTCGAAGATGCGGTCGTGCTCCGCGGGGGCGATGCCCCTGCCGCTGTCCTCCACCACCAGGATGGCGCACAGGCCGTCGTGCCGCAGCCGCACGCGCAGGCCGCCGCGCTCGGTGTACTTGATGGCGTTGTCGATCAGGTTGCGCGCGATGCGCAGCACCGCGGTGGGGTCGCTCTCGAGCGTGACGGGCCGCAGCTCGCGCGTGAAGTACAGCCCCTTGGTCGCCGCGGCCGCCTCGAATTCGGCGCAGACGCTCGCGATCACCGCGTCGAGCGCGAAGCGCTGCCGCACCGGCACGTAGTGGCCCGAGGAGAGCTGCGACAGGTCGAGCAGCCCGTGCAGCAGCGCACCGAGCGAACGCACCAGCTGGTCGATGTGCGCGGCGACCTCGTCCAGCGTGGCCGGCGTGGGGCTCGCGGCCAGGATCGCGCTGTAGACCGACAGCGCGTGCAGCGGCTGGCGCAGGTCGTGGCTCGCGGCCGCGAGCACGCGCGTGCGCGCCAGCGCCGCGGCCTCCGCGCGCGTGACCGCCGCCTGGACCTCTTCATTGCTGCGCTCGAGGTGGCGCACCATCTCGTCGCGCTCGCGCCGGATCGCCACCGAGCGCGTGAGCAGCTTCTCGTTCTCGTTGGCTGCGAACAGCAGCGCGAGCATGTAGGCCATGGTCATCGCGGTGGTGGCCTGCAGGTGCTCGGGATGCAGCAACACCCAGGCGGTGGAGGTGGGCACGAGGATGGCGGCTGCGTAGACGCCGGCGAGCAGGCGCGAGGAGATCGAGACCGCGACCCCGATGGCCGGCAGCGCGACCAGGATGAAGGTCAGGAAGGTCTGGTTCAGCGCGCTGAGGTCGGTCTTGAACAGCGGCAGCATCACGCCGGCCTCGGCGCCGGCCAGGAAGCCCAGGGCGACCTGCTGGCGCAGGGCCTTGCGCAGGTCGAGGCGGGAGAGCCGCCGCAGCAGATGCCAGGCATGGGCGGCGCGCGCGCCCTCCATGCACAGCACCGCGACGGCCCACAGCGCGAACTCGACGAGCGGCACCTGCGGCAGCAGCACGAAGGCCGAGCCACCGACCAGCAGGGCCTGAACCAGCGGAATGCGCAGGGTGACGCGTGCATGCAGCTCGACGAACTCCCGCAGCAGTTCGCGCTGGAACGAGGCCTCTGCCGCGGGGTCGGGGAGGGCTGGCACGCTGTCCCCGCCGCGGTTCAGGAAGGACGCGGCAGGTCCAGCAGGCCGAGCCGCCCCGCGGTGATCACGGCCTCGGTCCGGTTGTGGACGTCGAGCGCCTCGAACAGCCCGCGTATGTATTCCTTGACGGTGTATTCGGACAGCCGCAGCTCGCGCGCGATCGTCTTGGTCGGCAGGGCCCGGGCCAGGCCGCGCAGCACGTCGAGCTCGCGCGGGCTCAGCGCCGGGCGCCGGGGTGCCACCGCGACGGTGCTCAGCACTTCCTCGGGCAGATGGATCTGGCCGGCCAGCACCCGTTGCAGCGCCTGCGTCAGGGTCGCGGGCGGCATGCTCTTGGGCACGAAGCTCATGGCGCCGGCATCGATGCAGGCATGCACGGTCGCGAGATCGCTGGTGGCCGAGACGATCACCACGGCGACATCGGGCGCGGCCGCCTTGAAGGCCGTGAGCGCATCGAGGCCGCGTTCGCGCGCGAGCGTGAGGTCGAGCAGGCAGACGGAGAGATCGGGATGCTCGGCGGCGAGCGCGGTCGCCTCGCCGAGGGTGGCGGCCTCGTAGACGGCCGCGCGGCTTTCCATGCCGGCGAGCAGCAGACGCAGACCCGCACGGAACAGTGCGTGGTCGTCCACGACAAGAATCTTCATCTTGTGCCTCTCCCTGCGCGGGGCCGGTGCTGGCTGCGCGGCCGCGTTTTTACACCATCGAGGGGGCTGGCGGCGCGTTGGCCCCTCGCATGAGGGGATGTGCGGCGGGCGCGGAAAAACTATGGTCGGCAGATGACGCTCAAGCGCCTTCATCAATTGCTGCGAGTGGCTTCGCACCTGCTGGACCAGGCGGCGGACGACGCCCACAAGACCCGGCTCCAACCCCTGTCCGACAACATCGAAAGAATAGGCCGTGCGCTGATCGAGGTGATGGAGGTGCAGCGGCAGATCCACCTCGTGCAGCCCGAGCTCCGGCTCCGCTCGCTGGCCGCGCCGGCGCGCGAGCGCGATGCCATCCTGCTGTTCGCGCGCTGCATGGCGGAGGCCATCGAGCTCGAGGAACGCGGCGAGACCCTGGCCGCCATCGCGACCTACGAATGGTTCATGGGCAATTCGCGCTCGCTCGCGCGGCGGGCGATCGCGAAGGCGCAGATACGGCGGCTGTCTTCGGCGTCGGAGCCGACGCGCTGAGCGCCGCGAGGCTCAGTGCAGCGTGCCCGGGTGCTCGGCTTCCAGGCGCAGGCGTTCGGTCTGCTGGGCCAGCGCGACGGTCTCGGCGATCTCGCGCAGCGTGAGCCGCCCGGCCAGTTCGGCTTCGCCGGCCAGCACGTGTTGCAGCGCTTCCTGGCCCTTGGGGCCGGCCAGCCAGGTGGAGGCCGACGAGACCGATCCGCCGCCGAAGCGCACCTGCAGCGCCTTGCCCGCGGCGCGGCTGATGCGCATGAATGCCTCATGGTCGGTCGCGGCCGAGGCCTGGCGCACCACCAGGCAGAAGGCCTCGAGCTTGTCGGTCTCCACGCGCAGGCGGCGGGCCCTGGCTTCGCTCGGGGCGGCCGCACCGAGCAGCGCCGATGCCGCGGCTTCGCTGAACAGGCGGATCTCGCGCCCTTCCTCCCAGGTGGCATCGCCGCGCGACAGCACCTCGACCCGCCGGCCCTGGGCCCGGGCCGCGCGCTCGGCGGCGGCGCGCGCTTCGTCGGCCTGGTCCGCGTGCCAGGCGAGCAGCGGCGCGTCCGCCGTGCCGTGCACCGCCCAGCGGCCCGCGGCATTGAGGCAGCGCGCATGCGTGTCCGGCCGGTCCGAGGCTGGCGAGGTCGAGAGGGAAAGGAACAGGTACGGGGTGGGCGACATGGGAGCGGGCTTCTCGGACGAGGGCCCGATTGTCCCCCTCGCGCCCGTCAGGCCGCCTTGCGCTCGTCCGATTTCCTGGCCGGCGCCGCCTTCGCACGCGCCGTCTTCTTCGCGGCCGTCTTCCCCGCCTTGGGCGCCGCGCGCGCGCCCTTCTTCGCGGCGGCCCCCGCCTTCGCGCCCTTGAGGCTGCGCGTCAGCAGCTCGGTCAGGTCGATCACCTTCGCGCCCGGGCCCGGTGCCTCTTCCTCGGGCTCGATCACCGTCTCGGTGTCGCCGGCCTTGACCTTCTTCTGCACGATCTTCATCACCGCGTGCTTGAACTCGTCCTGGAAGTCCTCGGGGTCCCAGGCGCCCGACATGTCCTTGACCAGCTGCTCGGCCATCTTCATCTCGGCCGGCGTGATCCTCGCGCTCTTCACGCCCTCGGGCGGCAGCTCCAGACCCTCGAGCGACTTCACTTCGTCGCCCCAGCGCATCAGGTTCAGCACCAGCGCCTTGCCCGAGGGCACGAGCACGGCCAGGTGCTGCTTGGTCGAGATCACCACCTTCGCGAGCCCGACCTTGCCGGTCTTCACGAGCACCTCGCGCAGCAGCGCGTAGACCTTCTGGCCCTTGTTGATCGGCGCCACGTAGTAGGGCCGCTCGAGGTAGACGAAGGGAATGTCGTTGGCATCGATGAAGCGCTCGATCTCGATGGTCTGCGTGGTGCGCGGAAAGGCGGCTTCGATCTCGGCCGGCGAGACGATCACGTACTTGCCGTCCTCGTACTCGACGCCCTTGACGATGTTGTCGCGGTCGATCTCGCGGCCGGTGCGCTTGTTGATGCGCTTGTAGCCCACCGGGTCCATGCTGCGCTTGTCGAGCCAGTCGAAGTCCACGCCCTGCTCGGTGCTCGCGGTGTGCAGGCCGACGGGGATGTGGACCAGGCCGAAGGTGATCGCGCCTTTCCAGAG
The DNA here is from genome assembly GCF_900115375.1 of Variovorax sp. PDC80. NCBI lineage: Bacteria > Pseudomonadati > Pseudomonadota > Betaproteobacteria > Burkholderiales > Comamonadaceae > Variovorax > Variovorax sp. PDC80. Next base: position 782,374 of record NZ_FOWG01000001.1, on the reverse strand, counting down.
GGTTCGGGTGCCGGTGGCCATGGTGGGTCCTCGTGATGGGTGGTGGGGGCGGTTCAGGAAGGCCGGCCGAAGCCGAAGGCCGTGCCGCGCGGCGCGGGCCGGGCCGAGGCCTCGGCGCTGTCGTCCTCGTCCTCGTCGGCCGGGGTCTGTTCCCTCGGCCCCGCGTCGAGGTCCTCGACCTGCTGCTGCAGCTTCAGCAGGCCGGCCGCCATCGCGCGCTGGTAGCTGTCGACGCCGCGGCGCGCACGGGCGATCGTCTGCACGTGGTCGTCGGCGTCGAGCTCGCCCAGCACCCATTCGAAGCGGCCGTCATCGGGCGCCTCGACGAACACCGCCAGACGGCGAAGCGGGAGCAGGGACATGGCACCACGATGCGCAGCCGAGCTGCTGTCGGGCGTAGGAAGCCGGCGGCTGATGGCGTCGGAAGGAGGGCGCAGCCGATGCGGCCGCGCTCAGCCGGCCAGCACCACGCGATCGCGCCCCAGCGACTTGGCGCGGTACAGCGCCTCGTCGGCCTGGCCGAGCATGTCGTCGATGTCGGCGCCCGGCTGCTGCGGCGCCACGCCGATGCTCACGGTGAAGGCGCCCACGGCGGCCAGCGGCGAGTCGGGAGGGAAGGCCTCGCCGGCGCTGGCCTTGACGCGCGCCGCCAGTTCGGTGGCCTCGGCGGGCGAGGCCTCGGGCAGCATCACGACGAACTCCTCGCCGCCATAGCGCCCGAGCAGGCCGTGGCCGCCGATGGCACGCTGCATGCGGCCGACGGCCTCGCGCAGCACGGCGTCGCCGGTCTGGTGGCCGAAGCGGTCGTTGATCGACTTGAAGTGGTCGACGTCGATCATCAGCAGCGCCATGCGCCGCGTCTTCGAGCCGCCGTCGCGCCCGGCCGCGGCCAGCTGGGCCTGGCAGGCGTCGAGCAGCGCGCGCCGGTTGAGCACGCCGGTCAGCGGATCGTGGGTGGCGAGGAACTCGAACTCCGAATGCATGCGGTCGGTCGCCATCAGGATGGCGGCGATCGACAGCAGCAGCACGGTGAAGGAGTACATCGAGATGTAGATCGACTGCAGCAGGGTCGCGTCCATCAGGCCGACGCCGGCCATGCCCAGCAGCGCCGACACCAGCCGCGCCAGGGCCACCAGCGCCTGCAGCAGCAGCAGCACGATCATCAGCCGCATGCCGAGCACGCGGCCGCGGTTGCGGATGTAGAGCAGCGCGTGGTTGAAGAACAGGGCGGCGACCAGCGCCGTGACGATCACCAGCCGGATCTCGTAGTCGGGCTTGAATTCGCTGAACCAGAACAGCGCGCAGGCCATCAGCACGGTCAGGCCGTGCCAGCCGGCGGTGTCGCTGCGGCCGTGCAGGAAGCGCTGGCTGCCGGCGTAGTAGAGGAGGCAGGCCTCGAACAGCACCACGTTCGCGACCACGATGGTGAGGAAGTCGGGCAGCACGTCGCGCGCGGCGAACAGCAGGGTGCTGACGAAGGCCACCAGCGGCGCCCAGGCCCACTCGCGCAGGCCCTGGATGGTGGCCGGGTAGCTGCGGCGCATGAAGAACACCACCACCGACATCACGACGCCCATCAGCCCCGCCAGCATGATGACGGAACGGGGGTCGAGGACGGAAGGCAGCGCAGCCATGGGACCGGATTCTGCATTGCCGCGCGCAGCCCGTGCCGGCGCGGGGCTGCGGGAGAACCCTGGGCGCGGCCCGATCTTCAGGAACGCGCGCTCACAACATCGCGAAACCGCCCGAGGCGCCCAGCGTCTGGCCGGTGACGAACAGCGCCCGGTCCGAGGCCAGGAAGGCCACCACGCCCGAGACGTCCTCGGGCCGCGAGAGCCGGCCCACGCCCTTGGCGATCGGGTAGACGTTGAGCATCTTCGGCAGCCGTTCGTCGTTCTCGACCGTGGCGTCCACGCGCAGCGGGCCGTCCTTGATGCCGGCGTGCGAGACCGCGCCCAGCGCGACCGAATTGACGGTGATCGCGTGCCGGCCGTGCTCGCGCGCCAGCGCCTTGCCGAAGCCGGCGATCGCGGCCTTGGCGCCCGAGTACACCGCCATGTTGGCCTCGCCGATGCGCCCGGCCTCCGAGATGATGTTGACGATGCGCCCGCCCTTGCGCGCCACCATGCCCGGCAGCACGGTGCGGCAGCAGTGCATGGTGCCGTAGACGTTGAGGTTGACGATCTTGGCCCAGTCCTCGATGGGCATGTCGAGGAAGGGCGGCGTGCGCCCGCCCTTCTCGCGCCGCTCGGGAATGATGCCGGCGTTGTTGACCAGCACGCTGACCGGCGCGTCGAAGTGCGCCGTACCCTTGGCGACCATGGCCTCGACCTGGTCGGCGCGCGTGATGTCGGCCGGCGCCGCGATCGCCTGGCCGCCGGCGGCCGCGATCTCGGCCGCCACCGCTTCGGCACGGTCGGCGAACAGGTCGTTGACGATGACGCGCGCGCCCTCGGCCGCGAGCTCGATGCAGATCTGGCGGCCGACGCCCTGGCCGCCGCCGGTGACCAGCGCGACCTGGCCTTCCAATCCGAGTTTCATGGGATGCGTTCCTTGTCTTGTAGGGGATGGGGAAGAATGGAGGGAAGGGCTCAGCGGCCGGTGAACACCGGCTTGCGCTTCTCGACGAAGGCGCGCATGCCTTCCTTGCGGTCCTCGCTGTCGATGATCATGGCGGCCGCGTAGCGCTCGTACTCGAGGCCCGAGTCGAGGTCGGTCTGCATGCCGCGGTTGATGGCGCGCTTGGCGAAGCGCACCGCCAGCGGCGGATGCTCGGCGATGCGCTGGGCCATCTCGAGCGCGGCGGGCATCAGCTCGGCTTGCGGCAGCACGCGGCTCACGATGCCGTAGCGCAGCGCGGTGTCGGCGTCGACCAGGTCGGCCGTGAGGATCAGCTCCTTGGCGCGCGCCTCGCCGATCAGCCGCGGCAGCCGCTGCGTGCCGCCGGCCGCGGGAATCACGCCGAGCTTGATTTCGGGCAGGCCGAAGCGCGCGGCCTGCGAGGCCAGGCGGATATCGGCGCACAGCGCGATCTCGAGCCCGCCGCCGAGCGCCACGCCGTTGATGGCGGCGATCACCGGCTTCTCGAACTCCTCGATGTTGCGGAACAGGTCGTGCGTGGCCTTCTGTGTCACGAAGTAGTCGGTGCCGAGGGTGGCGTGGCCCGCGCGTTCCTTGATGTCGGCGCCGGCGCAGAAGGCGCGCTCGCCGCTGCCGGTGACGAGGACGGCGCGCACGCGCTCGTCGGCGCGCGCGTAGTCGAAGAAGGCGCGCGCGAGGTCGGGCTTCATCGAGCCGCCGAGCGTGTTCATGCGATCGGGCCGGTTCAGCGTGACCACGGCGACGTTGCCGCGCACTTCGTACAGCAGGGTTTCGAGGGCAGGGGTGTTCGGGTTCATGGGGAGCTTCTTCCTGTGTCGTCTGTTCTTCAGCCGCGCGCCGTGCCGCCGAGCACGTGCGCGATCGCCACCGACCCGAGGCCGATCATGTGGGCCATGCCCCAGCGCGCGGCCGGGTGCTGGCGGCCCTCGGCCTCGCCGCGGATCTGGCGCACGATCTCGGCGACCTGGCCGATGCCCGTGGGCCCGAGCGGATGGCCCATGCCGATCAGCCCGCCCGAGGCATTGATGGCACAGCGCCCGCCGATGCGCGAGTCGCCGCGCTCGAGGTAGGCCGCGCCTTCGCCCGGCTGGCACACGCCCACGGCCTCGCTGTAGAGCAGTTCCTCGACCGAGAAGGCGTCGTGCAGCTCGAGCAGGTCGAGCTCGGTGGCGCCGATGCCGGCCTGCTCGAGCGCGGCGCGCGCGCTGTCGCGCACCAGCTCGATCGGGCCGTCGCCGTAGCGGGTCTCGTCGCGCTCGCTGCTGGCGGCCGAGGCGTGCACGCGCACGCAGCGCGCAGGATCCAGCCCGAGCCGCGCCAGCGCCTGGCCCGACACCAGCAGCACCGCGGCGGCGCCTTCGCCGCGCGGGCAGCACTGCTGCACCGTGAGGTCGCCCGCCACCTTGGGCGAGGCCAGCACCTGCTCGAGCGTGCGCGGCTTGCGGAACTGCGCGTAGGGGTTGAGCGCGGCGTTGCCGTGGTTCTTGACGGCTACCTTCGCCATCGACGCCATGCCGCCACCGTGCTCGCGCAGGTAGCTGCGCGCCATCAGCGCGAACTTCACGGCCGGGATGGTGGCGGTGTCGCTCAGGCGTTCGAGCCCGTCCTTGTTGGCCGCGCGGCGGCCGTCGCCATGCTTGTCCACGCCCATCGCGAGCACCACGTCGCTGATGCCGTGCGCCACTTCCATGCAGGCCTGGCGGAAGGCGAAGGAGCCCGAGGCCGAGGCGTTCTCGACCTGCGTCACCGCGAGCCCGGTCGCGCCCAGGTGGCGCAGCATCACGCGGCCCGCGGCCATGCCGATCGAGGTGGTGCCCACGTAGGCGGCCTGCACCTGCTGCCAGGCCAGGCCGGCATCGGCCAGCGCGGCGCGCACGGCCGTGAGGCCCAGGTGGGTGTAGGGCGTGTCGCTCGGGAACTGGTAAGGGTGCAGGCCGATGCCGACCACGTAGACGCCGCCGTTGCCGGCCAGCCAGTTGCTGCTGCTCATGCCGCCGCTCCTTGCGCATCCGCCGGCACGAAGTGGCAGCCGTAGTGCTCGCCCGAGGGCAGCGGCACCGCCACCGCGCGCAACGCCATGCCCGGCGCGAGCAGGCTTTCGTCGGCCACGCCGATCACGCCTTCCTCCACCACCTGCTCGGCGATGCGGATGTCGCCCGCGATGCTGGGCGCGCTCAGGCCCGGCACCATCGGCACGTGCAGGGTCACGTACTCGAGCAAGGTGCCACCGCCGGGCTTTGCCACCTGCGCCGAGGCATCGATGGCGTGGCCGCAGTGCATGCAGCCCGGCGCGTTGGCCGGAAAGCTCAATTGCCGGCATTGCGGGCACTGGGCGAACAGGAAGTCGAGCGAGCGGCCGTCGGCCGCGAGCCGGTAGAGCGTGGGCCGCAGGGGCTGGAGCGTGGTCAGGTCTGGGGTCATGGAGGAAAGAGTCGCGGAGGGAAGGAAGAGGCGTGGGGTCAGTCGATGCGGGCGCCCGATTGCTGCACCACCTCGCGCCAGCGCACCATCTCGGTCTTGACGAACTCGCCGAGCTTCGCGTCGCGCAGGTCCTTGAGCGGCACGCTGCCGAACTTCTCGGTGACCTGCAGCATCTCGGGGTCGACGATGGCCAGCGCGATCGCATCGCCTAGCTTCTTCACGACCTCGGGCGGCGTCTTCGCGGGCACGAAGACCGCGCTCCAGGCCGAGGACTCGGCGCGCGGGAAGCCGAGCTCGCCCACGGTGGGCACCTCGGGCATCACCGACAGCCGCGCGCGGCCGGTCATGGCGAGCGGCTTGAGCTTGCCGGCCTGCACGAAGGGCATGACCACCACCGGGTAGTCGAACATCAGGTCGAGGTTGCCGGCCATCAGGTCGGTCAGCGCCGGGCTGCTGCCCTTGTAGGGCACGTGGGTCATCTTGGTGCCGGTGGCGACCTGGAACAGCTCGGCCGTCAGGTGCGTGCCGGTGCCCGGGCCGGCCGAGCCGAAGTTGAGCTTGCCGGGGTTGGCCTTGGCGTAGGCGATCAGTTCGGGCACGGTCTTGAACGGCCGGTTCGGGTTGATCACCAGGATCAGCGGCGTCTCGGACATGGCGTGCACCGGCACGAAGTCCTTCACCGGGTCGTAGCGGATGTTCTTGTAGAGCGCGAGGTTGGCCGCCTGCGTGCCCTGGGTGCCGTAGATCAGGGTGTAGCCGTCGGGCGCCTGACGCGAGGCTGCCTCCACGCCGATCGAGCCGCCCGCGCCGGGCCGGTTGTCGACCACCACCGGCTGCCCCAGCTTGTCGCCCACGATCTTCGCGAGCACGCGCGAGGTGTTGTCGGTGATGCCGCCCGGCGTGAACGGCACCACGAAGGTGATGGGCTTGGTGGGCCAGGCCTCGCCGGCCGCCCGGGCGGTGCCGCCGAGCAGGGCGGACACGGCCGCCAGCCCCACGAATGCTGTCTTCCAGAACTTCTGCATGCCTTGTCTCCGGGTTTGTTTTGGGTCTCGTTTATCTACGAGTAATCGCAATATACTTCGACCATTCGTAGAAAAACAAGAGGAAATCCGCCGATGCCGGAAAACCCGTATCGGAAGAAACTGCCCGTCACCAATGGAAGTTCTAGACCGTCCCTTCGTTAATATTCGTGGGTCTCTACGAAATATCGGAGGAAATATGCCCACACTCGTCCCCGCCGCCGCCCGCACCATGGCGCTGCTCGAGCTGTTCGCGCGCGAAAAGCGCGAGCTCTCCAATTCCGACCTGGCGCGGCTCATGGACCTGCCCGAGAGCAGCTGCTCGGACCTGCTGCACACGCTGCACGAGCTCGGCTACCTGCTGCGCACCGCGCGCAGCCGGCGCTTCTATCCAACCGCCCGGCTGCTGGCCGTGGCCAAAGAGATCTCGGCCAGCGACCCGCTCTATGCCGTGGCCTCGGAAGCCGCCGAGCTGCTGCGCGACAAGACCGGCGAGACCGGGCTGGTCGGCCGCGTCGAGGGCGGCGTGGTCAAGGTGCTGGCCTTCTTCGAGGGCCGCCATCCGCTGCGCTACATGCAGAACCCCGGCGACAAGCTGAGCCTGCACGTCTCGGCGCTCGGCAAGGCGGCGCTGGCGCTCGGCACGCCCGAGGAGGCGGCGCGCCAGCTGCGCCTGAAGCCGCTGCGCCAGCTCGCCGAGGGAACCATCACCGACCTCGCCGCGCTCGAGGCGCAGGTGGCGCGCGCGCGCGAGCAGGGCTGGATCTGGGTCGAGAACGAAGGCGGCGACGGGCTCTCGGCCCTGGCCGTCGCCGGCTACGTGGGCGGCGAGCCGATCGCGCTCTCGGTCGCCGGCCCCACCGATCGCCTGCGCCAGCAGCGCGAACCTTTCCTGGCCGCCCTGCAGGAAGTGCAGGCGCTGGTCTTCCGTCCCCGCAACGCCCGGGAGCCCGGCGCCTCGTAGACCGAGGGCCGGGCGCCCGGCGTGCGTCCCTTTCCATCCAACGCCACAGGAGACATCTCGATGAATTTCACCCCCGACGCCGACCAGGAACTGCTGCGCGACAGCATCCGGCGCTTCATGAAGAGCGAGGTGGCGCCCCTGGTGGCGAAGCACGACGTGGAGAAGACCTTCCCGTTCGAGATCCTGAAGCAGCTCGCGCAGTTCGGCTACATCGGCGGCCGCCTGCCCGAGTCCGATGGCGGCATGGGCCTGGACCAGATGACCTGGGCCATGCTGATGGAAGAGGCGGGCCACACCTGGCTGTCGCTGCGCACCATGCTCAACATCACGAACGGGCCGATCCACAAGATCGCGAGCGAGGGCACGGTGGCACAGAAGAAGCGGTTTCTCGAGCCGCTGCTGGCGAGCGAGCGCCGCGTCTTCACCGCCATCAGCGAGCCCGGCACCGGCTCGAACATCGCGCAGATCCAGACCCGCGCCGACCTGCAGGGCGACCACTACGTGCTCAACGGCCGCAAGCTGTGGATCACCAACGGCGCCTTCGCCGACTTCGGCATCGTGGTGGCGCGCACCTTCAGCCCCGACTGCCAGGGGCAGCTGTCGACCTTCCTCGTGGAGCGCGAGGTCTCGCCCTTCGAGGCGCGCCGCGTCGACACCATGGTGCTGCGCAGCACCGGCACCGCCGAGCTGAGCTTCGACAACGTGAAGGTGCCGCGCGAGAACCTGCTGGGCGAGGAGGGCAGCGCGCTCAAGCGCATGCTGGTGGGGCTGGACGGCGCGCGCGTGAACATCGCGATGGGCGCGGTCGGCGCCGCGCGTGCGGCGCTCGAGCTGTCGATCGACTATGCGCGCACGCGCACCCAGTTCGGCAAGCCGATCGGCAGCTTCCAGCTGGTGCAGAAGCTCATCGTCGACATGACGGTGCGCGTGGAGGCGGCGCGCGCGCTGGCGCTGCGCGCGGCGGCGGCGCTCGACGCCAATGCCGACGACGCGCGCATGGCCTGCTCGATCGCCAAGCTCTATGCCACCGAGGCTGCGCACGAGGTCGCGAGCATGGCGCTGCAGGTGCATGGCGGGCTCGGCTATTCCACCGACTACCCGATCGAGCGCATCTTCCGCGACACCCGCGGCGGCACCATTCCCGAGGGCACGACCGAGGTCCAGACGCTGATCGTCGGGCGCGAGATCCTCGGCATGTCCGCGATCGCCTGAGGGGAGCACCGCAATGCAAGGCACCCAGGACACGCGCCCGGTCGACATCGCGCGGCTGATCCGCCCGCGCTCCATCGCGCTGGTCGGCGCCTCCGAGCGCGAAGGCAGCATCGGCGAGCGCACGTTGACCAACCTGATCGAACACTCCGAATTCGACGGCGAGGTCTACCTCGTCAATCCCACCAAGGCCGAGCTTCGCGGCCGCCGGTGCTGGCCCAGCGTGGCCGCGCTGCCCGCCACGCCCGACGTGGCCGTGGTCGCCGTGCCCGCGAGCGGTGTGCTGGCCGTGATCGAGGAATGCACGGCGCGCGGCGTGGGCTTCGCCGTGATCCTGAGTTCGGGCTTCGGCGAGGCCGGCGAGGAAGGCGAGCGCGAGCAGCAGCGCATGAAGGAGATCGCCGCGCGCGGCGGCCTGCGGCTGTACGGCCCCAACTGCCCGGGGCTGACCAACGTCAACCATCGGCTGGGACTGACCTTCTCGCCCTCGTTCCCGCACGACCTCACGAAGGGCCCGATCGGCCTGGCCACGCAGGGCGGCGGCCTGGGCCGCAACGTGATGCAGGCGATGGAGCGCGGCATCGGCATCGGCCTGTGGGCCTCGACCGGCAACGAGGTCGACCTGCAGGTGGCCGACTTCATCCACTACATGGCCGACGCACCCGACATCAAGGTGGTGGTCACGCTGCTCGAGGGCATCAAGGACGGCGCCAAGTTCGCTGCCGCGGTGCAGCGCTGCGCGGCCAACGGCAAGCCCGTGATCGGGCTCAAGGTGGGCCGCTCCGAGTACGGGCGCAAGGCCGCGCAGTCGCACACCGCCTCGCTCACGGGCTCGGCCGAGGTCAACAGCGCGGTGTTCCGCCAGTTCGGCGTGATCGAGGTCGACGACATCGACGAGCTGGTCGACACCGCCTGGCTGTTCGCGCGCGCCATGCCGGGGGCGCAGGAGGCGCTGGGCATCTACTGCTCCTCGGGCGGCACGGCGGCGCTCACCGCCGACGCGGTGGGCGCCGCCGGCCTCACCTTGGCCAGCTTCGCGCCCGAGACCACGGCGGTGCTGCGCGCCAAGCTGCCCGACTACGCGGCCATCGGCAACCCCGTCGACACCACGGCGATGGTGCTCAGCGACAAGACCGTGGTCGAGACCACGCTGGGCTGCGTGGCGAACGATCCGCACACGGGCCTGACCATCGTGCCGATCGCGCTCGACTACGGCGAGACCACCACGCGCATGGCCGACAACATCATCAATGCGCAGAAGGACAGCGCCTCGCCGATCGTGCCGATCTGGATGAGCGACCGGCTCGGCGAGGGCTATCGCAAGCTGGTGGCGGCCGGCTTCGCGCCGCCGCGCTCGGTCAACAAGGCGATCGCGGCGATCGCGCGCTGGGTCGAGTACGGGCGCTGGAAGCGCGCGAATCCGTCGAACCCCGAGGCGCGGCCGGTGCTGCCGACGCGCGCGCCCGAGGGCGGATTCGCCACGCGCAGCCTGTCGGAATCGCAGGCCAAGGCGCAGTTGAAGGAAGCCGGCATCGCGCTGCTGCCGCAGGGCCTGGCGCGATCGGCGCCGGAGGCGCATGCGCTGGCCGAGGACATGGGCTACCCCGTGGTCGCGAAGATCGCGAGCGCGCAGATCGTCCACAAGTCCGACATCGGCGGCGTGAAGGTGGGACTGCAGGACGCGCCCCAGGTCGCCGAGGCCTGGCGCGAGATCATGGCCGCGGCCGCGAAGCACCATCCCGAGGCCACGGTCGACGGCCTGCTGATCGAGAAGATGGCACCGCGCGGCGGCACCGAACTCATGGTGGGCGTCACGCGCGACCCGGTGTTCGGCCATGTCATGACCTTCGGCCTCGGCGGCATCTACGTCGAGGTGCTGCGCGACGTGACGCGGCGCATGCTGCCGATCGGCCCGCGCGACGCGGCGGCGATGGTGCGCGAGATCCGCAGCTTCGCGCTGCTCGACGGCGCGCGCGGCCGGCCCAAGGCCGACCTCGCGGCGCTCGAGGCACTGCTGCTGCGCGTGTCGGACTTCGTGGTGGCGAATGCCGACCGCATCGAGGAGATGGACCTCAACCCGGTCTGGGTGGGCGCGGTGGGCGAGGGCGCGCTGCCGCTCGACGCCGTGATCATCGAGCGCGTGCCGGCATGACGCGGGACCTCGCAACGCCGCCGCTGGCCGGCATCGTGGTGGTCGACTTCAGCGAGCTGCTGCCCGGCCCCTTCTTCACGCAGAACCTCGCGGAGCTCGGCGCGCGCGTGATCAAGATCGAGCGCCCGCCGCATGGCGACAACGTGCGGCGCATGGGGCCGGGCGTGTTCGAGGCCGTGAACCGCGGCAAGCAGAGCCTCTTGGTCGATCTGAAGGACGAGGCGCAGCGCGCCGAGGTGCGCGCGCTGATCGCCACGGCCGACGTGGTGGTGGAGTCGTACCGGCCCGGCGTGATGGCGCGGCTGGGGCTCGATGCCGAGAGCCTGCGCGCGGAGTTTCCGCGGCTGGTCTATGTGTCGCTCAGCGGCTATGGCCAGCAGGGGCCGTGGGCCGACCTGCCGGGACACGACATCAACTACCTCGGCGCGGCCGGCGTGCTCGCGGTCTCGGGCGTGCCCGGCGGCGGCCCGGCGCAGAGCTTCGGCCTGCCGGTGGCCGACCTCTGCGGCGCGATGTATGCGCTGTCGTCCACCCTGGCCGCGCTGCTGCAGCGCCAGCACACGGGCCAGGGCCAGCACCTCGACGTGGCGCTGGCCGACTGCGCGCTGCATTGGATGAATCCGCGCCTCGGCGCCTGGCGCTCGTCGGGCGATGCGGACCTGGCCGCGCAGCGCGAGGCCACGCTGGTGAAGGCGGCCTACGGCGCCTTCCTCTGCCGCGACGGCAGGCACCTGTCGGTGGCCGCGCTCGAGGACCACTTCTGGGCCCGCCTGTGCGAGGCGCTCGATCTCTCGCCCTATGGCGACGCGGCCTTCCGCTCGCATGGCGCGCGCAAGAAGGTGGCGCCGGCGATCAATGCGCGGCTGGCCGAGGCGCTGGCCGCACTCGATGCCGACGACGCCTTTGCGCTGCTGCAGCGGCACGACGTGCCGGTGGCGCCGGTGGTGGAGCCGGCCGCGCTCGCGGCGCTGCCGCAGTTCGCGCAGCGCGGCAAGTTCGAAGGCGATGCCACGCTCGCGCTCGTGCGCTATCCGGTGCCGATGGCGGGCGTCGTACCCGGCGGGCTCGGCGGCGCGCCGCGGCTCGACAGCTCGCGCGGCTGAGCGGCCATGACGGCACCGCTCTTTTGCACCCGCATCACCGAGCTGTTCGGCATCGACCATCCGATCCTGGGCGGCGGGCTGATGTGGCTGTCGGATGCGCGCTACGTGGCCGCGCTGGTCAATGCCGGCTGCATGGGCTTCGTCACGCCGCGCTCCTTCGCCGACGACACGGCCTTCGCGGCCGCGCTCGTGCAATGCCGCGAACTCACGCGCGGGCGGCCCTTCGGCGTGAACCTCACGCTCTCGAAGCGGCCCGAGGCCAACACGGCGGTGCGGCGCTGGATGGAGATCGCGCTCGCGCACGGCGTGCGCCATTTCGAGACCGCGGGCTATGCACCCGGCGAACTGATCGGCACCCTGCACGCGGCCGGCGCGGTGGTGCTCCACAAGGCGCCGGGCCTGCGCCATGCGCTCGCGGCCGAGCGCGCGGGCGCCGATGCGGTGGCGCTGGTCGGCATGGAGGAGGGCGGCCATCCGGGCGCCAACGAGCTGCCGACCATGCTGCTGGGCGCGCTCGCGGCCGAGCAGCTGCGCGTGCCCGTGGTGCTGGCCGGCGGCATCGGCCATGGGCGCCAGCTCGCGGCCGTGCTCGCGCAGGGCCTCGACGGCGTGCTGATCGGCAGCCGCTTCCTGGTGGCCGAGGAGGTCGCCACCCATCCGGCCTACAAGCGGCACCTGCTCGACTGCGACGAGCAGTCCACCGTGCGGCTGCTGCACTCGCTGGGCAACACCTGGCGCGTGCTGCGCAATGAGACCGCGCGCGAGGTCGAGGCGATCGAGCGCGCGGGCGCGGCCGACCACGCCGCCTTCGGCACGCTGATCGACGGCCGCGCGACGCGCGACCACTGCTACGCGCAGGGCGACTGGCAGCGCGGCATGGTGTCGCTCGGGCCTTCGATCGCCTTCGCGCGGCGCATCGAGCCGCTGGCGGCCATCGTGGCCGAGCTGCTGGCGCAGGCACGGGCCTCGCTCGCGCGCCTGCCTTCCCTCGTGTCCCCCGCACCGGAGCCCTCATGACGCAGCGCCTGCCCTTCCTCGACCGCCTGGCGGTGCCCGCGATCGCCGCGCCCATGCTGCGCGTGTCGGGCATCGAACTGGTGTCGGCCGCCTGCCGCGCCGGCGTGGTCGGTGCCTTCCCGACCGCCAATGCGGAATCGCTCGAGGCCTTCGCGGGCTGGATGGCGCGGCTCAACGACGAGGCGGCCGCGGCGCGCGATGCCGGCACCGCGCATGCGCCCTGGTGCCCCAACCTGATCATGCGGCGCGACCCGGCACGCGTGCGCGCCGAGGTCGAGCTGATCGTGCGGCATCGGGCCGAACTCGTGATCACCAGCGTGGGCTCGCCCGCAGCGGTGATTCCCGCGCTGCACGACGGCGGCTGCCTGGTGCTGGCCGACGTGGCCTCGGTGCACCATGCCGAGCGCGCCATCGAGGCCGGCGCCGACGGCCTGGTGCTGCTGACCGCGGGCGCCGGCGGCCACACCGGCTGGGCCAATCCCTTCGCCTTCGTGCGCGCGGTGCGCGCCTTCTTCGATGGCCCGCTGGTGCTGGCCGGCGGCCTGCCCGACGGCGTGGCGCTGCGCGCGGCCACCGTGCTCGGCTGCGACCTGGGCTCGATGGGCACGCGCTTCATCGCCACCGAGGAGAGCCTGGCCTCGGCGCCCTACAAGAAGATGCTGGCCGCGAGCTCGCTCGACGACGTGATGACCACGCGCGCCTTCACCGGCCTGCCAGCCAACTTCCTGCGGCCCTCGGTGCTGAACGCGGGGCTCGATCCGGCGACGCTCGACGAGACGGTGTCGGTGCAGGAGGCGCGCCAGCGCTTCGGCGGCGGCTCCGAGGGCGCCGTGATCCAGCGCTGGGCCGACCTGTGGAGCGCCGGGCATTCGGTCGGCGGCGTGGCCGGGCTGGCCACGGTCGAGCAGGTGGTGCGCGGGCTGCGCGCGGAATTCGACGCGTCCGCATCGGCCTAGGGTTTTCCCTGAAAGGCGCGTCCGAAACGCCGGACGGCCTGCGCGGGCCGCGTCCGGATGCGCGGCGCGGGGCCTTCCCGGCTCCTGATTTTCTTCAATGAAATCAAAGACTTGAGTCGGGTTCGCGTGCCATTTTTACTGGCATGTGCGTTGCTCTGTGTTCTCCACTGCCGGCGCCGCCTGTTCCGAAGGCGCAGCCGGCGACAACGAGCCCAGGAGACAACCATGACCCTCAGCCGACCGGCCTTGCGACCCCCTTCGCCAGCACGCCCCGCCCCGCGCGGCGGCGCGCCGGCGCGCTGACCCCGTCCGACCGCGCCCGTCGGGCGCACCCCCTTTCCATCCAAGTGTTCAGCCCCGGCCGGCCCCCGGCCTCAAGGAGATTTCCCGTGGACCACGTATCCGCATCCGCCCCCAAGCCCTTCTACAGATCGCTGTACTTCCAGGTCATCACCGCCATCGTCATCGGCGTGCTGCTCGGCCACTTCTATCCCGACACCGGCGCCGCGATGAAGCCGCTGGGCGACGGCTTCATCAAGCTGATCAAGATGATCATCGCGCCGATCATCTTCTGCACGGTGGTGGTCGGCATCGCCGGCATGGAGGACATGAAGAAGGTCGGCAAGACCGGCGGCCTCGCGCTGCTGTACTTCGAGATCGTCAGCACCATCGCGCTGATCGTCGGCCTGGTCATCATCAACATCGTGCAGCCCGGCCACGGCATGAACGTGGACCCGAGCCAGCTCGACGCCAAGTCGATCGCGGCCTACACCGGCCCGGGCAAGATGGCCTCGACCACCGAGTTCCTGCTCAACGTGATCCCGACCACCGTGGTCGATGCCTTCGCCAAGGGCGAGATCCTGCAGGTGCTGCTGTTCGCCGTGATGTTCGGCTTCGCGCTGCACCGCTTCGGCGGCCGCGGCACGCTGGTGTTCGACTTCATCGAGAAGTTCTCGCACGTGCTGTTCACCATCGTCGGCTACATCATGAAGGTGGCCCCGATCGGTGCCTTCGGCGCGATGGCCTTCACCATCGGCAAGTACGGCGTGGGCTCGCTGGTGCAGCTCGGCGCGCTGATGGCGACCTTCTACGCCACCTGCCTGTTCTTCATCTTCGTGGTGCTCGGCGCGATCGCGCGCGCGCACGGCTTCAGCATCTGGAAGTTCATCAAGTACATCAAGGAAGAGCTGCTGATCGTGCTGGGCACCTCCTCGAGCGAGGCCGCGCTGCCGCGCATGATGGCCAAGATGGAGAACCTCGGCGCCAAGAAGTCGGTGGTCGGCCTGGTGATTCCCACCGGCTACTCGTTCAACCTCGACGGCACCTCGATCTACCTGACCATGGCCGCGGTGTTCATCGCCCAGGCCACCAACACGCCGATGTCGATCACCCAGCAGATCACGCTGCTGCTGGTGCTGCTCTTGACCTCGAAGGGCGCGGCCGGCGTGACCGGCAGCGGCTTCATCGTGCTGGCGGCCACGCTGTCGGCCGTGGGCCACGTGCCGGTGGCGGGCCTGGCGCTGATCCTGGGCATCGACCGCTTCATGTCGGAAGCGCGCGCGCTGACCAACCTGATCGGCAACGGCGTGGCCACCATGGTGGTCGCGAAGTGGACCGGCGATCTCGACACCGAGCGCCTGACCAGCCAGCTGAACCAGGGCAGCGGCGCCGAGGCCGACGAGCCCGAGCTCGTGCTCGACGCCAAGGAAGCGCACATGCCCGCGGGCAGCGGGCGCTGATCGGGGCCGGCGTTCGCGCCGGTCTTTCTTCGGACGCCCGCCTCGCGCGGGCGTCCTGCCTTGCGGACCACGATCTGCATTAACCTGCGCCACGAGAACCGAACCACAGCGGCGCGCCCTTCCATGGAGACTTCCACCGTGACCTTCCGTCCCCGCACCCGGCGCGCGGTGGTGCGCTGGTGCGCCGCGCTCGTGCTGGTGGCGCTGTCCGCCCTGGTCGGCCACCACCTTTCCACGCAGGCCGGCCTGGCGCGCTTGCGCGAAGCCGCCGAGCACCGGCTCGACATGGTCGCCACCGGGCTCGACGCCGAGCTCACGCGCTTCGACTACCTGCCCGCGCTGCTCGAGATGACGCCGGTGGTGCCCGCGCTGCTGAACGCGCCGGCCGACGCCTCGCTGCGCGACGCCGCCAACCGCTACCTCGCGGGCGTGAACGCCACCGCGCGCGCCGAGATGCTGTACGTGCTCGACGCCGGCGGCACCTCGCTCGCGGCCTCCGACTGGGACCGGCCCGGCACCACGCTGGGCCAGCACTACGAGTTCCGGCCCTACATGATCGATGCACTGGCCCAGGGGCGCGGCCGCTTCTACGGCGTGGGCATCACGAGCCGCCGGCCCGGCTACTACCTCTCGTACGCGCTGCGCCGCGAGCCGGCCGTGCCCGGCGTGGTCACGGTGAAGATCAACCTCGAGGACAACGAGGCCGCGTGGCGCAAGCTGCCGGGCGACGTGATGGTGGTCGACCAGCGCGGCGTGGTGATCCTCGCCACGCGCGACGACCTCAAGTTCCGGCCGCTGCTGCCGCTCGACGCGCTGCAGCGCGCCGAGGTGCTGCGCTCGCGGCCCTATGGCGAGGCCGCGCTCGCGCCGCTGCGCTGGCAGCGGCTGGAGGCGCTGGCGCCGGGCGTGCAGCTGATCCGCGTGGAGGGCACCGACCGGCTCGTCGCCAGCCGCACCCTGCGCAACGCGCCGTGGCAGCTGCTCACGCTCGACGACATGGCGCCGCTGCGCGTGGCCGCGCGCAATGCCGCGGTGACCGCCGGGCTCGGCATGGTCGCGCTGCTGCTCTTGGGCGTGACCCTGTGGCAGCGCCGCCGCGCCGAGCGCCAGAAGCTCGCCAACCAGGCCGCGCTGCAGGCCGCGCACGATGGCCTCGAGTCGATGGTGGCGGCGCGCACCGCGCAGCTGCGCGCCGCGCAGGACGAGCTGGTGCAGGCCGGCAAGATGGCCGCGCTGGGCCAGATGTCGGCCGGCCTCGCGCACGAGCTCAACCAGCCGCTGACCGCGATGCGCACGCTGTCGGAGAGCGCGGCCATCCTGCTCGACCACGAACGCCACGACGAGGTGCGCGGCAACCTGAAGCGCATCCGCGACATGGTCGACCGGCTCGCGCGGCTGACCGCGCAGCTCAAGACCTTCTCGCACAAGAACCAGCTCGGGCCCTCGCCGGTGGCGCTGGCCGCCGCGATCGACGATGCGCGCGTGATCGTCGCCGGCGCCGAGCAGAAGCACGGCGTCCAGGTCGAGGTCGACATCGAGCCGCCGCAGCTCGCCGTGATGGCCGACGAGGCCGCGCTCGGCAGCGTGCTGGTGAACCTCATGCGCAACGCGATAGAGGCCATGGAGCACATGCCGCAGCGCGTGCTGCGCCTGCAGGGCCGGCTGAGCGAGGACGGCCGCGCGGTGCTGACCGTGAGCGACACCGGCCCCGGCATCCGCGACGACGTGGCGCCGAAGCTGTTCGAGCCCTTCGTCACCACCAAGCCCGCGGGTTCGGGGCTGGGGCTGGGCCTCGTGCTGTGCGCGCAACTCGTGCGCGCCATGAACGGCGGCCTGCGGGCGGACAACCGGGAGGGCGGCGGGGCATACTTCGTCGTCGACCTGCCGGCCGCCAGCCCCCACGCCCACCCATGACACCACCGCCCGCCAACGAAGCCTCCGCCATCCGCGTGCTGCTCGTCGAAGACGACGACGACGTGCGCCTGAGCACCGCGCAGATGCTGGGCCTGGCGGGCTTCGAGGTCGAGGCCTTCGCGAGCGTGGAGCGGGTGCGGCCGCACATCGCCTTCGGCGTGCCCGCGGTGGTGGTGTGCGACGTGCGGCTGCCGCGCATGAGCGGCACCGAGTGGCTGGTGGAGGTGCGCGGCATCGATCCCGAGCTGCCGGTGATCCTGGTCACGGGCCATGGCCACATCGCGATGGCGGTGGCGGCGATGCGCGACGGCGCCTACGACTTCATCGAGAAGCCCTTCACCACCGAGCGGCTGGTGGCCATCGTGCGGCATGCGATCGAGCGGCGGCAGCTGGCGCTGCAGGTGCGCAGCCTGCGCGAGGCGCTCGACAACTGGAACGGCATCCAGTCGGTGCTGATCGGCCGCTCGGCCCAGATGCAGCGGGTGCGGCGCAACGTGATGACCCTGGCCGGCACCTCGGCCGACGTGCTGATCTACGGCGAGACCGGCACCGGCAAGGAGATGGTGGCGCGCTGCCTGCACGACCACAGCGAGCGCCGGCGCGAGCACTTCGTGCCGCTGAACTGCGGCGGCCTGCCCGAGGCGCTGGCCGAGAGCGAGCTGTTCGGCCACGAGGCCGGCGCCTTCACCAGCGCCAACCGCACGCGCGTGGGCAAGTTCGAGTACGCGAGCGGCGGCACCCTGTTCCTCGACGAGATCGAGAGCATGCCGATGGCGGTGCAGATCAAGCTGCTGCGCGCGCTGCAGGAGCGCAGCATCGAGCGCATCGGCTCGAACAAGCCGATCCCCTTCGACTGCCGCGTGGTGGCCGCGAGCAAGGAGGACCTGAAGGCGCTGAGCGACCGGCAGAAATTCCGCGCCGACCTCTACTACCGCATCGGCGTGGCGTTCATCGAGCTGCCGCCGCTGCGCGAGCGGCGCGAGGACATCCCGCTGCTGTTCGAGCACTTCACGCTGCAGGCCGCGAAGAAGTACGACCGGCCCGCGCCGGTGCCCAGCCATGCGCAGCTCGCCGACCTGATGGCCTATGCCTGGCCCGGCAACGTGCGCGAGCTGC
The DNA here is from genome assembly GCF_900115375.1 of Variovorax sp. PDC80. NCBI lineage: Bacteria > Pseudomonadati > Pseudomonadota > Betaproteobacteria > Burkholderiales > Comamonadaceae > Variovorax > Variovorax sp. PDC80. Next base: position 764,160 of record NZ_FOWG01000001.1, on the reverse strand, counting down.
GCAACGTGGCCGACCGCTTCGTGCTGGGCCTGCTCGGCGAGCGGCTCACCTTGCTGCGCACGAGCGAGGAGGAGGTGCTGCCGCAGGCCCTGCCGCAGCAGGTGGAGGCCTTCGAGCGCGCCGTCATCGTCGAGGCGCTGCGCCAGCACCAGGGCGACCAGCCGGCCACCGCGGGCGCGCTGGGCATCGCGCGCCAGACCCTGTTCGACAAGCTGCGCAAGCTCGGCATCGCGGCCGAGGAATTCAAGTAACTCGCGTGCAGGCATTCGGGCGGCGCTAGCATGGCCCGATGCGAACACTCTCCTTTCCCCAAGGCGCCGGCAACGGCAACGAGATGCCCGTGCTCGGGCTGGGCACCTGGCGCATGGGCGAGGCCGCGGGCCGCCGCCAGGCCGAGGTGGCCGCGGTGCGCGAGGCCATCGCGCTCGGCTACCGGCTGATCGACACCGCCGAGATGTACGGCGAGGGTGGCGCCGAGACCGTGGTGGGCCAGGCCGTGGCCGAGGCGCTGCGTGCCAACGAGGTGCGGCGCGACGAGCTCTTCATCGTCAGCAAGGTCTATCCGCACAACGCGAGCCGGCGCGGCACGCCCGAGGCCTGCGAGCGCAGCCTGAAGCGCCTGGGCCTCGATGCCATCGACCTCTACCTGCTGCACTGGCGCGGCAGCCATCCGCTGGCCGAGACCGTCGATGCCCTGCAGGCGCTGGTGGCGCGCGGGCGCATCGCGCGCTGGGGCGTGAGCAACTTCGACACCGACGACATGGAGGAGCTGGCGCCGCTGGGGCAGGGCGGTCCCTCGTGCGCGGGGAACCAGGTCTACCTGTCGCTCGGCGAGCGCGGTCCCGAGTTCAGCCTGCTGCCCTGGCAGCGCGAACGCGGCATCCCGCTGATGGCCTACAGCCCGATCGACCAGGGCGCGCTGGCCGACGACGAGGGGCTCGGTGAGCTCGCGGCGGACCTGGGCGTGAGCGCGGCCCAGCTCGCGCTTGCGGCGGTCATCGCGCGGCCGGGCGTGGCGGCGATTCCGAAGGCGGTGGGCAGCGCGCATCTGAAGCAGAACTTCGCGGCGGCCTCGTTGAAGCTCGACGCCGGCGTGCTCGCGAAGCTCGACCGGCTGCATCCGCCGCCGAAGCGCAAGACGGCGCTCGCGATGATCTGATCGAAGCGGCCGAAGCGGCCGAAGCGGCTAGGCCGCGTCGCCGCTGCGGTCGCAGAGGTAGCTGATCACCATGTCCGAGGCGTGCCTGAGCCGCGACTGCTGGCGGTCCGAGGCGCCGAGGTCGACGTCGAGCACGTACGAGAGCGTGTAGCGGTTGGTGATGAAGTACGAGCCCAGGCCCGAGATCGAGACGTAGAGGTCGACCCAGTCGGCATCGCGGCGGAACACGCCTTTCTGCTTGCCCGATTCGAGGATGGTCGACAGCGCGGTGCGCAGCGGGTTGAACATCTCAGAGATCACCTTCGACTTGCGGATGTGCACCGCCTTGTGCAGGTTCTCGGTCGACAGCAGCTGGTGGAACTCGGGCTGGTCGATGAAGTGCTGCACCGTCTTCTCGACCAGCTCGCGCATGTCGCGCACCGGGTCCTCGCCCGTGAGCGCGAGTTCGTTCTGGCGCTCGCGCATCGCGCCGTAGGCGCGCTCCATCACCTCGATGAACAGCGCCTCCTTGCTGTCGAAGTAGTGATAGACGAGGTTCTTGCTGATCTTGCAGCGGGCCACGATCGCGTCGATGCGCGCGCCGTCGTAGCCGTGCGCGGCGAACTCCTTGCTCGCGATCTTCAAGATCCGGTCTCGCGTTGCCACGGCATTGCGCTGCCGCGGCTTGGGCGTCTTTGTGTCGTGTGTCATGGGTCCTGATGTCGGCGAGGCACCACCGAGGCCGCGAGTCTACTTCCGGCGCGGGCGCGAAAAAGATGCAAAACAAAGGTTGACATCGTGCGGTCACGGCTCCTATATTTCGCCCTCAATGGTACTAGCTAGTTAGTTAGTTAAGGCCGGTCCCATTATCGTCCAACCCCGCTAGAACGGAGCATCACAATGGGTTCTGCACCACAGCGAAGCAAAGGCGTGCGCGTCGGATGCGATATCGGAGGAACCTTCACCGATATCGTGCTCGCGATGCCAGACGGCCGGCTCTTCGTCAACAAGACGTCCACCACGCCGGAGGACCTCGGCAAGGCCATCGTCAACGGCCTGCGCGCACTGATCGACCAGGCCGGCATCGCACCGGGCGACATCGCCGAGATCGTGCACGGCACCACCACCGCGTCGAACACCATCCTGCAGAAGGTCGGCGCCAACACCGGCGTGCTCACCACCGAGGGCTTCCGCGACGTGCTGGAGATCGGCCGCATCCGCACGCCCACCATGTTCGACCTCGGCTGGCAGAAGCCGCAGCCGCTGGCCACGCGCCGCTGGCGCCGTGGCGTGCGCGAGCGCATGGGCTCGCGCGGCGAGGTGGTCGTGCCGCTCGACGTCGAGCACCTGCTCGAACAGGCCGGCGAGCTGGTGGCCGACGGCGTGAACGCGGTCGCGCTGTGCTTCCTCAACAGCTACATCAACCCGGCGCACGAGCTCCAGGCCAAGGCCGCGTTGCAGGCGCGCTTTCCCGAGCTGCTGCTGAGCGTGTCGTGCGAGGTGCTGCCCGAGATCAAGGAGTACGAGCGCACCAGCACGACGGTGGTCAACGCCTACATCCTGCCCGCGATGAAGACCTACCTCGCGCGCCTGAAGAAGGACCTGCGCGACATGGGCGTCGATGCCTCGCTGCAGGTGATGGCCTCCAACGGCGGCATGATGGGCATCGCCTCCGCGACCGAGAAGCCGGTGTTCGCCGTGGCCTCGGGCCCGGCGGGCGGCGTGGCCGGCGCCGCGCGCATCGGCGCGATGGGCGGCGACGACGACCTGATCGTCTTCGACATGGGCGGCACCACCGCCAAGGCCTCGGTCATCGTTGGCGGCCAGCCCTCGCTGACCAACGAGTACGAGTTCCGCGACGGCATCAGCGCGCCGAGCCGCTTCGTCAAGGGCGGTGGCTACGTGCTCAAGGTGCCCGCGATCGACATCGCCGAGGTGGGCGCGGGCGGCGGCTCGATCGCCTGGATCGACGGCGGCGGCCTGCTGTGCGTCGGGCCCGAATCGGCCGGCGCTTCGCCGGGCCCGGCCTGCTATGGCAACGGCAACGAGCGCCCGACCGTGACCGACGCCAACATGGTGCTCGGCTACCTCAATCCCCAAGCGCTCGCGGGCGGCAGCCTGCCGGTCTCGCCCGAGCTGTCGGCGCGGGCGATCGATGCGCACGTGGCCGGGCCGCTGAAGCTCGACCGCCTCGCCGCGGCACACGGCATCCGCCAGGTCGCCAACGTGAACATGGCGCGCGCGATCCGCGCGGTGACGGTGGAGCGCGGCCGCGATCCGCGCGACATGTCGATGATCGCCTTCGGTGGCGGCGGCCCGCTGCATGCGGTGGCGGTGGCGCGGCTGCTCGGCATCCGCCGCGTGATCGCGCCGATCATGGCCGGTGTCTTCTGCTCGGCCGGCATGCTCTCGGCCGACGCCGAGCACAACTTCGTGAAGGCGGTGCTGCGCCCGCTGGCCGATTGCGAACCGGCCGCGCTGGCGCGCGCCACCGCGGTGCTCGCCGACCAGGGCTTCACGGTGCTGGCCTCCGAAGGCTACGCGGCCGACGCGGTGCGCGTGGAGCGCTTCGCCGACCTGCGCTACCTCGGCCAGAGCTCGGAACTCACGGTGGCGCTGCCCGCGGGCACGCTCGACACGGCCGTGCTCGAGCAACTGGCGCGCGACTTCCATGCGCTCTACCAGCAGACCTTCGGCTACAGCAGCGATGAGCCGCTCGAGCTGGTCAACCTGCGCGTCAGCGCCCATGGCCGCAGCGACTTCCGGCTCGACTTCGCCAAGTGCCGCGTCGACGCGACCGCACTGCAGGGCACGCAGGGCGAACGCCTCGTGAGCTTCGCGCCCGGCGAGGCGCCCGCTTCGACGCCCGTGGTCCCGCGCGCCAGCCTCGGTGCCGCGCCGGTGCAGGGGCCGCTGATCGTCGAGTCCTACGACACCACCATCGTCGTGCCGCCGCACTGCAGCGCGCGCGCCGATGCCATCGGCAACATCGTCATCGACCTCCAGGAGATCCCGGCATGAACCGCGCCATCGACCCGATCACCTTCGCGGTGGTCAAGAACGCGATGGATTCCATCGTCGACGAAGTGGCCTACACCGTGCTGCGCACCGCGCGCTCGGAGATCGTCAAGGACGTGATGGACTACTCGGCCGCGATCTGCGACCGCCACGGCCAGATGATCGCGCAGGCCAAGACCATCGCGCTGCACCTGGGCGCCATCCCCGAGGCCATGGCCGAGGTGCGCAAGCGCTACGGCGATGCGCTCGCGCCGGGCGACGCGGTGATCGTCAACGACCCCTACCAGGGCGGCATGCACCTGCCGGACATCTTCATGTTCGTGCCCTTCTTCTACCGCGAGGAGCTCGAGGGCTTCTGCGTCGTCATCTGCCACCACACCGACGTGGGCGGCCGCGTGCCCGGCTCGAACGCCAGCGACTCGACCGAGGTCTACCAGGAAGGCCTGCGCATCCCGGTGGTCAAGCTCTACGAACGCGGCGTGGTCAACGACATCATGGAACGCGTGATCGCGCAGAACGTGCGCGTGCCCGACCGCGTGCTCGGCGACCTGCGCGCGCAGTACGCGGCCTCGCAGGTGGGCGTGCGCGAGCTCACGGCGCTGTTCGACCGCTATGGCCGCGACGACGCGCGGCGCTACTTCGCCGAACTGCTCGACTACGCCGAACGGCTCACGCGCGAGGAGATCCGCCGCTGGCCCAAGGGCACCTTCCACTTCGAGGACTTCATCGACGACGACGGCCTCTCGCCCGAGCCGATCCCGATCCGCGTCGCGCTCACGGTGCACGAGGACCGCGTCAGCGTCGACTACACCGGCTCCTCGCCGCAGGTGCGCGCGGCGATCAACTCGACGCTGTCGTACACCAAGTCCTGCACCTACCTCAGCGTGCGCTGCGCATTGAAGGGCGACGTGCCGAACAACGCCGGCGTGTTCCGCTGCATCGAGGTGCACGTGCCCGAGGGCACCGTGCTCAACCCGATCGAGCCGGCCGCGGTCGCGGCGCGCGCGCTCACCGGCTACCGCGTGTTCGACGCGATGCTCGGCGCGCTGGCCCAGGTGGTGCCCGACCGCATTCCCGCCGCGGGCGAGGGCGGCAACACCGTGGTCTGCCTCTCGGGCAAGAAGGACGACGGCAGCAGCTACATCATCGTCGACATGATCTGCGGCGCCTGGGGCGGCCGCCCCGGTTCCGACGGCATCGAGGCGATCACCAATGCCTCGCAGAACCTCTCGAACACGCCGGTGGAAACGCTGGAGGCGCAGCATCCGGTGCGCGTCGAGGCCTACGAGCTCGAGCCCGATTCCTGCGGCGCCGGCCGCTACCGCGGCGGCCTCGGCATCCGGCGCAGCTACCGCGTGCTGGCCGACGACGTGCTGCTGCAGCTGCGCGCCGACCGCATGAAGTTCCAGCCCTATGGCCTGCAGGGCGGCCTGCCCGCGAAGTCGGCCTCGAACCGGCTGCAGCACGCGGGCGAGACCACCGAGCTCGCGAGCAAGGTTGGCATGCGCATTGCAAGAGGCAGCGTGGTGACGCACACGCAACCCGGTGGCGGTGGCTTCGGCGATCCGCTGCTGCGCCCCGCGCAAGAGATCGAACGCGACGTCTGGGACCACAAGCTCTCGGCCGACTTCGTGCGCCAGCACTACCGCGCGGTGGTCGATCCGGCCAGCGGCCGACTCGATGCCGAGCAAACCCAGGCACTGCGCGCCGGCACGGCGGACTGAAGCGCCGCCCGCCCCCTGTCCCAGCGATTCCCCCACCACCCCATGACGAAGAAGCAGAGGTAAGCGATGAAAAGACGTACGTTGACCCAAGGCCTCGCGGCGATGGCCGCGCTCCCGGCGCTGTCCCTCGGCCTGCGAACGGCGCAGGCGCAGGGGGCCGCCAAGCTGCGCGTGCGCATGGACTTCTCGCCCTGGGGCATGCACGGCGCGGTGCACCTGGCCCAGCAGAAGGGCTGGTTCAAGGACGAGGGCCTCGAAGTCGAGGTGCAGGACGGCACCGGCACCATCTCGACGCTGCAGCTGCTCGCGGCGGGGCAGGTCGACGTCGGCCAGGTGGCGCTCGGCACCATGGCGGTGGCGAAGGAGAACGGGCTCGAGCTGGTCTCGATCGCCGGCTTCGCGCGCACCGGCGACCTCGCCGTCATGACCGACGCGGCGCAGGGCGTGAAGTCGCCGAAGGAGCTCGCGGGCAAGAAGATCGTGTGCTTCACGACCAGCCCGTGGGCGCCGTTCATCGAGCCCTTCCTCAAGGCCAACGGCATGAGCAAGAGCAGCATCGAGCTGGTGATGGTCACGCCCAGCGCGATGATCTCGACCTATGCCTCGGGCAACAGCGACGGCTTCATGTCGCAGGCCCCGTTCGGCCAGCCGATGGTGCTGAAGACCCGCAAGGCCAGCGCGCTGCTGCTGGCCGACAGCGGCATCAGCTTCCCGAGCTACGGGCTGGCCACGACGCCCAAGGCGATCGAGTCGAAGCAGGCCGCGATCGCGAAGTTCACGCGCGTGCAGCTGCGCGCCTGGCAGTACATCCACGACAACCACATCGACGAGGCGGTGGCCGCCATCGTGGCGCAGCGGCCCAATGCGCGGCTCGACCCCGAGGTGCTCAAGGGGCAGCTCGTGGCCTACCGCCCGTTCTTCCAGAGCCCGGGCGACAAGAACCTGCCGATCGGCCAGCAGTCCGACGCCGACTGGGCCGCGGCGATCCGCTCGATGGAACAGACCGGCCAGATCAAGCCGGGCCGCAAACCCTCCGACTACTACACCAATGCGCTCCTTTCCGTCTGAAGCGCCCGCGCGCGGAGCCCACCACGTGGCCGATTTCCTGTCGATCGACGGCCTTCACAAGGTCTACCAGTCCGGCCGCAAGCCGATCACCGCGCTGCAGGACGTGAACCTCGGCGTCGCGCGCGGCGAGTTCGTCTCGATCGTGGGCCCGAGCGGCTGCGGCAAGAGCACGCTGATGCGCTGCATCGCCGGGCTCGAGCCGATCACCAGCGGCCGGCTCGCGCTCGACGGCGTGCCGATCACCGAGCCGCCCGACAACATGGGCGTGGTGTTCCAGCGCGACCTGCTGCTGGAATGGCGCAGCATCCTCGACAACGTGCTGGCGGCCGCCGAGTTCCATGGCCTCGAGCGTGCGCGGCATGCGTCGCGCGCGCGCGAACTGCTGGCCCTGTTCGGCCTGGCCGACTTCATGGACCGCTATCCGCGCGAGCTTTCGGGCGGCATGCGCCAGCGTGTGTCGATCTGCCGCGCGCTGCTGCTCGATCCGCAGCTGCTGCTGATGGACGAGCCCTTCGGCGCGCTCGATCCCTTCACGCGCGATGCGCTCAACGCGGAGCTGCAGCGCACCTGGATGGCGACCGGCAAGACGGTGATCTTCATCACCCATTCGATCACCGAGGCCGTGTACCTCGGCGGGCGCGTGGTGATGATGGCGCGCGGCCCGGGGCGCATCGCCGACATCCTGCCGATCGAGCTCGAGCGGCCGCGCGGCCTCGACGTGCGCGAGACGCGCGAGTTCGCGGCCTACGTGTCGCGCATCAAGGAAACCTTCCGCGAACTGGGCGCCTACTGACCATGAAGACACTCTGGAACCACACCGAGCGCAGCCGCCAGGCCCTGCTCACGCTCGCCGTGCTGCTCGTGGCCTGGGAGGCGTGCGTACGCCTGCTCGGCATCCGCGACTTCCTGCTGCCCGCGCCCTCGAAGATCATCGGGCAGTTCCTCGCGCAGCCCGGCTACCTGCTGCGCGAAACGCTCGACACCTTGCTCACCACGATGTACGGCTTCGTGCTGGCCGTGGTGCTCGGCGTGGCCGCGGCCATCGGCATCGTCTATTCGCGCTTCCTCGACCGCACGCTCTACTCGCTGCTGGTGGCGCTCAATGCCGTGCCCAAGGTGGCGCTCGCGCCGCTGTTCGTGATCTGGATGGGCACCGGCGCGCTGCCCAAGGTGGCGATCGCGATGCTGATCGCGATCTTCCCGATCCTGATCGACTGCGTGCTGGGGCTGCGTTCCACCGACCCCGACATGCTCGACATGGCGCGGGTCAACAAGGCCACGCGCGGGCGCATCCTGTGGAAGATCCGCTTTCCCAATGCGCTGCCCAGCCTGTTCGCGGGCATGAAGGTCGGCGTGTCCTTCGCGCTGGTGGGCACCATCGTCGGCGAGTTCGTGGCCGGCGAATCGGGGCTGGGCCACGTGATCCTGGTGGCGCAGGGCAGCTTCGACACCTCCACCGTGTTCGTCGCGCTCGCGCTGCTGTGCGTGCTCGGCGTGCTGCTGTTCAAGGGGATCGAGCTGGCCGAGGAACGGTTGCTCGGCTGGCATGCCTCGCAGCGCGGCGTGCCGGCGCACGCGGTCTAGCAGAGGCCGTGCGCGCTGCATGAAAAAAGGGGCCGTCGGCCCCTTCGTTCGTTGTGGCGTGCAGCGGCTCAGTGCGCATCCGCATGCTTGGCCGCCGCGATCACCGCCTGCTCGTCGTGCTTCGCGCCGTTGAGGAACAGGTTCAGCAGCACCGCCGCGATCGACGCCAGCAGGATGCCCGACTCGATCAGCGAGTGGATCGCATGCGGCATCCACTGCTTGAAGTTGGGCGCGATCAGCGGAATCATGCCGACACCGATCGAGACCGCGACGATCATCGCGTTGTGGCGGTTGTGCTTGAAGTCCACGCCCGAGAGGATGCGGATGCCGGTGGCGGCCACCATGCCGAACATCACGAGGCCCGCGCCGCCGAGCACCACGGTGGGCAGCGACTCCACCAGCGCCGCCATCTTCGGCAGCAGGCCCAGCACGATCAGGATCACGCCGCCGGCCACGCAGACATAGCGGCTCTTGATGCCGGTGACGGCGACCAGGCCCACGTTCTGCGAGAAGCTGGTGTAGGGGAAGGTGTTGAAGATGCCGCCGATCAGCGTGCCCAGGCCGTCGGTGCGCAGGCCCTTGGCGAGGTCCTGCTGCGAGATCTTGCGCTCGGTCATCTCGCCGAGCGCGAGGAACATGCCGGTCGACTCGATCATCACCACCACCATGATCAGCGTCATCGTGAGGATCAGGATCGGGTCGAACTGCGGCATGCCGAAATGGAAGGGCAGCACGATGTCGAACCACGCGGCCTTGCCGACCTTCTCGTAGGTCATGAGGCCGGTGAGCGAGGCCACGACCGCGCCGATGACGATGCCCAGCAGCACCGAGATGTTGGCGACGAAGCCCTTGGCGTACTTCACGATCAGCAGGATCGACACCAGCACCAGCGCGGCCACGCCCAGGCCCGAGAGGTCGGCGTACTTGGGGTTGGGCACGGTGGGCATGATCGCGAAGCCCTTGGGCACCGCGGGGATGGAGCTGCCGGGCGAGGTGACTTCGGCGAGCCACTTGGCGTAGACCGGATCGACCAGCGCGGGCGCCGTCGGGCCCACGGGATTGCCGAAGATCCAGTTGATGCCCACGCGCATCAGGCTGATGCCGATCACCGCGATGATGGTGCCGGTGACCACCGGCGGGAAGAAGCGCAGCATGCGGCTCACGAAGGGCGCGATCAGTATCGAGACGATGCCCGCGCCGATGATGGCGCCGAACAGCAGCTGCGCGCCGTTCTGGCCCGGGTTGGCATTGGCGATGGCCACCATGGGCGCCACCGAGGCGAAGGTCACGCCCATCATCACGGGCAGCTTGATGCCGAACCACTGCGTGGCGCCGAGCGCCTGGATCAGCGTGGCGATGCCGCAGCAGAACAGGTCGGCCGAGATCAGCAGCGCGACCTCGTCGGGCGAGAGCTTGAGCGCACGGCCCACGATCAGCGGGACCGCGACCGCGCCCGCGTACATGACCAGCACGTGCTGCAGGCCCAGGGCGGTGAGCTTGCCGGTGGGCAGGCGCTGGTCCACCGGATGGACTGAGGAAAGGGAGTCGGCCGTCATCGTGAATCTCCTGCTGCGGCAATGAGAGAAAGACAGGGAGAGGTGCGGCGCGCAGTCGTCGGGCGCGTCCACCGCATCTGGTGTACGCGAAACTGTATACAATTTATGCGGCAATCCGGACTGAGGAAAACCCGGAGGGCCCGGGTGGGCCGGAGGCCGTGCCGCGGCGGGTTCAGGCCACGGGGTAGGGGCCGTCCTCGAAGCGCTGCGCGTGGTAGCCCTTGCTGCCCACGGCGTGCGCCAGGTCGCTGCGGAAGTCGCGGCCCTCGCGCAGGCTTTGCAGCACCTGCGCGAAGTCGTGCTTCGGCGCCCAGCCCAGGTCGCGCCGAGCGCGTTCGTTCACGTACACGCGGTCGAGCTGCGCGGGCAGCGTCCAGCCGCGCCGTTCGTAGAGCGCCTCGCAGTCGGGGAAATGCCGGCGCAGCACGGCCGGCGCATCGCTGCGCAGCAGCGCGAGCTCGTCGCGCGCGAAGGGCGTGGTGGCCGAGACGATGTAGCGGCCGAAGCCCAGTGCCGGTGCGCGCCGTGCCGCGCACAGGTGCGCATCGACGATGTCCGCGATGTCGGCGCGGCGGTGCAGCAGTTCGTTGGCCTGCGCGTTCTCGAGCGAGTGGCGTTCGCGCGCGCGCGGATCGTCGTCGTCCTCGGGGAAGAAGCGCGAGGTGCGCAGCACGACCGCATGGAGGCCGTGCTCGCGATGGAACAGCTGGCACAGGTCCTCGGCCGCGGTCTTGGTCGCGCCGTAGATGTTCTTCGGGATCGGCGTCACGTCTTCCGTGATCCAGGCGGCGGGCTCGCCCGCGGCCGGCGTGAGCGCCGAGCCGAAGCTGCTGGTGGTGCTCGTGAACACGAAGGCCTGCACGCCGGCCGCGACCGCCTCCTCGAGCAGCGCGAGCGTGCCCGCGATGTTGGTCTCGACGAAGTCCTGCTTCGCATGCGTGCCCACGTGCGGCTTGTGCAGGGTGGCGGTGTGCAGCACCGTGCGCACGCCGCGCATGCACTCGCGCACGAAGGCGCGGTCGGCGATGGAGCCGGTGCGGTCGGTGAAGGGCGAGGCGAGCAGGTCGATGCCGCGAGCTTCGCCCAGCGGGGCGGGGTGCGCGCGCAGATGGCGCATCAGTGCTTCGCCGAGATGGCCGGCGCTGCCGGTGACCAGGGTGGTCATGGGAACGGTTTCCTTCCTGCGATGGGATTCTCGAAACCGCGAGGCTAGCGCGAGGCCGCGCGCGCCGTCCACGCATAAGTTATGCGTGGGGCGGTCCGCCCTCAGGCGATGGTGGTGACCAGCCGTCCCGCGCTGCCGTCGGCCAGCGCGATGCGCTCCCACAGCACCCGGCCCGGCAGGATCGGGATCACGGGGTCGAGCGTGCCGGCGGTCGCGATCTCGAGCGTGGCCAGCTCGCCCTCGTGCCAGCCGCGGTCCGCGAGCGTGGCCTCGGCCGCGAGGATCTCCTGCGAGGCATAGCCGATCAGCGAGCGGCCGATGAACTCGGCCGGGTCGGCGCGCCATTCGGACTGGCGCGCGGGCGAGGCCGCGAGCAGCCGGTGCGTGCGGTCGCAGATCAGGTGCACCTTGCGCGAGGACGACTCCACCAGCCGCTTGAGCGCCGCGTCCTGGCGCGGATCGCGCGCCGCGGCCAGCAGCCGGTGCGCGGCCGCCTGCTGCGCCTTCGACAGCGGCAGGTCGCCGCGCTCCCAGCGCGACACGGTGGCCTGGTGCACGCCCATGAGCTGCGCGAAATGGCTCTGCTTGAAGCCGCGCAGCAGCCGCAGGCGCCTGAGCGCGAGACCGGTGTCGCTGGCCGCCATGCGCGCGTTCCTCAGGCCAGCAGCGCCTTCACCAGGTCGAGCTGGCGGTCGGGCTTGCCGGTGCCGAGCTCGAGGCTGGCCTCGATGCGGTCGAGGTGTTCGATCATGCAGTTCACGGCGGCTTCGACGTCGCCGGTGCGGCAGATGCGCAGGAAGTCGGCATGCTCGTCGGACGAGCAGTGCGGGTCGTTCGACGAGTGGTAGAGCATCGCGATCAGCGAGCTGCGCGCGACCAGCTCGCGCACCAGCTCGGCCAGCGTGTGGTTGCCGGTGGCCTCGGCCAGCGCGACGTGGAAGTCGCCCAGCAGCTTCTCGCGCACCGTTCCCATGGTGGTGGTCTGGCGCAGCGCGTTGCGCTCGAAGCGGATGTGTTGGTCGAGCGCCTGGTAGTCGCGCGGCCGCGCGTTGGCGATGAACAGCCGCACCACCTCGCGCTCGAGGATGCGGCGCACCGCGAACACCTCGCGCGCTTCCTCCACCGTGGGCTGGCAGACGAAGGCGCCCTTGTCGGGAATGATCTCGATCAGCTTGTCCTTCGACAGCATCAGCAGCGCCGCGCGCACCTTGGTGCGGCTCACCGAATAGACGCGGCCCAGCGCCTCCTCGCGCAGCCAGGTGCCGGGCGGCAGGCGCTTCTCGACGATGGCGGTGGCGATGTCCTGGGCGATGCTCTCGATGGAGCTGGCCTTGTCCGCCTTCTCGCTGGCGGCGGCCGGGCCGTCGCCGGACGCAACCGGCGCGGCGAGGGAAGGAGCGGGGGTGGAACGTGCGCGGGGCATCGGTGGATTGTCGCTTGGCGAAAGCCGGTGCCGGGCGCACATGCCGCTATGGCCTCGCGAGGGTGAAGCCTTCGAGCGCGCCGACCATGGTCTTGGGCAGCGGCCGCGCGAGCTCGCCGCGCTTGCTGGTGCGCAGCTTGAGCCGCACCAGCGATTCGATCAGCTGCGTGCCCGCGGCCACGCCGTCGATCACCGGCACGCCGAGCAGCTCGCCGATGTGCTCGCACAGGTCGGTCATGCCGGCGCAGCCGAGCACGATGCAGTCGGAGCCGTCCTCCTCGAGCGCGCGCCGGCATTCCTCGACGATGCGTTCGCGCGCGCGCGAGCCCGGCTCCTCGAGCTCGAGCACCGGCAGCTCGCAGGCGCGCACGTTGGCGCAGAAGCGCTCCATGCCGTAGATCTCCGCCAGGTGCCAGGCCTGGCCGATGGTGCGCCCCAAGGTGGTGACCACGCTGAAGCGGCTGCCGACCATGCTGGCCAGGTGCATCGCGGCCTCGGCGATGCCCACCACCGGCCCGCGCGCGAGCTCGCGCGCGGCCTTCAGGCCCGGGTCGCCGAAGCAGGCGATCACGTAGCCGTCGATGCCGTCGCGCTCGCCGGCCGCGATTTCCTGCAGCAGGCCGGGCACGGCCAGCGCCTCGTCGTAGTGGCTCTCGATGGACACCGGGCCCATGGCCGGGCTCACGGCCACGATCTCGGTGCCTGCGTGCGCCACCGCGCGGGCGCAGGCACCGATCTTCTCGGTCATGCTCCAGGTGGTGTTGGGGTTGATGATCTTGATGCGCACGGTGCGCTCCCTTTCTCTTGCGGTGTGTTCAGGTCTTGGTGTTGCGGTTCAGCAGCGCGTAGATCACGAAGCCCAGCGCCATGCCGATGAACCAGGCGTAGTTGGCCGCGCCGCGCAGGGTCGGCACCATCACGCACAGGATCGGCACCAGCGCCGAGGGGATCAGCGCCTGGATCGCCTTCGGGTTGTAGCCGCCGCTGTACCAGTACTTGCCCTGCGTGCTCATGCTGTAGAGCGCATCCACGTCGATCTGCTGCTTGCGCACCAGGTAGTAGTCGGCGATGAGGATGCCGAACAGCGGGCCGATGAACGAGCCCAGCACGTCGAGCGTGTAGTGGATGACTTCGGGGCTGTTGTAGAGGTTCCACGGCGTGAGGAACACCGAGCCCACGGCGGCGATCATGCCGCCGGTGCGCCAGCTGATGTGCTGCGGCGCCACGTTCGAGAAGTCGAAGGCCGGCGAGACGAAGTTGGCGACGATGTTGATGCCGATGGTGGCGATCATGAAGGTCAGCGCGCCCAGCACCACGGCGGTGGTGCTGTCGATCTTGCCCACGGTGTGCACCGGGTCGGTGATGAGTTCGCCGAACACCGGCAGCGTGGCGGCGGTGGTGATCACGGTCAGCAGCGAGAAGAACACGAAGTTGATCGGCAGACCCCAGAAGTTGCCCTTCTTCACCGCGTCGAAGCTCTTGCCGTAGCGCGAGAAGTCGCCGAAGTTGAGCATCGGGCCGCTGAAGTAGCTGACCACCAGCGCGATGGCCGACAGCATCACCGGCAGCGCGTCCCAGCCCTGGAACTTGATGCCGCCGAGGTTCAGGTCGATGTTCTTCCAGCCGGCTTTCCACACCAGCCAGCCGCACAGGATGGCCATCACCACGTAGACCGCCGGACCGGCCCAGTCGATGAACTTGCGGATCGCGTCCATGCCGTGCCAGAACACGAAGGCCTGCAGCACCCACATCACCATGAAGGCGACCCAGCCCAGCGTCGACAGGCCGACGAAGCCGTGCTGCGCCAGGTCGGCGTAGGGCGCGAGGTTGGGGAACATGTGCAGCGCCAGCACCATGAAGGCGGCCGAGGCGAGGTAGGTTTGCACGCCGTACCAGGCCACCGCGATCAGGCCGCGGATGATGGCCGGGATGTTGGCGCCGAGCACCCCGAAGGAGGCGCGGCACATCACGGGGTAGGGCGTGCCGGTCACCTGGCTGGGCTTGGCGACCAGGTTGCAGAAGATCTGCACGATCACGATGCCCACCAGCAGCGACACCAGCACCTGCCAGCTCGACAGGCCGAGCGCGAACAGGCTGCCGGCCGTGATGTAGCCGCCCACGCTGTGCACGTCGGACATCCAGAACGCGAAGATGTTGTACTGCCCCCAGGTCTGCTTCTTGAGCGGCGCGAGGTCCTCGTTGGTCAGGCGCGGGTCGTAGCCGGGCTTGATGAGGGCATTCGATTCGGCATGCGCCGGGGCGCTGGCTGCGCTGGCCCCGGCGGGCGTCTGGCTGACGGCTGTGCTCATGGTCTGTACCTCGTCTCTTCGATTTGGGTTGCGTTGGAGGACCGGCTTGCGAC
Source organism: Variovorax sp. PDC80 (assembly GCF_900115375.1). NCBI lineage: Bacteria > Pseudomonadati > Pseudomonadota > Betaproteobacteria > Burkholderiales > Comamonadaceae > Variovorax > Variovorax sp. PDC80. Next base: position 749,122 of record NZ_FOWG01000001.1, on the reverse strand, counting down.
GCAATTTGTGCGCCCGTTTTTGAGTTCGTTATTTGTATACAAAAACTGAGCACAATCAAGATCATCCAGATATTCATATATCCGTAGATTCCCTGAGACGCGGGCGGGCGGGCGCGGACCGCTGCTGCAAGAAAAAGAGCGCCGGGCCCAGGGGCCACGGCGCTCTCGCGCAAAAAGGAAGGGGGAAGACGGGCCGGGCCTACTTCGCCGCCACCTTCACGAACACCGGGTTCGAATAGAACCAGAGGTCGGCGTAGTTGCGCGCATTGATCGCGTTGAAGCGCGCCACGTTGTCGTTGCCCTCGGTGCGCGCATCGGGCAGCGGCTCGCCGTTGGCGGTCTCGCCGGGCACGTCGGTGCCCAGGTTGGTGCCGCGCAGCCGGAAGTACTGGTTGGCGCCGGCCTTCACCGTGAAGCTGGCGGCGTAGTAGCCCTCGGCATCGAGCTTCCAGTCGGCGCGCGTGAAGCGCTTGACGACGCGCGTCGACGGGCTGGTCGCGCGGTCGTAGCCGGGCGTGCCGGGTTGCTCGCGGCCGGTCACGTCGCCCGCGATCAGGTCGATGTGGTCGACCACGGGCTTCACGTTGGCATAGAGGCCGCTGCCGAGCTGGTATTCGAAGTTGTTGCGCTCGGGGCTCCTGAAGCGCACCGTGATCTGCAGCTCCTCGCCCGCGGCGGCCGCGAGCTCGGTGCCCATGCGGCCGGCACCCTTGCTGCTCTTGACCTGGAAATCGAGCGCGTCGATCAGGTCGCCGTTGACCGCGAACAGCCGGCCCGCGCGCATCGCCGCGAGCAGCGACTTCGGATCCTTGATGTCGCCGAACAGGTGGTTCTTGGCGTACTCGCCGGGCGCGTAGCCGCTGCTGTAGAGGCCGCGCGAGGTGGTGAAGTGGTAGTCGGAATCGGCCACGTTCCAGATCCGGCGGCCTTCCGACAGCAGCGCGTCCCAGGTGCCGCCGAGCTTGGCCACGAGGTGGTCGACGCCGCCGTAGGTGCGCGAGGGCAGGTTGGCGTCGATGTAGGCGCTGTTGTAGCCGCCGCGGTCGGGCTCCATCTGGTTGCCGACCATGCCCTCGAGCGAGAACACGATGTCGGGCGCGAGGTCGTTCATCTCGCGCAGCTGCGCGATCGTGTACTTGCCGGGGTTGCGCGAGGGATGGTTGATCTGCAGGTAGCTGGTGGTCGGATAGTTCTTCTTGAGCCAGGCCACGGCCTGCATCGTCTCGGCGTGGGTGTTGTAGGCGGTGCCGGCCTTCGGTCCCCAGGCGGCCACGTCGGCGGCCGGGAACAGCGCGGCGTCGCGGTTGGTGAACAGGTACTCGAACTGGCTCACGGCCTTGAGCGCGGCATCCGACATCGGGCTGTCGGTCAGGATGCCGACGTTGCCGTGGTCGTGCGCGGGCATGTCCCATTCGGCCGAGGCGAAGATGGTCTTGTCGGCGTACTTGCCGCTGGCCTGCAGCGCCTTGATGCGCGGCACCTGGTACTTGGCCATGCCTTCGGAGAACGGGATCTGCGCGGGCAGGGTGCGGCCGTCGTTGTCGTAGGACGAGAGGCGCAGGTGGTCCGAGATCGCGACCCAGTCGAGGCCGAAGCGGTCGAAGGCCTTGGCCAGCACCTGGTCGAGCGTGGAGATCTGCTGCGTGTCGTCGGACTGCCAGGTGTGGACGTGCAGGTCGCCGACGGTCCAGCGGCCGGCTTCGGCGGCCGGCGCGGGCGGCGGGGCCGGGGGCGCGGGTGCCGGGGCGGGCGCGGCGGGCAGGCCGCCGAACACCACGGCGCTGTCGGAGCCGCCGCCGCAGCCGGCGAGCAGGGCCGTGCCGAGCACGAGCGAGAAGGCGAGGCGCGACAGCGGCAGGCCGGGGAGGGAAGACAGGGATTTCATGAAGACGGGAACAGGAACGCGGAAGGGACACGAGGCCGCCGCGGCAAGGCCGCGGCGCTCGGGGACGAACGAGGCGCGGGTGCGCCAGGAACGCGCTGGAGTCTCGGTGCCCGTCGTGACGCGTGCGTGAAAGCCGAATGAAAGTCACGCCGCTGTCACGAGCGGCGCGCGGCCCCCGACATCAGCCTGTCATCGCGTCGTCGGCCTGCGCCTGGAACATGCGCGTGAAGTCGCAGCAGGACTGCGCGAGCATCACGATCGACGAGGTCAGCGCGCTGCGGTGCTCGCCCTTGTGCATCGCCACGTAGCGCACCACCGGCAGCGCCGGCGCCACCTCGATCTCGGCCAGCATGCCGGCGGCCACCATCGGCCGCAGGCATTCGCGCGGCAGGTAGCTCACGCCCAGGCCCGACACCGTGAGGCCGACCAGCGCGATCAGGTTGCTCACCACGATGGTGTCGGCCGGCTGCACGCCCTGTTCCTTCATCCAGGCGTCGTAGGCGCGGCCCGTGCCCGAGTTGCCGCCCTGCACCAGCATGCGCTGGCGCGCCAGCTCGTGCAGCCGCAGCGGCGCGTCGGTGGGCACCACGCCGGGCTTGCACATCCAGGCGCTCTTCACCTCGCCGATCGCCTTGCTCGCCATGCGCGCGTCGGCGAAGCTGTCGGGCAGGAACACCAGGTCGAGCTCGTCGGCCAGCAGCTTGTCGCGCAGCTGCAGGCTGTCGTCGACGTCGGGCTCGAGGATCACCTTCGGGTAGTGCTGCTGGATCAGCCGCACCAGCCGCGGCAGCCAGGTCATGGCCGTGAGCTCGGTCACGCCGATGCGCAGCCGGCGCTCCACCACGCCGGGCTTGCCGAACTGCTCGACCGCCGCGTCGCGCTGCGCCAGCAGCTTCTGCGCGAGCACGTACATCTCCTCGCCCTTCTCGGTGAGCCGCGCGCTGCGCTGGCTGCGGTCGAACAGCTCGGTGTCGAACAGCGCCTCGAGCTCGTGCACCCGCTTCGACACCGCCGACTGCGAGGTGTGGAGCTGGTTGGCGGCCTGCGCGAAGCCGCCCAGGCGGGCGATCCAGTAGAGGGCCTCGAGCTGCTTGAAGGTCATCATGGCGCTGCGTTCCTTGGGCGAAAGAACACTTTAAGCGATCTTTTTCGATGAATAAAAATCGCTTTTGGAAACTTGAAGCCGCGCCGAAGATGCGCTCCGAACCGGTTGCGCCCACCACTTTCGTATTCAACCCACACGGCCAAGGACTTCACCATGCATTTCCCACGCGCCTTCGCACGCCCCGCCGCGCTCGGCATCGCCCTCGTGCTGGCCTGCGGCGTCGCCGCCGCCCAGGACAGCGGCACGCTGCGCAAGATCAAGGACAGCGGCACCATCCAGATCGGCAGCCGCGACACCCAGATCCCGTTCTCGTACAAGACCAGCGCCGACGCGGCGCCGATCGGCTTCACCAACGAGATCTGCCTGAAGATCGTCGAGGCGGTGAAGGCCAAGCTGAACCTGCCCAAGCTCGACGTGCGCTACACGCTGCTGAACTCCACCAACCGCATCCCGCTGCTGCAGAACGGCACGGTGGACCTCGACTGCGCGACCACCACCAACACCACGCAGCGCCAGCAGCAGGTGGACTTCGCGCCCAGCCATTTCGTCACCAACATCACGGCGGCGGTCAAGAAGAACTCGGGCATCAACAGCTTCGCCGACCTGCAGGGCAAGACCGTGGCCACCGTGGCCGGCAGCACCTCGATCCAGCTGCTGCGCGGCGCGCGCAAGAACGGCATCGACGTGCAGGAGATCGCGGGCAAGGACACGGCCGATGCCTTCCTGCTGCTCGCGAGCGACCGCGCCGCGGCCTACGTGCTCGACGACGTGCAGCTCGCCGGCCTGATCGCCAACCAGCCCAACGCGGGCGACTACAAGCTGCTGAAGGAGTCGCTGCGCCAGGAGCCCTACGGGATCATGCTGCGCAAGGACGATCCCGAGTTCAAGGCGATCGTCGACCAGACCGTGGCCGGCCTCATGAAGTCGGGCGAGATCGACAAGCTCTACGCGCGCTGGTTCACGCAACCGATCCCGCCGCGCAACGTGAGCCTCGACTTCCCGATGTCGGACGCGGTGCGCGAGACCTACAAGAACCCGAACAACAAGGGCGTGTGAGCGTGAGCGCTTCTTCTTCTGCGAACGGCGCGCGGCATCCGCGCGGCCTGGCCTTCTCCGACGCGCTGATGCGCGAGGTGCGCGAGCGCTTCCTGCTCGTGGAGCGCGACCACCACGGGCGCGAGCGCCTGTACTTCGACAACGCGGGCGGCTCGTTCCGGCTCAAGGCCGCCATCGAGCGCTTCGCGGCCATCGACGCGGTGCCCGACAACACCGAGCGCATCCACGAGACCGCGCTCGAGCTGCAGGCCGTGCAGGCGCGCGGCTGGGACGACGTGCGCACCATCCTCAACGCCGAGGGCGGCAGCATCTTCGCGGCGCTCACCGCCTCGGGCGCCATGTTCGACATGGTGCGCGCGGTGGCCGAGAACGTGGGCGGCACGAACATGGTGACCACCGTGCTCGAGCATCCTTCGGCCTACGACGCGATGGCGCTCTATGCCGAGCGCACCGGCCGCGAATTGCGCGTGGCGCGCAGCAACCCCGAGACCGGCGGCATCGACGTCGACGAGATCGTGCGGCTGGTCGACGCCAACACCTGCCTGCTCAACGTGATCTACGCCTCGAACATCTCGGGTGCGAAGCTCGACATCGAGGCCATCGTGCGGCGCGCGCGCGAGGTCAAGCCCGATCTCTACATCGTCGTGGACGCGGTGCAGCATGCGCCGCACGGGCTGATCGATCTGCGCAAGACGCCGGTGGACGGGATCAACCTCGCGCCCTACAAGTTCTTCGGCTGCCGCGGCTCGGGCATCGCCTGGATGTCGGAGCGCGCCGCGGCCCTGCCGCACCACAAGCTCGCGGGCAAGAAGGCCGGACACTGGGACCTCGGCAGCGTGGCGCCCTGGCAGTTCGCGGTGGTCAGCGAGATCGTCGACTACGTCTGCTGGCTCGGCGGCCACTTCAGCGAGGCCACCGGGCGGCGCGAGCTGTTCGCGGCCGGCATCGCGCACATCGAGCTGCACGAACGCGCGCTGCTTGCGGCGCTGCTCGAGGGCGTGGACGGCCAGCCGGGCCTGCGCGCCATGCCGGGCGTGCGCGTGTTCCTCGACCACCCGGACCTGAGCCGGCGCGACCTGATCCTGGGCATCGGCTTCGACGGCCTGGACTGCACGCGCGCCGTGCACGAGTACGGGCTGCGCGGCGTCACGGTCTACGAGCGCACGGCCGCGAGCATCTACTCGAAGCGCATGCTCGATTCCTTCGGGCTCGAGGGCACGGTGCGCGTCTCGCCGCTGCACTGCAACTCGATGGCGGAAATGGCGCGCTTCCTTCAGGTGACGCAGGAGATCGCGCGGGCGTTCGCGACGGCGGACTGAGGCAAGGGGCGCCGCGGCGGGATCACTGGCGTACAAGACGCCCGCGCGCGGGCGTCCTATCGTGCGGCGGTCTTCCACTTTCGTGAACCGCCTCCCGATGCCCACCCCGTTCTCGCCCCCCTTCACCGCCTCCGGCCGCAGCGCGCTCGTGCAGGCGCCGCCCTGGCACTACGCCGGCTGGCTGGTCAACGTGGCCTTCGCCTTCGAGGCCGAACGCGCCGCCGCGCTGCTGCCCGCCGGGCTCGGCCGGACCACCGGCCAGGGCTGCGTGCATTTCGCCGACTGGCAGTTCTGCGGCGCCGATGGCGCGGAGCTGCTCGATCCCGTCTATGCGCAGTACCGCGAGACCATCGTGGTGCTCGAGATCGAAGGCCCTCCGGGCGAACAGCGCTTCTGCTGCCCCTTCATCTACGTCGACCAGGACATCTCGCTGCTGCGCGGCTGGCTGCAGGGCTGGCCCAAGAAGATCGGCCAGACCTGGGTCACGCGCAGCCTGCCGATCGCTCATCCGGCGGCCGCCTCGCTGGGCCAAGGCGGCCGGCTCGGCGCCAGCCTCAGCGTGAAGGAGCGCCGGCTGGTCGATGCCAGCGTCACCCTGAACGGCGAGCCCGGCGAACGGTTGGGTTTCCTGCGCGCGCCGACCATCGGCGCGATCGGCTGGCCCGACCTGACGCGGCCGCGGGAGGCGCCGGTGCCGCGCCACCTGCGCGCCGACATCGTCGACCGCGTGGAGTCGGGCTGGAGCGCGGGCAGCGCCACCCTGCGCTTCCACGACCATCCGGTGGAGGAGCTTTCGCTGCTCGGCGAGGTGCGCGCCACCCAGGCCACGGCCGGCTGGATGGGGCTCACGGTGCGCGGTGCCTTCGCCGCCTAGGTCGACGCCGATGCCCGCGGCGATCGTGTCGAGGGCGCTGCTGCGCTACCCTCGCGCGATGACCGCCGTCGCCGCGCCGCCCTTGTCTTCCCGCCTGGTCGTGCTGCCCTCGGGCGAGGGCCTGCGCGTGGAGGCGCTGTTCGCGGCCGAGCCGCGCGCCCGCTTCGCGCCGCACTGGCATCCCGAATGGAGCGTGGGCGCCATCCTCGAGGGCCACTGCGAGTTCACCTGCGATGGCGAGGCGCTCGTGGCCCACGCGGGCGAATTGGTGCTGATGGCGCCCTACATGCTGCACACCGCGGGCGTGAGCCGGCGCAGCTTTCGCATGGTGATGCTCTATGTGCCGCATGGCTGGGTCGCGGCGCGGCTGGGTTGGCCCGCGGACTGGCGCGGTGCCTTGCAGCGCAAGGTGCTGCCCGACGCCGCACTGGCAGAGGCCCTGGCTGCCGCCGCCACGGCGGGGGATGGTGCGGGCATCGCCCACCTGGTCGAGCGCATCCTGCGTGCGCAGACCGGCCCCGAGCGCGTGCCGCTGCAGCCGCTGGCGCCCGATGCGCGCGTGGCGGAGATCTGCGCGCTGCTCGCCGAGGAGGATGCCTGCCGCATCGACCCGGCCGCGCTCGCGCGCCGCATGGGCGTGTCGCGCGAGCACTTCCAGCGTGCCTTCCGCGAGGCCGTGGGCATGACGCCCGCGCACTACGCGCGGCATGCGCGCATCGGCCGCGCCAAGGCGCTGCTGCGCGAGGGCGTGGCGCCGAAGGACGTGGCGGCCGAATGCGGCTTCGCCGACCAGGCGCACTTCTCGCGCTGGTTCCGGCGCTGCTTCGGGGTGGCGCCGGGGCGGTATCGGATCGGTGCGTAGAAAACCGTTCGGGCTGAGCTTGTCGAAGCCTTGCGCAGGGCTTCGACAGGCTCAGCCCGAACGGGTAGGAGTGGCTCAGGCCAGCAGGTCGCTCAGCGTGCGCGCGATCACCTTGGTCGCGCGCCGCAGGTCCTCGAGCACCACGCGCTCGTCGCTGCGCTTGGCATGCGACTCGAGCACGGTGCGCGGGCCGGCGCCATAGATCACGCCCGGAATGCCGGCCTCGCCATAGAGGCGAACGTCGGTGTACAGCGGCGTGCCCATGGCCTTGATCGGCTCGCCGAACAGCTCGCCGCCATGCTTCTGGATCGCCTCGACCAGCGGCTTGTTGCCCGCCAGCGGCTTCATCGAATTGGCCAGCAGCAAACGCTTGATCTCGACCGTGATGCCCGGGAACGAGGCCGCCGCGTCGGCGATGACCTGGCGGATCGAGGCCTCGACCTCGACCGGGTTCTCCTCGGGGATCATGCGGCGGTCGAGCTTGAACACGACCTTGCCGGGCACCACGTTGGTGTTGGTGCCGCCCTCGATGCGGCCGACGTTGAGGTAGGGGTGCGTGATGCCCTCGACCTGCGAGCTGACCTGCTGGTAGAGCGTGTTCTGCGCGTAGAGCGCCTCGAGGATCTTCACCGCGCCCTGCAGCGCGTCGATGCCGGTGGAGGGGATGGCGGCATGCGCCATCTTGCCGTGCACCGTCACTTCCATCTGCAGGCAGCCGTTGTGGGCCGTGACCACCTCGTAGCTGAAGCCCGCGGCGATCATCAGGTCGGGCTTGGTGAGGCCGTTCTTCAGCAGCCAGCCCGGGCCGAGGATGCCGCCGAATTCCTCGTCGTAGGTGAAGTGCAGTTCGACGCCGCCCCTGGTCGGCTTCGCGACCGCTTCGAGCGCGCGCAGCGCGAAGGTGAAGCTCGCGAAGTCGCTCTTGCTCACGGCGGCCGCGCGGCCGTAGAGCGAGCCGTCGGCGATCTCGCCGCCGTAGGGGTCGTGAGTCCAGCCCTCGCCGGGCGGCACCACGTCGCCGTGCGCGTTGAGCGCCACGGTGCGGCCGCCGTCGCCGTCCTTGCCGTACCTGCGGCGCACGATCAGGTTGGTGATCGATTCGAGGCCGTAGTCCTTCACGTCCTGCGCGGGCACGGCGTGCTTCTCTGCCACGAGGCCGAAGCCCTCGAGCAGTTCGGCGGTGCGCTCGGCATGCGGCGCGTTGTTGCCGGGCGGGGTGTCCGTGGGCACCTGCACCAGTTGCTGCAGGAACTTCACTTCCTCGTCGAAGTGGGCGTCGATCCAGGCGTCGAGCTTTGCGTAGTCGGTCATGGGGTTCAGGCGGCGCTCGGCGCGCCGTTCAGGTTGTCGAGCAGATGCTGGAAGGCTTGCACCGCCAGCTCCATGTCGTCGTTGGTGCTCGATTCGAGCGGGTTGTGGCTGATGCCGGAGTTGATGCCGCGCACGAACAGCATGGCCTGCGGCATCACCTCGTGCAGCTTCATCGCGTCGTGGCCGGCGCCGCTGGGCATGCGGAACAGCGGAACGCCGAGCGAATCGACCGCGCGTTCCCAGCGCTGCTGCCATTCGGGCGCGCTCGGCGCGGCCGAGGCACGCATGGTCTCCTCGAGCGTGTGGCGCACGCCGCGGCGTTCGCAGATGTCCTGCAGCGCCTTCACCACGTCGTCGGCGAGCGCATCGCGCTGCGCGTCGTTGGGCGCGCGCAGGTCGAGGCTGAACTTGCAGCGCCCGGGCACCACGTTGATCGAGCCGCTCGGCACCTCGAGCATGCCCACGGTGCCGACCGAGTCGCCATCCTTGGCGGCGCGCTGCTCGGTGTAGAGGATCAGTTCGGCCACGGCCGCGGCCGCGTCGCGGCGGCGGTCCATCGGCGTGGTGCCCGCATGGCTGGCCATGCCGATCACCTCGCCCACGTAGCGCACGCTGCCGTTGATCGAGGTCACGATGCCCAGCGGGATGTCGAGCTCGTTGAGCACCGGGCCCTGCTCGATGTGCACCTCGACGAAGCCCAGGTATTTCGAGGGATCGCGCTGCGCCTTGGCGATGTCTTCTTCGCGCAGGCCCGCATGGGCGCGCGCCTCGCGCATGGTGATGCCGTCGGCGTCCTTCTGGTCGAGCCAGGCCGGGTTGAAGTGGCCGATCAGCGCGCCCGACCCGAGGAAGGTGGCCTTGTAGCGCTGGCCTTCCTCCTCGGCGAAGCCCACCACCTCGAAGGCGAAGGGCAGGCGGCGGTTCTGGCGCTTGAGTTCGCGCACGCAGGCCATGGGCACGAAGATGCCGAGCCGGCCGTCGTACTTGCCGCCGTTGCGCACCGTGTCGTAGTGCGAGCCCGTGAGCAGCGTCTTCGCATCGGGCGTCGCGCCCTCGTAGCGGCCCACCACGTTGCCGACCGCGTCGATCTCCACCGAGTCGAAGCCGGCCTCGCGCATCTCGCGCGCGATCTGCGCCGCGCAGGCGCGGTGCGCGTCGGTCAGGTAGGTCACGGTGAGCTGGCCCTTCTCGGCGAAGCCCGGGTCGCTGTGCACCGCGAGCGCCTCCTGCCAGTCCCACACGTGGTTGCCGAGCGCCGGCTCGGTGCCGAACTTGTCGTTCAGGCGGATCTCGGCGATGCGGTGGATGTTGCGCAGCGCCTCGGCGAGCTCGAAATCGGGATGGTTGTAGGCGCGGCGCTCGAAGGTGTCGATGATCTCGCGCTTGGACAGGCCCGTGCCGCGCGGGCCGCGCACCGCGAGGATGAAGGGGAAGCCGAACTTCGCGTTGTAGTCGGCGTTGAGCCGCTGGATCTTCGCGAACTCCTCGGGCGTGCAGTCGGTGAGGCCGGCCTTGCCCTGCTCGTTGGTCGACTCGGCGGTCAGCGTCTTGCTGACCATCGCCTTGCCCGCGAGCTCGGGGTGGGCGCGGATCAGGGCCAGGCGCTCCTCCTTGGTGGCCGTGTTCACGGCCTGCGCGAGCGCGTACTTCAGGTGCTGCAGCGAACGGAACGGGCGCGCCGCCAGCGCCTGGCGCGCGATCCACGGCGAGTGCTCGTAGGTGCCGTCGAGCAGCGCGACGGCTTCGTCGGCGCCCGCGGCGTTCAGTTGTTCGATGGTCAGGCTCATGGCGTGTGTGTCCTCCGTACGGATCAAGCTTGCGAGGCTTGGGAAGAGGCTTCGAACGGATGGGTCTTCTTCCAGTGCCGCGCGATGTCGACGCGGCGGCAGACCCACACCCGCTCGTGGCTGGCGATGTGATCGAGAAAGCGCTGCAGCGCCACGATGCGGCCCGGGCGCCCGAGCAGGCGGCAGTGCATGCCGATGCTCATCATCTTCGGCGCCTCGTCGCCCTCGGCGTAGAGCGCGTCGAAGCTGTCCTTCATGTACTGGAAGAAGGGATCGGCGTGCGAGTAGCCCTGCGGCAGCGCGAAGCGCATGTCGTTGCAGTCGAGCGTGTAGGGCACGATGAGCTGCGGCACGGTGCTGCCGTCGGTCTTGCGCACCTTCATCCAGAACGGCAGGTCGTCGCCGTAGTAGTCGCTGTCGTACTCGAAGCCGCCGTAGTCGGCCACCAGGCGGCGCGTGCGCGGGCTGTCGCGGCCGGTGTACCAACCGAGGGCGCGCTCGCCCGTGAGCTTCTCGATCGCCTCCATGCCCAGGCGCATGTGTTCGCGCTCGGTGGCCTCGTCGAGGTTCTGGTAGTGGATCCAGCGCCAGCCGTGGCAGGCGATCTCGTGGCCCAGTTCCTTGAAGGCCGCCGTGAGCTCGGGATGGCGCTCGAGCGCCATGCCGACGCCGAACACCGTGAGCGGCAGGCCGCGCTTCTCGAATTCGCGCAAGAGGCGCCACACGCCCACGCGCGAGCCGTACTCGTAGATGCCTTCCATGCTGATGTGGCGGTCGGGGTAGCTCGCGGGATTGAACATCTCCGAGAGGAACTGTTCCGAGCCGGCGTCGCCGTGCAGCGTGGCGTTCTCGCCGCCTTCCTCGTAGTTGAGGACGAACTGCACCGCGATGCGCGCGTTGCCGGGCCACTGCGCGTGGGGCGGGTTGCGGCCGTAGCCGACGAGGTCGCGCGGGTAGGGCAGGGTGGTGTCGTAGACGGTCATGGTGGAAGGGGTCAGGACAATGCGAGGGAGATGTCGCTGGTGGGCACCTTGCGGTCGAACACCAGGTTGGCCTCGACGTGCTGCAGGTGCTCGGTCATCAGGCGCACGGCGCGCTCCTCGTCGCGCGCGGCCAGCGCCTTGACGATGTCGGCGTGCTCGTCGTTCGAATGCTCGGCCGCGCTGGTGCTCTGGTACATGAGCGTGATGAGGGCGCAGCGCGAGATCAGCTCGCCGAGGATCTGCGCCAGCACCTGGTTGCCCATGAGCTCGGCCATGCGCACGTGGAAGTCGCCGAGCAGCTCGGTGCGGCCCGAGACGTCCTCGCCCGACACGGCCGATTTCTCGAGCGCCACGTGCTCCTTGAGCGCCTTGATCTTGGCCGGCGTGACGGTGCGCACGAACTCGCGCGTCATCTCGGCCTCGAGCATGCGGCGCACCGCGAACACCTGCTTGGCCTCGTCGACCGCCGGTGCCGCCACGAAGGCGCCGCGCGCGGGCTCGAGCCGGATCAGCTTGTTCTGCGCGAGCTGGAACAGCGCCTGGCGCACCAGCGTGCGCGACACGCCGAAATGGTCCGCCAGCTTCTGCTCGGCCAGCTTGGTGCCGGGCTGAAGCCGGTGGTCGACGATCGCGCGGGTGAGCGCATCGACGATCGAACGGGTGGTGGAGGACTCCATGTTTTTCATGATAGACCGAAAGCCGACAACTGTATACACTTTTGTCCACCGGAATATCCCGCACTCTCACCTGACCGACCGAAGGAAACTCCCATGGGCCTGAGCACCCACGTACTGGACACGATGCATGGCGGCCCCGCGGCCGGCATGGAGGTCGCGCTCTTCACCACCGAGGGCGACGCCGCCACGCTGGTGCGGCGCTTCACGCTGAATGCGGACGGCCGCAGCGACGGCCCGCTCTACGACAACAGCACGCTGAAGACCGGCACCTACCGGCTGGTGTTCGACGTGGCGGGGTACTTCAAGGCGCGCGGCGTGGCGCTGCCCGAGCCGAACTTCCTCAACAAGGTGTCGCTGGACTTCGGCGTGGCGCATGCCGACCAGCACTACCACGTGCCGCTCCTGGTGAGCCCGTGGAGCTATTCGACCTACCGGGGGTCGTGAACGCCGACAGCGTGACTGTCGGAGGCTTTTCGCCGCTCCGCGTCCGGGGAGCGGCGGGGGCGCTACTGCTGCAGCTGCCCTTCGGTCAGCGTGTCGAGCTGGAAGCGCCCGCTCTTGTCCCAGAGCCAGGTGTCGGTCCACACCACCGGCCCGAGCCGCGACGCGGCCGGGAAGGGCGCGGCCTGCAGCACGGTGCGCTCGATCTCGGCGATGACCTCGGGCGCATGCTGGGGCGCACGCAGCCAGTGCAGCGAGACCACGCGGCCGCTGCCGTCGAGGCTGACCTGCAGCGTGCCGACCGCATAGAGCACCGGCGGCAGCTGCCCGCCATAGATGCGGCCGTTGTTGAGGTCATAGACATGGCGCGCGGCGTCGCGCCGGTAGTCGCGCGCGCTGGTGGCATTCGATGCGCGCGGCGCCGGCCGGCCGCTGGCGCCGGGTTCGGCCGTGGCCTTGCTCAGTTGACCGGGCACCGAACCGGTGGTGCCGCACCCGGCGAGCCAGAGCGCGGCAAGGAAAGACACCGCCAGGGCGAGGCGGCGCGTCGTGGGCTGAAAATTCATCGCCGGGTTTATACCGTGACTCCCTCACTCGCCCGCAACCGAAGGTATCCCTCATGAACGGCGCGGTCGACCAACTGCTGGCCCGTCTTCGCGACGAAGACGCGGTGCTGGTGCGCGTCGAATCCACGCAGGGCTCGGCGCCGCGCGAGGCCGGCACCTGGATGGCGGTCTGGGCCGAGGGCCTCACGGCCACCATCGGCGGCGGCCAGCTCGAGTTCCAGGCCACGCAGGAAGCGCGCGAGCTGCTGGCCGGCAGCCGCGCCATCGACGGCATCCAGCGCTATCCGCTGGGCCCGAGCCTCGGGCAGTGCTGCGGCGGCGTGGTGTTCCTGTCGTTCCGGCGCGTCTCGGCCACCGACATCCCCGAGCTGCGGCGCGCGCTGGTCGAGCACCTGAGGCCGGTGGCGCTGTTCGGCGGCGGCCACGTGGGCGCGGCGCTCGCGCGGCTGCTCGCGGGCCTGCCGTTCTCGGTGCGCTGGATCGACAGCCGCGACGGCGTGTTCCCCGAAGAACTGCCGGCCCAGGTCGAGACCGAGCATTCCGAGCCGGTGCAGGACGCGGTGGCTTCGCTCGCGCCCGGCAGCCGTGTGCTGATCATGAGCTTCAGCCATGCCGAGGACCTCGACATCGTGATCGCCTGCCTGCGCCGCCTGCGCGAGCGCGACGACCTGCCCTACATCGGCCTGATCGGCAGCAAGACCAAGTGGGCCACCTTCAGCCACCGGCTCGAGGCGCGCGGCTTCACGGCGGCCGAGCTGGCGCGCATCACCTGCCCGATCGGCGTGCCGGGCATCACGGGCAAGGAGCCCGAGGTGATCGCGGTCGCGGTGGCGGCACAGTTGTTGCAATCGCTGGGCTGAGCCGGCGCTTCGGTGCACGAACAGGGTTTTCCCGGCACCGGCGCCGCAAAAAACCACGCCGCCCCTCGCCAAAACTGTATACACTTTCAGTCCACAAGTATCTGCCGCAGCGGAGCGAGGCCCACCCGGAGCCTGCGTTCGCGGCACTTTCTCTGCTTACAGCGCCCGCAGTGGTGAGCAGGACGAAGACATCCGCGCCCGGCGTTCCCCCGCGCCGAGCGGATTGAGAGAGCACCTCATGGAAAGCTACTACCTCGACTGGGCCAACCTGCTGCTGCGCTGGGTCCACGTCATCACCGCCATCGCCTGGATCGGCGCCTCCTTCTACTTCGTGATGCTGGACAACAGCCTCGAGAAGCCGCAGGACCCCGAATCGCTCGACAAGGGCGTCGGCGGCGAGCAGTGGGCCGTGCACGGCGGCGGCTTCTACAACATGCAGAAGTACCTGCTGGCGCCCAAGAAGCTGCCCGACCACCTGCACTGGTCGTACTGGGAGAGCTACTCCACATGGCTCACGGGCTTCGCGCTCTTCACCATGTCGTACCTCTGGAACGCCAGCACCTACCTGATCGACAAGTCGAAGATGGACTGGCAGCCGGGCGCGGCGATCGCCGTGGCGCTGGCCTTCCTGGTCGTGTTCTGGATGGTCTACGACAGCATCTGCCAGCTGTTCGGCCGGCGCAAGAACGGCGACACCATCGTCGGCGTGCTGGTGGCGATCTTCGTGGCCTTCGCGGCCTGGCTGGCCTGCCAGTGGTTCGCGGGCCGCGCGGCCTTCCTGCTGGTCGGCGCCATGATGGCCACGACCATGAGCGGCAACGTGTTCTTCTGGATCATCCCGGGCCAGCGCAAGAACGTGCAGGCCCTGCGCGAAGGCCGCCCGGTCGACCCGGTGCACGGCCAGCGCGGCAAGCAGCGCAGCGTGCACAACACCTACTTCACGCTGCCGGTGCTGTTCGCGATGCTGAGCAACCACTACAGCTTCACCTACACCCACAAGTACAACTGGATCGTGCTGCTGCTGATCATGCTCGGCGGCGCGGCGATCCGGCAGTTCTTCGTGGTGCGCCACCGCTTCAAGCTCGGCAACGCGCGCAACCCGCTGCCCTATGCGATGGTCGGCGTGGCCGTGCTGGGCCTCACCATCGTCTGGATGAAGCCCGAGCCCGCCGCCCCCGTGGCCGCCGCCGCGCCGAGCGCGCCGGCCGTGGCCTACCAGGACGTGCAGAAGGTGCTCGAGCAGCGCTGCTACATGTGCCACGGCGCCAGCGTGCAGATGAAGAACGTGCGCGTCGACTCGCCCGAGCAGGTGAGTGCCCACGCCCAGGCCATCTACCAGCAGGTGGTGGTGACGAAGATCATGCCGATGAACAACGCCACCTCGATCACCGACGAGGAGCGCGCCCTGATCGGCCGCTGGTTCCAGGGCGGAGCCAAGACGAACTAGACCGCGGTCAAGAGGGCGGACTCGGGTTCGCCGCAAAATGCAGGCCCCGGAGACAACGCCACCCATGACCGCCAAGACCTCGACGCCCCCCTCGCTGCAAGACGCGACCGCTCCCGATCCCCGCCAGGCGCCACGCGCCTTCCTCGAACACCTCTACCGCGTCGCGGTCGACCGCGCGCTGCCGCTGTCGACCCTGGGCGCGCACCTGCCCAAGCCGCCCAAGGGCCGCACGCTGGTGCTTGGTGCCGGCAAGGCCGGCGGTTCGATGGTGCAGGCGCTCGAGGCGCTGTGGCCGGCCGACGCGCCGCTGTCGGGCCTGGTCGTCACGCGCTACGACCACATCCCGCCGCGGCCCGAGGGGCTGCCCAGCCGCATCGAGATCGTCGAGGCCGCGCATCCCGTGCCCGACGCGGCCGGCCAGCAGGCGGCCGAGCGCATCCTCGCGCTGACCGAAGGGCTGACCGCCGACGACCTCGTGCTGTGCCTGATCTCGGGCGGCGGCTCCTCGCTGCTGGTGCTTCCGGCCGAGGGCCTGACGCTGGCCGACAAGCAGCGCATCAACAAGCAGCTGCTCGACAGCGGCGCCCACATCGGCGAGATGAACTGCGTGCGCAAGCACCTCTCGCGCATCAAGGGCGGCCGGCTCGCGGCGGCCTGCGCGCCGGCGCGCGTGGTCACGCTCACCATCAGCGACGTGCCCGGCGACGACCCGGCCGTGATCGCCAGCGGCCCCACCGTGCCCGACGCCACCACCTGCGCCGACGCGCTGGCCATCCTCGACCGCTACCGCATCGAGGTGCCGGCGCCGGTGCGCGCGCAGCTCGAGAGCGGCGCGCTCGAAACCCCCAAGCCCGGCGACGCCGTGTTTCAGGGCCACGAGACCCACATGATCGCGGCGCCGCAGCAGTCGCTCGAGGCGGCCGCCGCGGCCGCGCGCGCGGCCGGCATCGAGGCCCACATCCTCAGCGACGAGATGGAAGGCGAATCGCGCGAGGTCGGCAAGGTGCATGCCGCGCTCGCGCGCGCCGTGGCCCAGCGCGGCGCGCCGTTCGCCAAGCCCTGCGTGATCCTCTCGGGCGGCGAGACCACCGTCACCATCCGGCCGCGCCAGCCCGGCCAGGCCAAGGGCCGGGGCGGACGCGCGGGCGAGTTCTGCATGGGCCTCGCGGGCGCGCTGCTGGGCCAGGCCGACGTGTGGGCACTGGCGGCCGACACCGACGGCATCGACGGCGTGGAGGACAACGCCGGCGCCTACGTCACGCCCGACACCCTGGCGCGCGCCACCAACGCGGGCCGCAAGCTCTCGGACCACCTCGACCGCAACGACGCCTACGGCTACTTCGATGCCATCGGCGACCTGTTCGTGACCGGGCCGACGCACACCAACGTCAACGACTTCCGGGCGCTGCTGGTGCTCTGAAGCTTCTCCCTCCCCCGCTGGGGGAGGGCGGGGTGGGGGCTTCGGGCCTCGCCACCGTGCGCGGCCGTTCGAGCGCCGCGTGCCCCCATCCCGGCCTTCCCCCAGCGGGGGAAGGAGCGGCACCGTCCTGCGCGCATCCCCGACTCGGGTTAACCTATGCGCCCCGGCAGCCCGCTGCCGCCCAGCCGCACGCGCCTTTCGGGGCGCCGTGCCGCCATCCGAACTCCCCGTTTCCACTCCCATCCCCTGCCGAAGGAAAAGCTCGCCATGACCGCCTCCTCCTATACCGACACCCGCCTGCTGATCGACAACGAATGGGTGGACGCCGCCAGCCGCAAGACCCTCGACGTGGTGAACCCGGCCACGGGCCAGGTCATCGGCAAGGTCGCGCATGCCGGCATCCCCGACCTCGACCGCGCCCTGGCCGCCGCCCAGCGCGGCTTCGACGCCTGGCGCAACACCCCGGCCCATGAGCGCGCCGCCGTCATGCGCCGCGCCGCCGGCCTGATCCGCGAACGCGCCGGCGACATCGCCAAGCTGCTGACGCAGGAACAGGGCAAGCCGCTGGCCGAAGCCAAGGGCGAGACCCTGGCCGCCGCCGACATCATCGAATGGTTCGCCGACGAAGGCCGCCGCGTCTACGGCCGCATCGTGCCCTCGCGCAACCTCGCGGCGCAGCAGCTGGTCATCAAGGAGCCCGTGGGCCCCGTGGCCGCCTTCACGCCCTGGAACTTCCCGATCAACCAGGTCGTGCGCAAGCTCGGCGCCGCGCTGGCCACCGGCTGCTCCTTCCTCGTGAAGGCGCCCGAGGAAACCCCCGCGTCGCCCGCCGCCCTGCTGCAGGCCTTCGTCGACGCCGGCATCCCCCCCGGCACCGTCGGCCTGGTGTTCGGCAACCCGGCCGAGATCTCGGCCTACCTGATCCCGCACCCGATCATCCGCAAGGTCACCTTCACCGGCTCGACCCCGGTCGGCAAGCAGCTCGCCGGCCTGGCCGGCCAGCACATGAAGCGCGTGACCATGGAACTGGGCGGCCACGCCCCGGTGATCGTGGCCGAGGACGCCGACGTCGCGCTGGCCGCCAAGGCCGCCGGTGCAGCCAAGTTCCGCAACGCGGGCCAGGTCTGCATCTCGCCGACCCGCTTCCTGGTGCACAACAGCATCCGCGAGGAATTCGCCAAGGCCATGGTCAAGCACGCCGAAGGCCTGAAGCTCGGCGACGGCCTGACCGAAGGCACCACCCTGGGCCCGCTGGCCAATGCGCGCCGCCTCACGGCCATGGCGCATGTGCTCGACGACGCCCGCAAGAAGGGCGCGACCATCGCCACCGGCGGCGAGCGCGTCGGCGATGCCGGCAACTTCTTCGCCCCGACCGTGCTGACCGACGTGCCGCTGGACGCCGACGTGTTCAACAACGAGCCCTTCGGCCCGATCGCCGCCATCCGCGGCTTCGACACGCTGGACGAGGCCATCGCCGAATCGAACCGCCTGCCCTTCGGCCTGGCCGGCTATGCGTTCACCAAGTCGATCAAGAACGCGCACCTGCTGAGCCAGAAGCTCGAACTCGGCATGCTGTGGGTCAACCAGCCCGCGACCCCGTCGCCCGAGATGCCGTTCGGCGGCGTCAAGGATTCGGGCTACGGCTCGGAAGGCGGCCCGGAGGCGCTCGAGGCCTACCTCAACACCAAGGCGGTGTCGATCCTCGGCGTCTGAGCGCGACGCTTCGATTCGCTGTCTCGAAGAGGGCGGCATCGCTGGAAGGCGATGCCGCTTTTTTCATGGGCGAACGGGCTCAGTCCTCCGCGCTCGCGTTCCAGAACGCCTGCTGCACGCCCTCCAGCGCCTCGAGCTCCGCGACCACCCGGTCGAGCTCCTCGGCCTCGACCGCGGTCGCATAGAGCGTGGCCTCGATCTCGGTGTCGGTGGCGCCGAAGGCATGCTGGTCGACGTCGCGCACCGGGTAGTTGGCGGCTTCGAGCAGCAGCAGCACCTGGTCCATCACCTCGGGCCGCGAGGCGCGCGTGCAGATCACGCGCACCGTGTAGCTGGCCTCGCCCGACTCCTCCTTCACCGGCTGCCGGTTGATGCGGTTGACCACGGGCCGCAGCAGGGTGTTGCTCGCGAGCACGAACAGCGCCGCGATCACGGCCTCGCCGATCAGGTCGGCGCCCGCGCAGGCGCCCACGGCGGCCGATCCCCACAGCGTGGCGGCCGTATTGAGGCCCGTGATGTTGGCGCCTTCCTTCATGATCGCGCCCGCGCCGAGAAAGCCGATGCCCGAGACCACGTAGGCCGCCACGTGCACCGCGCCGTCGTGGCCGTGCAGGCGGTTGGCCATGTCGACGAACACGGCCGCGCCCACGGCCACCAGCGTGTTGGTGCGCAGCCCGGCGGTGCGCTGTCGCACCTGGCGCTCGAAGCCGATCAGCGAGCCCAGCACGAAGGCCGTGAACACGCTCAGCAGGGTGTCGAGCAGCGAGGGCAGGTTGAAGTTCTGTACCGCTTCCATGCGATCTCCTCCTTGTCGGTCGTGAACCAGGGTAGCGGCGGCATGTGACAGCCGCCGCTCCCTCCTGTCGTCACCTGCTCATTGCCAGCCGTAGCGCCGCGCATACCAGCCCTTGACCGCCTGCACCAGCGCCGCATAGCCGCCGAGCATCAGCAGCAGCCACGGGAAGTAGCCGAGCGGCAGCGCCTCGAGCTTGAAGTAGTGCGCCACCGGGCCCATCGGCAGCCAGATGCCCACGGCCGCAATCGCCGCGCCCATGATCAGCAGCGGCCAGGCCGCGCGGCTTTGCAGGAACGGGATGCGGCGCGTGCGGATCAGGTGCACGATCAGCGTCTGCGACAGCAGGCCCTCGACGAACCAGCCCGACTGGAACAGGGTCTGGTGCTCGGGCGAGTTGGCGGCGAACACGTACCACATCACGACATAGGTCAGGATGTCGAACACCGAGCTCAGCGGCCCGAAGAACACCATGAAGCGGCCCAGGTCGCCCGGGTTCCAGCTCTGCGGCTTGCGCAGGAACTCCTCGTCGACGTTGTCGAACGGGATCGCGATCTGCGACACGTCGTACAGCAGGTTCTGCACCAGCAGGTGCAGCGGCAGCATCGGCAGGAAGGGCAGGAAGGCGCTCGCCACCAGCACCGAGAACACGTTGCCGAAGTTCGAGCTCGCGGTGAGCTTGATGTACTTGAGCATGTTCGCGAAGGTGCGGCGGCCCTCCACCACGCCCTGCTCGAGCACCATCAGGCTCTTCTCGAGCAGGATGATGTCGGCCGATTCCTTGGCCACGTCCACCGCGCCGTCGACCGAGATGCCGATGTCGGCGGCGCGCAGCGCGGGCGCGTCGTTGATGCCGTCGCCCATGAAGCCCACCACGTGGCCGTTGGCATGCAGCGCCTGCACGATGCGTTCCTTGTGCGCGGGCGTGAGCTTGGCGAAGACCTGGCGCTGCTCGACGATCCGGCGCAGCTCGGCCTCGTTCATGCGCTCGACCTCGTGGCCCAGCACCATGCGGCCGGCCTCGATGCCGACGTCGCCGCAGACCTTGCGCGTCACCAGCTCGTTGTCGCCGGTCAGCACCTTCACCGCCACGCCGTGCTCGGCCAGCGCGCGCAGCGCGGGCGCGGTCGATTCCTTCGGCGGATCGAGGAAGGCCACGTAGCCGAGCAGCGTGAGCTCGGCCTCGTCGGCCACGCCGTAGGCGGCGCGGCGCGCATCGCCGCGCAGCACGCGGCTGGCCACGGCCACCACGCGCAGGCCCTGGGCATTGAGCTCCGAGGCCACGGCATGGATGCGTGCGAGCACTTCCGCGTCGAGCGCGAGCACCTCGGCACCGCGCTCGACCGCGCTGCACACGGCCAGCACTTCCTCGAGCGCGCCCTTGCAGATCAGCAGGTGTTCCTCGGCCGCGTCGCTGCCGGCCACCACCACCGACATGCGGCGGCGCGAGAAGTCGAAGGGCACCTCGTCGACCTTGCGCCAGTCGGTCTGCAGCCGGGTGTCGAGCTGCATCTGGGCATGGCTCAGCACCGCCTTGTCGAGCAGGTTCTTCAGGCCGGTCTGGTGGAAGCTGTTGAGGTAGGCCAGCTGCAGCACGTGGTCGGAGCCCTCGCCCCAGGCGTTGGTGTGGCGCTCGAGCACGATGCGGTCCTGCGTCAGCGTGCCGGTCTTGTCGGTGCACAGCACGTCCATGGCGCCGAAGTTGTGGATCGCCTCGAGGCGTTTGACGATCACCTTCTGGCGCGACATCACGACCGCGCCCTTGGCGAGCGTGGCGGTCACGATCATCGGCAGCATCTCGGGCGTGAGGCCGACCGCGATCGACAGCGCGAACAGCGCCGCCTCCCACCAGTCGCCCTTGGTCACGCCGTTGATCACCAGCACCAGCGGCGCCATCACCAGCATGAAGCGGATCAGCACCCAGCTCACGCGGTTGATGCCGGCCTGGAAGGCCGTGGTGCCGCGGTCGGTCGCGCTCACGCGCTGCGCCAGCGCGCCGAAGAAGGTGCGCGCGCCGGTGTGCACGATCAGCGCGGTCGCGGTGCCGCTGATCACGTTGGTGCCCATGAACAGCAGGTTGTCGCGCTCGAGCACGCCGCTCGCGCTGCCGGTGGCGGGCACGCTGGCGAACTTCTCGACCGGCATCGCCTCGCCGGTCAGCGCCGACTGGCTGATGAACAGGTCCTTGGCCGAGAGCAGCCGGCAGTCGGCCGGGATCATGTCGCCGGCCGACAGCGCGATCAGGTCGCCGGGCACCAGGTCGCGCATCGGCACCTCGATGCGCAGCGCGCCGTCCGAGCCTTCCACGGGCCGCAGCACGGTCGAGGTGTTGCTGACCATCGCCTTGAGCTTGTCGGCCGCCTTGTTCGAGCGCGACTCCTGCAGGAAGCGCAGCACCGTCGACAGCACCACCATGCTGCCGATCACCACCGCGGCCTTCATGTCCTCGGTGACGTAGGAGACCAGCGCGAGCACGGTCAGCAGCAGGTTGAAGGGATTGCGGTAGCACTGCCACAGGTGGGTCCACCACGGCAGCGGCTTCTCGTGGTTCACCTCGTTGCCGCCCAGGCGCTTGCGCAGTGCGGTGGCTTGTTCCTCGCTCAGGCCCTGCGGCGAGCTGTCGAGTTGCGCCAGCATGTCGCCGGCATCGGCCAGCGAGGCGGCGCTCAGCGCGTTCGCGATCTCGGGCGGCATCGCGGCCGAGGCGATGCCCACGGGCTTCGAGCCCACCAGCGTCTGCCAGCGCTCGAAGTGATGCAGCATGCGGCGGCTGCGCAGGAAGCTTTCGAAAAAGGACTTGAGGACGTTCTTCATTGTTGTTCTCCTTCGCCGCGTGACGGGCGCGGCGCGTGGCCTTCGAAGGCCGTTGGGCTTTTCTCGTGTGCGGGAGCGTGGCGTGCCGTTCAGCGCCGGAAGGCCCAGGTCATGCCCAGGGTCCACCAGCCGGGCCGGTCGGCGCGCAGCCCGTGGGCGCGGCTCAGGTCGATGCTCAGCGTGTCGGTCGGCGTCCAGCGCAGGCCCGCGCGCCAGGCGCTGGCGCCGCCTTCGCGGAAGCGCTCGGCCACGAAGCCGAGTTGCTGCGAGGCCGTCCATTCGAGCGCCAGGCCCGAGTGGCTGCGACTGGGCTGTGCGCGATGCAGGTCGCGGCCCAGGTTGAAGTGGGCGCGCCAGTCCTCGGCGATCTGCCAGGTCAGCGGGACCACCACGCTGGCGCCCGTGTAGCGCAGCGCGCCGCGCTCGGGCGAACGCTCCCAGGCCGCGGCCACCAGCAGGCCCACGCCGAGGTCGTCGCTCAGTGCGTGGGCCCACTTGAGCTGCGGGCCCGCGCGCACCGTGCGGCCCTCGCTGCCGCGTTCGCGCTCGAGGTTCAGGCCCAGCTCGACCGGGCCGACGCGGCAGGCGGGTCCGAGGTGCATCGGCGCGTACCCGCTGCGTTCGCCATCGCGGCGATCGGCCCAGGTCTCGATCTGGCATTGGCCCGGATCGAGGATCGCGGCATCGTCGACCGCGTGGTGCCCGCCGGCGGCATGCGTCTGCGTGACCGCGAGGCCGCAGAGGTATGCCGCCGTCCAGGCGTGGAGGCGTGCGGCGCGCTGGCGCAGCGAGGGGCGTGTGCGGCGCGGGGCGCGGCGGACGAAGAGGGCGGTCCGGGTGGCGGGCCGCAGGCGTTGGCGGTTCATTCGAGGTTCTCCTGGCGAGGCGCGCAACGGGGCGCGCGAAGGAGAACCTCCCGCGGGTCAGCCGGAGGTGACGGTCCTTCGCGGCTCGGTGTGCCGCGGATGGTTCATGGCGATGAAGGCCGACCGGCGCGTGGCGCGGTCAGGCAGGGGAGGCGCGCAGCGGCGCCAGCGAGGGTCTGGGTCCATGGTGGCCTCCTTGGCGATGGGTGGATGAAGGCGCGGTGCTTCGTTCGAATGCAACGGTCGGGGCGACGCGTCGGTGGACAGGCGCTACGAACGCTCCGGCTTGCGTTGGCCCGGCACCAGCAGCAGGAAGCAGCGGATGCGCCGCGTGCTCCAGAACGAAGCGGACTTGTCGAGTTCCTGGTCGGACTCGGGCTGCAGCATGTCGGCCGCGGGCTGGCGCGCCGACGCGGCGCGCGGGTCGGCGTCATGCGTGGCGGCGTGGCCACGATGCAGGGGCTGGCGATGTAGAACGAGTTGACGCATGACAAGGCTCCTTCGACCCGTGACGGGCGAGAGGACCTCGTGGCATGGACCACGCTGGCTGGCAAAGAGACGCCAGTGACGAAACGGATGTCGGGGGAGGGAGAGCCTGCCGGGAAGGGCAGGCATCACGCCGCGGGCACGTCGGCCGCGGCGCGCAAGAAGCCTGCGCTACGGAGCCGGGTGTGCCGCGCATGCCACGGCACGCGTCTGGTCACTGATCCAACTGGCACTGTCCACGCACGAGGCTCCGAAGTGAAGATGCGGGATTGTTGCACTGCGTCATCGCGGGGGCAACCCGAAATGCGCGTTTCAGCGTTCGATGCAGGGTTTTAAGGCCACAGTGTTGCGATGGCGCCTCGATGCGGCACGGGCCCGCGCGGTGGTCAGGCTGTGTTAAGTCGGTACGCTCCATCAAGCGGTCAGGGGCTCGATCTCGTTCAACTCATCCCCGAGCGCATCGCGCGCCTGCGCGGCGTCATAGTCGCGCTGAAGGTTCATCCAGAACTCGTCGCTCACGCCGAATGCACGTGCCAGGCGCAGGCCGGTATCGGCCGTGATGCCGCGGGTGCCGGCGAGGATGGCGGCCACGCGGGTCTGCGGCACGTGGATCGCCTTGGCGAGACGGTAGGCGGTGATGCCCATCGGCTCCAGGAATTCCGCGGCGAGGATCTCGCCGGGGTGCGGGTAGGGAGCTTGGCGCGTCATGGTGTCTTCCTGCGTAGCAGATGAGGTTGAAACAGAGCCTCATCAAACGGCGAGGCCGGCCGCGAATTCAGGGATAGTCGACGACTCGAGCGGCGTGACTGGTCTTGGGCAAGGCCAACGGCGAGCGGTGCGTCAAGACCAAATGATCCCCTGTCGATTTGTATAGGCTTTGAACCGCCAGCGGCTTGCGAAAGTTACGCCTCGAAGAATTACCAAGTAGGGATCTCCGTTGAAGAAGCCAGCCATTCTGTTCATCTGCACCGGCAACATCTGCCGCTCCCCCACAGCCCACGCCCTGCTCGCCCACAAGGCCCGCGCCGCGCAGCTCGCGCTCGAGGTCGACAGCGCCGCGATCTCCGACGAAGAGCGCGGCAATCCGCCCGATCCGCGCTCGGTGGCCGAGGCGCGGCGGCGCGGCATCGAGATGCCCGCGCATCGCGCGCGGCAGGTGCGGACCTCGGACTTCGAGCGCTTCGACACCATCGTCGGCATGACCGGCCAGCACTGCGCGGCCTTGCGCCGTCTCGCGCCCGCGGGCACGGCGCACAAGATCCATCTGCTGACCGACTTCGTCGACGGGCTCTCGGGCGACGTGCCCGACCCCTGGTACGGCGACCGGCAGGCCTTCGTCGAGGCCTTCGATCTGATCGAGCGCGGCGTCGACGGCCTGCTCGCGAAGCTGGCGGCCCCGGACCGGGCCTGAGTCTTCAGGGCGCCACGCGCGGCGGCGATCCTCGGCATGGTTCCACGGCCGGGCCCCAGCCCGCACAATGGCCGAGGTCGGAGCAACCGTTCAAGAGGAGTCGAGGCATGAATCACCAGACCCATCGTCGCCCGCGCGGCTGGCTCGTCGCCTGCGCCGGCATCGCCGTGCTGCTCGCGGGCTGCGAAACCCCCTACAGCCGCCCGCCGGGCACCTACGGCGCGCCGCCGCCCGGCCGCGCCGGCACGGCCCCGGCGATCTCGAACATGGGCTGCGTGCAGGCCGGCTCGGTCCACTTCGCTCGGCCCTGGCAGACCATCGTGCTCGGCGGCTCGCGCCGCGTCGACAGCGGTGTCTACGAGGTGGAGCTCACGAGCGGCAGCGACGGCCGCCGCGCGATCTGCACCGTCGACCGCAACGGCGCGGTGCTCGGCGTGGGCGACTACTGGGCGCGTTAGGGCCTGTTCACACTATTCAAGGGGCCGTCTGCGGCGTTGCCCGCGCTTGCAAGGCATCGGCCTTGCAAGCGCGGGCGCCTTGCATCCAGCCCCTTTGCGGGGCAACGCGACCCCTTGAATCGTGTGAACGGGCCCTAGCCCCCTCGCTCAGACGTTGTCCTCGATCACCGGCGTGGTGCTGCCGGCATTCACGCGGATCCGCGTGCGCTTGAGCAGCGGGCTCGCGGGTGCCTTGCCCGCATCGAGCGGCTTGACCTTGTTGAAGACCACCATGAAGGACTGCGCCGTGACCGTCGCGCTCGCATAGCCCTGCGCGTCGTGGTCGGAGAACAGCAGGTCGGGGTTGTTGCCGCGCATGACCTGCTCGAAGGCCGCGGGCGTGGCGGTCAGCGCGGTGAGCGGCGTGCCCTGCGAGCCGGCTTTGATGTAGCTGTAGAACGAGGAACTGCTGACGCCCGCGCAGACGAAGTCGACCAGCACCGGCGTGCCGGCCGCGGGATCGGGCAGGTCGCGGATCAGGCCGCACTGGAAGGCGTGCAGGTCGCCCGTGATCGCCACCACGTTGCGGATGTTCTGCGCCTTCAGGTAGCCCATCAGGTCGGCCTTGTGGCTCGGGTAGCCGTCCCAGGCGTCGCAGTTGACGACGTAGCGCTGGTTGAAGGGTGGCGGCGCCATCTGCGTCAGGTCCACCCACATGCGGCTCAGCGAGACCTCGTTGCCCCAGACCTTCCAGGTGGCGTTCGAGTTCTTCAGCGTGTTCTTCCACCAGTCGGTCTGCGTCGGGCCGAGGATGCTCGGCGCCCGGCCGAGCTGCTGCGTGCGCATCGCCTCGAGCGCCAGCAGCGTCGTCTGTGGCGCGAAGTAGCGCGAGCCGATCGAGCTGTTGCCGTCGACCGGATCGCCGCCCGTCTGCTGCGCGACCAGTGCCTCGGAGATCACGTGGTCGTCGCGGTACAGCCGCTCGTCGGTCATCACCAGGTGCAGCAGCGGGCCGAAGTGGAAGTCGCGGTAGATCTTGATGTTGTCGTAGGCCGGGTTCCCCATGTCGAAGGAGACATCGCCGAAGTCCACCGGCATGTACTCGGCCCAGGCCTGGCTCGCGCCGCGGCGGCGCGCGGTCTGCTGGGTGTTGGCGTTGGTGTAGGTCTGGTGGTCCTGCCAGCAGTCGTCCGAGAACTCGTGGTCGTCCCAGATCGCGATCAGCGGGAACTTCGCATGCACCGCCTGCAGCCGCGCATCGCCGCGGTAGGTGCGGTAGAGCGTGCGGTAGTCGTCGACCGTGTTGGCGTAGACGCTGCCGTCGGCCAGCGCCACGCCGTTGGGCAGCTGGATCGCCTGGTGAGCGGGCTCGGCCACGCCGGCCTGGAACTTCGCGCCCACGGTCTCGTAGACGTAGTCGCCCACGTGCACCGTGAAGTCGAGGTCGTCCTCGGCCGCCAGCAGGTCGAGCGCGCCCCAGTGGTTGATCAGCCAGTCCTGGCAGGTGAACCAGGCGAAGCGCAGCTGCTGGCGCTGGCTGTCGGCGGCCGGCGCGGTGCGCGTGCGGCCGGTGGCGCTGACGTCGCTGCCCGCGACGAAGCGGAAGAAGTAGCGCGTGTCGGGCGCAAGGCCCGTGACCTTGGCGCGCACGGTGCGATCGAAACGGTCCGAGGCCTCGAGCGCGACTTTCGCCACCAGGTTGCCGAAGCCCGAGGTGTCCGACACCTCGAGCCGCAGCGCGATGGCCGCGCTGTCGGCGGCGGTGCCGGTGCGCACGCAGCGGGTCCAGAAGACGATGCTGGTGTCCTTCGGGTCGCCCGAGGCCACGCCCTGGCCGAAGGCATAGCGGCCCGCGGGTTCGGGCGCGGGTGGCGGCGGGGCCGGCGCGGGAGCGGGCGGTGGCACGAGCGGGAACACGATCCCGTCGCTGCCTCCGCCGCCGCAAGCGCTCAACACGGGAGGGGTGGCGGCGACGACCGTGTAGAACAGGCCGCGGCGCAGGAAGGAACGTCTTTCCATGGGGGATTTCTTTTCGCGTGTGGGGTCGATGGCGGGGCGCGCACGAATCTGCGCGAGCGCCATGACACAGCGATGAAAGCCGCCCGCCGCCCCTCGCGGCCCCGGCGCCGCGCTATTCGCAGAGCGCGCGGATCGACGGCGGCACCGGCAGCGCGCGCAGGCTGCCGTCCTCGCGCTTGCCGCCGAAGATGCGCACCTCCTCGCATTCGAGGATCGGGTCCGCGCCGCGCGTCACGCGGTAGGCCTGCACGAAGCTCTTCTCGCGCCACTCGGCGATGCGCACCGCGATCTCGAGCGTGTCGCCGTAGCTCGCGGTCTTGACGAAGCGCGTGTGCGTGTCGACCAGCGGCGTGCCGATCACGCCGAGCGTCTTCGTGGTCTCCTCCCAGCGCGGCACGCCGCACTGGTGGAAGAAGTGGCGCGAGGCCGCGTCGATCCAGCGGAAGAAGTTCGGGAACCAGACGATGCCGGCGGGGTCGCAGTCGCCGAATTCGACGCGGACGGTGTAGACGATTTCCTTGGTGCTCATGTGCTCGATTCTGCTTGCTGCCTTCATCCCATGCGCCCGGGCAGCCACAACGCGATCGCGGGGAACGCGATCAGGATCACCAGCCGCAGGATGTCGGTCGCCACGAAGGGCAGCACGCCCTTGAAGATGGTGGTGAAGCTCACGTCCTTCACCACGCTCTTGATGACGAACACGTTCATGCCCACGGGCGGATGGATCAGCCCGAGCTCCACCGTCATCACGATGATGATGCCGAACCAGATCGGGTCGAAGCCCAGGTGCACGATCACCGGGTAGATGATCGGCACCGTGAGGATGATCATCGCCATCGCGTCCATCAGGCAGCCCAGCACCAGGTACATCACCATGATCAGCGCGAGCACGCCGTAGCGGCCCACGCCCAGACCGGTGAGGAACTCGGTGAGCTTCTGCGGGCTCTGCGTGATGGTGAGGAAGTAGCCGAACAAGAGCGCGCCGATCAGCACGGTGAACACCGCCGCCGCCGTGCGCGTGGCCGACAGCAGGGCCTCGCGGATCTTCGCGCGGTCGAGCCGGCCGCGCAGCACGCCGAGGATGAAGGCACCGCTCGCGCCCACGCCGCCGGCCTCGGTGGGCGTGAAGAAGCCGCCGTACAGCCCGCCGATCACGAACAGGAACAGCACGATCGGCGCCCACACGTTCTTGAGCTCGGCCGCGCGCTCGCTCCAGGCCCGCGCCTCGCCGCGCGGCAGCCAGCCGGGCTTGACGCGCACGATGACCACGATGGTCAGCACGTACATCAGCATCGCGAGCAGGCCGGGCACGATGCCGGCCATGAACAGCTTGCCGATGTCCTGCTGCGTGAGGATGGCGTAGACCGCGAGCACGGTCGACGGCGGCAGCATCGCGCCCAGCGTGCCGCCCGCGGCGATCACGCCGGTGGCGAAGGACTGCGGATAGCCGAAGCGCCGCATCTCGGGATAGGCCACCGACGAGAAGGTCGCGGCCGTGGCGACCGAGGAGCCGCAGATCGCCGCGAAGCCGCCGCAGGCCACCACCGTGGCCACGCCGAGGCCGCCGCGCAGGTGGCCGATCATCGAGTTGGCGGCGCGGAACAGCTCGCGGCTCACGCCCGACACCGAGACCAGCGCGCCCATCAGCATGAACATGGGGATCACGCCGAAGGTGTAGTCGGTCACGGTGCGCATCGAGGTCTGGCCCACCAGCTTGAGCGCGGGGCCGGGCCCCACGAGGTAGCTGTAGCCGGTGACGCCGACCAGCCCCATCGCCATGCCCACGGGCACGCGCAGCAGCATCAGCACGAACAGGGCGACGAAGCCCAGCAGGGCGACGGCATCGGTGCTCATTCGCCCACCTTCTCTTCGACGTGTTCGTCGTGCAGCAGCTCGGGATGGAAGATCAGCCGCCAGGTGCGCACCGCGATCAGGATCACGGCCGACACGTCGCCGGCCCAGGCCATGGCATAGAACGGCCAGGTCGGGATGTTCATGTCGTAGGTCAGCACGTTGTCGGTGTAGGTGAGCCGCACCTTGTCGAACAGCATCGCGGTCTGCACCGCCACCACCAGCAGCAGCACCAGCGTGGCGAAGATGTCGATCGCGCGGCGCATGCGCGGGCCGGCCGCGGTCCAGACCAGGTCGACCGTGATGTGGCCGCCGCGGTAGCTGGTGGCCGCGATGCCCCAGAAGATCAGGATCCCGAGCAGCATGCGGCCGAAGTCGTAGGCGTCGGGGATCGAGGTATCGAAGAACTTGCGCAGCACCACGGCCACGAAGATGTTGAGCGCGACGATCCCCACGAAGATGGCGGCGAGCCATTCGATCGTGTTGATCACGCGGTCCATGGCACTGGCCGGACGCG
The DNA here is from genome assembly GCF_900115375.1 of Variovorax sp. PDC80. NCBI lineage: Bacteria > Pseudomonadati > Pseudomonadota > Betaproteobacteria > Burkholderiales > Comamonadaceae > Variovorax > Variovorax sp. PDC80. The sequence goes on along the minus strand of NZ_FOWG01000001.1, from coordinate 719,622 downwards.
TGCTCATGGCGGTCACAGCGCCGACTTGTGCTTCGCCAGGCTCGCCTTCAGCGCATCCATCACGGCCTTCGGATCCTCGCCCGTCTTCTTCACGCTCTCGGACCACTGCGCCTCCGACGGCGCGGCTGCCTTGCGCCAGGCATCGAGCTGCTCGGCCGTGAGCTTGTAGACCTCGTGGCCCGACTGGCCCGCGATCTTGGCGCGGCCCGCGAACTCGAAGTCGGCCCAGGGCGCGGCCACCTTCTGCGCCCATTCGCTGGTGCAGTGGTCGTCGATCACCTTCTTCTGGCCGGCCGACATCGCGTCGTACTTGCCCTTGTTCATGACCCAGACGAAGGGCGTGACGTACAGCGGCACGTCCATGTGGTACTTGACCACCTTGTCGATGCCGAAGAGGCCGATCGATCCCCAGGGGAAGGTGATGGCATCGGCCACGCCGCGCTCGAGCATGTCGCGCGACTCGGGCGCAGAGGCCTGCACGTTGGTGCCGCCCAGCGAGGTGATGAGCTGGCCCACGGTGCTGGTCGCGGGCCGCACCTTCATGCCCTTCACGTCGGTCGGCAGCACGATCTTCTTGCGCGAATGGAAGGTGCCGGGGTCGTGCACGAAGGCGAAGCAGTACTTCACGTCCTTCATTTCCCTGGCGGCGTAGGCGCGGTACCAGTCGTCGATGGCGGCCGAGCCCTCCTTGCCGTTGGCGAACAGGAAGGGCAGCGAGGCACCGGCCATCACCGGGAAGCGGCCCGGCTGGTAGCCGGGATTCACGTACGAGAAGTCGGCGATGCCGTCGCGCGCCATGTCGTAGTGGTCGAAGGCCTTGCCCAACTGCTCCGAGGGAAAGAGGATCGCGGTGATCGAGCCGTTCGAGGCCTTCTTGATGTCGTCGGCCCAGGCCTGAAGGGCCGGGTTCAGCGGATGCTGCGCGGGCACCCAGCTCGACAGCTTGATCTGCACCGGCTTGTCCTGCGCGAGCGCGGGGACCATGGCCGAGGCCGCGAGTGCCAGCGTGAGCGCGAAGGTGCCGGGGCGGCGATGGAAGGAAGTCTGCATGGCTTGTCTCTCTTTCGTTCTGCGTGTTGTGGATTCAGTGAGCAAGGGATAGGGCAAGGTCTCGAGGTCTGCGTGCGTGCTCCCGGTTCAATCCGCCGCGATGCGGCGTTCGCGGATCAGCGCGCCGAAGCGCTGCGAATCGGCCGCGGCGCGCTGCTGGAACTCGGCCGGCGTGCCGGGCACGGCCTCGCCGCCCAGCGAGGCGATGCGTTCCTTCACGGCCGGCAACGCGAGCGCGCGGTTGATCTGCGCATTGAGCTGCGCCACCACCTCGGGCGGCGTGCCGGCCGGCGCATAGAAGCCGAACACGGTGTCGGCGTCGAAGCCGCGCAGGCCGGCCTCGTCGAGCGTGGGCACGTCGGGGAACAGCGGCGAGCGCTGCGGGCTGCCCACGGCCAGCAGGCGCAGCTTGCCCGCGCGCACCTGCTGCAGGCCGATGCCGGGATCGAAGGCGTAGTCGACCTGGCCCGCCAGCAGGTCCTGCAGCGCGGGCGCGGCGCCGCGGTAGGGCACGTGCAGCGCGAACAGGCCGGCCTGGCTCTTGAACATCTCGCCCGCGAGGTGCGGCGAGCTGCCGCTGCCCGGCGAGGCATACGAGAGCTTGCCGGGGTTGGCCTTGGCATAGGCGATGAAGTCGCGCACGTTGGCCGGCGGCAGCGAGGGCTTGGCGACCAGGAACACCAGCACCCGTGCCGCGGCCGCCACCGGCACCAGGTCCTTGGCCGGGTCGAAGCTCATGCGCGCATAGAGGTGCGGGTTCACCGACACCATGCCGCCCGAGCTCATGAGCAGCGTGTAGCCGTCGGCCGGTGCGCGCGCCACGGCCTCGCCGCCGAGGTTGCCGTTGGCGCCGCCGCGGTTCTCGATCACCACCGGCTGCCTGAGCGCCTCCTGCAGCGGCTGCGCGACGGCGCGCGCGATCTGGTCGGCCGCGCCGCCGGGCGGGAAGTTGACGATCACCTTGACCGGCTTGGCGGGCCAGGCGGTGGCGGTGTTGGCCCATGCCGGGGCGCCGGCGAGGGAGGCGAGGGCGGTGGCCAGCAGCAGCCGGCGTCGCCAGGGGAAAGCGTCGAGGGTCATGGTGTGTCTCCGGTTTCTTTTTGGGGATGCGATGAGGCTCAGGCGGGGCGCGAGGGCGTGGCGGCCGGCGGCCGCTTCATCCAGCGGATGGGCTGCGCCTGCACCGGCCGCGGCGCCGCGCCGTGCTGCGCGAGCGCGGCATCGAGCGCCTTGCCGCCTTCGTCGGCCAGCGCGGCCTCGCGCGCGGCGGCGATGGCTTCGGCGCGTGCCGGCGCGGGCATCGCCGTGCGGCCCGCGAGTTCGCCGACCAGGTGCAGCAGCGTGTGCTTGCCGCGCTCGTTGGTGCTGCCATAGCCCTTGATGAGCCGGCCGCACTGCGCGAGCTCGCGGCCCAGCACCCAGTTCTCGCGCGCGCCGGCCTCGATGGCCGCGAGCCAGCGCTCGATCAGCGCCTGTTCCTCCGCGAAGCGGCTGCCGCGGCGGCGCAGCCAGCGCAGCGAGGCCAGCAGGCGCAGCGAGGCCATGCCCCAGACGGCATGGCTGCCCACCTGCAGCGGCAGCGCCCAGGGCTCGCGGCCGCGCGCCTGGCGCGCGCGGTCCCAGGCCGTCACGCGGCGCGCGAGCGCGGGTGGCAGCAGCGCCGCGAACTCGGCCGCGCCGGGCTTGAAGTGGTCGTAGACCTTCACGATGTCGGCCTCGCCCGCGCGCACTTCCCGGCGCACGCGCTGCGCGCGGCTGGCGCGGCCCTTGAGCGCGGCCACGCGCACGATGTCGTCGAAGGCCATCCACCGCGCGAGCCAGCGCGCGGTCTCGCGCACGATGGCGAAGCCGCGCGCGCCGGCCGGATCGGCCGCGCGCTCGGCATCGAGCACGCGCGCCAGCCGCTGCGCATAGAGCGCGGCATAGGCCGCGTCCTGGTAGTCGAGCACGCGCGCATGGCCGAGCGCCAGCAGGTCGTGCACGGCCGGCGGAAAGCGCTGCGCCAGCTCGGCGGGCAGCGCGCGCGCGGGCGGCGGCGCATCGCGGCCTTCCTCGGCCAGCACGCCGCGCACGAAGGCGGCCTGCGCGCGCGGCGCGCTCACGGCCTCGAAGGCGGCCGCGAAGCCGCGCAGGCTGGCCGCGGCCGCCTTGCCGACCTTGTCGTGCGCGACGCCGCCGCGCACCGCGTGCTCGTAGGCCGCGCGCTCGAACGGGAACAGCCCGCTGCCCGCGATCGCGCCGAGCATCACGGCGCTGACCACGGTGCCGGCCTCGCGCGCCATCGCGCCCATGTCGAGCACATGGTGCTCGCGGCTGAAGGCCTTGACCACGTCGATCAAGCGCTGCGCGTCGGCGCGTCCGTCGCCGGGCACCATGCGCTCGGCGGTGGTGAGCACGCGCGCCGACGAGCTGATGACCAGCGTGCGCGGCGGCGCGCTCATGCCGTTGCCGATCTGGCGCGTGGTCTCGAGCAGCTCCGACGACACGATCGCATCGAGCGCGCCCGGCACCGGGCTCAGGCTGAAGACGGGCCGGCGCCCGCCGAGTTGCTCGAGCGGCACCGGGAACACCTCGATGTAGTAGGTGGTGGCGCCGGTGCGCTGCGCCACGCCGGGGATCGAGGTGCTCTGCGCCGCGAAGCCCGCGTGGCGCGCGGTCTCCACCAGCCATTCGGTGAGCACGCCGCCGCCTTCGCCGCCGAGGGCGCAGACGAGCAGCGTGATCGGGCGCTGCGTGGACGCCGGGGAGGAATGTCGTTCCATCGTCTGTTCCTCCTCAGGCCGGGCGCAGCGCGCGCACCACCGCGCCGCGCAGGCCATGCAGCAGCCGCTCGTGCCACTTCGGGTTCTGCACCACCTCGGCGCGGTAGAAGCTCGGGCACAGCGTGGCGGCGTGCGCGTTGGCGCCGCACAGGCCGCAGCCCACGCAGCCGTCGATCACGGTCGCCACCGGGTCGAGCTTGAGCGGATCGGGGTTGTCCTTCAAGGTGAGCGTGGGGCAGCCCGAGAGCCGGATGCAGGCATGGTCGCCGTTGCACACGTCCTCGTCCACGCCGTACTTCACGCGCACCACGCGCTCGCCGCGCTGCAGCAGGCTCGCGATCCAGGGCTTGATGCGGCGCTGCCGCTCGAGCTGGCATTCGCCCTCGGCGATCACCACCTTGAGGCCGTCGAAGTCGCTGGTCAGCGCCTCGGTCAGGGTGCGGCGCATGCGCTCCACGTCGTAGGTGGTCACGGTGCGCATCCATTGCACGCCCAGGCCCTTGAGCGTGGATTCGATGGTCTGGTTCTTGTCGACCAGGCTCTGCTGCTTGTCGACGGCGCGCTCCTTCACCTCGTCGTCGGGCGTGGAGATGATGTCCTGCGTGCCGGTGGCCGAGGTGTAGCCGTTCTTGAAGATCAGCAGCACCGCGTCGTCGCCGTTGAACAGCGCGCTCTGCACGCCGGTCAGCAGGCCGTTGTGCCAGAAGCCGCCGTCGCCCATGATCGACAGCGTGCGCCGGTTCATCATCGGCGACACGCCCGCGCGGCTCGCGAGGCTCATGCCGTAGCCGAGGATCGAGTGGCCCATCGAGAAGGGCTCGAAGGTGCCGAAGGCATGGCAGCCGATGTCGGCCGCGATGTGCACCGGCCCCGTGGTCTGCTGCGCGAGCTTGAGGGCCGAGAACACCGGCCGCTCGGGACAGCCCACGCAGAAGCTCGGCGGCCGGTTCGGCAGCGGCACGTCGAGCCGGCGCGCCACCGCCTCGCGGCGCTCGCGGTTGCCGGCCAGCCAGGCCTGGGCCGACAGCGCCGATGCGGCCGTCTCGCCCTCGCCGACGTACTTCGCGACGAAGGCGGCGAGCCCGCCCGAGAGCACTTCCACACCGTACTCGCCGGCCGAGGGCAGCAGGTCCTTGCCGTGCAGCGGCGTCTGGATGTCGCGGCGGCGCAGCAGGGTCGCGATGTCCTGCTCGATGTACTCGGGCTGGCCTTCCTCCACCACGAGCACCGCGCGTTTGCCGAGGCAGAAGTCGGCCAGCTGCTCGGGCACCAGCGGATAGGTGACGTTGAGCACCAGGATCGGGATCTCGCTCTCGCCGAAGGCATCGGCCAGCCCCTGCTGCTGCAGGCCGCGGATCAGCGCGTTGTACAGGCCGCCCTGCACCACGATGCCGAGCTCGGCATGGCGCCCGCCGGGCATCAGCTCGTTGAGGCCCTGGGCCACGATGTGGCGGCGCGCGGCCGGAATGCGCTCGTCGCCCTTGAGCTTCTCGTGGCGGAAGGTCACGGGCGGATGCGCGAGCCGCATGTAGTCGAAGCCCGCGGGGTCGGTCATGAGCGCGCGCGTCGACACGGCGGGCGCGCGGTTGTCCTTGCACGCGAAGCTGCCGCGCACGTGGCAGGTGCGAATGCGCAGCTCCATCAGGCAGGGCATGTTCGAGGTCTCCGAGAGCTGGAAGCCCTGCTCGACCATGCGCACCATCACGGCCAAGTCGGGCCGCGGGTCGAGCAGGCACATGCTCGACTTGAGCGCATAGGCATGGGTGCGCTCCTGGATCACGCTGGCGCCTTCGCCGTAGTCCTCGCCGACCACGATCAGCACGCCGCCGGTCACGCCGGGCGAGGACAGGTTCGACAGCGCGTCGGCCGCCACGTTGGTGCCGACGATGGACTTCCAGGTCACGGCACCGCGCAGCGGATAGTGGATCGAGGCGCCGAGCATGGCCGCGGCCGAGGCCTCGTTCGAGCAGGCCTCCACGTGCACGCCGAGCTCGTCCATGTAGCCCTTGGCCTGCACCATCACGTCGAGCAGGTGCGAGACCGGCGCGCCCTGGTAGCCGCCGACATAGGCCACGCCCGACTGCAGCAGGCCCTTGGTGATCGCGAGGATGCCCTCGCCGTGAAAGGTGTCGCCCTCGCCGAGGCGCAGCGCCTCGACTTCCTTGCTGAATGAGACTTCCAAAAGAATCGGCTCCGATAAGTTGATGCGTGGGTGATGAAGGAAAGCGCGGACGCAGGCGTCCCCGCGCCGGGTGCGGGCCGGCGTTGTTCGTTGCTGGAGGCGGCGCTACTTGCCGCCGGGCTTGGGTGGTGCGGTGGGCAATCGCGCCACGTAGTAGGCGAGGGTGTCGAGGTCTTCTGGCGCCATGCGGCCCACGGCCTCGCCCATCGCCTGCGTATAGCCCGGGCGCTTGCCGCTGCGGAACTCCTGCAGCGTGAGCGCGAGGTATTCCTCGCGCTGGTGCGCGATGCGCGGCACCTGCTGGCCGCCGCTCAAGTCGGCGCCGTGGCAGATCACGCAGCGGTTCTCCTGCGCGAGCGCCTGGCCGCGCGCCATGCGTGCCGCGTCGGGTGGCGTGGCGACGGCGGCCGGCGCCAGCGCGGGCAGCGTCGCGATGAAGTCGGAGAAGCCGCGCAGGTCCTCGTCCTTCATCGTCTTGGCGACCGCGGTCATGGCCTCGTTGGCGCGCCGGCCCTCGCGGAACAGGAACAACTGCGTGATCGCGTAGAACGAATGCTGGCCCGCGAGCGAGGGCACGCCCTGCATCTCGCTGCGGCCGTCGGCACCATGGCAGGCGGCGCACAGCGCGGCGTAGCGCTCGGCATAGACCTTGGCGCCCGATGCCGCCGCCGGCGCGGCCTTGGGCTGCGCGCCCTTGGTCGCCTGCGCGAACGCGGGCAGGGCCAGCGCCCACAGCATCGCCACCGTCGCCGCCATCGCCGTGTGCCTCGTCATCCGGCGCGCCTCACTTGCCGCCGTAGCTGATGCGGTATATCGCACCCGCGTGGTCGTCGCTCACCAGCATCGAGCCGTCCTTGAGCACCAGGAAGTCCACCGGCCGGCCCAGGTAGGTGTTGTTCTCGACGAAGCCGGTCATGAAGGGCTCGACCTTCGCGCCGCCCTTGCCGTCGGGCCAGGCCACCGCGATGTCGGCGTACTTAGTGGTGCGGTTCCAGGGGCCGTGGCGTGCGATGAACATGGCGCCGCGGTATTTGGCCGGGAACATCTTTCCTTGATAGAAGGTCATGCCCAGCGCCGCGGCGTGCGGGCCCAGCAGCGCGGCGGGCTTGGCGTAGTCGGCGCAGCTCTTGCCCCAGCCGAATTCCGAATCGAGGATGTTGCCCTGGTGGCAGTACGGGTAGCCGAAGTGCTGGTCGGCCTTGGTCACCACGTTGAGCTCGTCGTTGGGCAGGTCCTCGGAGAGCCAGTCGCGCCCGTTGTCGGTGAACCAGAGGTTGCCGGTCTTCGGATCGAAGTCGAAGCCCACCGTGTTGCGCACGCCGCGCGCGATGGTCTCGATGCCGCTGCCGTCGAGGTTCATGCGGAAGATGCGCGCATGCGCGTCGTCGGGCTCGCAGAGGTTGCAGGGCGCGCCGACCGCGTAGTAGAGCTTCTCGTCGCGGATGCGCAGGTAGCGCCAGCTGTGGTCCTGGCCGCCGGGCAGCTTGTCGTAGAGCACCACCGGCTGGCCGGGGTTGTCGAGCTTGTCCTCGATGTCGTCGTAGCGCTGGATCTGTTTGTGCGTCGCGAGGTAGAGCGCGCCCTTGTGGAATTCGATGCCGGTGGCGAACTCGGTCTTGTCGACGATGGTCTTCGGCTTGCGGTCGCCCTTCTCGGCGATCGCATAGACCTTGTTGCCGACGAACAGCGTGCTCACGAACACGGTGCCCTTGGCGCCCTGGCGCAGCGAGCGCGCATCGAGCACGCCCGAGGCCCAGGTCTCGACCTTGAAGCCCGGCGGCAGCTTGAACTTGGCGGTGGGCAACTGGTCGGCCGCGGTGGGGATCGGAAACGAAGGCACGGGCGCCAGCCGCGTGGCCGCGTCGTTCTTGGGCCGGCCCTTGGCCCAGCCGGGTTCCTCGGTGGGCGGCTGCTGGGCCCAGGCGGCGCCGGCCGCGAGGAGCAGGGAGGTTGCAAGGGTCGCGAGCACCGCTGACATCGAATGCGGGCGCAGTCTGGCCATGTCGTGTCTCCTTCTCGTTGTGGTGGCGCTTTCGTCGGGGGCGGCGAATTCACGCCGGGCGCCAGTGTGCGGAGCTTGCGGCCCGGCTTCAATAAAATAAGCGAGCTAAGCGATATGAACGGCATGCATATTGAAACCATAGACCTCAACCTGCTGCGTCTCTTCGATGCCGTCTACCGCGCGCGCAGCGTGAGCCGTGCCGCCGAGTCGCTGGGCCTGACCCAGCCCGCGGCCAGCCACGGCCTGGGCCGGCTGCGGCTGCTGCTGAAGGACGCGCTGTTCACGCGCGCCCCCGGCGGCGTGGCGCCCACGCCGCGCGCCGAGCGCCTCGCGGCCGCCGTGCAGGCCGCGCTCGCGCTGCTCGAGGAGGCGCTGCACGAGCCCGCGCGCTTCGAGCCGCAGGCCTCGCGCAAGGTCTTTCGCATTCACATGAGCGACATCGGCGAGGGCCGCTTCCTGCCCGCGCTGATGGCGCGGCTCGGCGAGCTCGCGCCCGGCGTGCGCATGGAGACGCTGCCGCTCGCGCCCGGTGAGATCGCGCCCGCGCTCGACAGCGGCCGCGTCGACTTCGCCTTCGGCTTCCTGCCCAAGGTGCGCGACACGCAGCGGCTGCACCTGCTGAAGGACCGCTACATCGTGCTGCTGCGCAAGGGCCATCCGTTCGCGCGCGGCCGGCGTACCAGCCAGGCGCTGATCGAGGCGCTGCAGACGCTCGAGTACGTGGCGGTGCGCACCCATGCCGAGACCCTGCGCATCCTGCAGCTGCTGAACCTCGAGGACCGCGTGCGCCTGACCACCGAGCACTTCATGGTGCTGCCGGCGATCGTGCGCGCCACCGACCTCGCGGTGGTGATGCCGCGCAACATCGCGCGCGGCTTCGCGCAGGAGGGCGGCTACGCGATCGTCGAGCCGGCGTTTCCGCTGCGCGACTTCACGGTGTCGCTGCACTGGAGCAAGCGCTTCGAGGCCGATCCCGCGAACCGCTGGCTGCGGCAGGTGATCGCGGAGCTGTTCGCCGAGCGCGCGGGCCGCGCCGAGCGCTGAGCCGGCTCAGCGAAAGAACGCGCGCAGGTAGTCCGCCGCGGCGTCGGAGATGCCGACGATCTTGTCGGTGGCCTGGCGGTAGAACTTGAAGTTGAGCTCGGTCTCGGGCCGGCCGTCGTTCCAGTCGGCATGGGGCTTGAGTTCGCGCCGCCCGAGCGGGGCCTTGGCAAGCGCGGTGCGCCGCACCGCGATGCTCACGCGCGGCGTCTGCCGCTCGACATCGGGCAGCAGCGGCAGCGCCTCGGCCGCGGTCACGATGCCCATCGCGACCAGGCCGGCGCCGCCCGCGTTCTCGCTCGCGAACACGAACACCGTGTCACCGGGCGCGATCTGCTTGCCGCCGTACATGGTCTTCCGGGCCGCGAATTCGAAGCGCGTGGCGCGCGGGTCGGCGACCTCGGTCTTGATCGCGTAGCAGGGGCGTGGGGGCGGGGTTTGCGGCATCGATGCTAGTTTCCATCAGCCGCGAATACCCCCGCGCCTCAAGGCAGGTTCTCCCTGAAGATCACCACGCTGCGCGTCGTCTCCACCCCGCTGAGCACGTCGCGCCCCTCGCGCAGGTTGGTGAAGATGCGCACGCAGCTCATCAGGGTCGCATGCGGGCTCTGCGTGATCACCGCGTCCATGCTGCCGTCGATCAGCAGCGCGCGCGTGTCGGGCGTGAGGCCGTGGCCGATGAAGGCCACCTTCTGGTCGCGCTGCGCTTCCTTGAGCGCGCGCGCCACGCCGTCGGAGGCGCCGCCGATGTTGTAGATGCCCGCGAGCTCGGGATGCTGCTCGAGCAGCGCGCGGGTCTGGCGGTAGTTCTTGTCGGCATCGTCCTGGCCCTCGCGCAGGCCCACCACCTGCAGCGGCTCGAACATCTCGTCGATCACCTGCAGGAAGCCGGCCTCGCGCTCCTGGTGCGCGCTGTAGCGCAGGCTGCCCGCGATCAGCGCGACCTTGGCGGCGCGTGGGCCGATGAAGCGGCCGATGAGGTAGCCCGCGGTGCGGCCGGCGGCGCGGTTGTCCAGCCCGATGTAGGCCGCGCGCTGCGAGTTCGCGAGGTCCGAGATCAGCGTCACCACCGGCACGCCGCGCGCGGCCAGCGCGGCCACGGCCTCGCGCACGGCCGGATGCTCGAGCGCCATCATCGCGATGCCGTCGCAGCGCCCTCCCAGGCGCAGCAGCGCGGCGGCCAGCGCCTCGGGGTTGAAGCTCTCGGTGAGTTCGGTGCGGCACACCACGTTGAACGGCGCCCAGTGCTCCTGCGCGTAGCCGACCATGTCGCCGAGCATGCGGATGAAGCGGTTGGTGCCGCTGGGCAGCAGGAACACCAGCCGCAGCGGCCGCGGCGCCAGCGCCGCGTAGAGGTCGCGCTCGGGCAGGTAGCCGAGCTCGGCGGCGGCCTTGAGCACGCGCTGCACGGTGGCGTCGCGCACGCCGGGGCGCTTGTTGAGCACGCGGTCGACGGTGGCGGTCGAGACCTGCGCGGTGCGCGCGATGTCGGCCACGGTGGCGCGCGCCGCGGTGCCGTCGGCCGGCGCGGAGGATTGGTTTGAAGGGTTAACCCGCATACATCAAAAACCATCAAACCGTGGTTTGACGGTACAGGGTGAGGCCTATATCTTCGAGGAAATTCAATCAATGATGCATCAATTCGCATCATCCACACAACGGAGACACAGCATGGCACCGGTCACCCGCCGCAGCGCGATTCGCACCCTGTCCGCCCTTCCCGCCATCGCGGCCGTTCCGGCCGCCGGCGTGTTCTCGGCCCTGCCGCGCACGGCCCGCGCCGCGGAGTTCTCGTACAAGTACGGCAACAACCTGCCGCTGAGCCATCCGCTGAACATCCGCGCGCAGGAAGCGGCCGACCGCATCGCCAAGGAGACCAACGGCCGGGTCGAGATCAAGATCTTTCCGAACAACCAGCTCGGCGGCGACACCGACATGCTGGCCCAGGTGCGCTCGGGCGGCATCGAGTTCTTCACGCCCTCGGCGCTGGTGATCGCCACCCTGGTGCCGGTGGCCGCGATCAATGCGGTGGGCTTCGCCTTCGCCGACTACAAGCAGGTCTGGGCCGCGATGGACGGCAAGCTCGGCGCCCACGTGCGCGGCGCGATCGCCAAGTCGCGCCTCTATGCCTTCGAGAAGATGTGGGACAACGGCTTCCGCCAGACCACCAGCAGCAAGGCCGCGGTCGCCACCGCCAAGGACATGGACGGCCTGAAGATCCGCGTGCCCGTGAGCCCGCTGTCGATCTCGATGTTCAAGGGCCTGGGCGCCGCGCCCGCGAGCCTGCAGTTCAGCGAGGTCTACTCGGCGCTGCAGACGAAGATCGTCGACGCGCAGGAGAACCCGCTGCCGATCATCCAGGTCGCCAAGCTGTTCGAGGTGCAGAAGTTCTGCTCGCTCACCAACCACATCTGGGACGGCTACTGGTTCATCGCCAACGGCCGCGCCTGGGACGCGTTGCCGGCCGACCTCAGGACCGTCGTCGCGCGCGCCATCAACGAGGCCGGCCTGCAGCAGCGCGAGGACATCCGCAAGCTCAACGAGTCGGTGGTCGGCGACCTGCAGGCCAAGGGCCTGACCATCAACCGCCCGGCGGCCGACAGCTTCCGCGCCAAGCTGCGCGACTCGGGCTTCTACGGCGAATGGAAGGGCCGCTTCGGCCCCGAGGCCTGGGCGCTGCTCGAAGAGGCCGTGGGCAAGCTGGCCTGAGCGTCACCCATGTCCTCGCACGTGCTTCCCGCCGACGCGCTCGCCCCCGGTGGCGCCGCCGTGGCCCATCCGAACGCGCTGGCGCCGCTGGCCGGCCGCCTCGACCGCTGGCTCGGCGGCACGGTGGAATCGCTGGCCGCGCTGCTGGTGCTGGCCGAGATCGTGGTGCTGTTCGCGGGCGTCACGGCGCGCTATGCCTTCCATGCGCCGCTGGTGTGGTCCGACGAGCTGGCCTCGATCCTGTTCCTGTGGCTGTCGATGCTCGGCGCCGTGGTGGCGCTGCGCCGCGGCGAGCACATGCGCATGACCGCCTTCGTGGCGCGGCTGCGGCCCGACACGCGCGCGCTGTTCGACACCTTCGCCATCACCGCCTCGGTGGCCTTCCTCGCGCTGGTGGCCTGGCCGGCCATCGACTACGCGCACGAGGAGTCCTTCGTCGTCACGCCCGCGCTCGAGATCAGCAATGCCTGGCGCGCCTCGGCCATCCCCGCGGGCATCGCGCTGATGGGGGTGGTGGCGCTGCTGCGCCTGCTGCGTGTGTGCACCTTGCGGCAGATCGCCGTGGCCGCGCTCGGCACCGTGGCGCTGGTGGCCGCCTTCTGGCTCGCGGGGCCGGTGCTGGCGCCGCTGGGCAAGCTCAACCTGCTGATCTTCTTCGTCGGCGTGGTGGCCTTCACCGTGTTCGCCGGCGTGCCGATCGCCTTCTCGTTCGCGCTCGCCACCTTCGGCTACCTGGCGCTGACCACGCGCACGCCGATGCTGGTGATGGTGGGACGGCTCGACGAAGGCATGTCGCACCTGATCCTGCTGGCGGTGCCGCTGTTCATCTTCCTCGGCGCACTGATCGAGATGACCGGCATGGCGCGCGCCATGATCCAGTTCCTCGCGAGCCTGCTGGGCCATGTGCGCGGCGGCCTGTCGTACGTGCTGATCGGCGCCATGTACCTGATCTCGGGCATCTCGGGCTCGAAGATCGCCGACATGGCGGCCATCGCGCCGGTGCTGTTCCCCGAGATGACCCAGCGCGGCGCCAAGCCCGGCGACCTGGTGGCGCTGCTGTCGGCCACCGGCGCGCAGACCGAGACCATCCCGCCCTCGATCGTGCTGATCACCATCGGCTCGGTCACCGGCATCTCAATCGCGGCGCTGTTCACCGGCGGCCTGATGCCCGCGGTGGTGCTCGGCGCCATGCTCTGCGTGGTGGTCTGGTGGCGCTACCGCCGCGAGGACCTGAGCCGGGTGAAGCGCCACGGCGCGCGCGAGATCGGCAAGCTGCTGCTCGTCGCGCTGCCCGCGGTGCTGCTGCCCTTCGTGATCCGCGCCGCGGTGGTCGAGGGCGTGGCCACGGCCACCGAGGTCTCGACCATCGGCATCGTCTATTCGGCGCTGGTCGGCCTCTTGATCTACCGCCAGTTCGACTGGCGCCGGCTGCGCCCGATGCTGGTCGAGACCGCCTCGCTCTCGGGCGCCATCATCTTCATCGTCGGCTGCGCCACCGCCATGGCCTGGGGGCTCACGCAGTCGGGCTTCTCGCAGGACCTCGCGAAGCTCATGGCCGGCATCCCGGGCGGTGCCTACGGCTTCCTCGCGGTCTCGATCGTGGCCTTCATCGTGCTGGGCAGCGTGCTCGAGGGCATCCCGGCCATCGTGCTGTTCGGGCCGCTGCTGTTCCCGATCGCCAAGGCGGCCGGCGTGCACGAGGTGCACTACGCCATGGTCGTGATCTTCGCGATGGGCATCGGCCTGTTCGCGCCGCCCTTCGGCGTCGGCTACTACGGCGCCTGCGCCGTCAGCAAGGTCGATCCCGACGAGGGCATCCGCCACATCTGGGGCTACATGGCCGCGCTGCTCGCGGGGCTGGTGCTGGTCGCCGCGATCCCGTGGTTCTCCACCGGTTTTCTCAAAGTCTGACAACAACACGCACAACGGAGCGCGCAAGAAAATGAGTCGATTCCTCGGCGAGATCCGCCAACTGGGCTACGTGGTGCCCGACATCGAGGCCGCCATGGACTACTGGAGCCGCGAGCTCGGCGTCGGGCCCTGGTTCTACAACCCCAAGGTGCCGATCCGCAACTACCGCTACCACGGCGAGGCGCACGAGCCGCACAACTCGGTGGCGCTGGCCAACTCGGGCTATGTGCAGGTCGAGCTGATCCAGACCCGCAACGACGTGCCCTCGATGTACCGCGACTTCCTGCGCGCCGGCCGCACCGGCCTGCAGCACGTGGCCTACTGGACCGCCGACTACGACGCCGACCTCGCGCGCCTCACGGCGCAGGGCTTCAAGCCGGTGATGAGCGGCGAGGTGGGCGAGCGCGGCCGCTTCATCTACTTCGACACCGAATACCACCCGGGCACCGTGATCGAGCTGTCGGAAGTGGCCGGTCCGAAGGGGAAGATGTTCGACCTGATCCGCGCGGCCTCCGAAGACTGGGACGGCAGCGAGCCGGTGCGGCCCTTCCCCGACCTGTCGAAGCTCTGATGACGATGGCGCAGGCAGAACAGCGCATCCGCGCGCGCTACCGCATCGAGACGCCGCTCGAGCCGGCCGCGGTGGCCGAGGTCATGGCGGGCGAGCAGTCGTGCGGCACCTTCACGCGCGTCGAGGGCGAGACCGACGACCTGCGCGCGCGGGCGCGCGCCACCGTCGAGGCCATCGCCGAGCTCGAGCCGGCCGCGGCGCCCAGCCTGCCCAATGCGCTGCTCGAGCGCCAGGGCCGGCGCGGGCCGTGGCGGCGCGCGCTGGTCGACATCTCCTTTCCCGTCGCCAACATCGGCGCCAACCTGCCGACGCTGGCGGCCACGGTCGCGGGCAACCTCTACGACCTCGGCGAGGTCACGGGACTGCGGCTCGAATCGCTGCAGCTGCCCCCGGCCTACCGCGCGCAGTTCGAGCGGCCGAGCCACGGCGTGGCCGGCACCCGCCGCGCCACCGGCGTGGAAACCGGCGCGCTGGTGGGCACCATCATCAAGCCCAACGTCGGCTTCTCGGCCGCGCAGACCGCCGAGCTGGTGGCGCGGCTGTGCGCCGCCGGCGTGAACTTCATCAAGGACGACGAGGTCTCGGCCGATCCGCTGCACGCACCGCTGGCCGAGCGCGTGCCGGCCGTGATGGCAGTGGTGCGCGACCATGCGCAGCGCACCGGCAAGCAGGTGATGGTGGCCTTCAACATCACCGACGAGACCGACGCCATGAAGCGCCATGCCGACCTGGTCGAGCGCGAGGGCGGCAGCTGCGTGATGGCCAGCCTCAACTGGTGCGGCCATTCGGGCATCCAGACGCTGCGGCGCCACACGCCGCTGGCGCTGCACGGCCACCGCAACGGCTACGGCGCGCTGTCGCGCCATCCGCTGCTGGGCATCTCGTTCCAGGCCTACCAGGCGCTGTGGCGGCTGGCCGGCGTCGACCACATGCACGTGCACGGGCTGCAGGGCAAGTTCTCGCAGCCCGACGAGGAGGTGATCGAGTCGGCGCGCGATTGCCTGGCGCCGCTGGTGGCGGGCGAGGGCGCCCTCGATGACCGCGTGATGCCCGCCTTCTCCTCGGGCCAGTGGGCCGGCACCGTGGCGCCGACCTGGGCCGCGGTCGGCAGCGACGACTTGCTGTTCATGTCGGGCGGCGGCATCCTGGCCCATCCGGGTGGCGCGGCCGCGGGCGTGGCGAGCATCCGCCAGGCCTGGGCCGCGGCGCGCGCGGGCGTGCCGGTGGCCGAGGCCGCGCGCGAGGCGCCGGAGCTGGCGCAGGCGCTGGCCTTCTTCGGCGCCAAATGAGCACGCCGGTGCCGCTCGCCTACTACGGCGACGACTTCACCGGTGCCACCGACACGCTCGCCACCGCGGCGCGTGCCGGGCTGCGCACACTGCTGTTTTTGCGCGTGCCCGATGAGGCGCTGCTCGCGCGCGCCGGCCCGCTCGACTGCCTCGGCATCGCGGGCGCGGCGCGCTCGATGGCGCCGGACGCGATGCGCGCCGAACTCGCGCCGGTCGCGCGGCTGATGGCCGGGCTCGGCGCGCGCGTGCTGCACTACAAGACCTGCTCCACCTTCGACAGCGCGCCCGGCGTCGGCAACATCGCCGTCGCGATCGAGGCGCTGCGCCCCGCCGCCGGTCAGCCCTGGACCGCGATCGTCGGTGGCCAGCCGAACCTCGAGCGCTACTGCCTGTTCGGCCATCTGTTCGCCGCGGCCGGCAGCGGCGGCACGGTGCATCGCATCGACCGCCATCCGACCATGAGCCGCCATCCGGTCACGCCGATGCGCGAGTCGGACCTGCGGCTGCACCTTCAGGCGCAGGGCCTGGGCGAGACCGCGCTGCTGCCATACCCGCGCCATGCGGTCACGGGCGAGGCGCTGGCCGCCGTGCTGGACCAGCGGCCCGAGGCCGTGCTGTTCGACGTCGCGCGGCCCGAGGACCTGGAGGCCATCGGCGCGGCGCTGTGGCCGCTCGCCAGCCCCGAGGCGCCGCTGCTGGCCGTCGGCCCGAGCAGCGTGGTGCAGGCCTTCGCGCCGCGGCTGGCGCAGGCGCCCGCGACGCCGGCCGCCGTGGCACCCGCGCGCGGCCCGGTGTTCGTGCTGGCCGGCAGCCTCTCGCCGGTCACGGCGCGGCAGGTGGCGGCCGCGCGGTCCTTCGAGATCGTCTGGCTCGACGCGGCGCGGCTGGCCGACCCCCATTCCGATCACCTTGCGCAGTCCGCGCGCGAGCTGGCCGACCGGCTCTCGACCGGCGCCCATGTGCTGGCCTGCACCGCCACCGAGGCCGCGCGCGCCGGCCATACCCGCGTGCCCGCGCGCGCGCTGGCCGAGGCCGGCGGCGAACTGCTGGCGCGCGTGCTCGCGGCCGTGCCGCTGTCGCGCGTGGGCGTGGCCGGCGGCGACACCTCCAGCCTCGCCGTGGGCGCGCTCGACGCCTGGGGCCTGTCCTACCTCGCGCAGCTCGCGCCCGGCACCGCGCTGTGCCGGCTGCACAGCGAGGCGCCGGGGCTCGACGGGGTCGAGATCATGCTCAAGGGCGGGCAGATGGGGTCGCAGGACGTGTTCGAGCGCCTGGTGCACGGCACCGGCGGCTGAGCGGGCGCCAGGCCCGTTTTTTCGGCGCGGCCATGGCGCCCGCGCCGCCATGGCACGAGAATTGCCCCGGAATCCAGGGTTTCCCCGTACGTCGCATACCGGGCCCTGCATACGCAATATGGGCACCACGGTATGCGTGCGGCGGCGCAAGCCGCTAACGTCCAGGCCTGGCCACCACGCGCCACCCCACGAGCACGACAGCATGAGTACCGAGAGCAGCAGCCACAGCCCCAGCCAGCCCATCCGATTCTTCCATCGCGGACAGGTCGTCGACGTCAGTGGCGTCCACCCGACCCGCTCGGTGCTCGACTGGCTGCGCGAGGACGCGCGCTGCACCGGCACCAAGGAGGGTTGCAACGAGGGCGACTGCGGTGCGTGCACCGTGGTGATCGGTGAACTGGCCGAGGCCGGCGCGCCCGACGCGGTCGGCGGCCTGCGGCTGCAGACGGTCAATGCCTGCATCCAGTTCCTGCCCACGCTCAATGGCAAGGCGCTGTTCACGGTCGAGGACCTCAAGGACCAGTGCCTGTCGTCCCAGGCTGCGCAGGCAACCCCGGCCCCCGCGCTTCAAGAGGGCGACAAGCGCCCGCACCCCGTGCACTGCCTGCACCCGGTGCAGCAGGCGCTGGTCGACTGCCACGGCTCGCAATGCGGCTTCTGCACGCCGGGCTTCGTGATGTCGCTGTGGTCGGCCTACGAGCATCACCAGGCGCGCGGCACGCAGCCCTCGCGCCAGCAGCTGGCCGATGACCTCTCGGGCAACCTGTGCCGCTGCACCGGCTACCGCCCGATCCTCGACGCGGGCCAGCGCATGTTCGACCTGCCGCCGGTGCGGCTGGACAGCCGCGCGGTGGTGGCCGCGCTCACCGCGCTGAACCCGCCCGCCGGCGCCGCGGGCTTCGAGTACGCGGCCCCGCTGGGCGCGCGCATCGACCGCTTCCATGCGCCGCGCTCGCTCGAGCAGCTGGCCGCGCTGCGCGAGCAGAAACCGCGCGCGCAACTGCTGTCGGGCTCGACCGACGTGGGCCTGTGGGTCAACAAGCAGTTCCGCGACCTCGGCGACATCATCTACCTGGGCGACGTGCCCGAGCTCAAGACCGTCGAGGTCCGCGGCGACCACCTCTACATCGGCGCCGGCGCCTCGCTCGAATCCGCCTTCGCGGCGCTGGTCGAGCGCGTGCCCAGCCTGTCCGACGTGTGGCTGCGCTTCGCCTCGCCGCCGATCCGCCATGCGGGCACCATGGGCGGCAACGTGGCCAACGGCTCGCCGATCGGCGACTCGCCGCCGGTGCTGATGTCGCTCGACGCCGAGATCGAGCTGCGCCGCGGTGCCGAGGTGCGCCGCTTGCCGCTGCCCGACTTCTACGTCGACTACATGAAGAACCAGCTGCAGAGCGGCGAATTCGTGCAGGGCCTGTGGCTGCCGCTGGCCGCGATGCGCCGCCAGGTGCGCGCCTACAAGATCAGCAAGCGCTTCGACTGCGACATCTCGGCGCTGTGCGCGGGCTTCGCGCTCGAGCTCGAGCCCGGCGGCAACAAGGTGAAGGCCGTGCGCCTGGCCTTCGGCGGCATGGCCGCCACCGTGAAGCGCGCGGCGCAGGCCGAGGCCGCGCTGGTCGGCAAGCCCTGGACCCAGTCCAGCGTGAACGCCGCCAAGCTGGCGCTGGCGCAGGACTTCAAGCCGCTGTCCGACATGCGCGCCTCGGCCGACTACCGGATGCAGGTGGCGCAGAACCTGATCCAGCGCCTGTGGCTCGAGACCCGGGCCGAGGATGCGCTGCCCGGCAGCGCCACCAGCGTCTGGAGCGTGATGCCGCACGCCGCCATCGCCAAGCCGGCCGCGCAAGGAGTCTGAGACCATGAACAAGCCCCTCGATGCCCGCCTGCTGCAACCCGCAGAAGCCTTTGCCGACTACCTGAAGAACACCGCCGCCCGCATCGACCAGGGCGCCGAGGCGCTCGCCCACGACCAGGGCGCGCGCGTGGGCATCAGCCGCCCGCACGAATCGGCGCACCTGCACGTGGCCGGCGAGGCCACCTACATCGACGACATTCCCGAGATCGCCGGCACCCTGCATTGCGCGCTGGGCCTGTCGCCCGCGGCCAACGGGCGCGTCACGGCGCTGTCGCTCGACGCCATTCGTGCCATGCCGGGCGTGGTGTCGGTGCTCACGGCCGACGACATCCCGGGCACCAACGACTGCGGCTCGATCATCCACGACGACCCGATCCTGCTGTCGGTGAAGGACGGCGGCGAGATCCGCTACCTGGGCCAGCCGGTGTTCGCCGTGATCGCGCGCACCCGCGACGCCGCGCGCCGCGCCGCCGCGCGCGCCAAGGACGCGCTGACCATCGAGGCGCAGCCGCCGGTGCTGACGCCGCAGGACGCGCATGCGCGCGGCCAGTACGTGGTGCCGCCGATGCACATCGTGCGCAGCGGCGGTGCCGCCAACGGCGGCGACGAGGCCGCGGTGCGCGCCGCCATCGCGGCCGCGCCGCATCGCCACAAGGCCACGCTCGACGTCGGTGGGCAGGAGCAGTTCTACCTCGAGGGCCAGATCAGCTACGCCATTCCGAAGGAGGGCGGGGCGCTGCACATCCACTGCTCGACCCAGCATCCGAGCGAGATGCAGCACCTGGTCGCGCACGCGATGCACCTGCAGTCGAACGAGGTGCATGTGGAGTGCCGGCGCATGGGCGGAGGCTTCGGCGGCAAGGAATCGCAGTCGGCGCTGTTCGCCTGCGTGGCCGCGGTGGCCGCGAGCAAGCTGCGCCGCCCGGTCAAGCTACGGCTGGACCGCGACGACGACTTCATGGTCACGGGCCGGCGCCACTGCTTCTGGTACGAGTACGAGGTGGGCTACGACGACGAGGGCCGCATCCTCGGCGCCGAGATCACCATGGTCTCGCGCGCCGGCCACTCGGCCGACCTGTCGGGCCCGGTGATGACGCGCGCGCTGTGCCACTTCGACAACGCCTACTGGCTGCCCAACGTCAGCATGCACGGCTACTCGGGCAAGACCAACACGCAGAGCAACACGGCCTTCCGCGGTTTCGGCGGCCCGCAGGGCGCGATCGCGATCGAGAACATCATGGACTCGGTGGCGCGCGCGCTGGGCCGCGATCCGCTCGACGTGCGGCGCGTCAACTTCTACGGCAAGGGCGAGAACAACGTGACGCCCTACCGCCAGACCGTGACCGACAACATCGTGCACGAGCTGGTGGCCGAGCTCGAGGCCACGAGCGACTACCGCGCGCGGCGCGAGGAGATCGCCGGCTTCAACGCCGCGAGCCCGGTGCTCAAGCGCGGGCTGGCGCTGGCGCCGCTGAAGTTCGGCATCTCGTTCAACGTCAAGCACTTCAACCAGGCCGGCGCGCTGGTGCACGTCTACACCGACGGCTCGATCCTGGTGAACCACGGCGGCACCGAGATGGGCCAGGGCCTGAACACCAAGGTGGCGCAGGTGGTGGCGCACGAGCTCGGCGTGAGCTTCGAGCGCGTGCGCGTCACGGCCACCGACACGACCAAGGTCGCGAACACCTCGGCCACGGCGGCCTCGACCGGCGCCGACCTCAACGGCAAGGCCGCGCAGGACGCCGCGCGCCAGATCCGCGAGCGGCTGGCCCAGAGCGCGGCCGAGCGCCATGGCGGCGAGCCCGGCGCGGTGCGCTTCGCCAACGACAAGGTCGAGGTCAACGGCCGCACGCTGGCCTTCAGCACCGTCGTGGGCGAGGCCTATCTCGACCGCAAGCAGCTGTGGTCCGACGGCTTCTACGCCACGCCCGGCCTGAGCTGGGACAAGGACAAGATGCAGGGCCGCCCGTTCTACTACTACGCCTACGGCGCGGCGGTCAGCGAGGTGATCGTCGACACGCTGACCGGCGAATGGAAGCTGCTGCGCGCCGACATCCTGCACGACGCGGGCAAGTCGCTGAACCCGGCGGTCGACATCGGCCAGGTCGAGGGCGCCTTCATCCAGGGCATGGGCTGGCTCACGACCGAGGAGCTGGTGTGGCATCCGCAGAGCGGCAAGCTCACGACCCACGCGCCCAGCACCTACAAGATACCGACCGCCAACGACTGCCCGCCGGTGTTCAACGTGCGGCTGTTCGAGGGCCAGAACTTCGAGGACTCGATCCACCGCAGCAAGGCCGTGGGCGAGCCGCCGCTGCTGCTGCCGTTCTCGGTCTTCTTCGCGATCCGCGACGCCGTGTCGGCCGCGGGCGGCCACCGCGTCGACCCGCCGCTACGCGCGCCCGCCACGAGCGAATCGATCCTGCGCGCCGTGACGGCCGTGCAGGTGGGATGAGCGCCGCCAAAGCGGACAGCCGAACGCAGAAGACGCGAAGAACACGCGGAAGCCGCAGCAAGGAACCCGGGGAACATCGTCATGTCTTCCTTTTGCGATTTCTGCGCAAGCTTCGCGCCCTGCACGTCCGGCTGTCCGATCGCGAGGTCCGGCGGTATAACGGTCCGCATCGACCACTTCCTTGCGGGCGGCCATGAGAGACCAGGCGCTTTTCGACAAGATCGACCTTCACCTGATCCGGGTGCTGCACACCGTGCTGACCGATCGCAGCGTCTCGCGCGCCGCGATCCGGCTCGGGATGTACCAGCCGGCGGTGTCGGCCGCGCTCAAGCGGCTGCGCGAGCTCTCGGGCGATCCGCTGCTGGTGCGCTCGGGCTCGGGCATGGTGCCCACCGATGCCGGGCTGCGCATGATCGAGCCGGCCGCGAGCATCCTGCGCGCGGCCGAGATGCTGTTCTCCGATGCGCGCGGCTTCGACCCGCAATCGGCCAGCACCACCTTCCGCATCGCGGCCAGCGACTACATGGACCCGATCTTCCTGCCCATGCTGGTGGCGCAGGTCAAGCGCGAGGCGCCGCTGTGCCACATCGAGATCCATCCGCTGTCGCCCGACTCCGACTACCACGGCCACCTGTCGCTGGGGCAGGTCGACGTGGTGATCGGCAACTGGCTCAAGCCACCGGAGGACCTGCACATGGCACGCCTGTTCGGTGACGAGGTGGTGTCGCTGGTGAACCAGGACCATCCGGCGGTGCGCCGCGGCTGGGACCTGGAGACCTGGCTGCAGGCCGAGCACATCGCGCCCACGCCCATGCACCCGGGCGGGCGCGGCATCATCGACCAGATGCTCGACGAGCTCGGGCGCCAGCGCAACATCACGGCGCGCTGCGCGCACTTCGGGCTGATCCCCGACATGGTGGCCTCGAGCCTGCTGGTGCTGACCACCGGCCGCCAGTACTGCGAGCGCTTCGCCGCGCGGCTGCCGCTGAAGATCCTCGACTGCCCGGTGGCGCTGCCGCGGCTCATGTACTACCAGCTCTGGCACGAGCGCACCCACTCGTCGAGCTCGGCGCGCTGGCTGCGCGAATGCATCAAGGACGTGGCGGCCTCGCTGCGTCCGCCCACCCCGCCCGCGCGCGATGCGCGCGATCCGCCGCCCCTGGGCGCCTGACGGCGCCGGCTCCCCCACCAGAACCCCAAGGACCTCGAGGCGCGACCGAGCTCGCGCCAGGGACGGGCTCGGCCCGCTTTTTCTTCAGAACAACGCCGCACGACGCGACACGAGACAACACATCCCGGAGACAAGAAACCCATGAACTGGATCGACAAGGTGTTCAAGCTCAACGAACACAACACCACCGTGCGCACCGAGGTCATCGCGGGGCTCACCACCTTCCTGACGATGGCCTACATCATCTTCGTCAACCCATCGATCCTCGGCGACGCGGGCATGCCCAAGGGCGCGGTCTTCGTCGCCACCTGCCTGATCGCGGCGCTGGGCACGCTGATCATGGGCCTGTACGCCAACTACCCGATCGCCATGGCGCCGGGCATGGGCCTGAACGCCTACTTCGCCTACGTGGTGGTGCTCGGCATGGGCTACACGTGGCAGACCGCGCTGGGCGCGGTCTTCATCTCGGGCTGCCTGTTCCTGATCGTCACGGTCACCGGGCTGCGCGAGCTGTTCATCCAGGGCATACCGCAGTCGCTGCGAACGGCGATCACGGTGGGCATCGGCATGTTCCTCGCGCTGATCGCGCTCAAGAGCGCGGGCGTGGTCGCGGCCTCCCCGGCCACCTTCGTGACGCTGGGCGACCTGCACTCGGCGCCGGTGGTGCTGGCCACGCTGGGATTTTTGATCATCGTGGTGCTCGACAAGCTCAAGGTGCGCGGCGCGATCCTGATCGGCATCGTCACGGTCACGGTGCTGTCCTTCTTCTTCGGCGGCAACAAGTTCCACGGCGTGTTCGCGCCGCCGCCGTCGATCGCGCCCACCTTCATGCAGCTCGACATCCTGAGCGCGCTCAAGGGCGGCATCCTCAACGTGGTGCTGGTGTTCTTCCTGGTCGAGATGTTCGACGCCACCGGTACGCTGATGGGCGTGGCCAAGCGCGCCGGCCTGCTGGTGCCCGGCAAGATGGAGCGCATGAACAAGGCGCTCTTGGCCGACAGCGGCGCGATCTTCGCGGGCTCGCTGCTCGGCACCTCGAGCACCACGGCCTACGTGGAGAGCGCGGCCGGCGTGCAGGCCGGCGGGCGCACCGGCCTCACGGCCGTGGTGGTGGCGGTGCTGTTCCTGGCCTGCCTGATGATCTCGCCGCTCGCGGGCTCGGTGCCGGCCTATGCCACCGCGCCGGCGCTGCTGTTCGTGGGCTGCCTGATGCTGCGCGACCTGGTCGAGCTCGACTGGGAGGACACCACCGAGGTCATCCCCGCGGCCGTGACCGCGCTGGCCATGCCCTTCACCTACTCGATCGCCAACGGCCTGGCCTTCGGCTTCATCACCTACGCCGTGCTCAAGCTGTTCACCGGCCGGGCACGGGAAGTGCATGCCATGGTGTGGGTCATCGCCGCCATCTTCCTGTTCAAGTTCGTCTACGTGACGGGCCACTGAACCCGAAATCAGTCGAAGCCCCGGAGTCGGGGTCTTCCATCGCCCGGATTCCGTGGGCACGCTATTAAACTTATAGCTATCGACGTACATCGGAACCCGCGAGACGAGGCCCATTCCTGTACCGAACGAGACAACCCACGGAACCGGCATGACAACACCCAGACTCCAGCTCGCGCACATCACCAAGCGCTACCCGGCGGTGGTCGCCAACAGCGACATCTCGCTGGCGGTGCAACCGGGCGAGATCCACGCCGTGCTCGGCGAGAACGGCGCCGGCAAGTCGACGCTGATGAAGATCATCTACGGCTCGGTCAAGCCCGACGAGGGCAGCGTCGCCTTCGACGGCCAGCCGGTGAACCTGCGCAACCCGCAGCAGGCGCGCGCGCTGGGCATCAGCATGGTGTTCCAGCACTTCAGCCTGTTCGACACCCTCACGGTGGCCGAGAACGTCTGGCTCGGCCTCGACAAGTCGCTGGCGCTGGCCGACGTGGCGCGCAGCATCACGGCCAAGGCGAGCGAATACGGCCTCGACATCGATCCCGCGCGGCCGGTCCACACGCTGTCGGTGGGCGAGATGCAGCGCGTGGAGATCATCCGCGCGCTGCTGACCGACCCCAAGCTGCTGATCCTCGACGAGCCGACCTCGGTGCTCACGCCGCAGGCGGTGATCAAGCTGTTCGGCGTGCTCAACAAGCTGGCCTCCGAGGGCTGCAGCATCCTCTACATCAGCCACAAGCTGCACGAGATCCGCGAGCTGTGCACCGCCTGCACGGTGCTGCGCGGCGGCAAGGTCACGGGGGTGTGCAACCCGAAGAACGAGAGCAACGAGTCGCTGTCGCGGCTGATGATCGGCAGCGAGCCGCCGCCGCTCGAGCACCGGCCGGTGCATGCGGGCGCGGTGGCGCTGCGCGTGCAGGGCCTGACGCTGGCGCGCGAGGACCAGTTCGGCGTGGACCTCGAGGGCGTGTCCTTCGAGGTGCGCGCGGGCGAGGTGGTGGGCATTGCGGGCGTGTCGGGCAATGGCCAGAAGGAACTGCTCTACACGCTGTCGGGTGAGGACGTGCGCGCCGAGGCGGCGATGGTGCGGGTGTTCGACCAGCCGGCCGGCCGGCTGCGCCCGCGCGCGCGCCGTGCGCTGGGCCTGCACTTCGTGCCCGAGGAACGGCTGGGCCGCGGCGCGGTGCCCACGCTGGGGCTCGCGCACAACCTGCTGCTGACGCGCGGCGACGCAGTGGGCCGCGGCGGCTGGATCCGCACCGGCGCGCTCGAGCGCCAGGCAAAGTCCATCATCGAGCGCTTCAAGGTCAAGGCCGGCGGCCCGAAGGCGGCGGCGCGCTCGCTGTCGGGCGGCAACCTGCAGAAGTTCATCGTCGGCCGCGAGATCGACGCCAACCCGAAGCTGTTCATCGTCTCGCAGCCGACCTGGGGCGTGGACGTGGGCGCGGCCGCGCTGATCCATGCCGAGATCCTCGCGCTGCGCGACGCGGGCTGCGCGGTGCTGGTGATCAGCGAGGAGCTCGACGAGCTCTTCAGCATCAGCGACCGGTTGCACGTGATCGCCAAGGGGCGGCTGTCGCCCTCGATCGACCGCGCGGCCGCCACGCTGGCGCAGATCGGCGAATGGATGAGCGGGCTGTGGCCGGGCCAACCCGGCAAGAGCCACAAGAATCAGGAGGCGGCCCATGCTTAAGCTCGAACCCCGTCCGGAGCTCTCGCGCTTCTGGACCTTCGCCTCGCCGATCCTGGCGCTGCTGATCACGGTGCTGATCGGCGTGGCGCTGTTCGCCGCGCTCGGCAAGGACCCGGTCAAGGGGCTGCTGGTGTTCTTCTACGAGCCGATCAAGAACGGCTATGCGCTGGGCGAGCTGACGGTGAAGGCCACGCCGCTTCTGATCATCGCGCTGGGCCTGGCGGTGTGCTTCCGCTCCAACGTGTGGAACATCGGCGCCGAAGGCCAGTTCGTGTTCGGCGCGATCGCCGCGGGCGGCGTGGCGCTGATGGCCGACAAGACCACCGGCGGCTGGATCGTGCTGGCGATCCTGGTGGCGGGCACGCTGGGCGGCATGGTCTGGGCCGGCATCGTGGCCTGGCTGCGCGACCGCTTCAACGCGAACGAGATCCTGGTGAGCCTGATGCTGGTGTACGTGGCGACGCTGCTGTTGAGCTACATGGTGTTCGGCCCCTGGAAGGACCCCAACGGCTACAACTTCCCGCAGTCGAAGACCTTCGAGGCGGTGACGCAGATCCCGCGCCTGTTCAAGGGCTCGCGCGTGACGATCGGGGTGATCATCGCGCTGGTGGGGGTGGGGGCGCTGTGGGTGTTCCTGTTCCGCACGCGCGCGGGCTTCGCGCAGCAGGTCGGCGGCCTCGCGCCCGCGGCGGCGCGCTATGCGGGCTTCTCGGCACGTCGCGCGGTGTGGATCGCGCTGCTGACCTCGGGCGGCGCGGCCGGCCTGGCCGGTGCGCTCGAGGTGGCCGGCCCGCTCGGCCAGCTCACGCCCTACGTGCCGGCCGGCTACGGCTTCGCGGCCATCATCGTGGCCTTCGTCGGCCGCCTGCATCCGGTGGGGATGGTGTTCTCGGCGATCCTGATGAGCATGTTCTACATCGGCGGCGAGCTCGCGCAGTCGCGGCTCGGGCTGCCGAAGTCGCTGACGGGGGTGTTCCAGGGGCTGCTGCTGTTCACGCTGCTGGCTTGCGATACCTTGATTGCCTATCGGGTTCGTCGCAAGGCCGCTGCGAAGGCTGCCGTTCTCACGACGAGTTCTTTGCAGGCGAGTACGCCTTTGACTGCGCCTGTTGCGCGTACGACCGAGGGGGCGCTGTGATGACGTCCTGTTCATTGTTTGTGCAGATCGACCGATCGGGGTGGGCTCACGCCGACGGGGTACTCCCCTCCGCGAATGTCCCCCGGCCTGCGGCCTCCTCCTTGATTTCGCTGCGGGGAGTACCCCATCGACGTGAGCCTGGACGCGGCCGTAGAACCGGCTGCACAACGACTGCGCCCACGTGCACAGGGCAGTGGGTGCTTCCCGCAGCGAAATCAAGGAGGAGCCCGAAGGGCGGGGGACATTCGCGGAGGGAAGTACCCGCTGTCCTGTGCACGCGCCCCGACCGTCCCCTCTGCACCCCGAGCAACCCAAGCAACGAGAGCCACTAAAAAATGGACAGCTACGCACTCCTGCTCGGCTCCACCCTGAGCGCCGGCACCGTCCTCGCCATCGCCGCGCTCGGCCTTCTCATCAACGAGAAAGCCGGCATCGTCAACCTCGGTGCCGAGGGCATGATGCTGTGCGCCGCCATCGCCGGTTTCGCGACCGTGGTGACCACCCACAACCCCTGGCTCGGCCTGCTCGCCGGCATGGCCGCCGGGGCCTTGCTGGCCGCCTTCTTCGGCGTGCTCGTCATCTGGCTCAACACCAACCAGTACGCCACCGGCCTCGCGCTGAGCCTGTTCGGTGTCGGCTTCTCGGCCTTCGCCGGCATCAACTTCGTGCAGGCCAAGCTGCCCGAGAGCGCGAGCTATGCGATTCCCGTGCTGGCCGACATTCCGCTGCTCGGCCCCGCGCTGTTCCGCCATCACCCGATGGTCTACGTCGCCGTGTTGCTGACGGTAGGCCTGATCTGGTTTCTCTACCGCACGCGCGCCGGCCTCGTGCTGCGCTCGGTCGGCGAGTCGCCCGAATCGGCGCATGCGCTGGGCTATCCGGTGCGGCGCATCCGCCTCTTGGCCGTGATCGCGGGCGGGGCGCTGTGCGGCCTCTCGGGCGCGTACCTCTCGACCGTCTACACCCCGCTGTGGGTCGAGGGCATGGTCGCGGGCCGCGGCTGGATCGCGCTGGCGCTCACCACCTTCGCCACCTGGCGGCCGATGCGCGTGCTGCTGGGCGCCTACCTGTTCGGCGGCGTCTCGATGCTGGGCTTCCACCTGCAGAGCAGCGGCGTCGATGTGCCCTCGCAGTTCCTCAGCATGTTGCAGTACATCGCGCCCATCGTGGTGCTGGCCCTGATCTCGCGCAACCCCGCATTCATTCGCGTCAACATGCCGGCTTCGATCGGGAAACCGTTCTACCCCGGCTCATAATCGCGGTTTTCGTTTTTCCGCCAACCCGTCCTTTTTGAGGATTTCCGACAATGAATGATCTGAACAAGCGCTCCCTGCTCAAGCTCGCCGCCCTCACGGCGGTCGCTTCGGCAGCCTTGATCGGCTGCGGCAAGAAAGAAGAAGCGGCAGCACCGGCCGCCGCGCCCGCACCGGCTCCGGCACCCGCCGCCGCCGCGCCGGCCCCGGCAGCGCCACTCAACATCGCATTCGCATACATCGGACCCGTGGGCGACGGCGGCTGGACCTTCGCGCACGACAACGGCCGCAAGGCGCTCGAGAAGGAATTCGGCGACAAGATCAAGACCACCTTCGTGGAAAGCGTGCCCGAGGGCGCCGACGCCGAGCGCGTGTTCCGCGACATGGTCGGCCAGGGCAACAAGCTGATCTTCGGCACCACCTTCGGCTACATGGAGCCCATGCTCAAGGTCGCCAACGACAGCAAGGACGTCAAGTTCGAGCATGCCACCGGCTACAAGACCGCCGAGAACATGCGCACCTACGACAGCCGCACCTACGAAGGCGCGTACATGGCCGGCATCATCGCGGGCGCCATGACCAAGTCGAACACGCTCGGCGTCGTCGGCTCGGTGCCGATCCCCGAGGTGCTGCGCAACATCAACAGCTTCACGCTCGGCGCCCAGTCGGTCAACCCGAAGATCACGACCAAGGTCGTGTGGGTCAACGAGTGGTTCAGCCCGCCGAAGGAAACCGAGGCCGCCACCGCCCTGATCAACGGCGGCGCCGACATCCTGTTCCAGAACACCGACTCGCCGGCCGTGCTCAAGACCGCGCAGGAAAAGGGCAAGCGCGCCTTCGGCTGGGACTCCGACATGACCGCCTACGGTCCCAAGGCCCACCTGGGCTCGGCCACCATCAACTGGGCGCCGTACTACATCAAGGCCACGCAGGACGCGCTCGACGGCAAGTGGGCCACCGGCCAGGCCTGGTGGGGCGTCAAGGAAGGCGCCATCGACCTCGTGTCGATCGCCGAGGACGTGCCGGCCGAAGCCAAGGCCAAGGTCGACGAAGTCAAGAAGGGCCTGAAGGACGGCAGCTTCTCGATCTGGAAGGGCCCGATCCTCGGCCAGGACGGCAAGGAAGTGGTCGCCAAGGACGCGGTCGCCGACGACAAGTTCCTGACCGGCATCAACTTCTACGTCAAGGGCGTCGAAGGCAAGGTGCCGGGCGGCGACAAGAAGTAAACAAGCAGGCTGCTTCGCGTCGCGATGCAGGCAAGGCCGCCTTCGGGGCGGCCTTTTTTCATGGAGGATCCGTTCGATGCCGCGCAGTCTTCGCCCCTTCGTTGCCGCCGTCCTCGCGGCGCTGGTCTCGCTGCCCGCCGCCGCGGCCGGCGAGACGCCGCCACGTTTCTCGAAGGACGAGCAGCCGCTGCGCCAGGCCGTCGAGGATGCCGCGATGTGCTTCCACTTCGCCGGTGAATTCGGCGGCGACGGCTCGGCGCGCGACCGCGAGGTGAAGCGGGAGATGACCAAGGTCTGCAAGGACGAGAGCCAGCAGCGCGTGATGCAGGCCTACCGCAAGAACCCGCGCGACCGGCGGCTCTATCCCGCGGTGCTGATGCTCGACGGAATGGTCAAGGGGCCGGCGCTGACCGAGGCCGAGAAGGCGCGGCTGTGCGCGGTGGCGAAGACGGAGCTGGTGTGTCCCTGAGCCCGTTCGCGCAGCACGGCTTCTCGGTGCGCCTCGAATGGGGCCTGGCGGCCATCGAGCGGCTCGGGCCCGACGCGGACTGCATCGTCGTCGTCGACGTCATGTCCTTCTCCACCTGCGTCAGCATCGCCGTGGACCAGGGCGCCATCGTCCATCCCTATCCCTGGAAGGACGAGAGCGCGCAGCGCTACGCCGAGGCGCGCGGCGCCGAGGTGGCCAGCGGCAGGCAGCGCTTCGCGCAGGGCTGGTCGCTGTCGCCGCAGTCGATGCTGGCGGCGCATCAGGGGCTGCGCCTCGTGCTGCCGTCGCCCAACGGGTCCGCCTGCGCCTACCGTGCGAAGGCCCTGGGCAAGGCCGTCTACTGCGCCGGCCTGCGCAACCTGCGCGCGACCGCGGCCGCCTGCGCGCCGCATGCGCGCGTGCTCGTGGTGCCCTGCGGCGAACGCTGGCCCGGCGACGCGGGTTTGCGCCCCAGCCTCGAGGACCACGTCGCGGCCGGCGGCATCGTCTTGGCGTTGGGGCGCGCGGACGCCTCGCCCGAGGCGCGCGCCGCCGCGCTGGCCTACGAGGGGCTCGGCGCGCAGCGGACGCGCGTGCTGGCCGAATGCGGCTCGGCCGTGGAGCTGCGCGAACGCGGCTTCGCCGACGACGTCGCGCTGTGCCTGCAGGAGGACGCGAGCCGCATCGCCTGCCGGCTCGAAGGCGATCGCTTCGTCGCCGAGCCGCAGCCACAGGGCTGAGCGGCCGCGCCTGCGTCCTGGGCCTACAGCTTCGTTCCGGCCTCCCGGGGATACTCGGCACAGGGCCGGCGTCGCGAGCGCCGGCCGTTCCCTGTCGCCTCCCTGGGCTCACCGATGCGCAACTCGATCGACTTCACATCCTGGCAAGGCCTGCTCTCGACCCTGCTCGGCCTGGTGCTCGTGTCGCTGGTCGCGGTCGGCATCCGCATCGTCGTGATGCTCAGCGTGCAGCAGCGGCGCGAGCGGCAGAACCGGCAGATCAACGAGCGGCTCAAGACCCTGATCGCGGCCTACAAGGTGCTCGGCGGCTCGTTCACCGGCGAGCTCGCGGTCGACCCCAGCCATCTGCGCGAGCTGCGCACGCGTGGCCTGCAGGCCGAGGCCGAAGGCGGCGCCGACGCCGGACTGCCCGCCTCGGACCGGCGCCGCCGCATCCGCGATGCGGTCGAGACCGCGCTGTCCGACGTGATCCTGCTCGGCACCGAGGAGCAGGTGCGGCTGGCCGCGAAGGCCGCCGCCGACATGGTCGCGGGCCGCAGCGTGGAGACGGCCGAGCTCGTGGTCTCGCTGCGCACCTTCATCCGCGCGGTGCTCGACCTCGATCCGGTGCCGCCGACGCTCGGCATCCCGAAGCAGGGGCCGCTGCGGCTCAAGGGCACGGCCACGCGCGGCGAGCGCGCGGGCGGTGGCGGCGGCAATGCCGGCGGTGGTGCCGGTGGCAAGGGCGGAGGCGGCGGCATGGGCGGCGGTGGCATGGGCGCCGGCATGGGCGCGGGCCTCGGAGCCGGCGTGGGCCTTCAGCACCATGGTGCGTCCGAGGCCGAAGCGCTGCCGCCATCGCTAGGCCTGCCGCGCGAGACCGATCCCTGAAGCGCATCGCCATCGAACAGACACTTCCCACGTCCACAGTCATTCCCATGCTCGAACGCAGCGCAGCCCACTTCCCCCAGTTCTCCCGCCTCGCACCGGACTTCGATCTCGAGGACGTGCAGCCGCCGGCCTCCGAGGCCGAGATCGCGGCGCTCGAGCAATCGCTGGGCGTGCCGCTGCCGGAGTCCTACAAGCAACTGCTGCGCTGCAGCCGCGGCTTCATGCTGATGGGCGGTGTCGTTCAGTTCGGCGACCAGCATCCGTTCTTCCACGAGTTCGAACCGCTCGATCGGCTCGGCGAGGCGCAGCGCGCCGTGGTCAAGCGCCGCGGCGGCAGCTGGCCGCCGCCGTCGAACGGCATGCTGTGCTTCGCGGAGTTCTTCATGGAGGCCGACGGCGACCAGGTGCTGTTCGACGTGAGCCGGGGGCTGGTCGATGGCGAGTACCCGGTCGTCTACTACGCGCATGCCGCGTCGCCGGCCTCGGTGCGCGTGCTCGCGCGCTCGTTCGCCGAGTTCATGGAGGCCTTCCTGCGCTACGAGGAATTCGCCGACGAAGACGAGGAATGAGCGAGGATTCATCGATTCGCGCACCGCGCCGACGCCCATGACCCACGATTCCCTCGACGCCCCCTCGCTCGCGCTCGTCGATGCCTGCAGCCAGGCCTCGCTCGCGCTGCTCGAAGCCAACCTCACGCCGCACGGCATCCTGGCCGCGAGCCGCACCGAGGCCGCGGTGGCGCGGCGCTACACGCGCATCTTCGGGCGCGACGCGGCGATCTGCGTGATGGCGATGTGCGGCAGCGGCGTGCCGGCGCTCGAGCAGGGCGCGGTCGCGAGCCTCGACGCGCTCGCGGCGCAGCAGGCGGCCAACGGGCAGATCCCTAAGTACGTCGACCCCGAGGGCCAGGACGCCGACTTCTGGTACCTGGGCTGCATCGACGCCACGCTGTGGTGGCTGATCGCGGTGGACCACGTGCGCCGCCACGGCAAGGTGGGCGCCACGCACTGGGTCGATGGCGTGCAGCGCGCGATCGGCTGGCTGCTGGCGCAGGAGCACCAGCACTTCCGGCTGCTGCAGCAGAACGAGGCCAGCGACTGGGCCGACATCATGCCGCGCTCGGGCTACGTGCTCTACACCAACGCGCTGTGGTTCGACGTCAAGCGCCGCTTCGGGATCGCGCAGGCCGACGAGACCCGGCACCACTTCAACCACCTGTTCAACCCGTTCCAGCGCGACCTGCCCGAATACCACCGCGCGCGGCTGCTGCAGCACTATGCGCGCCGCGGCCGGCGCGATCCGGGGCTGTACCTGAGCTTCGTCAACCTCGCGGTGGTGGGCGACGAGGGCGACGTGTTCGGCAACGTGCTGGCGATCCAGGCCGGGCTGGCCGACAAGGCGATGGCGCACAGCATCGTCAACACCATCGAGGGCGCGCGCGCGAGCGATCCCTACCCGGTGCGCGTGGTGTTGCATCCGCTGTCGCCGCAGCACGAGCTGTGGCGCGCCTACATGGGCCGGCACCGGCAGAACCTGGTGCACCAGTACCACAACGGCGGCATCTGGCCCTTCGTGGGCGGCTTCTGGGCCATGGCGCTCGCCAGGCTGGGGCTCGCGGCCGAGGGTTGGGCCGAGCTCGCGAAGCTGGCGCGCGCCAACGAGCTCGACGGCTGGCGCTTCACCGAGTGGTTCCATGGCCGCACGCTGGCGCCGATGGGCATGGCGGGCCAGAGCTGGAATGCCGCCACCTTCCTGCTGGCGCGGCGCGCGCTCGAGGGCGACGCCACGGCCTGGTGAGCGCGCGCGAGGGCGGCCGGTTTCCGGTTGCGGCATACTCGCCACCCCTCGCAATCTCCAATCTGCCTCTCGCACAAGACCCCCGCATGGACAAGGAAGTCGACCCCAAAGTACTCGCCGTCATCGATGAGATGCGCCTCTCCGGCCCCCGGCTCACGCCGGTCGACATCGTCGCCAAGATGGGTGTGTTCGACGCGCGCGAGAAGGCCTCGGACCACGCCTGGCTCGCCACCGGCGACAACGTGATCGCCACCATCTGGGGCGAGTACGTGAACCTCGGCGAGGGCGGGCGCTGGTTCTGCCTCGAGTCGCTCGACGTGCAGTTCCGCCCCGGCGGCGGCCCGCGCTCCGCGTTCCAGTCGCAGCGCGCCGCCGACCGCCTCGCGCTGCTCAAGCGCACCTTCGACGCCGGCCAGAATTTCCGCGCCGTGGTGCAGACCAACCGCATCGCCATCGGCGAGATCGAGACCAACCGCAGCGCCAAGGTCTCGACACGCGTGCGCGACGACGCCGAATGGCATGTCGCGAGCTGGGAACCCGAGCGCAAGTTCGCGGTGCTGGTGCGCGGCCCGCGCGACTGGGCCCCCGACGAGGCCGCGATCCAGGCCGCCCGCGCCAAGGGCAACGTGCCCGACGAGGCCGTGGCCGGTGCCGATGGCGCGGCGAAGCTGGGCTCGGCCGAGGCCGTGCAGGAGGCCGCCATGGACTACGTGATGCGCCACTTCAAGGGCTACGGCTACAACGCCGAGGATGTGCGCAGCCAGAAGACCGGCTACGACATCGTGGTGTCGAATTCGAAGGGCGCGACCCTGCTCAAGGTCACGGTCAAGGGCACGGCCTCGGGCTTCCCGACCTTCCGCCTCACGCGCGAGGAGCAGCTGAGCTCGGTCGGCGAGCCGCTGTGGCGCCTGCTGGTGGTGTCCGACGTGGCGACCCCCACGGCCGCGCACAAGATCTACAAGCCCACCGAGATGACGCAGGCGCCGGGCTTCGAGCCGCTCTGATCCGTCAGGCCTGAGGCTGCTGCTGCGCGGCCTGCAGCTGCGCCGCCATCTTCTGGTGGATCAGGTTCACGGCCTTGAGCGGGCGCAGCATCACCTTGAACTCGGTGATCTTGCCCGCGTCGTTCCAGCGGATCATGTCGACGCCGTTGACCACGATGCCGTCGAGCTCCACCTCGAACTCGAGCACCGCGTCGTGCTCGGCCTTCACTTCGCGCACGTAGCGGAAGCTCGGGTTGAAGAAGACCTCGAAGGCCGCCGCCAGGTAGCGGCGCGTGATCTCCTTGCCGACCTGCGGCTTGTGCACCACCGGCGAATGGAAGACGGCGCTCTCGTCGAGCAGCACGTCGAGCCCCGCCGCGTCGCGCGTCTTCACGAGCTGGTGCCAGGTGGAAAGGGTGTCGATCGACATGTCGTGTGTCCGATGCTGTGGGTGGATGGAGCACGCCATGGTATCGGCTGGCGGCCCTGGGCGTGCTATTCGTCGATGCGCGAAAGCGCCTTGAGCACGGCCACGCCCCTGAAGGCCCGCCAGAGCCCGAAGGGCACCAGCAGCGCGCTGGCCAGCCGATGCAGCGGCGGCGCCAGGGACAGCGCGCCCCAGACCCCGAGCGCGGCGATGAACAGGCCACCGACGATGTTCACCACGCCGCCACTGAGCCACTGCCACTGGAGCAGCCGCGCCGTCAGCGACAGCATGCGGTCGGCCACCTTCAGTCCGAGCCTGTCGGCCAGCACATAGAGCCCGAGCAGCAGCAACGGCGCCACGGCAATGCCGATCAGGAGATACGCCGCGATGCCGATCAGGGTGTGCATGCGGCCCAGCTTATCAAGCGGGGCGCCGGCTCAGGAGAATCGATCGAGCAGGCTGTACCAGGCCACGCCCGCCGCGATGTAGAAGCGCTGCAAGCCATGCAGCGGGATCGGCTGGAGCGGTGTCACCGGGTACGGGAAATCCGCTCCCGGCTGCAACAGCCGCGCCGCCACGTGCCGGCCCATGCTGGTGGCCAGCGCGATGCCGCGCCCGTTGTAGCCCAGCGCGATCGTGAGGCCCGGCGCGGGCGTGTGCACATGCGGCATGAAGTCGCGCGTGACGGCGATGCGGCCGGCCCAGCGGTACTCGTACTCGAGCGGCCCGAGCTGCGGAAACAGCAGTTCGAGCGAGCGCTCGAGGTGCGCGAAATCGGCCGGCCCCGCCGGGTCGGCGAAGTGGCCGCGCCCGCCCATCAGCAGCCGGCCCTGCGCGTCCTTGCGGAAGTACAGCAACAGGCGCTGCGAGGTCGAGGCGGTCTCGCCGCCCGGCAGGATGGCGTGTGCCGCCGCGCCCTGCAGCGGCGCGGTCGCGACGATGAAGCTGTTGGCCGCGAGCACCGTGCGCGAGAGGCCGGGCCACAGGCCGCCGGTGTAGCCGTTGGTCGCGATCAGCACCTGGTCGGCGACCACGCTCGCGCCGCTGGCCGTGGCCGCGTGCCACTGCGTACCGCGGCGCTCGAGCGCGGTGACCGCGCTGCCGCCGTGCACCGATGCGCCCGCCGCCTGCGCGGCGCGCACCAGCCCGCGCGTGTAGGCCAGCGGCTGGATGCCGCCGGCGCGGCCGTCGAGCCAGCCGCCCGCGAAGGCCTCGGTGCCCAGGCGCGCCGCCACGTCGGCGCGGTCGAGCATCTGCGTGGCGACGCCGCGCCGCGCCCATTGCTCGGCGCGCGCATGCATGGCGGCGATGTGCTGGGGCGAATAGGCCACCTGCAACCAGCCCTTGCGCACCGGCTGGCAGTCGATGCCGTGGCGCTCGATCAGCTCGAACACCAGGTCGGCCGAGCGCGAGACCGCGTCGATCAGCGGCTCGGCGCGCGCGGCGCCGTAGGTCCGCACCAGTTCGTCGGGGTCCTGCTTGAGCGTGGGATTGACCTGGCCGCCGTTGCGCCCCGAGGCGCCCCAGCCCGGCTCGTGCGCCTCGAGCACGCAGACCTTGGTGCCGGCCTCGGCCAGGTGCAGCGCGGCCGACAGGCCCGTGAAGCCGGCGCCGACGATCAGCACGTCGGCGCGCCGCGAACCCGCCAGCGCTGGCGTCGGCGGTGCCGCTGGCGCGGTGGCGGCCCACAGCGAAGGAGGCAGCGTCGATGGCGATGTGGCGATGCTCACGCGCGCACCTCCGCCGACGGATGCAGCACGCGGCGCAGGAAGTCCTGCGTGCGCGCCTGGCGCGGCGCCCCCAGCACCTGCGCGGCCGGGCCCTCCTCGACGATGCTGCCG
This sequence comes from Variovorax sp. PDC80, assembly GCF_900115375.1. Lineage (NCBI taxonomy): Bacteria > Pseudomonadati > Pseudomonadota > Betaproteobacteria > Burkholderiales > Comamonadaceae > Variovorax > Variovorax sp. PDC80. The sequence goes on along the minus strand of NZ_FOWG01000001.1, from coordinate 683,452 downwards.
CTGTGCAGGAAGCACACGCGGTCGGCCACCTCGCGCGCGAAGCCCATCTCGTGCGTGACCACGATCATGGTCATGCCCTCGTCGGCCAGCGCGCGCATCACGCCGAGCACGTCGCCCACGAGCTCGGGGTCGAGCGCCGAGGTGGGTTCGTCGAACAGCATGGCCTCGGGCTTCATCGCGAGCGCGCGCGCGATCGCCACGCGCTGCTGCTGGCCGCCCGAGAGCTGCGCCGGCCAGGCCTGCGCCTTCTCGGCCAGCCCGACCTTGGCGAGCAGCGCGAGCGCTTCCTCGCGCGCCTGCGCCGGGTTCTGGCGCAGCACGTGCACCGGGCCCTCCATCACGTTCTCGATCACGGTGCGGTGCGGGAACAGGTTGAAGCGCTGGAACACCATGCCCATGCGGCTGCGCAGCCGGTGGATGGCGGGCGCGTTGCGGTCCACGCGCTCGCCGAAGGCGCGCACCTCGCCGCCCTCGTACGACTCGAGGCCGTTGATGCAGCGCAGCACCGTCGACTTGCCCGAACCCGAGGGGCCGATCAGGCACACCACCTCGCCCTTGTCCACGCGCAGGCTCACGCCCTGCAGCACGCGGTGCGCGCCGAAGCGCTTCTCGAGGCCTTCGACGTGGATCATGGCTTTCTCCTTCCGGCGCCGAAGCGCGCCTCGAGCCGGCGCAGGCCCCAGACCAGCGGCAGGCTCATCAAGAGGTAGAGCAGCGCGACCAGCGTGTAGACCGTCATGTTCTGGAAGGTGGAGGAGGCGATCAGCTGGCCCGCGCGCGTCATCTCGGCCACCGTGATGGTCGAGACCAGCGAGGAGTCCTTGAGCATCATCACCAGCGTGTTGCCGTAGGGCGGCAGCGCGATGCGGAAGGCCTGCGGCAGGATCACGCGCCGCATGATCAGCGCCGAGCGCATGCCCATGGCCTGCGCGGCCTCGCGCTGGCCCGGGTCGACGGCCTCGATGCCGGCGCGGAAGTTCTCGGCCTGGTAGGCCGAGTAGGCGATGCCCAGGCCGATCACGCCGGCCTGGAAGGCCGTGAGCTGAACGCCGAACTCGGGCAGCACGAAGTAGATGTAGAACAGCTGCACGATGATCGGCAGCCCGCGGATCACGTTGACGATCACCGCGCCGGTCCACGAGACGGCGCGCACCGGCGACAGCTTCATCAGCGCCAGCGCGAGGCCGAGCACGCTGCTCAGCAGGAACGACAGCACGGTGACCTGCACCGTGACCACCGCGCCCTGCAGCAGGATCGGCAGGAAGTCCTGCGCGTGTTGGAGAAACGAGGAGGCCATGGCTCAGCGCGCGCTCAGATGCCCCATTTCTGGACGATCTTCGCCAGCGTGCCGTCGGCCTTGATCGCGGCGATGGCCTTGTTCAGCCGCGCCAGCGTCTCGGTGTCGCCCTTGCGCACCACCAGGCAGACGTCGCCCACGTTCACCGGCTTGTAGCTGTCGACCAGCTTCACGCCCGGGAAGGTGTTCTGCCGGATCTGGTAGGCCATGATGGGCTGGTCGCCGAGGCCGGCCTTGATGCGGCCGAGCGAGAGGTCGCGCGTCATGTCGGCCACCGAGTCGTAGCTGCGCACCTCCTTGAAGATGCCCTTCTTGTTGAGCATGTCGAGGAACACGGTGCCGACCTGCGCGCCCACCACCTCGCCCTTGAGCTCGTCGAGCGTGGCGTAGGCGCGGGTGTCGTCGGCCTTGACGATCAGGCCCTCGCCGTACGAATAGACCGGGTCGCTGAAGTCGACCACTTCCTGGCGCGCGGGCGTCTTGAGCATGGCGGCCGAGACGATGTCGATCTTGCGCGCCGTGAGCGAGGGGATCAGCGCCGAGAACACGGTCTGCTGCACGTTGACCGTGAAGCCGCCGGCCTTGCCGACCGCGGTGACGGTGTCGACCATCATTCCCTGGATGCTGTTGCTCTTCACGTCGAGGAAGGTGAAGGGCACGCCGGTGGCGGTGGCGCCCACGTTGAAGCTGGCCGGGGCCGCGCCCTGGGCCGCCGCGAGCGAGGCCGCGCCGGCGATGCAGAGGCCGAGCGCGAGGCGGCGCAGCGGGCGGAGGTGGCGAACGATGCGATTCATGGAAGCACTCCTCAGGACAAGAGAGAGAAAGGAAGGAAACGAAGGAAGCAGGGTCGACGCAACATGCATGCCAATAATCGATTCGATCGACTCTTTAATCAATAAATGAAAACCACTAGTCGAATTGATCGTATCGATATTCGATATTTCATCGGGCGCTGGCTATACTTCGACCCCATGGACCCCACGACCGCCCCCACCGGGACCGCCGACGACGCGGCGCCCGAGGACAGCCAGAGCCTTCTCTTCAACCAATCGCTCGAGAAGGGCCTGGCCGTGCTGCGCGCCTTCAGCGCGCGCCGGCGCACCATGACGCTGGCCGACGTGGCCGCGGCCACCGACATCACCAAGAGCTCGGCCCAGCGCATGGTCTTCACGCTCGAGAAGCTCGGCTACCTGCGCAAGCATCCGAAGACGCGGCGCTACCAGCTCACGCCGCGCGTGATGGAGATCGGCTTCAACTACCTCGCGGCCAATGCGCTGATCGACGTGGCCAATCCCTACCTGTCGGAGCTCACCAAGGTGACGACCGAGACCTCCTGCCTCACCGAGCCCGACGGGCTGGACATGGTCTACGTGGCGCGCTTCGTGAGCGCGCAGTTCGTGCCGGTGCACATGCCGATCGGCAGCCGCATCCCGATGTACTGCACCGCCTCGGGCCGCGCCTTCCTGAGCGCGCTGCCCGAGGACGAGGCGCGCGCGCTGATCGAGGCCTCGGACCGGGTGGCCCACACCACCCACACGCTGACCGAGGTCGAGGCGATCCTGGCCACCTTGCGCCAGGCGCGGCTGCAGGGCTTCGCGACCAATGCCGAGGAGCTGTTCCTCGGCGACATGACCATCGCCGCGCCGGTGCTCGGCAGCCAGGGCCGGCCCGTGGCCTCGGTGCACGTGGTCGCGCCCACCAGCCGCTGGACGCTGGAGGAGGCGGTGCGCAAGCTGGCGCCGACCTTGCTCTTGTGCGCGCGCTCGCTCACGAGCTCGGCGCGCAGCCTCGATTGAGGCCATACGGTTTCGCGCATTGCGCGGCCGCGGGCAGCCTTTATGCTCGCGCGAACGCAACGCCCCACGGCGCCCCCCATGCGCCAGACCCCACCATGACCGACTTCCGTCCCGCCGCCGACCACCTGCGTTTCGACGCCATTCCCGCCGAGCGCCTGCCCGAGCTGCTGCGCGCCATGCCCAAGGCCGAGCTGCACATGCACATCGAGGGCTCGCTCGAGCCCGAGCTGATCTTCGCGCTCGCGCAGCGCAACGGCGTGGCCATTCCCTACGCCAGCGTCGAGGAGCTGCGCCAGGCCTACGCCTTCACCAACCTGCAGAGCTTCCTCGACATCTACTACGCGGGCGCGAGCGTGCTGCTCAAGGAGCAGGACTTCTACGACATGGCGTGGGCCTACCTCGAGCGCGCCGCGGCCGACCACGTGGTCCACACCGAGATGTTCTTCGACCCGCAGACCCACACCGCGCGCGGCGTGGCGATGCAGACCGTGGTCGACGGCCTGCACCGCGCCTGCGTCGAGGCGAAGGCCAAGCTGGGCGTGAGCGCCTCGCTGATCCTGTGCTTCCTGCGCCACCTGAGCGAGGAGGAGGCCTTCGAGACCCTGGAGCAGGCGCTGCCCCATCGCGACAAGTTCATCGGCGTGGGGCTCGACTCGAGCGAGGTCGGCCATCCGCCCGAGAAGTTCGCGCGCGTATTCGCACGCTGCCGCGAGTTGGGCCTGCACCTCGTGGCCCATGCGGGCGAGGAGGGCCCGCCCGAATACGTGTGGAGCGCGCTCGACGTGCTGAAGGTGGAGCGCGTCGACCATGGCGTGCAGAGCGCGAAGGACCCGGCGCTGATGCAGCGGCTGGCGCAGGACCGCATCCCGCTGACCGTGTGCCCGCTGTCGAACCTCAAGCTGTGCGTGTTCCCCGACCTCGCGCAGCACAACCTCGGCACCCTGCTCGACGCGGGCCTGGTCGCCACGGTGAACTCCGACGACCCGGCCTACTTCGGCGGCTACATGAACCAGAACTTCACGCAGACCTTCGAGGCCACCGGCCTGGGCGCGCGCCACGCCTGGCAGCTCGCGGCCAACAGCTTCGAGGGCAGCTTCATCGACGAGGCCGCCAAGCGCGCCTACGTGGAGCGGCTCAACGCCGTCTTCGCCGACTTCGGCGCCTGACAGGCACCGGCGGAGGTCGAAGGCGCGCGCGGCGCCAGCAGCGGCACCGCGACCAGCGCGCAGCCCGCCGCCGCCAGCCACACCAGCGGCCAGCCCCGCGCCGCCATCAGGTGCGGGATCGAGAACGGCGTGACGAAGCAGACCAGGAACACGCTGGTGTTCGCCATGCCCAGCGCCGTGCCGGCGCGCGCGGCGCCGGCCAGCGTGGCGAGCTCGGTGTAGGCCACGCCGTGCCAGGCCGAGACGCAGATGCCGCTCACGCCCAGCAGCACGACCAGCGCGATGCGCAGCGCCTGCGATTCGGCCGCGACCTGCGCGCCGGTGCAAAACACCAGCAGCGCGAGCAGCGCGAACAGCGCCACGCTGAGGCTGGCGCAGGCGCGCAGGTAGGCCGGCCGGTTGCCGCGCCGGTCGGTCCAGCGCCCGCTCCACACGCGCATCGCCATCGCGCCGGCCTGCAGCGTGACCATGGCGGCGGTGATGGTCGCCAGGCCCGCATGGCCAAAGTCGTGCAGGAACACCGTGCCGAAGGACAGCACCGCGAACTGCGGCGCGCAGAGGATGCCGATGCCCGCGACGATGCGCCACACGCGCGCATCGCGCAGCGGGCCGGTGCCTGAAGCGGCCGGCGCGGCCGAGGGCCGTGCGGCGCGCTCGGGCGGCGGCTCGTGCACCCAGGCCCAGGCCATCCAGGCGCTGAGCGCGCACAGCAGCGCGAGCACGCCGTAGAGCGCCGCGAAGCCGAGGTGCAGCGCCAGCCACGGCAGCACCAGCGCGCCGACCGCGCCGCCCAGCGGCACGGCGGTCTGGCGGATGCTCATCGCGAGGCCGCGCTCGCCGGCCGCGAACCAGGTCATCACCGCGCGGCCGCTGGCGCCGTTGACGCTGCCGCCGAGCAGCCCGACCAGCAGCAGCCCGCCGCCGAGCAGGCCCAGGCCCGGGATGTGGCCGGCCGCGGGCGCGGCCCACAGCGCCATCGCCGCCAGGGCCAGCGCGGTGGCGCCCAGGCCCAACAGCAGCACCGGGCGGTCGCCCCAGCGGTCGGTGAGCAGGCCCCAGGGCAGTTCGCTGACCGCGATGCCCAGGCCCATGAGGCCGAGCACCAGGCCGAGCGTGGCGTTGTCGAGCTGGTAGCCCGAGCGCATCAGCACGGCGGTCATCGGGATGCCGCTGAAGGCGACCGAGAAGGCGGCGTTGGCCGCGACACCCGCGCTCAGCACTTTCCAGCGGTGGCGCGGCGGGAGCGGGGTGGGGGAAGGGGCGGAATGGGTCATATGCGGCCGCAGTCTCCGCGCTTGCGAAGGTTTTGAAAATCAGAAAATAATCGTCGCATCGTTCGAAAAAGCAGGATGGTTGCGATGTCCCAGGTGATGTTCGATCTCGACGTGCTGCGCAGCTTCTCGACCGGCGTGGCGCTCGGCAGCTATGCGCGCGCGGCCGACCGGCTCGGCCGCTCGACCTCGGCGGTCAGCGCCCAGCTCAAGAAGCTCGAGTCGCAGGCCGGCACGGTGCTGTTCCGCAAGGCCGGCCGCGGCCTGGAGCTGACCGACGCGGGCGAGACCCTGCTGGCCTACGCGCACCGGCTGCTGGCGCTCAACGAGGAGGCGGGCGCCGCGATGCGCGGCGTCGACCTCGAGGGCTGGGTGCGGCTCGGGCTGCAGGAGGACTTCGGCGAGACGCTGCTGCCCGCGGTGCTGGGCCGCTTCGCGCGCGCCCATCCCAAGGTGCGCATCGAGGCCTGCGTGGCGCGCAGCGGCGACCTGCGCGAGCGGCTCGAGCTCGGCAAGCTCGACCTCGCGCTGGCCTGGGACGCGGGCGAGCAGCCGATCTCCGCCCATGCGCAGCGCGTGGCGCGGCTGCCGCTGCAGTGGATCGGCCCGGTCGATCCGGCGATGTGCGATGCGCCGTGGTGGAAGGAGCGCGAGCGCGGCGCGGCGGGCGCGCGCAGGACGCAGGAGCCGCTGCCGCTGGTGCTGCTCGACGCGCCCTGTCCGCTGCGCGCCATCGTCACCGACGCCCTCGACCGCGCGGGCGTGCCCTGGCGCCATGCCTTCGCGAGCAGCAGCCTGGCCGCGCTGTGGGCCGCGAGTTCGGCCGGCCTGGGCCTCTCGGTGCGCACGCCCTTCGGCCTGCCGCGCCAGGTGCGGGCCATCGACCGCACGCTGCTCGGCCTGCCCGCGCTGCCGCAGATGTCGCTGTCGCTCTACCGCGCGCAGGCGCAGGCGGAAGCGCCGGCCGCGCGGCTGGGCACCTTGCTGCTGGAGGCGGTGCGCGAGCATGTGCAGGGCGAGGGGAGCGTGCTGCACTGAGCCCGGGGCCGGGCCGACCGTTCTTCGGCGCAGTGAGGGCAATGCCTCATACCGCCTGCTCGTGGATCGCCCCAGAATGGGGCGCAGAAGACAAGAGACAAGACGAGACAAGCCGGTCCATGGCCACCCCGAAGAACTTCCTGCACCTGTGGGACGACAGGTTCCTCTACATCACGCCGGCGATCCAGTCGGGCCTGACCGCGCGCTCCTCGGCCACGGTGCTGGCCTCGGTGAGCGGGCATCCGTTCATGCTCGAGGCGGCCGACGGCACGCGCACGTACTGCACCGCCGCCGTGGTGGCGCCGCACGTGGCACGCCGGCTCGCGGTCGAGGGCTGCGGGCTGCTGTCGCTCAACATCGATCCGGCCTCGGTCGCCTACCGCATGCTCTCGCGCCAGCTCGGCGGGCACGGCATCCAGGTGCTCGATGCACGCCGCTTCGGCCGCCTGCGCGAGGGCTTCGAGCCCGCGCAGGCCGGCGCGCTCGACGATGCCGCGCTGCAGGCGCTGAGCCGCGGCCTGGTGGAGACCATCACCGGCAGCCCCGAGCGCCGCATGCCCAACGATCCGCGCATCGAGCGCGTGCTCGACGCGATCCGCCATCGCGCGGGCGCGGTGTCGCTGCGCGAGCTGTCGGCCGTGGCCTGCCTCTCGCCCGACCGGCTCACCCACCTGTTCGCGCAGCAGGTGGGCGTGTCGATCAAGCGCTATGCGCTGTGGACCAAGGTGCGGCGCACGGTCCAGCAGTTCACCGGCCAGCGTCCGCTGACCGACGTCGCGCTGACCAGCGGCTTCACCGACGCGGCCCACATGAGCCGCACCTTCAAAAGCTACTTCGGCCTCGCGCCCTCGTTCCTCGCGGGCAAGGTCGAGGTCAGGGCCGACGAGCAGGCCTCGCAGGCCTGGGGCCACGGCGCGGCCCCGATGCATTCCTGAGCGCCTGCTGAAGCGGCGCGCGCGCGGCCGCAATACAGCGGCTTCGTTCAAGCCAGCCCCCCGCGCGCTGCCTAAGCTGGCAAGGCTCCATCAAGAGAGCATGACCGAGCATTCACAGGAGACATCCGACATGAGACAAGACAATCCGCGCGGCCGGAGGCGGCCGCTCGCCCTCGCATTCACGGCCACCGCGCTGGCCGCGGCAGCCACGCTGCTGGTCGCCTGTGGCGGCGGTGGAGGAGGCGGCAGCGGCTTCTTCCCGATCGGACCGATCAACCCGCCGCCGGCCGAGAACGCCACCTACAAGGCCGAGATCCGCCGCACCGCCATGGGCGTGCCGCACATCAAGGCCGACAACTGGGCCGGCGCGGGCTACGGCTATGGCTATGCGCAGGCGCAGGACGACCTGTGCACCATGGCCAACTCCTTCCTCACCTACCGCGGCGAGCGCTCGCGCTACTTCGGCGCCGACGCGCAGATCCCGTTCAGCAGCACCATCGGCCGGCCGAAGAACATCGATTCCGACTTCTTCCACAAGCACGTGATCTCGGACGACGTGGTGGCGGCGATGCTCAAGCAGCAGCCCGACACGCTGCTCAAGCTGGTGGACGGCTTCGCCGCGGGCTACAACCGCTACGTGCGCGAGATCAAGGCCGGTGGCAGCGCCGGTGCCAACGCGGCCTGCCGCAACGAGCCCTGGGTGCAGCAGGTCACGCGCGAGGACATCTTCCGGCGCATGTACTCGGCCAACCTCGCGGCCGGCCTCAGCAACTTCCTGCCGGCGATCGCGAACGCCACCGCGCCGGCCGCGGCGAAGATGGCGAAGGCCGGCGGGCGCGGCACCGCCACCGGCGGCATCACGCAGCTGGCCGCGGCGGAGCTGCGCCGACCCGACTTCCAGGTCGGCGGCCACGAGGGCGTGGGCAGCAACATGATCGGCTTCGGCACCAGCGCCACCGGCGATGCGAGCCCGCTGCTGTTCGGCAACCCGCACTGGTACTGGCGCGGCCCGGACCGCTTCTACCAGGCGCAGCTCACCATCCCGGGCCAGCTCAACATCAGCGGCACCTCGTTCCTCGGCATCCCGGTGATCCTGATCGGCTTCAACGACAACATCGCCTGGAGCCACACGGTGTCGACCGCGAACCGCTTCGGCCTCTACCAGCTCACGCTCGCCTCGGGCGACCCGACCAGCTACATGCGCGACGGCGCGGCGGTGAAGATGCAGGCCGCGAGCATCACGGTGCAGGTCAAGCAGTCGGGCGGCGGCGTGGTGCCGGTGACGCGCACGCTGTACAAGTCGGAGTACGGCCCGATCGCGAACCTCGCGAGCATGAACGCGGCGCTGGGCTGGAGCCAGACCAGCGCCTTCGCGATCCGCGACGTCAACGCCGACAACTTCCGCCTGTTCCGCAACTGGCAGCGCTGGAACCAGGCCAAGTCGCTCGACGAGTTCATCGCGATTCAGAAGGAGGAGGTCGCGATCCCGTGGGTCAACACCGTGGCCGTGGGCCGCGGCGCCGCGAAGGCCTGGTATGCCGACATCGGCGCCATCCCCAACGTGTCGGCCGAGCAGACGGCGCAGTGCACCACGCCGGTCGGCCTGGCGCTCGCGGACGCGCTGCCGGGCGTGCCCGTGTTCGACGGTTCGCGCAGCGCCTGCGACTGGCAAAGCGATGCCGACTCGCCGCAGAAGGGCATCATCGGTGCCTCTCGCCTGCCCAGCCTGCAGCGAGACGACTACGTGGCCAACATGAACGACAGCTACTGGCTCGCCAACCCGAAGGCGCCGATGACGGGCTACCCGCCCATCATGGGCCCGGCCGGCACGCAGGAGGTGAGCTTCCGCACCCGCATGGGCAACCTGCTGGCGCAGGGGCGCATCGATGGCAGCGACAGCTACGGCGCCAAGGGTGCGACCGCCGATACGGTCAAGCGCATGGTGCTCGACAGCCGCGCGCTGACGGCCGAGCTGTTCAAGGACCAGGCGCTGGCGATGGTGTGCGCGAAGGCGACCATCAACGTCGCGGCCGACCCGCTGGACAACGCGGCCATCGGGCGCGACATCGACGTGAGCGGCGCCTGCGCCACGCTGCGCGCCTGGAACAACGCCGGCACCCGCGATGCGCGCGGCGCCCACGTGTGGGACGAGTTCTGGGATCGCGCCGAGCGCCTGCCCGCGGCCTCGCTCTATGCCGTGCCCTTCGATCCGGCCGATCCGATCCACACGCCGCGCGACCTCAAGCCCGGTGCCGCCGCGGCGCTGTCGACGGCTTTCGGCGCCGCCGTCGCGAAGGTGCAGGCCAGCGGCTTCGCGGTCGACGCGACGCGCGGCGAGGTGCTGTTCGCCACCCGCGGCGGCCAGAAGATCCCGTTGTACGGCGGCTGCGGCGGTCCGGGCTATTTCACGATCTCGTGCTCGGACAACCCGCTCGACAAGGGCGGCTACACCATGGACAACGACCCGAACGGCAACAGCTACATGCAGATCGTGCGTTTCCCGGCCGGCGGCGTGGAAGCCCATACCTTCCTGACCTTCTCGCTGTCGGACGATCCGGCCTCGGCGCACAACGCCGACTACACCCGCGCCTACAGCGCCGGGCAGTGGCTCAAGGTGCCGTTCTCCGAAGCCGAGATCCAGGGCGATGCGGCGCTGAAGACCAGTTCGATCAGCGAATGAGCGAGTGAGGCGCGGAACACCGTTCGTCGGAGCAGCCACGAAAGGTTGAACTTCGGCGAACGGGCCCGCTCCCATCCTTCACTGCGTTGCCGAGGTGCGGGCCCCAAAGCCCCGCCTCGGTTTTTTTATGGGCGCGCGATCGGCGCCCGCTCAGCGCCGCTTGGCGGCCCAGTTCCAGGCCGCGCCCGCCGCCATCAGCACGCAGGTGCCGAGGAACACCGCGCGCATGCCGATGTGGCCGCCCACGAAGCCGCCGAGCAGCGGCCCCGCGACCTGGCCGGTGTACTGGGCCGAGGTCGAATAGCCGAGCATGTTGCCGGCCACGCGCTCGGGCACGTTGTGGCGGATCACGCTCGCGATGCAAGGCAGGAGACCGCCGAGCGACAGCCCCATCAGGAAGCGCAGCACGACGAGCTGCCAGCCCGAGGTCACGAAGGCCTGCGGGATCAGCAGCAGCGCCGACACCGCGAGGCAGCCCACGATCACGTTCCAGTGGCCCACGCGGTCGGCCAGCTTGCCCAGCCGCGAGGCCGACAGGATGCTGCCGAGCGCGGCGGCCGACATCACGAAGCCGGCCATCATGGTCACGCGCGCCGGGTCCTCGACCAGCGTCGCCACGTAGACCGTGATGATCGGCTCGATCGACATGTTGGCGAGCATCAGCAGCATGCCGGTGAACAGCATCGCGACCAGCGGTCCCTTGTCGGGCACGGCGGCCCAGCCGGCGCCGGCATCGGCACCCTTGGCCGCGGCGGCGCGCGGCTTCTTCTCCTCGCGGATCAGGAAGGCCGTGGCGAGGAAGGCCACGAAGATGATCGCGCCGGCCGCGAAGAAGGTGGCGCGGATGCCGATCAGCGGCGGCAGCGCGCCGCCGACCAGCGGCCCCACGAGGTTGCCGGCCATGATCGCCGAGGACATCGTGCCCAGCGCCCAGCCGGTGCGGTCCTTGGGCGTCTGCGTGGCGACCAGCACCATCGAGCCCGAGGCGTAGCCGCCGAGCAGGCCCGCGAGCAGCCGCAGCCCGACCAGCTGCCAGACGTTGCCGGCCACGCCGATTAGCGCCATCGCCACCGCCATGCCGAGGCTGGCGCGGATCAGCATCGGCTTGCGCCCGTAGCGGTCGGCCAGCCAGCCCCACAGCGGCGCCACCAGCGCCGCGCTGAGAAAGGTCGCGCCATAGGCCGCGCCCGACCACTGCACGATCGCCGCATGGTCCTTCACGCCGAGCTGCTCCACGTACAGCGGCAGGAAGGGCAGCAGCAGCGTCATCGCCACGATGGTGGTGAAGGAGCCGAACATGCAGACGACCAGGTTGCGTCGCCAGTGGGTGGAATGCGTGAACGCGGCGGTGGAGGAGGGCTGTGCGTCGGTCGTCATGGGGTGGCGGAATTGTCCCGCCGCCCGCGCGCCCTGGCGCCTGCCGATTGGCGGCGGCCGCCATCGCGGCTGTGCACGGGTGGCAGCGCGGCCGCGCGGCTTTCGCTCTAATGGGCGTCCGGTCACAGACACCCAGACACCCAGGAGAACACCGCATGAAACCCCAGCCCATCGAGTACGCGAACGCCCCGGACGAGGTCCGCGCTGTGTTCGACGACATCAAGGCCACGCGCAACGTGCCCGACGTCAACAACTTCTGGAAGTACCTCGCGAACGACCCCGCCACCTTGCGGCGCACCTGGTCCAGCCTCAAGGAGGTGATGGCGCCCGGCGCGCTCGACCCGGTGGTCAAGGAGATGGTCTACCTGGCCGTGAGCGTCAGCAACGGCTGCAACTACTGCATCGCGAGCCACCACGCGGGTGCCGAGAAGGCCGGCATGACGCCGGCCATGTTCGCCGAGCTGATGGCCGTGGTCGGCATGGCCAACGAGACCAACCGGCTGGTCAACGGCTACCGGGTGCCGGTCGACCCGGCCTTCGACAAGTAAAATGCCCGCCCCTGCACCGGGCGTCCCGGCCGGTGCAGGGATTTCTTTTTACCGGGGCCATGTAGAGGAACACCATGTACAAAAACCTCGCGGGCCGCGCCTTGGTGGCGTGGGTGACCGCTTGTTTTCTGTTGTCCGCCCACTCCCGGGCCCACTCCCAACCCCAACCCGCGCCGCCGCTGAAGATCGGCTTCGTCTACGTCACGCCGCTGACCGAGGCCGGCTGGGCGCGCCAGCACGACGAGGGACGCAAGGCCGTGGAAACGGCGCTCGGCGCCCGCGTCAAGACCACCTATGTCGAGAACGTGGCCGAGGGCGCCGATGCCGAACGCGTGATCCGCGACCTCGCGCAGCAGGGCCACCGGCTGATCTTCACGCCTAGCTTCGGCTACATGGAGCCCACGCTCAAGGTGGCGCGCGACTTCCCCGAGGTGAAGTTCGAGTCGATCACCGGCTACAAGACCGCGCCCAACGTGGCGACCGCCAACGCGCGCTACTACGAGGGCCGCTACCTGGCCGGCGTGGCGGCCGGGCGCATGACGAAGAGCAACGTCGCGGGCTACGTGGCCGGCTTCCCGATCCCCGAGGTGCTGCAGGGCATCAACGCCTTCACGCTCGGCATGCGCTCGGTGAACCCGAAGGCGACCGTGCGCGTGGTCTGGCTCAACGAGTGGTTCGATCCGCCGAAGGAGCGCGACGCGGCCATGACCCTGTTCAACCAGTCGGTGGACGTGATCGCCTTCCACACCGGCTCGACCGCGGTGATGGCGGCGGCCCAGGAGCGCGGCAAGCTGGCGATCGCCTACCACTCCGACATGCGCAAGATCGCGCCCGACGCCCAGGTGGTCGCGGTCACGCACCAGTGGGGCGGCTACTACACGCAGCGCGCCCGCGCGGTGCTCGACGGCAGCTGGAAGAGCGCCAACCTCTGGGGCGGCGTGAAGGAAGGAATGATCCGAGTCGGCGATTTCGGCACCAAGGTACCCCAGGCCGTGCAGCAGGAGGTGCTGGCGCGCCAGCAGGACATCGCGGCCGGCCGGCTGCAGCCGTTCCGCGCCGTGGCGGCCGAGGTGCGCGACAACGAGGGCCGCACCGTGATTGCCAAGGGCAGCCAGCTGTCCGACGAGCAGATCCTGCGGATGAACTGGCTGGCCGAGGGCGTGCAGGGGCGGATCGCGCGCTGAGCACCACGGCGATCGACGGCGCGGGGAACCGAATGCCGATTTCCGTGTCGAAGTGGTCTATGCCGGTTTTCGGGAAGGCTTCAGTGCTTTTCCGGTGCCAAAAAGGCAGATCTTTCGCCGACAATGGCGGGATCTGCCGGTAGTCGGTCCGCGAGGCCCGATACTCCGGCGTCGAGTTTCTGGAAGAACGTATAACAACAAAGGAAGCTTCGCCACGGGGCCGCAATGGCCTCACGTCTACAAGAAGCACGAAGGAGAGATGAGATGCGTCTCACCACCAAGGGCCGCTTTGCGGTCACCGCCATGATCGACCTGGCCCTGCACCAGACCACCGGTCCGGTCACGTTGGCTGCCATCAGCCTGCGGCAGAAGATTTCGATGTCCTATCTGGAGCAGATGTTCAGCAAGCTGCGCCGGCACGAACTGGTCGCCTCCACGCGCGGCCCGGGCGGCGGCTACTCGCTGGGCCGCAAGGCTGCGCGCATCACGGTGGCCGACATCGTGTTCGCGGTCGATGCCGCCGAAGCGGCGCCGTCCTCGGCCTCCGCGAGCGAGGAAGAAGGCGTGCGCTGCACCGCGCACGAACTCTGGGCATCGCTCAACAGCCGCATGGTGGAGTTCCTCGACTCGGTCACGCTGCAGCATCTGATGGACGAGCAGCTCGCGCGCAACGCGACCCAGGCCAAGGCGCCGGCGGTGGTCCGCCACGCGACCTCGCGCCAGGCCGCGCCCAGCGTGGCCCGCCCGACGAACGTGCCGAATTCGGTGTTCGCGCTGGGCAAGATGCTCGCGAAGCCCTGAGCTTCCGAGGTCTGGAGCGTCTGAATTTCCCGCCGGGCCGCGACGGTCCGGCGTTGCCGTTTCCGGCCCTGCCCTCGGGATAACCCGCAGGCCGCGCGCCATATAGCGCTCATACGCGCATGGAAATTGCGGCGGCGCGAGGCTGCATTACGCTCGGCCTCCACGATGAAAAAAGCCTACCGCGCCTCCCTGCTGCGCTTCGACGCCGCCGGTCTCCCCCAGTTCGACGAAGACGGCCTGCTGGTCGTCGGCCCCGATGCCGCCGGCCGCCAGCGCGTGCTCGATGCAGGCAGCCATGCCGCCGTGGCGCCGCGCCATCCCGAGGTCCACACCACGCACCTGCCGGGGCGCATCCTCGCGCCGGGCTTCGTGGACATGCACATCCATTTCCCGCAGACCGACATCATCGGTTCGCCCTCGCCGGGCCTCCTGCCCTGGCTCGAGAACTACACCTTCCCGGCCGAGAGCCGCTTCGCCGACCCGGCCCATTCGAAGGAAGTGGCCGGCTTCTTTCTCGACGAGCTGCTGCGCAACGGCGTCACCACCTCGCTGACCTTCGCGACCTCGCACGTGGCCTCGGTCGATGCCTTCTTCGAGGACGCCCGGCGCCGCGGCCTGCGCATGATCACCGGCAAGGTGCTGCAGGACCGGAATTCGCCCGACGGCGTGCGCGACCGGACCGAGCAGAGCCTGATCGATTCCGAGGCGCTGATCCGCAAGTGGCACGGCGTCGACCGACTCGGCTACGCGATCACGCCGCGCTTCGCGCCCGCGAGCACCGACGCGCAGATGCGCGGCGCCGGCGAGCTGGCCGCGAAGTACGCCGACACCTGGATCCAGTCGCACGTGGCCGAGAACCGCGACGAGGTGGCCTGGGTGCGCGAGCTGTATCCGCGGGCGCGTTCCTACCTCGACGTCTACGCCGGCTTCGGCCTGATGCGCGAGCGCGCCGTCTACGCGCACTGCATCTACCTCGACGACACCGACCGCGCGCTGCTGCGCGAGACGAAGACCGCCGCGGCCGTGAGCCCGACCAGCAACCTGTTCCTGGGCAGCGGCTTCTTCGACTTCGGCAAGGCCGACCACGTGGGCCACCCCTACGGCCTGGCCAGCGACGTGGGCGGCGGCACCAGCTTCAGCCCCTTCCACACCATGATGGCCGCCTACTACGTGGGCCGCGAGGGCCAGACCAAGGCCGGCCTGAGCATCGCGCCCTCGGAGCTCTGGTGGCGCCACACCGGCGGCGCGGCGCGCGCGCTGGGGCTCGACGGCGTGGTCGGCAACCTGCAGCCGGGCTGCGAGGCCGACTTCCTGGTGCTGAACCCCAAGGCCACGCCGCTGCTGGAGCGCAAGACCGCGCGGGCGAACGGCCTCGAGGAGCTGCTGTTCGCGCTGATCGTGCTGGGCGACGACCGCCTGGTCGAGCGCACGGTGATCTCGCAGGCCGGATAGGCGGGGCAGGGCGGCGCTGCCCGCCATGCCACAATTCGCGCCCGTTCCCCCCGCAGCAGCGACCGCATATGAGCATCAAGAGCGACAAATGGATCCGGCGCATGGCCGAGCAGCACGGCATGATCGAGCCCTTCGAGCCCGGCCAGGTGCGCGAGTCCGACGGCCACAAGATCATCAGCTACGGCACCTCGAGCTACGGCTACGACATCCGCTGCGCGCCCGAATTCAAGGTCTTCACCAACATCCACAGCACGGTGGTCGACCCGAAGAACTTCGACGAGAAGAGCTTCGTCGACATGCACGGCGACTACTGCATCATCCCGCCCAACAGCTTCGCGCTGGCGCGCACCGTCGAGTACTTCCGCATCCCGCGCAACGTGCTGACCATCTGCCTGGGCAAGAGCACCTATGCGCGCTGCGGCATCATCGTCAACGTCACGCCCTTCGAGCCCGAATGGGAAGGCTACGTGACGCTGGAGTTCAGCAACACCACGCCGCTGCCGGCCAAGATCTACGCGGGCGAGGGTTGCGCCCAGGTGCTGTTCTTCGAGAGCGACGAGGTCTGCGAGACCAGCTACAAGGACCGCGGCGGCAAGTACCAGGGCCAGCGCGGCGTGACGCTGCCCAAGACCTGATCGCGTTGTCGAGCGCGTCTCCCTCGAGCGCGCGCGGCCTGCGCTGACGCCCGGTTACCCCGGCGCCTCCCGGGGCCGCTACCATCCGGCGATCACCGGCCAAAACCCCAGCAAGAGGCCGGCAAGGAGCATGCGATGAGATGGGAAGGCAACGAGCAATCCGACAACGTGGAAGACCGCCGCGGCGAGGGTGGCGGTGGTGGTGGCGGCGGCTTCATCGGCGGCCGCGGGATCGGCATCGGCACCATCGCCGTCGCGCTGATCGCGGGCTGGGTCTTCGGCATCAATCCGCTCACCGTGCTGAGCCTGCTCAGCGGTGGCGGCGGCCCGGCACCGGTGCAGCAGCAGCAACAGGGCCCGGCGCCCAAGCCGCCGGCCAACGACCGCGAGGCCGCCTTCGTCAGCACCGTGCTGCGCAACACCGAGGTGGTCTGGAGCGACATCTTCCAGAAGAACGGCGGCACCTACCATGCGCCGCGCCTCGTGCTGTTCCGCGGCGCCACGCCCACGGCCTGCGGCACCGGCGAATCGGCCATGGGACCGTTCTACTGCCCGGGCGACAAGAAGGTCTACATCGACCTCGGCTTCTACGACACGCTCAAGAACCAGCTCGGCGCGCCGGGCGAGTTCGCGCAGGCCTACGTGATCGCGCACGAGGTCGGCCACCATGTGCAGGACGAGCTCGGCATCACGGCCAAGGTCGACGGCATGCGCCGCCGTCTGAGCCAGAGCCAGAACAACGCCATGAGCGTGCGCGTCGAGCTCCAGGCCGACTGCTTCGCGGGCATCTGGGCGCATCACTCGCAGGAGTCGAAGAAGTGGCTCGACCCGGGCGACATCGAGGCCGCGATGAATGCCGCGCAGAAGATCGGCGACGACGCCTTGCAGCGCTCCGCGGGGCGCGCGGTGGTGCCCGACAGCTTCACACACGGCACCAGCGCGCAGCGCCAGCGCTGGTTCGGAACCGGCTACCAAACGGGCAGCGTGCAGGCCTGCGACACCTTCAACGCGCGCAACCTCTAAGAGTTGCACACGATTGCCTGACAGCGTGGCGTCTTGGACCGCGCGCCAGTGCTCCATTGTTTGCTATCTAATAAATAGCAATGCCGCGAAAGCGGGCGTTGTCATCGCGCGGTCACTGCCGTTTTTTGCGGCAGTGCGACAATAGCGGGCTCAATGACAAGTTCCTTCTCCAACTTATCGCTGGCGGCTCCGCTGGCGCGTGCCGTGGCCGAAATGGGCTACGAGACCATGACGCCGATCCAGGAGCAGGCCATTCCGGTCGTGCTTTCGGGCCAGGACGTGATGGGCGCAGCGCAGACCGGCACCGGCAAGACCGCGGCGTTCTCGCTGCCCCTGCTGCAGCGCATGCTCAAGCACGAGAACGCCTCCACCTCGCCCGCGCGGCATCCGGTGCGGGCCCTCGTGCTGCTGCCCACGCGCGAACTCGCCGACCAGGTGGCGCAGCAGATCAAGCTCTATGCCAAGTACACCAACCTGCGCAGCACGGTGGTGTTCGGCGGCATCGACATGAAGCCTCAGACGCTGGAGTTGAAGAAGGGCGTAGAGGTGCTGGTGGCCACGCCGGGCCGGCTGCTCGATCACATCGAGGCCAAGAACGCGGTGCTCAACCAGGTCGAGTACGTGGTGCTCGACGAGGCCGACCGCATGCTCGACATCGGCTTCCTGCCCGACCTGCAGCGCATCCTCAGCTACCTGCCCAAGCAGCGCACCACGCTGCTGTTCTCGGCCACCTTCTCGCCCGAGATCAAGCGCCTGGCCGGCAGCTACCTGCAGAACCCGGTGACCATCGAGGTGGCGCGTCCCAACGAGACCGCCTCCACCGTCGAGCAGCACTTCTACAGCGTGTCCGACGACGACAAGCGCCGCGCGCTCAAGCAGATCGTGCGCCAGCGCGGCATCACCCAGGCCTTCGTGTTCGTCAACAGCAAGCTGGGTTGCGCGCGGCTCGCGCGCACGCTCGAGCGCGACGGCCTGCGCACCTCGGCGCTGCATGGCGACAAGAGCCAGGACGAACGCCTGAAGGCGCTCGCCGCCTTCAAGGCCGGCGAGGTCGACCTGCTGGTGTGCACCGACGTCGCGGCCCGCGGCCTCGACATCAAGGACGTGCCCGCGGTCTTCAACTTCGACATCCCGTTCAATGCCGAGGACTACGTGCACCGCATCGGTCGTACCGGCCGTGCCGGCGCCTCGGGCCTGGCCGTGAGCTTCGCGAGCGGCGGCAACGACGCGCGCCTGGTGGCCGACATCGAGAAGCTGATCAAGAAGAAGATCGAGCTCGAGCCGGTCGAGTTCGAGGAAGACCGCCCGCGCGGCCGCATCAACGACGGCCGCCGCCACTGGCGCGAAGAGGGCGAGGCCGGCGACGCGCGCGACGTGCTCGACCAGCCGCGCGAACGCGGCTACGGCAGCGATGCACGGCGCGGCGGCGGACGTCCGCACCGCGCGCCCTCGGCGCCGCGCGATCCCTTCTTCGACCAGCCCTACGAGGCCGGCAACAGCGAGGCCGCACCGGCCTGGGAAGCCGCTGCCAAGGCGCCCGCGCGCACCGGCGTGTCGAGCAACATCAAGAGCAAGCGCAAGATCGCGGCGCTGTTCAAGACGCCCGAGCCGAGCTGATCGGCTTGCCGATCACTAAGCAACGAGGCCGCGCATGTCGCGGCCTTTTTCATGGGCGCTCGTTCAGTGCGTGCGCCCGCCCGCCGGGCGCCGCTCGCCGCGCGCGGCCGCGAGCTCTTCCACCGCCAGCCCCAGCGCGCGGATGCCGGCCGAGATCTGCGCCGCCGGTATCGACGACAGCCGCAGCCGGAAGAACGGGCACGGATAGGGCGGCTTCGCGAAGAACACGTCGCCGGCCTCGATCAGCACGCCGTGGCTGCGCGCCATCAGCGACAGCTCGCCCGCGTCGACCCAGGCCGGCGCGCGCACCCACAGCGACGCGCCGCCCTGCGGCAGCCTGAACTCGAAATCGGGCAAGTGGTCGCGCAGCGCCTGCGCCGCCAGCGCGAGCCGTTCCTGCATCGCGTGGTTCACGCGCCGCGCATGCGACTCGTGGTGGCCCAGCGAGAGGAACAGCGCATAGGCATGCTGCAGGAAGGCGCTCGGATGCCGCACCATCGCATGGCGGATGGCGCGCAGCTCCTTGATCAGCGCGCGCGGCGCCACGATGAAGCCCAGCCGCAGCGCGGGCGACAGGCTCTTCGACACCGAGCCCACGTAGATCACGCGCCCGGTCTTGTCCAGGCTCTTGAGCGCCGGCATCGGCGTGCCCTCGTAGAGGTTCTCGGCCTCGTAGTCGTCCTCGATGATCACGAAGTCCTGCAGCTCGGCCTTGCGCAGCAGCCACTGGCGGCGCTCCAGGCTCAGGGTGGCGGTGGTCGGGCTCTGGTGCGAGGGCGTGACGAACAGGTAGTCGGCCGCAGGCAGCGCATCGACCACCAGTCCGTCTTCATCCACCGCCACCTCCACCCACTTGGGCTGGCGCAGCGAGAAGCTGTTGCGCGCGTGCGGATGGCCGGGCTCCTCGAGGCCCACGCGCGTGTGGGTGTCGAACAGCGTGTCGGCCAGCAGGTAGTAGGCATGCTGCGCGCCGAGCGTGACGATGATCTCCTCCTTGAGCGCGAACACGCCGCGCTTGGGCAGCAGGCGCGTGCGGATCTGCTCGATCAGGTCGGGCACGTCATCGGTCTCGAAGTCGGGCGTCCAGTGTTGCAGCTGCGAGCGTGCCAGGCTGCGCGCGCAGCACTCGCGGAAGTCCTCGGTCGGAAACAGCAGCGGGTCGTGCTGGCCGTAGACGAAGGGATAGGGATAGTCGCGCCAGCGCTCGGGCTTGGACAGCGTGGGCTGGTCCACCAGCGAGCGCAGCACGCGCTGCGACCAGTCGGGCGGCTGGCCCGACTGCCCGCTGCGTCCCACCAGCGGTTCGGCCGGCGCCGCCGCGGGCGGACGCGCATTGCGCGCCACGAACACGCCGCTGCGCGGACGCGCCTCGAGAAAGCCTTCGTCGATCAGCTGCAGGTAGGCCGAGGTCACGGTGTTGCGGCTCAGGCCCAGCAGCACCGCGAGTTCGCGCGAGGAGGGCAGCGACGCGCCCGCGCTCAGGTGGTCCTCGAGGATGGCCTGCACCACCGCGGCGCGCAGCCGCGCCTGCAGCGGCAGCGCGGGCTGGTTGGGCAGCGCGAAGAGCTGTGCCCACTGGGTGGCTCGGGGATGGCTCGCCATGGTCGCCGCAGTTTAGGGCAGGCCCTTCGCCGGCGCGCATGTCCGTGCGCTCTGGCTCGGTCGAATCCCCGCATCTGGCCCTATCGCGCACCCCGCCCGCTGCCTACCCTCGGCTCCATTCATTCCCCAAAGACTTTCATCCGAGCGCCATGTCCTCTTCCTTCCCGCCCGTGACCACCGACACCCTTGCCGCCTTCAGCGCGGCCTGGAACCGCCACGACATCGATGCGCTGATGAGCTTCATGAGCGACGACTGCGTGTTCCAGACCGCCGCCGGCCCCGATGCCTGCGGCACCCGCCACACGGGCACCGAGGCCGTGCGCAAGGCCTTCGCGGCCGCCTGGCAGGCCGTGCCCGACGCGCAGTGGATCGACGGCGTGCATTTCGTGCACGGCGACTTCGGCACCTCGCAGTGGACCTTCACCGGCACCGCCGCCGACGGCAGCCGCATCGAGACCGACGGCATCGACGTCTTCACCTTCAAGGACGGGAAGATCCAGCTCAAGAACGTGTTCCGCAAGGCACGCCCGAACCTGCCCGCGGCGAAGTAGTCCGCGCCACGCCTTCTTCGGAGCGCCCATGACGATGACCGGCACCGCCACGTCCTTCACCGCCCCCGAGGCCGTGCCCGCCACGCCCTCGCGGCCCTACGACCCGCGCTACGACCCGCTGCTCGCGCCCGACCCCGGCGCCGGCCGCGCCTATGCGCCCACCTGGTGGGTCGCGAGCGCGGGCACGCCGCCCGAGGACGACGGCCCGCTGGTGCAGGACATCGACGTCGACGTGGCGATCGTGGGCTCGGGCGCCACCGGCATGTCGACCGCGCTCTACCTCGCGCAGGAGCACGGCATCCGCGCCACCGTGCTCGAGGCCAACCAGGCGGCCTGGGGCTGCTCGAGCCGCAGCGGCGGCCAGGGCCAGAACGCCAGCGGCCGCCTCAAGCGCTCGCAGTGGATCGCGCGCTGGGGCCTCGATACCGCGAAGAAGCTCGACGCCGAGATCCGCGCGGGCTTCGAGAACTTCAAGGCGCTCACGAAGCAGATCGACTGCGATGCCTTCGACGGCGGCCACCTCTACCTCGCGCACCGCCGCGAGAAGCTGCCGGTGCTCGCCGCCGAGGCCGCGCTGATGCGCGACACCTTCGGCTATGCCACGCGCATGATGAGCGCCGAGGAGGTGCGCAGCGACTACTGCGACGAGCGCGAGACCGTGGGCGCGATGTTCGAGGCCGAGGGCGTGGGCATCCATCCGCTGAAGTTCACCTTCGGCCTGCTGCGGCGCGCACGCGCGCTCGGCGTGAAGGTCCACACCTCGAGCCCGGTGCAGGGCTGGCAGACCATCGACGGCGTGCACCACCTGCGCACGCCCGGCGGCACGGTGCGCGCGCGCCGCGTGGCGGTGTGCACCGGCGGCTACACGGGCCAGGCGCTGAGCCCGCTGTTGAAGAACCGCGTGATGCCGATCCTCTCGAACTCGGTGGTCACGCGCGAGCTCACCGAGGCCGAGCTCAAGGCCACCAACTTCCGCTCGAAGACCTTCCTCACCGACACGCGCACGCTGCGCTTCTACTACCGGCTGCTCGAGGGCAACCGGCTGCAGATCGGCAGCCGCAGCTCGGTCAGCGGCGCCGATGCCGAGGCACCGGTGCACCTGAAGCTGCTCACCGACGCGATCGCGCGCAAGTTCCCGCCGCTCGCCAACATCCGCATCGACCACTCGTGGTGGGGCTGGGTCGACATGAGCCACGACATGATGCCGCGCATCACGCAGCCCGATGCGTCGAAGAAGATCTGGTACGCGGTGGGCTATGGCGGCAACGGCGTCTCGTTCTCGACCTGGGCCGGTAAGCGCCTGGCCGAGCGCATCGCGGGCCGCGATGCGGGCCGCGAGGTGTTCGAGCTGCCGATCTACGACTCGCCGCTGCCCTTCCCCAACGTGATGGGCCTGGTCGAGTCGCAGGCCTTCGCGCCGTTCCGCCGCATGGGCCAGCGCATGCTCTACAAGTGGTACTGGCTCAAGGACGAGAAGTAGCGCGCGCCGGCACCATCGCGCTCCCGCATCCGGTGCGCCTTCCCGCAAACGGCGCATCGCACGCCGCACAACGGGGCAAACCCGCAGCGTCTGGCCCTGCGGATCGGTGCCACGTGGCTCTTCGTGGCACCTGCTCGGGGGCCTATCGTCGATCTCGTCGGCGCCGCACCGCGCGCCGCTTCTTCTTCGAGTAGCCATCCAGAGGTCCCGCATGCCGTTTCCGCTTTCCCGCTTCACGCGCCGTGTCACCCTGTTGTCGGCGGCCTCGCTGGCCGCGCTCGCGCTGTGCTCCCTGCCGGCCGCCGCGCAAGAACCCAAGCGTGGCGGCACGCTGGTGATCGGCAGCACGCAGACGCCGCGCCACCTCAACGGCGCCGTGCAGTCGGGCATCGCCACCGCATTGCCCTCGGCGCAGATCTTCGCGAGCCCGCTGCGCTTCGACGACAAGTGGAATCCGCAGCCCTACCTGGCCGAATCGTGGAAGCTCTCCGACGACGCGAAGTCGCTCACGCTCAACCTGCGCAAGAACGCCGTGTTCCACGACGGCAAGCCCATCACCTCGGCCGACGTCGCGTTCTCGATCATGGCCATCAAGGCCAACCATCCCTTCACCACCATGCTGGGCCCGGTCGAGAAGGTCGACACGCCCGATCCCTACACCGCCATCATCCGCATGAGCGCGCCGCATCCGGCGATCGTGCTCGCGATGTCGCCCGCGCTGTGCCCGATCCTGCCCAAGCACATCTACGGCGACGGCACCGACCTCAAGAACCATCCGCGCAACAGCACCGACGTGGTCGGCTCGGGCCCGTTCCGCGTCACCGAGTTCAAGCCCTCGCAGCGCATCGTGATGGAGCGCTTCGACAAGTTCTTCCTGCCCAACAAGCCGTATCTCGACAAGGTCATCGTGAGCATCACGCCCGACATGGCGAGCCTGGTGCTCGGCGTGGAGCGCGGCGACATCCAGATGCTGCCCTTCGCGACCCTGCCCACCGACCTCAAGCGCTTCGCCAACGACCCGCGCGTGTCGCTCACGCCCAAGGGCTACGACGGCATCGGCCCGCTCAACTGGCTGGCTTTCAACACCGCGAAGAAGCCGCTGTCCGACCTGCAGGTGCGCAAGGCCATCGCGCACTCGATCGACAAGAACTTCATCACCAAGGCGCTGATGGGCGGCTTCGCCACCGTGTCCGACGGCCCGCTGGTGGCCAGCAGCCCGTTCGCGGTCAACGACCTGGTGCGCTATCCGCTCGACCTCAAGAAGGCCGGCGAGATGCTCGATGCCGCGGGCTACAAGGCCGGCGCCAACGGCGAGCGCTTCAAGCTCACCATCGACTACCTGCCCGGCGGCGACGACCAGCAGAAGAACGTGGCCGAGTACGTGCGCGGCCAGCTCAAGAAGGTGGGCATCACGGTGGAGGTGCGCGCCTCGGCCGACTTCCCGGCCTGGGCCAAGCGCCTGGCCACGCACGACTTCGACATGTCGATGGACGCGGTCTTCAACTGGGGCGATCCGATCATCGGCGTGCACCGCACCTACCTGTCGACCAACATCAAACCCATCGTCTGGACCAACACCCAGTCCTATGCCAATCCGAAGGTCGACGAGCTGCTCAACACCGCCGGCGGCCTGACCGACCCGACGCAGCGCAAGGCCTACTACGCCACCTTCCAGAAGATCGTGACCGACGAGCTGCCGATCGAGTTCATCAACCAGGTGCCCTACCACACGATCACCAGCAAGAAGGTCGGCAATGTGCCCACCACCATCTGGGGACCGCTGTCGCCGCTCGACGAGGTCTACCTCAAGTAAGGCGGGGCGCACATGGGCATGCTTCGCTACGCCGCCTCGCGCCTGCTGCAGGGCCTCGCCCTGGTGCTCGCGGTGGTGGTGCTGAACTTCGTGCTGGTGCACGCGGCACCGGGCGACCCGGTCGAGACCATCGCGGGCGCCAGCGGCGGCATGTCGAGCGAGCTCATGGCCGAGCTGCGCACGCAGTACGGCCTCGACCGGCCGCTGCCGGTGCAACTCGGCGTCTACCTCGGCAAGGTGCTGCGCGGCGACCTCGGCTATTCGTACTTCTTCAACCTGCCGGTCACGCAGATGATCGCCGAGCGCGTGCCCGCCACCTTGCTGCTGGTGCTGAGTTCGGTGCTGCTGGCCTTCGTGGTCGGCACGGCGCTCGGCGTGCTGTCCTCGCGCCGGCCCAACGGGCTGCTGTCGCAGTTCATCACCGTGCTGTCGCTGGTGGGCTTCGCGGCGCCGGTGTTCTGGATCGGCATCATGCTGGTGATCCTGCTGGCCTCGGTGTTCCCGATCCTGCCGGTGGCCGGCATGCGCTCCATCGATTCCACCGGCGGCGGCCTGGCCGACGTGCTCGACGTCGCGCACCACCTGGTGCTGCCCACGATCACGCTGAGCCTGGTCTACCTCGCGCAGTACAGCCGGCTCGCGCGTTCGTCGATGCTCGACGTGCTCGGCTCCGACTTCATCCGCACCGCGCGCGCCAAGGGCCTGGCCGAGCGCGTGGTGCTCTACAAGCATGCGCTGCGCAACGCGCTGCTGCCGGTGGTGACGGTGCTCGGGCTGCAGTTCGGCAACGTGCTCGCGGGCGCGATCCTGGTCGAGACCGTCTTCAACTGGCCGGGGCTCGGCCGCCTGGCCTTCGACTCGGTGCTGCGGCGCGACTACCCGACCATCCTCGGCGTGCTGCTGTTCTCCTCCATCGTGGTGGTGGTGATGAACCAGCTCACGGACCTCTGCTACCGCCTGATCGATCCGCGCATCAAGACCGCGTGACGCCTCCCCCGATGAATGCGACCTCCACGATGACCCTCGACCCAGACCCGGCGCCGGCCGCGAAGCCGGCGGCGCCCGCGCGCACGAGCGCCACCGCCGGCCCGCGCGCCGAACACCCCGGCATCGAGGCCGCGCGCATGTTCCTGCGCAACCCCGCGGCCATCGCCGGCATGGTGCTGCTCTTGATCGTGCTCGCGGTCGCGATCGCCGGCCCCTGGCTCTATCCGGCCGATCCCTTCGAGATCAAGGCCGCGCCGCTCACGCCGCCGTTCAGCGAGGAGGCCTGGCTCGGCAGCGACTACCTCGGGCGCGACGTGCTCACCGCGTTGATCTACGGCGGCCGCGCCACCCTGCTGGTGGGCGCGGTGGCGGCGCTGCTGTCGGTGCTGATCGGCATCACGCTCGGCGCCTTCGCCGGCTACTACGGCGGCAAGGTCGACGCGGTGCTGATGAAGATCACCGAGTTCTTCCAGGTGCTGCCCGCGCTGCTGTTCGCGATGGTGGTGGTGACGCTGTTCTCGCCCACGCTGGTCACGGTCACGCTGGCCATCGGCGTCGTGAGCTGGACCGGCACCGCGCGGCTCACGCGCGCCGAGTTCCTCAAGTACCGCGGGCTGGAGTTCGTGCGCGCCGAGCGCGCCATCGGCGCGCGCGACGCCCGCATCATCTGGAAGGTGATCCTGCCCAATGCGCTGCCGCCGCTGGTGGTGTCGGCCACCTTGGCGATCGGCGCGGCGATCCTGTTCGAGGCCGGCCTGTCCTTCCTCGGCCTGGGCGACCCGAACCAGATGAGCTGGGGCCTGATGATCGGCTCGAGCCGCCAGTACGTGCTGTCGTGCTGGTGGGCCGTGGCCTTTCCGGGCGCCGCCATCTTCGTCACCGTGCTCGCGGTCAGCCTGATCGGCGACGGCCTCAACGATGCCCTCAACCCCAAGCTGAGGGAGCGCTGAGATGAGCGAGGCACTGCTGCGCGTGCAGGACCTGCACGTCGAATTCCGGACCCGCCGCGGCCAGGCGCTGGTGCTCAACGGCGTGGACTTCGAGCTGCGCGCCGGCGAGACGCTGTGCGTGGTCGGCGAGTCGGGCTGCGGCAAGAGCATGACCGCGCTCGCGCTGCTGCGGCTCATTCCCTCGCCGCCGGGGCGCATCCGAGACGGCCGCGTGCTGTTCCAGGGCGAGGACCTGGTGCGCGCCACCGACGCACGCATGCGCGAGGTGCGCGGCAACCGCATCTCGATGATCTTCCAGGAACCGATGACCTCGCTGAACCCGGTGTTCAGCGTGGGCGACCAGATCGGCGAATCGCTGCGGCTGCATGCGGGCCTCGATGCACAGGCCGCGCGCGAACGCGCCATCGAGATGCTGCGCCAGGTCGGCATCCCGGCGCCCGAGCGGCGCGTGGACGAGTACCCGCACCAGCTCTCGGGCGGCATGCGCCAGCGCGTGATGATCGCGATGGCGCTGGCCTGCCGGCCCGACATCCTGATCGCCGACGAACCCACCACCGCGCTCGACGTGACGGTGCAG
This sequence comes from Variovorax sp. PDC80, assembly GCF_900115375.1. Classification (NCBI taxonomy): domain Bacteria; kingdom Pseudomonadati; phylum Pseudomonadota; class Betaproteobacteria; order Burkholderiales; family Comamonadaceae; genus Variovorax; species Variovorax sp. PDC80. Next base: position 656,672 of record NZ_FOWG01000001.1, on the reverse strand, counting down.
GCGCAGATCTTCGACCTGCTGCGCGAACTGCAGCGCGAGAAGGGCACGGCGATCCTGCTGATCACGCACGACATGGGCGCGGTGGCCGAGATGGCCGACCGCGTGATGGTGATGTACGCGGGCCGCGTGATCGAGCAGGGCAGCGCCGACCAGGTGCTGTCCGCGCCCGGCCATCCCTACACGCGCGGCCTGATCGACTGCCTGCCCGAACTCGGTAGCAGCGCGGCCTTCGACGACGACACCCGCGAGGACCTGGCCGAGATCCCCGGCGTGGTGCCCTCGATCTGGGAACTGGGCAGCGGCTGCGCCTTCCGCGAGCGCTGCCGCCATGCCATGCCGCGCTGCGCGCACGAGGTGCCACCGATGTTCGCGCTGGCCGGCGAGGGCGATGGCGGCAGCTCGCACGGCGCGGCCTGCTGGCTGCATGCCGAGGCGCTGGCGGAGGAGGCGGCATGAGCCTGATCGAACCGACCGACACGCTGCTCGCGGTCGACGACCTGCAGGTGCACTTCCCGCGCGCCAGGGCCGGCTGGGGCCGCAAGCCCGAGGTGGTGAAGGCGGTGGACGGCGTGTCCTTCGAGATCCGCCGCGGCCGCACGCTCGCGGTGGTCGGCGAATCGGGCTCGGGCAAGACCACCACCGCGCTCGCCGTGATGCGGCTGTCGCCGCTGACCGGTGGCCGCATCCGGCTCGGCGACACCGACCTGGGCGCGCTCGAGGGCGAGGCGCTGCGCCGTTCGCGCACGCGCATGCAGATTATCTTCCAGGACCCGTTCTCCTCGCTCAACCCGCGCGAGCGCGCCGGTGCCGCGGTGCGCGCGCCGCTCGACCTGATGCAGGTGGGCACGCCCGAGCAGCGCACGCGCCGCGTGGCCGAGCTGTTCGAGGCCGTGGGCCTGCGGCCCGAGCAGCAGCAGCTGTTTCCGCACCAGTTCTCGGGCGGCCAGCGCCAGCGCATCAACATCGCGCGCGCGCTCGCCACCAACCCCGAGCTCGTGGTCTGCGACGAGCCGGTGTCGGCGCTCGACATCGCGATCCGCGCCCAGATCCTCAACCTGCTCGCGCGGCTGCAGCGCGAACTGGGCCTGACCTACCTGTTCATCTCGCACGACATGGCGGTGGTCGAGCACATCTGCGACGACATTGCCGTGATGTACCTCGGCCAGATCGTGGAGCGCGCGCCGCGGCGCGCCTTCTTCGCGCAGCCGCTGCATCCCTACAGCGTGGCGCTGATGTCGGCCGTGCCCACCGTGGGCGGCGGCCGGCGCCGCGCCGCGGGCCGCATCAAGCTCACGGGCGATCCGCCGAGCCCGATCGATCCGCCGCACGGCTGCCGCTTCGCCGGCCGCTGCCCGGTGGCCGAGCCGGCCTGCGCGGCCGAGCCGCCGCCGCTGCGCGAGGTGGTGCCCGGCCACTGGGTGCGCTGCCGCCGTGTCGGGCTGGCCGACGGCCTACCGCTGCCGCCCCTGCGCCTGCAGGCCGATTGAATCCGCGCGAACATCGCGTCGCGCCCGTCCATCCTCCTTCCCGAATCCATGACCGCCACCACCGCCACCACCGTCTACAGCGCCCGCAAGATCCTCACGATGAACCCGATGCAGCCCGAGGCCACCCATGTCGCGGTGCGCGACGGGCGCGTGCTCGCGGTCGGCTCGCTCGACGAGATGCGCGCCTGGGGCGACTTCGCGCTCGACGAGCGCTTCGCCGCCAAGGTGCTGATGCCAGGACTGGTCGAGGGCCACTGCCACCTCAAGGAAGGCAGCATGTGGGACTGGGCATATCTCGGCTGGTTCGACCGGCGCGATCCGCAGGGCAAGGTCTGGAGCGGCCTGCGCTCGATGGAGGCCGTGGTCGCGCGCCTGGCCGAGATCGCCGCGCGCATGCAGGCCGAGGGCCGGCCCGAGTCCGAGCCGCTGGTGGCCTGGGGCTTCGATCCGATCTACTTCGGCGGCGAACGCATGACGGTGGAACACGTCGACCGCGCGAGCGCCACGCGGCCGATCGTCATCGGCCATGCCAACGGCCACCTGATGAACGTCAACAGCGCGATGCTGCGCATCGCCGACATCACGCGCGACAACGAGGTCGAGGGCGTGGTCAAGTTCGCCGCCGGGCCGGCCGCGGGCGAGCCCACGGGCGAGCTGCAGGAGCCGGCCGCGATGTTCCTGGTGCTGCGCAGGATCGGCAATGCCGGCCTGCTGGCGCCGATGACCGAGGCCGGCGTGCGCTCCTTCGCGCGGCTGGCCTGCATGCAGGGCGTGACCACCGCCACCGACCTGGTCAACAAGCTCACCGAGGAGGATTGCGGCGTGCTCGAGCGCGCCACCGGCGCCGAGGATTTCGCGGTGCGCATCCTGCCCGCGTTCCAGGCCTTCCACGGCACGCATGGCGCGGCGCAGGGCGCGGAGCATGTGCGCTCTCTGATGCCGCGCAACACCGACCGGCTGCGCTACGGCCTCGTGAAGATGATGCTCGACGGCTCGATCCAGGGCTTCTCGGCGCGGCTGCGCTGGCCCGGCCATTTCAACGGCGCGCCCAACGGCATCTGGGTGACCGCGCCCGCACAGTACGAAGCCGACTTCGAGACCTACCACCGCGCCGGCCTCACCATCCACACCCACACCAACGGCGACGAGGCCAGCGAGGTCGCGATCGACGCCATCGGCCGCGTGCTCGCGCGCGCGCCGCGACCCGACCACCGCCACACGCTGCAGCACGGCCAGATGATCGACGCGCCGCTGTTCCGCCGCATGGCCGCGCTGGGCCTGTGCGCCAACCTGTTCGCCAACCACATCTGGTACTGGGGCGACCAGCACTACGAGATGACCATGGGCCCCGACCGCGCCAACCGACTCGATGCCTGCGGCAGCGCGCTCGCCGCGGGCGTGCCGCTGGCGATCCATTCCGACGCGCCGGTCACGCCGCTGGGCCCGCTGTTCACCGCCTGGTGCGCGGTCAACCGCGTCACGCCCAAGGGCCGCGTGCTCGGCGCGGCCGAGCGCATCACGGTCGAGCAGGCACTGCGCGCCGTCACGCTGGGCGCGGCCTGGACCCTCAAGCTCGACGGCGAGATCGGCAGCATCGAGTGCGGCAAGCGCGCCGACTTCTGTGTGCTCGAGGAGGACCCGCTGGCCGTCGACCCGATGCGGCTCAAGGACCTGCGCGTCTGGGGCACGGTGCTGTCGGGCCGCGTGTTCGAGGCATGAGGGCGCGATGACCGCGAAGACGGCGCGGCGCCTGCCGCTCACGGTCGTCGGCGGCTTCCTCGGCGCCGGCAAGACCACGCTGCTCAACCGCTGGCTGGCCGAGGCCGAGGGCCTGCGCATGGCGGTGCTGGTCAACGACTTCGGCGCGCTCAACATCGACGCCGGCCTGATCGCCGCGCGCCATGGCGACACCGTCGCGCTCACCAACGGCTGCGTCTGCTGCCAGATCGGCGACGACCTCGGGCGCGCGCTGCAGGGCACGATCGACGCCGAGCCGCCGTTCGACGCCGTGGTGATCGAGGCCAGCGGCGTCTCCGACCCCTGGCGCATCGCGCAGATCGGCATGGCCGCGCCCGAGCTGAGCCTGCAGGCCGTGCTGGTGCTGGTCGATGCGAGCGCGGTCGCCGCGCAGTCGCGCGATCCGCTGCTGGCCGACACGCTCGCGCGGCAGGCAAAGTCGGCCGACCTCGTGGTGCTCAACAAGACCGACATCGCCGACGATGCCGCGCTGGCGGCCGCCACGGCCTGGCTCGACGCGACCGTGCCGGGCACGCCGCGGGTCGCGACCACGCAGTCCGAGCTGCCGCTCGCGCTGGCTTCGGGGCTGCAGGGCCAGGCCAGGCCGCACGCGCATTGCGATGTGCCGGGCTGCGATCACGATCACGACCATGCGCACCACGCCGACCATGGCGCGCAGTTCGCGACCTGGAGCGCGCGGCCCGCGGCCGTGTTCGCGCCCGAGGCCTTGCGCGCCTGGATGCGCGCGATGCCGCCCGGCGTGCTGCGGCTCAAGGGCCTGCTGAAGGTCGAGGCCGAGGGCGGCGGCGAGGCCTGGTCCGAGCTCCAGTATGCGGGCCGCCACGGCATGCTGCGGCGGGCCACCGCGCCGCTCGATGCCGAAGGTGCCGCGGTGGTCGCGATCGGCCTGCGCGGCCAGTTGCCGATGCAGGCGCTCGAGGCCTTCTTCGGGGCCACGGCCGCTTCAGCGAATCCTTAGCCGCGTCGCGTCGGTTCGTGTTGCAATGCGGGCTTTTCGCCCGCCGCGCACCCGCGCCATTGCACACGCCATGAACCCGACCCTCGTGATCCGCCCGCCCACGCGCAACGACTACGCCGACTGGAAGCCGCTGTGGGACGGCTACAACGCCTTCTACGAGCGCGAGGGCCCGACGGCCTTGCCCGACGCGATCACGCAGGCCACCTGGCAGCGCTTCTTCGACGCCTACGAGCCCGTGCACGCGCTCGTGGCCGAGCACGAGGGCCGGCTGGTCGGCCTCACGCACTACCTGTTCCACCGCAGCACCACGCGCATCGAGCCGACCTGCTATCTGCAGGACCTGTTCACGCTGCCTTCGCTGCGCGGCCAGGGCGTGGGCCGGCGGCTGATCGAGGGCGTGTACGAACGCGCCGCGCAGGCCGGCGTGAAGCGCGTCTACTGGCAGACCCACGAGACCAACCTCGCGGGGCAGCGGCTTTACGACAAGGTCGCGGACCGCACGGGCTTCATCATCTTCGCGAAGAACGTCTGACGCTTCACTGTTCGTGGCTCCACCGGTCCCAGGCCCGCATCGCCTCGGCCCGGTAGGCATTGATCTGCGATGGAAAGTGCACGAAGCGGCTGTCGCGGGTCGCATAGATCGGCGCCGGCGCGAGCGAGATCGCGTCGACCACGTGCTCGGCGTTCTCGAGCCCGAACCGGCGCATGCCCGCGAGCACGCTGGCCTGGTCGCCACCGCCCGCGTAGACGTTCGACTTGTCGGGCACGGCCTCGATCGCCGCGCAGACATGGTCGACGAACTGCTGCATGCGCGGCCCGGGCCTAAAGCCCATCAGCCCCGAGTTCGCGGGCCAGGCACTGTGGTCCATGCCGATCACGAAGTCGCGCGCGCCGAGCACCTCTTCCACGCCCAGGCGCTGGTTGATCGCGAGGATGTCGGCATCGATCCAGAACAGCTGCTCGTGCTGCGCCAGATGCTCGCGCACCAGATGCATCTTGGCCCAGTTGGCCTGCACGCCCGCCGGCACGAAGGCCGGCAGCTCGCGGTAGAGGTGGTGGGCATAGCCATGGCGCTGGCAGTAGCGTGCGAGGTTGTCTTCGTGGATGCGGCCGTAGCCCGCCACCTTGGCGTCGTAGAACGAGACGAAGGCGATCTTTGCCTGCGGGTTCAGGTGCCGGGCTCCTCCCTGTGCCTCCTGCGCGGCCTGCTCCCACTGCGCCGGCAGGTCGAGCGGCCGTTCCTCCTCGAAGGCGCGCGCCTGCTCGAGCAGCACGCTGACGTAACGGAAGTCGTAGCCATAGGTCGGCAGCCACACGCCATGCTGGCGTTCCCAGCGCGGCGCCGCATGCGCGACCAGCGGCACCACCTTCGGCAACTGGTCGATGGCGACGCGGCCGCCGCCGTCCCAGACGGCCTGGATGCTGCTGTAGTAGCCGTTGGCCAGGCGGTTCTCGAGCGGATGCACGGCAAAGGCCTCGCCCAGGTGTTCGCCGGCGGACTTGCCCAGCGTGTCCGGATCGCCCGCCACGCTCACCGACAGATGGAACACCAGCAGCCGCAGCCGCTCGCGGACCTCGGCGGTGTTGCGCAGGATCATCCCGCTCGATGTGGGCAGGCTGGCGCCGGGCTCCTGCGACACCACCACGAAGTCATGGCCCTGTGCCACGTCCTCGAGCTTCTGCCGGCCGTAGACGACCGAGAACTCGTCGAGCACCAGCAGCAGCCCGCCGTCGGCCAGCGCGAGCAAGGCGCCGTAGATCGCGTGGTACTTGTAGAGCTCGGCCTGCCGGTCGCCGAACACGTGCAGGCTGTCCCTGGCCTCGTGCGCGTAGCCCCAGCGCGCCGCATAGGACGCGTGGTTCTCGAGCAGGCCGTCGATCGGCCGGTGGGCGAAGACGGAGAGGATCGTGGTGGGGGAGGGCATGCGGGGGCGGCGAGTGGGGCGTGCCCCATTGTCGTCCCCGTGCCTCGACGCGGATCGCTAGCGCGACGGATGCTCGCAGGCCGCGGCCCGAACGCAGTCGCCGGTCGTGCAGGCCGCGGCCGGTGCCTCGTCGCTGCCCGCATCGACCGATGCCGCGAAGGCCGCCACCGCGACCGCCGCGAGCAGCATGCGCCAGGCCTGCAGCAGGCCCAGCGCGCCGTGCCGCGCGAGCAGCCCGCGCGCGAACTCAGGAACGCTGCGCATCGCAGGCCTCCCTGCCCATGGGCGCGTTGCGCGCGCGGTTGAGCAGGTGCAACTGGTGCTGGCCGACCTCGCTGCCCTGGCGCGCCGCCTCGCGCGCCCAGTGACGGGCCTCGCAGCGATCGGCGGGCACGCCGTTGCCGTACAGCAGCGGCCCGGCCAGCAGCACCACGCCGAGCATCTCCTGCGCCTCGCGGTGGCCCGAGGCGCCGGCCTCGCGCAGCAGCGACATCATCGAACGGTAGTCGCGCGCGGACTGGGCCTCGAGCGCGAGCTGGAAGCGCTGCTCGGGCGTGACCGCCACGGCCGTGTCGCGCGCCGAGGCGCCGCCGGTCGCGGCGAACGCGGCCGCGAGGAGCATCGCGCGCAGGGCGCGGTGGTGGAATGGCGGGGAGAGGTGCATCGCGGGCTCCTTCGTGGCGTTCGGTGGCCACGATCTTCCCGCGCGCGTGCCGGCGCGTCGAACTGGAATTTCCGCAGCCGGCCTATGGCGCAGGCTGAGGGCGCTAGCTTAGAACTGGTTCTGGATGTTCTTGTAGCCCTGCACCAGCGCGTTGTTGGTGCGCACCACGTCTTCGGAGAATTCGCTCGCATCCACCGAGACGGTCGGTCGTCCGTCCAGGGCGGTCTCGGGGCCGATGCGCTCGGTGGAGCGCACGTAGAAGTTCGGCGGCAGCTCGCAGCCGTCGACCACCGCGTTGTAGCGCACCACGCTGCCATCGCCGACGACGCAGTTGAACAGCACGCTGTTGAAGCCGATGAACACGCCGCGGCCCACCCGGCACGGGCCGTGGACGATGGCGCGGTGCGCGATCGAGGTGCGCTCGCCGATCGTGACCGGCGCGCCCGACTTCGAATGGATCACCACGCCGTCCTGGATGTTCGAGTGCGCGCCGATGACGATCGGGTCGATGTGGCCGTTCGCGTCGGTCTCGTCGGCGCGGATGACGGCATAGGGACCGATGAACACGTTCTCCTCCACCACGACCAGGCCGCAGAGGATCGCGGTCGGGTCGACGAAGGCGCTCGGGTGGATCTGCGGCAGGTCGCCGCGCGGGTTCTTGCGGATCATGGGGAGTCTCGTCGCTGGTCGATGAACTGGGGTCGATCCAATAATGCCACAGTGATGCGTTAGTGGCGGCCGACGCTCAGGGCGCCTCGCCCGCCTTCGCGTTCGCCCTGGCCTGCGCCTTCAGCGCCCGCGCCGCGGTGCGCTTGCCGCGCGCGCGAATGTTCAGCGCCTCGACCGCGAGCGAGAAGGCCATCGCCGCGTAGATGTAGCCCTTGGGCACGTGCTTGTCGAAGGCCTCGGCCGTGAGCACCATGCCCACCATCACGAGGAAGGCCAGCGCCAGCACCTTGACCGAGGGGTGCTTGTCGACGAAGTCGCCGATCGGCTTGGCGGCCACCAGCATCACGCCGACCGAGGCGATCACCGCGGCCATCATCACGGCGATCTGGTCGACCATGCCGACGGCGGTGATCACCGAGTCGAGCGAGAACACGATGTCGATGATGCCGATCTGGCCGATCACGCTCCAGAACGCGGCCTTGCGCGCGCCGCCGTCCTCGTCGGCATCGGGGCCGTGCTCCTCGCCGGCCTCGACCTCGAGGAAGATCTCGTGCGAGGCCTTGTAGAGCAGGAACAGGCCGCCCAGCAGCAGCACGATGTCGCGCCCGCTGATGCCCTGGCCGAAGACGTGGAACAGGTCGGCCGTGAGGCCCATCACCCAGCTCAGCGAGAGCAGCAGCAGCAGCCGCGAGATCATCGCGAAGCCCAGCCCGAGGCGCCGCGCCTTGTCGCGCTGCTCGGGCGGCAGCCGGCCGACCAGGATCGAGATGAAGATGATGTTGTCGATGCCCAGGACGATCTCGAGGGCGGTCAGCATCGCGAAGGCGATCCAGACATTCGGGTCCAGGAGGAATTCCACGGTGTGCTCCCGGCAATGCGGTCACGGCGCATGCCGCTCGCCAGTGTGCAGCAGCGCGGCCGGTTCGCCAACAGGAAACGAAGGATCAGTTCGCGAGCGCCTGCAGCTTGGCCCAGTCGCCGGGCCGCGCGCCGAGCTGCTCGGGCGTGGAACGCCGCGCGATGCGCTCGAGGAAGGGCTGCCGGTTGACCTGCGAGACCGTCATGCCCTTGCCGCGCAGGAACTGCTCGTCTTCCAGTTCGCCGGCGATCACGCCCACATTGGTCCACTTCGCGCCGTCGACCAGCACCTTCTCGACCATGGCCTGCTGCGGCGCCGAGAGCTTGGCCCAGGCGGCCTTGCCGATCACGATGCCCAGCGTGTCGTAGACATGGGCCGTGAGCTGCACGTACTTCTGCACCTCGTAGAGCTTCTTGGCCTTCACCGTGCTCAGCGGATATTCCTGCGCCTCGACCTCGTTTTTCTTCAGCGCGTCATAGAGGCCGACGTAGGGCAGGGTCACGGGCTTGGCATCGAGCGCGGTGGCGAACAGCTGGTAGGCCGAGGCATCGGGCACGTGCAGCCGCAGGTCGCGGAAGTCCTCGGGCCGCGCGAGCGGCCGGTTCGAGGTGACCTGGCGCGCGCCGTAGTAGACCGAAGCGACCAGGTGGTTGCCGCTGCGCTCGTCGTAGCCCTTCATGAGCTGGCCCAGCAGCGGGCTCGCGAGGTACTTGCGCACGTGGTCGAGGTCCTTGAAGGCGAAGGGATAGCTGCCCAGGCGCAGCGGCGCATAGCCCTCGGCCAGCGTGGCGGCCGTGACGTAGGCGATCTGCACCGAGTCGTTGGCCAGCATCAGCGGGTAGTCGCCTTCCTGCCCGAGCTTCGAGGCGGGCACCACCTCGATCCTGATCTTTCCCTCGGACTGCTCGGCGATCTTGCGCGCCGCGAGCTCGGCCTGCTGGTGGAAGATGCTCGAGGCCTCGTAGACATGGCCCCACTTGAGCTGCAGCACCTGCGCATGGGCGGGCGCCACGCCGGCGGCGGGCGCGGCGCAAGCGAGTGCCAACAGCCAGCCACGGGCGCGCTGCCGCGGCGTCGAAATCGTCATGGTGTCTCCCAGCGGTGCGGGGCATCGGCCCGGTGCCGCATGGTAGGCATCGCGCGCGCGGGCGCGATAGGGATTTGTCCGGCCTCGTGCGGCCGCCGCCGTGGCCGAGGGGCTACCTCGCGTACTCCGCGACGTCCTGGCGCGTGGGCCCGTGGGAGCCCCATTGCACGCGCAGGCCGCTCGCGGCCTCCACGCGTTCGAGCCAGTCGCGCGTGTTCGCGACGCCGGCCTCCGAGTAGATCGGCCGCACGCGTTCGAGCAGGCGCGTCAGGCGCTGCTGATGGTCGAGGTCCGCCTCGGGCCCCAAGGCCAGCTGCGCGACGGTCTCGCCATCCGTATCGCGGTAGCCCTCGCACCAGCGCAGGCCCGCGTGCCCGATCGCATCGAGATGGCTCGCGACCAGGCCGTCGAGCGGTCCGGCCGCGGCGATGGCATAGCGCAGCAGCACGGCATCGGGATGCCCGCGGCGGAACGCGCCCTGCCAACCGGCGTCGGCGTTGTGTGGCTCGGGCAGCCGCGCGGCGAGCGCGGGGTCGTGCGTGGGCAGCGGCCCGGCGCCATGGCGCGTGAGGTAGCTGCGCAGCACGCCCAGGTGCCGCACGGGCGGCGCGTCCAGGCCGGCGTCGCGCAGCACGGCCTCGACCGCAGCGGTCGAGACCGTGCTCCAGCTCGTGTGCGGATGGAAGCCGCGCCATTCGTCGAGCAGCACGCCCTGCGCGCCCTCGAACACCACGGCACCGGGCCGCGCCAGTTGCTCGGCGACCGCATCGACGCTCGTGGGCGGCGCGGCGCGCAGGCAGGGCTCGACGGCCGCGAGCCAGCGCTGCGACAGGCTGGCATCGGCCAGCAGCGCCTGTTCGCGCTGCCAATCGGGATCGGGCCGTGGCGCGAATTCGCGCAGCAATGCGAGGCGCAGCGCCTCGAGCTTCTCGAACGCGAGCGCCGGCCGCAGCAGGTCGCCGTAGCGCAGCGCGAGCTCGGGCGCGGCCAGTGCCTGGCGCACCGTCTCGCCCACGCCCACGCCGCAGCTGCCATGGGCCGCGTCGCCGCGCGCCCATTCGCGCAGCCGGCCCGCGGCCTGGTGGAAGGGCGTGGTCACGCGGCAGCGCGCATCGATGCGCAGGCGCGCGAGCGCGTCGGGCACGCCCTTGTCGCGCAGCACGGCGGCCTCGACGAGCAGCGCCGTGGGATGCACCACCACCGCGCTCGCGAGCAGCGTGGCGACGCCGGGCTCGAAGCTGCCGGCGCCGAATTGCGAGAAGGTGTGATGGCGCCCGTCGGCCCGCACCACGTTGTGGCCGGCCTGCGCGCCGCCGTTGAAGCGCACCACGGTGTGGGCGCGCAGCGCGGCGCAGAAGTGGTCGGTGTAGAGGCCCTTGCCGCAGTCGCCGAAGCCCAGGCCCAGCAGCGAGAGATAGCGCGTGGCGCCGGTGCTCACGACGCGCGCGGCGGGGTCAGCCGAACAGGCGCTTCCACCACGACGAGCGCGGTGCCGACGCGGCGGCGCTCGGCGGCGCATGGCGCGGCTTGTTCGGGTCGAGCAGCGCCGCATAGCCGTCGAGCGCATGCAGCACGCCGTTGATGCGCGCCTTGTCCGCGCTGCCGGTCGCGGCCATCACGCGGCCGAGCTCGTCGAGGCTGGGCACGGCCTTCTCGGTCAGCGCGACGATGCCCGCGGCCACCGCGCAGGCGTCGTCGGGCGAGTCCATGCAGATCACGTGGTCGCCGAGCAGCTCGCGCCAGCGCGGCTCGCAGCGGCGGCGGCGCTGCGCGTCGGGAATCAGGAAGAACAGGTGGCAGGTCTCGGCCGCAGCCGCGATGGCCTCCTCGATCGGGATGTCCTCGTCGAGCTTCTCGCCGACCAGGCCCTCGATCTGGTGGCGCGAGACGGCGGGGTAGGGCAGCTCGTCGCCGGTCACGAACAGGTAGCCGCGCTTCTTGCGCTTGACCCAGCAGTCCATGTCGGTGTGCTGGGCGATCACGTAGAACGCCAGCTCGTAGCTCTCCTCGCCGGTGCCGCCGCCGCCGCCCTCGAGGTAGCTCCAGGTGAGCCACTGGTCCATCAGGTTGGCGGTCGATTCGAACTGGCCCACCTGCAGCGGCGCGCGGTCGGAGGTGGCATCGCCGATCGCCATGAACATCAGCTGCGGATCGGCCACGCCGCAGTCGGTCAAGAGCTTCATGAAGGTCGGCAGCTCGCGGCGCGCCAGCGTCTGCGGGATGTCGCCCATCGAGCCCGTGACATCGAGCGCGAACACGATGCCCAGCGAGTTCGGATGGTCGGCGTTGTCGCGCGCCTCGCGCACCTTGAGGCCGCGCGGGTCCATCAGCGGATGGGTGGCGGTCTGGGCGAAGACCTCGGCGCCCGACTTGGCGGCGCGGTCCGCGACCAGGGCCGCGTGGGCGGCGTGCGAATAGTTTCCGTAACCCATGGATGTTCCTCGTCGTGAAGAGAGAAGAAGAAAAAGCCGTCAGCCGCCGTGCGGCGCGGGATCGAAAGCAATGAACTGCGGCGCGCCGAAGGCTTCGCGCGAGGCCGCCGACAGCGCCTGCTCGATGCCGCGCGCGCCGAGGCGGCGGCATTCGCCGGGGTCCTCGCTGCAGCGGCGCAGCAGCGCGGCCAGCGGCGCGGGCGTGGCGGAGCCGGTGCCCGGTTCGCCGAGTCCTTCGTGGCCATGCAGCACGGCACGCACCGCCCAGGCGCTCTGCGCGAGGTCGTCCGCGGCCCGTGTCACGTCGTGCCGCGCGCGCGACCAGCCGATCAGCAGCACGCCATGGTCGCGCGGATGCACCAGCGCATGGGCGGGCGAAAGATCGCCGTGCGTCCAGCCCGCGTCGTGCACGAAGGCCAGCACCTCGAGCATGCGGCGCCAGAGCCAGACCGCGTGGCGCGCATCGATGCCCCGCGGGTTGGCGCGCTGCACGTCGAGCAGGCTGCCCCAGTAGCCGGTCGGATGGCGCAGCACCAGCGCCTGGCGGCCGTCTTCCGATCCGTCGTCGGCGCCGGTCGCGCCCAGGCCCACGGGCTGCGGCAGCCGGCGCGTGAAATAGGCGGCGCCCGGCATGGAGAGCGACTGCAGGGCCTGCAGCGCGGCATGCTCGCGCGCCAGCGCCTCGGCGCCGTTCGTGTCGCGCGCGAGCTTGAAGGTCACGCGCTCGGACAGGGCGCCGAGCCGTTCGGCCAGCAGCACCTCGCTGTGCTCGCCGGTGGCCAGCGGCGCCAGCACGCGGTAGCGCGCGCCGCGCCAGCGCAACACGCGCGCACCGTCGGCGCCCTGTGCATTGGCGCGTTGCAACGCGGCGCGGAAGCTCTCGCGCTCCACCGTTTCCTCGCCGCGCGAGATGGTCGCGCCGCAGTAGCTGCAGGTGACGGTGCGCCAGCGCGCCGCGCGCGGCAGCGGCGCCGAGCACTGGGGACAACTGAGCGCGAGCAGCGACAGCATCGGCGCGCCCTCGCGGCCTCAGTCGTCGCTGCCGTTCGGCAGCGAGGGATCGCGCGAGGCGCGCACGCGGTCGATGCGCCGGCCCTCGAGCGCGGTCACCTCGAAGCACCAGCCGGCGCAATCGATGTGTTCGCCCACCGAGGGCAGGTGGCCCGACACCGACATCAGCAGGCCGGCCACCGTGTTGTAGCGGCCGCGCTCCTCGTCGGGCAGCTCGCGGATGCCCAGGCGGGCGCGCAGCTCCGACACCGGCATCAGGCCGTCGAGCTCCCAGGTGCCGTCGGGCTGCTCGTGGGCCCAGGCGTCGGTCTGCATGCCGGGCTGCAGTTCGCCGGTGATGGCCTCGAGCAGGTCGCGCGGGGTCATCAGGCCCTGCACCACGCCGTACTCGTCGACCACGAACACCAGCCGGCCGGCGCGTGCGCGGAACTGCTCGAGCAGCTCCATGCCGGTCAGCGTTTCGGGCACGAAGACCGCGGCCGTGGCCTCCTGGCCCAGCGAGCCCACGTGGGCCGGGCCCAGGCGCAGCAGGTGCGCCACGCTGATCACGCCGACCACGTCGTCGAGCGAGTTGCGGCACACCGGGTACCAGGAATGCACCAGGTTGAGCGCGCCCGCGGCCGCCACCTTCTGCAGCGCCTCGGCCACGCTGAACGAGGCTTCGAGCCATTCGATGTCGGCGCGCGGGATCATCAGCGAGGACAGGCGCCGGTCGTCGAGATGGAACACGTTGCGCACCATCTGGTGCTCGTGCTGCTCGATCACGCCGGCGTCCACGCCTTCCTCGAGGCTGGCGGAAATTTCTTCCTCGGTCACCGAGCGGGCCGCGTTGGCATCGATGCGCAGCAACTTCAGCATGGTGGCGGTGGCGCCCGCGAGCAGCCAGACGAAGGGCTTGGCGGCCTTGGCCAGGCCGTGCATCGGGCGCGAGACCCAGCGCGCCACCGGCTCGGGATAGAGCTGGCCGATGCGCTTGGGCACCAGCTCGCCGAAGATGATCGTGAAGAAGGTGATGCAGGTGACGACCACCGCGGTCGACACCACGCTGGCGGTGCCCGCGCCCATGCCCGCGTTCTCCATCCATACCGCCAGCGGCGCCGCGAAGGCGGCCTCGCCCACGATGCCGCTCAGCATGCCGATCGAGGTGATGCCGATCTGCACCGTCGAGAGGAACTGGGTCGGCGACTCCATCAGCTTGAGCGCCGCGGCGGCGCCCGTATCCCCGGTTTCGACCAATGCCGCGAGGCGTGCGCGGCGGCTGGTGGAAAGGGCCATTTCGGACATTGCGAACAACGCGTTGAGCGTGGTCAGCAAGGCCAGCAGGAAGACATCCATGTACGGGGGGAGAGAATGAGGAGATGGCACTTTACTTGATTGGCGACATCCAGGGCTGCGACAGCGCCCTCGGCCGGCTCCTCGACGAGATCGATTTTTCCCCCAGCCGCGACACCGTGGTGCTGCTCGGCGACCTGGTCAACCGCGGTCCCGAATCGGCCCAGGTGCTGCGGCGCGCGCAGCGCCTGGGCGGCGCGGCGCTCAGCGTGCTGGGCAACCACGACCTGCATCTGCTGGGCGTGGCGCACGGCGTGCGCAAGTCCGGCCGCAAGGACACGGTGGCCGAGCTGCTGGCCGCGCCCGACCGCGAGGCGATGCTCGACTGGCTGCGCCACCAGCACATGGCGCTGCACCGGCGCATCGGCTCGGGCGAGGCCGCGCGCGACCTGCTGATGGTGCACGCGGGCGTGCTGCCGCAATGGAGCGTGGCCGACGTGCGCGCCCATGCGGGCGAGCTCGAGGCGGTGCTGCGCGGCCCCAACCTCGGCGCCTTCCTCGCCACCATGTACGGCAACCAGCCCGATCGCTGGAGCGACACGCTCGAAGGCAGCGAGCGGCTGCGCGTGATCGTCAATGCGCTCACGCGGCTGCGGCTGTGCACCGCCGACGGCACGATGGAGTTCGAGACCACCGACGGCGCGGCCGACGCGCCCGCGGGCTACATGCCCTGGTTCGACGTGCCGGGCCGGCGCACGGCCGAAGCCACGGTCGCCTTCGGCCACTGGTCCACGCTGGGCTGGGTGTCGCGGCCCGACCTGCTGTCGACCGACACCGGCTGCGTCTGGGGCGGCTGCCTCAGCGCAGTGCGCATCGGCGCCACGCTCGACGAGCGCGAGCGGATCCAGGTGAAGTGCGAGCAGGCGCAGAAGCCCGGCAAGGGAGGCTGAGCCCGCCCTTCGTTCAGAGCGGGTGCGTCATCAGGCTGTAGATGGTGCGCACGCCGCTCACGTAGTTGCCCAGCCGCAGGTTCTCGTTGGCCGCGTGCTGGTTGTTGTCGGCATTCACCAGCGGGACGATCGCGAACGGCACCTGCAGCACCTTGACGATCTCCGCGGTCGGCACCGTGCCGCCCATCATGCGGATGCGCACTGGCGCCGGCGTGGCGCCGAAGCTGTCGGTCAGCGACTTGTAGGCCCAGCGCCCGATCGCCGAATCGATCGGCGCGCCGGCCGCGTCGGCGCCCTCGCTCTGGTAGCTGAAGGTCGCGAGCTTGTCGTAGCGCACGCGGTCCTCGTCGCTGGGCACGCCCTTCACCAGGTGGTAGCCCTGCCTGAGGATGTGCTTCTCGATCTGCGCGCCCAGGTAGGCAGCGTCGGAATCGGGCGTGGTGCGCAGGTCGAGCTCGGCCACCGCGCGGTCGGGCACGATGTTCGCGACCTTGTCGCCGACCGCGGCCGAGGCCATGCCGCGCACGTTGAGCGAGGGGTACTGCATCGCCTCCTGGTAGTTGGCGCCCACCTTGTCGGTGCGCGCGATGCCCAGGCGGCGGCGCAGCGCGGTCTCGTCGTCGGGCACCGCCGCCATCACCTGGCGGTCGGCCGCGCTGATGCGCACCCGGTCGTAGTAGCCGGCCACGGTCACGCGGCCCTGCTCGTTCTTCATCGAGGCCAGCAGGCTCGCGAGCCGCTGCGCCGGGTTGGGCGCGTAGTTGCCGTAGTGGCCGCTGTGCAGCGGCACCTTGGCGCCGTAGACCGTGAGCCGGGCCTCGGCCGCGCCGCGGTTGCCGAACACCAGCGTGGGCCGGTTGGTGGCGTGCATCGGGCCGTCGTGGATCACGATGGCGTCGCAGGCCAGCAGTTCGCGGTGCGCCTGCATCACCTTGGCGATCGAGGGCGAGCCCTTCTCCTCCTCGCTGTCGAGGATCACCTTGACGTTGACCGCGGGCGTGCCGCCGGCCGCCTTCAGCGCGTCGATCGCGGCCAGCATCATCATGATCGGGCCCTTGTCGTCGGCCGAGGCACGGCCGAACACGCGCCACTCGGGATCGACCGGGCCGTCGAACAGCGGCGCGGCATCGATCTCCTCCCAGCCGCCGTCGGCCGCGCGGCGCTTGAGCACCGGCGTCCACGGGCTCTTCTGGGCCCACTGCGCGGGGATCACGGGCTGGCCGTCGAGGTGCATGTAGAACAGCACGGTCTTGCGCGCCGCGTCGTGCCCGGGCAGCTCGGCGTAGAGCATCGGCTTGCCGTCGTTGTCGAGCTGGCGCGTCGAGAAGCCGCGCTTCTCGAAGGCCTTGGCGAGCCAGTCCACGTTCTTGCGGATGTCCTCGGGAACGATCGCGTCGTTGGGCAGCGAGAGCAGCTCGAAGTACTCGCGGTAGCTGGCCTGCGCGTGGCGTTCGGCCTCGGCCTGCGGCAGGTCGGCCGCCTGGGCCAAGCCGGTGCCGGCGATCAGGGCGGCGGCCAGCAGGGCGAGCAGGGTCCGTGGGCGGGGCGCGGGGCGGTGGAGGAGCGGGAGGTGCATGCGCGGATCGTTCGGTGGGGGGAGGGAAGGGGGAAGGGGCTGGCCGGGGCCGCCACCGTGCAGCTTAGGCAGCCGCCCGCTTTTGAACAATTGCCGTTTTTTGGCGATATCTTTGCGTTTTTCTCAAAGCGGAAGCCCGCCATGACCGCCCACCGCCTGCAGGACACCGCCCTGCGCTACTTCCTCGAGGTGGCCCGCAGCGGCTCGCTCACGGTGGCGGCCGAGCGGCTCAGCGTCAGCCCCTCGGCCATCAGCCGCCAGGTGGCGATGCTCGAGGACCTGCTCGGCGTGCCGCTGTTCGAGCGCCATCCGCGCGGCATGGTCGCGAGTCCCGCGGGCGAGCTGCTGGCCGCGCATGCGCTGCACGGCGCGCTCGAGGCCGAGCGCGTGGTGTCCGACATCCGCGGGCTGCAGGGGCTCAAGCGCGGCCGGGTGCGCCTCGCCTGTTCCTCGGGTTTCGCCAACGAGTTCCTGCCGCGCGCCATCGCGGACTTTCGCGCCGAACACCCGGGCATCCAGTTCCAGCTGCGCGCCGCGCGGCCGGCCGAGGTGACGGAGGCCGTGCTGCTCGGCGAGGCCGACATCGGCCTGACCTACAGTCGCGCCGCGGTCGACGGCATCCGCGTCGAGCGGCGCCAGCCGGCCTCGGTGTTCGCCGTGATGCGGCCCGACCATCCGCTCGCGAAGCTGCGCACCGTGACCCTGGCGCAGATGCATCCGTACCCGATCGCGCTCTCGGGCGCCGACAACACGGTGCGCCAGCTGTTCGACGTGGGCTGCAGCCAGCGCGGATTGGTGTTCGAGCCGGTGATGACCAGCAACCGCTTCGAGTCGCTGGCCAGCTTCGTGCTGCACGGCGGCGGCCTCACGATCGCGGGCGAGATCACGGTGCGCGACCGCGTGCGGCGCGGCGAACTGCACGCGGCGGAGATCCGCGAGCGCGGCATGCGCGGCCGCGCGGTCGAGTTGCAGACCCTGGCGGGCCGCACCCTGCCCGAGGTGGTGAAGACCTTCCTGGCCTTCCTCGGCGAGCAGCTGCCCGCGCCCGCCGCGGCCTGAAGTGCTTCAGGCCGCGGCCGCGCGCAGTTGTTCCAGCGACTGCTGCTGCTTGCCGTCGGCATCGAAGTTGGCGGGCGCGAGCCACTGCTCGAAGCCCGCGCGCAGCGCCGGCCATTCGCTGTCGATGACCGAGAACCAGGCCGTGTCGCGCGTGCGGCCCTTGTAGACCAGCGGCTGGCGGAACACGCCCTCGAACTGGAAGCCCAGGCGCTGCGCCGCCTTCTTCGAGGGCGCGTTGAAGTTGTCGCACTTCCATTCGTAGCGCCGGTAGCCGAGCTCGTCGAAGGCCAGCTGCATCAGCAGGTACTGGGCCTCGGTCGACAGCGGCGTGCGCTTGAGCAGCGGCGAGAAGGTCACGTGGCCGACCTCCATCACGCCATGGTTGGGCTCGATGCGCATCAGCGCGAGGCTGCCCACGGCGCGGCCCGTGGCCTTGTCGATCACCGCGAAATGCATCGGGTCCACGCTCTGCGCGATCAGCTCCACATAGGCGCGCGCGCTCGCGGCGTCGGGCGCGCGCTCCACCGCGAGGTAGGTCCAGTCGCGGCCGTCGGGTGCCAGCGCATGGGCGGCATGCAGGTCGGCCGCGTGGCGCTCGGCCGACAAGGGTTCGAGCCGGCACAGGCGGCCTTCGATCGGCGTGCGCGGCGGCTTCGGGCGCGGCGACCAGCCGGGCAGGGCGGCGCCGATGGTCTGGCCGAACTGGTTGGTGCGCGGCGTGAGCGGGGGGTGGGAGGCGGGCATGGGGGACTCTCTTTCGATGACGACAGGCGCTACAGTACGCCCGTCGTGGCGCCACGAAAAGCGCCACGCCATGCGAATTTCATGGTGCCACGAGAAACGCCCGATGACCGATGCCGCCGACCCCTCCGCCGCCCTGTCCGACCCCGTGCGCCGCGCGCTGCTCGAGGCACCGCTGGCGCGCGAGCGCGAGGCCGGCTCGATGCAACGCCAGCTCCACGAGCGCCTGAAGCGCGCCATCCTCGACGGCCGCCTCGCGCCCGGCACGCGGCTGCCCGGTTCGCGCGCGCTGGCCGAAGCGCTCGCGGTGTCGCGCAACACCGTCACGGCCACCTACGAGCACCTCGCGGCCGAGGGCTACCTGCGGCCCGACCGCCAGGGCACGCGCGTGATGGAGCTGGCCGCGCCGGCGCCGCCGCGGCGCGGCCCGCGCACGCCGGCCGTGCCGGCCACCGCGGGACGGCTCGCGCGCATCCATCCCATGGGAAGCCGCGCCGAGCCCGAGCTCGCGCTGCGCCCCGGCGTGCCCGCGCTGTCGCACTTCCCGATCGCGGCCTGGCGCGGCGCGCTCGACCGCGCGCTGCGCGGTGCCGGCCATGCCGCGCTCGGCTATGGCAACCCCTTCGGCGAGCCCGCGCTGCGCGCCGCCATCGCACAGCACCTGGGCCTGGCGCGCGGCGTGCGCTGCACGGCCGAGCAGGTGGTGATCGCCGAGGGCGCGCAGGAAGCCATCGCGCTGTGCGTGCGCCTGCTCACCGACCCGGGCGACACCGCCTGGGTCGAGGACCCCGGCTACCGCGGCGCCAAGTCCGCGATGCACGCGGGCGACCTGCGCATCGTGCCGATGCCGGTCGATGCCGGCGGCCTGCGCGCGAGCGAGGAGGACTGGCGGCTGCAAACGCCGCGGCTGGTCTATGCCACGCCTTCGCACCAGTACCCCTCGGGCGTGGTGCTCGGCATCGCGCGGCGGCTCGCGCTGATCGCGCAGGCGCGCGCCCACGGCGCCTGGATCATCGAGGACGACTACGACAGCGAGTTCCGCCACACCGGCGATCCCATCGCCGCCATGCAGGGGCTGGTGCCGCAGGCGCCGGTGCTCTACGTGGGCACCTTCAGCAAGACCATGTTCCCTTCGCTGCGGCTGGGCTTCCTGGTGCTGCCCGAGGACCTGCTGGCCACCGTGCGCGCCCCGCTCGAGGAGATGCTGCGCGGCGGCCATCGCCACGAGCAGCTCGCGCTGGCCGACTTCATCGAGAGCGGCCAGTTCAGCCGCCACCTGGGCCGCATGCGGCGCCTGTACCGCGAGCGCCAGCAGGCCCTGCGCGCCGCGCTCGAGCGCCACTTCAGGCTGCCGCACACCATCGACGGCGGCCACTGCGGCATGCATCTCACCGTGCGCCTGCCCGCGCGCTTCGACGACCGCCGCATCGCCGCCGAGGCGCGACGCCACCGCATGGCGCCGATGCCGCTGTCGGCCGCCGCGATCCGGCCCGGGCCGGACTGCAACGGGCTGGTGCTGGGCTACGGCAACACCTCGGCCGAGCTGTTCGAGCCGATGGCGAAGCGGCTGGCGCAGCTGGCGCGCGCGGCCGGCCGCTGAAGTCCTCGCGCCTGTCGCGCAGGCGTCAAGGTGGGGCGTTCGCGCCCGCGGCGATAGCAACTCGGTACAAGGCGCGCCCGCCCTGCCTCGATAGCCTCGCCGCACCCACAACGACGACGGAGACAGAGCGCATGAGCATGAAGAAGAAGACATTCCCGCTGCGGCGGTTCGGGATCGCGGGCGCGGTGGCGGCGGTGGCCGCCCTCGCTGCCTGCGGTGGCGGGGACGGCGGCGCGGTCGTCGCCTTCCCGCCGGTGTCGGTGGCACCGCCACCGCCGCCGCCCGCCGCGCCGCCGCCCGCGGCCCACCCGCTCCAGGTCGCCACCACCTACGGCGAGGTCGAGGGCGCCGCGCAGGCGGATGGCGCGGCCTACGCCTGGCTCGGCATTCCCTACGCGCAGCCGCCGGTCGGCGAGCGGCGCTGGAAACCGCCGGTCTCGCCGAACGCCTGGAGCGGCGTGCGCAGCGCCAAGGACTTCGGCCGCTCGTGCGCGCAGGCCGGCAGCTTCTATGCGCCGCCGCTGGCCGACGACGGTTTCACGCGCGAGATCGGCACCTCGTTCGGCCAGCTCGTCGGCGCCGAGGACTGCCTCACGCTCAACGTCTGGCGGCCCGCCACGCAGGAGAAGAACCTGCCCGTGGTGGTGTGGGTGCACGGCGGCGCCAACACCGTGGGCTACACCCACAACCCGACCTACGACGGCGTCAACTTCGCGCGCAGCAACAACGCCATCGTCGTCACCGTCAACTACCGGCTCGGCGTGTTCGGCTGGTTCCGCCATCCGGCGCTCAGGAGCGGCGATGCGGTCACCGATTCGGGCAACTACGGCACGCTCGACCTGGCCAAGGCCCTCGAGTTCGTGCATGCCAATGTCGCGGCCTTCGGCGGCGATCCGCGCAACGTCACGCTGATGGGCCAGTCGGCCGGCGCCTGGAACACCTACGCGATGATCCTGACGCCGCTGAGCAAGGGCAAGGACTGGTTCCAGAAGGCCGTGCCGATGAGCATGGGCGTGAAGATATCGAGCACCGCGCAGGCCGACACCTATGCCAAGGGCGTGGTGCGCAAGCTGCTCGTGATGACCGGCGCGGCCACCGAGGCCACCGTGGACGCCACCATCGCGGGCATGAGCGAGGCGCAGGTCGCGAGCCTGCTGCGCAACGCACCGGCCTCGCAGCTCGCGCTGCTGTCCTCGGGCCAGGCCGACAACATCGGCGACGGCACCGTGCTGCCCGCCGTCGCGCGCACCGCGGTCGAGGCGGGCGAGTACCGCAAGGTGCCGCTGCTCGCGGGCACCACGCGCGACGAGGGCAAGATGTTCCTGCAGTCCTACTACCAGGTCGACGACGCCACGCGCTTCCTGATGATGTACGACTTCGATCCGAACCGGCCCACCGCGCCGGGTTCGGCCACGCTCGCGAGCGTGCTCAAGCCCGGTGTCACGGTCGATGCCTACAACGCGGCCGGCAAGGCGGTCACGGCCGCGAGCTTCGCGGCCAGCATCACCTCGGCGCTCACCTTGTTCCAGGCGCACCAGCCCGAGGTCTATGCCTACCGCTTCGACTGGTCGCAGGGCCCCGAGCCGTGGAACACGCTGTACGGCGCGGGCCATTCCACCGACATCCCGTTCATGTTCGGCAACTTCGGCAAGGGCATGTTCTCGATGAACTACACCGATGCCAACCGGCCGGGCCGCGAGGCGCTGTCGGCCGCGATGATGGGCAGCGTGGGCGCGTTCATGAAGACCGGCAATCCCAACCATGCCGGCCTGGGCGTGGAGTGGGTGCGCTGGACGCCCGCGGGTACGCCGCGACGGTTGCTGTTCGACGCGACGGCCAGCGAGAAGCGGATCGTGCTGGAGTGAGCGGAGGACTTCAGCCGGCCGCGATGCCGAAGCCGGTGTCGAAGGTGGTCTTCACATCGAGCCCCTGCTTGATCAGCCCCACCTGCCGGTAGAAGTCCGCCGTCCCCTGCTGGTCGGCGACCACCTGCGCGTCGATCGGCACCCACTTCTGCTGCCGCCGCTCGAACTGCAGCCTGGCGGCCTCGGGCGGGATGCCGATGATGCGCGCGAGCGTGGCGGAAAAGGCATCGACGTTGCGATAGGACCATTGCTGCGCGCGCACCACGCGCTGCAGGAAGTCCTGCAGCACCGGCCGCTTGGCCGCGATCGCCGCGTCGGTGGCAGCGAGGTAGCTCAGGCCCGGCAGCAGGCCGCGGCCGCTCGCGAGCACGCGTGCATGGCCGCTGGTCTCGGCCAGCGCGGTGTAGGGCTCCCAGGTGGCCCAGGCATCGACCGAGCCCTGCGTGAGCGCGAGCTTGGCGTCGGCCGGCGCGAGGAAGCGCAGGTTGATGTCCTCGGGCTTCAGCCCGGCCGCGACGATGGCCTTGAGCGTCACGTAGTGGCCGATGGAGCCGCGGTTGGTGGCCACGCTTTTCCCCTTGAGCTCGGCCGCGCTCTTGAGCGGCGAATCGGGCCGCACCAGCACGGCCGTGCCGTAGGAGTCGGAGCGGTTGGCGCCGATCGCCTTCACGCGCGTGCCGGCCGCGAGCGCGAAGATCAGCGGCGCATCGCCGATCGGGCCCGAATCGACGGCGCCCGCGTTCAAGGCCTCGGCCAGCGGCGCGGCGGCCGGGAATTCCGACCACTGGATGTCGTACGAGAGGCCCTCGAGCCCGCCCGCGGCCTCGAGCAGCGCGCGCAGGCCGCCCTTCTGGTCGCCGGCCTTGAGCAGCGGGCGCGCCTGGGCACGGGCCTGCAGCGCGAAGGCGGGCAGGGCAGCAATGGTCGCGGCGGCGCCACCCTGGGCGATGAAGCGGCGGCGGCTGGCGGACGGCATGCGGTTCGTCATCTGCGGCCTGGCCTCAGGCCAGCGGGTCGTACGACACGTGGTCCGCGAAGCGCGCCGGGTCGGTGCTCTTCTTGAGCACGCCCACGTTGCGGAAGTCGGCCGCATAGAACGCGACCTCGTCGCGCAGGCTGCGGCCCAGCGGGTGGTGCGCATGCGTGAGCGTGCCCAGCAGCGCGCGCAGGTCCTCCACCGGCACCTTGGGCGAATACTTGGCGAACAGTTTGGCCGATTCGTTCGGGTTCTCGGCCACGTAGTCGGAGGCCTGCGCGATGGCGCGCACCAGGCCCGCCACGGTGGCCTTTTCCTTGCGCACCAGCTCGCCGCGCGCGCCGACGATGCAGCAGACCTTGTCCTTGTACTCGCCCGTGAGGTTGCTCGCGATCTCGACGAACGCACCCTTGTTGCGCTTCTCGATCAGGTAGACGTTCGGGTCGCCGTCGGCGATGGCGTGGATCTCGCCCTTCTGCACCGCGAGGTCGAGCAGGTCGGCCGGGTACTGGCGCCAGGTCACGTCGCGCTCGGCGTCGATGCCGTTCTTGGCGAGCAGGATCGAGAAGAAGTTCTTGCCCGGGCTCGTGATGTCCGACACGCCGATGATCTTGCCCTTGAGGCTCGCGAGGCTGGTGGCGCCCGCGGCCTTCGCGCCCACCAGGCGCACGCAGCCGCCGTGCGAACTGCCGACGATCTTCACGTCGAAGCCCGACTCCAGCGGCTTGAGCCAGCGGTGGATCATGCCCACCGCCGCGTCGGCCTTGGCCGTGGCCAGCGATTCGAGCAGCTGGTCGGTCGAGCCGGTGTAGTTGATCAGCTCGACCTGCAGGCCGTTGCGCTCGAAGTAGCCGCGCTCCTGCGCCACCACCACCGGCGAGAGGCAGAAGGCCGCGGCGTTCCAGGCGAAGGTCAGCTTGCGCGTCGACTGCGAGAAGGCCTGCGAGGCGATCAGGCCGCCCGAGGCGACCACGGCGGCGGCGCCGCCGGCGCGCAGGAGGCGGCGGCGGGAGAGGGATGCGTTCATCGGCGGTTCCAGGAGAAAGAAGGAGTCAGTCCAGCAGCTCGGGCTCGGCCTCGACCAGCCCCTGGTAGAGGCTGTCGAAGGAATGGATCGCGCCCTCGGGCCCGCCGATCTGGCCGTGGGTGTGGCGCGCCGTGGCTTCGTCGATCGGTTGCGGCGTGCCGGCGGCCTCGGCCAGCAGCTGCGTGTGGCAGGCGTTGTCGAGCGCGATGTACCACCAGGCCGCGGCCTCCACCGTCGGGCCCGCGGTCAGGATGCCGTGGTTCTTGAGGATCGCGCCCTTCCTGTCGCCGAGTGCCTGCGCGATGCGCTCGCCTTCGCTGGTGTCGACCACCATGCCGGTGAAGTCGTCGAACAGCGCCACGTCGTCGTGGAACACGCAGCTGTCCTGCGTCAGAGTGTCGAGCTTGCGGCCCAAGGTCGACCAGGCCTTGCCGTAGGTCGAGTGGGTGTGGGCGGCCGCGACGATCCTGGGGTTGTGCTCGTGGATCGCCGCGTGGATCGCGAAGGCCGCCTTGTTGAGCGGGCGGTCGCCGATCACGGTCTCGCCCCTGGCATTGACCAGCAGCAGGTCGGAGACCTTGATGCGCGAGAAGTGGATGCCCAGCGGATTGACCCAGAAGTGGTCGGTCAGCTCGGGATCGCGCGCGGTGATGTGGCCGGCCAGGCCCTGCGCGAAGCCGAAGCGCGCGAACAGGCGGAAGGCGCCCGCCAGGCGCTCCTGGCGGTGGCGGCGCTCGGCCTGCACGCTGGTGCGCGGCGGGATCGGGTCGAACCAGTACTTCTGCGTCGGCACCGGGTTGAGCTTCAGGGCCGAGGCGTTGCGGTCGATGGAAAGAACGGCGCTCATGGGGATGTCCTCTTGGGTATGGGCTCCTTCCGCCTCTGGGGGAAGGTCGGGATGGGGGCACGCGGCGGTGGCGGCAGGGTGGGGCGGTGGATGCGCCGCGTGCCCCCACCCCGGCCCTCCCCCAGCGGGGGAGGGAGGAAGGCAGGGGGATCAGGCCGCCTTGCGGATCGAGGCCGCGCGCTGCGCCACCAGTTCTCGCGTGCGCGGGATCAGTTCGCGCCCGTAGTCGGCCGCGTCCTCCAGCGGATCGAAGCCGCGGATCAGGAAGGTGGTGACGCCGAGGTCGTAGTAGTCGAGCAGCGCATCGGCGACCTGCTCGGGCGTGCCGACCAGCGCGGTGCTGTTGGAGCGCCCGCCGATCTCCTGCGCGACCGCGGTCCACAGCCGCTTGTCGAGCCGCGTGCCCTGCCCGGCCGCGGCCAGCAGGCGCTTGGCGCCCTCGCTCTGCTGCGGGCCGCCGCGGTTGTAGCCCTGCACCACGCGCAGCCGCCTGGTCTCGGCCAGGATATGGTCGGCGCGGGCCCAGGCCTGCTCTTCGGTCTCGGCCAGGATCGGGCGGAACGAGACCGAGAAGCGCACGCCGCGGCCATGCTTGGCGGCTTCGGCGCGCACGCGGGTCGTGAGCTCGCGCGCCTGCTCGAGCGACTCGCCCCACAGCGCGTAGACGTCGGCGTACTTGCCGGCCACGGGGATCGCGGCTTCCGAGGCGCCGCCGAAATACACCGGCACGTGCGGGCGGCCGTTGCGCGTCTGCAGCGGCTTGACCTCCGAGAAGGCGTTGAGCGCGCGGTAGTGCGCGCCCTCGTGGTCGAAGGGCTTGTCGGCCTGCCAGACCTTGTGCAGCACATCGAGGTATTCGTCGGTGCGCGCATAGCGCTGGTCGTGGTCGAGCCAGTCGCCGTCGCGCTTCTGCTCGTCGTCGGAGCCGCCCGAGATGTAGTGCACCGCGAGCCGCCCGCCGCTGAACTGGTCGAGCGAGGCGAACTGGCGCGCCGCCAGCGTGGGCGCCACGAAGCCCGGGCGGTGCGCGAGCATGAAGTGGATGCGCTCGGTGACCGAGGCCGCGTAGGCCACGGTCAGCGTGGCATCGGGGCCGGTCGAGTGGTGCGGCACCAG
Source organism: Variovorax sp. PDC80 (assembly GCF_900115375.1). Taxonomy (NCBI): domain Bacteria; kingdom Pseudomonadati; phylum Pseudomonadota; class Betaproteobacteria; order Burkholderiales; family Comamonadaceae; genus Variovorax; species Variovorax sp. PDC80. The sequence continues at coordinate 630,793 of NZ_FOWG01000001.1, read as the reverse complement.
CACGCGGTCGAAGCCGGCCTGCTCGTGCGCCTGGGCGAAGGCGCGCACGTAGTCGCGGTCGATCGCCGGGCCCTGGGCGGCATGGATCTCCGAGACCTTCTGGCCCTGGATCATGCCGATGAATTCGACGCCGCTGTTGTCGTTGTGGTTCTGGCTCATGGTGTGTCCTCTCGGTGGGTGTCTGTCGGAAACGGATGAAGAAGGGATCAGGCCGCGGGCGGCTGGCGCAGCACGCCGTCGAAGCCGCGGTCCCACAGCGGTCGCACGTCGGCCGGGCCGTCGAGCACGCCGATGCGCAGGAAGGTGTCGGCCACGTCCTGGTGGCTGCGCACCACCGCGTCGCTGACCGGGCCCAGGCTGTAGTCGCCGCTGCGGCCGTTGAACAGCTCGACGATGTCGCCCACCGGCACCCGGGTCTCGGCCGACTGGGCGCGCGCATAGGCGAGGAAGTTGCCGTTGATCCAGGCGAAGGCGCGCTGCAGTCGCTGCAGCAGGTCGGCGATCGCGGCGCGGCGCAGCGGGTCGTCGAGCGTGCGCGGGTTGGCGTAGATCGGGAAGTTGCCCGACAAATAGCCGACGCCGGTCTTGATGGTGCGCGCGCCGTACTGGATGCGCGCGAGCTGGCCGTTGTAGCCGTAGATGGCCCAGGCATCGAGGTCGCCGCGCGCGAAGGCCGACAGCCCGTCGGCCGGCGTCAGGCTCACGGCCTGGATGTCGTTGAAGCCCAGGCCGGCCTCGGCCAGCTGCTTGGCGAGGTAGTAGTGCGAGGTGGTGGCGCGCACGTAGCCCACGCGCTTGCCCTTGAAGTCGGCGATGCCGCGGATCGGTGCATCCTTGCGTGCCAGCGTGGCCTGGTTGTTGAGGTCCTCGTGCGTCACCGCCACCAGCTTCACGCTCGACTTCTGCCGCGCCGCGAACACCGGCGGGATCTCGCTGCCCGAGCCCAGGTCGAGCGCGTCGCCGTTGATCGCCTCGATGTGCAGCACGCCGTTGTTGAGCTCGCGCCAGTCGATGCGGTAGGGCGTGTTGCCCTGGCCCGAGGCCTGGATCAGCGGCCGCCACAGGCCCTTGTAGGTGCCCACGCGCAGGGTCACGCCCGCGAGGTCGCGCGCCGGGGCGCTCGGTGCCGCCCGCGCGATGCCGCCGGCGGCGGCCGTCGCGCCGAGCGCGGCCAGGGCGTGCAGCGCCTGGCGGCGGTCCATGGAGAAGAAGGGGCTCATGCGGTCGTCGGCGGGGCGGGGAGAAACGGCGAACGTAACCAGCCGCGCCGCCGATGCGAACGCAGAAAAACGAGTTTGGATATGCGCGATGCGTCGTTTTCGCGCGCACGGCGGCTCGCTAACGTGCCGGGACCATGAGCGCCATCCCCCTGCGCCGGCCCGCGGCCGGCCCGAATTCCCGCGATTCCTCCGGCCTGCCCGACGCCGCGCTGCTGGCCAGCCTCACGGCGCGCTTCGCGAGCACCGCCGCCGACCACGACCGCAGCGGCGCCTTTCCCGCGCAGAACTTCGAGGCGCTGCAATCGCACGGCCTCATCGGCCTGGTCGCGCCGAGCGCCTTCGGCGGCGGCGGCGCCACGCTGGAGTCGGCGCGGCAGGTGATCGCCGCGGTGGCGCGCGGCGAGCCCGCCACCGCGCTGATCCTCACCATGACCTACCTGCAGCACCATGGGCTGGCGCGCGGCGACAGCCGCTGGCCGCCGCACCTGCGCGAGCGCGTGGTGCGCGACGCGGTCGAGCACGGCGCGCTGATCAATGCGCTGCGCGTCGAGCCCGCGCTCGGCTCGCCCGCGCGCGGCGGCCTGCCCGCCACCGTGGCGCGCCGCGACGGCGAGGGCTGGCGCATCGACGGCCACAAGCTCTACACCACCGGCATCGAGGGCCTGGGCTGGCTCGCCGTGTGGGCCCGCACCGATGAGCCCGCGCCGCGCACCGGCGTGTTCCTGGTGCCGCGCCATGCCGAGGGCGTGCGCGTGATCGCGAGCTGGGACCACCTGGGCCTGCGCGCCTCGGGCAGCCACGAGGTGGTGTTCGAGAACGTCGCGATCCCGCTCGACCATGCGGTGGACCTGCGCGCGCCGGCCGACTGGGCGCCCGATGCCGGCAGCCAGACCGACATCGATGCCCAGGCCTCGCAGCAGGCCTGGATGGTGGTGCTGCTCGGCAGCCTCTACGACGCGGTCGCGCGTTCGGCACGCGACTGGCTCGTGGGCTTCCTGAACCAGCGCGCGCCCGGCAGCCTGGGCGCGCCGCTTTCGAGCCTGTCGCGCGTGCAGGAGACGGTGGGCGAGATCGAGGCGCTGCTGCGCACCAACCGCGTGCTGCTCGACGCGGCCAGCGAGGCCGTCGACGGCGGCCGCACGCCGTCGGCGGTCGACAGCGGGCTGCTCAAGCACACCGTCACCGGCAACGCGGTGCGCGCCGTTGAGCTCGCGTTGCAGCTCACGGGCAACCACGGCCTCGCGCGCCAGAACCCGCTCGAGCGCCATTACCGCGACGTGCTGTGCAGCCGCATCCACACGCCGCAGAACGATGCGATCCTGGTCGGCGCAGGCAAGCGCGCGCTGCTGTCGACGGGAGTCGCCGCATGACCGACCTGCTGTTTTCCAAGGCATCGCGCCGCCGCTGGCTCCAGCAGGGCGCGGCGCTCTCCATCGCGGCCACGGCCTCGCTGCGCGGCTGGGCGCAGCCGCAGACCTCGCTCGTGCTCGGCGACCAGGCCGGTGGCCTGCGCTCGCTGTTCGAGGCCTCGAAGGCACTCGAGGGCGCGCCCTTCGCCTACCGCTGGGCCAACTTCCAGGGCGCCGCGCCGCTGTTCGAGGCGCAGCGCAGCGCGGCGGTCGACACCGCGATGGCCGGCGACCTGCCGGTGCTCGCCGCGGCCGTCGGCAGGACGCCGCTGAAGATCGTCGCCACGCGCGTCGGCAAGGCCGACTCGCTCGGCATCGTGGTGCAGCCCGATTCGAAGCTGCGCAGCGTGGCCGAGCTGCGCGGCCAGACCGTGGTCGTCTCGTCGGCGCGCGGCAGCATCTCGCAGTACCAGCTCTATGGCGCGCTCGAGGAAGCCGGCGTGCGGCGCGACGAAGTCACGGTGAAGTTCGTGCTGCCGACCGACGCGGCGGCAGCCTTCGCCTCGCGCCAGATCGACGCCTGGGCCATCTTCGATCCCTACTACACGATCGCGCTGCAGCAGGGCGGGCGCATCCTGCGCGACGGCCGCGGCATCAACACCGCGCTGGGCTTCATCACCGCCAGCGAGCCCTCGCTGGCCGACCCCGCCAAGCGCGCCGCCATCGTGCAGTTCCTCGACCGGCTGGGCCGCGCGGGCGACTGGGCGCTGGCCAATCCCGAGGCCTATGCGCAGGCCTACAGCCAGCTCACGCGGCTGCCGATCGAGTCGGCGCGGCTCATCACCGCGCGCGCCTCGGTGGCCGCGCGGCCGGTGAGCGAGGCCGACATCGTGGCGCTGCAGGCCGTGGCCGACCGCTCCGCGCGCGACGGCATCCTGCCGGTGCGCGTCGACGTGCGCGCGATCTCCGACACCCAGCTCTGGAGGCGCGCGGCGTGAGCGCCGCCGTTCCCGCATCGATCGCGCCGCTGCGCGAGTTCGTGGTCGACTTCGGCCGCCTGCTCGAAGGCCGGCCCGACGAGCGCGCCATCCTCGCCGAGGGCGGCGCGCTGCTGCGCCGGCTGGTGGCGCGCGACGACTGGCTGCCCGAGGCCTTCGCGCAGCCCGACCCCGCGCGCTACCAGCAGTTCCTGCTGCATGCCGACAGCACCGAGCGCTTCTCGGTCGTGAGCTTCGTCTGGGGGCCGGGCCAGGCCACGCCGGTGCACGACCACACCGTGTGGGGCCTGATCGGCATGCTGCGCGGCGCCGAGTACAGCCAGCCCCATGCCTTCGGCGACGACGGCCAGGCGCGGCCCGTGGGCCAGGCGGTGCGGCTCGACGAAGGCGACGTCGAGGCCGTCTCGCCCACCGTCGGCGACCTGCACCGCGTGCACAACGCGCACGCGGACCGCGTGTCGATCAGCATCCATGTCTATGGCGCCAACATCGGCGCGGTGCGGCGGCATACTTACCCGGCCGAGGGCGGGCGCAAGCCCTTCGTCTCGGGCTACACCAACACGCTGCTGCCCAATCTCTGGGACCGGTCCGCCGAACGCCGGGCGGTCCCGCCTGCCACCACGCCATGACCGACGCCACGCTCCAAGCCACCTCCGCCTTCCCCGTCCTCTCGTTCGCCGCCGTGCGCGAACGCCTGCTCACGCCCGGCGCCGAGATCGCGCTGCTCGACGTGCGCGAGGAGGATCCCTTTGCCCAGGCCCATCCGCTGTGGGCCGCGAACCTGCCGCTGTCGCGCATCGAGATCGAGGCCTGGCGCCGCATCCCGCGCCGCGACACCTTGATCGTGCTGTTCGGCGAGCACCGAGGCACCGACCTCGCGCCGCTGGCCGCGCGGCGGCTCGTCGGCCTCGGCTACACACAGGTGCATCTGCTCGAGGGCGGCCTCGAGGGCTGGCGCGCGGCCGGCGGCGAGCTGTTCCGCGACGTCAACGTGCCGAGCAAGTCGTTCGGCGAACTGGTCGAGCACGAGCGCCACACGCCCTCGCTCTCGGCGCCCGAGGTGAAGGCGCTGATCGACGAGCGCGCCAACGTGGTCGTGCTCGATGCGCGCCGCTTCGACGAATACCAGACCATGAGCATCCCCGGCGCCACCAGCGTGCCGGGTGCCGAACTCGTGTTGCGCGTGCGCGAGCTCGCGCCCGATCCGGCCACGCGCGTGATCGTCAATTGCGCGGGGCGCACGCGCAGCATCATCGGCACGCAATCGCTGGTGAATGCCGGCATTCCCAATCCCGTGGCTGCGCTGCGCAACGGCACCATCGGTTGGAAGCTCGCGGGGCAGGTGCTCGACCATGGGGCAGTGCGGCGTGCGCCCGAGGCGGTGAGCGACGCGCATCGTTCGCAGGCGCGTGCCGATGCGCGGCGCGTGGCGGAGAAGGCCGGGGTGCGGTGGGTGGCGGCCGATGCCGTGGACTCGCTCGAGGAGGCGGGGCGGACGGTCTATCGCTTCGATGTGCGCACACCCGAGGAATACGCGGCGGGTCATCTTCCCGGCTTTGCGGGAGCGCCCGGTGGGCAGCTCGTGCAGGAGACGGATCACCAGGTGCCGGTGCGGCATGCGCGGATCGTGCTGGCGGATGACGATGGGGTGCGGGCTTCGATGTCTGGCTCCTGGCTGGCGCAGATGGGGTGGGAGGTTTATGTGGTGGAGCCTGTGCCTGCTGCCGATGCGTTGAGCGAACGGGGTGCTCTGGCCGCTGTGTATCCGGAGGTGGCTCGGGCCGTTGGGGAGATCGAGGCGCTGGACTTGGCTCGGCTGCTCGACGGGGATGCTTCGTCGACTGCGGTGATCGATGTGACGGGCAGTGCGAATTACGTGAAGCGGCATGTGCCGGGGGCGTGGTTTGCTGTTCGGGCGCAGCTCCTGGAGGCAGTTGATGGGGTCATTCCTTCGGCTCGGCGCTATGTGTTGACTTGTGGGAGCAGCTTGTTGGCTCGGTATGCGGCTTCGGATCTGCGGGAGTGGCTCGATTCGCGTGGGGAGCTGGATGTGGAGGTGCTCGTGCTGCTTGGGGGGAATGCTGCCTGGTTCTCTGCTGGGCTTCCTTCTGAGTCTGGTGAGACTCGGCTGGCTACCGAGAGGACGGATCGGTATCGGAGGCCTTATGAAGGGACTTCGGCTTCTGTGGAGGCTATGCAGGGGTATCTGGATTGGGAGTTTGGACTCGTTGAGCAGTTGGGGCGGGATGGGACGCATCGGTTTGTCGTGGCCTGAATTTGGGTTTGTTTTTTTGCAAAGGCTGTCGGCCGGGAATTCCGCCCGGCGGCGGACCTACTTTCTTTTGCTTCGCCAAAAGAAAGTAGGCAAAGAAAAGGCGACCCCACTGTCTGCGACCCTCCGCTTCGCTGCGGGCAACCTGCGGTGCTCGCGTTTCGCGGGGTCTCGCAGAACTCGCTTCGCTCAAACAGCTGCGAGCCCTGATCCGCGAAACGCTGCGCTCCTCGGCGCAGCCAGAGGGGGTGGTTCGGGCCATCGCTGCGCTCGGCCACAAAGATCCTTCGGGCCTTCGCGTTGCTCGGCCTCAATGAAAGATCCAGGGCCTATGCATACGCACTCACCACACAAGGACGCGCCATGGCGCGTTGACCCTAATCCCCTCTGGCTGTGCCGAGGAGCGCAGGGGAAAGCGGGATAAGGGCCGCAGCTGTCTGAGCGGAACGAAGTGCAGCGAGTTCTGCGGACCCCCGCTTTCCCCGAGCACCGCAGGTTGCCCGTAGCGAAGCGGAGGGACACAGACAGCGGGGTCGCCTTCTTTTGCTTACTTTTCTTGGCGAGACAAGAAAAGTAAGTCGCCCGCCGGGGCGAGACCCGGCCAACAGCCTCACCAAACAAACCAACCTCCCAAACAAACCACAAACCACAAAACAAAAAACGCACCTCCCCCGTGCCCCCAAGCACCAAACAAGGGTAAGTCCCAGTCCACTGGCACCTCCCCCCTCCCACCCCTGGCACTTTGCACCCCACCCCCAACCATGCACAGTACCCCTCGCACCGAAGCCTCGGCCAGCGCCGCCCGCAACAGACAAGGAGAACCCGGATGAACACGCGTCGATCCCTGCACCGTGCAATCGCAGCCACAGCGCTGCTCGTGCTGGCCACCACCGGCACCGCCTTCGCCCAGAAGGCCAAGGAACTCACCTTCGCCCACCAGGACATGCTCGTCCCCCTGCGCCTGGTCATGGAGTCGGGCGAGGTCGAGAAGGCCACCGGCTACAAGATCAACTGGCGCATGTTCTCGGGCGGCGGCGACGTGATCCGCGCCATGGCCTCGGGCGACGTGCAGATGGGCGAGACCGGTTCGAGCCCGCTGACGGCCGCGGCCAGCCAGGGGCAGGACATCAAGCTGTTCTGGATCTCGGCCGACATCGCCGACGCCGAGGCGCTGGTGGCGCGCAATGCCTCGGGCATCGCGAGCCTCAAGGACCTCGCGGGCAAGAAGGTGGCCACGCCCTTCGTCTCGACCGCCCACTACCAGCTCATGGCCGCGATGAAGATGGAAGGCGTGGACGCGAAGAAGGTCAACGTGATGAACATGCGGCCGCCCGAGATCGCGGCGGCCTGGGAGCGCGGCGACATCGACGCCACCTTCATCTGGGACCCGGTGCTCTCCAAGATCCGCTCCAGCGGCAAGGTGATCGCCACCTCGGGCAGCATCGGCAAGCGCGGCGCGCCGACCTTCGAGGGCATCGTGGTCAACGCCAAGTGGGCGGCCGAGAACGAGGCCTTCATGGTCGCGTTCGTGAAGGCGCTCAACCGCGCCAACGACGAGTACAAGGCCTCGGGCAAGAGCTGGACGCCCGACTCGCCGCAGACCAAGGCGATGGCCAAGTGGACCAAGGCCGATCCGAAGGACGTGGGCGCGGCGATGGCGCTCTACAGCTTCCCGACCCTGTCCGAGCAGCTCTCGCCGACCTGGCTCGGCGGCGGCGCGGCCAAGGCGATGGCGAACACGGCGGCCTTCCTCAAGGAACAGGGTCGGGTGCAGGAAGTCAAGCCCGACTACTCGGCCTACGTGACCACCACGTACGTCGAGAAGGCCCTGGCGGCCAAGTGAGCGCGGCGCAGTAAGCAAAAAAGCCCATGCCCACGCTCGACATCCGCGACCTCACGGTCAACTACGCCGTCAAGGGCGGCACCCTGCAGGCGCTGGCGCCGGTCAACCTGCGCATGCACGACGGCGACTTCGTGGTCGCGCTCGGCGCCTCGGGCTGCGGCAAGACCACGCTCTTGAACTGCATCGCGGGTTTCCTGCCGCCGTCCACCGGCGAGATCCTGCTCGACGGCCAACCCGTGGCCGGCCCCGGTGCCGACCGCGGCGTGGTGTTCCAGAAGCATGCGCTGATGCCCTGGCTCAACGTGCGCGACAACGTGGCGCTGGGGCTGCGGCTCGCGGGCGTCGACCGCGCCACGCGCGACCGCGTGGCGGAAGAGAAACTCGCGCTGGTCGGGCTGCAGAAGTACGCCGACCGCGCGGTGTACGAGCTCTCGGGCGGCATGCAGCAGCGCGTGGGCATCGCGCGCGCGCTGGCCAGCGATCCGGCCGTGCTGCTGATGGACGAGCCGATGGGCGCGCTCGACGCCTTCACGCGCGAGCAGGTGCAGGAGATCCTGCTGCAGGCCTGGTCGACCTCGAACAAGATGGTGTTCTTCATCACCCACTCGGTGGAGGAGGCGCTGTTCCTCGCCACCCGGCTGATCGTGATGAGCCCGAGCCCGGGGCGCATCTCGCACGTCTACGACGAGGTGCCGTTCTCGCGCCAGTACCTCTCGCACGGCGATTCGCGCAAGGTGAAGTCCGAACCCGAATTCATCCGCATGCGCGAGGAAGTGCTCTCCATCATCCACCACCGCGAGGCCACTCATGCCTGAGGCCAGCATCGCATCGGTCGCCATGACGCCTCCCACCAAGCCAGCAGTCGTCCCGCCGCCCGCGCCCGGCACCAAGCTCAAGACCAGCGCCTTCAAGGTGCCGGGCGAGGGCTCGAGCTTCACGATCAGCGTGGTCACGGTGCTGACGCTGATCGCGCTGTGGTTCCTGGTCACCAACATGGGCTGGGTCAAGCCGCTGTTCCTGCCGACGCCGCAGGCGGTGTTCCAGCAGTTCTACGAATACCTGACCGGCCAGGCCAACGACAAGCCGCTGTGGCAGCACTTCCTCGCGAGCATGTTCCGTGTGTTCTCGGCCTTCCTGCTGGCCTGCGTCACGGCCATCCCGGTGGGCATCGCGATGGGCATGAGCCGCTTCTGGCGCGGCATCTTCGATCCGCCGCTGGAGTTCTACCGGCCGCTGCCGCCGCTGGCCTACCTGCCGCTGATCATCATCTGGTTCGGCATCGACGAGCTGCCCAAGGTGCTGCTGATCTTCCTGAGCTGCTTCGCGCCGCTGGCGCTGGCCGCGCGCTCGGGCATGCGCAGCGCCTCGCAGGAGCAGATCAACGCGGCCTACTCGATGGGCGCGAGCTACCTGCAGGTGATCCGCCACGTGATCCTGCCCTCGGCGCTGCCCGACATCCTGGTCGGCATGCGCATCGCGATCGGCTTCGGCTGGACCACGCTGGTGGCCGCCGAGATGGTGGCGGCCAACATGGGGCTGGGTCAGATGGTGCTCAACGCGTCGAACTTCCTGCGCACCGACATCGTGATCATGGGGATCGTGGTCATCGGGGTGGTGGCATATCTGTTCGACCTGCTGATGCGCTGGCTCGAGCGGCGTCTGGTTCCCTGGAAAGGGCGCATGTAGCGGAAGGCGCGGCGGGCGGCGAGACCGGCACCGCCGGCGGCATGGGCGAGGGCAGGGCGCCGCCCGGCCCCATCGACTGCTCGAGGAAATCGAGCATCGCGCGCATCGCCGCGCTGTTGTGGCGCCGCTGCGAATAGGCGGCATAGAGCCAGTGGTCGTGCGGCATGTGCTCGCGCAGCACCGGCACCAGCGCGCCGCGCTCCAGGTGCGACTGGGCCAGCGGCTCGGGCACGTAGGCCACGCCCACGCTGCGCAGCGCCAGCTCGATCAGCGCGACCGCGTCGTTGGCCTCCATGCGGCTGTGCACCGGCACCTCGTAGGCCTCGCCTTCGGTCTCGAAGGGCAGGTGGGTGGTCGAGGCGGCCGAATAGCTGAGCACGTCGTGCCGGCTCAGGTCGGCCGGCACGCGCGGCATGCCGCGCAGCGCCCAGTAGGCCGGGGTGGCGCAGACCACCATGTCGAACTGCACCAGCCGCCGCACGATCAGGTTCATGTCGTCGATGCGCCCGCCCGTCAGGTGGATGTCGATGCCCTCGCCGATCAGGTCGACGGCGCTGTTGGTGAAGACCAGGCTCACGTAGACGTCGGGATAGCGCTTGATGAACTCGGCGATCACGTCCGAGAGCCAGCCGGCGATCAGCCCGTGCGGCGCGCTCATGCGCAGCCGGCCGCGCGGGTGGGCGCCGTGGGCCTGCAGGTCGTTGAGGGTGTTCTCGGCCATGTCGACCAGCTGGGTGCTGCGCTCGAGCAGCACCTCGCCGGCGTCGGTCAGGCTCAGCGAGCGGGTGGAGCGGTTGAGCAGCCGCACGCCGCTGCGCTCCTCGAGCTCGGCCACGTAGCGGCTGACGGTGGCCTTCGACATGCCCAGCGACAGGGCCGCGCGCGAGAAGCTGCGCCGGAACGCGACTTCGCGAAATGTCTTGATGAGATCGAGTCCGTCCATGAGAGTGGGCGCATTGTTCCAGTTCGGCCAGAGGCCCGCGCCGGCGCAGGGGCATGACGTAACTTTGGTTTGCGCCCGCCGGACGCATCCGGTTGCATCCGGATCGCCGCCGGCTGCGTACAGGGGGTGATCGGTCCCGGACGGCGGGGCCCGCCAACATGCACGAGAAGGAAGAAGAAGCCATGCCGCAGGACATCGCGTTCGCCATCCGCTGGGTCGAGAAGGGCCTGGTGCCCGATACCGTGGTGCGCCGCGGCATCCGGCGCCTGCTCAAGGACCGGCTGTCGGAGTTGTATGCCGGCAACACCCCGGCCGTGGCCGAGCTGACGCAGGAGTTCGTCGGGCGCATGCGCTCGGCCAGCCTGGCGCCGCTGCCCGAGAAGGCCAATGCCCAGCACTACGAGGTGCCGGCCGCCTTCTTCGGCCAGGTGCTCGGCAACCACCGCAAGTACAGCAGCTGCTACTGGCCCGAGGGCACGCGCACGCTCGAGGAGGCCGAATCGGCCGCGCTGGCCAGCACCTGCGAGCGCGCCGGGCTGGACAACGGGCAGGACATCCTCGAACTGGGCTGCGGCTGGGGCTCGCTCACGCTGTGGATGGCCGCCCACTACCCGGGCAGCCGGATCACGGCGCTGTCGAACTCGGCCTCGCAGCGCGAATACATCGAGGCCGAGGCCGCGCGGCGCGGGCTGGCCAATGTGCGGGTGCTCACGCGCGACATCAACGTGTTCGACACCGAGGAGCGCTTCGACCGCGTGGTCTCGGTCGAGATGTTCGAGCACCTGCGCAACTGGCCGCAGGCCTTCGCCAACGTGGCGCGCTGGCTGCGGCCCGGCGGGCGCTTCTTCATGCACGTGTTCGTGCACCGCGAGGCGCCCTATCCCTTCGAGGTGCGCGACGCCAGCGACTGGATGAGCGAGCACTTCTTCTCGGGCGGCATGATGCCCAGCGACGACCTCGCGCTGCACTGCCAGGACGACCTGCGGCTGCTGCGCCGCTGGCGCTGGGAAGGCCGCCACTACCAGCGCACCGCCGAGGCCTGGCTGCGCAACATGGACCAGCGCCGCGAGGCGCTGCGCCCGCTGTTCCAGGCCACCTACGGCGACCAGGCCCATGTCTGGTGGACGCGCTGGCGCCTGTTCTTCATGTCGGTGGCCGAGCTGTTCGGCTACGAGCACGGGCAGCGCTGGTGGGTCAGCCACTACCTGTTCGAGCGGCGCGCCTGAAGCCGGCACGATGAGATTCAGCGCCCCGGAAGCCGCCTTCGCCGGCCTCGCCTTCACCGCCGCGGTCGCGCTGGTGGTCTGGCTCGAGAGCCTGGCACGGCGCGACGCGAGCCTGATCGACCGCTTCTGGCCGGTGCTGATCGCGGGCGCGGGCCTGGTCTACCTGGTGCTGCTGCCGAACGCGCCGCTGCACGAACCGCGCGGCCTGGCCATGGCCGTGCTCGCGCTGCTGTGGGGGCTGCGGCTGGCGCTCTATGTGGCGTCGCGCAACTGGGGCCACGGCGAGGACCGGCGCTACGAGGCGATCCGCGCGCGCAACCAGCCGGGTTTCGGCCTCAAGAGCCTGTACCTCGTTTTCGGGCTGCAGGCGGTGCTGGCCTGGATCGTCTCGGCGCCGCTGTTCGTCGGCATGGCGGGCGCGCGGCCGCTGGGCTGGCTCGACATCGCGGGCGGCGCGCTGGCGGCCTTCGGCATCGGCTTCGAGGCCATCGCCGATGCCCAGATGTCGCGCTTCAAGGCCGACCCCTCGCAGCGCGGCCAGGTGATGGACCGCGGCCTGTGGCGCTACAGCCGCCATCCCAACTACTTCGGCGAGGCCTGCGTCTGGTGGGGGCTGTGGCTGATGGCGCTGGGCGCGGCCGGCCTCGGCGGCGCCTGGAGCGTGGTCTCGCCGCTGCTCATGACCTGGCTGCTGCTGCGCGTGTCGGGCGTGCGCCTGCTCGAGGCCGACATCGGCCACCGGCGGCCGGCCTACCGCGACTACATCGCGCGCACCAACGCCTTCGTGCCGGGGCCGGTGCGCCGGCCGCCGAAATGAGCGTGCGCCATGCCGGCACGGCGCTGGCGTGCGCGCTGGCCCTCGCGGCGGGCGCGCAGCCGGTGGCCTCGCCCGCCACGGGCGAATGGAATTTCCGCGTGCTGCTCGACGACGCGCCGATCGGCGAGCACCGCTTCGTGCTCACGGCCGCGGGCGACGAGCGCCGGCTGAGCAGCGAGGCCGCGTTCGCGGTCAAGCTGCTGGGCGTCACGGTCTACCGCTACCGGCATTCGGCGGTCGAGCACTGGCGCGGCGACTGCCTGCGCCGGCTCGATGCCGACACCAACGACGGCGGCGACCGCTCCGAGGTGCGCGCCGAGCGCGAGTCGGAGGGCGACGGCCCCGCGCTGGTGGTCCTCACGCCGCGCGGGCGCAGCGCGATGCCGGGCTGCGTGATGAGCTTCGCCTACTGGAACCCCGCGATGCGCGCGCAGCAGCAGCTGCTCAATGCGCAGACCGGCAAGCTCGAGCCGGTGCGCATCGCCGCGCTCGACGAGGGCCGCGTCGAGGTGCGCGGCCGCGGCGTGGCGGCCCGGCGCTGGCGCGTCAGCGGGCCCGAGCAGCCGATCGACCTCTGGTACGCCGTGGCCGACGGCGAATGGCTGGGCCTCGATGCCCAGGTGCGCGGCGGCAAGAAGCTCAGCTACCGGCTGAAGTAGGCTTCGCGGCCAGCGCGCTCAGCACGGCGGCCGTCATCGCCTGCACGCCGGTCGTGATCGAGGGCTCGGGCACCGGCGCGAAGAAGGGCGAGTGGTTGAAGGGCAGCGGCTTGCCGCCTTCCTTCTGCGAGTCGGCGACCTCCTTCGGATCGTTCACGCCGATGAAGAAGAAGAAGGTGGGCACGCCCTCCACCGCGAACTCCGAGAAGTCCTCGCTGGCGGTGATCGGCGGCACCTGCACCACCTTCGCGTCGCCGAGTTGCGCCTTGAGCGCGGCCACGGTGCGTTGCGCCAGCGCCTGGTCGTTGATCACCGCGCCGTTGCCGCGCGCCGGGTCGAGGCCGATCGCGGGTTCGGGCGCGCCCGCCATCGCGGCCGAGGCCAGCGCGGTGCGGCGCACGCCGTCGATCAGCTGCTTGCGCACCTGCGGCTTGTAGCTGCGGATGGTGCCGCGCAGCAGCGCCGAGTCGGGAATGATGTTGCCGGCGGTGCCGGCCTGGATCGCGCCCACCGTCACCACGCCGAACTCGGCCGGGTCCTTCTCGCGGCTCACCACGGTCTGCACGTCGGTCACGAAATGGGCCGCCTGCACGATCGGGTCGATCGCGCGGTGCGGTGCCGAGCCGTGGCCGCCGCGGCCCTTGAAGTCGATCTCGAAGCCGTCGGAGGCCGAGGTGATCGGCCCCGCGCGGTAGCCGACGTAGCCGTAGGGCGAGGCCGAGGTGTGCAGCGCGAAGGCCGCATCGGGCTTGGGAAAACGCTTGTAGAGCCCGTCGGCCAGCATGCCCTTGGCGCCGCCGCTGGCCTCCTCGGCCGGCTGCGCGACGAACACCAGCGTGCCCTGCCACTGGTCCTTGAGCGCGAGCAGCGTGCGCGCGGTGCCGACCCAGCTCGCCATGTGCACGTCGTGGCCGCAGCTGTGGGCGACGAAGGTCTCGCGGCCCTGCCAGGTGGCCTTGGCCTGGCTCGCGTAGGGCAGGCCGGTCTTCTCCTGCATCGGCAGCGCATCGAGCTCGGTGCGCACCAGCACCGTGGGGCCGGCGCCGTTGCGCAGGACCGCGACCACGCCGGTGCGGCCCACGTGCTCGGTCACCTCGAAGCCGAGGGCGCGCATCTGCTCGGCCAGCTTGCCGGCCGTGCGCACCTCCTGGAAGCCGAGTTCGGGATGGGCGTGGATGTCCTTGTAGAGCGTGTCGAGCTGCGGATAGGCCTCGCGCGCGAGCGACTCGATGCGCTGGGCGTTGGGGGCGGCGCCTTGCGCCATGGCGGCGGGCACGGCGGCGCAGGCGAGGCAGGCGGCAAGGGAAAGCTGGCGAAGTGAATGCATGAAGGGACCTGTCTCCTGGGTGAGGTGTCTTTGCTTGTTCTGGAAAGGGACCGGCCGCGAATCTAGGCAATGACTTGCCAGGCGTCCAATGCATTGTTCTATCCACAGCCATAATTCCAATGCATGAACAGGCCCCTCCATGCCATGACCTTCGTGCAGCTGCGCCACTTCCTCTCGGTGGCCGAGACGGGTTCCTTCACGCGCTCGGCCAAGGCGCTGTCGATCACGCAGCCGGCGCTGAGCCGCAGCATCCATGCGCTCGAGGAGGTGCTCGGCCGCGCGCTGTTCGACCGCGTGGGCCGGCGCAGCGAGCTCTCGCATTTCGGGCGCGAGATGCTCGAGCGCGCGCGCCACCTGGTCGGCGATGCGCAGGAACTGGTGGCCAGCGCGCGCGGCGGCGGCGGCGCCCACCTGCGCGTGGGGCTCGGCGCCGGGCCCGGCGCATTGCTGGCCACGCCGCTCTTGCAGCGCATGGCCTACCGCGGCGCGCCGGTGCGCATCGACATCCTGCGCGGCGACACCGACCGGCTGGTGCAGGCACTGCGCCAGCGCACGCTCGACGCCGCGGTGGTCGAGTTCCGTACCGTCACGCCGAGCATCGACCTGCGCGTCGAGCCGCTGGTGGAGATGGGCGGCGCCTTCATGTGCCGGCGCGGCCATCCGCTCGCGCGCAAGCGCGGGCCGATGACGTTCCAGAGCCTCAAGGACTACCCGTTGGCGTCCACCGGGCTCGGGCGCGACGTGGTGCGCGCGATGGTCGATGCCTACGGTCCCGAGGCGCATCCCGACCAGTGCGTGACCCTGCGCTGCTCGGAGCTGTCGAACCTGGTCGAGCTCGCGCGCGGCAGCGACGCGATCCTGCTCGCGGTGCGCGCGGTGGCGCCTGACCTGGTCGCACTGCCGGTGCATCCGCCGCTGGGCCGCGCGCGCTTCGGCCTCGTGACCCTGGCCGGCCGCAGCGAGGCGCCAGCGCTTTCGTTGTTGCGCGAGGTGATCGCCGAGCGCATGCCGGCCGAGCCCGGCTGAAGTCGCTTCAGGCGGGCAGCGCGTCGGCGCCGATGCGCTCCCACAGCCGCGCGACCGCCGGCCGCGCGTTGAGCCGCGCGCGCCAGGCCACGATCGCGACCTCCACGTCCCAGGCACCATCGCCCACCGGCACCAGCTCGCCGAGCCGGCCCGCGACGAAGGAGCTGTCGGGCAGCCAGGCCATGCCCATGCCCTGCTGCGCGAGGTCGCCGAGCACGTCGGTCATCTCTGATTCGAAGGCCCGGTAACCGATCAGCGGCTGCGCCGACTGCTCGATCGCGGTCGCGACCACGCGCGCGAAGTAGCCGCTGGGCGAATACATCAACAGCGGCAGCGGATGGGTCACGCTGCCCGGCAGCGCGAAGCGTTCCGAAGCGGCGAGCGCGCGCGACACGTAGGGCCGCACGCGCTCGAGGCCGAGCTCGCGGCGCTCGAAGCGCGCCGCATCGAGCTGCAGCGGATGCGCGGCCTGGTGGAAGCCGATCAGCACGTCGGCCGAGCCCGCGCTGAAGGCCGTCAGCGTGTCGTGCACGTTGCCGACCTCGAGGCTGCAGCTGAGGTCGCCCGCGCCCGACCAGCGCGCCCACCAGCCCGGCAGCCGCGTGCTGGCCAGCGCATAGGTCGAGGCGATGCGCACGTGGTTGCGCGCGGGCGCGTCGCCGATCTCGGCGCGCGCATCGGCGATCTGGTCGAGCAGGCCCGCGGCCACCTTGCGGAAGCGCTCGCCCGCGGGCGTGAGCCGCGTGGGATAGGCCGCGCGATCGATCAGCTTGGCGCCCAGCCATTGCTCGAGCGCCTGGATGCGGCGGCTGAACGCGGCCTGCGAGACGTTGCGCATCTCGGCCGCGCGCGTGAAGTTCTGTACCTCGGCCAAGGTGACGAAATCCTGAAACCAGCGTGTGTCCATCGCGCCCTCTGTTCCTTTGCGTGCGGCGCATTCTGCAAGCCGCGTGCCCATCGGTTGCGTGCATGGGCGATGCGTGCCGCGCATCGCGCCCGGATGCAAACTCGACATTGGACCGCGTGCGCGGGCCTCGCGACCATTGGCGAATCCACTCACCACTTCAGCAAAGGATTCGGACATGAGCGAACAACTGCGCGCGGCCGCGAAGGAATACATGGTGCGCTACGGCGGCGACACCTTCCCCAACCTGTTCCGCAGCGCCCGCGGCGCGGTGGTGGTCGACGACACGGGCCGCGAGATCCTCGACTTCACCTCGGGCCAGATGTGCGCCACCATCGGCCACAACCATCCGGCGATCGTGCGCGCGGTGCACGAGGCCGGCGAGAAGGCCTTCCACCTGTTCAGCGGCATGATCCCCGAGGTGGTGGCCGAGCTGGCGCAGAAGATGGCCACCGACTGGATGCCCGCGCCGCTGAGCAAGTCGCTGTTCGTGAACACCGGTTCCGAGAGCAACGAGGTCGCGCTGCGCATGGCGAAGATGTACACCGGCGGCTTCGAGATCCTGGCCGTGGGCGGCTCCTGGCACGGCGTGACGGGCGGCACCAGCGCGGTGTCGTTCGCGAGCGACCGCAAGGGCTACGGCGTGCACGTGCCCGGCGTCTACCTGATGCCCGAGCCCAACGCCTACCGGCCCTACATCCGCGGCATGTCGGGCGAGGAGTCGGCGCTGGCCTGCCTCGAGCTCGGCCTCAAGATGTACGACATGGCCTCGACCGGCCGGCGCGCCGCGATCATCATCGAGCCGATCATCAGCGCGGGCGGCGTGCTGGTGCCGCCCAGGTCGTACATGCAGGCGCTGCGCCGCGCCGCCGACGAGCGCGGCATGCTCCTGATCTTCGACGAGGCCCAGACCGCGTTCGGCCGCATCGGCCACCGCACCGCCTCCGACTTCTACGGCGTGGTGCCCGACATCATGTCGGTGTCGAAGACCATGGGCGGCGGCCTGCCGCTGGCCGCCGTGGCGACCAGCCCGCGCATCGAGCAGGACGTGCACGAGAAGGGCTTCACTTTCTACACCAGCCATGTCTCCGACCCGCTGCCCGCCACCGTCGGCCTGGCGGTGCTCGACACCATCCGCAGCGAAGGCCTGATCGAGCGCGCGCGCACCACCGGCGCCTACCTGCGCGGTCAACTGCTCGAGCTGCAGCGGCGCTACGAGGCGATCGGCGACGTGCGCGGCGAGGGCCTGCTGCTGGGCGTGGAGCTGGTGCAGGACCGCGACTCGCGGCTGCCCCATCACGAGCTCGGCGCGCGCACCACGAAGAAGTGCTTCGAGCTCGGCCTGAGCATGAACATCCGGCGCCGGCCCGAGCGCGGCTCGGTGTGGCGCATCGCGCCGCCGCTCAACGTGGCGCACGAGCAGATCGACCGCGCCATCGAGATCCTCGACCGCGCGCTGCGCGAGAGCCTGGACGAGATCGCCCATCCCGCGCCGGTGGCGCTCGCGGCCTGACGCGCCGGAGAACGCCATGAAGACCCCGAATCGAATGCTCGCGGGTGCCGTGCTTGCGGCCGCCGCACTGGCCGCGCTCGCGCAGGAACCCGGCGGCACGCTCGCCAAGGCGAAGGCCGCCGGCACCCTCGTGATGGGCGTGCGCGAGGCCTCGCCGCCGCTGTCGTACGCGGTGGGCGGCGGCTACGTCGGCTACCACGTCGAGCTCTGCGAGCAGATGCTCGCCAAGCTGCTGCCCGGCGTGGCGGTGCGGCCGATGGTCGTGACCTCGCAGAACCGCGTGCCGCTGCTGCAGAACGGCACCGTCGACATCGAGTGCGGCTCGACCACGAACAATGCCGCGCGCCAGCAGCAGGTGGCCTTCGGCAGCACCACCTACATCACCGAGGCGCGCTTCGCCGTGCGCGCGGCCAGCGGCATCGAGTCGGCGGAGCAGCTCAAGGGCAAGACGGTGGTCACGACCGTGGGCACCACGCTCGTGCAGCGGCTGCGCAAGCTCGAGCAGGACAACAAGGGCATGGCGCTGAACATCGTGCTGGCCAAGGACCATGCCGAGAGCTTCCTGCTGCTGGAGAGCGGCCGCGCCGATGCCTTCGCGATGGACGACAACACGCTCGCGGGCAACATCTCGAACGCGCGCAACCCGGCGGATTTCCGCATCGTCGGCAAGCCGCTGGGCATCGAGCCGATCGCGATCATGATCCGCAAGGACGACCCGGCCTTCAAGCGCGCGGTCGACGGCTACCTCGCGAATGCGATGGCCTCGGGCGCGCTCGAGAAGCTCTATGCGCGCTGGTTCATGGCGCCGATCCCGCCGCGCAACGCGGTCATCAACATCCCGCTGAGCGATTCGCTGAAGGCGGCCTTCCAGTCGCCCAACGACCGGCCGGCCGAGGCCTACGAGGAGCGGCTGCCCTGAGCCTGTGCCCGCAGGCCGCGCCGCAGCCGCGCGGGCGACTGGCCGTAGCGCGCGCGGAACATGCGCGCGAAGTGGGCATCGCTGTTGAAGCCGTTCTCGAAGGCGATCGAGGAGACCGAGCGCGCGTGGTTGCGCGCATCGCGCAGCGCCTCGTGGCAGCGCTCGAGCCGGGTCTGCCAGATCAGCCGCTCGGGGCTCGCGTCGCTGCCGTCGAAGGCCTTGTAGAGGTAGCGCCGCGAGCAGCGCAGCGCATGGGCGATCGCATCGACCGAGAGCGTGGCCTCGCTCGCATGCAGCCGCACGTACTGCACCGCGCGCAGGCGCACGGCGGCCAGCGCGTCGACCGGCGCGCGCGCATGCGGCCGGCCGCTCGACAGGGTGGTCGCGAGCAGGCCGATCGAAGCCTCGGCCAGCAGGTGGGCGGCATCCTCGGTGACGTGCGCGAGCTGCGTGTTCAGCGTGCGCAGGTGGCCGCCGAGGATCGGCGCCATGCCGCTGTCGGCCAGCGCCTCGTCGCTCGAACACACCAGCGACGGCAGGCCCAGCGCCGCGAGGCGCTCGCGCGGGATCTGCAGCCCGAACAGCGAGGCCGGCGCGGCCGATTCCCAGGTGTAGGGCAGGCGCTGGTCGAGCATGATCCAGTCGCCCGGGCCCAGGTGCACCGTGCGGTTGGCCGCGTGCACGTCGGCGGCGCCGGCGATCTGCATCGAGAGCTTGAAATAGCCGCCGCCGCTGTCGAGCGCGTCGCGGGCCTCGCGCGTCACGCGCGAGAGCGGCACCTGCATGCGCACCGCGCCCAGGCCGCCGACGTCGTAGATGTCGCAGCGGGCCTCGAAGTCCGGGCCGCCCGCGTCGTCGTCGCCGCGCAGCCGGCCGAAGTAGGGCGCGATCGCGCTTTCCCAGTAGCGCATCCGCTGGGCAGCGGGAACGTCGAGCGTGGAACAGGACTGGGCGTGCATGGTCCGGGCATTACAGCCGGTCTGGCGGCGCGCCACAAGCAAGGCGGGGCCGCGCGGCCGCACGCCGTGCACGCTGGTGCAAGACACGGTGCACCGGCAGTCGTGCCGCCGGCGCTGCGCTGGCTATCGTCGGCCGGCCCCTTCATCCAACCCGAGGAATCCCATGAGCAGCAAGCATCTCTTCATCGAACAATGGACACCCAGGCCGGCCTGGATCGCCCGCACGCCGGCCGAGCGCCGGGCCTTCGCCGACGCCGTGCTCGGCGCCATCGAGGCCATGAAGGCCGGCGGCATCCGCACGCTGGGCTGGGGCGCGGCCGACCGCGGCGTCGACCATGCCGATCCCGCCGCCGCGTTCTGGGCCGTGTGGGAGATGGACAGCGCCGAGGCGGTCGCGGGCTTCCGCCAGGGCGTCGAAGCCTCGGGCTGGTACACCCTCTTCGAGCAGCACAACACCACCGGCGTGGCGCAGACCCCGGCCCAGGTGCTAGAACTGCTGGCGGGGCTCCCGTCATGAGCTTCAAGGTGCTGTCGCTGGTCTTTCCGGGCATGACCCTGATCGACCTCGCGGGTCCGCTGCAGGCGCTGTCCTTCATCCCCGGCTTCGAGTCGCAGCTCGCGTGGAAGCACACCGGCGCGCTGGCCTCGGATGCCGGTGTCAGCGTGGTCGCCACGCACGGCTTCGACGACTGCTGGGAGGCGCCCGACCTGCTGTTCGTGCCGGGCAACACCAAGGCGCTGTTCGCGCTGCTCGAGGACGAGCAGACCAAGGCCTTCCTCGCCCGTGTCGGCGCGCGTTCGACCTGGATCACCAGCGTGTGCAACGGCTCGCTGCTGCTGGCCGCGGCCGGGCTGCTCGACGGCTACCGCGCGGGCTGCTACTGGTATGCGCGCGACCGGCTCGCGCTGCTGGGCGCGATTCCGAGCCCGGGCCGTATCGTGATCGACCGCAACCGCATGACCGGCGGCGGCATGACCGCCGGCATCGACTTCGGCGTGCGCGTGGTCGGCGAGATCGCCGGCGAGGCCACGGGCCGGATGGTGGAGCTGCTGATGGAATACGCGCCGCAGCCGCCCTATGGCACGGGACGACCCGAGCTGTGCGACGAGGCCCTGGTGGCCGGTGCGCGCGAGGCGCTGCGCGAGCTCATGCCGCTGGGCACCATCGAGCGGGTCGCGGCGGCGCGCGGGTAGTCGGCGCGAACGAAGCCACCCGGCTTCGTTCGTGGTTCAGCGCTGCAGCCCGTGCAGCGCCGCCAGCTCCTCGATCAGCCCGAGCTGGAAGGCATCGAAGCGCGCCGAGGGCTGCATCAGGCCGAAGAAGGGCGTGAGCGGATCCTCGACCTCGGTGCGGTGGCCCGACAGCTCCTCGAGGATCGCGAGGCCGCAGAAGGGCACCGCCACTTCCGAGTAGCCGCCCTCGTGCACCATCACCAGCCGGCCGCCCGCATGCCGTTCGGCGAGCGCCATCGCATGCCGGGTCATGAGGCGGAACGACTCGGGATGCAGCAGCATGCGCGCGAGCGGATCGACGCCGCTGGCATCGAGGCCGCTCGCCACCACGACCAGTTGCGGCGCGAAGCGGTCCACCGCGGGAATCACGATGCGCTCGAAGGCCTGCATGTAGGCGTTGTGGCCGCCGCCCGGCTGCAGCGGGATGTTGATGTTGAAGCCCAGCCCCACGCCCTCGCCGCGGTCGTGCGCGCCGCTGTAGCCCGGCGGAAAGCAGTGCTCCTGGTGCAGCGAGATGGTCAGCACGTCGTCGCGGCCGTAGAAGAGCTGCTGCGTGCCGTTGCCGCAGTGCACGTCCCAGTCGATCACGGCGATGCGATCGATGCCGTGGCGCGCCTTGACGGCCTCGATGGCGATCGCGATGTTGTTGAGGATGCAGAAGCCCATGCCGCGATCGGCACTGGCATGGTGGCCCGGCGGGCGGCAGAAGGCATAGGCGTTCGGATGCCGGCCCGCGACCACGCCGTCCATGGCCGCGATCGCGAGGCCCGCCGACAGCGCGGCGATCTCGTAGCTGCCCGGGCCGTAGGGCGCGAGATCGCCCATGTCGCCGCCCGCGGCATCGCTGCCGGCCTTGAAGCGCGCGAGGTAGTCGCGCGTGTGCACGCGCAGCAGCTCGTCCTGCGAGGCCGGCGGCGCCGACCGCACCTCGAGCCTGTCGCTGAGCCCCGAGACGTCCATCAGCGACTTCAGCCTTCGCTTGGTGTCGGGCGCCTCGGCAATGCCGACACCCGCCATCGGCTGCACCCAGCGGCCCACGGGCAGCATCAGGGCATGGGGTGCCCCGGCGATGTGCCAGAGCGTTCTCTCGTCGTGGAAAAAGGCGGTGCGCTTCATGCGTCGTGGCTCCAGGGTGAAAGCCACGAAGGTAGCGGCCGCCGCGCGCCGGTGTCTGATCCACCGTGCACGGCGACTTGCCCGAGCGCGTCAGCGCGCGGGTGCCACCACCGGCGCGTCGGCCGGCGAGGGACTGCGCCCGATCAGCCAGGCACACAACGCCGACACCACGCCCGCGAACAGCACGTACAGGCAGATCTGCCACGGCTCGCCGCCGCCCGACTTGAGCAGCGCGGTGGCGATGATCGGCGTGATGCCCGAGGCGAAGATGCCCGAGAACTGGTAGACGAAGGAGATGCCGGTGTAGCGCACCTTGGCGTCGAACAGGTCGCAGAACAGCGCGGCCTCGGGGCCGTAGACCGAGGCATAGAGGATGCCGAACGGGATCACGATCGACAGCCACACCAGCAGCACGTTGCCGCCGCTGTGCGTCATCAGCCAGAAGCCCGGGAAGGCCGACACCGCGGTGATCAGCGATCCCCACATGTAGACCCGGGGCCGGCCGAGCCGGTCCGACAGCCGGCCGAAGAAGGGGATGGCGAAGCACATCACGATGGCCGCGGCCATCACGCCCAGCAGCGCATCGGTGCGGCTGAGCTTGAGCGTGCCCGTGAGGTAGGCAATCGAGAACACGCCGAAGATGTTGAAGAACACGCCGTCGATGTAGCGCGCGCCCATGCCCTTGAGCACATTGCCCGGGTAGCGGCGCAGCATGTCCATGAACGGGATGCGCAGCTCGGCGTTGCGCGCCTTCACCGCGGCGAACTCGGGCGTCTCCTTCACGTGCAGCCGGATGTACATGCCCACCCCGACCATCAGCCCCGAGATCAGGAAGGCGATGCGCCAGCCCCAGGCCATGAACTGCTCGTCGGTCAACAGCCACGACAGCAGCGCGACCACGCCCGAGGCCAGGCACAGGCCGATCGCCAGCCCGATCTGCGGCAGCGAGGCATAGAAGCCGCGCTTTTCCTTGGGCGCGTACTCGTAGGCCATGAGCACCGCGCCGCCCCATTCGCCGCCCAGGCCGATGCCCTGCGCCACGCGCAGCACCAGCAGCAGCAATGGCGCCGCGATGCCGATCTGCGCGTAGGTCGGCACCAGGCCGATCAGGAAGGTGGCCACGCCCATGATCATCAGCGTGATGATCAGCATGCTCTTGCGGCCGATCTTGTCGCCGAAGTGGCCGAAGATCACGCCGCCCAGGGGCCGCGTGACGAAGCCCACGGCGAAGGTGGTGTAGGCCAGCAAGGTCGCCACCACCGGGTCGCTGCCCGGGAAGTAGAGCTTGTTGAACACGATGCCGGCCACCACCCCGTAGAGGAAGAAGTCGTACCACTCGATGGTGGCGCCCACCAGCGCCGAAATCACCACCCTGCGAATCGTTTTCTCGTCGTCGCGTGCACTGCTCATGTGTTGTCTCCGATGAGTGTTGTCGTGGCGGCCTCTTGGTCTTCGCTCTCGGCGGGCCGTGCGGGATGCGTTGCTGCTAGTGCGCGGCCGAAGCCGCCCTGTGGTCCTCTCTGATCATGTCGACGGCCTTCTCGGCCATCATCACCGCGGGGGCGTTGGTGTTGCCCGACACCAGCGTGGGCATGGCCGAGCAGTCGACCACGCGCAGGCCGCCGATGCCGTGCACGCGCAGCCGCGCATCGACCACCGCGAGCGGGTCGTGCCCCATGCGGCAGGTGCCGGTGGGATGGAAGATGGTGGCGCCGTTGTTGCGGCAGAACTCGAGCAGCTCGGCATCGCTCGCGGCCTGCGCGCCGGGCTTCACCTCGCGCTTGACGTAGGGCCGCATCGCGGGCGCCTCGGCGATGGCGCGCGCGGCCTTCACGCCGGCCACCGCGGTGGCGCGGTCGAGTTCGGTCGACAGGTAGTTGGGCTGCATCTCGGGCGGCTCGGCCGCGTCGGTCGAGCGGATGCGGATGTGGCCGCGCGACTCGGGCCGCAGCTGGCACACCGAGAAGGTGAAGCCCGAGTAGGGATGCACCTTGCCGCCGGCCATGTCGGCCGACAGCGTGGCCACGTGGAACTGGATGTCGGGGGTGGCTGCCACCGGGCGGCCCGCTTCGTCCTTGAGCGCGCGCATGAAGCAGCCGCCCTGGTTGATGCCGATCGCGAGCGCGCCGCTGCGGTGCAGCAGCCATTCGAGGCCCAGGCCGAGCTGGCCGGCCCAGGAGTTGAGCTGGTCGTTGGTGGTGATCGGTTTCGTGCACTCGTAGCCGAGGCGGATCTGCAGGTGGTCCTGCAGGTTCTCGCCCACGCCCGGCAGTTCGTGCACCGGCGCGATGCCGAAGCGATCGAGCAGCGCACGCGGGCCCACGCCCGAGAGCTGCAGCAACTGTGGCGACTGGATGGAACCCGCGCAGAGCAGCACTTCGGCGCGGCAGCGCGCTGTCTTCTCCACGCCGCCCTGCCGATAGCGTACGCCGGTCGCGCGCCGGCCCTCGAACACGAGGCCGGTGGCCAGCGCCTCGGTCTCGATGCGCAGGTTGGGGCGGTGGCGCGCCGGTGCGAGGTAGGCCTTGGCGGTGCTGCAGCGCAGGCCGCGGTGCGTGGTGAGCTGGTAGTAGCCCGCGCCTTCCTGCGCGGCGCCATTGAAGTCCTCGGTGCGCGGCACGCCGGTCTGCCGGGCGCCTTCGATGAAGGCCTCGATCAGCTCGTGCCGCGCGCCGATGTCCGACACCTTGAGCGGCCCGTCGCCGCCGTGGAATTCGCTGGCGCCGCGCTGGTTGCCTTCGGAGCGCACGAAGTAGGGCAGCACCTCGTCGTAGCCCCAGCCCGGGTTGCCGAGCGCGGCCCAGTGGTCGTAGTCCTCGCGCTGGCCGCGGATGTAGATCAGGCCGTTGATCGAGCTCGAGCCGCCCAGCGTCTTGCCGCGCGGCCAGTAGATGCGGCGGCCGTTCATGTTGGGATCGGGATCGGTCTCGAAGCGCCAGTTGTAGACCGGGCTCCACATGGTCTTGCCGTAGCCGATCGGCAGGTGGATCCACGGCGAGCTGTCGCGCGGCCCGGCCTCGAGCAGCAGCACGCGCGTGGCCGGGTCCTCGCTCAGGCGCGCCGCCAGCACGCAGCCGGCCGAGCCGGCGCCCACCACGATGTAGTCGAAGGCTTCTTCACTGCGAGAGTCAGGCATGCGTGCGGTCCGGCGATGGAACAATGGCCTCGATCCGCTGCATCCTAGGTTATTGATTTTCGGAACGCAATGTTCCACTTTAGAGGTTTACCCGCATGCCCCGTCCCGCGCGTTCCGCTGCCGCCCCTGTTGCCGCGCCCGTGGTTGCCCCCGTCGAGGAGCCCGTTTCCGGTTCCTCGGCCGAGCGCAGCCTGCGCCTGCTCGCGCTGCTGGCCCACGAGGGCCGCGCGCTGTCGTTGGCCGATCTCGCGGCGCAGCTGGGCCTGCCCAAGGGCACCGCGCATCGCATCTGCACCCAGCTGCTGGCCACCGGTTTTCTCGCGCGCGACCTCGACGAGCGCTCCTTCGTCGTCGGCCCCGCGCTGCGGCAGCTGGCCTTCGACACGCTGAACCACGGCAGCGTGCGCGGCCTGCGCCACGAGGTGCTGGCCGCGCTGGTGCAGGAGGTCGGCGAGACCTGCAACCTCACGACGCTCGACGGCGCGCGCGTGCTCTACCTCGACCGCGTCGAGGCCCAGTGGCCGTTGCGGCTCACGCTCGACGTGGGCTCGCACGTGCCGCTGCACTGCACCGCGAGCGGCAAGCTCTTTCTCGCGCAGATGCCGAAGAAGGCGCGCGACGCGATGATCGACGGCCTGCCGCTGCCGCGCATGACGGCCAGCACCCTCACCGACCCCGCCGCATTGCGCGCCGAGTGCGACGCGATCGCGCAGGACGGCTTCTCGCGCGACCGCGAGGAGTTCATGGCCGGCCTGGTGGCCGTGGCCGTGCCGGTGCGCGACGCGGCCGGCGAGGTGCGTGCCGCGCTCGCGGTGCATGCGCCGACCGCGCGCATGTCGATGGCCGATGCCGAGCGCCGCATCGATGCGCTGAAGGCCGCGGCGCTGCGCATGGGCGGCTTGCTGTGAGCGACGGGGCCTGCGGCGCTTGGCGGGCCGCGACAAAGCGCACAGAATGAACCTGCCCGTGCGTCGTTCCGGCACGGCCCTCTTCTCATCTTCATGCGAACCCCTCTGCTCGTCGCCACCTCGTTGCGCACGCTGATCGTCTCGGCGGTCTTCGTGCTGGGCGCATCGGCGAGCTCGGCCGAGGTGGTGCGCTGCCTCGATGCCAACGGCGCCACCGTCTACACCGACGGAGCCTGCCCGAGCGGCACGCGTTCGTCGCGGCCCGTGCAGATCGCCGAGCCGCCGCCCCCTTCGGCTCTGCAGCCGGCACCGCCCGCGCGTGCGCCCGATTACACGCCGCCGCCGAGCGCCGCCGCGCCGGCACCGCCCTCGAACCCGGGGCTGTCGATCATTCCGCGCTATCCCGACGAAGGGCGCGCGGCGCAGGCCGATCCCGAGCCGGTCTATCTCTGGGGCGCCGATCCCTATCCCTACCCGCCGCCGCGGCGTCGCGTGCAGCCTCCGCCGCCGCATGTGCACGACCCCGGTCCGGGTCGCCGGCCCTGCGCGCACATGGCGGGGCTGCGCCGCAACAACTGCTGAGGCGCCCGCTTCAGCGCCACTGCAGCAGCAGCGACCAGGGCTGCCGGCTCATGTGCCGATCGATGCATCCCGCCGCGTCCGCCGCGCAGCCTTCGGGCAGGTAACTCGGATCGAGCGTCCGCATGCCCGGCGCGAAGTCCAGCCGGCGCAAGGTGACCGACTGCAGCACGTTGCCGCCGACCGCGTCGAAGCCGCGTGCGTCGGCGGCCGTCACCACGTCGCAATGCATCGGCAGCGCCGCGCCGCCCGTGGGCCGCGTCGCGAGCACCGTGCCGATCTTCGCGAAGCTGTCGAGCGTCGAACGCGCGCCGCGCGTCTGGCACACCAGGTCGCCCACGCGCGGCGGCGTGCGTGCGAGATCGCAGGCCCGCAGCGCGAAGCGCGTGGGGCGGCCCGCCGCTTCGTCGGCGCCGGCCTTCCAGGCCGCGCCCGCGTAGTCCACGTGCGCCTCGGAGAACACGAACTCGTCCGCGCCCAGTCCCGCCTGCCGCGCGAGCCAGCTGATGAAGGCGGCCGACCACGGCGTGTCGATCACCGCGACCCGGTTCACGGCCGTCGCCATCGCATGCAGCTCGGCCGCGTCGAGGCCCTGGTCGGGCCCGACGCCCAGCCCCATCAGGCGCGAAGCACTGGCCTGGTTCAGCGCCTCCAGCAGCAGCGTGCGATCGGCCGGCCGCAAGGCACCGAAGCGCACCAGCGAGGGTAGCTTCACGCGCGGCTGGTCCACCGCGTCCCAGTAGCCGAGCACGCGCTGCCACGGCGCGGGCGCGAAGCGCGAGACGCGTCCGTCCTCGGCCTCGGAACTGCCCGCGTCGACCATGCGGCCTTCGGCATCGAGGGTCTGCGCGCCGAAGGCCTCGTGCTCGCGTTGCGCGGCGGCGGCCATCGCGAGGGCGCGTGGTGGCGGTGGCGTGGTCGCGGCGGTATCGAGGCACGCGGAGGCCGCGCAGGCGCTGGCCAATACGAGCAGCAGCGCCACGGGCGTCGCCCGTCGCAGCCAAGCGCAAGGGGGCAGGGAAGAAAAGAGCATGTGAGGCGAGCATAGCCAGCGGCGGACCCTGCGGTGCAAACCCATCGGCTGCCCGATCGAAGCGCTCCAGGCATCGTTCAATTGCGCGATGCCCGGTCGATCCCCACCGTCAACACTTCTTCGCAGAGGCATCCAGGAGGGACGCTTCGTTTCATCACGAACGAAGGAGCATTCGATGACACCCAAGATCCGGTCTTCGCGCACGGCAACGTATTGGGCCTGCCTGGCCCTGCTCGCGCTGAGCGCCTGCGGCGGAGGAGGCGGCGGCGGTGGAGGCCTGCCGCTTGGGCTGCTGCCACCACCACCGCCCCCCGCCGCGCCGCCGCCGCCCGCACCACCAGGGCCGGTCAGCGTGAACGGTAAGGTGGTCGTGCTCGGCCCCATCGGCAACGCCGTGGTGTGCGTGGACCGCAATGCGAACGGCGCCTGCGATGCCGGCGAGCCCGCATCGGGCAAGACCGCGGCCGACGGGCAGTACCGCTTCAGCTACACGCCCATCGATGCCGCCGACGCGGCGAAGCTGGCGGCCGCGCCACTGCTGGCGAAGATCGTGCCGGGCGCGGTGGCCGCGGGCGGCTCCTACGAAAGCGATGGCAGCGGCACGCCCGTGCCGCTGGGCATGCGCGCCTACCATCTCGGCGCGCCGGCCAGTTTGCGTGCGCAGATCAATCCGCTCACCACCCTCGTGCAGGCCGCCATCGCCGCCGGCATCGCGGCCGATCGCGCGCGGGCGCTGGTGGCGGCACAGCTCGGAATCCCGGCCGCCGACATCGCCGACTACCAGGGCCTGGCGGTGGGCGAAGGCTTCGCAGACGATGCCCGGACCGCAGCCGGCCTGACCAACCTCGCACTCCATGCCGGTGCCACGCTCGCCGTGGTCGATCCGGCGGTCGCGACGGCTCCCGCGCCCGGCGAAACCCTGGCGCGGCTCGAGTTCACGAACCCGAGCACCTACTACCTGCAGACCTATTCGACCGATGGCGTCGTGAGCGGCCAGGGACGCACGCAGGTCGTCGACCGGCGCGAGGGCAAGACGGCCGGCGTCGCCATCGCGCATGGCCAGCTCTATCGCCAGGTCCGCCTGAGCCCGACCGGTTGGCTGCGCTGCGACGAGACCACCGACTTCTTCAACACGCAGGGCCTGCCGAACCGTACCGAGTTCTGCGGGGGCAGCGTTCCGAGCCTGGCCTACACGCTGTCGCAGGACATCGCGGGCCGCAAGATGTCGGAGGTCGTGGCGCAGATGCAGGCCGCCACCGACGGCAGCAACACCATCGTCGGCCTCGACCCGTCCGTCGGGCTCGCCGATCCCGGTGCCACCTTTCCCGCCGGTTCGTTGATCCGCACCCGCTTCGGCATCGACGTGAAGCAGTTCCCTCTGATCAACGACGTCACGACGGACGCGGTGGGCTTCGCCACGCTCGAAGCGCTGATCGCGGGCCGTCCGGTCGGCGGCGTCAACCTCGCCAACGGCGGCGGCACCGCGAGCCTCGGCCTGGCGCAGGACGATCGCCACATCCTGCGCGTGGCCTTCGTCGATGCGAGCACCGTGCGCTACTACATCTGCGACTGGGCCCAGGCCAGCTCGACCATGAGCAACTGCATCGCGGGCGGCACGGGCGGTTTTCGCATCGCCACGGTCAACGGCGCGCGGCTGATCGAGCTGGATGCCGCCAGCTATCCGTCGACCTACGTCGACAACCGGCGCAGCTTCGGTGAATACGGCGGGGCGGTGTACATGGTGCGCCAGGTCAAGCCGCAGCTCCAGTACAACGCCCGCACCTTGCAGCGCCTGAACGGCCCGGCCTGGCAGGCGCTGAAGCGGCAGATCGGACTGTGAGGAGCCGCACCATGTCGATCACCCGATGCATGGCCGGCGCCATCCTGGCGCTCGCCCCGCTGGCCGCCAGCGCGCAGGTCACCGACCCGGCGGCACCCGCCATCGACGGTGCCTGGAACGCACTGCTCAAGGCACCGAACGGCCGCGAATACCGCGCCGACCTGAACCTGGAGCGTGGCGCCGGCATCTGGCAGCTCGCGATCCGCAGCACCGCCGATCCCTGCGTCGGCCTGCCGACCCCCGCGCGCTGGACACCGGCCGAGGGCCAGGGCTTCGAGCTGAGCCTGCATCCCTCCCAGGCGCTGGTCGGTTGCGGCGACAGCACGATCAGCTTCAAGCCGGTCGATGCCAGGACCTACCAGGGGCGCTCGCGCAACGGGTTCGACACCACGCTGACACGACGCTAGGGCGCCCAGGGCGAGGGGGCCTGCCGCCGCGGCCCCTTGACGCGGAGCGCTCGCTATCGCCACACTGGTGCAGGAGGAGCGCAGGCCCGCGGCACGCGCCGGTCTGCCCCGCGCCTCCAGGCCACCAGGAGAAGACGCTCATGCAGATGCGCGAGAAGATTCCGCTGCGCCGCGCGCTGGATGCCATCCATCACCTCGACGAACCGCAGTCGCAGCCCTGGCTCGATGTGCTGGAGGGGGCGCGCCAGCTGGTGGGCGGCGATACCGCGACCTTCATCATGTTCGACGGCAGCGGCGGCCTGCTGCGCTTCGAGCAGCAGTGCGTGGATGCCCGCGCCGAGCGCGAGTACGTCGAGCATTTCCATGCCTCGGACATCGTGGCGCCGCTTGGACATGGCCTGCCCGCGGGCACCTGGCTCGACACCGCGCAACGCTTCACCCAGACCGAACTCGACCGGCAGGCCTTCTATGCCGATTTCATGTGCGTGCATCGCATGCGGCAGATCGTGACCTTCATGGCGGTCGAAACCTCGAGCCGACGCGCCGGCCTCTCGGTGCAGCGCAACCATCCGTCCGACGACATTGGCCGGCGCGTCGATTCGGAACCGATGCGCACCTTCACCACCGCCTTGCAGAACGCCATGCAGCAGCGCCAGCGCGATGCGGCGCTGTCGCTCTCGTTCGTCGACGCCACCTTCAAGACATTCAACGAAGCCGTCTTCCTGGTCACGCCGGCCGGCGCCGTGCTGCACGTGTCCGAACTGGCGAGGGCGTGGCTCGGCGAGCGGGGCGCGCTGCAGCTCCGCCAAGGCCGGCTGTGGCATGCCGACCAGAGATCGCAGGGCCTGCTGGTTCGCAGGCTGCGCGAGGCGGCCGGCGGCGGGCCCGCGCGGCGCCTGGTGCTGGCGGGGCCGCTCGGGCGCACGCACCGGCTCGACCTGGCGCGCGCCGATCTCCAGCTCAGCATCAGCGGCGAGATCCTGGTCGTGGTGCGTGTCTGCCGCGACCGCCGCGAAGCCGCCCTGAACGCGGAGGCACTCGAGATCGCCTTCGGTATCACGCCCTCGGAGGCCCGCGTTCTCGAGGCCTTGATGCGCGGCGCGGCGCCGAAGCAGTACGCCATCGACAACGCCGTGTCGTACCACACCGTGCGCGCGCAGATCGCCTCGCTGATGGAGAAGATGGAGTGCACCCGCCAGACCGACCTGATCGGCAAGGCCTGGACCCGCGTGTGAGCCGAGCCGTTTCGCCAATGCCACCTTGAAGCGTTACCCTTCGCGCAAGGGCCGCACCCGGCGGCCCTGCGAAACGGAGCGACGATGGCAGACAAGATCCTGGTGTTCTACGGTTCCTACCGTGCCGACCGCATGGGCGTGCGGCTCGCGGACTATCTGGTCGAGCGGCTGGCCGCGCGCGGCGCCGAGGTGGAGCTGATCGATGCCAAGGCCGTCGACCTGCCGATGCTCGACCGCATGTACAAGGAGTACCCGGCGGGCACGGCGCCCGAGGCGATGGAGACGCTGGCGCGCAAGATCCGCGCGGCCGATGCCTTCGTCTTCGTGACCGGCGAATACAACTGGGGCCCGCAGCCCGGCCTCAAGAACCTCACCGACCACTTCCTCGAGGAGTGGTTCTGGCGGCCCGCGGCGATCGCGAGCTACTCGGCCGGCCGCTTCTCGGGCGTGCGCTCGGGCACGGTGTGGCATTCGATCCTTTCCGAGATGGGCATGATCGTGGTGTCGAGCACGCTGTCGGTCGGTCCGATCTCGCAGACGCTCGACGCGCAGGGCCAGCCCACCGGCGCGCCCGGCGCCTCGCTCGACCGGGCCTTCGGCCGCTTCGCCGACGACCTCGCGTGGTGGACCGAAGCGGCGCGCGAACAGCGCGCGCGCAAGGCGCCGCCCTATTGACCTTCTTCGAGGAGATCGGCCATGCGGCTCACGCCCTTCCTGATGTTCACCGGCCAGGCCCAGGCCGCGATGGACTTCTACCTCTCGCTGTTTCCCGAGGCGCGCATCACCGAGATCGAGCGCTACGGCCCCGCGGGCCCGGGCGCCGAGGGCACGGTGCTCAAGGCGCGCTTCGAGCTCGGCGGCCACAGCCTGCTGTGCATCGACAGCCCGCCCGTGCATGCCTTCGGCTTCACGCCCTCGATCTCGCTGTTCATCGACTGCGACGACGAGGCGCAGCTGCGCCGGCTGTTCGACGGGCTGGCCGACGGCGGCCAGGTGCTGATGCCGGTCGATGCCTATCCGTTCAGCCGGCTCTACGGCTGGGTGCAGGACCGCTTCGGCGTCTCGTGGCAGCTCAACCTGCCCTGAGGCGCGCGCTGCTTTCGTCGCCGGGGGTGCTGCCCCCGTGCCGCAGGCGATAGGCCGAGGGCGTGCAGCCGAAGGCCGCGCCGAACGTGCGTGTGAAATGCGGAATGTCCTGGAAGCCCCAGCGCAGCGCGATGGCCGAGACCGGCCGCCGGTCCGCGGGGTTCGCGAGGTCCTGCGCGCAGCGTGCCATGCGCTGCGCGCGGATCCACGCGGCCGGCGTGCTGCCCTCGTGCGCGAAGGCCAGGTGCAGGTAGCGCACCGAGACGCCGAAGCGCCGCGCGATCGAGGGCACGTCGAGCTCGGGTGAATCGAGCGCCTCGAGCACATGGGCCTTGACCCGGCGCACCAGCAGCTGCCGGTGCGCATCGCGCATGGGCGGCGCGGCGGCCACGCCGGCATCCGCCGCGCGCGCCGACTCGGCCACCAGCTCGCACAGCAGCACCGCCAGCCGCTCGGCCGCGGGCCCCGCGGGCAGCCCGCCGCCCTCCATCAGCGACTGCATGAAGCCCGAGGTCGCGCGCCCGATGCCGGCCGGCCCGCCGAGCGCGCGCGCGAACAGGGCGCGCGGCTCGCTGACGCGCGGCAGCAGCAGCTCGCGCGGCACGCGCAGCGACAGCACTTCGAAGCGCGCGTCGAAATGCAGCGTGTAGGGCCGCGCCGTGTCGACGATGCTGAAGGCGCCGGGCGTCACGCGCGTCTCGCGGTGGCCCTGGCGCACGATGCCCTGGCCCGCGACCTGCAGGTTGACGAACAGCCGGTCCTGCGGATCGCGCCGGATCTGCGAGAAGTCGCGCACCACGGTGTGGGCCTCGGCGCGGATGCGCGCCACGTTGATAGCGCCGATGCCTTCCATGTCGACCCGGCTCGCGAAGCCCGCGCCGCGCTCGGCCGAGCGCGGATCGAGCGCCGCGAAGGCCTCGCACACCACCTCGCGCCAGTAGGCGAACTGCTCGGGCGCGGCGACGGCTTCGGTGGACCAGGACTTCATGTGCGCACCTGTGGACGGGAGGTTGGGACACCCATCATCGCGACGGCGCGCGGGCCTTGCAAGCCGCGCGCCCGTGCTGCGCGTTCCGGCAAGGCGCCGTGCACGAAACGACAAGGCCGCTTGGGGGTGGCGCGGCCAGACTGCGCACCCACCCATCACTCGACCGGATTTCCCATGACCATCGACTTCACCCTCGACCCCGCGCGCCGCGCGCTCCAGCTCGATGCGCGGCGTGCCGCCAACGAGGTGCTCTCGCAGGTGCGCGCCGCCACGCGCGCGCTGCACACGCCCGGCGAGCGCTTCCGCGCCACACGGCCGATGTACGAGGAGATCATCCGCCGCGGCTTCCTGCGCCGGCTCATGCCGCAGCCCTTCGGCGGCGAGGGCACGGGCATGGTCGACCTCGCGATCGTGGCCGAGGAGTTCCATGCGGTCGACTGCAATGTCTCGCTGACGCTGTTCGCCAACCTGCTGGGCCTGGCGCCGCTGTTCATCGCCGGCACGCCCGAGCAGCATCGGCGCCTGCTCGCACCCTTCCTCGCCTGCGAGGGCGCGCCGCTGGCCGCGCTGGCCAACAGCGAGCCCGGCGGCAGCGCGAACTTCGCCGCGCCGCGGCCCGGCGAGGGCGTGCGCACCACGGCCGAGCGAGGCGAAGGCGGCTGGCGCATCCACGGCACCAAGCAATGGGTGTCGGCCGCCACCGGCTGGGACGGCGAGGGCGCCGACCTGCTCAGCGTGGTCTGCCGCACCGACCCCGAGGCGCCGCCCGAGGCCGCGCTCTCGATCCTCGTGGTGCGGCGCGGCGCGCCGGGCCTGGTGCCGCTGCACGACATCGATGCCATGGGCCACCGCGCGCACCTCGTGCCGCGCTTCAGGCTCGACGGCGTGGCCGTGCCCGACGCCGACGTGGTGGGCCCGGTGGGCGGCGCGCGCGACATCGTCGAGGCCAGCTTCTCGGGCACCGCGGCGCTGGTCGGCATCATGGGCGTGGGCCTGATGCGCGCGGCCTTCGACGTGGCGCTGCGCTTCGCGAAGACCGAATGCCGCGGCGGTGCGTTGCCCATCGTCGAGCACCAGGCCGTGGGCTATGCGCTGGCCGATGCCAAGACCACCATCGAGGCCGCGCGCGCCCTGGGCTGGAAGGCCTGCGATGCGATCGACCGCCAGCTGCCCGGCGCGCTCGAGCTCGCGCTGCAGTCGAAGATCTTCGGCTCCGAAGCCGCCGTGCGCGTCATCACCGACCTGATGCGCGTGGTGGGCATCGACAGCTACGACCACGAACTGCCGCTCGCGGGCCTGCTGCAGGACGCGATCGCGCTCCCGCTGTTCGACGGCGGCAACATGGGCGTGCGCCGGCGGCAACTGCATGCGCTGCTGCGCGCGGCGGACTACGACCCGCTCACGGCCGCCGGCATCGCCTGACAAGGTGTGACGCGCCGGTCAGCTTCGGCTGGGCACGGGGCAGCAGAATCCCGTCACCAAGAAAGCGGGAAGCAAAAGCACCATGCCCAATGCCGTCAAAACCATCCGCGCCTTCAACGCCGACCGCGACCCCGAACGCCTGGCGATGAAATACGCCAACCTGCGCTCGAGCCCCTTCGTCTTCCTGCGCGGCACCTGCCACCTGTTCTACGACCGCCTGCCCTCGGGCGCGCTGTTCGCCAAGGCGCCGCTGGCCTGGCTGTGCGGCGACGCGCACCTCGAGAACTTCGGCAGCTACAAGGGCGACAACCGGCTGGTCTATTTCGACCTCAACGATTTCGACGAGGCCGCGCTGGCGCCCGTGACCTGGGAACTGGTGCGCTTCCTCACGAGCATCCTCGTGGCCGGCGACGGCCGCAGCCGCGGCGCCGCCGAGTCCCCCGCGCTGTGCAGGGTCTTCCTCGATGCCTACGCGGGCGCGCTCGCGCTCGGCAAGGCCCGCTGGGTCGAGCGCGACACCGCGACCGGCCTGGTGCGCGAACTGCTCGACACCCTCAAGGCGCGCACCCGCCCCGCCTTCCTCGACCGGCGCACCGAGCGCAAGGGCCGCCGGCGCCTGATCCGCAGCGACGGCAAGCATGCGCTGCCGGTTACCGAGGCGCAGCGCGAGCGCGTCGTCAAGCTGGTCGATCGCTTCGCGGCCTCGCAGCCCAACCCGGGCTTCTTCGAGGTGCTCGACGTGGCGCGGCGCATCGCCGGCACCGGCAGCCTGGGCGTGGAGCGCTACATCGTGCTGGTTGAGGGCAAGGGCTCGCCCGATGCCAACTACCTGCTCGACCTCAAGCAGGCGCTGCCGTCCTCGCTCGCGCCGCACCTGAAGAAGACGGCGCAGCCCGCCTGGGAATCGGAGGCGCACCGCGTGGTCGCGCTGCAGCGTCGCATGCAGGCCGTGTCGATGGCCTTCCTGCATCCGATCGTGACGCGCAAGAGCTCGTATGTGCTGCGCGGCCTGCAGCCCAGCGAGGACCGCGTGAGCCTCGACGTGCACCGCACGCGGCCCGCCGACATCCGCGCCGTGCTCGACGACATGGGGCAGCTCATGGCCTGGGCGCAATTGCGCAGCGCGGGCCGGCAGGGCTCGGCCATCGCGGATGCCCTGGTCGATTTCGGCGCCTCGGCGAAGTCGTGGCGCGCGGACCTGCTCGACGCCGCGCAGCAATGCGCCGCGCAGGTGGCGAAGGACTGGGCGCTGTACTGCGAGGCCTACGACGCGGGCGCGATGGTCATCCGACCAACCCGACCACCGAGCGCACCACGCTGACCGCCGCCAGCGCGATCAGCAGGTTCAGCACATGCCGCCTGAACTGCTCGGGCGACACCCCCTTGAACGAGCGCTGCCCCCACCAGATGCCGGCCAGCATCGCGGGCGCGAGCCACAGCGCCCACTTGAAGGTGTCGGGCCCGAGCAGCCGGCCGGTGGCATGCGCGGCCGGCATCAGCGCGGCGCTCGCGAGCGAGACCACGTCGCTGAACAGCAGCAGTGCGATCAGCGTGGCGCGCAGCGCGGCCGGTGCCATCGCGGTGGTGCTCAGCAGCACGGCGATGGCGATGCCGCCGATGGCGGCCACGCCGTTGATGAAGCCCGAGGCCAGGCCGGCGCCGAAGCGCACCGCGCGCGTGGGCACCAGCGTGGCGCGCGCGCCGCTGCGCAGCAGCAGCGCGGCGGCCATCAGCAGCGCGCCGATCAGGAGGCGCAGCGGCGTCTCGGGCAGCCAGGCCAGCAACGCCACGCCGAGCGGGATGAACAGCAGGTTGCCGAGCATCAGCCAGCCGAGCCAGGGCATGTCGACGTCGCGCGCGATGCCGCGCAGCTGGCTCAGGCTCGCGAGGATCTCGAGCATGAAGATCGCGGGCACCACCAGCGCGGGCGAGACCACAAGCGACATGCCGGCCACCGTGATGGCCGAGAAGCCGAAGCCCGCGAAGCCGCGCACCACGCCGGCCGCGAACACCACGCACAGGCTGTAGGCCAGCAGCAGCGGCGCCAGCGGCGGTGTCAGCAGGTCGGCCGGGTTCATGCCGCGAACAGCGGCAGCAGCTTGAGCCGCTGCACCTTGCCCGAGGGCCCGCGCGGCAGGTCGGTCACGAAGCGGTAGTGGCCCGGCGCCTTGTAGCGCCCGAGCGCCTCGGCGCTGAAGGCGCGCAGCTCGTCCTCGCCGCAGGCGCAGCCCTCGCGCAGCACGATGCACACGCCGACCTCCTGGCCGTA
Source organism: Variovorax sp. PDC80 (assembly GCF_900115375.1). Lineage (NCBI taxonomy): Bacteria > Pseudomonadati > Pseudomonadota > Betaproteobacteria > Burkholderiales > Comamonadaceae > Variovorax > Variovorax sp. PDC80. Next base: position 593,880 of record NZ_FOWG01000001.1, on the reverse strand, counting down.
GTGGCGGTCGGGCACGCCGACGGCCGCGGCCTCGAGCACGGCGGGATGCCGCAGCAGGGCCTCGTCGATCTCGCGCGGCGCGATGTTCTCGCCGCCCTTGATGATCAGTTCCTTGATGCGGCCGGTGACGAAGAAGAAGCCGTCGGCATCGCGGTGGCCGAGGTCGCCGGTGCGCAGCCAGCCGTCGGGCGTGAAGCTGGCGCGCGTGGCCTCCTCGTTCTTGTAGTAGCCGCGCATCACGTTGGGCCCGCGGATCGCGAGCTCGCCGGTGCTGCCGTCGGGCACTTCGGCGAGTGCCGCGTCGATCACGCGCGCCTCGCAGCCCGAGGCGCGGCCGACCGAGCCCAGCTTGCGCCGCGCCGGGTCGAGCGGGTTCGAGAACGAGGGCGCGGCGGTCTCGGTGAGGCCCATGGTCTCGACGATGCCGATGCCGAACAGGCGCTCGAAGGCGCGGTGGTGCTCGGGCGGCAGCGCGGCCGAGGCCGAGCGGCAGAAGCGGATGGCGGCCGTGCGTTCCCGCGCCGGTGCCTCGCCCTCGAGCAGGTACGAGATCATGGTCGGCACCACGTTGATCCAGCTGCAGCCGGCCTGCGCCGCCTGCTCCCAGAAGCGGCCGGCCGAGAACTTCGGCGGCATCGCGAGGCTGCCGCCGTGCGCGAGCGGCGCCAGCATGGTCACGCAGAAGGCGTTGATGTGATAGAGCGGCAGCACCGCGAGCACGCGGTCGGCGCTTCCCAGTTCATGCTCGGCGCTGATCGCCTGCGCATTGGCCGCGAGGTTGCGCTGCGTGAGCATCACGCCCTTGGGCTGGCCCGTGGTGCCCGAGGTGTACATCAGCAGCGCGACCGCGTCGGGCGAGGGCACGGGAAGCGACGTCGCTTCGCCTTCCCCGGGCAGCGCGAGCCCGTCGGGATCGGCCACCAGCACCGACACCGGCCGGCCGATGTCCGCGAGCATCGCGCGCACGCGTTCTTCCCACTCGGGCGCCACGCAGACCACGCGGCAGTCGGAGTGCGCGAGCACGTAGCGCATCTGCTCGGGCTGCGACAGCAGGTTGACCGGGTTCACGACCATCCCCGCATGCATGGCGCCGAGCAGCAGCCGCAGCGTCTGCAGGCCGTTGGGCATCACCACCGAGACGGTGTCGCCGGGCCGCGCGCCGGCCGCCTGCAGCGCACCGGCCACGCGGCGGCAACCGAGCGCGAGCGCGGCGCAGTCGATGCGCGCCTCGCTCTCGGTGGACAGCGCATACACCGCGCCCGGCTGGCGCGCGGCGACCTGCTCGATCAGGCCATGGACGGTGTCGCCGTCGCCCGCCGCCATGCTCAGTGCGCTCCGTGCTGCGCGAAGAAGGCGCCGAAGATCTGTTCCTCGCTCGGCACCTGCTCGGCGATCGGCCGCGACACGCGCGTGATGTTGAGGTAGTGCCGGTAGTTCATGTTGTCGGAGAAGTTGTTGCGGCCCCAGGTGCCGCAGCCCATCGAGAGCGAGAACGGCAGGCCGTTGTCGAAGCTGCCGCCGGTGGCGATGCAGTGCGCCTGGTCGACGATCACGCGCGACACCGGCAGCGACAGGCCGAGCTCGAGCGCGCGCTCGGGCACGGCCGAATGCAGGCCCACCGAATGGCCCGCGCCCTCGTAGCCGTAGATGCGCTCGACGATCGAGGCCGCATGCGCGAAGTCGCGCGCCGCATAGACCGCGAGCACCGGGCTGAGCTTCTCGCCCGAGAACGGATGGTCGTGGCCCACGCCGTCCTCGGCCACCATCAGGATGCGCGGGTCGGCCTCGGCGATCGCCTGCCAGGCCGCGCGGTTGGCGCCGTCGACCTCGGCGGCGCGCTCGGCGATGGCACGCGCCGACTGGCCGATGACCGCGGGCGAGAGCTTGCCCCCGGGCCACATCAACTGCTGCAGCGTGGCCTTCTGCGCCTCGCCGAGCATCACGGCGCCGCGGTCCTTGAGGGCCGCGAGCAGGCGCGCGCGCACCGCGTCGACGACCACCAGGCTGTTCTCCGACGAGCAGCTGGTCGCGTTGTCGAAGGTCTTCGAGCGCACGATGCGATCGGCCGCGGCCTCGGTGTCGGCCGTCTCGTCGACGATGCCCGCGACATTGCCGGCGCCCACGCCGAAGGCCGGCGTGCCGCTCGCATAGGCGGCGCGCACATTGGCCTGCGAGCCGGTCGCCACCACCAGGTCGCACAGCCGCATCAGCTCGGCCGTCGACTGCTTGTTGACGGGTGCGGGCAGCAGCTGCACCAGGTCGCGCGGCGCGCCGATGCGGTCGAACTGCTGGTGGATGAATTCGATCAGCCGCGCCGCGGTGCTCCAGCCCTTGGGCGAGGGCGCGACGATCACCGCGTTGCGGCCCTTGAGCGCGTTGATGATCTTGTTGGCCGGCGTCGCGCCCGGGTTGGTCGAGGGCGTGATCGCGCACACCACGCCGACCGGCCGCGCGATCTCGACGATGCCGCGCGCCGGGTCCTCGGCGATCACGCCGACCGAGCGCGCGCCCTGCAGGTCGCGCAGCAGGCCGAAGGTCTTGCGGTGGTTCTTGCGCACCTTGTCCTCGACGTTGCCCACGCCCGTGTCGGCCACCGCCAGCTCGGCCAGTTCGCGGTTGCGCGCGGGTTCGATGATGGCCCAGCCGGCGGCCGTGACCGCCATGTCGACCTGGGCCTGCGACCAGGTCTCGTAGATGCGCTGCGCCGCGCGGGCGCGTGCCACCAGTTCGACGATGGGGCCCGAGGTTTCTGAGGAGGATACGGAGGTGTTCATGGAAATCGCTCGGCGCCCGTGGCGCCGTTCATCAAGAAGAGAAGAAAAACTAGTCGACGCGGATGTTCGCTTCCTTGGCGAGCTTGCTCCAGCGCACGAGTTCGGTCGACACCACCTTGCCGAGCTGCTCGGGCGTGCCGCCCACGCCTTCGCTGCCCTGGGCCAGCAGCTTGTCGCGGATGTCGGGTTCCTTCACCACCGTGTTGATCACGCGGTTGAGCCGGTCGATCGCGGGTTGCGGCGTCTTCGCGGGCACGAACACCGCGTACCAGGAGTCGACGTCGAAGTCGGGAATGCCGGCCTCCTGCATCGTCGGCACATCGGGGAAGGCGGCGCTGCGCTTGGTGGTCGACACGGCCAGCGCCTTGAGCTTGCCGGCCTTCACGAACTGCGCCGCGGCGGGAATCGACACCCACAAGAGCGGCACCTGGCCGCCCATCACGTCGGTGACCGCCGGGCCGCCGCCGCGGTAGGGCACGTGCGTCATCTGCGTGCCGGTGCGCAGCTTCAGCAGCTCGCCCGCGAGGTGGCCGGGCGAGCCGTTGCCCACCGAGGCGAAGGAGATGCTGTCGGGCTTGGCCTTGGCCATCGCGACCAGCTCGGCCACGGTGCTGGCCGGGAACTGCGGGTTCGCCACCAGGATCTGCGGCAGCGAGGCCACCAGGCCCACGGGCGCGAAGTCCTTCGCGGTGTCGAACGAGAGCTTGTTGTAGATGGCCGGGTTGATGGTGTGCGAGGACAGCGTGAACAGCACCGTGTAGCCGTCGGCCGGCGACTTGGCGACCAGTTCGGTGCCGATCGAGCCGGCCGCGCCGCCGCGGTTGTCGATCACGACCGGCTGGCCCAGCAGCGTCTGGAAGCGCTCCTGCACGATGCGCGCGATCACGTCGGTGCCGCCGCCGGGCGGGTAGGGCACGATCAGCTTGATCGGCTTGCTGGGGTAGTCGCTCCCGTTCTGCGCGACGGCGGCCAGCGGCGATGCCAGCGTCGCGGCGGCCAGCAGCCCCGCGCGCAACCAGGGGGCGGACAAGGACAGTCTCATACGGGTCTCCTTCTCGTTGGGGTGGCGGGGGCGGTGGCGGGGCGGTAGCCCAGCGTGGCGCTGGCGTCGCGTGCGCAGGCCATGATGCGATCGGAGAGTTCGCGCGCCTGGGTGCGCGCGAAGCGGATGGAGGGCACGCTCATGCCGACGGCGGCCACCGCCGTGCCGCGCGCATCGAACACCGGCACGCCGAGGCCGCAGACGCCCAGGCGCCATTCCTCGCGGTTCTCGGCATAGCCGCGCGCGCGGCTGCGCTCGAGCTCGGCCTGCAGCGCATCGAAGTCGACGATGCTGTGCGGCGTGTGGGGCTGCAGCGTGCCGAACATCACCCGCAGCGCGGCGGCGTCGAGCCGCGCGGCCGCCAGCATCGCCTTGCCCGAGGCCACGCAGCAGGCCGGCGCGCGGCCGCCGATGCGCGAATAGGCGGCCACGGGCAGCGGGCTGTCGAACTTGTCGAGGTAGACGATCTCGGCGCCGTCGAGCACCGCGAGATGGATGGTCTCACCGCTGGCCTGCGCCAGTGCCGCGAGATGCGGGCGCAGCAGCGCGCCGATGTCGGCCGCCTCGGAGACCATGGCGCCGAGCTCGAACAGCCGCAGGCTCGGCCGGTAGGCGCTGGTGTCGGCGTCCTGCACCGCCCAGCCGCATTCCACCAGCGTCTGCAGCGTGCGATGGGCATTGCTGCGCGCCATGCCGAAGGCAAGGGCGACGTCGGTCACGCGGCAGGCGCGTGCCTGGCGTGCCATCCATTCCATGACGGCGAGGCCTTTGGCGAGCGTGGAATCCATGCGTCTCCGTTGTCCCGACGCTTTCGATGAATTCCAAATATTGGAACAGCGTTCGGATAATTGAAACTCAATGTACAAACGCCGATGGCGCTTGTCAACGCGACACTTTCGGCTGACATGGCGCGCGGGCCATGCGGAACTCAGTGCCGGTGCCGCCCCGCCATCAACCCGATCACCTCGCGGAAGATCGCATTGCCCGTCGAGGTCGCGAGGTCCAGCACGTGGCTGTGGCTGTAGTAGGGGCTCAGGTCCAGCCCCACGCCGATGCCGGCGATCGCGATGTCGCGCTGCTGCTCCTGGCGCGCCAGCACCTCGCGCAGGTGGTGGTCGAGGTAGTGCGGATCGTTGGCGAGATGGGTCGCGCTGTCCATCGGCGAGCCGTCGGAGATCACGAGCAGCAGCTTGCGCTCCTCGCTGCGCGCGCGCAGCCGCGTGCAGGCCCAGTCCACGGCTTCGCCGTCGATGCCCTCGCGGAACAGCTCGGGCCGCAGCAGCGCGGCCATCGGCGCGCGCGCGCGGCGCCAGGGCGTGCCCGCGGCCTTGAACACCAGGTGGCAGCGCTCGTTGAGCCGGCCCGGGTGCGCGGGCCGGCCCGCGCGCAGCCAGTCGCGCTGCGCGCGGCCGCCGTTCCAGGCGCCGGTGGTGAAGCCCAGCACCTCGCTGGCCACGCCGGCCTGCTCGAGGGCCCGCGCGAGCACGTCGACCAGCATCGCGACCGATTCGGCATGCTCCTTCATCGAGCCCGAGCAATCGATGAGGAAGCTGACCACGCAATCGGCCAGCGGCTCCTCGCGCTCGATACGGAACAGCCGCCGTTCGGCCGGCGAGGCTACGAGCTGGGCGAGCCGGCGGCCGTCGATGCGGCCTTCCTCCTGGCCGCCGTCCCAGCCGTCGCGCTCGGGCACGGCCAGCAGCGCGCGCAGTTCGCGCGCGAGCCGCGCCAGGTTCACGCCCTGCGCCGCGATGCGGCGGTCGAGCCGCTCGCGCAATTCGGCCAGCAGCTCGCGGCGCACCAGCGTGGCGGCCTCGTGCTCGCGGTCGTGCTCGGTGGTGAACACGCGGTAGGCGGCACCGGCCTCCTCGAGCAGCCGGCTGCGCCCGGATTGCGCGCTGACGTGCTGCTCGACGATCTCGCGGTCCATCTCGGCGACCAGGCTGAACACGCTGCGCTTGTCGTCGGTGTCGTTCTGGCGCGCATCGGGTGCTTCGTCATCGCCGCCGGCCTCGTGCAGCATCGTGGCGACCGTGCGCGCGATCGCCAGCGCATGCACGGCATACGCGGCCTGGTCGAAGCGATCGCGCCGCAGTCCGCCCAGCGCATGGCCGATGCGCGGCGCCAGCGCGAAGCGCGTGGCCTCGAGCATGTCCTCGGTTTCCTCGACCACCTGCTCGCCGCTCACGCGCGCGCGGCAGATCTGCGCCACCGCGTACAGCAGCAGGCCGCGCGCGGTCTCGGTCAGGCCCGAGTGGTGGAAGGCCAGCGACCACTGCGCGTGGCGATGGCGCAGGTTGCGCCGCATGCCGGCCATGGCCTCGGGCACCAGCGCCTCGGCGCGGAACTGCTCGAGCATCTCGAACAGCATGCGCTCCACCGGCTCCTCGGGCTGCAGCGTGCGGTGCAGCGCGGCATCGGAGCCGGCGATGCGCAGCGCGAGGCCATCGGCCACGCCGCGGAACGATTCGAAGTCGTCGGTCTCGGGCGAGGGATGCAGGTGCGGCGCGAACCACGGCAGCGGCACGCGGCCGCGGTGCAGGCGCCGGCCGCGGAAGTGCAGGTCGCGCTCGCCGCTGAAGGCGCGCACCACGCCCGCGCAGAGTTCGGCGACGCGCTCCTCCTGCCGAACCTTGCGGATGTCCTGCTGCGTCATGGCGCGCCGCGCTCAGCCGTCCGCGAGCCGGTGCGATTCCGCGAGCTCGCGGTCGAAGCAGCGCTGGAAGTACTCGGCCACCAGCGGCCGTTCGGCCTCGTCGCACTTGTTGACGAAGGAGAGGCGGAAGGCCAGCGCCACGTCCCTGAAGATCTCGAGGTTCTCGGCCCAGGTGATCACGGTGCGCGGCGACATCAGCGTCGACAGGTCGCCGGCCGCGAAGCCCTTGCGCGTGAGGTCGGCCACCGCCACCATCGCCGCGACCGTGGCGCGGCCCGCCGCGTCGGCCAGCGAGGGCACGCGCGCCTGCACGATCGCGATCTCCTCGGCCGTGGGCAGGTAGTCGAGCGAGGCGACGATGTTCCAGCGGTCGATCTGCGCATGGTTGAGCCGCTGCGCGCCGTGATACAGCCCGTTGAGGTTGCCCAGGCCGACCGTGTTGGCGGTGGCGAACAGCCGGAAGAAGGGGTGCGGGCGCAGCACCTTGTTCTGGTCGAGCAGCGTGAACTGGCCGTCGCGCTCGAGGATGCGCTGGATCACGAACATCACGTCGGGCCGGCCCGCGTCGTACTCGTCGAAGATCAGCGCCACCGGCCGCTGCAGCGCCCAGGGAACCATGCCTTCCTGGAACTCGGTGACCTGCTTGCCGTCGCGCAGCACCACCGCGTCCTTGCCGACCAGGTCGAGCCGGCTGATGTGGCCGTCGAGGTTGAGCCGCACGCAGGGCCAGTTCAGCCGCGCCGCCACCTGTTCGATGTGGGTCGACTTGCCGGTGCCGTGCAGCCCCTGCACCATCACGCGCCGGTCGCGCATGAAGCCCGCGAGGATCGCGAGCGTCACGTCGGGGTTGAAGCGGTAGACCGCGTCGATCTCGGGCACGTGCGCGTCGCGCTCGGCGAAGGCCGGCACCTGCAGGTCGGCGTCGATGCCGAAGGTCTCGCGCACGCCGACGAGGCGCGTGGGGTGGAGGGCGGCGATGTCGTTCATGGGGTGGCTGGGTGTGGAGGTGTCAGGCCTGGGCGCGGCGCGCGGGCGTCGCATCGGCATCGATGCGGCTCAGCGCGAGCGCCGCGCGCTGCAGCGCGGGCAGCAGCGTCTTGGCCTTCGCGATGTCGAGCCGCATCACGGGCGCCTGCACCGCGATGCAGAGGTTCGACGGGCTGTCGCCCGTGGCCGGCACCAGCGCGGCGATGCACAGCAGGCCGGGCAGGAACTCCTCGTTGTCGATCGCGAAGCCGTTCTTGCGCACGCGCTGGATCTCGGCCTCGAGCGCCGTGGCATCGGTCAGCGTGCTCGCCGTGTAGGCCTCGAGCGAGGCATTCGCCAGCAGCCGGCGGCGCTGCGCCTGGCCCATCTGCGCGAGGAACATCTTGCCGCTGGCCGAGCAGTGCACCGGCACGCGCGAGCCCGGGTGCAGGTAGAAGCGCAGCGGCGCCGCGGTCTCCACGCGGTCGAGGTAGACCACTTCGCTGCCCGACAGCGCCGTGAGGTTGCAGCTCTCGCCGATCTCCTCGACCAGCTGGCGCAGCACCGTGTGGCGCGCGCCGTGCAGGCTGTCGTTGAACAGCAGGTTCTCGGCCAGCCGGCGCAGCCGCGTGCCCATGCCGTAGTGGCGCCCGTCGCCCTCGCGCTGCAGCAGGCCCGCGCCCTCCATCTGCTGCAGCATGCGGTGCAGCGTGGGCTTGGGCAGGCCGGTCTCCTCCACCAGGCCCTGCAGCGAGTAGCGCTGGTCCTTGGCGGCGATCACCTCGAGCAGCGCGAACAGCCGCATCGCCGGGGTGTCGGCGCCCGGGGCCTCGGCGGAAGGCGGGAGCGACTTGACGATCTTCATGGCGGCGGATCATAGTCCTTTTGCAAAAAATAGAACATTCCGTACCGTTTTTTGGAATTTGTTTGACGCGGCACGGTACCCGTCCTATAGTCCGCCCGATTCGCCAACCCCGAAATACGGAACTTCCCGTTCCGGCTTTTTGCAGTCCGCCGTCCAGCCCTTCATCCGCAGGAGACACCGACCCATGAGCAAGCAACCCACCCGCGAAGCCGTCACCGGCGTGCAGAAGATGACGCCCTCCGAGGCCTTCGTCGAGACCATGGTCGCCAATGGCGTGACCGACATCTTCGGCATCATGGGCTCGGCCTTCATGGACGCGATGGACATCTTCGCGCCCGCCGGCATCCGCCTCGTGCCCGTGGTGCACGAGCAGGGCGCGGCCCACATGGCCGACGGCTATGCGCGCGTGTCGGGCCGCCACGGCGTGGTGATCGGCCAGAACGGCCCCGGCATCAGCAACTGCGTGACCGCCATCGCGGCCGCCTACTGGGCGCACAGCCCGGTCGTGATGATCACGCCCGAGACCGGCACCATGGGCATGGGCCTGGGCGGCTTCCAGGAAGCCAACCAGCTGCCGATGTTCCAGGAGTTCACCAAGTACCAGGGCCACGTGAACAACCCCAAGCGCATGGCCGAGTACACCGCGCGCTGCTTCGACCGCGCCATCTCCGAGATGGGCCCGACCCAGCTCAACATCCCGCGCGACTACTTCTACGGCGAGATCACGACCGAGATCCCGAAGCCGATGCGCGTGGAGCGCGGCGCCGGCGGCGAGAACAGCCTCAATGCCGCGGTCGAGCTGCTGGCCACCGCGAAATTCCCGGTCATCCTCTCGGGCGGCGGCGTGGTCATGGGCGACGCCGTGGAAGAGTGCAAGGCGCTCGCCGAGCGCCTGGGCGCGCCGGTGGCCAACGGCTACCTGCGCAACGACTCCTTCCCCGCGAGCCATCCGCTGTGGGCCGGCCCGCTGGGCTACCAGGGCAGCAAGGCCGCGATGAAGCTGATCGCGCAGGCCGACGTGGTGCTCGCGCTCGGTTCGCGCATGGGCCCGTTCGGCACCCTGCCGCAGCACGGCATGGACTACTGGCCCAAGGAGGCGAAGATCATCCAGGTCGAGGCCGACCACACCAACCTGGGCCTGGTGAAGAAGATCACCGTCGGCATCCACGGCGATGCCAAGGCCACGGCCAAGGCCCTGCTCGAGCGCCTCGCGGCCAAGACCCTGGCCTGCGACGCCACCAAGGCCGAGCGCGCCGCGAAGATCAAGGCCGAGAAGGAGGCCTGGGAGAAGGAGCTCGACGCCTGGACCCACGAGCGCGACCAGTTCAGCCTCGACGTGATCGAGGAAGCCAAGGGCGAGAAGACGCCCACCGGCGGCACCTACCTGCATCCGCGCCAGGTGCTGCGCGAACTCGAGAAGGCGATGCCGCCGCGCGTGATGGTCTCGACCGACATCGGCAACATCAATGCCGTGTCGAACAGCTACCTGCGTTTCGAGGAGCCGCGCTCCTTCTTCGCGCCGATGAGCTTCGGCAACTGCGGCTACTCGCTGCCCACCATGATCGGCGCCAAGTGCGCTGCGCCCGACCGCCCGGCCGTGGCCTATGCCGGCGACGGTGCCTGGGGCATGAGCATGGTCGAGATCATGACCGCCGTGCGGCACGACATTCCCGTGACCGCGGTCGTGTTCCACAACCGCCAGTGGGGCGCCGAGAAGAAGAACCAGGTCGACTTCTACAACCGCCGCTTCGTCGCTGGCGAACTCGAGAGCGAGAGCTTCGCGGGCATCGCCAAGGCCATGGGCGCCGAGGGCATCGTGGTCGACCGGCTCGAGGACGTGGGCCCGGCGCTCAAGAAGGCCATCGACCTGCAGATGAACCAGCGCAAGACCTGCGTGATCGAGATCATGTGCACGCGCGAACTCGGCGATCCGTTCCGGCGCGATGCGCTGTCGAAGCCCGTGCGCTTCCTCGACAAGTACAAGGATTACGTCTGATCGGACGGCGCCGCGCATGACCGACCAGCTGCTCACGCTCAACGCGGGCTCGTCGTCGATCAAGGTCGCGCTGTTCGACGCGGCCGGTGCCGACGGCGGCCTGCCCGCCGCGCACTGGTCGGGCCAGGCCGATGGCCTGGGCGCGGGCCTCGATGCGCGGCTGCGCATCCGCGATGCGCAGGGCCGCACCCTGCACGACGCGAAGCTCGAGGGCGATGCGCGCTCGCACCGCGGCGCGCTGGCCGCGCTGCTCGACTGGCATGCGCAGCAGGGCGGCGCCGGCCGCATCGCGGGCGTGGGCCATCGCATCGTGCATGGCGGCATGGACTTCGTGGCGCCGGTGCGCATCGACGACGCCGTGCTCGAGGACCTGGCCGCGCTCGAACCGCTCGCGCCGCTGCACCAGCCGCACAACCTCGCGGGCGTGCGCGCCGCGATGCAGGCCTTCGCCGGCGTGCCGCAGGTGGCCTGCTTCGACACCGCCTTCCATGCGGTGCAGCCCGAACTCAACCGCCGCTTCGCGCTGCCGCGCGAACTGCACGACGCGGGCGTGCGGCGCTACGGCTTCCACGGGCTCTCGTACGAGTCGATCGCGCACCAGCTCGCGCGGCAGGCACCCGAGGCCGCGAACGGCCGCGTGATCGTCGCGCACCTGGGCAACGGCGCCTCGATGTGCGCCATCGCACAGGGGCGTTCGGTCGCCACCACCATGAGCTTCTCGCCGCTCGACGGTCTCACCATGGGCACGCGCTGCGGCCGACTCGATGCCGCGGTGGTGCTCTACCTGATGCGGTCGCGCGGCATGTCGGCCGATGCGGTCGAGAAGCTGCTGTTCCGCGAGTCGGGCCTGCTCGGGCTCTCGGGCGTGTCGAGCGACATGCGCGCGCTGGAAGCATCGGACGAACCCGCGGCCGCCGAGGCCATCGACCATTTCGTCGAGCAGGTGGTGCAGCACATGGGCAGCCTCGCTGCGGCCTTGCGCGGTGTCGATGCGATCGTGTTCACGGGCGGCATCGGCGAGAACGGTGCCGGGCTGCGCGCGCGGGTGCTCGAGGACTGCGCGTGGATGGGGGTGGAACTCGATGCCGCTGCCAATGGCGGTGGGCAGGCGCGGATCTCGACCGGTAGCAGTCGCATCAGTGCGTGGGTGCTGCGCACCGATGAGGAAGCCGTGATCGCGCGCCACACGGCGCGCGTGCTCGCCTAGCCCGGCAACGGCGCCACCGCCCCGCGCGGCACGCTCGCGCCGCAATGGCGCAGGAAGTCCGCGGTCGCGCGGCCCAGCAGCTTGTCGCGGTGCATCACGGTCGCGAGCCGCCGCGTGCCCGCGGGCAGTTTCGTGCGCAGCTCGACCAGGTGCCCGTCCTCCAGCGCCTGCGCCACCGTGTAGCGCGAGAGACAGGCCAGGCCCGTGCCCGAGGCCACCACGCGCTTGATGGCCTCGGTGCTGCCGAGCTCGAAACCCACCTGCACCTGCTCGAGGTTCTGGATCAGCCAGGCATCGGTGACCTGGCGCGTGCCCGAGCCGTGCTCGCGCAGCACCCAGGTGGCCTGCGACAGCTGCCGGTGCGTGGCGACCCGGTCGGCCAGCGCATGGCCGGGCGCGGCCACGATCACGAGTTCGTCGGTGCGCCAGGCGCGCACCACCAGGTCGGGATGGGTCTGCGGCCCCTCGATGAAGCCGACGTCGACGTCGAAGCCCGCCACCGCGTCGATCACGTCGCGCGTGTTGGCGATGTGCAGGTGCACCTGGCTCTGCGGATGCAGCGCGGTCCAGGCCGACACGCGCTCGGGCAGCAGGTATTCGCCGATGGTGAAGCTGGCCGCCACGCGCAGCGGCGCCGCATGCTCGCCGCTGAACAGGGCCTGCACCTCCGCCGCCTGGTCGAGCAGCGCCTGGGCCTTGGGCAGCAGCGCGCGGCCGTTCTCGTTGAGCACCAGCCGGCGGCCGATGCGGTCGAACAGCAGGGCGCCGACCGAGCCTTCGAGGTCGGCCAGCGCGCTGCTGGCGGCCGATTGCGAGCGCGCGATGCGGTCGGCCGCGGCGCGCGTGCTGCCGCCGCGCGCGGTGGCCACGAAGACCTCGAGCTGGCGCAGGTTGAGGCGCAGGCGGGTCGAATTCTGCTGATCTGATTTTCCGGTCATCGTGAGCAATATTCTGCGCTTTTCCGTTCGATCGATGCTGCCTACCATCGGCCGGCCACGCTTGAAAACAAAGGACCGCCAGTGTTCAGTTTCCTGTCCCGCGAGCCCGTGCACGATCCGCTGGCGGCGCCCACGCCCACCGACCAGACCGAGGTCAAGACCACCACCTGCTACATGTGCGCCTGCCGCTGCGGCATCCGCGTGCATCTGCGAGAGGGCGAGCACGGGCCCGAGGTGCGCTACATCGACGGCAACCCCGACCATCCGCTCAACAAGGGCGTGATCTGCGCCAAGGGTTCCTCGGGGATCATGAAGCAGGTGTCGCCCGCGCGGCTCACGCAGCCGCTGCTGCGCAGGCCCGGCAGCGAACGCGGCGCCGGCGAGTTCGAGCCGATCGGCTGGGACCGCGCCTTCGAGATCCTGACCGAGCGGCTCGCGAAGATCCGCGCCACCGATCCGAAGAAGTTCGCGCTGTTCACCGGCCGCGACCAGATGCAGGCGCTCACCGGCCTGTTCGCGCGCCAGTTCGGCACGCCCAACTACGCGGCGCATGGCGGCTTCTGCTCGGTCAACATGGCCGCGGGCATGATCTACACCATCGGCGGCAGCTTCTGGGAGTTCGGCGGCCCCGACCTCGAGCGCGCCAAGCTGTTCGTGATGATCGGCACCGCCGAGGACCATCACAGCAACCCGATGAAGATCGCCATCAGCAAGTTCAAGCGCGATGGCGGGCGCTTCATCTCGATCAATCCGGTGCGCACCGGCTACTCGGCCATCGCCGACGAATGGATCCCGATCAAGCCCGGCACCGACGGCGCGCTGCTGATGGCGCTGCTGCACGAGCTGATCGCGAGCGAGCTGATCGACCACGCCTTCCTCAAGCGCTTCACCAACGCGCCGCAGCTGGTGGTGCTCGACGACTGCGAGCGCGAGGGCCTGTTCGCCTTCGACCCCGAGCGCGGCCCGCCCGGTGACGGCCGCCATCCGCACAACAAGCTGGTGTGGGACAAGGCCAGCGGCACGGTGAAGCCCGCCTATCCCGAGGGCATCGCCGAGGGTTGCGATCCCGCGCTCGAGGGCCACTACACGCTGGCCGACGGCACGCGGGTCGCGCCCTCGTTCCAGCTGCTGCGCGAGCGCGTGGCCAGCTGCACGCCCGAATGGGCGCAGGCCATCACCGGCATCGATGCGGCGCGCATCCGCAAGCTGGCGCGCGAGATGGGCGAGACCGCGCTGCGCCAGGCCTTCGAGCTGCCGATCGCCTGGACCGATGCCTGGGGCAAGCGGCACGAGACCACGCAGGCGCGGCCCGTGGCCTTTCATGCGATGCGCGGGCTGGCGGCGCATTCGAACGGCTTCCAGACCGTGCGCGCGCTCGCGATCCTGATGAGCGTGCTCGGCACCATCGACGCGCCCGGCGGCTTTCGCCACAAGGCGCCGTACCCGCGCCACATCGTGCCCAACTACCGGGCCTTCAACGACCCCGGGATGATCCAGCCCAACACGCCGCTCAATGCGGCGCCGCTGGGCTTCCCGGCCAGCCCCGACGAACTCGCGATCAACCCCGACGGCTCGCCGATCCGCATCGACCATGCCTTCTCGTGGGAGCATCCGCTGTCGGCCCACGGGCTGATGCACAACGTCATCACCAATGCGGTGAAGGGCGATCCCTACCGCATCGACACCTTGCTGATCTTCATGGCCAACATGGCCTGGAACTCGAGCATGAACACGATGGGCGTGCGCGAGATGCTCAATCGCAAGGACGAGCAGGGCGAGTACATGATCCCGTTCCTGGTGGTGTGCGATGCCTTCCAGAGCGAGACCGTGGCCTTCGCCGACCTGGTGCTGCCCGACACCACCTACCTCGAGCGCCACGATGTGATGAGCATGCTCGACCGGCCGATCTCGGAGTTCGACGGGCCGGTCGATTCGGTGCGCATCCCGGTGGTGCCGCCCACGGGCCAGTGCAAGCCCTTCCAGGAGGTGCTGATCGAGCTGGCCTCGCGGCTGAAGTTTCCGGCCTTCACCACGGCCGAGGGTGGCCGCAAGTACGCCGACTATCCCGACTTCGTCGTCAACTTCCAGCCGCAGCCGGGCATCGGCTTCTTGATGGGCTGGCGCGGCAAGGACGGCACCGAGCACCTGCGCGGCGAGCCCAATCCGAAGCAGTGGGAGGCCTATGCGCAGAACAACTGCGTGTTCCAGTACCACATGCCCGAGACCATGCACTACATGCGCAACTGGAACCGCGAGTACCTCGACTTCGCGAAGGACAAGGGCTGGCGCCAGCGCAACGACCCGGTGCAGCTCGCGCTCTATTCCGACACGCTGCAGAGCTTCCGCCTGGCCGCGCAGGGCAAGAGCCAGGGCCGCCAGCCGCCCGAGGGCCTGCGCGAGCGCATCGCCACCTACTTCGATCCGCTGCCCTTCTGGTATGCGCCGCTCGAGGAGGCCGCGACCGACACCGCGGCCTATCCGCTCAATGCGCTCACGCAGCGGCCGATGGCGATGTACCACTCGTGGGATTCGCAGAACGCGTGGCTGCGGCAGATCCACAGCCACAACTACCTGCACGTGAATCCCGTGACGGCCGAAGCGGCGGGCATTGCCGATGGCGGCTGGTGCTGGGTCGAGAGCCAGTGGGGCAAGGTGCGCTGCATGCTGCGCTACAGCGAGGCGGTGGAGCCCGGCACGGTGTGGACCTGGAATGCGATCGGCAAGGCCGACGGCGCATGGCAGCTCGCGCCGGGCGCCGACGAGGCGCGCAAGGGCTTCCTGCTCAACCACCTGATCAGCGAGGAGCTGCCGTGCGCGGGCACGGCCAGCGGGCGCATCAGCAATTCGGATCCGATCACGGGGCAGGCCGGCTGGTACGACGTGCGCGTGCGCATCCGGCCGGCCGAGCCCGGCGAACCCGAGGAGAGCTATCCGCAGTTCGCGAGCATGCCGAGCGCGCCCGGCGTGCTGGGCAAGGCGGCGCAGGTGTTGACGTACTTTGCGGGGAGGGGGCGGAAATGATGCAATGGTTGAAGGACCTCGTGGCGGGGGCCGCGCAGCCCCAGGCCGTGGCCGGCGCCGCCGGTGCATTCCTGCCGGCCTCCGCGGGCGGGGCGGCGACGAGCCAGCGCGCCGAGCCCGGCGAAACCCTCGCCAAGCAGCTCGCCCTCGTGATCGACCTCAACGTCTGCGTCGGCTGCCATGCCTGCGTGACCTCGTGCAAGCAGTGGAACACCTCGGGCAGCGCGGGCCCGCTCGCGGACTTCGAGCCCTATGGCGCGAACCCCACGGGCACCTTCTTCAACCGCGTGCAGACCTACGAGGCCGGTTCGTTCCCGAACACCGACACCGTGCACTTCCCCAAGAGCTGCCTGCACTGCGAGGACCCGCCCTGTGTGCCGGTCTGTCCGACCGGCGCGAGCTACAAGCGCAAGGAAGACGGCATCGTGCTGGTCGACTACGACAAGTGCATCGGCTGCAAGTACTGCGCCTGGGCCTGTCCCTACGGCGCGCGCGAACTCGACGAGGAGCGCCAGGTCATGACCAAGTGCACGCTGTGCGTCGACCGCATCTACGACGAGCAGCTGCCCAAGGAAGACCGCAAGCCCGCCTGCGTGAAGGCCTGCCCCACCGGCGCGCGCCTGTTCGGCGACGTGAAGGATCCCGACTCCGAGGTCTCGCGCGCGATCCGCGAGCGCGGCGGTTATCCGCTGATGCCCGAGTGGGAGACCAACCCCGCCAACCGCTACCTGCCGCGCCGCAACATGGCGGCGCCCGCGCAGGGAACGCCGGAGTAGCGCGCATGCATCCCGCCTTCTCGATCCTCTTCTTCACCACGCTGGCCGGCGCCGCGCAGGGCCTGGTGGCCGCGCTCGCGCTGGCCGTGCTGTTCGGCCTCGGGCTGTCGCCGGGCTTCCTCGGCAGCGCGCTGGCGCTGGCCGAGCTGCTGCTGGTCGCGGGCCTCGCGGCCTCGTTCATGCACCTGGGCCGCAAGACGCGCGCCTGGCGCGCGGTGCTGATGTGGCGCACCTCGTGGATGTCGCGCGAGGTGATCGTGCTGCCGGCCTTCATCGCGCTGGTCGCGCTGTGGTGGCTCGCGCTGCGGCTCGAGGTCGCGGCGCCGTGGTCGGTGCTGCTGCCCGTGCTGGTGCTGGGGGGCGCCGTCGCGCTGTGGTACTGCACCGCGATGATCTACGCCTGCCTGCGCTTCATCCAGGAGTGGGCGCATCCGCTGACCATCGCCAACTTCATGCTGATCGGGCTGTCGTCGGGCCTGGTGCTGGCCTGCGCGCTCGCCGCCTGGGCCGGCGAGGCGCGCTTCGTGCAGGCCCTCGGCCCGTGGGCGTTGGCCTTCACGCTCGTGGCCTGGGCCGTGCGCGCGTTCACGCTGCGCCGCAATGCGCGGCTGCGTCCGCGCTCCACCTTGCAGTCGGCCACGGGCATTCGCACGCACAAGCTGGTGCAGAAGTCGATGGGTATGTCGGCGGGCTCGTTCAACACGCGCGAGTTCTTCCATGGCGCCTCGCAGCTCGCGCTGCGCCAGGTCAAGCTGGGCTTCCTGCTGCTGGCCTTCGCGCTGCCCGCGCTGCTGCTGGCCTGGGGCCTCGCGAGCGCGGCCGCGCTGCCGTGGCTGCTCGCGGTGCTGGTGCAGGCGCCGGGGCTGCTGGCCGAGCGCTGGTTCTTCTTCGCGCAGGCACAACATCCGCAGAACCTGTACTACCAGGTGGTGTCGTAGGACCGCTGCCCGTCGTCGAGGCCGCTAGGGGTTAGCACGCTGGCCGGATGCCGGGTGGTGATGCAAAAACACGCGTTGCCTTCCGAACGACAGGTTGCCCCCTCCGATGATCGACCACCTGTATTTCTTCAGTGCGAATTCCTACGTCTACGCCTCGCGCAAGGACGACTTCCCCGCCACCTCCAGGCCCCATGCGGTGCTGCTGTTCTCCGTCGACGGCACGCCGCTCACCTTGCGCACGCCGCGGCGGCAGTTCGTGGGCGGCGCGATCGCGGTGGCGCCGCAGACGGTGCGCACGCTGAGCATGTCGAACGCGGGCCTGGTGAGCATCAACCTGCCGCCGTCGTCGCCCTTCTTCAGCGCCTTCAGCAGCATCGTGCCGCCGGGCGCGCACGTGCTCGAGCGCAAGGCCTTCAAGCCCTTCGACGGTTTCCTCGCCGGCATGCACGAGGGCGCCCGCAAGCCCGCGCAGGCCGAGGAGATCTTTCGCGATCTGGTCACGATGGCGGTCGAGCAGCTGCCGCGCGCGCAGCGCATCGACACGCGCGTGCTGCAGGTGCTGCGCTACCTCGACGAGGAGCCCGAGGCCTCGCTGGTCGAGCTCGCGCGCGCCTTCGAGCTCTCGCCGCACCGCATGTCGCACCTGATCTCCGATTCGCTCGGGCTGTCGTTCCGTGCCTACCAGGCCTGGCGCAAGCAGGTGCGCGTGTGCAAGCTGCTGTACTCGGGCCGCTCGCTCACCGACATCGCGCACGAGGCGGGCCTGAGCGACTCGGCGCATCTCTCGCACTTCTACCGGCACTGGTACGGGCAGAGCCCGTCGTACTCGCGCGACCGCGAGTCGGTGAAGTTCTTCTCCTGAACGCGCCCACAAAAAAAAGCCGCCGCGGGGCGAAACCCGCGGCGGCTTTCTTCTTCATGGCGGCGCGTTCAGCGCGGCATCTGTTTCGTCGTCACGGTCGAGAAGCCGGTCTTCACGATCGAGGGAATGCCGATGTCGAGGTACTGGTCGGCATCGTCGTACTTCGGCCAGGTCACGCCGACCTTGGCGACGTTGGGATCGCCCGTGGTCGCGAAGCGGGTCCACATGCTCATCACCTCGTCGCTGAGCTTGTAGTCGCGATCGCTCACGCCCGGGTCGGCCGGAATGTCGGGGCTCGCGGGCAGCAGCGAGGTGCCGTAGATGCGCCCGACCGTGGCGAGCGAGCCGTACTGGTAGGACACCTCGAGCCCGTGGTAGGCCGCCACGCCCGCATTGGCCCAGTTCACCGGCACGTGCGTGAAGATGTAGGTGTAGATCGGCGACTTCTGCACCTTCACCATCTGCTTGAGGAAGTTGCCGCGCAGCGGGTTGGCGGCAGTGATCTCGGCGCCGCCGTTGCCCACCATGAAGGGCACGTCGCTGTGCTTGTTGTCGAGGATCAGGTTGCCGATGGTGTCGGGCAGCGACCAGTCGTCAACCGTGAAGGCCGTGGTGTAGCCGCTGCCGCTCGCGAACGAGGCCGCGATGATGTCCTGCCACGGCTTCTTGCGCAGCGCGTCGATGTCGGCCGCGCCCACCTTGGCCATCAGCTTCACGCCGTACTGCTCGGTCTGCGCGAGCGGCGTGCCGGCGGTGGTCCAGCCAGCTTCGGCGATGGCGCGGTGGAACAGCCCCTTGGCCAGCGGCGAGGCCATGAGCCAGTTGGTCTTCATGCCGCCGCCCGAGTGGCCCCAGATGGTGACGTTGCCCGGATCGCCGCCGAAGCCCTCGATGTTCGCCTGCACCCACTTGAGCGCCGCGATCAGGTCGAGCTGGCCGTAGTTGCCCGAGGACTTGTTGGCGGACTCGGCCGTGAGCGCCGGATGCGCCATGTAGCCGAGCGCGCCGATGCGGTGCTGCACCGTGACCGACACCACGCCGTGGTTGGGCAGGTTCGGCAGGTTGTCGCTCGCGCGGTTCACCGAGCCGGTGGTGAGGCCGCCGCCATGGAACAGCACCATCACCGGCAGCTTCTCGCCCTTCTTCTTCGCGGGCGTCGTGATGTTGAGGCGCAGCACGTCCTCGCCCATGCCCGACTCGGGCACGGCGTCGTAGACCGGCGACGCGGGGAAGGGCTGCGGCGCCATCTTGCTGTAGCTGGTGGCGGCATAGACACCGTCCCACGCGGCCGGCGGCTGCGGCGGTTTCCAGCGCAGGTTGCCGACCGGCGGCGCGCCGTAGGGGATGCCCTTGTACTGGTGCACCTGCGTGTCGCCTTCGCCGACCGTGCTGCCCGACACCTTGCCCGATGCGGTCTGGATCGGATCGGCATAGGCGTTCGCATCCGCCGCGGGCGGTGGGTCGCCGCCATTGCCGCCCGATGCGGGTGGCAGCGGGATGAATCCGCTGCCGCCGCCACCACCGCCGCCGCATGCCACCAGCCCCGCGCTCAATGCGAGGGCCATGAACCACTTCATCCCCGTACCTCTGTCCTGACGTTTCATGTCTCCACACCTGGTTGTTGAGTGAGCTGGCATCGTAGGAACGCAGGTGCGCGCACGCTTGTACCGAGATGCTGTGCTGACGCGGGCGCGACAACAGCAACTCGGTACAAGCGCGAGCGGTGGGAATGTGCTTGCGTGGCGCGCGCCGCGCGCGGACTTCAGGCCTCGTGGTTCAGCGCCAGCCCGGGCGTGGGCCAGTCGTCGATCGCGATCAGCCGCCCGCTGCCCGACAGCGTGACGAAGGCGGTGCGCAGGCCGGGGCCGCCGAAGCAGATGTTGGTGGTGTAGCGGTCGGGCAGCGGCAGGTGCTCGACCTGGCCGCCGTCGGGTGCCACGATGCTGATGCCGCCATGCAGCAGCGTCGCCACGCAGAGGTTGCCGAGCGCATCGACCGCCATCGAATCGAAGCGCTGGTAGTGCCCGCCCGGCGAGGCGCAGAGCATGCGCCCGCCATGCGGCGAGGGCCAGCCGTCCTTGCGCACGCGGCCCGGCGCCACGATGTCGAAGGCCCAGACGCGCGCGCCCTCGGTCTCGGCGTAGTAGAGCGTCTGGCCATCGGGCGACAGCGCGATGCCGTTGGGCGTCATCACGGGCCGCGCAATGGCATGAGCGGCGGCGCCGTCGGCATGGCCGTAGAACAGGCCGCCGCGGTCCATGTCGCGCTCGCGCACCTTGCCGAGGTCGGTGAAGTAGAAGCCGCCATGCGCATCGAACACGATGTCGTTGGGCCCGCACAGCGCGCCGCCCTCGACTGTGTCGTAGAGCCGCTCCGCGCGGCCGGTCGCGAGGTTCACGCGCTCGATGCGCCCGCCCGAGTAGTCGTCGGCCTGGCCCACGGGCCGCACGCTGCCGTCGGCCTCGGTGTGCCATTTGAAGCCGCCGTTGTTGCAGACGTAGACCGCGCCGTCGGGGCCGATCGCGGCACCGTTCGGGCCACCGCCGAGATCGGCCACCACCTGCACCAGGCCATCGGGCCGCACGCGCGTGAGCGTGCCGCGCGCGATCTCCACCAGCAATATCGAACCGTCGCGCAGGGCGATCGGTCCTTCGGGAAACTGCAGGCCGCTGGCGATTTCTCGGATCTTCATCGGGTGTCTCCTGGCGCGTGGACGTTGGGCCTCAGCGGTTCGAGAGCGCCTTCTGCATGAACACGCTGAGCGGGTCGTCGGTGTAGCTGCCGAAGGGGCCGCGACGCTCGTAGCCGAGCGAAGCATAGAGGGCGAGGGCTTCGGGTTGGAACGGTCCCGTCTCCAGCAGAAGCAGCTTGCAGCCCGCGTCGATGGATGCGGACTCCAGCGCCTGAAGCAACTGGCGCGCGATGCCCCGGCCCCGGAAGCCGGGTGCGACGTACATGCGCTTGATCTCGCCCTGCGCGGTGTCGAGCACCACCGCGCCGCAGCCCATGGCCCGCCCCGTATCGTCGCGCGCGACGAAGAACAGCACGTTGGCTTGCTTCAACGACGCGAGGTCGAGCGCGTGCCGGCTTTCGGGTGGATAGAGCGTGTCTTGATAAGCGTCGAGCTCGGCGATCAGGGCGATCACCTCGGGCTGATCGGGCGACTCGGGCGCAATGGTCATGGACGAAGGCTACCCCACGGCCTTGATGAGCCGGTCGCGCCCCGCCTTCGCGAGCATCGACGCGACGGCGCAGGAGGCGAGCCGCGCCGCTTCCGAATCGGCGCGGCTCGTGAGGATCACCGGCACCTTGGTGCCGAGCACGATGCCGGCCGCATAGGCGCCGCCGAGGAAGGTGAGGCTCTTCGCGAGCATGTTGCCCGCGTCGAGGTCGGGCACGATCAGCACGTTGGCACGGCCCGCCACGGGCGAGACGATGCCCTTGATGCGCGCGGCCTCGGCATCGATCGCGTTGTCCATCGCGAGCGGGCCGTCGAGCTGCGCGCCCGTGATCTGGCCGCGGTCGGCCATCTTGCAGAGCACGGCCGCGTCGAGCGTGGAGGGCACCTTCGCGTTGACCGTTTCGGTGGCCGAGAGGATGGCCACGCGCACGGCCGGCATCAGCAGCGCATGCGCGAGGTCGATCGCGTTCTGCACGATGTCGACCTTCTCCTCGAGCGTGGGTGCGATGTTGATCGCCGCGTCGGAGATGACCAGCGGCTGCGCATGGCCGGGCACGTCCATCACGAAGCAGTGGCTGATGCGGCGCGAGGTGCGCAGGCCGCCTTCGCGGCGCACCACGGCGCCCATCAGCTCGTCGGTGTGCAGGCTGCCCTTCATCAATGCATCGACCTCGCCGCGCAGGGCCATCGCCACGGCCGCGTCGGCCGCGGCATGGCTGTGCGGCGCATCGACGATGGGAATGCCCGAAAGGTCGATGCCGATCTCGTGCGCCGCCGCTTCGATCTTCGCGCGCGGGCCCACCAGCGTGGGCGCGATCAGGCCCAGCGCTGCCGAGGCGAGCGCGGCCTCGAGCGACACGGCATTGGCCGGATGCACCACCGCCACGCGCAGCGGCGGCAGGCCGCGCGCGGTGGCGATCAGGCGGTCGTAGTGCGGATGGGAGGCGGTGGGGGTCGACGAGGTCATGCGGGACTCCTTCTCACTCAGCGTGCCGGTGCCGCGGTGGAGCGGCGCACGATCAGTTCGGCGGGCAGCGTGACGCGCGTGGTGCCGGCGTCGACGCCCGCGATCTGCGCCAGCAGCGTGCTGACCGCGGCACGGCCCATGTCGGCCAGCGGCTGGCGCACGGTCGTGAGCGCGGGATGCACCTGGGCCGCGGCCGCGACGTCGTCGAAGCCCACCACCGAGACGTCCTCGGGGATCCGCAGCCCATGCTCCTGGAACACGCCCATCAGGCCGAAGGCGCTCAGGTCGTTGGCGGCGAACACGGCGCTGGGACGTTGCGGCAGCGCGAGCAGCTGGCGCGCCGCGGTACGGCCGCCCTCGAAGTCGTACTCGCCGGGCACCACCAGCGCCGGGTCGCGCTCGAGCCCGTGCACCGCGATCGCATCGTCGTAGGCACGGCGCCGCTCGAGCGCCGACTCGAACTTTTCGGCGCCCGCGACGAAGGCGATGCGGCGGTGCCCGAACTCGGCCAGGTGCTTCATCGCGGCGCGCGCGCCGCCGTAGCTGTCGGACGCGACGCAGGGCAGTTCGCCCGGCTCGCCGGGGCTGTCGATCATCACCACCGGAAAGCGCTCCGCCGCCATCTCGGCCATCGGGTCGAGCCGGTAGGGCAGCAGGACCACCAGCCCTTCCGTGGACTGCCGCAGCAACTGCAGCACTTCGGCCGAGGGAGGCCGCTCGTGCGGGCCGCGCGAATAGACCAGGACCTCGATGCCGGCGGCGGCCGCCGTTTCGACGACGCTGCCGACGATGTCGGCAACGAACGGGTGGTTCAGGCGCGTGGCGATCAGTCCGATGACGCGGGGGCGCGTACCGGACTTGAAGGCCGCCCGGTGGCCCTCGTAGCCGAGCTCGGACGCGACCTTGAGCAAGGCGTCGCGGGTCTGCGACGAAACGCCGGGCTGGTTGTTGACGGCCCGCGAAGCGGTCATGACCGACACGCCGGCTGCCGCCGCGATGTCGGCCAAGGTGATGGTGGTCCGCGCCATGTCCTGGAGGTTGAAGCGTTGTACTCGGGGCATCATAACGTTCGCGTAACGCCCTTCTGTAACGTTATTCACGGTTTCGCTATGGATTACATGGTATTTACCAGTATTGAGATAATTAACGTTAACAATATCGTTATGACGTCTGAACCTTCAGGAGTGGGCACGGCAATGAAGCCTCGGTCTTTCGCCGGCGGATGGGCCATTTCCGCCGGCTGCATCTTCGGCTATGTCGCGGCGCAGGGCGCCCCGACCATCACGGCATGGGACATCCAGACCCAGCCGGGCGTTTCGCGGGTGCTGCAGGACGCCGGCAAGCGCTTCGAGAACAGCCATGCCGGCTACACGGTGCAGCGCTCGCCGATCGCCAACGAGGCCTACAAGGTCAAGCTCAAGATCGCCTTCGGCGCCAACCAGCCGCCGTGTGTGTTCGCCAACTGGGGCGGCGGCCTGCTGCGCGAGTACGTGAAGGCCGGGCAGGTGCTCGACCTCTCGCCCTACCTGGCCCGCGACGAGGCCTTCCGCGCGCGCTTTCTTCCCGGGGCCTTCGACGCCACCACCGTCGACGGCAAGGTCTATGGCCTGCCCGGCGAGGAGACCTCGGCGGCGGTCATCTTCTACAACACCGAACTCTTTCGCCGGCATGGCCTGAAGCCGCCGCGCACCTGGCCCGAGCTGATGGCGCTGGTGGGCACGCTCAAGGGGCTGGGCATCGCGCCCTTCGCGCTGGCCAACAAGTCCAAGTGGCCCGGCTCGATGTACTTCATGTACCTGGTCGACCGCATCGGCGGCCCCGATGCCTTTCGCAAGGCGGCGGCGCGCACGGGCGGGGAGGGCTTCGCCGCGCCGGCCTTCGTCGAGGCCGGCCGCTACCTGCAGGAGCTGGTGCAGGCGGGTGCCTTCGCGCCGGGCTTCAACGGGCTCGACTACGACGCCGGCGCCTCGCGCCGCCTGCTCTATGCCGGCAAGGCCGCGATGACGCTGATGGGCAGCTGGGAGCTCGGCAACATCCAGAACGAGAACCCGGCGTTCCGCAAGAAGGTCGACTTCTTTCCCTTTCCCACCGTGCCGAACGGCAAGGGCGCGGGCGATGCCGTCATCGGCTCGATGGGCACCAACTTCTACAGCATCTCCCGCGCCTGCAAGTCGCCCGAAGCCGCGTACGCGCTGATCAAGACCATGGTCGACGACGAAGCCGTGCGGGCCCGGCTGGCCAACAGCCGCATGGTGCCGGTCAAGGGACTGCAGCTCGCCGATCCGCTGCTGCAGCGGCTGATGAGCACGGTGGTGAGCGCGCCGTCGGTGCAGCTGTGGTACGACCAGGAACTGCCGCCGCAACTCGCCGAGCTGCACAAGGACACGGTGCAGGCGCTGTTCGGCCTCTCGATGACGCCCGAGCAGGCCGCGCGGAAAATGGAGGCGCTGGCGGCGCGGATGCCGCGCTGAGCACCGGCCCGTGCCCGGACCAGGAGCCTTCATCGTGAGTTCGCGCGTCTCCGTCTTCGCATCGACGCCACGGCGCCGCGCCGCGCTGGCGCGGCGGCTCGCGCCGGTGGTGTTCCTGGCGCCGGCCGTGCTGCTGCTGCTGGTCTTCCTGGTCTATCCGCTCGTCGACAGCTTCCGTCTCTCGCTGTTCGAATGGAACGGCCTGGGCGCCGGCCGCGTCTTCGTCGGCCTGCGCAACTGGATCGAACTGCTGCACGACACGCAGTTCCGGCGCGCGCTGTGCAACAACCTGCTGCTGGCGCTGCTCTCGGTGCTGATCCAGCTGCCGATTGCCCTGGCGCTGGCCTTGCTGCTCGACCGCGCGGGCCGCGGTTCGCAATGGCTGAAGCTGCTCTACTTCCTGCCGCTGCTGTTTTCCAGCGTCGCGCTGGGCGTGGTCTTCAAGAACATCCTCGATCCCAACTTCGGCCCGCTCAACGCGCTGCTGCAGGCCATCGGCCTGCCGGGGCTGGCGCAGGACTGGCTCGGCGACACGCGCCTGGCGCTGCTGTCCGTGGCGCTCGTGGTCTGCTGGCAGAACATTCCGTTCCACATGATCCTGTTCATGGCCGGCCTGGCTTCCTTTCCGCGCGAGCTCGCCGAGGCCGCGCGCCTCGACGGCGCGCGCCCGGCCAAGGTGTTCTGGACCATCAAGCTGCCCTGGCTGCGCGGCACGGTCCGCATCGCCGCGATGCTTGCCGTGATCGGCTCGCTGCGCTACTTCGACCTGGTCTACGTGATGACCGGCGGCGGTCCCGAAGGCGCCTCGGAGCTGATGGCGACCTACATGTACCGCACCGTGTTCTCGTCCTACCAGCTCGGCTACGGCAGCACGATCGCCTCGGCGATGTTCCTGGTCGTGACGCTGATCGCCGCCCTGGGGCTGCGCCTGACGCGGCGCTTCTCGACCCCGGTGTGACATCCATGCTTGTTCGCTCCCGTCCGCTGACTCTCGGCCTGGTCTGGCTGCTGGCCTTGGTCTGGCTCGCGGTCACGCTGCTGCCGATCGCCTTCATGCTGCTGACCAGCCTCAAGTCGCAGCAGGACATGTTCTCGGGCAGCCTGTGGGCCTGGCCCGAGCGCTTCGACTGGAGCCAATACCTGTCGGTGCTCCAAGGCGGCTATGCGGGGTATCTGCGAAACAGCCTGCTGGTGGTCGGCGCCTCGGTGCTGCTGATCGTCGCGGCGTCGACGATGGCGGCCTACGCGCTCGCGCGCTTGCGGTTTCGCTTCAACCACGCGCTGCTCGGACTGATCGTCGCCGCGATGGTGGTGCCGCTGCACGTCACGCTGGTGCCCGTCTACCTGATGACGCGCAACCTCGGCCTCTACGACACGCTGTTCGCGCTGATCGGTCCCTACGTCGCCACCAGCCTGCCGGTCTCGATCGTCATCCTGACCGAGTTCATGCGCCAGATCCCGCGCGAACTCGAGGAGGCCGCCGAGATCGACGGCAGCGGTCCGTTCACCATCTTCCGGCAGATCTTCCTGCCCCTGTCCGGTCCTGGCATCGCCACGGTGGCGATCTACAACGGCATCCACCTGTGGTCCGAATTCATCTTCGCCTACGTGCTCACCAGCTCGCCCGGCATGCGCACGCTGCCCCTGGCGCTGTGGGACTACCAGGGCGAGTTCTCGTCGAACATCCCCGCGATGCTCGCGGTGGCGACGCTCACCTCGCTGCCGTTGCTGGCCGCCTATGCGATCGGGCAGGAGCAGATCGTCAAGGGAATGATGGCGGGCGTGCTCAAGGGTTGAGTGAGGCCCGCGATCGGAAGGCTCGCGAGGTCGATGCCGATCTCGTGCATTGCCGCGCCGAAATTTTTTTCGATCGATGTGTTGACGACGGAGTAAAGACTATTTACAGTCCGACTCCTTCGCGCGGCAGACCGCGCCTCTTCGATTCGACCCACAGCATCACAGGACCCATCGTGACCACCGCAGCCCGCATTTGCATCGACAGCCTCCGACCCATGCCGGTCCGGCCGCTCGTGCGCGCTCTGCTGGCCGTCACGGTCGCTGCATGGCTGAACGAGAACCACAGCTTGCATCCGGGTGGAGGACGCGCTTAGGCGACGACCTCCCAAGCGCTCTTCACCAAGAGGCCCGGACACCGAAAGGTTCCGGGCCTTTTCGTTTTGGGCCTGTGCAACGAACCCTTGACCCATGCAGCGATCGTGCTGCAGCGCATGAAGCCAGGCGGCTCATGCACGCTCCTTAAAAATTCGAAACGACGAGGCGGGGTCGCGATGGCGCGGCCCCTCACCTCGGCAAGCAAGAGAAAACACATTCAGCCTCGGTGACGCAATCGGTAGACGTGTCCGCCTTAGAAGCGGAATTCTGGGAGTTCGAGTCTCCCCCGAGGCATCATTTTTTTCTGGGTGTAGTGTCAATCAGGTAGACGGCCTGCCCTGGAAGCAGGAGGCTGCAGGTTCGAGTCCTGCCACCCAGACCATCCTCATCCCGCGTTAGCTCAATGGATCAGAGCACCTGCCTACGAAGCAGGGGGTTGCACGTTCGAGTCGTGCACGTGGGGCCATTCGTTTTTTCCCCGGTAGCTCAGCTGGTAGATGCGGCGCACTGTTAATGCGCAGGTCACACGTTCGAACCGTGTTCGGGGAGCCATTCAATTCATGCAGGCCTGACCGGCTCGCGCACCAGCGCCCGCGCCACCCGCCACGCCATCCACAACAGCGCGATCGGCAGCACCACGGTCTGCAGCGCGAACAGCGCGATCAGCTTCACGATGCGCTCGGCCCAGTCCGAGGCCGAGCGGATGATCTGGTCGTAGGTGGCCTTGAGGTTCGGCAGCTTCGGCAGCCAGCGCTCGATGCGTTCCTTCCAGCCCTCCTGCGCATTCGGCTGCGCCTCTTGCGTGGTGTCGATCACGGCGGCCGGCGACTTCTCGATCAGCGCGAGCGCCGACTGGTACTCGTCGGCCATGAAGACACGGTACAGCCCCTCGTTGGCCATGGCCGACAGCGGCACCGCGAAGCGCACCAGCAGTAGCCCGATCATGAGCGACTGCAGCCAGCGCGGCGAACGGCCGCTGTGCCAGCGCCAGGCGATCCATGCGAGCGCCACCGCGCAGACCAGCACCGACATGTAAGCATGCGCGCCGATCTTCAGCAGCACCAGCTGGATGCCGAAGGACACGCTGGCCGCCAGCATGATGGCCGCGAACTGTTCGATCAGTTCGTTGAGCGGCTTGAGCGCCTGGCCCGGCGCAAGGCTCACGCCGATGCCGCCGGGCGTGGCGTCGACCTGCGTGCCCTGCGCCACCGACACCACCGCGCCGAGCGCGCGTGCGGCAGCAAAGGTGGTCAGGGCGCGCTTGAGTCCGTCCTCGACCTGCGCGCGCGCGGGCGTGTCGATCGGCGCCACCCAGCAACCGAGGAACACCACGAGGGCGACGGCGAGAAGGTAGAAGCGCTGCAGCGGTCGGTTGGAGGTGGTGGTGCTGTTCATGGCTCGTTGTCGGATGCGTGCGCGCGGTCGCGTGAAGGGCCGCGGCGGGCTTCTGGCATTCTCGCGGCGCTCGGTCGCCGCTCGAAAGAATCCCGCATGGCGGGGTCGGTCGGGGTGTGCGTTCGACGTTGCCCCGGGTTTCTTGTTCCCTTCGGAGTCCTCTTCATGACAACCACCGTTCAACCCCGCAAGATCGTCGTGCTCTCGGGCTCGGGCGTGAGCGCCGAAAGCGGCCTGCCCACCTTCCGCGACGCCAAGGGCCTGTGGAACAACCATCCGTGGCAGGAGCTCGCGAGTCCCGAGGGCTGGCAGCGCCATCCCCAGACCGTGCAGGCCTTCTACAACGAGCGTCGCCAGAAGGCCTGGGCGGCCCAGCCCAATGCGGCGCACGCGGCCATCGCCTCGCTCGAGCCGGCCTACGAGGTGGTCATCGTCACGCAGAACGTCGATGCGCTGCACGAGCGCGCCGGCTCCACGCAGGTGCTGCACATCCACGGCGAACTCGCCTATGCGCGCGGCACCTCGGCGCGGCGTCATCGCTACCGCATCGACGGCGCGGCGATCGAGATGGGCCAGCTGTGCGAAGACGGCACGCAGCTGCGGCCCGACATCGTGTGGTTCGGAGAATCGGTGCAGCACTTCGACGAGGCGCTGATGCACGTCACCACCGCCGCGCGCGTGCTGGTGGTGGGCACCTCGCTCGCGGTGCAGCCGGCCGCCTCGCTCGCGCGGTACGCGCACGCGAGTGCCGAGAAGGTGCTGGTGTCGCTCGAGATGGAGGAGGTGCCGCGCGGCTTCGTCTTCATGCGCGGCAGGGCGACCGAGCAGGTGCCGACGCTCGTCGCGCGATGGCTCGCGGAAGCGGAGCGAGCCGGCACCTAGCGTTCGCCAACGCAGGCCCATCATCGTGAGATGACGGGCTTTTTTGTGTCGCCTTGTTTCGGCCGTCGCGCACAAAGCCCTTGAAAGAACCGATTGTTCCTAAGGTTCCGGGCGCGTAGTGCTTTTTTCGCCGTGACCTTCTGCACTGGCGAGCCCATCGCGCATCACCTACCTTCCAGGCGGTTTCAACGCAACACGGGAGCAGCTCATGGCGGTAGACATGTTCATGCGCGTCGAAGGCGCGAATGGCGAATCGAAGGACGCGAACCACAAGGACTGGACGGACATCAAGTCCTTCGCATGGGGCGCGACCCAGCCCGGCAACATGGTCAGCGGTGGCGGCGGTGGCGTGGGCAAGGCCAGCTTCAACGACCTGCAGGTGCTCGCGCGCATCGACAAGGCGGCACCGGCCGTGCTGAAGAACTGCGCCAGCGGCAAGCACCTGAGCAAGATCGAAGTGTCGGTCTGCAAGGCCGGCGGCTCGCAGATCGAATACACGCGCGTGACGCTCGAGGAGGTGCTGGTCACTTCGGTGCAGTACACGGCCGAGCAGGGCAGCGACGCGGTGTTCGTGCAGTACGCGTTCCAGGCCGCCAAGGTCAAGCAGCAGTACTGGGAACAGACCGACAAGGGCGGCAAGGGCGCCGAAACCCAGCTCGGCTGGAACATCAAGGAAAACAGGGAAGCCTGAGCACCGCGCGTGCAGGCCGGCGTGCGATGCGCGCCGGCCCGTGCGCGCCCGTGCATTGCATCCGCTTCGTCGCTGAGTCCCCGGCCCCATGACCCGCAGCTTCATCGCCCACAGCGCGCTGGGCGAGCGCCTCAAGTTCCGCTCGATGACGGGGCAGGAGCGCATCTCCACGCTGTTCGAATCGCGCGTGCGGCTGGTCAGCGAGCTGCCCGGCATCGGTGCCAGGCAGATGCTCGGCGAGGACATGACGATCGAGGTCAACCTCGCCACCGAGCTCGGTGGCGCGGGGCAGCGCTTCATCAGCGGGCAGGTCACGCGCTTCGCGCGCGTGGGCAAGGACGACGGCGACATGCATGTCTACGAAGCCCAGCTGCGCCCCTGGCTCTGGTACGCCACGCGGCGCTCGGACTTCAAGATCTTCCAGTTCAAGTCCGTGCCCGACATCGTGCAGGAGGTGCTCGCGCCTTACGGCTTCGGCATCGATGCGCGGCTGAGCGGCAGCTACCGCAGCTGGGACTACTGCGTGCAGTACGGTGAGACCGACTTCGATTTCGTGAGCCGGCTCATGGAGTCCGAGGGCATCTACTATTTCTTCGCGCATGCCAGGGGCAGCCACCAGCTCGTGCTGTGCGACGGCCCGGGCTCGCATGCGCCGCTGCCCGCGGGCCCGGTGAAGGTGCCCTACCACGCGGGCGTGCTCGCGGCGCAGATCCTCGAGCAGGACTTCATCGACAGCTGGCACCACGCCGAGGACATCGCCTCGGGCCATTTCGCGACCGATGACTACGACTTCAAGAAGCCCCACGCCGAGATCGACACGCTGCGTCGCCAGCCCGCGGGCCACAGCCGCGACAACTACGAGATCTACGACTGGCCCGGCGGCTACACCGAACTCGGCGACGGCGAGAACTACGCGCGGCTGCGGCTCGAGCAGCAGACCGGCCGGCGCGAATCGATCGAGGCCGAAGGCAACCTGCGCCACATCGCGCCCGGCTACCTGTTCGACCTCGCGCGCCATCCGAACGCCGAGGACAACCGCCGCTACCTGATCGAGGCCGCGAGCCACGACTTCCAGGAGAACGCGCTGCGCGTGGCTGCCGCCGGTGCCGCCTACGGCGAATCGACCAGCAGCACCAGCTACCGCCAGGCCTTCGCGGTGGTGCCCGACAGCGCCCCGTATCGCGTGCCACGCCTCACGCCGCGCCCGCGCACCACGGGTCCGCAGACCGCCGTGGTGGTGGGCCCGGCGGGCGAGGAGATCCACACCGACGAGTACGGCCGCATCAAGGTGCAGTTCCACTGGGACCGCTACGGCCAGCGCGACGAGAACGCCTCGTGCTGGATCCGCGTCTCGCAGACCTGGGCCGGCGGCGGCTACGGCACCATGCAGATCCCGCGCATCGGCCAGGAGGTGATCGTCGACTTCCTCAACGGCGACCCCGACCATCCGATCGTCACGGGCTGCGTCTACAACGCCGCGCAGATGCCGGCCTGGGAGCTGCCGCGCCACAAGACGCAGTCGGGCATCCAGACCCACTGGAGCAAGGGCGGCGGCGGCAAGCACATGCTGCGCTTCGAGGACAAGCGCGGCAGCGAGCACATCGAGCTCTCGACCGACCACGGCGCCACCCACCTGCACATGGGCTACCTGATGAACCAGGGCTCGGAGGTGCAGCGCAGCTACGGCTTCGAGCTGCGCACCAACGAGTGGGGTTCGATCCGCGCCGACAAGGGCCTGCTGCTGACCACCTACACGCAGGACTTCACGCAGCGCGTGTCGCGCGACAACCCCGACGGCCACGAGCACATGGGCGCCGCGCTCGCGCAGAGCGGCGCGCTGATGCAGTCGGCCGGGCAGGCCATCGCCGCCACCAAGGCGCTGGTCGGCGCCATGGCCAAGGGCAAGGGCCAGCAGCTCATGGGGCTGGCGCAGGGCGTGCAGTCGCTGGCCGGCGCGGCGCAGGCGGTGAGCGCGCTGACGGGGGACGATGCCTCCGACGAGGCCGGCGTCTCGGGCGATGCCGACCCCGCCATGGCCGATGCGCAACGCATGCTCGATCTCTCGCGCAGGATCGACAAACCCGTGGTCTCGATCGTGAGCCCCGAGGGCCAGACCATGATCAGCCCCAAGCCCATCGTCGTGAGCTCGGGCCAGAGCGTGTCGATGCGCTCGCAGTCGGCCATGACGCTCACCACCGGCGCCCAGCTCACGCAGCTGGTGGCGGGCGGCATGCTGACGCAGATCGTCAAGGGCGGGCAGGTCAACGTGGTCTCGGGCGGCGACATCGTCTCGCATGCGAGCGAGGGCGCGATCAATCTCGTGGCCAAGACCGATGCCTCGGTGACCTCCACTGAAAGCAATGCCAATCTCGTGGGTCGCAAGTCGGTGCTGGTGCAGGCGGTGGACCAGGACGTGTTCGTGATGGGCAAGACCAGCATCTCGCTGATCTGCGGCAAGTCGTCGATCGTGCTGCTCGAGGATGGGACGATCCGGATCAGCGGCGTGAAGGGGCTGGTGAACTTCACGGAGGATCTGGATCAGCGGGGCGGGAAGATCTTTTTGAACTGCGAGGCGCCGGTGGGGGCGGCGCCGCCCGAATCGGAGGAAGAAACCGTCTCCGCGCCGGCCGTGCCGGGCGCCGCCGCGCCGGCG
Organism: Variovorax sp. PDC80; assembly: GCF_900115375.1. Classification (NCBI taxonomy): domain Bacteria; kingdom Pseudomonadati; phylum Pseudomonadota; class Betaproteobacteria; order Burkholderiales; family Comamonadaceae; genus Variovorax; species Variovorax sp. PDC80. The sequence goes on along the minus strand of NZ_FOWG01000001.1, from coordinate 561,487 downwards.
GCACCGCCACCCGGCACCAGGGTCGCGAAGCCGGCCTTCGCGCCGGCGGTGGCCGAGGAGCCGCCGGCCACCGCCGCTACCCTCGCGGTGCCGAGTTCTCCGAACATGTCGCCCGCGCAGGTGAACCTCGGCGAGCTCAACGGCGACTTCACGCACCGCTGGAACAAGAGCTTTCCCAACGGCGTGCCGACCGAGCAGGCCAACACGCTGGTGGCGAACAGGCAGGGCGAGCTCTCGCTCGCCAATCCGGTGTCGGGCACGTCCGCGCACGCAGCGCCCGACCTCGACGTGTCGCGCAACCAGGAGGTGCTGGGCGTCTTCCACTCGCATCCCCAGATCGCCAACAACACCGTCTACACCGGCGTCTCGCTGAGCGGCGGTGACGCGGGCTACCTGATCAACACGCAGCAGAACGTGATCGTGGCCCAGAGCGGCGCCGACCAGTTCATGTACATGCGCACCGCCCAAACGCCCGCCAACATCAACAGCGACCTGCTCAACAAGGCACAGAACGCGCGGATCAACGAACTGGTGAACCAGCCCTCGGCCAGCCCCATGAGCTATCCCACCGCGACGCGCATCGCCGCGCGCGAGACGGCCGAGAAGCTGAACCTGGCCTACTACCAAGGCAACGGCGGCGTGCTCAACCGCGTGTGGCCCTGACACGCATGAATGCAGCGAGCGACCACCCCATGCCCAACGACGAAGCCCTTGCCAGCGAGGCCGAAGCCCTGCTGCGCGCCGCCGACGAAGCGATCGCGCGGCAGGACTGGCCCGCCGCCGGTCGCCACATCGATCGGGCGCTGCAACGCGTGGGCGACCGCTACCTCTCGCTGCGCGCCATCGACTCGAGCGGCCAGACACTGGTGCTCGCCGACATCGAGGCCGCGCAGGGCCGCGAGTCGTCGGCCATCGCGGTGCGGCGCGGCGTGCTGCATTCGCGCACCGTGCAACTGCGCGAGAAGCTGCGGCCGCCATCGACTCCGTCGACCTTCCCCATTCCTGGCCCTTCGCGCTGAAGCGGCCCGCACACACATGCGCTATCACATCCAAGAAGGCCACTTCGACCTCCCCGACGACGGCCGTATCGACCGCTCGATGAACGTGCTCGCCATGCCCGACGGCAGCGGCGTCACCTTCATCGTGAGCCGCGACGCATTGCGCGCGCAGGAGACCCTGGCGCAGTTCGTCGAACGCCAGATGAACGACCTCAAGCGCCAGGTGAGCCAGTTGCAGGAGACCTCGCGCAACCCCATCGGCGTGGGCCCCGCGATGCGCGGCCTGGCCGCGATCGAGATCGCCACCCGCTTCAAGCAGAACGGCCAGGCGCTGCACCAGCGGCAGGCCGCCTTTCAGTTGCCCGACGGCCGCGCGGTGCTGATCCTCACCGCGAGCAGCCCCGAGCCTTTCGGTGAGAGCGAGCTCGCGCTGTGGCAGCGCACGCTCGCGAGCTTCCAGCCCAGGGACTGACGCGGCACCGCGCCTGCGTGCCTCGCCATCGACCATGCCCGGCCAACCCGCAGCGCGCCTGCACGACCCCATTGCCCACACCAACGCGCATGCGCGCTTCTGGGCCAAGTTCGCCGGCGGGCTGATCGGCGGCATCGCCGTGGGCTTCGCGGCCGGCGTGGCCGTGGCGGCGGTGGTCGGCACCGGTGGGCTCGCGGGGCCGCTGGTGGCGGGCGCGGTGGTGGTCGGCGCGCGCATGGCCGGCGGCTACGTGGGTGCGAGCCTCGGCGAATCGATCGCCGATGCGCTGGTGCCCGAGACGCTCACCGTGACCGGCGCCATCACCAGCGCCTCGTCGGACGTGTTCGTCAACAGCAAGGCCGTGGGCGCGGCGCGAGCCTCGCCCGACATTCCGATGGACACCGTGAGCTGCTCGCGCGACTCGCCGCAGATCCTGCTGGCCGAGGGCGCCGAGACCGTGTTCATCAACCACGGCGTGGCCTCGCGCAAGGACGACCACACCGAGTGCGGCGCCAAGGTCAGCGAAGGCTCGCCCAATGTCTTCATCGGCGGGCCGACCGCGCGCGTGCGCGAGGTGGCCGACGAGGTGCCGCTGATCTCGCGCATCGCCGTGACCGTGTTCAACCTCGTGATGATCTACAAGGGCCTGCGCTGCTTGCCGAAGCTCGCGCGCCAGGGCCGCAAGGCGCTGCCCTGCCTGATCGAGGGCGCCATCGGCGTGGGCATGGGCATCCACGGCCTGGTGAGCTCGTTCGGCAACCCGGTGCATGCGGCCACGGGCGGCAAGTTCCTCGGCGGCGAGGCCGAGCTCGACTTCCGCCTGCCGGGCGCGCTGCCCATCGAATGGCAGCGCTTCTACAGCAGCCACGACCTGCGGCGCGACGGCGCGCTGGGGCAGGGCTGGAACCTGCCCTATGGCTCGCAACTGCGGCTCGATGTCGGCGCCACGGGCGAGCCCGTGGTGGTGCTGATCGACACGCAGGGGCGCGAGGTCGAGCTGCCCGATCTCGAACCCGGATCGCGCCAGCTGTGCCTGCGCGAAGGGCTGGACCTGTGCCGCAGCGAGGGCGGCCACTATTTCATCCATGTGCCGAGCGGGCTCTTCTACCTGTTCGAGCCGCCCGCCGACGCAGCGCGCAACGGTCAGTTGCTGAAGCTCGCGCGCGTGGAAGACCGCAACGGCAACTTCATCGACCTGCGCCACGATGCGCTGGGCCGCCTCGTCGCGATGACCGATGGCACCGGCCGCCTGCTCGCGCTCGAGTACACGGGCGAGAGCCCGCGGCTCGATGCCGTGCGCATCGCCGTCGGCGCGCCGGGCGAATCGCCGGGCCTGCTGGTGCGCTACCGCCACGATGACCACGGCCGCCTGGCCGAGGTGACCGACCGCAACGGCGTGGTGGCGCGGCGCTTCGCGTACGACGCGCAGGGCCTCATGTGCCTGCATGCCGACGCGGTCGGCCGCGAATGCCGCTACGAATGGACCGGCACGGGCGCCGAGGCCCGCGTGGCGCGCCACTGGACCAGCGACGGCGAGCGCCACGAGGTCCGCTACCTGCGGCTGCGGCCCGACGATGCGCCGCCGCTCGACGACCCCGGCGTGGCCGTCGGCGAGACCCATGTGGCCGACCAGCTCGGCCGCGGCTTCACCTGGCAGTGGAACGACGAGCACCAGATCCTCGGCTACACCAATGCCGAGGGCCAGTACTGGCGCGCCCGCTACAACGCGCTGCGTCAGCTCGTCGCCATCACCGAGCCCGACGGCGCCACCACGCGCTGCGACTACGACGCGCAGGGCTTTCCCAGCAGCCGCACCGACGCACTGGGCCGCACCCGCGGCACCGGCTGGACCGACTTCGGCCTGCCCTGGCGCGAAACCGAGGCCGACGGCAGTGCCCACGTCTACGCCTACAGCGACGAGGGCAACCTCGTGCGCGAGACCGATCCGCTGGGCCGGACCCGCAGCTACAGCCACGACCGGCGCGGCCTGCCGATCCTCGTGACCGATGCGCACGGCGGCCACAACCGCCTGCGCTGGAACGAGCGCGCGCTGCTCGTGGCCTTCACCGACTGCTCGGGCAAGACCACGCGCTACGACTACGACGGCTGGGGCCACCTGAAGACCGTGACCGATGCCGCCGGCCAGCAGACCCGGCTCACGCACGATGCCATGGGCCGGCTGCTCGCGGTGTCGCTGCCCGACGGCAGCCACCAGGGCTTCGAGCGCGACGCCGCCGGCCGCCTGGTCGGCGCCACCGATGCGCTGAGCCGCGCCACCCGGTTCGCGCTCGATGCGCGCGGCGAGCCGCTGTGGCGCCAGGACGCCGAGGGCCGGCGCGTCGCCTGGCAGCGCGACAGCGCGGGGCGGCTGCAGGCTCTGGTCAACGAGAACGGCCTGCGCTTCGAGTTCGTGCGCGACCGCGCCGACCGCATCGTGGAGGAACGCCGCGTGGGCGGCACGCGCGTGCGCATCGCCTACGACGCCAATGGCCGGCCCGTGACCATCACGCACTTTCCGGGCATCGGCGACGACGACCTGAAGCCGCGCGATGCCGGTGCACGGGGCGAGGCCCCGCCGCAGGGCGCGCAACCGCTGCGCACCGAGTTCGTTCGCGATGCCGTCGGCCGCCTGATCGAGAAGCGCACCGCGAGCCACCATTACCGCTATCGCTACGACCTGCGCGACCGCCTCGTCGAGGCGCTGAAGCTCGAGGTGACGGGCACCGGCGACGCCATCGAACTGCAGCCGCTGCACCGCACGCGCTTCGCCTACGACCTGCTCGGCCAACTGACGAGCGAGACCGCCATCGACGAGCGCACCGGCGAGCAACACGAACTGCGGCACGAGCACGACGCGCTCGGCAACCGCACGCGCACCGAGCTGCCCGCGCTCGCGGGCGACCGCGACACCGTGCGCGCCTTCAACTACCTGCACTACGGCTCGGGCCACCTGCACCAGGTCAACGTCTCGCGCCAGCACGGCGATGCGCCGGCGCTGCACCAGCTCGTGAGCGACATCGAGCGCGACGACCTGCACCGCGAGATCGCACGCAGCCAGGGTGCGCTGTCGACCCGCTTCGCGCTCGATCCGCTCGGGCGTCGCGCCGCCGCATGGTGCCGCCCCTCGTCGCTGGCCGCAGCCTTCACGCCCAACGACCCGGCCTGGCGCCAGGCCCTCGAGCGCGCCGGCACGCCCGAGGCCGGCGCGCTCGACGGCCTTGCGAAGGACTACGGCTACGACCCCGTCGGCGAGCTGCGCCGCGGCCGCCATTCGCTGCAGGGCGCCTTCGCCCATCGCTACGACACCACCAGCCGCATCGAGGAGAGCGTGCGCGTGCCCCTGGGCACGAGCGCGCAGGCGCCGCGCGGTGCCGCCAGCCACGAGCGCTTTGCCTACGACCCCGCCGGCAACCTGCTCGATGCCTCGCTCGCGAACGAGGCCGCGCAGGGCGCCGTCGGCGGCCGAGTGCACGACAACCTCGTGCGCGTGTTCGAGGACAAGCGCTACAGCTACGACGGCCATGGCCGGCTCGTGCGCAAGCGTGCGGGCCGCCACACCGAGCAGCACTTCGAGTGGGACGACGAGAGCCGCCTCGTCGCCGTGCGCACCACGCGCCGCCCCGGCACCGAGCACGCCACCACCCAGACCACCCGCTTCGACTACGACGCCCTGGGCCGCCGCGTCGCGCGCCACGACGCCTTCGGCAGCACGCGCTTCATCTGGGAGGGCATGCAGCTCATCGAGGAGCGGCGCGGCGCCCAGGTGTTGAGCTACGTCTACGAGCCCGGCAGCCACGCGCCCATGGCCCGGGTCGAGGAGCGCTCGCCTGCATCGAACGGGGAGGGCGGCGATACGGACCGCGCGAGCCGCTGCGAGATCTGCCATTTCCACACCACCCAGGCCGGCCTGCCCGAGGAACTGAGCGGCCCCGACGGCACCCTGCGCTGGCGCGCCAGCTACCGCACCTGGGGCGCCACCGTGTCGGAGCACTGGGAGGCCAGCACCCTCGACGGCCGGCCCGTGCTGCGGGCGGCGGCGCATGGCGACGAGGGACACGCATCGCTCGCCGAGCAGAACCTGCGCTTTCCGGGCCAGTACCTCGACCGCGACACCGGCCTGCACTACAACACCTTCCGCTTCTACGATCCCGACATCGGCCGCTTCATCAGCCCCGATCCGATCGGGCTGGCGGGTGGGGCGAACCTGCATCTGTATGCGCCGAATCCGGTGTCGTGGATCGATCCGTGGGGGTGGAGCTGCGGCGACCAGAAGATCAACTGGAAGAGCGTCAAGCAGTTCGGCCATGCCTTCTCGCGCCACGGTGCCGGCGCGAAGATCGCTAAGCAGCTCACCGACCGCGCGCGCGGCACCGGGCAGTCGCAGGGCCAGTGGCGCGACAACGCCGCGGCTGCCGAGCTGCTGTCCGGCGTGAAGGCCACCGAACCCACGCGCATCGCCATCCCCGAAGGCATGGGGCAGGTGATCCGGCCTGACGGTTCCGTCGTGCCGGCCCAATGGGCTATGGTCGTGCCCTGGGGCGATGCGATACGCACCGCCTTTCCCGTCGAATGAACGCTGGAAGCAAAGAGATTCGCCCGATGCATATCGAACTCAGAGTGGGACCCGACCTGCCGCCAGGCGCGCTGGCGGCTCGCACCTACGACCCGAACGACGACGACGTGCGCTCGATCCTCGCGGATGCCTGCGAGGCGCTCGAGGGCCATGCGGAGTTTCTGATTGCAGGCTTTGGCCAGGATCGCTGGCCCGTGGATGTGCGCACCGATCTGGCCGTGTTTCTCGAACAGCTGCCCGACGCGCTGAGGGCCGTGCGAAGCGGTGAGGAGGCCGAGATCGACCTCTACGAACAAGGCATCGAGCGAACGCTCGAGCTGCAGCCGCAAGCCTCGGGCTATGCCGTGCGCTGCGTCAGTCGCACCGATTGGCAGCCCGTGCCCGAGGTCGAGGTGTTCGATGGGCAGGCCATCGAGACCATGCTGCTCGGCGTGCGCGACGCCTTCCTGCAGGCCTTGGCGCGGCTGGCGCCTGAACTGCACGCGCATCCGTGGATCGTCGAATGGCAGGCGGCCGAATGACCGCCGCGTACCCTGGCTGAAGCGAAGTGAGCTGCGAAGCAGGCAAGCCGCCGAGTGGATCGGGCCGAACCGTCGAGGCCGCGCGCGAGAACCTGCGCAACAACAAGAACGACGAGATCGAAGGCACCTTCTGCCATGCGCTGTTCGAGGACCGCGTGTTCGACGAGGCGCTGCTCGTGCCGCTCATCGCCGACATCGAATGCGTGCTGGGCCAGGACGCGGTGAGCCCCGAGGACCGCAGGCTCGCGCACTGGGTGATGATGGGCACGCTGCGCTGCCTGTTCTCGCACTTCGATGCGAACGATCTCTACAAGATCGAGAACCTCGATGCGGAGGTTTATGGGCGGTGGAGTGGGGACTACTTCGAGCGGTTTCGGGCGTTGATGTCGCGCTGAGCTGCGCGCTTGTCACGACCGCGCCAACCAAATCGCCGGGTCCACAATTGTTCACCCCAAGGGCCTAGCCTGGCCCTCGTTCTCTCCCTACATTCCAAGGGGTCACGCCCCGCGCAAGCATCCCTTGGCAAGCGCGAAGGCGAGGCACAAAAGGCGACGGCCGAGGTGCGCTAACACCCCGGCCGTCTAACCAAGTGACGTGCAGAACTTTGGAAAGAGAGCACACCAAATGGCTGAAGAGATTATGGCCGGCGCCCCCGCGCCCTCCGCGTTCATCCCGCCCACCACGCCGGATGCATTCGATCTACTCGAGAACAAGTTGTCCCAGCTGCATGCGCTGCTGAGCAGTTGCTACGGCATGGGCAGCGACTGGTTCGAGGAGATAGGCCCGAGGCGGCGCGACATGATGATGTGGATCGCCTCGGATCTCACGCGCGACGCCGAAGACCTGCTGCAGGAGGTGGCGCCTCAGGTCCTGCGCGGCCCGGGCGCGTTCAGCAGCCCAGGCGCTGCTTGATCTCGCGCAAGCGCAGCGAGTGGGCCGAGAGAAATTCCGGCCCCGCATCTTCCTTGGATGCGCCGCGAAAGCTGATCGGCCCGATGTCGTCGTTCGACGCGCGCGGCCCCGTGTTGCAGGCCGGCGAGCAGTAGCGGCAGCCGTTGACCTGCCGGTAGAACGCCCGCGCCGTCTGCATCGCCGAACGGCAGTCCTCGTGCCAGTCGAGCGACAGCGTGTTCACCGGATGCGGCCAAAAAATGCACCCCTGTGCGTGTACCTCATGGTCGCCATTGAGTTGTGCGGTCTTGTTGACGCAGTACTGTGGCATTTCGATCCTCTTGGCCCCTTTGCTTGGGGAGGATCGTAGGAGGGAGAGGGTGGGAGGTGAACGTCACTCCGGGTGATTGACATTTGTGACCGGCAATCGTATGAGACTTTCTTGTGTAGCCAAGCTGCGATCGGGAAGGGCTACCTCAAATCTATGAGGTAATTGCTGATTTTTTGTAGAAAGATATGGAGAAATTCAGCGCCGACAGGTCGATTTTCTTCTTAAAACAATATATTTTCCAGCGAGCCAATCGCAAAAAGCACATCGTCCGAGGTTGCTGTAAAAATGGCTGGCTAAAACTGGTAGTCGGATTGGTTGATTCGTTGTGCTCTCGCGATACAATCTAGTAGTAACTTCTGTCGATTATTTTTGGTGGAAATAAAAGGATATATTTAATATGCAACTCGAAGCGGAAATCGAAAAATCCAAGCGGCTGGTAAGAACCGATGCCTATCAAATGTCAATCGGCGAGATTGTCAATATGTACAAGGATGGCGAGCTTCTAATTAATCCTGACTTTCAAAGGCTTTTTCGGTGGGAGCAAAGTCAGAAATCCAAATTAATTGAGTCGGTTTTATTGGGTATTCCGCTGCCTCCAATATTTGTTTTCGAGACGCAAACTTCCAAGTGGGAGTTGATTGATGGGTTGCAGAGAGTATCTACTCTTTTGGAGTTCATGGGGTTGTTGAAGAATGATAAAAAAATCCAGCCCCCATCGATTATGGAGGCCACGAAATATTTGCCTTCGCTTAGAAATTCTGTGTGGGAGGTCAGTGATCAAATCTTAGGGGTAGAAGTTGCGGATCAGCAACCCCTGTCAATGAGTCAGCAATTGGCAATAAGACGATCTCGCTTGGGGGTCGAAATTTTGAAAAGACCGAGTGATGACAATACAAAATATGACTTGTTTCAACGATTGAATTCAGCGGGAACTCCTGCGAATCCACAAGAAATAAGAAATTGCATCATCATAATGATAAACGGAGAGTATTTTAAATTTGTAAGAGCTATGGCCGATTCGGTAGCGTTCTTAGAGGTTGCTGGAGTGACGGATGAGCATCGAGAAAGGCAAAAAAATCTCGAATATGCATCTCGATTCTTGACTCATACTTTTGTTGACTACGACGGCAAATTGGACGTGGAGGAGTTTATCGACGAAGGAATGAAAGAGTTGGCCGCTGCAGGAGAGCAAAGAAAGGCTAAAAGAGTATTCAATGGAACGTTTAAGCTGCTTCATGAAACTTTTGGAGGGAATTCTTTACGACGTAGGCAAGCTAACGGTCAGCATACTGGGAGAATCGGCTTGGCGGCTTTCGAGGCAATCGCAGTGGGAATCGGTCGAAACTACGATGCGATCATAAAATTAAAAAACCCGAACGATTACATTGAAAAAAAGATATCTCAATTTTGGAAAAGTTCTCAGATTGAGAAATTTTTCACTCCTGGATTGAGGGGAACAATTCGAATCGATCGAACTATTCCTTTCGGGATTAAATGGTTTAAGCCGTGAGTAAAGCGCGTAGTGAAGCGGAGCTATCGGATGAGCTCGATGCTGATTTGACTTGGCGCCTCAAAGAGCTTTCCGATCTTAAACAGGCAATCAGAGATGCGCCCAGTACGAATAGAAAGGTTCTTCTAAAGGCTTTAGTTGCGCTATCTTATGCGCACTGGGAGGGGTTGGTGAAATCCTCTGCTCAACGCTATTTTGACTACATTACAAACCGTCGGCTTAATTATTCTATGCTTGAGCGGCAAATGTATGTAAACTCTTTTTTGGTTCGATTGGCGGCTTTTTCCAATCAAAAGCCCGCACTGGGTGATAGAATTAATTTGGTTAACGAGATTTTGGAGTCTCAGGATAAAAGATTTTCAAAGATTCATCCTGATTTAATTCATACTGGATCGAATTTAAAGCATGAGGTTTTGGTCAATATTTGCAAGATATGCGGTATAGATTACTTGCAGTTCGATGGAGAGGTTGCCTTCATCGATGAGATTTTGTTAAAACGCAGAAATGCAATTGCACACGGTGATGATTCGGTTGTTGCATTTGAAGAAATCGATCACCTTGTTGATGGAACAATAAAACTAATGCGTACTTTTAAAAATAGCTTGGAAAATAAAGTCTATGAAAAAAAGTATTTGGCGAACTTGATTTGAGTTATTGGGGTAATCGAGCGTCGGAGAAATAAAAAAAGCCCCTGACTCTTGCGAATCAGGGGCTTTCTTGTTTGGTGCCGGAGAGATGAATCGAACACCCGACCTTCTCATTACGAATGAGCTGCTCTACCGACTGAGCTACACCGGCGAAGCCTGCGATTATAGCCAGGTTTTCAGGGCTTTTGAGCGTGGTACTGCGTCAGACGCTCGACTTCGTTTCGCGAACCCAACATCACGCTGACGCGCTCGTGCAGCTTGGTGGGCTGCAGGTCCAGGATGCGCTGCTTGCCGTTGGTGGCGGCGCCGCCAGCTTGTTCCACCAGCCAGCTCATGGGGTTGGCCTCGTACATCAGGCGCAGCTTGCCGGCCTTCTCGGGCTCGCGCTTGTCCCAGGGGTACAGGAACACGCCGCCGCGCATCAGGATGCGGTGCACGTCGGCCACCATGCTGGCGATCCAGCGCATGTTGAAGTCCTTGCCGCGCGGGCCTTCCTTGCCGGCCAGGCATTCGTCGATGTAGCGCTTCACGGGCTCGTCCCAGTGGCGCATGTTGCTCATGTTGATCGCGAATTCCTTGGTGTCGGGCGGAATCTGGATGTCTTCCTGCGTCAGCACGAAGCTGCCCTGCTCGCGGTCGAGGGTGAACATGGCGACGCCGTTGCCCACGGTCAGCACGAGGGTGGTCTGCGGGCCGTAGATGCAGTAGCCGGCGGCCACCTGCTGGGTGCCGGCCTGGAGGAAGTCGCCCTCCTGCACGCCAGGGTGCTCGTCGGGCTTCTTGAGCACGCTGAAGATGGTGCCGATGCTGACGTTGACGTCGATGTTGCTGCTGCCGTCGAGCGGGTCGAACATGAGCAGGTACTCGCCCTGCGGGTAGCGGTTGGGCACGACGTAGATGCTGTCCATCTCCTCGCTGGCCATGGCGGCGAGATGGCCGCCCCATTCGTTGGCCTCGATCAGCACCTCGTTGGCGATGATGTCCAGCTTCTTCTGGATCTCGCCCTGCACGTTCTCGCTCTCGGCGGTGCCGAGCACGCCGCCCAGGGCGCCCTTGTTGACGGCCTGGCTGATGCTCTTGCAGGCACGGGCAACCACTTCGAGCAGCAGCCGCAGCTGGCCGGGAATGAGGCCGTCGGCGCGCTGCTGTTCGACGAGGTAGCGGGTGAGGGAAATCTTCTGTTGAGCCATGAGGGTTCTTCTGTTTCTCTTCGATGCGTTGCTTGGGTGCGGATCAGCTGCCGGCCAGGGCGCGGGTCACGACCTCGTGGGTGTCCTTGCTCAGGTCGGGCTTGGCGGCCACGCGCGCGATGGCTTCGCGCGCGGCGCTGCGGTAGGGCTCGGCGAGCTTGCTCCAGCGGTCGAGGGCGCGCGCGAGGCGGGCGGCCACCTGGGGGTTGAGGGCGTCGAGCTCGATGACGCGCTCGCTCCAGAACACGTAGCCGGCGGCGTCGGGGCGGTGGAAGGCGCCGGGGTTGGCGCTGCAGTAGCTGAAGATGACGCTGCGCGCGCGGTTGGGGTTCTTCAGCGAGAAGTCGGGGTGCTTCATGAGCTGCTTCACCAGCGGCAGGATGTCGCCGCCGCGGTCGCTGGCGCCGGCCTGCAGCGAGAACCACTTGTCGATGACCAGGGCCTCGTTCTTGAACAGGGCATGGAAGCGCGCGAGCGCCTGCGCGGCCAGGGTGTGGCCCGAGGAGACGAGGGCGTTGAGCGCGTTGAAGCGGTCGGTCATGTTGCCCGCGTCCTTGAAGCGCTGCAGGGTCTTGCCGGGCCAGACGGTGTCGCCCGAGGAGCGCGCGGCCAGGCACAGGAAGTTGAGCGCCATGCCGGCCAGGGCGCGGCGGCCCGAGCTCAGCGGATCGGGGCTGTAGGCGCCGGTGTCGTGGTGCGCTTCGTAGGCCTGCTGCCAGTCGCTGAACAGGGCGGTGGCGAGCTGGGCGCGCATGGCTTCGCGCACGAGGTGCACGCGCTGCGGATCGACCACGTCGAGCTGCTCGGCGATGTAGGTTTCCGACGGCAGGGTGAGCACCAGCTCCTTGAAGGCCGGGTCGAGCTGCGGATGGCGCAGCACGCTGCGCATGGCCTCGAGGTAGGCCTCGCCGAGCACCGGGGTGGTGTCGGTGGCCAGGGCGGCGATGCCCTGCAGCGCGGCGCGCAGGCCGAGGCGCTGGCCGGCTTCCCAGCGGTTGAAGGGATCGGGGTCGTTGGCCAGCAGGGTCAGCAGCTGGGCGTCGCTGTACTCGAAGTCGAGGATCACCGGCGCGCTGAAGCCGCGCAGGATCGAGGGCACGGGTTCGGCGTCGAGGTTGGTGAAGGTGAACTGCTCGCCGGCGCGCGACAGCACCAGGGTGCGGGTGCCGGCGCTGCCTTCGGCCTCGCCCTCGAGCTGCACGGGCAGCTCGCGGCCGCTGGCGTCGAGCAGGCCGAGGTTGAGCGGAATGACGAACGGGTCTTTGTTCGGCTGGCCCGGGGTGGGCGGGCAGCTCTGCAGCACGCTCAGGGTGTAGCTGCGGTTGGCGCTGTCGTACACGCCGCTGGCCTTCAGGCGCGGGGTGCCGGCCTGGCTGTACCAGCGCTTGAACTGGGGCAGCAGGCGCGCGAGTTCGGAGTCGGGATTGGCGTCGGCGATGGCCTGGGCGAAGTCGTCGCAGGTCACGGCCTGGCCGTCGTGGCGCTCGAAGTAGAGGGTGATGCCCTTCTCGAAGCCCTTGCGGCCCACCAGGGTCTGCATCATGCGCACGACCTCGGCACCCTTCTCGTAGATGGTGACGGTGTAGAAGTTGCTGATCTCGATGTAGCTGTCGGGCCGCACCGGATGAGCCATGGGGCCGGCATCCTCGGGGAACTGGGCGGTGCGCAGCACGCGAACATCTTCGATGCGCTTGACGGCGCGCGCCGAGGCATCGGCGCACAGGTCCTGGCTGAACTCCTGGTCGCGGAAGACGGTGAGGCCTTCCTTCAGCGAGAGCTGGAACCAGTCGCGGCAGGTCACGCGGTCGCCCGACCAGTTGTGGAAGTACTCGTGGCCGACCACGCTCTCGATGTTGCTGTAGTCGGCGTCGGTGGCGGTGGCCTGGTTGGCCAGAACGTACTTCGTGTTGAAGATGTTCAGGCCCTTGTTCTCCATGGCGCCCATGTTGAAGTCGCTGGTGGCCACGATCATGAAGCGGTCGAGGTCCAGCGGCAGGCCGAAGCGGGCCTCGTCCCACAGCACCGAGTTGATCAGCGAGTTCATCGCGTGCTCGGTCTTGTCGAGGTCGCCGGCGCGCACGTACACCTGCAGCAGGTGTTCCTTGCCGCTGCGCGCCTTGATGCGCTGCTCGCGCGCCACCAGCTTGCCCGCGACCAGCGCGAACAGGTAGCTGGGCTTCTTGAAGGGGTCGACCCACTTGGCGAAGTGGCGGCCCTCGGGCAGGTCGCCGTGCTCGACCAGGTTGCCGTTCGACAGCAACACCGGGTAGGCGGCCTTGGCGGCGCGCAGGGTGACGGTGTACATCGCCATCACGTCGGGCCGGTCGAGGAAGTAGGTGATGCGGCGGAAGCCCTCGGCTTCGCACTGCGTGAAGAAGGTGTCCTCGCTCACGAACAGGCCCATCAGCTTGGTGTTCTTGATGGGGCAGCAGGTGGTGAAGAGCTCGAGCTCGAACGAGCCTTCTTCCGCCGCGGGCAGGCCGTCGAGCACGAGCTGGTCGCCTTCCATGCGGAACGAGGCGCCCTGGCCGTTGACCAGCACGCGCGCGAGGTTGAGCTCGTCGCCGTCCAGGCGCAGCGGCTGCGCCGGCACGTCGGGGTTGCGGCGCAGGCGCATGCGGTTGAGCACGCGGGTCTTGGCCGGGTCGAGGTCGAAGGTGAGGTCGACGGTGTCGATCCAGAAGGCCGGCGGTGCGTAGTCTTCGCGGCGGATGGCGTTCGGTGCGGCTTGGGCACCGCTGAAATCAGGCAGCAACGGCATCGAGGGTCTCCAGAAAATTCGAATGGGCGAGTTCGTTGTAGTCGCGCACGGCGGCGATCACGTGGGGGCCGGCGAGTTCGGTGGCGCTGTGGGTGCTGCACACGGCCACGGCGCGCATGCCGCCACGGCGCGCGGCCTCGATGCCGAAGGGGGCGTCCTCGAACACGATGCAGCGTTCGGGCGCCACGCCGATGCGGCGCGCGGCCTCGAGAAAGATGGCGGGCGTGGGCTTGCCGCTGAAGCCTTCGTCGCCGCCGACGATGGCCAGCGGCAGCGGGTCCATCTTCAGGCGCGACATGGCGAACTCGATGTTGTGGCGGTCGCCCGCGGTGCCCACGGCCACCTTCAGGCCGCGCGCGACGGCGGCCCTGGCGAAGGCGGTGAAGCCGGCGACTTCGGTGAAGTTGTCGGTGAACAGGGCGCGGTAGATCTCTTCCTTCTCGTGCACCAGCGCCAGGCACTCGGCATCGGACAGCTCGCGCTCGAACAGCTCGCGCATGCACTCGGCGCCGGTGCGGCCCGTGGTGCGCGCGAGGATGTCGCTCACGTCGAGCACCAGGCCGTGGCGCGCCACGAACTCGACCCACGAGCGCGCATGCCAGGGCATGGAGTCGATCATGGTGCCGTCCATGTCGAAGATCAGGGCTTCGACCTTGCCGTTGAGGTTCATGCGGGGCTGCGCGGGTGGTTGCGGTGGTGACGAAAAGGAAGAGGCAGGATCAGACGCCCTGCTTGAGCGAGGCTTCGATGAACACGTCGAGGTCGCCGTCGAGCACCTTCTGGGTGGCCGAGATCTCGACGTTGGTGCGCAGGTCCTTGATGCGGCTGTTGTCCAGCACGTAGCTGCGGATCTGGTGGCCCCAGCCCACGTCGGTCTTGCTGTCCTCGAGCTTCTGCTGTTCTTCCTGGCGCTTGCGCATCTCGTGGTCGTACAGGCGCGAACGCAGGCGCTTCCACGCCACGTCGCGGTTGCTGTGCTGGCTGCGGCCGTCCTGGCACTGCACCACGATGCCGGTCGGGATGTGCGTGAGGCGCACGGCCGAGTCGGTCTTGTTGATGTGCTGGCCGCCCGCGCCGCTGGCACGGAAGGTGTCGGTGCGCACGTCCGCCGGGTTGATCTCGATCTCGATGGAGTCGTCGATCTCCGGGTAGACGAAGATGCTCGCGAAGCTGGTGTGGCGCCCGCCCGAGGAGTCGAACGGCGACTTGCGCACGAGGCGGTGCACGCCGGTCTCGGTGCGCAGCAGGCCGAAGGCGTAGTCGCCCTCGACCTTGATGGTCGCGCTCTTGATGCCGGCGGTGTCGCCCGGGGTCTCGTCCTCGAGCTGGATCTTGAAGCCCTTGCGCTCGGCGTACTTGGTGTACTGGCGCAGCAGCATGCTGGCCCAGTCGCAGGCCTCGGTGCCGCCGGCGCCGGCCTGGATGTCGACGAAGGCGTTCAGCGGGTCGGCCGGGTTGTTGAACATCCGGCGGAACTCGAGCTGCTTGATGTCGGCTTCGAGCGTGGCGGCGTCATCGGCGATGGCCTGCAGGCCGTCGACGTCGCCTTCTTCCTTCGACATCTCGTAGAGCTCGGTGTTGTCCGACAGGCCGCTGGTGAGGCGGTCGAGCGTGACGACGACGTCGTCGAGCGACTTCTTTTCCTTGCCCAGTTCCTGGGCCTTCTTGGGGTCGTTCCAGACGTTGGGATCTTCGAGCGATGCGTTGACCGTCCTCAGACGTTCGGCTTTGGCATCGTAGTCAAAGATACCTCCGGAGATCCACCGTCCGCACGCTCAGGTCCGCAAGCGTTGCGCCGATCTGGTTGATTTGTTCTGCGTCCATGGGGTGGTCCTGACTGTGTGGGTTGGCGAGGGGAGGAGGGGCGTGCCCTCCAGGGAACCCGCCATTTTCTCACGGGTGGCGGATGACCCCATGGGGAGTGCCATTCCGGTGCCGCCCAAGGCGAAAAGCCCCCTGGGCGCGGCGCGCGCAGGGGGCCGGGAGGGCGTGGAGCGGCGGCGTCAGAACGCGGGGACCAGCGCGCCCTTGAACTGGGTCTCGATGAAGCTCTTGACCTCGGGCGACTGGTAGGCCGCCACCAGGCGCTTGGCCCAGGGCTTGTCCTTGTCGGCGCGGCGCACGGCGATCAGGTTGGCGTAGGGGCCCTTGGGCGATTCCTTGATGACGGCGTCCTTGTTGAACGAGAGGCCGGCCTTCTCGGCGTAGTCGTTGTTGATCGCGGCGATCACGAGGTCGTCGAGCGAGCGCGGCAGCTGCGCGGCGTCCAGCGGCACCAGCTTGAGCTTCTTGGGGTTGGTCACCACGTCGAGCGGGGTTGCGGTGTTGTTCTTCACGGCCTCGGGCTTGAGCGTGATCAGGCCGGCCTGCTGCAGCAGCAGCAGCGCGCGGTTGCCGTTCGACGGGTCGTTCTGGATGCCGACCGCGGCGCCCTCGGGCAACTGGTCGATGCTCTTGAGCTTCTTCGAATAGAAGCCCAGCGGCGCGGTGATGGTCAGGCCCACGGGCACGAGGTCGAAGCCGCGCGCCTTGATCTGGTTGTCGAGGAAGGGTTGGTGCTGGAAGGCATTGGCGTCGAGGTCGCCGGCCGCGAGCGCTGCATTGGGCAGCTGGTAGTCGTTGAAGACCACGACCTGGACCGTGAGGCCGTCCTTGGCGGCGACCTTCTTCACCACCTCGAAGATCTGCTCGGCGTTGCCGACCGAGATGCCGACCTTGACGGTGTTCTTGTTGTCCTGGGCCTGGGCGCCGCCGGCGATGCCGCCGAGGAGGGAAGCCGCCAGGGTGGCGGCAAGGAGGCCGCGGCGGCGAAGGATGCTGTGCATGGTTGGGGTGGCGCTGCGCGCTCGAAAAAGAAAGGCGCGAATGTGGCAGCAGGCGGGCGCGATGGGAACGAACCAATGCGCATATCCATATGGGAGCCCCTGGTCGCTTTATGGTGTATGTGGTTGAACGTCGGCGCTTCTTTATGTGGTTTTGGGAATAAGCATCGCCCGATTTGTTCGTTCCCTTTCGATGCCTTTCTTTTCATACTCGGCACCTTTTTGCGAATCCGTGGCCGATGGTTTTTTCTTGGCGGCCGCACGCATCCGTTCCTTGGTTCCCCCAGACATGAGCAACCCATCGTCCGACCCGGCCCGCGGCAGCGCGGAACCGGTCATCCGCCTCCAGTCGGTGCAGAAGTCCTTCGCGCTGCCCAGCGGCGAGGTCTTCGACGCCGTGCAATCGCTGTCGCTCGACATCCAGCAGGGCGACGTGTTCGGCCTGATCGGCAAGAGCGGCGCCGGCAAGTCGACCCTTCTGCGCCTGATCAACCTGCTCGAGCGGCCCGACGCGGGCCGCGTGCTGGTCGGCGGGCGCGACCTGACGACGCTGTCGCGCCGCGAGCTGCGCGACACGCGCCAGAACATCGGCATGATCTTCCAGCAGTTCAACCTGCTGCAGAACGCCACGGTGTTCGACAACGTGGCCTTCCCGCTGAAGATCCACGGCCGCCATTCGCGCGCCGAGATCGATGCCCGCGTGCGCGAATGCCTGGAACTGGTGGGCCTGTCGGAAAAGATCGACACCTACCCGGCCCAGCTCTCGGGCGGCCAGAAGCAGCGCGTGGCGATCGCCCGTGCGCTGGCGCCGCGCCCGCAGGTGCTGCTGTGCGACGAACCGACCTCGGCACTCGACAGCGAGACCACGCGCTCGCTGCTCGAGACCTTGCGCGACATCAACCAGAAGATCGGCGTGACCATCGTGATCGTGACGCACGAGCTGTCGGTGGTCGAGGTGCTGTGCCGCAACGTGGCGATCCTCGAGAAGGGCCGGCTGGTCGAGCAGTTCGAGGTCGACGCCGCGCCGAGCGAGGCGCGCAAGACCGCGCTGGGCCGCGAGATCGACGAGCTGGTGCGGCGCCGCGAACGCGATGCACGCGAAGCGCGCGAGGCTGGCGAAGCCGCCTCGGCCAGCGCCCCGGTCGCCACGCAACGCAGCGCGCTGGAGGTGGCCTATGTTTGAGAACATCGCCCCCATCCTTCCCGAGCTCTGGGTCGCGACCGGCCAGACCTTCATGATGCTGGCCATCGGCCTGTCGGCCGCGGTGCTGATCGGCGGGCCGCTGGGCATCCTGCTGTTCCTGCTCGGCCCGGGCCAGTCGCTCGCCAACCGGCCCGCGTTCCTGATCCTGAACTGGCTCGTGAACACGGTGCGCTCCTTCCCCTTCATCATCCTGCTGGTGGCGCTGGTGCCGTTCACGCGCATCATCGCGGGCACCTCGATCGGGCCGCTGGCCGCGGCGGTGCCGCTGTCCTTCGCGGCCATTCCCTATTTCGCGCGGCTGGTCGACCAGTGCCTGCGCGAGGTGCCGCGCGGCGTGATCGAGGCGGCCCATGCGATGGGCGCTTCGGAGCTGCAGATCGTCTGGCGCGTGCTGGTGGTCGAGGCCCGCTCGGGTCTGGTGCTGGCGCTCACGGTGCTCGCGGTGAGCTTCCTCTCCTACTCGGCGATCGCCGGCGTGGTGGGCGGCGGCGGCATCGGCGACCTGGCCATCCGCTACGGCTACTACCGCTTCCAGACCGACGTGATGGTGCTCACCGTGGCGCTGCTCGTGGTGCTGGTACAGATCCTGCAATTCGTCGGCAACACCGCGGCGCGCAGGCTCGACAAGCGTTGATTCGTTTTTTCTCCCGTTCCCTTTTCTCTTTCTTTCCTGCAAAGCCTTCCGTCATGACCACCGCACTGCTGCGCCGTTCCGTCCTCGCCCTGTCCCTCGCCGCGCTGTCGCTCGGC
Organism: Variovorax sp. PDC80; assembly: GCF_900115375.1. NCBI lineage: Bacteria > Pseudomonadati > Pseudomonadota > Betaproteobacteria > Burkholderiales > Comamonadaceae > Variovorax > Variovorax sp. PDC80. The sequence goes on along the minus strand of NZ_FOWG01000001.1, from coordinate 542,817 downwards.
GGCCTCTCGCTGCCGGCGCAGGCTCAGGACGCCAAGAAGAACCTCACGATCGGCGGCACCGCCGGCTCGAACATCGACCAGCTCAAGCAAGGCATCGTGCCGATCCTCGAGAAGAAGGGCTACAAGGTGAAGCTGGTCGAATTCAACGATTACGTGCAGCCCAACCTGGCGCTGGCCCAGGGTTCGCTCGACGCCAACTTCTTCCAGCACCAGGTCTACCTGAAGAAATTCGCGGCCGACCAGAAGCTGGACCTGGCCGAACTGGTGCAGGGCCCGATCGCGCCGTTGGGCGTGTACTCGACCAAGCGCAAGACGCTGGCCGACCTGAAGGAAGGCGATCGCGTGACGCTGCCAAACGACCCGAGCAACCTGGCGCGCGCGCTGGTGCTGCTGGAGCAGAACAAGCTGATCACGATCAAGCAGGGCGTCGATCCGCTGCGCGCTTCCGAGAAGGACGTGGCCGACAACCCCAAGAAGCTGAAGTTCATTCCGCTCGAGGCCGCACAATTGCCGCGCTCGCTCGGCGACACCGAGTACGCGATCATCAACGGCAACTTCGCGATCTCCTCGGGCCTGAAGCTCACCGAAGCGGTGGTGCTCGAGAAGACGCCCGACTACTACCTGAATGTCGTGGCCGTGAAGACCGCGGACAAGAACACCGCCTGGGCCAAGGACCTCGTGGAGGCCTACCACTCGAAGGAGTTCAAGGCGGTGGTCGACACGAAGTTCCAGGGCTACGCGAAGCCCAGCTTCCTGCAATAAACCAACTACTTTCCTGAGAGGGACCTTCCCATGCCCGTGCTGGCCGTGTTCGATGCGCAAGCGAGCTGGAGCGACACCCATGTGTGCGACGGCTGGATCACCGACCGGCTGGCCGCGCAGGGCGTGCGATGGGGGCGCGAGGACGCCCCCGCGCCGCTCGCGGGCGAGGAGGTTCGCGTGCTCGGGCAGGCCGGCTTGTTCTACGTGCCCGAGGGCGAGGGCTATCTGGGCCTGCTGCTCGAGGCCGGCGAATGGGTCGCGCTGCCGGTGGGGTGGGCCCGGGTGTTCTTCGACGACGGCGAGGGCGCGGACGATGCACTGCCGCATGCGGCGCTGCCGGGCTTCGAGGCCTTCGTCGAAGAGGTGCTGTCGCTGACGGGGAACGACGCCGACGAGGGCTGAGGCCCACCGCCGCCGCTCCACCGGGCGGCGTTTTTCCTTCTTCTTTCTAAGCCGCCAGGCGCTGCGCCGTCCGACCTTCGGGCCGCGCCAGCCCGAGGTGATCGCGCAGGGTGCGCCCCTCGTACTCGGTGCGAAACAGCCCGCGCTTCTGCAGGATCGGCACCACCCCGTCGACGAAATGTTCGAGCCCGTGCGGCAGCGCATCGGGCATCAGGTTGAAGCCGTCGGCCGCGCCGCCCTTGAACCAGTGCTCGATGTCGTCGGCGATCTGCTCGGGCGTGCCCACGATCACGCGGTGGCCGCCGCCGCCCGCGAGTTCGCGGATCAGCTGGCGCACCGTGTAGCCATGGGTGCGGCCCGCCGCCACCATCGCGTTGAAGAAGGTGTGGTTGCCGTTGCCATTGCCGGGCAGCGGCAGGTTCTCGGGCAGGCGCTCGTCGAGCTTCAGGCGATCGGGCGTGATGCCCAGCGTGCCCGCGATGCGCGTGAGGCTGTAGTCCCAGGGGATCAGGTCGACCAGCTCGTCGCGGCGGCGCAGCGCCTCGGCCTCGGTGCCGCCGACGATGGTGGTGAGGCCCGCGAGCACCTTCACCGCGTCGGGGCCGCGGCCCAGTTCGGCCGCGCGGGTCTTGAGGGCGCGCGCATAGGCCAGCGATTCCTCGAAGGACTGCGAGGCCGAGAACACGGCCTCGGCGTGGCGCGAGGCGAGCTCGCGCCCGTCGGCCGAGGCGCCGGCCTGCACCAGTACCGGATGGCCCTGCGGCGCGCGCGGCAGGTTCAGCGGGCCCTGCACCGCGAAGTGCTCGCCGCGGTGCGCGATGGCGTGCACCTTGGTGGCGTCGACGAAGCTGCCCGAGGCCTTGTCGCCGACGAAGGCGCCGTCTTCCCAGCTGTCCCACAGCGCCTTCACGATGTCGGCGAACTCCGAGGCGCGCGCGTAGCGCTTCGCATGGTCGGGCGTGGCCTCGAGGCCGAAGTTGCGCGCCGAGGGCAGGTCGGCCGTGGTCACCATGTTCCAGCCCGCGCGGCCGTTGCTCACGTGGTCGAGCGTGGAGAAGCGGCGCGCGATGTTGTAGGGCTCGTTGTAGCTGGTCGAGGCGGTGGCGATCAGCCCGATGTGGGTGGTGGCCGCGGCCACGCAGGCCAGCAGGATGGTGGGCTCGAGCGCGGTGATCGGGCGGAAGTGGATCTGGTCGACGATGGCCGCGTTGTCGGCCAGGAAGATCGCGTCGAGCTTGCCCGCTTCCGCGATCCGTGCGGTGCGGATGTAGTGCCGGATGTCGGCGAAGGCCCAGGGGTCGGCCTCGGGCAGGCGCCAGGCCGAGGGCACGAAGCCCGAGTGCAGGATGTTGACGTTCAGGTGCAGGCGCCGGGGGGGCGCGCTGCGGGTGGCGGAGCCGCTCATCGGGCGATCACTTCGAGAAGTAGTCGGGCAGCCGGTAGCCGGCCCACACGGGATTGGCGAGGAAGACGCGCTGGAACTCGGCCGACTGGTAGGCGGCGACGATGTCCTTCGCGAACTTCGCGTTCTCGTTGCCGCGCTTGACCGCCACCACGTTGACGTAGGGCAGGGTCATGTCCTCGAGCTTGAGCGCCTCGGTGAGCTCGAGGCCCGAGGCGACGGCGAAGTTGCCCTGCACGGCCGCGAGGTCGGCGTCGGCCAGCGAGCGCGGTGCCTGGGCGGCATCGAGCGGCACCAGCTTCAGGCGCTTGGGATTGCTCGCGATGTCGCGCTCGGACACGCTCAGCGGATTCACGCCGGTCTTGAGCTGCACCCAGCCGATGGCCGCGAGGATGTTGAGCGCGCGCGCCGCGTTCACCGGGTCGGCCGGCAGCGTGACGGTGGCGCCGTCGGGCACGCTGGCCAGCGACTTGTGGCGCTGCGAATAGAGGCCCATCGGCGGCGTCGGCACGTGGACGATCGGCACCAGGTCGAAGTTCTGCTGCTGGTTGGTGGCGTTGAGGTAGAGCGTGTGCTGGAAGATGTTGGCGTCGATCTGGCCGCGCTCGACCGCATCGTTGGGCTGCACGCCCTGGCTGAACTCGACGTACTTGACGGTGTAGCCGAGCTTGGCGAGCTGGGGCTCGATGCCCTTGGTGAAGGCGTCGCGGTACGGGCCCGGCATGAAGCCGACGCGCAGGTCGGCGGCCTGGGCCGCGCTGGCGAGGCCCAGCGCAAGGGCGATGCCGCCGGCCAGGGCCAAGCGGCGGGAAAGGGCGAGAGGGCGCATGAGAGAGGGGCTCCAGAACTGAACCGGGCACTCTAGGAGCCGCTGCCGCGCGCGCGAACGAATATTCGTAAGCTTGCATATGCGAGATATGCGGGCAATGGCCATAGGATGAGTGGCATGAGCCAACACATCGGAATCGTGGGCTGCTCCGCCGAAGGCGCGGCCCTTTGCTACAAGACCATCTGCGTGGAGGGCGCCGCGCTGCTCGGGCCCCATGCGCACCCCGAGGTGTCGATGCACACGCCCTCGCTCGCGGACTACGTGCGCTGCCTCGATGCGGGCGACGTGGCCGGCGTGGGCGAGCTGATGCTCGCTTCGGCGCGCAAGCTGCAGGCCGCGGGTGCCGACTTCCTGATCTGCCCCGACAACACGATCCACCAGGCCTTCGACTATGTTGCGCCGCGTTCGCCGCTGCCCTGGCTGCACATCGCCGAGGTGGCAGCCGACGAGGCCGTGCGGCGCGGCTTCCGGCGCATCGGCATCACGGGCACGCGCTGGCTGGTCGACAGCGAGGTCTATCCGTCCAGGTTCGCGGCGCGTGGCCTCGAGTACCGCCGGCCGAACGCGCGCGAGCGCGACGAGACCGGGCGCGTGATCATGGACGAGCTGGTCAACGGCATCTTCAGCCCCGAGGGCGTGGCGAGCTTCCAGCGCGTGATCGAGCGCATGAAGGCGCAGGAGGGCTGCGACGCCGTGGTGCTGGGCTGCACCGAGATCCCGCTGATCATCAGCGATGCGAACTCGGCGCTGCCGACGCTCGATTCGACGCGGCTGCTGGCGCGCGCGGCGCTGCGGCGCGCCGTGCAGCCGGCTTGAATAGTGTGAACAGGCCCTAGGCGAGGAAATCCTCGATCAGCTTCGCCACCCGCTGCGGCTGGTCGTGGTGCAGCATGTGGCCGGCATCGGCCAACTGCTCGATGCGCACCGAGGGCACCGAGGCCAGGCGCTGGTGGAACTCCTCGAGCGTGTAGCGGTTCTTCCACCAGCCCTGGAGGCTGTCGTCGGCCGCTTCGATCATCAGCGTGGGCGCGGCAATGCGCGCATAAAGCGCGCGCACCTCGTCGACGCGGAAGATGTTGGCGTTGATGACCTTGTGCGCGGCCTCGCCGAGGATCTGCCAGCGCGCGCTGCCGTCGGGCTGAACGCGGCTGGCCGACCAGTGGCTCGCGAGCCAGTCGGCCTTGTCCTGCGACAGCCGCGGGTTGGTCTTCATGAGCCGGCGCGCCACGCCGTCGACGGCCGAGTAGCTGGCGAGCTCGAGTTCGCCGCGGTGCAGCCGCTTGAGTTCGTCGATCCACTGGCCGTAGCGCGCGGGCGCTTCCTCGGGCTGGCGCGCGGGCATGCCGAAGCCCTCGAGGTTGACCAGCCGGCGGATGCGCTCGGGCCGCACGCCCGCGTAGTGCATGACGACGTTGCCGCCCATGCTGTGGCCCACGAGGTCGACCGGGCGCGCGGCCTCGCCTTCGCCCGCGTAGTGGTCGAGCAGCCATTCGAGGTCGGCCAGGTAGTCGGGCAGCCAGTAGTTGTCGACCCCGCCGCCGTCGGTGAGGCCGAAGCCGCGCCAGTCGGGCGCGACGATGAAGCGTTCCTCGGCCAGCGCGTCGACCACGAACTGCCAGGAGGCGGCCACGTCCATCCAGCCGTGCACCAGCACCAGCGGCGGCCGCTCTGCCGAGGGCTGGCCCCAGAGGCGCACGTGGTAGCGGAGGTTGCGCACGGGCACGAATTCGCTGCGCGAGGGACGGAGGGCGTGGTACATGGCTCCGATGATAAGGAGCCGGGTCGAAGCGGACAGTCCGCCAGACGACAGTGGCGTGACGGCCGCGCCGCTCGGGTTTGGCACCACCGCCAGCGCGCCGCGGAGCCCGGCGGTACATTTCCGCGCATGCAAAAAATCAGACTCGGTCAGAGCGACCTTCACGTCACGCCCATCTGCCTCGGCACCATGACCTTCGGCGAGCAGGTCGACGAGCCCACGGCCCATGCCATCCTGGCGCGCTCGCTCGAGCGCGGCGTCGACTTCATCGACACGGCCGAGATGTACTCGGTGCCCACGCGCCAGGAGACCTACGGCGCGACCGAAACCATCATCGGCAACTGGTTCGCGGCCAACCCCGGCGCGCGCCGGAAGCTGACGCTGGCCAGCAAGGTCGCGGGCCCGCTGCGCAACACGCCCTGGGTGCGCGAAGGCGTGGGCATGACGGGCGCGGACATCGTGGCCTCGTGCGAGGCGAGCCTCAAGCGGCTGCAGACGGACGTGATCGACCTCTACCAGATTCACTGGCCCGAGCGCCACGTGCCGGCCTTCGGCAACATCTATTACGACCCGGCCAAGGAGGTCTCGCAGACCCCGATCCGCGAACAGCTCGAGGCGCTGGCCGGGCTGGTGGAGGCCGGGAAGATCCGCGCCATCGGCCTGTCGAACGAGACGCCCTATGGCGTGCACGAGTTCGTGCGGCTGGCCGAGGAGCACGGGCTGCCGCGCGTGGCGACGGTGCAGAACGTCTACAACCTCGCGAGCCGCGGCGCCGAGAACGGCCTCGACGAAACCATGCACCGGCTCGGCGTGTCGCTGCTGGCCTATTCGCCGCTGGCCTATGGCCTGCTGACCGGCAAGTACGACCAGAGCGGCATCACCGGCCCGGACGCGCCGCAGGAAGCGCGCATCACGCGCTACGAATCGGTGCGCAAGCTGCGCTGGGGCCGGCCCGACGCGCTCAAGGCCGCGCGCCGCTACAACCAGCTCGCGCGCGACAACGGCCTCACGCCGGTGAAGCTCGCGCTGGCCTTCTGCTACACCAAGTGGCAGGTGGCGAGCACCATCATCGGCGTGCGCACGGTCGAGCAGCTCGACGAGGACATCGATGCCTGGGGCACGACGCTGTCGCCCGAGCTGCTGGCGCAGATCGACGCGATCCGCTGGGAGATCCGCGACCCCGCGGCCTGATCTTCTCGTTCAGCGCGCGCATTCGCCGCGCGCGGCCGCCAGCGCGAGCGCGGGCAGGCTCAGCAGGCCCATGTCGCCGCCCTTGAACTGGCCCTTCATGCAGTCGCCGTGCGCGGCGCCCGACAGGCCCGCGCTCAGGCGGCTGTCGAGCGCTGCGCGCGTGCCGGCCGGGTTCAAGTCCTGGTTGGCGCGCTCGGCGAACGAGGGCGCGCGATCGCTGTCGCGAAGGGCGCGGCGGGTGGCTTCGGAATTCAGGATCAGCGGGGCGGGCGGTGTTGCCACTGCAGCGGGCGCTTCGGCCGGGGCGACGATGGCATCGCGCGGTGCCGGCTCGGGCCTTGTCGCGCTGCGTGGGGGCGCAGCCCGCACGCGTGCCGCTGCCGGGGCCGATGCCCTGAGCTCGGTCCGCACCGGCGCAGCGCGCGGCTTCGGCACATCGACCCATGCGATCTCGACGACGCCCTGCACCGGAAAGACCGGCCGCGCGTGCGGCCGCGTCGCCACGAGCAGCAGCCACAGCACCGCCACGTGCGCGGCGGCCACGGCCAGCACGAGCGCCGGCAGGAACAGCCGCCGCATCAGTCGCCCGCGTCGCTCCGCCATTCGAGCAGGTCGCCCGGCTGGCACTGCAGCGCCTCGCAGATGCGCTCCAGCGTGTCGAAGCGCACGCCGCGCACCTTGCCGCTCTTGAGCAGCGAGAGGTTCTGCTCGGTGATGCCCACGTGCTCGGCCAGTTCGCGCGAGCGCATCTTGCGCCGCGCCAGCATCACGTCGAGGTTGACGACGATGGGCATCGTTCAGACGAAGCCCGCGTTGTCGTCGGCCAGGCGCCGCGCCTCGACCATGACGCGCGCGATCGCCACCAGCACCGCGCCGAACAGGATGTGCAGGCCGTCGAACCACGAGAAGCTCAGCGCCAGGAAGCGCTGGCCCGGCGGATTGCCCAGGCTCTGCGCCACGGTCATGAGGCCGCGCGCGAGCGGCAGCAGCAGCGACAGCAGCAGCACGGCCCAGGCGAAGCGCATGAGCGCGTCTTGCGCGGCGGCGCCGAACACGCGGCCGTGGCGGTACTCGCCGAACAGCCGCCAGATCTGCCGCAGCGCATACAGGCCGCCGCCCACGGGCAGCAGGCTGACCAGTGCGGTGCGCCAGCGCGCGGCCTCGTCGGGCGGCGGGCCGGGCAGGCCGAGGAAGCTCGCGGCGCCGAGGAAGCCGGTCCATTCCCAGCGGTGGGCCAGCAGCAGGAGCAAGGGCTGCACGACGAGCAGCGCCGCGCCCGCGAGGGCCAGCGCCTGGACGACGCGGGCGTGCCGCGCGAGATGAAGCGAGGGCGAGGCTGGCGTATGCTGCATGGCGCACCCATGTTGGTTGTTAATCGATAAAAGTTTATCGTAAAACAATAAGTTTTTTGCTGAAGCGCTCCTGAAGGGGTGCCGTCCTCACCGTTGCCATGGCCAAGAAGAACGTCCACGTCTCCGAGACGCCCGCCACCCAATTGCTGCGCGCCCACAAGGTCGCGTTCACCGAGCACCCCTACGAATACATGGAGCACGGCGGCGCCCAGCGCGGCGCCGAGATGCTGGGGCTCGATCCGTTCATGGTGATCAAGACGCTGGTGATGCAGGACCAGGACGCCAAGCCGCTGGTGGTGCTGATGCATGGCAACCGCACGGTGTCGACCAAGAACCTCGCGCGCCAGATCGGCGCCAAGTCGGTCGAGCCCTGCAAGCCCGAGGTGGCGCAGCGCCACAGCGGCTACATGGTGGGCGGCACCTCGCCCTTCGGCACCAAGCGCGAGATGCCGGTGTACGTGGAGGCGACGGTGCTCGCGCTGCCGCGCATCGTGCTCAACGGCGGGCGGCGCGGCTACCTGATCGGCATCGATCCGCAGGTGTGCGTGCAGCTGCTGGGCGCGACGCCGGTGGAGTGCGCGCTGGCAGAATAGCCGGCTCCTGCGATTCGATCGTCGGCGCTGCGCGTCCCGCCCGGGGCGCATCGGCGCGGCGATGCGTCCCCCGAAGAACAACACCGATCCGCGGAGACCCGCCTTGACCTTTCACCTGCCTACCCTGATCGCCATCGTGGCGTCGTACCTGCTCGGCTCGCTGTCCTTCGCCGTCATCGTGAGCAGGGCGCTCGGCATGGCCGACCCGCGCAGCTACGGCAGCAAGAACCCCGGCGCGACCAACGTGCTGCGCTCGGGCAACAAGGGCGCGGCGCTGGCCACGCTGCTGCTCGACGCGATCAAGGGCTGGGTGCCGGTGTTCGTGATCCGCCACTGGGGCGCGCAATGGGGCCTGGACGACGGCGTGGCCGCGGTGGCCGGCGTGGCCGCCTTCCTCGGCCACCTGTACCCGGTGTTCTTCGGCTTCCAGGGCGGCAAGGGCGTGGCGACGGCGGCCGGCGTGCTGGTCGGCATCGCGCCCTGGCTCGGGCTCGCGACCGGCGCCACCTGGCTGATCATCGCGGTGTTCTTCCGCTACTCGTCGCTCTCCTCGCTGGTCGCCGCCTTCTTCGCGCCGGCCTACTACCTGATCGGCGGCGGCATCGCGTGGCCGCTGAGCCGCACGGCGCTGGTCGCCATCATCGTCATGAGCCTGCTGCTGATCTGGCGGCATCGCGAGAACATCCGCCGGCTCGCCGCCGGCACCGAGTCCAAACTGGGCTCCAAAAAGAAAAAGGACTGAAGGATCACCATGGGCACCATCACCCGCTTCCACGTCGGACCGCGTCTTTCCGAGACCGCGGTGCACAACGGCACCATCTACCTCGCGGGCCAGGTGCCCGACGACACCACGCAGGACATCCGCGGCCAGACCCAGCAGGTGCTGGCCATGGTCGACCGGCTGCTGGCCGAGGCCGGCAGCGACAAGTCGCGCATCCTCATGACGCAGATCTTCCTGGCCGACATCGCCGACATCACGGCGATGAACGAGGTCTGGGACGCCTGGATTCCGGCCGGCAACACGCCGCCGCGCGCGACGGTGCAGGCCAAGATGGCCAACGCCGGCTACAAGATCGAGATCGTGGTGACGGCCGCGCAGGCCTGATTCGCGCTTCGCTTCAGTAGCGCTTCTCGAGCACCATCTGGTCGGCGTCGCGTCGCATCGAGAAGCGGTTGATGAAGCTGTTGCCCAGCAGCACGAAGGGCATGGACTGCGGCGAGACGATGGCCTCGAGGTCGTAGACCTCGACGTCGCCCACGCGCACCGAGCGCAGCCGCAGCAGATAGCCGGGCGCCACGCCGTTGGCGGTGTTGACCTGCACCGGCCGGCCCTTGCTGTAGTCGAGGCCGATGCGCTGCGCGTCGGCCACCGACATGGCGACCGTGGTCGCGCCGGTGTCGAGCATGAAGGTGACCGGGCGATCGTTGATCAGGCCCTGGGTCATGAAATGGCCGCGGCTGTCGGCCGGCAGCACGATGCGGTTGCCGCTGCCGCCCGAAGAGCCGCCGCCGCCGATGCTCACGGGCGTGTCCATGCGCAGCGTGACGCGCTTGCCCTCGGACTCGACCACCGCCTGCTCGGACTGCAGCGAGACCAGCTTCACGCCCTGGAAGCTTTCGCCCACCGCCACCGTCTTGGGCGCGCTGCCGTTGACGATCAGGATCGCGCGGCTGCCGATGGTGCCGGTCAGCATGACCGAGTCGGCCGCCTGGGCCGACGGCGCCGCCACCGCGGCCAGAACGAACGCGGCGACGGCGAATGCCTTCATGGGCCGGGGCTCAGTCGCGGAAGTTGTTGAAGGACAGCGGCGTATCCGGTACGTCCTTCTTGATCAGCGCCATGGCGGCCTGCAGGTCGTCGCGCTTGGCGCCGGTGACGCGCACCGCGTCGCCCTGGATCGCGGCCTGCACCTTGATCTTGCTGTCCTTGATCAGGCGCTGGATCTTCTTGGCGATGTCGCCCTCGATGCCGTTCTTGATCTTGATGACCTGCTTGACCTTGTCGCCGCCGATCTTCTGCACGTCGCCCTTGTCGAGGAAACGCACGTCGACGCTGCGCTTGGTGAGCTTGCTGCGCAGGATGTCCTCGACCTGCACGAGCTGGAACTCGGCATCGCCGGTCATGGTGATTTCCTTGTCCTTGAGCTCGACGGCAGCCGCGGTGCCCTTGAAGTCGAAACGGGTGGCGATTTCCTTGGCGGTGTTCTCGACGGCGTTCTTGACCTCGGGCAGATTGGGTTCGCAGACGGTGTCGAAAGACGGCATGGGCTCTCCTCAGATGTCACGGTAGCTGGATGCGACAATTCTCCCATGATCGTGGAGCACAACGTCCCGCTGCAGCCGTACAACAGCTTCGGCATCGTCGCGCGCGCGCAGCACCTGGTGCGCATCGCGAGCGAGGCCGACCTGGCCGCGCTGCATGCCGACACCGAATGGCGCGCCGCGCCGCGTTTCGTGCTGGGCGGCGGCAGCAATATCGTGTTGACCGGCGACGTGAAGCCGCTGGTGCTGAAGGTGGAGATCCAGGGCCGCCGGCTGGTCGAGGAGACCTCGCGCGCCTGGATCGTGGAGGCCGGTGCCGGCGAGGTCTGGCACGACACCGTGCAGTGGACGCTGGCGCAGGGCTATCCGGGGCTCGAGAACCTCGCGATGATCCCGGGCACGGTGGGCGGCTCGCCGGTGCAGAACATCGGTGCCTATGGCGTCGAGCTGCAGGACCGCTTCGATTCGCTCGATGCCTTCGATCTGGAAACCGGCCGCAGCTTCACGCTCGATGCGGCGCAATGCGCCTTCGGCTACCGCGATTCGGTGTTCAAGCACGTGCGCGGCGCGGGCGGCGCCAACGACTTCGGCCTGGCGGGCCGCGCGCTGATCACGCGCGTGCGCTTCCGGCTGCCCAAGCCCTGGAAGGCGGTGGCGGGCTACCTCGACCTGGAACGCAGGATGGAGGAAACCGGCAACTTCACGCCCGATGCGAACGACATCTTCGACTGGATCTGCGCCATACGCCGCGCCAAGCTGCCCGACTGGCGGGTGCTGGGCAACGCGGGCAGCTTCTTCAAGAACCCGACCGTCACGCCCGAGCAGTGCGCCGACATCATCGCGCGCGAGCCGAAGATCGTGCACTACCCGATGGACGACGGCAGCATCAAGCTCGCGGCCGGCTGGCTGATCGACGCCTGCGGCTGGAAGGGCAAGTCGGTGGGAAATGCCGGCGTCTACGAGAAGCAGGCGCTGGTGCTGGTCAACCGTGGCGGCAACGAGAACCCGGTGACCGGCGGCGAGGTGATGACGCTGGCCAAGGCGATCCAGACCAGCGTGTACGAGCGCTTCGGCATCCGGCTGGAGCCGGAGCCGGTGGTGGTCTGACCCGGCGCCGCCTGGCCGCATGGATCTCGACTTCCTGCACCTGAACTACCGCCGGCGCATCGCTGCGCTGGTGTGGCTGCGGCGGCTCGTGATCGTGGCGGCGATCGCCGCGCTGGTGTTCTCGCGCGGGCGCTGGTGGAGCGTGGCGCTGGGATTCATCGGCACGGGCCTGCTGGTGGCGGTGATGGGCTGGTTCGAGACCAGCCTGCGCCGCCAGTTCATCCGCGAGGCGCGGCTGCCGCCCTTCCTGGTCCACAAGCTGATCGCGGCCCATCCGCAACTGAGCCGGCGCGACGCCGAGCTGGTGCTGCGCGGCCTGCGGCAGTTCTTCATGGCGCACCTGCGCAGCGGGCGCAAGTTCGTCGGCATGCCCTCGAAGGTGGCCGACACCGCCTGGCACGAGTTCATCCTCCACACCCAGGGCTACCAGCACTGGTGCCAGGCGGCCTTCGGTGGCCTTTTGCACCACACGCCGGCCGAGGTGCTGGGGCGCGATCCCAAGCGCAACGACGGGCTGCGCCGCAGCTGGTACTGGGCCTGCAAGGAGGAGAGCATCGATCCGCGCAAGCCGGCGCGGCTGCCGCTGCTGTTCGCGCTCGACGTCAAGTTCGGCATCGAGGGCGGCTTCAACTACGTGCCCGACTGCCGCGACATCGATCGGCAGGCCGGCTCCGATGCTCACTGCGGAACCAGCTTTGGCGAAGGCGGCTCGTCGAGCGGTGGCTGTGGCGGCGATGCGGGCGGCTTCGGCGGCAGCGAATCGAGCGGCGGCGATGGCGGCGGCGGGGATTCGGGCGGTGGCGATGGCGGCGGCTGCGGTGGGGGTTGCGGGGGCGGAGGCGGTGGGGACTGAGCGCCCCGTAACGGTGGCACCAAAGAAAAAAAGCAGGCGCGAGGCCTGCTTTTTCGTTGGGGCTTGGAAAGGCTTACTCGCCCTTGCCGCTGTCGTCGTTCGTGAGCTTCGGCAGCGCCGCGCCCTGGCTCGAGGCCAGCAGGCCGGTCTTGGTGTAGATGCCGAGCTTCTCGCGCGTGTCGACGATGTCGAGGTTGCGCATCGTCAGCTGGCCGATGCGGTCCAGCGGCGTGAACGCGCCCTCGACCTTTTCCATGCTCAGGCGCTCGGGCTTGTAGGTGAGATTCGGCGACTCGGTGTTGAGGATCGAGTAGTCGTTGCCGCGGCGCAGCTCGACCGTGACCTCGCCGGTGATCGCGCGCGCCACCCAGCGCTGGGCGGTTTCGCGCAGCATGATGGCCTGCGGGTCGAACCAGCGGCCCTGGTAGAGCAGGCGGCCCAGGCGGCGGCCGTGGTCGCGGTACTGCTCGATGGTGTCCTCGTTGTGGATGCCGGTCACCAGGCGCTCGTAGGCGATGAACAGCAGCGCGAGGCCGGGGGCCTCGTAGATGCCGCGGCTCTTGGCCTCGATGATGCGGTTCTCGATCTGGTCGCTCATGCCCAGGCCGTGGCGGCCGCCGATGCGGTTGGCCTCGAGGATCAGCTCGACCAGGTTGGGGTAGCTCACGCCGTTGAGCGCGACCGGCACGCCTTCCTCGAAGCGCACCGAGACGGTTTCGCGCTTGACCTCGACCTCGTCCTTCCAGAAGGCCACGCCCATGATCGGCTGCACGATCTGGATGCCGCTGTTCAGGTGCTCGAGGTCCTTTGCTTCGTGCGTGGCGCCGAGCATGTTGGAGTCGGTCGAGTAGGCCTTCTCGGCCGACATCTTGTAGGCGAAGCCGGCCTGCTGCATGAAGGCCGACATTTCGGCGCGGCCGCCGAGCTCGTCGATGAAGACCTGGTCGAGCCAGGGCTTGTAGATCTTCAGGCTCGGGTTGGTCAGCAGGCCGTAGCGGTAGAAGCGCTCGATGTCGTTGCCCTTGTAGGTGCTGCCGTCGCCCCAGATGTGGACGTCGTCTTCCTTCATGGCCGACACCAGCATCGTGCCGGTGACCGCGCGGCCCAGCGGCGTGGTGTTGAAGTAGGTGACGCCGGCCGTCGTGACGTGGAAGGCGCCGGCCTGCAGCGCGGCCAGGCCTTCGTTGGCGAGCTGCGCGCGGCAGTCGATCAGGCGGGCGTTCTCGGCGCCGTAGAGCATCGCCTTGCGCGGGATCTCGTCGTAGTCGGGCTCGTCGGGCTGGCCGAGGTTGGCGGTGTAGGCGTAGGGGATCGCGCCCTTGTTGCGCATCCAGTGCAGCGCCGCGCTGGTATCGAGGCCGCCCGAGAAGGCGATGCCGACCTTCTGGCCGGCGGGAACGTTTTGGAGGATGGTCGACATGCTGGGAGGCTCCGTGCGGTTCAGCCGAAGTGGCAGATGTAGCTGTAGGGCTCGCCGCTCACGCGGATCTGGAAGCTGGAGTTGCCCGGAACGTCGAACTTCTGGCCGGGGCCGGAGGCGATCCACTCGGTGGTGCCCGCGAGCTGGTATTCGCAACTGCCGGCGGTGCCTTCCATGATCTCGGGGGCGCCGGTGTTGAAGGTCAGGGTGGACGGCAGGATCACGCCGACCGATTTCTTCGTGCCGTCGGCCAGCGTGAGGCTGTGGCTCACGCACTTGCCGTCGAAGTAGACATTGGCCTTGGTGGCCACAGCGGCGCTGTTCAGGGTGTCGGTAATCGTCATGGAATGGCGCCGGCGCCGGGGGCGTTCGGCTGGTCGAGGACGGCACCGCGCAGGCGGCGCACCCCTCAGGGGTTGGAGAAGTCCTCGATTTTAGGGGCTTGGCCGGCGGCGCCTGGCCGGCCGGCCGCCTCAGCGGTGCCAGCCGTGGTAGCCGCCGCCGCGCCAGCCGCCGTAGCCGCCGCGGTAACCGCCGTAGCCCCGGTAGCCGCCGCCCCAGCCGCGCGAGTAGCCGAGGTTCAGCGAGATGCCGACCGGCGGGTAGACGTAGGGCTGCGGATAGGCATAGGCCGGCTGCACGTAGACCGGCGCCGGATAGACCGCGGCCGGGTAGGCGGGCTGGGCATAGACCGGGGCCGGCTGCGTGCCCGACACCACCACGCCCGGCTCGGGCACGACGTCGTCCCAGGGCGAGCCCGTGGCGTACTGCTGGCCTTGCTGCTGCGGCGGCGGTTGCTGCGCATAGCCGCGGTTGTCGGTTTCGACCGGGTAGGGCGTGAGCTGGTTCTGCGGCGTCACCGGCGCGGTGGTCACGCCATAGGCGTTGGCCTCGACGGGGATGGTGGCGCCCGGCTGGTAGTCGGTGCGCGTGGTGTAGCGGCGGCCGTTGTACTCGTAGGTGACGTTGTAGCTGGTGCCGGCGCCGTCGCGCACCGGCGTGGCCGAGAGCACGCGCGCCTGCACGGTCTGGCCCGACTGGGCATGGACCATGCCCGCGCTGGCGGCGAGGACGCCGGCCAGCGAGAGGCCGAGGACGGTACGGATGGTCTGGGTATTCATGTTGGAGACTCCTGCGGATCGGACGCGGTGCGCTGCGAGGGGAGCGCGGCTGCGCCCGGTCTGGGTTCGACGCCGGCCCGCCAGGCGGGTTCCGGCATTTACACGGCGTTCACAGCACGGTTTTCACAGTCGCTTACAGCGTCCTGGCCCATTGTTCGGCGTCGAAACCGGCCGTGATGTCGGCCTGGCGCGCCTTTTGGTGCCAGTCCACCACCGGCCGCTTGATCAGGCTGGGATTGGCGAGCAGCACGGCGCGCGCCGAGGCGGCGTCGACCACCGATTCGCGCGTGGCGTCGTCGAGCTTGCGCCAGGTGGTGCCGCGGCGGTTGACCAGCGTTTCCCAACCCAGCGCGGCCAGCCAGCGGTCGAGCTCGGCCTCGGGCACGCCCTGTTTCTTGAAATCGTGGAAGCCGTAGGCGATGTCGTGGTCGGCTAGCCAGGCGCGGGCGCGCTTGACGGTGTCGCAGTTCGGAATGCCGTACAGAGTGGTCGAAGGGGTTGTCATGGCGCCGATGATGCGCGAGCGGCGGGTGGGCGACAATCCCGGCCTCCATGGAAACCCTGAACGACTGGCTCGAGCGCGCCGAGCGACTGCATCCCAAGAACATCGAGCTCGGACTCGAGCGCGCGCGCGAGATGGCCCAGCGCATGGCGCTGCGCTTCGGCTGCCCCGTGATCACGGTGGCCGGCACCAACGGCAAGGGTTCGACCTGCGCCATGCTGGAGTCGATCCTGATGCACGCCGGCTATCGCACGGCGGTCTTCACCTCGCCCCACCTGGTGCACTTCGAGGAGCGGCTGCGCCTGTCGGGCCAATCGGTCGATGCTTCCAAACTGATAGCAAACTTCGAAGCCGTGGAAAAGGCCCGGGGCGACATGCCGCTGACCTATTTCGAGTTCACGACGCTCGGCATCCTGCGCTGCATGATCGAGGAGACGCCCGACGTGGCGATCCTCGAGGTCGGCCTGGGCGGCCGGCTCGACGCGGTCAACATCATCGACGCCGACTGCTCGGTGATCACCAGCATTGACCTCGACCACATGGAATTCCTCGGCCCCGACCGCGAGAGCATCGGCTTCGAGAAGGCCGGCATCCTGCGCGCCGGCAAGCCGGCCATCGTGAGCGACCCGATGCCGCCGCAGAGCGTGATCGACCATGCCGAGGCCATCGGCGCCGACCTCTGGCGCTTCGGGCGCGACTTCAACGTGTCGGGCGACAAGCAGCAATGGGGCTGGAGCGGCCGCGGCCGACGCTACAGCGGGCTGGCCTATCCGGCGCTGCGCGGCGCCAACCAGTTGGTGAATGCGGCCGGCGTGCTGGCAGCGCTCGAATCGCTGCGCCAGCAGCTGCCGGTGACGGCACAGGCGATCCGCAGCGGCCTCGCGATGGTCGAGCTGCCGGGACGCTTCCAGATCGTGCCGGGCCAGCCGGTGCTGGTGCTCGACGTGGCGCACAACGCGCACGCGGTGGCCGCGCTGGCCGAGAACCTCGACGCGATGGGCTTCTACCCGACCACCCATGCCGTGTTCGGCGTGATGGCGGACAAGGATCTGGCGCCGATCCTCGCGCGCATCGGGCCGCTGATCGACCGCTGGTACTTCACCGACCTGCCGACTGCGCGCGCCGCCAAGGCGGCCGACCTGCTGGCGACATGGCAAGCGCAGAACACGCGCAAGGACGCCGCCGGCGAGGTCTTCGCCGACCCCATGCAGGCGCTCCAGGCGACCATCGAGCGCGCGGACCCCGCTGATAGAATCGTGGTCTTCGGATCGTTCTTCACCGTGGGCGGCGTGCTCGAGCATGGCACCCCCCGGCTGCAAGCCAAACACCTGTCCTAAACCTTGTCGCCCGGCGGCTGATTCGCAGGTCGATCTCGCCGGATTCCGCAGCTTCCCGCATCACTCGCAGCACTCCTTCAGGGACCGAACTTCATGGCGTTTTTCAAGTTCCGCGCGCGCGGCCCACAAGGCAACGAAGGACGCAGCGCACCGGCTGCGGTGCCGGCGGAAAGTGTCGAATCCATGCGCCGTCGCGCCCGCCACCGCCTGCTGGGCGCCGCGGTGCTGGTGCTGCTGGGCGTGATCGGTTTCCCGCTGCTGTTCGACACCCAGCCGCGCCCGGTGTCGGTCGACATCCCGATCGAGATTCCCGACCGCAACAAGGTCAAGCCGCTGCCGGTGCCGCAGGCACCCGCGCCGGCCGCCACCAGCGGCAGCGACAACGGCGACACCCGCGTGGCCGCCGCGACGCCGTCGCGTCCCCCGGCCGCATCGAGCGGCGGCATCATCACCGAGACCGCCGACGGCACCGAGATCGATGCCTCGGGCCGGCCGGTCAACAGCGCGCAGGCGCCGGCTCCCGCGCCGGCCAAGCCGGCCGAACCCAAGCCCGAGCCGAAACCGGAGCCCAAGCCGGAACACAAGCCCGAAGCCAAACCCGAGCCCAAGCCGAAGCCCGAACCCAAGCCCGAGGCGAAGCCGGAACCGAAGCCCGCGCCCAAGCCCGCCGCGGTCGACGACGGCGCGCGTGCCCGCGCGCTGCTCGAAGGCAAGCCGATCGCCGCCGCGCCGGCCACGCCCAAGCCCGCCGCCGCGTCCGACGACAACGGCCGCTTCGTGGTGCAGGTCGGCGCCTTCGCCGATGCCGACAAGGCCCGCGAGGTGCGGCAGAAGCTCGAGAAGGCCGGCCTCAAGACCTATGTGAACGTGGCGAAGACGGCCGACGGCGAACGCACGCGTGTGCGTGTCGGTCCCTTCGGCTCGCGCGCCGAGGCCGACAAGGCCGCCGAGCGGGTGAAGGCCTTGTCTTTGTCGGCCGCGATCCTCACCTTGTAAGTCGCCACCGCCTGTAGTCGCCGTGGCCTTGCTCGACTGGATCGCCGTCGCACTCATCGTGGTGTCGATGCTGTTCGGCCTCGTGCGCGGGCTGGTGTTCGAAGTGATTTCGCTGATCGGCTGGGTGGTGGCGTTCGTGGTGGCGCAGTGGTTCGCGTCCGATGTGGCGGCCTGGTTGCCGGCCGGCGATCCGCAGGCGTCCTGGCGCTATCCGCTGGCCTTCGTGCTGCTGTTCGTGGCGGTCGCGTTCGGCGTGGGCCTGATGGCCTCGTTGACGCGCAAGCTGATCGCCGCCGTGGGATTGCGTCCGGTCGACCGGATCCTGGGCGGTGCCTTCGGCGCGGCCCGGGGCGCGGTGGCGCTGCTGGTGTTGGCAGTGGTTGTTCATTTGCTGGCGTTGAGCGACAGTGCCTGGTGGCACGAATCGCGCAGCGCCGTTGTTCTCGACGCGGCATTGCAGAGCCTGAAGCCTGCATTGCCCGAAAAATTGGCAAGCTACCTGCCCTGAGAGGATCGCTTCATGTGTGGAATCGTCGGCGTTGTCAGCAACGCACCCGTCAACCAGCTGCTCTATGACGCGCTGCTGCTGCTGCAGCACCGCGGCCAGGATGCCGCCGGCATCGTCACGCTGCAGGAACGCAAGTTCTTCATGCACAAGGCCAAGGGCATGGTGCGCGACGTGTTCCGCACCCGCAACATGCGCGCGTTGCCCGGCAGCGTGGGCCTGGGCCAGGTGCGCTATCCGACCGCCGGCAACGCCTACAGCGAGGAAGAGGCGCAGCCCTTCTATGTCAACGCGCCCTTCGGCATCGTGCTGGTGCACAACGGCAACCTGACGAACGCCCATGCGCTGCGCGCCGAGCTGTTCTCGACCGACCACCGCCACACCAACACCGACAGCGACTCCGAGGTGCTGCTCAACGTGCTTGCCAACGAGCTCGAGCAGTCCTCGCACGGCGTGCCGCTGAACCCGGCCGAGGTCTTCGCCGCGGTGCGCAGCATGCACAAGCGCCTGCGCGGCTCGTACGCCGTGGTGTCGCTGATCGCGGGCCACGGCCTGCTGGCCTTCCGCGATCCCTACGGCATCCGCCCGTTGTGCATCGGCCGCAGCGCCGACGGCACCGTGATGGTGGCCAGCGAATCGGTGGCGCTCGAGGGCTCGGGCCACACCTTCGAACGCAACGTGCTGCCCGGCGAGGCGGTGTTCGTCGACATGCAGGGCCAGCTCCATTCGATGCAGTGCGCCGATGCGCCCACGCTCAATCCCTGCATCTTCGAGTTCGTGTATCTCGCGCGTCCCGACTCGGTGCTCGACGGCATCTCGGTCTACCAGGCACGCCTGAACCTCGGCGAGACGCTGGCCAAGCGCGTGGTCTCGACCGTGCCGCCGAACCAGATCGACGTGATCATCCCGATCCCCGAATCGAGCCGCCCGAGCGCGACGCAACTCGCGCACCTGCTGGGCATTCCGTACCGCGAGGGCTTCGTCAAGAACCGCTACGTGGGCCGTACCTTCATCATGCCGGGCCAGGGCGTGCGCAAGAAGTCGGTGCGCCAGAAGCTCAACGTGATCGCGAGCGAGTTCAAGGGCCGCAACGTGCTGCTGGTCGACGACTCGATCGTGCGCGGCACCACCAGCCGCGAGATCGTGCAGATGGCGCGCGACGCCGGCGCGCGCAAGGTCTACCTCGCGAGCGCCGCGCCGCCGGTGCGCTATCCCAACGTCTACGGCATCGACATGCCGACCAAGGACGAGCTGGTGGCGCACGACCGCACCGTGGAAGAGATCCGCGAGCTGATCGGCTGCGATGCGCTGATCTACCAGGACGTCGACGCGATGAAGCGCGCCATCGGCTCGCTCAACGGCAAGCTCGACGGCTTCGATGCCTCGTGCTTCGACGGCGTCTATGTCACCGGCGACATCGACACCGAAGCCATCTCGCGCATGAACGGCAACCGCCCGCGCATCGAGGAGACCGAAGAGGATTCCTCGCGCCTCGCGCTGCCCAACCTGAGCTGATCTTCTTCCGACATTCCTCGTTGGCCTCGCGCCCGAAAGTTTCCGTGACCGATCGACCCCTGCCTCCCGGCCTGCACCGCGACACGCTGGCCCTGCGCACCGCGCTCGAACGCAGCGTGCATGGCGAGCACTCCGAAGCGCTCTACCTCACCAGCGGCTTCGTGCAGCCCGACGCCGAGACCTCGGCCCGCCGCTTCGCCGGCACCGAGGAAGGCTTCACCTACGCGCGCACCTCGAACCCCACCGTCAGCAGCTTCGAGCGCCGGCTCGCCGCGATGGAAGGCACCGAGGCCGCGATCGCCGCCTCCAGCGGCATGGGTGCGATCCTCATGATGTGCATGGGCCTGCTCAAGGCCGGCGACCATGTCGTGTGCTCGCGCTCGATGTTCGGCTCGACCATCAACCTGATCGGGCGCGAGTTCGGCAAGTTCGGTGTCGAGACCACCTTCGTCTCGCAGACCGACGTGGCCGAGTGGCGCGCCGCGGTGCGTCCCACCACCAGGCTGCTGTTCGCCGAGACGCCGACCAATCCGCTGACCGAGGTCTGCGACATCCGCGCGCTGGCCGACGTGGCGCACGAGGCGGGCGCGCTGCTCGCGGTCGACAACTGCTTCTGCTCGCCCGCGCTGCAGCGGCCCGCCGAGCTCGGCGCCGACCTGATCATCCATTCGGGCACCAAGCATCTCGACGGCCAGGGCCGCGTGATGGCGGGCGCGATCTGCGGTCCCTCGAAGCTGATCGTCGACGTGTTCGGCCCGGTGGTGCGCACCGCGGGCATGGTGCTGTCGCCGTTCAACGCCTGGGTCGTGCTCAAGGGTCTCGAGACGCTCAACGTGCGCATGCAGGCGCACTGCGCGAACGCGCTGGCCGTTGCGCAATGGCTCGAGGCCCAGCCGGGCATCGAGCGCGTGTACTACCCGGGGCTCGCCTCGCATCCGCAGCATGAGCTGGCGATGCGCCAGCAGGCGGGGCAGGGCGGGGCGGTCGTGTCCTTTATCGTGAAGGGCGGAGATCCCGAGACCGCGCGCGCCAACGCCTTCCACGTCATCAACAGCACCGAGGTCGTGAGCATCGCCACCAACCTCGGCGACGTGAAGACCATCATCTCGCACCCGGCCACCACTTCGCACGGACGCCTGTCCGAGGACCAGCGCCAGGCGGCCGGCATCGGCCAGGGCCTGATCCGCCTCGCGGTCGGCCTCGAGCACGTCGACGACATCAAGGCCGACCTGTCGCGCGGCCTTTCCACCCTGAATTTCTGAATCCCGCCTCCATGACCGGCAAAGTCCGCACCCGCATCGCTCCGTCTCCCACCGGCTTCCTGCACCTGGGCACCGCGCGCACCGCGCTCTATTCGTGGGCCTATGCGCGCCACCATGGCGGCGAGTTCGTGCTGCGCATCGAGGACACCGATGTCGCGCGCTCCACGCAGGATTCGACCGACCAGATCCTGGCGTCGATGCACTGGCTCGGCCTCGACTACGACGAAGGTCCGATCTACCAGATGCAGCGCCTCGAGCGCTATCGCGCCGTGATCGCGCAGATGCTCGAAGCCGGCACGGCCTACCACTGCTACGCCACGCCCGCCGAGCTCGACGAGATGCGCGAAGCGCAGAAGGCGCGCGGCGAGAAGACCCTGTACGACCGTCGCTGGCGCCCCGAGCCCGGCAAGGTGCTGCCGCCCGTGCCCGAGGGCGTGCCGCCGGTGGTGCGCTTCTGCAATCCGCCCGAAGGCGACGTGACCTGGAACGACCTCGTCAAGGGCGAGATCACCATCAACAACCGCGAGATCGACGACCTGATCATCCTGCGGCCCGATGGTGTGCCCACCTACAACTTCGCCGTGGTGGTCGACGACTGGGACATGAACATCACGCACGTGTTCCGCGGCGACGAGCACATCAACAACACGCCGTGGCAGATCAACATCTTCCACGCGCTCGGCGCGCCGCTGCCGCAGTTCGGCCATGTGCCCGTGATCCTCGGCGACGACGGCCAGAAGCTCTCGAAGCGCCGCGGCGCCGTGAGCGTGACCGCCTACGAAGACAACGGCTACCTGCCCGAGGCGATGCTCAATTACCTCGCGCGTCTCGGCTGGAGCCACGGCGACGACGAGCTGTTCACGCGCGAGCAGATGGTGAGCTGGTTCGATGGTTCGCACCTGTCGAAGAGCCCCGCGCAATGGGACGCGGCCAAGCTCGCGTGGGTCAACGCGCAGTACATCAAGGCCAAGCCCGATGACGCGCTCGCGCCGCTGGTGGCCGCGCAACTGAAGAAGCGCGGCATCGAGGCCGACGATCGGCTCGCCGCGATCTGCGCGCTGTTCAAGGACCGCTGCGAGACCACGGTCGCGCTGGCCGATTGGGCCGCGGCCTTCTATGCAGACGTCCACGCGAGCGACGCGGATCGTGCGCAGCACATCACCGATGCCGTGAAGCCAGCGGTGGCCACGCTTGCGGATAAACTCTCCACCCTTCCGACGTGGGACAAGGCGACGATCGCCGCGGCCATCAAGGAAACCCTGGCTGCGCATTCGCTCAAGATGCCTGCTCTGGCGATGCCGGTGCGTGTTCTCGTGATGGGAACGCCGCAGACGCCATCGCTCGATGCGGTCCTCGCGATTTTTTCTAAAGAAAAAATCATCGAGCGTTTGAAAGTGGCCTAAAAACCGGTCTATAATTTGAGGCTCGACACCGACACAAGGTGATTCTGAAAAGAAGCACTGGAATGTCAAAGAGGGGGTATAGCTCAGCTGGGAGAGCGCTTGCATGGCATGCAAGAGGTCATCGGTTCGATCCCGTTTACCTCCACCATCAAAAGTGTCGAGAAGAGAAGAAGTGCTGATCGCAGCACGGTTCCTAAGGTTTTGACCCTATCGTCTAGAGGCCTAGGACACCACCCTTTCACGGTGGCTACCGGGGTTCGAATCCCCGTAGGGTCGCCAGTTTCATGCAAGTGAAGCAGGCACGAGTCGTCAACACTCGGCTCCGCAAGGAGTGAACGTTGTCTACCAGGAGTGGTAGTTCAGTTGGTTAGAATACCGGCCTGTCACGCCGGGGGTCGCGGGTTCGA
Organism: Variovorax sp. PDC80; assembly: GCF_900115375.1. Lineage (NCBI taxonomy): Bacteria > Pseudomonadati > Pseudomonadota > Betaproteobacteria > Burkholderiales > Comamonadaceae > Variovorax > Variovorax sp. PDC80. Next base: position 519,840 of record NZ_FOWG01000001.1, on the reverse strand, counting down.
GTCCCGTCCACTCCGCCACATAAAGCAACGGGCTACGCGAGCAATCGCGTAGCCCGTTTGTCTTTTTGGAGATCCGAGCCGAACCCTCCATGGATTTGGTTGGCATCGTCGACTTGGCACCGGCGGGAGTGGAGCGGCTCTTGTCGAGCTGGGGCGCGTCGCTGACGCCGCCCGCATTGCCGGTACCACCTGCGAGCGAGCCGGTGACGCGCTGACGGTGCGGTAGTCGCTGTCTTCGATCGCGACTCGTCCTCACCCTGGCTTGGGACGGCGGTGGGAGTTCTTGAGCGATCGGGACGCGAACTCGACTTTGGCTCGAGTGACGTCGTCCTCGGCGTGCAACTGCAGCTTCTTGCAGTTCGCGCATTGGTACAGCCGCAGCCAAGGGAGAAGTCGCATCCATGGTCGGCGCTCTACGCGGTAGAGATGGTCGACGGTGCAATCACAGGCCTGAAAAACGGACATAGCCAAACAATTAGTGCGAAAGTTGCACTCATTATTTGCTTGTAATCGTGACAAATTTCACCGTTTTCCGTGGGGAGTTGTGAGGTGACCCACAGCTAGTTCAAGGTTCGTGCGGGCTCCAGGAACACGCGGGCCAATTGGCGGGCTCCGTTGCTCCGGGCTGCAGCAGCGGCGCCACGTTCTCGCAACGCCCAGGGCTCAGTTGCTCTCGCCACGACTGCGCGACGCCCCCAAACGAACAAAGCCCGCACAAGGCGGGCTTTGAAAATATGGTCGTGAACTCTTACGCGGTCCACGCTACGGCAAAGATTCCCTTGCGGAAGTCATTGTTGTTTTTCTCGTCGTAGTGACTTCGACGCGCTGGTGTGAGATTCAGCTTGCCTGGCCAGGCAACGCTCGGACGTTCCGAGCGAAGGCGCATTGTAGCAGGCCCGTGCATGCGGTCCGCGAGCAAGGGTCACGCACGTCGTGCGTAGCGTCCCGGAGGCAGTCCCACATGCCTGCTGAATGCAGTGCTGAAGGTGCTCGCCGAGCTGTAGCCCACGCGTTCGGCAACCTCGGCGATCGCGACGTCGTGCTGCTTGAGCAGGTTCTTCGCGAGCGCCATGCGCCAGGCCAGCAGATATTCCATCGGCGGCAGGCCGACCGCGCGCGTGAAGCGATCGAAAAAAGCCGAGCGCGATAGCGCGGCCTTCTGTGCGAGCTGGGTCACGGTCCAGGGCCGCGCGGGATCCGCGTGCAGTTGGCGCATCGCGAGCGCGAGGCGCGCGTCGGCCAGTCCGCGCAGCAGGCCGGGGGGCGCATCCTCGCCGGACGACGAACGCAGTGCCTCGACGAGCAGCACTTCCACCAGGCGCGTGAGCACGAGCTCGCGCCCGGAGCGTTCCTCGCTCGATTCCTCGCCGACCAGCCGCACCAGCACCGAAAGCCGATCGACGCCGCGCACGTGTACCAGCGTCGGCAGCAGCGAGACCAGCAAGGCCGCATCGGGCGAATCGAACACGAAGTAGCCGCCGAGCAGGCGCACGTCGGGCGGGCCGTCGCGCGTGCCGTGGCGCACCTCGCCTTCGGGTGCGGGCGCGAGCTTGGGATCGATGTGAACGGGCGCGGCCGCTTCGAAGCTCGACAGCGTGAAGCCCGGCGTTGCCGGCATGAGCACGAAGTCGCCCGCTTCGAGAGCGATGGCTTCCTCGCCCTCGACCGCGAGGCGGCAACTTCCGCTGATCACCGCGCAGAAGCTGGGCTGGCCGAAATCGGAATAGCGGACGGCCCACCGGCCGGCGCCGCTGATGCCCTTCGAGAACACGGCGCGCGGATTGAGCAACGCGATGACCTCGGAGAGCGGATCGTTCATGGCTGGACGCTCACAAATGAATCGTGGACTTTTCATTGTAGATGGTCCGGTTTTCTCTGGATATCGTTCGCTCCCATGTCAACCACTCAGCAAGCACCCATGACAACCGTCCTCATCACCGGCTGTTCGTCCGGCTACGGCCTCGAGACCGCACGCCATTTCCTGTCGCAGGGCTGGCGCGTGATCGCCACCATGCGCACGCCGCGCGAAGACCTGCTGCCGCGCGACGAGCGGCTGCGCATCGTGGCCCTCGACGTCACGAATCCGCACAGCATCGCCGCCGCGCTCGAGGCGAGCGGACCCATCGACGTGCTCGTCAACAACGCAGGCATCGGACTGCTCGGTGCCTTCGAGGCGACGCCGATGAGCACCACGCGCGAAGTCTTCGAGACCAATACCTTCGGCGTGATGGCGATGACGCAGGCGGTGCTGCCGCAGTTCCGCGCGCGCCGCGCCGGCGTGGTGGTGAATGTGACCTCGAGCGCCACGTTGGCGCCGATGCCGCTGGTCGCGGTCTACACGGCCAGCAAGACGGCCATCGAAGGATTCACGGGCTCGCTCGCGCACGAGCTCGCGGCCTTCGACGTGCGCGTGAAGCTGGTCCAGCCCGGCTATGCACCGAGCACGAACTTCACGAGCAACGGCCAGTCGCGCATGGCAGGCTTGATCCCGCCCGTCTACGGGGCTTATGCGCAGCAGGTCTTCGCGTCCTTCGCGGGCATCTCGGCAGTGACCACGGCATCCGACGTGGCCGAGACCGTGTGGCGTGCCGCGCACGACGAGTCGGGGCAACTGCGCTTTCCGGCAGGTGCCGACGCGGTGGCGCTGGCCCGTTCGAGCGCGCCTTCTGCATCGGCTTGAGTTGGCGTAGGCGGTCTTCCACAGCGCGCGATGGGGCGATGTGCGCGCCGTAGCATGGCCAGGCCCGCATCGTCGCGGGCGCGGTTTGCGTCATGTTTTCAGCAAAGGAGTTCGCCATGCCCATCTCTTCGCTTCGTACGGTGGCTGTCGTCTGTGCAGTGGCTGCGAGCAGCATCGCCTTCGTCGGTTGCACGACCACGCGTCCCGACAACCAGGCCAGCAGTTCGTCCTCGCGTGCGTCGATCGATGCGCAGGTCGATGCCTCGCTGTCCAAGCTCTACGACTCGGTGCGCGGTTCGCGCGAACTCGTTGCCAAGTCGAGCGGCGTGCTGGTGTTCCCGGCGGTGGTCGGCGCGAGCATGGGCGTGGGTGCGGAATACGGCCGCGGCGCATTGCGCGTGAACGGCCGCACTCAGTCCTACTACAGCACCACCTCGGGGTCGATCGGCTTCCAGGCGGGCGCGCAGTCGAAAGCCGTGATCTACCTGTTCACCACGCAGGCCGCGCTCGACAAGTTCCGCAGCAGCAAGGGATGGACGGCCGGCGCCGATGCCACGGTGGCCGTCGCGACCATCGGTGCCAACGGCAGCATCGACACCAACACGATCCGTCAGCCCGTGGTGGGCTTCGTGCTGACGAACGTGGGGCTCGAGGCCGGCGTCTCGGTGCAGGGCGCGAAGGTGACCGAGATCGCGCTCTGACGCGAAGCCGGCCGCCGCGCGCTCAGGCGGCGGCCAATTGCAGCTGCAGCGTGGCGATCTGCTCGCGCAGCGCCTTGTTCTCGGTTTCGAGCGTCGCCACGCGCTGCTTCAGCGCCTGAACCTGCTCGGAATCGGGCGCCTCGAAAGGCGATTCACTGTCGGACGAGGCTTCGGCTTCGTCCTCGCGCGGCTTGCGCTTCGCTTCGCGCGCACGCTTGGCCGCGAGCTTCAGTTCGTCCTTGCCCGCATTCGCGGCCGCCACCTGCTCCTCGGCGGGCAGGCTCGCCACGGCAGCGGCGGCGTTGATCGAGATGGTGCCGGACTTCACCGCGGCCACCACTTCGGGCGCGGCCTGCTTCTGGATCTTCTCGATCATCTGGACCTGGGTGCTGCTGATGCGCGCGGCCTTGGCGATGGCCTCGCGGCTGTTGAGCGGCGCGGGCGGCGGCACGCTCGCATCGTCGCTGCTCGCGGCCGAGCTCGTGGGCGTGTCGGCATCCGTGGTGGCGGACGATACGCTCGCCGTGCGCGCGCGCCGCTCCGTCACGATGTCCTTCTTGCGCAGCGCGAGCACGCCGCGCACGAAGTCCGAGATGCTGCGCCGGCCCAGGTGCTGGTCGATCATCCACAGGTGCACGTCCTCGATCGACTGGAAGCGCGTGTTCTGCACGGTCTGGAACGGCAGGCCGTGCCTCTGGCAGATCGCATAGCGGTTGTGGCCGTCGACGAGAACGTCGCCCCACAGCACCAGCGCATCGCGGCAGCCTTCGGTCAGGATGCTGCGCTCGAGGGCTTCGTGCTCCTCGGGCGTGAGGGGATCGATATAGGCTTTGAGTTCTTCGTTGACGACGATGTTCATGGAGACGGGGTGAGGGCAGGGGCGAAATTCTAGTGGTGCGGCCGGCTCGTCCTGGATGGCGTCGGCCTGTCTCGGTTTTGGCCGTTCAAACGTCTAAGGGGTAAGAAACAGGAAAGGATCGACCGCGCGGGCGGCTTTCCTTTATCCAAAGGTAGTAATAGTTCTCATTTGCATTCAGCCGAACTGAATACATCCGTACACCAGGAGTCTCCGTGGACATGTTGATGCACTCATCCGAACCCACGCTGGGGGAGGTTTTCATCGCAAACCGTGCCCAGCTCCAGCGCGTCGCACAGAAGATCGTGCGCACCGCGGATCTTGCCGACGAAGTGTTGCAGGACGCTTATCTCAAGCTCGCCGACGGCGCCGCCGTGCGCGATGTGCGCAAGCCGCTGGGCTATTGCTGCCAGGTGGTGCGCAACGTGGCTTTCGACTATCACCGCCACCAGTCGGTCGAGGCCAGCTATCGCACCTACTGCGAGGACGTCGAGCTCGTCAGCCCGCCGAGCAACGATGCGCCCGAACGCGTGCTCGATGGGCGCCAGGCGCTCGCGGTGATCGATCGCGTGCTCGGTGCGCTGCCCGCGCGCACGCGGCTGGCGTTCGAGCTCAACCGCCTGAGCGGCATGACCCAGCGCGAGATCGCCGCGCGGCTCGGCTGTTCCGCCACGCTGGTCAATTTCATGATCAAGGACGCCGACGCCGCCCTCGAAAGCTGCCGCTACCTGGTGCAGGGCAACTGATGCCGGCTGGCGCGTCGGCGATTACGATCGGCCGATGGCAAAGGACAAGGAGCACGACCCGGTCTGGCAGGCGGCCTGGACCTGGGTGCGCCGCCAGCACGAGCGTGGCGGCCTCGACGATGCGGCGCGCGACGAATTCGCGCGCTGGCTGGCCGCGGATCCCGTGCATCGCAAGACCCATGGCGAAGCGGCCCGCCTCTGGCTGCTCGTGGGCCTCGTTCCGCCCGCCAACGATGTCCCGTCGCCGGGCGACATCGCAGGCCGCTAGCCGCGGCCACTGACCCCCGCATCTCCCGACTCGTGCCGCATTGCGCGGCGGCGCAGCCATGCCCGCCTCCCGCCGATCGCTAATGCCTCGGCGACTAAACAGCCGCCCGCCCGCGCCGTCATGTATCGCAAGGACGGGCGCCTGACGCCTGCCGTTCGTCGAACTCCACCATCCCAAGAGGACCGCACATGTCTACCAGCTGCTTCGACCGTGAGGACGAGACCTTCATCGTGCTCGTCAACCACGAAGAGCAATTCTCGATCTGGCCCCAATGGAAGGCCGTGCCCGGCGGCTGGAAGGCCGTCGACGGCGTCCAGGGCGACAAGAAGACGGTGCTCGCGTACGTCGAGAAGACCTGGACCGACATGCGTCCCAAGTCGCTGCGCGACTGGATGGCGCAGCAGGAAGGCGCCCCGGCCTCCGCCTGAACGCATGCCGGCGCCTCTCTCCCTGCTGTGCCTGCCCTGCGCGGGTGCCAGTGCCACCATGTACCTGCGCTGGCGGCGCTTGCTGCCGCGCTGGATCGAGGTCGTGCCGCTGGAATTGCCGGGCCGGGGCAGCCGCCTGGGCGAGGACTTCGTCGAGGACTTCGATGCACTGGTCTCGCTGCTGTGCGGCGAGCACGAGGTCGCGCTGCGCGGCAACTTCGCGCTCTTCGGCCACAGCATGGGTGCCTTGCTGGCGTGGGGCATCGCGCAGCGTCTTCGCGCGACGGGTCGGCCCCTGCCGCGGGCCCTGCTCGTCTCGGGCAGCGCCGCGCCTTCGCAGCGCGATCCCGATCGCTTCGTCGACATGGATGACGACGAGGCGCTGATCGCCGACATGCGCAAGCAGGGCGGAACGCCCGAGGAGCTGTTCGCCAGTCCCGAACTGCTGCGCATGACGCTCGACACGCTGGCGGCCGATTACCGCGTCTGCGAGGGCTTCGTGCATCGCCGCGCCGCGCCGCTGCCTCTTCCGCTGCATGTGTTCGCGGGCCGCGACGACGACATCCAGCCCTGGCGCGTGGAGGCCTGGTCCGCGGAGACCCTGGATGCCGGCTTCTCGCTCGACTGGTTCGAGGGCGGCCACTTCTTCATCCGGCAGCACGAGGCCCAGGTGCTCGCCGCCCTGGTGCGGCGCCTGCCCCAATCCGTGGCGGGGGAGGCCGATGTGCTGCCCGCCATCGCCTGAGCCGTCATCGCCGGGTCTCGTGGCCGAGCCGGCTTCGCCATTCAAGGAATCGATGTGACCCCGACGCACCCCGTGGACTTCGTGAGCCACCTGCGCGACCTGGCCGCGCGCCGGCCCGATGACACCGCGCTGGTCGGCGTGACCGACCGCGACGGCGCGGCGCTCGACATGCCCCTCTGCTATCGCCAGCTCGATGCGCGCGTGCGCGGCCTGGCGGCGCGCCTGCAGCAATCCTTCGGCCGCGGCGAACGCGCGCTGATCATGCTGGACAACGGCGACGACTACGTCGTGAGCTTCTTCGCCTGCCTGTACGCGGGCCTGGTCGCCGTGCCCGTGTTCCCGCCCGAGTCCACGCGCAAGCGGCACCTCGGCAAGCTCGAGGGCATCGCGGCCGATGCCGGCGCCTGCTGCGTGCTGACCCATGCCGACATCAAGGCCTCGATCGCCGCGGCCGAGGCCTTCGCCGACGTGCCGTTGATCGCGGTGGACGCGATAGGTACCGACGACGCCGACCGCTGGGTGCCGCACCAGCCCTCGGCCGCCGACATCGCCTTCCTGCAGTACACCTCCGGCTCGACCTCGGCGCCCAAGGGCGTCATGGTCACGCACGCCAACCTCATGGCGAACATGCGCGCGATCGAAGAGGGCCTGTCGGTCGGTCCGGACGACATCTTCGCGACCTGGCTGCCGCTCAACCACGACATGGGCCTGATCGGCGGCCTGCTGCAGCCGCTGCACCGCGGCATCCCTGTCGTGCTGATGTCGCCGCGCTACTTCCTCGAGCGGCCGGTGCGCTGGCTCGAAGCCATCTCGCGCCACCGCGCGACGATCAGCGGCGGCCCCGACTTCGCCTATCGCCTGTGCCTCGAAAGGGTGTCCGAGGCGCAGTTGCAGAAGCTCGACCTGTCGAGCTGGGCGCTCGCGTTCTCCGGCGCCGAGCCGGTGCGCGCCGACACGCTGCATGAATTCAAGCGCCAGTTCGCGCCCGCGGGATTCGCCGCCGGCGCGGTCTACCCCTGCTATGGCCTGGCCGAATCCACGCTGTTCGTGACGGGCGGCTGGCGCGGCGCCGGCATGGTCGCCCAAGGCTTCTCGAGCCAGGGCCTGGCGCGCGGCGAGGTCCTGGCGCAGGCCGACGGCGCGGTCCTGGTCGGCTGCGGCCGCACCGTCACCGGCCATGCCGTGCGCATCGTCGACCCAGCCTCGCTGTCGGTGTGCGATGCCGGCCGCGTCGGCGAGATCTGGGCCACCGGCCCGAGCATCGGAAGCGGCTACTGGAACAAGCCCGAGGTCTCGCGGCAGACCTTCGTCGATCGCGACGGCGCCACCTGGCTGCGCACCGGCGATCTCGGCTTCGTGCACGACGGCCAGCTCTACGTGGCCGGCCGCATCAAGGACATGATCATCGTGCGCGGCCACAACCTGTACCCGCAGGACATCGAACGGATGATCGAGCTCGAGGTCGACGTGGTGCGCAAGGGCCGCGTGGCGGCGTTCGCGGTCGATGGCCCCGCCGGCGAGGGCATCGGCCTGGCCGCCGAGGTGTCGCGCAGCGTGCAGAAGCTGGTCGGTCCCGAGGCGCTGGTCGACACGCTCAGCGCCGCCGTGAGCGAACAGTTCGGCGAGCCGTTGTCCGTCGTCATGCTGCTCAATCCAGGCGGCATGCCCAAGACCACCAGCGGCAAGCTGCAGCGCGGCGCCTGCCGCCAGGGCTGGATCGATCGCACGGCCGATGCCTATGCGATGCATGCGCATGGCGCCTTCGTGCTCGGCGGCACCGCCGCGAAGGCGTCCGCGGCAGCGCTGCCGATGGACGAGCTCGAGCAGGCCATGGCCGCCATCTGGAGCGAGGTGCTGCGCCGCGGCGCGCAGCAGCCCGCGCTGGCACGCGATGCCCATTTCTTTCTCAGCGGCGGCAACTCGCTCGCCGCCACGCAGGTGGCGGCCCGGGTGGCCGACGCGTGGGACATCGAGTTCCCCGTGCGCCTGCTGTTCGAGCAGCCGCGGCTGCAGGATCTCGCCGCGGCAGTGCGCCGCGTGCGCGCCACCGGCCCGCGCAGGCCGCGCAACCCGATCCGCGTGCTGCCGGCCGAGCGCAGGAGCAAAGCGCTCGCGCTGTCGCATGCCCAGGAGCGCCAGTGGTTCCTGTGGCAGCTCGATCCGAAGAGCACGGCCTATCACATCGGCATCGCGCTGGACCTCTCGGGCCCGCTCGATGCTGCTGCCTTGAACGCGGCCTTCGACGGACTGGTCGCTCGCCACGAGAGCCTGCGTACCGTGTTCCGCACGGCCACGGATGGGGCGGTCGGCCAATGGGTCCAGTCCGCTTCGCGCTTCGCGTTGCGGCAGATCGACCTGCGCGAGCTGCCCGCGTCGGCGCGCGAAGCCGCCGCGACCGCGCACGCACGGCAGTGCCAGGAGGAACTGTTCGACCTCGGCGAAGGCCCGCTGCTGCGCGCGGCGCTGATCCAGGTCGACGACGCGCGGCACCTGCTCGTCGTGGTCACGCACCACATCGTGTCCGATGGTGCGTCGCTGCAGCTGCTGGTCGGCGAACTCGGTGCCGCCTATGCGGCGCATGCGACCGGCAAGGCGCCGCAGTTCGCGGCATTGCCGATCCAGTACGCCGACTACGCGCTGTGGCAGCGCGACTGGCTCGCCGCCGGCGAGGCCGAGCGTCAGCTCGCCTACTGGCGCGTACAGCTCGGCGACGAGCATCCCGTGCTCGCGCTGCCCACGGACCATGCGCGGCAGGCAGTGGCGAGCTACCGTGCCGCCAGCCATGCCTTCGAATTCGACGGCGCGCTCGTCGCGCGGCTGCGTGCCACCGCGCAGTCGCATGGCGCGACCTTCTTCATGGCGCTGCTGGCCGGCTTCCAGGCGCTGCTGCACCGCTACACCGGCCAGCAGGACGTGCGCGTCGGCGTTCCGGTGGCCAACCGCCACCGCCCCGAGACCGCGGGCCTGATCGGCTTCTTCGTCAACACCCAGGTGCTGCGCGCCACGCTGCAGGGCCGCACGAGCCTCGCGCAATTGCTGGCGCAGGTGCGCGAGGCCGCGCTCGGCGCGCAGGCCCACCAGGACCTGCCGTTCGAGCAACTGGTCGAGGCGCTGCAACTGCAGCGCAGCCTGAGCCACAGCCCGCTGTTCCAGGTGATGCTCAACCATCTGCGCGAAGACGTGGATGCGCTGCAGTTGCTGCCGGGCCTCGAAGCGCGCGAGCAGCGCATGGCCGAGGGCGCCGCGCAGTTCGAACTCGCGCTCGACATCCGCGAGCGCGCGGATGGCAGCACCGGCGCGGTGTTCACCTATGCGGCCGAGCTGTTCGAGCCCGCCACCATCGAGCGCATGGCCGCGCACTACCGGGCGCTGCTGGAGGCGCTGGCGACCGATCCCGCGCAGCCGCTGGGCGATGTCCTCTTGCTCGACGCGGAAGAGCGGCAGCGACTGCGCGCCTGGTCGGTCGGCGAGCGGCAGGTGCTGCAGACGCAACCCGTGCACCGCCTGTTCGAGGCGCGGGTACGCGCGAACCCGGAGGCCGTCGCGCTGATCGATGGCGACACGCCCTCGAGCTATGCCGCCTTGAACGAGCGCGCCAACCGCGTGGCACACCGGCTCCTGCGCGAGGGCGTGCGGCCCGGCAGCGTCGTCGCCGTGGCCATCGAGGCCGCGGGCGAGCGCGTGGCGGGCCTGCTCGGCGTGCTGAAGGCCGGCGGCACCTATCTGCCGCTCGATCCATCGCATCCCGCGCAGCGGATCGCGCAACTGCTCGAGGACAGTGGCGCCAGCGTGCTGCTCGCGGACGGCGCGCAGGCGTCGACCTTGCCGCCGGGCATCGCCAGGGTCCCACTCGACCCCGTGCAGCTCCAGGCCGAAGCCGCCACCGACCCCGCCATCGACCTGCACGACGGCCATCTCGCCTACCTCGTCTACACCTCCGGCACCACCGGCGTTCCCAAGGGCGTGGCCGTGCCGCACGCCGCCCTCTTGATGCACCTGCAGGCGATGGCGCGGACCTGCGACATGCGCGCCGAGGACCGCTCGCTGCAGTTCGCATTGCCGCACGTCGACGCGGCGCTCGAGCAATGCCTGCTGCCACTGGTGTCGGGCGCGGCCCTGGTGGTGCAGCCGCAATGGTGCTCGCTCGCGAGCGAACTCGACGCCCTGCTGCAGCGCCACCGCGTCAGCGTGGTGGACCTGCCGCCGGCCTATGCGCGCCAGTTGATGCAGGGCCAGCCGCCGTTCGCGCATGCCGTGCGCCTCGCGCTGTTCGGCGGCGAGGCCTGGACCGGCGAGGACCTGGCGCTGATCCGCCGCGTGCTGCGTCCCGCGCGCATCGTCAATGCCTACGGCCCGACCGAAGCCGTCATCACGCCCACCGCATGGAGCGGCACGGCGCACGATCCCGTGCAGGGCTATGCACCCATCGGCCGTCCCGTGGGCCATCGCACGGCCCATGTGCTCGATGCCGACCTGCAGCCCGTTCCCCAGGGCGTGGCCGGCGAGCTGTACCTCGGCGGCGTGGGGCTCGCGCGCGGCTACCTCGGCCGCGCGGCGCTCACGGCCGAACGCTTCGTCGCCGATCCCTTCGATGCCGAGGGCGGCCGGCTCTACCGCACCGGCGACCTGGTGCGCTGGGGGCTCGATGGCCAGCTCGAATACCTCGGCCGGCTCGACCACCAGGTGAAGATCCGCGGCTTCCGCATCGAGCTCGGCGAGATCGAGGCGCGGCTGCGCGAGCACCCGGCGGTGCGCGAGGCGCTGGTGCTCGTGCACGACGGCGCGGCCGGCCCGTCGCTGGCCGCCTACGTCTCGCCCGCGCCGTCCGCGCGCATCGATGCCGCCGCGCTGCGCGAGCACCTGGGCCGCGCGCTGCCCGACTACATGGTGCCGCCCGCCATCGTGGCGCTCGACAGCTTCCCGCTCACCAGCGGCGGCAAGGTCGACCGCCGCGCGCTGCCCGCCCCGACCCTCGCCGCTGCCTCGCAGGGCTACGAGGCGCCGCAGGGCGACGTGGCCCAGACCCTGGCCTCGATCTGGGCCGCGCTGCTCAAGGTCGAGAAGGTCGGCATGAACGACAACTTCTTCGACCTCGGCGGTAATTCGCTGCTGGTGATCCGCATGCACCGGCTGATGGAAGACCGGCTGAACCCGGGCCTGAAGGTGGTCGACCTCTTCAAGTACCCGACCGTCGGCGCGCTCGCGCGCCGCATCGAACAGGGCGGCGGCACGACCCCATCCGATGCCGGCGGCAGCGACGACAGCGAACAGGCGCGCGCGCAGCGCCAGCGCACGGCCCTGCTGCAACGCCGCCGTCCCATCGAAAGAAGCTTCTGATGCAAGACTCCGTGTCGCCGCCCGAACTCACGGGCCTCGAGATCGCCATCGTCGGCATGGCCGGTCGCTTTCCGGGCGCGCCGGACGTGGACGCCTTCTGGCGCAACATCCGCGACGGCGTCGAGTCGGTCACCGTCTTCAGCGACGAGGAACTGCGCGCGCGCGGCGTGCCCGAGCGCACCCTGGCCGACCCCGACTACGTGAAGGCCGGCGTGCTGTTCGAAGGCTTCGACCAGTTCGATGCCGGCTTCTTCGGCTACTCGCCGCGCGAGGCCGAGCACCTCGATCCGCAGCAGCGCATCTTCCTCGAATGCGCCTGGGAGGCGCTCGAGCACGCCGGCTGGCAGGCCGGCAGGGGCGGCGCCTCGGTCGGCGTCTATGCCGGCGACGGTCCCAACCTCTACCTGATGCGGCACCTGCTGCCGGCCTTCGGCGTCGACGCGGGCACCGGCATCGCCGACATGCTGGGCCTGATGAGCGGCAACTCCGCGGGCTCGCTGTGCACGCGCGTGGCCTACAAGCTCGACCTGCGCGGCCCGGCCGTCAGCGTGCAGACCGAATGCTCGACCTCGCTGGTGGCGGTGCACATGGCCTGCCAGGCGCTGCTGAGCCACGACTGCGACATGGCGCTGGCCGGCGGTGTCTGGCTCAACCTGCTGCAGGAGGGCGGCTACCGCTTCCAGAACGGCGCCATCCTCTCGCCCGACGGCCACTGCCGCGCCTTCGATGCGAAGGCCGCGGGCACGGTCATCGGCAGCGGCGCGGGCATCGTCGTGCTCAAGCGGCTGGCCGAGGCACTGCGCGACGGCGACACCATCCATGCCGTCATCAAGGGCACGGCCGCCAACAACGACGGTGCGGACAAGATCGGCTTCACCGCGCCCAGCGTGCAGGGCCAGGCCAGCGCGATCCGCGCGGCGCAGATGGTGGCGGACGTTCCCGCGGCCAGCATCGGCTACGTCGAGGCGCACGGCACCGGCACCACGCTCGGCGACCCGATCGAGATGGCCGCGCTGACGCAGGCCTTCGCGAACGGCGGCGCGACCACGCCGCAAAGTTGCGCGATCGGCTCGGTCAAGACCAACATCGGCCACCTCGACGCGGCCGCCGGCGTGGCCGGCTTGATCAAGGCGGCACTCGCGCTGCGGCATGCGACGCTGCCGCCGAGCCTGCATTTCGAGCAGCCCAATCCGCAGATCGATTTCGCGAGCGGTCCGTTCTACGTCAACACCGAGGCCCGGCCCTGGCCGCGGGGCGCCGCGCCACGCCGCGCGGGTGTCAGCTCCTTCGGCATCGGCGGCACCAACGTGCACGTGGTGCTCGAGGAGGCGCCAGCCGTCGCCGCGCGCGGGCCGACACGGCGCGAACCCGACTGGCAGGTGCTGCCGCTGTCGGCCCTGAGCGCCACCGCCGCGCGACAGGCCGCGCAGCGGCTCGGCGCGCACCTCGAGAGCCATCCCGAGCTCGCGCTGGCCGATGTCGCCCACACGTTGCAGACCGGCCGCCGTGCCTTCGCGCATCGCTGCGCCGTGGTGGCCGACGGACCGGCCGCCGCCGCGCGCATGCTCGCCACGGGCGAGGGCCTCGTCGTGGCATCGGCTCCCGTGCCCGACCAAGCGCCCGAGGTGGTGTTCCTGTTCCCGGGCGGCGGCACGCAGCACGCCAACATGGGCCTCGCGCTCTATCGCGACGACGATGCGTTCCGCGCCGACGTCGACCGCTGCTGCGAGCTGCTGCGCCCCGAGCTCGGCTTCGACCTGCGCGAGCTGCTGTTCCCCGCGCCGGGCGCTGAGACCGAGGCGGATGCGCGGCTGTTCGACATCGCCATGGCCCAGCCGGCGCTGTTCGTCGTCGAGTACGCGCTGGCGCAGTGGTGGATGCGCCGCGGCGTGTGGCCCGCCGCGATGATGGGCCACAGCCTCGGCGAGTACGTCGCGGCCTGCCTGGCTGGCGTGTTCCGGCTCGAGGACGCCTTGCGCGTGGCGGCCCTGCGCGGCCGCCTGCTGCAATCGATGCAGCCCGGCGCGATGACCGCGGTGCCGCTGTCGCAGGCCGAGCTCGCGCCTTTCCTGCAGGACGGCTGCGACCTCGCGGCCGCCAATGGCGAGCAGCTGTGCGTGCTGTCGGGCCCGATCGAGGCGGTCGAGGCCACCGAGCAACGGCTGCGCGCGCAGGGCCATCTGCCGCGCCGCCTGCACGTGTCGATCGCCTCGCACTCGGCGATGACGCAGCCGTTGCTCGCCGAGCTCGAACGGCTCGTCGCTTCGGTGCCGAGGCAGGCACCGAAGATTCCCTTCGTCTCCAACGTCACCGGCCGGCTGATCACGGCCGAGCAGGCGACCAGCCCGAACTACTGGGCGCAGCATCTGCGCGGCACGGTGCAGTTCGAAGCCGGCCTGCGCACGCTGTTCGAGCGGCCCGGCCGCGTGGTGCTCGAGGTCGGCCCCGGCGAAACGCTCGCCGGCCTCGCGCGTCAGCACCCGATGGCGGCATCGGCCGTCGGCGTGTACGCGAGCCAGGCCCATCCGCAGCAGCAGGCGCGCAATGCGCAGCAGCTCGCGCAGACCCTGGCCGGCCTGTGGCTCGCGGGCGTGGCGATCGACTGGGCGGCCTGCCATGCGGGCCAGGCCTTGCGCCGCGTGCCGCTGCCAGCCTATCCGTTCCAGCGCCGCCGCTACTGGGTCGAGGCGTCCGCGTCGGCGCCGTCCGCGCGCACGCCAGCACCCGATGCCTTCTACGTGCCCGTGTGGAAGCGCGGCGAGCCTTTGGCGACCACCGCCGCGGCCGGCGCGGGCTGCGTGCTGCTGTACGGCGACGAGCGCAGCCTCACGGGCCATCTCGCGCGCCACCTGCGCGCGCAGGGGCATGCGGTGGCGCTGGCGCAGCGCGGCCTCTCGTTCGCGCGCACCGGCCGCGAAGGCTGGAGCTTGCGTCCCGGCGAGCGCGACGACCATTCGCGATTGCTGCGCGAGGTCGAGGCCGAGCTCGGCACTGTCGGCGCCATCCATCACCTCTGGTGCCTCGACGAAGTGCCGGTCGCGCAACCGCAGCCCGAGCTGCTCGAGCGCGGCTTCTTCAGCCTGCTGGCGCTGGTGCAGGCGCTCGACGGCGCCGGCGCGGCCACTGCCACGCTGCCGATCGCGATCGTTGCCAACCAGATCGAGGACATCACCGGCGCCGAGGCGCTGTGCCCCGAGAAGGCCACGCTGCTGGGCATCGCCAAGGTGATCGGGCAGGAGTGCCCGCGCATTCATTGCCGCGTGATCGACGTCATGCTGGCCGCGCCCGAGAGCGAGGCCGAGACCCTGCTGGTCGAGCAGATCGCCGCCGAGGCCGCTGCGCTGCGCGCCGAGCCCGGCGAGCCGCTCTCGGCCTACCGCGGCGCGCACCGCTGGGTGAAGGCCTACGAGCCCGCGCCGCTGCCGGCCGCTGCACAGCCGCGCCTGCGCCGCGAGGGTGTCTACCTGATCACCGGCGGCCTCGGCGGCGTCGGCCTCGCCATCGCGAGGCATCTGGCGCAGCACTGGCAGGCCAGGCTGGTGCTGCTGGGCCGCACCGCGATGCCGGCGCGCGACGCGTGGGCCGCGCTGGCGGCCGACGCCGACCAGCCCGAGGCACAACGCAACCGGCTGCGCCAACTGCTGGCGCTCGAGGCGCTGGGCGCGCAGGTGCTGACCCTGTCGGCCGACGTGTCCGATCCCGCGCAACTGCAGGCGGCGCTCGCGCAGGCGAACGCGCGCTTCGGCGCGCTGCACGGCATCGTGCATGCGGCGGGCGACGCGGGCGGCGGCCTCATGGCGCAGCGCACGCGTGCGCAGGTCGACACCGTGTTCTCGACCAAGGTGCGCGGCACCCGCGCGTTGCTCGACGCGTTGCGCGGGCAGCCGCTCGACTTCGTGCAGTTCTGCTCCTCGATCTCGAGCGTGGCCGGCGGCCTCGGCATGAGCGACTACGCCGCGGCCAACGCCTACCTCGACGCCGTGGCGATCGCCCAGGCGCGCGTGGGCGGCTGGCCCGTCTTCTCGGTCAACTGGGATGCCTGGCGCGGCCTCGGCATGGCCGAGCACATGGTCGTGCCCGAAGGCATCGGCATGGACGGTCCCGAGGGCGCGCGCACCTTCGAGCGCATCGTCAACGGTCCGCTGCGCCCGCAGACCGTGATCTCGACCACCGACCTCGCGCAGCGCCTCGGCCCGCTCGACGCAGGCATGCTCGATCTGCTCGACGACAGCGGCGCGCCGCCCGCGGCGGCCGGCGGCAGCCATCCGCGTCCCGCGCTGTCGACCCCGTTCGTCGCGCCCGAGGGCGAACGCGCGAACGCGCTGGCCGCGCTGTGGACCGAGCGCCTGGGCATCGCGCCGATCGGCATGGACGACAACCTGTTCGAGCTCGGCGGCGATTCGCTGGTGGCGATCCAGCTGCTGTCGCGCATCCGCAAGGCCTACGCGGTCGAGCTGCATCCCAGCGAGTTCTTCAAGGCGCCGACCCTCGCCGGCCTGATCGCGAAGCTGCCGGCGCACGACGCCGCGGTCCCGCCGCAACCGGCCGCCGCGATGGAGATCGCGCCCGTGCCGCGCGGCGGCGCGCTGCCGCTGTCGCCGATGCAGCGCCGCCTCTGGCTGGTCGACCGGCTCACCGACGCCGGCAACCTGACGGGCCGCGCGGCCTACAACATGTCGGCCGGGCTGGCGCTGCATGGCGCGCTCGATGTCGAGCGGCTGCGCGCGGCCATCGACGCCATCGCCGCGCGGCACGAGGTGCTGCGCACGGTGTTCGCCGAGGACGAGGAGGGCGAGCCCGCCGCGCTGATCCGCGCCGGGCAGCGGCTCGACATTCCGCTCGTCGAGATCGCCGAAGCCGACCTGGCCGTGCGCGCGCGGCGCTATGCCGCGCTGTTCGACGCGCTCGTGCGCCAGCCCTTCGTGCTGGCCGAGGGGCCGCTGCTCAAGGCCACCGTGGTGCGCCTGGGCGAACGCGAGCATGTGCTGGTGCTCGTGGTGCACCACATCGTGTTCGACGGCTGGTCGATTGCCGTGTTCGCGCGCGAGCTCGGCGAGTTCTACCAGCGCGCGCTGCGCGGCCAGCCGCTCGCGCTCGCGCCGCTGCCCGTGCAGTACGTGGACTACGCCGCGTGGTACGGCCGCGCGCTGGCCTCGCCCGCCTTCGCTCCCAAGGCCGAGTTCTGGCGGGCGTACCTGCGCGACGCGCCACAGGTTTCGGGCCTGAAGCCGGACCACGAGCGCCCGGCCACCGCCTCGCACGCGGGCAACTCGGTGCTGCTCGAACTGTCGCCGGCGCTGTCGCAGGCGCTGGGTGCGCTGGCGCGCGAATCCGACGCCTCGCTGTTCACGCTGCTGCTCGCCTCCTTCTTCCTGTTCTTCCACCAGGCCGCGGGTGCCGGCGACCTCGTCATCGGCACCGACGTGGCGGGACGCGGCCATCCCGATCTCGAGCAACTGCTGGGCTTCTTCGTCAACGTCGTGCCGCTGCGTTCGCGCATGACCGACCCGAAGGCCGATTTCCGGCAATGGCTCGCGCGGACCAAGCAGCAGACGCTTGCCGCCATGGACCACCAGGACCTG
The DNA here is from genome assembly GCF_900115375.1 of Variovorax sp. PDC80. Taxonomy (NCBI): domain Bacteria; kingdom Pseudomonadati; phylum Pseudomonadota; class Betaproteobacteria; order Burkholderiales; family Comamonadaceae; genus Variovorax; species Variovorax sp. PDC80. The sequence continues at coordinate 502,497 of NZ_FOWG01000001.1, read as the reverse complement.
CCCTTCGACCAGATCGTGGAGCTCGCCGGCGCCCGCCGCGCGCGCGACCGCAATCCGCTGGTGCAGGTGCTCTTCGTCCTCCAGAACACACCCGAGATCCGGTTCGCCATCGAAGGCGCCGAGGTCGAGGTGCTGCCCCAGCAGATGAACGAATCCAAGTTCGACCTGGCGGTCTTCGCCAGGGAACAGGCCGGTGCGCTCGCCGTCGAGTGGGTGTACGCCACGGACCTGTACCGGCGCGAGACCGTCGAGCAGTTCACCGCTTCGTGGCATGCGCTGCTGGAGCGGATCGTCGCAACACCGGGCCAGGCCATCGACGCGCTGGCCCCCAAGCAAATGCAGGAGCGATTCACCATGAACACCGCCAAACCCCTCGGCACCACCGGCACCACCGGCACCGCCGGCAAGATGGACAAGCTCGGCAAGCTGGACAAGCTCGGCCGTGGCGCCACCGGCCGCGAGGCGCCGCGCGCCGTCGCGCGCCCCGTGGTCCAGACCTCCTTCCTGCGGCCCGGCGCGGAATTCCCGATCGTGCTGCAGGCCACCACCGGCGACCTCGACACCGTGGCCTGGGCCCGGAGCCAGGCCGACTACATCGAGATGCTGGTCGCCAGGCATGGCGGCGTGCTGTTCCGCGACTTCGGCCTGAAGACGCCGCAGGACTTCGAGGCCTTCGCCGAGGCCATCGAGCCCGAGCTCTACGGCAGCTATGGCGACCTGCCGAAGAAGGAGGGCGGCAAGAAGACCTACCGCTCCACGCCGTACCCCGAGCGGCAGATGATCCTCTATCACAACGAGAGTTCGCACCTCGACCGCTGGCCGCGCAAGCAGTGGTTCTTCTGCGAGCTGCCCTCGCCGGTGGGCGGCGCCACGCCGATCGTCGACTGCCGCGAGATGCTGCGCCGCCTGCCGGCCGAGATGGTGGCCGAGTTCGAGCGCAAGGAACTGCTGTACGTGCGCACCTTCACGCCCGGCCTGGACGTGAGCTGGCGCGACTTCTACAAGACCGATCGCCGCGAGGAGGTCGAGGCCCGCCTGGCCGCCGCCGGCATCGCCTGGCGCTGGCTCGACGAGGACACGCTGCAGACGCACACGCGCTGCCCCGCGGTGATCCGCCATCCGATCACCGGCGAGAAGGTGTTCTTCAACCAGATCCAGCTGCACCACGTGGCCTGCCTCGAGCCGCAGGTGCGCGAGGACCTGCTCGCCATGGGTGGCATCGACCGCCTGCCGCGCCACGTGATGTACGGCGACGGCTCGCCGATCGCGGACCAGACCATGGCCGTGGTGGGCCGCGTCTACGAGGAGTGCGCGGTGCGCTTCGACTGGCGGCAGGGCGACATCGTGATGCTCGACAACATGCTCGCGGCCCATGCGCGCGACCCCTACGAGGGACCGCGCAAGATCGTGGTGGCGATGGGCGCGATGGTCGACCGCGCCGCGCTCGAGGGCGCACCGCCGGCGACGGCCGACACCCGCCTGGCCGACGAGCAGGGAGCATGAGCGTGACGAGCACCATCGCCCCCACCTCCGACACCACCTTCCCGCTGAGCGCCGAGCAACGGGCCGTGCCGGCGGGCGCGGCGCGCCTGCTGCTGTCGGTGGGCATCGACGGCACGATCGATGCCGCGGCCCTGCGCATCGCCGTCGAGAGCGTGCTGCGCGCCCATGGCGCGCTGTGCGCGGCGATCCGGCAGGTGCCCGGCTACCGCGGCCCGCGGCAGCAGTACTTCGACGAGATGCCGCCGCTGACATGGCGCTCGGCCGACCTCGGCGGCGCGGCCGATGGCGCGCTCGACGCATGGCTCGAGGCCGTCAATGCCGAGCCGCTGGCGATCGAGCGCGGCGAACTCGTCGGCGCCGCGCTGCTGCGCACGGGCGCGGCGAGCCACACGCTGGCGCTGTCGCTGAGCCCGCTGGTGGCGGACCGCGAGAGCCTGCAGAACCTGTTCGACCAGATCGCCACCGCGAGCCTCGGCGAGGGCGCGCTCGACCCCGAGGACATCTTCCAGCACGCGCGCTTCGTCGAGTGGCGCGAGGACCTGCTCGAGGGCGAGGACGCGGCCGAGGGCCGCGCCTACTGGCAGCGGCTGGCGACCGAAGCCGCCGCGCTCGCGCCGCCGCGCCTGCAGACTGGACGCGGTGGTGCCCCGGCCGATGCCGCACGCCGCATCGTGGCCGAGGCCGCCATCGACGCCGCGTTGGCGACGCGCGTGACGGCACTTGCCGAGGCCTTCGGCACGCAGCCCGAGACCCTGCTGCAGGCCGCCTGGTGGCTGCTGCTGGCGCGCCTGCACGGGGCGGGCCGCTTCGTCGGCGGTTGGCAGCACGACTGCCGGCGCGACTACGCACCGATGCAGGGGGCGGTCGGCCTGTTCGACAAGGTGCTGCCGGTGCTGGTCGACGTGGCCGAGGACGAGTCCTTTGCGGGCTGGGCCGGCCGACTCGACGCCGCCCTGGCTGCGCACGTCGAGGCGCAGGAGTACTGGCCGGTCGATGCACCGCCGATCGTGGCCCAGGCGTCGGTCGGCTTCGCCTCGCACGAGGCACCGCGGCAGCATGGTTCCTCCGTGCGCTGGCGCCTGACCCGATTGCCGGGCCCGATGCCGGGCTTCGAACTCGCGCTGCAGGCCGCATGGGGCACCGAGGGCGCGCAGCTGTCGCTGCACGCCGATGCCGCGCGCCACGGCCGTGCCGCGGTCGAGCGCCTGCTGATGCAGTTCGCCACGCTGCTCGAGGCTGCCGTCGCGCAGCCCGATGCACCGGTCGGCACGCTGCCGCTGGTCGGGCCGCGCGAACGCGCGCTGCTGCTCGCGCACGACACGCCGCCGCTCGATGTCGGCACGCAGACCGTGGCCGAGCGCGTCGCGCACTGGGTCCGGACGACGCCCGACGCCGCGGCGCTCGAGGCCGGGGCGCAACGCCTGAACTATCGCGAGTTCGACGAACGGATCAACCGCCTTGCGCACTGGCTCGTGGCGCAGGGCGTGACGCCGGGCGCGATCGTCGCGCTCAACCTGCCGCGTTCGGTCGACCTTCCGCTGGCCATGTTCGCCGCCTGGCGCGCGGGCGCCGCCTACCTGCCGCTGGAGCCGGGCTGGCCCGAGGCGCGGCGCGCGGCAGTGCTCGCCGATGCCCGGCCCGCGCTGGTGCTCGAGGGCGCGCTGCCCGCGCTCGACGGCCTGCCCGCGCATGCACCCGCGCACCGCATCGCGCCGGGCGACCTGGCCTATGTGCTCTACACCTCGGGCTCCACCGGCACGCCCAAGGGCGTGGCCATCGAGCACGGCCAATTGCTGAACTACGTGGCGGCCGCCTCGGCCGCGATGAAGCTCGACGGCTGCCGCCGCTGGGCGCTCACGAGCTCGGTCGTGGCCGACCTGGGCAACACCGCGCTGTTCGGCGCCTTCTTCAACGGCGCCTGCCTGGTGGTGGCGTCCGAGGAGGAGGCGAAGAACGCGCGGGCCTTCGCCGACTTCATGGAACGGCAGGCGATCGACGCGCTCAAGATCGTGCCTTCGCACCTCGAGGCGCTGCTCGAATGCGAAGCGCCGCGGCTGCCGCGCACCCTGGTGCTGGGCGGCGAGGCCGCGCCGCGTGCGCTGGTCGAGCGCATCGTGGCGCTCGCGCCGCAGTGCGCGATCTACAACCACTACGGGCCGACCGAGACCACGGTCGGCGTGATGGTCCATGCCGTGGCGGCGGGCGCGCCCCTGCCCGCGCAGTTGCCGCTGACCCACGTGCTCGCGAACAACCGCGTGCGCGTGCTCGACGCCTCGCTGGGCCCGGTGCCGGCGGGTGGACTCGGCGAGGTCTATGTCGGCGGCGCGCAGCTGTGCCGTGGCTACCTGAACCGTGAGCCCGGCGATGCCTTCGTGGCCGATCCGTTCGCGCCCGGCGAGCGCCTCTACCGCACGGGCGACCTGGCCCATGTGCTGGCCGACGGCGGCCTGTGCCTCGCGGGGCGCGCGGACCACCAGGTCAAGGTGCATGGCTTTCGCGTGGAGCCGGCCGAGATCGAGGCGGTGCTGCTGGCGCAGCCCGGTGTGCGGCAGGCCGTGGTGCTCGCCGCGCCCGATGCGGCGGGCGCGACGGCGCTGTCGGCATTCTTCGTCGCCGATGGCGCCTCGGCCGACGGCCATGCGCTGCGCCAGCGGCTGGCCGCGCTGCTGCCCGCGCACATGGTGCCGGCCAGCTTCACCGCGGTGGAGGCCTTCGCGCGCCTGCCGAACGGAAAGATCGACCGTCTCGCGCTGAGTGTGCTCGCACCGGCCGCGGCCGAACGCAAGGTCCACGTCGCGCCGCGCGATGCGCTCGAGGCCGTGTTGGCCGAGGGCATGGCCACCTTGCTCGGCAGCGACCCGATCGGCGTGGAGGACGACTTCTTCGAACTCGGCGGCCATTCGCTGCAGGTCATCAAGCTGGTCGCGCGCATCCGCAAGCTGCTGCAGGTGGAGGTGGCGGCGGGCCTGGTATTCGACCATCCGACGCCGGCGGCGCTGGCAGCGGCGCTGCGCGAAGCGAGCGGCGATGCGCAGGCGCTCGAGCGGCTGGCGCAAGCGGCGCGGCGACTCGCGCCGAGCGAAGTGGGCGAGGCCGCATGAGCATCGGCATCGTCCCCGCGGTGCGCGACGGCGACGCCGTCGCGCTCTCTTACGCGCAGGAGCAACTCTGCTTCCTGCAGAAGCTCGAACCTGGCCTGACGGCCTACAACCTGCCGCGGGTCTTCCGCCTCGAGGGGGCGCTCGACGCCGATGCGCTGGAGCGCGCGTTCCACGCGGTGATCGCGCGCCACGCCATTCTGCGCACCAGCTTTTTCGAGCAGGACGGCGTGCCGATGCAGAGGGTGCACGCCTGTGCGCCGTTCTCGCTGGAGCGCCTCGACCTCACGGCGCTGCCGGCCGACGCGCGAAAGCAGGCGCTGGCCGAGGCCGTGCGCCGCACCGCCGCGCATGTGTTCGATCTGGGCACCGCGCCCGCGCTGGTCGCCCGGCTCGTGAGGCTGGGCGACGATCGGCACGTGCTGGCCGTGTGCCTGCATCACGTCGTGTCCGATGCCTGGTCGAATCCGATCCTCGCCGGCGACCTGGCCCAGGCCTACAGGCTGGCATTGCGCGCCGGCGGCGCGGTCGCGCTGCCGCCGCTGCCCGTGCAGTACGCCGACTATGCGGTGTGGCAGCGCGCGAGCGTGCAGGGCGGGGCACTGGCAGGGCAGCTCGACCACTGGAACCGGCACCTGGGCCCGGAAGTTCCCGCGCTCGACCTGCCGACCGACCGCACGCGCGCCGCGCAGAAGACCTTCGCGGGCACGGCGCTGGGCTTCGAACTGCCGCCGGCGCTGGCGCTCGCGGTGCAGAAGTTCTGCCGCGCCGAGAAGTGCACGCCTTTCGTCGCGCTGCTGGCGGCATGGCAGGTCCTGTTGTCGCGGCACAGCGGTCAGGGCGATTTCGCGATCGGCGTGCCCAATGCCGGGCGGCATCGCGAGGAAGTGAGCGAGCTGCTCGGCTTCTTCGTGACCACGCAGGTGTTTCGCGCGCGGCTCTCGCCGCGGCAGAGCCTGCGCGCGGTCTGCCGGCAGGTCCGCTCCGATGCGTTGGCCGCGCTCGACAACGCCGACCTTCCGTTCGAGGTGCTGCTCGCGAGCCGCAAGGAACGACGCGATCCGGCGCGCAGCCCGTTGTTCCAGGTGATGTTCGGCGTGCAGATGTCGGGCGAGGCCGTGGGGCTCGATCTCGAAGGCGTGCGCGCGGAGATGGAGGAGTTCGACGACGCGGGCGCCAAGTTCGACCTCTCGCTGGACTTCTACATTGGCGCGCAGGGCGTGCGCGGCCGGCTCGAATACAACACGGACCTGTTCGAGGCGCGCACCGCGCAGCGGCTGGTCGACAGCTACCTGCGCGTGCTGCAGGCACTGGCATCCGATGCCGACTGCCTGCTGGCGAACCTGGTGCTGACGGGCGGCGAGGAGCGCGCGCGGCTCATGCGCTGGAGCGAGAACCTGCCGCACCGCGGCGACGCCGAACCGGTGCACCGCCTCATCGCTCGCCAGGCGCGCCGTGCACCCGATGCGGTGGCCGTGGTGTTCGGCGACAGCGCGTGGAGCTATGCCCAGCTCGACGCGCGGGCGAACCGCCTGGCCCATCGCCTGATCGGCCTGGGCGTTCGTCCCGACACCCCGGTCGGCATCGCGCTGGAGCGCGGCTTCGAGATGGTGGTGGGGCTGCTGGCCATCCTCAAGGCCGGCGGCGCCTACGTGCCCATCGACCCCGAATACCCGAGGGACCGCATCGCCTACATGCTCGAGGACAGCGGCGTCGCGCTGCTGCTGACCCAGAGCCAGGTCCGCGCGACGCTGCCCGAGCGCGAGGGCGTGCGGACGATCGAGCTGGACCTGCTGGACCTGGAGGCCGGGCCGGACACCGACCCCGTCGTGGACCTGCACGGCGAGCACCTGGCCTACGTCATCTATACCTCCGGCTCCACCGGTCGTCCCAAGGGCGCAGCCAATCGTCACCGCTCGCTGTACAACCGCCTCGCGTGGATGCAGGATGCGTACGCGCTCGGCGAGGCCGACACGGTGCTGCAGAAGACCCCCTTCAGCTTCGATGTCTCGGTCTGGGAGTTCTTCTGGCCGCTGATGCAGGGCGCGCGCCTCGTGGTGGCCCGGCCGGGTGATCACCGCGAGCCGGCCAAGCTGGTCGATCTGATCCGCCGGCACGGTGTCACCACCCTCCATTTCGTGCCCTCGATGCTGCAGGCCTTCCTGGCCCACGACGGCGTGCAGGCGTGCGCCAGCCTCCGGCGCATCGTGTGCAGCGGAGAGGCGCTGCCGGCGGAAGTGCAGGCGAGGGTGTTCGAACGCCTGCCCGGCGCGCAGCTGTACAACCTGTACGGCCCGACCGAGGCGGCCATCGACGTCACGCACTGGCGCTGCAGGGCGGACGGCCGCAATCACGTGGCCATCGGCCGCCCGATCGCGGGCACGAAGACCTACGTTCTAGACGACGGACTGAATCTCGCGGCGGCGGGAATGCCGGGCGAGCTGTACCTGGGCGGCATCGGGCTGGCGCGCGGCTATCTGGGCAGGAGTGCGCTCTCATCGGAGCGCTTCGTCGCCGATCCGTTCGGCGACGCGGGCGAGCGGCTCTATCGCACCGGCGACCTGGTGCGCTGGCGCGACGACGGCGAGCTGGAGTACCTGGGGCGCATCGACCACCAGGTGAAGATCCGGGGCCTGCGCATCGAGCTCGGGGAGATCGAGGCGCAACTGCTGGCGCAGCCCGGCGTGCGCGAGGCCGTGGTGATCGCGCAGCCGGCGACCGGCGGGGCACGGCTCGTGGCCTATGTCTCGCCCGCGCCTTCGCAGGTGCTGGAGACGGCGCCGCTGAAGCAGCGACTGCAGCAGGTGCTGCCCGAGTACATGGTGCCGGGGGCGATCGTGGTGCTGGAGACGCTGCCGCTGAATGCCAACGGCAAGGTCGACCGCAAGGCCCTGCCCTTGCCCGAGGCTCCCGGCGCCGCCACCCGCGTGGCCCCCGCGCGCGAGATCGAGCGCGCGATCTGCGCCATCTGGAGCGAGGTGCTGGGCCAGGACGGCTTCGGCATCCACGACAACTTCTTCGACATCGGCGGTCATTCGCTGCTGCTGGTGCAGGTGCAGTCGCAGATCCAGTCGCGGCTGGGTTTCGCGGTGCCGCTGGTCGATCTGTTCCGGCATTCCACCGTCGCGTCGCAGGCGCAGCGCCTGAGCCCGGCCCATTCGGAAGAACCCGCCATGCAGCTCGCGCGCGACGGTGCGCGCAGGCAGCGCGAGGCCATGTTGCGGCGAAGAAGAGCCGCGGGAGGAATGCACTGATGAGCGATGCCATCGAAACCGGCGCGATCGGCGAGATCGATATCGCCATCGTCGGCCTGGCCGGGCGCTATCCGGGCGCGCCGAACATCGACGCCTTCTGGCGCAACATTCGCGAGGGGGTCGAGTCGGTGAGCTTCTTCTCCGACGATGAACTGCGCGCGCTCGGCGTGCCGCCCGAAGCGCTGTCCGATCCCGACTACGTGAAGGCCGGCGTCGTGCTCGACGGCATGGACCGTTTCGACGCGGGCTTTTTCGGCTACTCGGCGCGCGAGGCCGAGTACCTCGATCCGCAGCAGCGCTTCTTCCTCGAGACCGCGGTGGAGGCGCTGGAACATGCCGGGTACTACGGCGAGCGGCAGCCCAGGCGCATCGGCATCTACGGCGGCGCGAGCACCAACCAGTACGCCTGGCGCAACCTGCTGTCGGCCGGGGTGCTGGGCGGCAAGGGCGAAGAGGCCTCGCTGCAGACGCTGCTCAACGGCAACGAGAAGGACGCGCTGTGCACCCGCGTGGCCTACGAGCTCGACCTGCAGGGCCCCGCCGTCACGGTACAGACCGCCTGCTCGACCTCGCTGGTGGCGGTGCACATGGCCTGCCAGGCGCTGCTGAACCACGAGGCGGACATGGCGCTGGCCGGCGGCGTGTCGCTGAACCTGGGGCAGGGGCTGGGCTATCGATACCAGGCCGGGTCCATCGCGTCGCCCGATGGCCACTGCCGTGCCTTCGACGCGCGCGCGGCCGGCACCATCAGCGGCAGCGGCGTGGGCATCGTGGCGATGAAGCGGCTGGCCGACGCGGTGGCCGACGGCGACACCATCCACGCCGTCATCAAGGGCTCGGCCATCAACAACGATGGTTCGGGCAAGGTGGGCTACACCGCGCCCAGCGTGGAAGGGCAGGCACAGGCCATCCTGGCCGCGCAGATGATCGCGGACGTCGATCCCGACAGCATCGGCTACGTGGAGGCACACGGCACCGCGACGCCGATGGGCGATCCGATCGAGATCGCCGCGCTCACGCAGGCATTTCGCGGCGGCACCGCGCGCACCGGCTACTGCGCCATCGGCTCGGTGAAGACCAACATCGGCCACCTCGACGCGGCGGCCGGCGTGACCGGCCTCATCAAGGCGGTGCTCGCGCTGCACCACCGGACGCTGCCGCCCAGCCTGCACTACGAGCGGCCGAATCCGCAGATCGATTTCGCGGGCAGTCCGTTCTACGTCAACACCGAGGCCCGCGATTGGCCCGCCGGCGCCACGCCGCGCCGCGCGGGCGTGAGCTCCTTCGGCATGGGAGGGACCAATGCGCACGTGGTGCTGGAGGAGGCGCCCGTCGCGGCCTCGTCCGGCGCGGCGCGCGCCTGGCAGGTGCTGCCGGTGTCGGCGCGCAGCGCCGACGCGGCGCAGGCAGCGCAGGCGAGGCTGGCACGGCACATCGCGGACAACGGCGAACAGCCGCTCGCGGACGTCGCCTACACGCTGCAGACCGGCCGCAGGCATTTCGCGCATCGTCGCGCCGTGCTGGCATCGAGCGCGGCGCAGGCCGTGCGCCAGCTCGAGACGCCCGATGCGGCGCATGGCTGGGCCGATGCGTGCCCCGCCGAAGCACCCCAGGTCGCCTTCCTCTTTCCTGGGCAGGGTGCACAGCATCCGCACATGGGCCGCAGGCTCTACGAGAGCGAGCCGCTGTTCCGCGAGGTGGTCGATCAATGCTGCGGCATCCTGCAGCCCCTGCTCGGAATGGACCTGCGGCAATCCCTGTTCCCGGCGGAGGCCGACGAAGCGGCTGCTCAGGACAGGCTGTCGCAGACGGCCATCACGCAGCCCGCGCTCTTCGTCGTCGAGTACGCGGTGGCGCGGCTGTGGATGCACCGGGGCGTGCAGCCTGCCCTCATGCTCGGGCACAGCGTCGGCGAGTACGTGGCCGCGTGCATCGCTGGCGTGTTCGCCCTCGATGACGCGCTGGCGCTCATCGCCGCGCGCGGGCGCCTGATGCAGGAGCTGCCGCGCGGCGAGATGATCGCCGTCGCGATGCCGGAGTCCGAGCTTCAGCCGTGGCTCTCGCAGGACTGCAGCCTTGCGGCCGTCAACGACGAGAAGCTCTGCGTGCTGTCCGGGACGCCCGCGGCCATCGCCGCCGTGGAACAGGCACTGGCCGCACAAGGCACGGTGGCGCGCCGGCTGCACGTGTCCCATGCCTTCCATTCGTCGATGGTGGAGCCGGCGTTGCCGGCCTTTCAGGCGCTGGTCGAGCGCGTGCGCAGGAACGCACCTTCGATTCCCTTCGTGTCCAACGTCACGGGCCGTCCGATCACCGATGCCGAGGCCATGAGCGCGCAGTACTGGGTGCGCCACCTGCGCGGCACGGTGCGCTTCGCCCAGGGCCTGAGCGAGGTGCTGGACATGCCAGGCCGTGTCGCGCTGCTGGAGGCGGGGCCGGGGGAGGTGCTGGCTTCGCTGGCGCGGCGCCATGCCCGCGCGGCATCGACCGCCTGCATCGTGGCTTCGCAGCCGCGCCCGCAGCAATGGCGCGAGGGCGACGCGCAATGTGCTCGCGCGCTGGCGCAATTGTGGGTGGCCGGCGTTCCGGTCGACTGGCAGGCCTGCCATGCCGGCACGGATCGTCGGCGCGTGCCGCTGCCCACCTATCCGTTCGAGAGCCGTTCCTACTGGATCGAACCGGGCAAGGCGCCCGTGGCCGGCGCGCCGCCGCAGGGCGGGCCCGCGCGCAGGGAGCTCGCCGACTGGTTCCAGGCACCGGCATGGCGCCGCGCGGCGCCGCTGCCTTCGCGGCTTGCGCCGCAGGCCGCCGAGATCGAAGCCGGCTATTGCCTCGTGCTCGGCGACGCGGGTGGCTTCCGCACGGTGCTGGTGGCGGCGCTGGCTGCGTTGTCCTTGCCGATCGTCGTGGCGGAAAGCGCGCAGGCCTTCGACGCCGTGGACGCACGGCACTATCGCCTGCGCACCGACGCGCGCGAGGACCTGGCCCGCCTGCTCGGTGAAGCCGGCGCGGCGCATGGGCCGTTGCGGCAGGTGTTCCATCTCTGGAGCCTGGAGGAGCACGACGCGCGCGGCCCGCTGGAACCGGTGCTGGCGCGCGGTTTCCACAGCATGCTGGCGCTGGTGCAGGCGCTCTACGGCGAAGGCGTCTCCGGCCAGGGAGGCCGCCTGCGCGTGACCGCGGTCGTGAGCCAGGCTGAGGACGTCACGGGCCTGGAGAGCCTGAATCCGGCCAAGTCGATGCTGCATGGTCCCTGCAAGGTGCTGCCGCAGGAGTTTCCGGACATCGACTGCCAGTTGATCGACGTGGTGCTGCCCGAGGGCGACGGTGCCGCGCTGGACCGCCTGGCGGGCCAGGTGCTGGCCGAGTCGCGCGCAGCCGAACCGCCGGCGCTGGTGGCCTACCGCGGGCCCCACCGCTGGCAGCTGGCCTTCGAGCCCGCGGCGGGCGACGAGGGCGCTTCGGTCCAGCGACTGAGGAAGCAAGGCGTCTACCTGATCACCGGTGGCCTGGGCGGCATCGGCCTCGCGCTGGCCGAGCGCCTCGCGCGCGAATGGCAGGCCCGGCTGGTGCTCGTGGGGCGCTCGGCGCTGCCGGCGCGCCATCTGTGGGGTGAGCTCATCGCCGATCCCTCCACCGCGCCGGTGCTGCGCGAGCGCCTGCAGAAGCTGACGCAGCTGTCGCAGGCCGGGGCCGAGTTGCTGGTGCTGCAGGCCGACGTGGCCGATGCGGCGCGCATGCGCGCGGTCGTGGGCGAGGCCGTGGCGAAGTTTGGCGCGCTGCACGGCGTGGTGCATGCGGCCGGCCTGCCGGGCGGCGGTGTCATGGCGCAGCGCGAGCGCGCGGCCGTGGAGGCCGTGTGCGCGCCCAAGGTGCAGGGCACGCGGGCCCTGATGGCGGCGCTCGAAGGCCATGCGCCCGACTTCGTGCTGCTGTGCTCGTCCACGGCCGCCGCGCTGGGCGCCTTCGGCGATGCCGACTATTGCGCGGCCAACTGCTACCTGGACGCCACGGCGCGGCTCGCGCTGCGCGAGTCGCGCTTTCCGGTCTGGTCGCTCAACTGGGACACCTGGCGCGAGGTCGGCATGGCCGCGCACCGCGATCATCCGGAAGGCGTCGGCATCCCGCCGGCGATAGGGGTGTTGGCCTTCGAGCGCGTGCTCGCCGGCGCGGTGCTGCCCCAGCTCTTCGTTTCGCCGCTGAGCGTGGAGGAGAAGCGCGCGCGCCTGGTTTCGCTCGACTTCGACGTGGAACCCGACGCGCGGGCCCCGGCACGTCCCATGGGTTCGGCCCATGAGCGGCCCGCGCTGGCGACGCCCTTCGCGCCGCCCGGGAGCGAGCTCGAGGCCGACATCGCGCGGATGTGGGCCGAGGCGCTGGGTTTCTCGTCCATCGGCGTCGACGACAGCCTCTTCGAGCTGGGCGGCGATTCGCTCACGGCCATCCAGTTGCTGGGCCGGGTGCGCAAGCAGTTCGGCGTGGTGCTGCATCCGGCGGCGCTTTTCAACGAGCCGACGGTGGCGGCGCTGGCCGCGCTGGTGGAGCTGCACGTGATCGAGCAGATCGAGCAGGACGAGGGACGGGCACAAGGGCAGGCGGAAGGGGTGGCCTGAACAAAGCGGCACCGTATACGTCATCAGGGGTGAGGCCCGCCACGCGGGTCGCGCGTATCGCGCAGACCGAATCTTCCTCACCCCATGTCCACATCCCGAAAACTGTCCGATCGACGCGCCGGCCTCACGCCGGCGCAGCAAGCCCTGCTGGCGAGCCGCCTGAAGGGGCTGCCGGCATCCGAAGCGCGAGAGCCGGCGCTGGTCCCGAGCACCGACGCCGCGGACCGCGCGATGCTGTCCTTCGCGCAGCGCCGCCAGTGGTTCCTCTGGAAGCTGGACCCCGCCAGCACCGCGTATCACATCGCGGAAGGATTGCGCCTCGAGGGTGCGCTCGATGTCGATGCGCTCAGGACGGCGTTCCAGGTGCTGGTGGCGCGCCACGAGTCGCTGCGCACGGTGTTCAGGGCCGGCGATGACGGGCTGGCCGAGCAGGTGGTGCTGCCCAGTCTCGTGCTGGAGATTCCGCTCGTCGACCTGAGCGGCGCCCCCGAGGCGCTGCGCGCCGGGCTGGCCGGTGAGGCCGCGCGCGGCGTGAGCCGGGAGCCTTTCGATCTGCTGCGCGGCCCCCTGCTGCGCCTGAGCGTGATCCGAGAGAGCGAACAGGCGCACGTGCTGGTGGTGGTGATGCACCACATCGTGTCGGACGGCTGGTCGATGCAGATCCTGGTCGACGAGTTCGTGGCGCAGTACCGCGCCATCGCCGAGGGCGACGTCGCGCCCGGGCTGCCGCCGCTGCCGGTGCAGTACGCCGACTACGCCGCGTGGCAGCGGCGCTGGCTGGAGGCGGGCGAGCGCGAGCGGCAGCTCGCCTATTGGCGCGAGCAACTGGGCGCCGAGCAACCGGTGCTGCAGCTTCCGGTCGACCATCCGAGAAAGTCCGAGGGCGGCTATGTCGCGGCCAGCCATGTCGTCGAACTGCCGGCCGCGCTGGCGCAGGCGCTGCGGCGCCAGACGCAGGAGCGCGGCGCCACGCCGTTCATGCTGCTGCTCGCCGCCTTCCAGGCGCTGCTGCACCGCTACACCGGGCAGGAGGACATCCGCGTGGGCGTGCCGGTGGCCAACCGCAACCGGGCCGAGACCGAGGGCGTCATCGGCTTCTTCGTCAACACGCAGGTGCTGCGCGCGCGGGTCCATGGCCGCATGCCGTTCGCCCAATTGCTCGCGGGTGTCCGCGAGGCGGCGCTCGGCGCGCAGGCGCACCAGGATTTGCCTTTCGAGCAGTTGGTCGAAGCCCTGCAGCCCGAGCGCAGCATGGGCCATTCGCCGCTGTTCCAGGTGATGTTCAACTACCTGCGCGGCGGCTACGAAGCGTTGCGCACGCTGCCGGGCCTGCGGATGGAGGGCTGCCCGCTCGGCGAGAAGGCCGCGCAGTTCGAACTGACGCTCACGGCCATCGAGGATTCGAAGGGAGGGACCAAGGCCGTCTTCGGCTACGCGCGCGAGCTGTTCGAACCCGGCACCGTCGCGCGCATGGCCGGGCACTATCTGGCACTGCTGCAGGCACTGGCCGATGCGCCCGGGCAGGCGGTGGGCGACGTGCCGCTGCACGACGAGCCGGTGCGCCCCGGGGCGCCGCAGCGCGGCCTCAACGTGCTGCGCTTCGCGAACGCGCAGCCCGTGCACCGGCTGATCGAGCAACAGGGCCGCGCGAATCCCGAGGCCGTGGCATTGATGTGCGGCGCGGAGTCGCTGACCTACGCGCAACTGAACGAGCGCGCCAACCGGCTCGCGCACCGGCTGATCGCCTCGGGCGTGGGGCCCGAGACCCAGGTCGGCATCGTGATGGAGCGCAATGCCGGCATGGTGGCGAGCGTCCTGGCCGTGCTCAAGTCGGGCGCGGCGTACGTGCCGCTGGACCCGGAGCATCCGCAGGACAGGCTGGCCTACATGGCGAGCGACAGCGGCCTGTCGCTGCTGTTGACGCAGGACAGCCTGAGGGCGCGCATCGCGGCCGACGCGGCCTTCCGCGTGCTGTCCGTCGACGCGCTCGATCTGTCGAACGAGCCGGTGCACGATCCCGATGTGCCGCTGCATGCCGAGCACCTCGCCTACGTCATCTACACCTCCGGTTCCACGGGCAAGCCCAAGGGCGTGATGGTGCGCCACGAGGCGCTGTCCCACTTCATCCGCAGCATGCAGGCCGCGCCGGGCATGACGCAGAAGGATGTGCTGGTGGCCGTGACCTCGCTGTCCTTCGACATCGCGGCGCTGGAGCTGTACCTGCCACTGAGCTGCGGTGCGCGCATCGTGCTGGCTTCGCAGGAAACGGTGCGCGACGGCCGCGCGCTGGCGCGACTGGTGGAAGACAGCGGCGCGACCGTCGTGCAGTCGACGCCCGCAGGCTGGCGGCTGCTGCGCGCGGCGGGCTGGCCGTCGGCACCCTTGCGCGGGTTCAAGGGCCTGTGCGGCGGCGAGGCGCTGCAACCCGACCTGGCCGACGACCTGCACGGCCTGGGGGTCGAACTCTGGAACATGTACGGCCCGACCGAGACCACCATCTGGTCCAGCGCGCAGCGCGTGGCGGATGGCCATCCCGGCATCGGCGAAGCCATCGCCGCGACGCAGCTGCGCGTGCTCGACGCCGGGCTGCGGCCGGTGCCACGTGGCGTGGCGGGCGAGCTCTACATCGGCGGCGTGGGGCTGGCGCGCGGTTACCTGCATCGCGCGGGCCTGAGCGCCGAGCGCTTTCTCGCGGATCCGTTCGACGAGGCGGGTGGCAGGCTCTACCGCACCGGCGACCTCGTGCGTTGGAGCGTCGACGGCCGGCTGCAATACCTGAGCCGGGTCGATCATCAGATCAAGATCCGCGGCTTCCGCATCGAGCTCGGCGAGGTCGAGGCCCAACTGCTGGCGCAGCCGGAAGTGCGCGAGGCCGTGGCGGTGGCGAAGGAGGGGGCGGGCGGCGCACGGCTGCTGGCCTACGTGTCGCCAGGGTCCGGCCAGGACGTGGACGCCGCCGGCCTGCGAATGCGACTGGCGCAGGTGCTGCCCGAATACATGGTGCCCGCGGCCATCGCCGTGCTGCCGGCGCTGCCGTTGAATGTGAATGGCAAGGTCGACCGCAAGCAGCTGCCCGAGCTGGCGCAGGGCACGCAACAGGTCTACGAAGCACCGCAAGGCGATGTGGAACAGGCGCTCGCGGCCATCTGGGCGCAGGTGCTGGGCCTCGACAGGGTGGGGCGGCACGACAGTTTCTTCGACCTCGGCGGCCATTCGTTGCTGGCGGTCCAGATGGTGGCGCGCGTCCAGTCCGCGATGCGGGCCGATATCGCCATCCAGGACGTGTTCCGCCACCCGGTCCTCAAGGACATGGCGTCGCGCACCGGAGCTTCGGCCCTCCAGGGAGGCGCCGACGACGCGCTTTCGGCCGTCGACTCCTTCATCGACAGTTTGGGAGAGGTTTGATGAGCAGCAGTAGCAACAACAGCAACACGACGACGCAACGCATCGCCGAGCGCTTTGCGCAGTTGTCCGCGCAGCAACGCCGCGCGGTGTTCCAGAAGATCCGGGCTGAAGGCCTGGGCATCGGGCAGTTCCCCATCGTGGCCGGCAGTGCCATGCCGGACGAGGCGCGAACGTTGTCGTACGCACAACGCCGCCAGTGGTTTCTTTGGAAGCTCGATGCGGCGAGCACGGCCTATCACATCTGCGGCGGCCTGCGGCTGCGCGGCGCGCTCGACATCGACGCGCTGGATGCCGCATTCCAGGCCCTGGTGGCACGCCATGCGTCGTTGCGCACGGTCTTCGCGCCCACGGACGACGGCCTGGCCGAGCAGGTGGTCATGCCGGCGTCGGTACTGGATATTCCGCGGGTCGACCTGAGCGCCATCGAAGGCGCCGAGCGTCGCGAAGCGCTGGCGGCGGAAGAAGCCGGCCGTGTGAACGACCAGCCCTTCGACCTCACGCGCGGCCCGCTGCTGCGGGTGAGCGTGATCCGCCTGGACGCGAAGGAGCACGTGCTGGTGGTGGTGATGCATCACATCGTCTCGGACGGCTGGTCGATGCAGATCCTCGTCGATGAGTTCATGGCGCTGTACGCCGCCGGCGTGCAGGGGCGGGAGTCCGCCCTGCCGGTGCTGCCCGTGGGATATGCCGACTACGCGACCTGGCAACGCCACTGGATGGAGGCCGGCGAGCGCGACAGGCAGCTCGACTACTGGCGTGAGCAGCTCGGCACCGAGCACCCGGTGCTTCAACTGCCCACCGACCATCCGCGCAAGGCCGAGGGCAGCTACCGGGCCGCGCACCATGGCCTGGTGGTGCCGGCGGCGCTGGCGCTGCGCCTGCAGCAGCGCGCGCAGGCGCAAGGCGCATCGCTCTTCATGGCGCTGCTCGCGGGCTTTCAGGCCCTGCTGCATCGCCATGCGGCGCAGGACGACATTCGCGTGGGCGTGCCCGTGGCCAACCGCCACCGCGTGGAAACCGAAGGCGTGGTCGGCTTTTTCGTCAACACGCAGGTGCTGCGCAACCGTATCGACGCGCGCATGCCGCTGCGCCAGGTGCTCAAGCAGGCGGTGCAGGCCGCGCTCGGCGCGCAAGCGCACCAGGATCTGCCCTTCGAGCAACTGGTCGAAGCACTGCAGCCCGAACGCAGCATGAGCCATGGCCCGCTGTTCCAGGTGATGCTGAACTTCCAGCGCGACGCCAAGGGTGGCGGGCTGCAGGCGGCGCAACCGCTGCCCGGGCTTTCGGCGCAGGCGTATGCACTGGGCGGGCAGGCCGCGCAGTTCGAGCTGACGCTCGATGCCGTGCAGGACGAGGCCGGCGAGCTGCGGCTGAAGTTCGTCTATGCGAGCGAACTGTTCGATCGGGAGACCATCGCGCGCATGGGCGCGCACTACCTCGCGCTGCTCGAGGCGCTGGCGGACGATCTGGCGCGCGCCGTGGGCGACGTGCGCCTGCTGTCCGACGCCGAGACTTCGGAGCTGGAGCGCTGGAGCGGCGTGCGACAACCGGGCGAGGGGGCTCGCGCGCGGCCGCTGCACACGATGATCGAGGCGCAGTCGCTGCTGCGCCCGGGTGCGCAGGCGGTGGTGTATGAGGATGAGTCGCTGAGCTACGGCGAGCTGAACGCGAGGGCGAACCGCCTTGCGCACCGGCTGATCGCACTGGGGGTGAGGCCCGAGAGCCGGGTGGGCCTGGCGGTGGAGCGTTCGCTGGAGATGGTGGTGGGGCTGCTGGCGATCCTGAAGGCCGGTGGAGCGTACGTGCCGCTGGACCCGAAGTACCCGCCCGAGCGCCTGGCGTACATGGTCGAGGACAGCGCGATCTCGCTGCTGCTGACCCACAGCGGCGTGCGTGATTGCATCGAGGCTCGCGAGGGCCTGCGCGTGCTCGAACTCGACACGCTGGACGTGTCCGGCGAGCCGGCGACCAATCCCGGGGTGGCGGTGCACGCCGACAACCTGGCCTACGTGATCTACACCTCCGGCTCGACGGGGCGGCCCAAGGGCGCGCAGCTGTGCCACCGCAACGTCGCGCGCCTGCTGGGCGCGACAGAGCCGTGGTTCGGCTTCGGCCCCGAGGACGTGTGGACGCTGTTCCACTCCTACGCCTTCGACTTCTCGGTGTGGGAGATCTTCGGTGCGCTGTGCACGGGCGGGCGGCTGGTGGTGGTGCCGTACTGGGTGAGCCGTTCGCCGGACGACTTCCTGGCGCTGTTGCGCAGCCAGAAGGTCACGGTGCTCAACCAGACGCCCTCGGCCTTCGGCCAGCTCGTTCACGCACCGTCGCTGGGCGCGGGCGAGCGCCTGGCGCTGCGCTGCGTGATCTTCGGCGGCGAGGCACTGGAGCCCGAGAGCCTGCGGCCCTGGATGGAGCGCTACGGCGACGCGAGCCCGCGGCTGATCAACATGTACGGCATCACCGAGACCACGGTGCACGTGACCTACCGGCCGATCACGCGGGCGGACCTTCGGGAGGGGCAGCGCAGTCCCGTGGGCATCGCCATTCCCGATCTGGGCATGCATGTGCTGGACGGCGAGCTCAACCGGCTGCCCGTGGGCGTGGCTGGCGAGCTGTACGTGGCGGGCGGGGGGCTGGCGCGCGGCTACGGTAACCGGGCGGGGCTGAGCGCGGAGCGCTTCATCGCGGACCCGTTCGGGCGGCAGGGCGAGCGGCTGTACCGCACGGGAGACCTGGTGCGCTGGCGCAACGACGGCCAGCTGGAGTACCTGGGGCGCATCGACTACCAGGTGAAGATCCGGGGCTTCCGCATCGAGCTGGGGGAGATCGAGGGGCAGTTGCTGGGCCAGGCGGGGGTGCGCGAGGCGATCGTGCTGGCCAGGGAGGGGGTGGGGGGTGCGCGGCTGGTGGCGTATGTGTCGCCGCAGGCGGGGCAGGAGCTGGATGCGGACGAGCTGAAGGCGGGCCTGGGGGCGGTGCTGCCGGAGTACATGGTGCCGGCGGCGTGGGTGGTGATGGCGCAGGGGCTGCCGCTGAATGCGAACGGGAAGGTGGATCGCAAGGCGCTGCCGGAGCCCGAGCGCGCGGGCACGCAGGCGTACGAGGCGCCGCGGGGGGAGACGGAGGAGGCGCTGGCGGCGGTGTGGGCGCAGGTGCTGGGCGTGGAGCGCGTGGGGCGCGGGGACAACTTCTTCGAGCTCGGCGGGCATTCGCTGCTGGCGATCCAGTTGCTCGAGCGCATCCGGCGCCAGGGCTGGAGCGTCGAGGTACGCACCCTGTTCCAGAAGCCCAGGCTGGCCGAATTCGCGCAGGCGCTCGCTCCTGCCGGCAGCGGCGGTGCCGAGGCCGCGCCGCGGGTCATCGCTTCCGAGAGCCGCATTCCCGAGGGCTGCCGCGCCATCGAGCCCGGCATGCTCGCGTTGATCGAGCTCCTGCCCGAACACCTGCGCAGCATCGAGGCCAGCGTGCCGGGCGGTGCGGCCAACATCCAGGACATCTATCCGCTCGCGCCGCTGCAGGAAGGCATCCTGTTCCACCACCTGATGCAGACCGAGGGCGACGTCTACGTCAATTCCTTCCTGCTGAGCTTCGACAGCGAGGCAAGGCTCGCGGGCTTTGTCGCGAGCCTCGACGAAGTCGTTGCACGCCACGACATCCTGCGTACCGCGGTGCTGTGGGAGGGCCTGCCGGAACCGGTGCAGGTGGTGTACCGGCGGGCCGGGTTGCAGGTGCAGTGGCTCGAGGGCGGTGGCGAGGGTGCGGGCGACGTCGCGGCGCGCCTCGAGGCCCATGTCGATCCCGCGCACTATCGCATCGACGTGCGCCGCGCGCCGATGCTGCGCGCCATTGCCGCGCACGACCCGGCCAACGACCGCTGGCTGCTCCAGGTGCCCAGCCACCATCTGGCGCTGGACCATGCTTCGGAAGAGGTGCTGGTGGAGGAGATCGCGTTGATCCTCCAGGGGCGGCGCGACGCGCTGTCGCCGTCCGTTCCGTTCCGCCGCTTCGTGGCCCAGGCGCGCTTCGGCGCGAGCCCGGCCGAGGCGGAGAAATTCTTCGGCGCCATGCTCGGCGACGTGACCGAGCCCACGGCACCGTTCGACCTGCTCGACGTGCGTGGCAACGGCAGCGAGCTGGCCGAGGCCCGCCTGCTGCTCGACGCCGACCTGACGGAGGAATTGCGGCGGCAGGCTCGCAGGACGGGCGTGAGCGCCGCCACGCTGTTCCATCTGGCATGGGCGCTGGTGCTGGCCAAGACCACGGGCAGGGACGACGTTGTGTTCGGCACCGTGCTGTTCGGCCGCATGCAGGGCGGCGAGGGTGCCGAGCGCGCGCTGGGCATGTTCATCAACACGCTGCCGCTGCGCGTACGCCTGGGCACGCGGGGCGTGGCCGCCTGCGTGCGCGAAACCCATGCCGCGCTGACCGGCCTGCTGCACCACGAGCATGCGCACCTGTCGCTGGCGCAGCGATGCACCGGCCTGCCCAAGGGCACGCCGCTGTTCTCGACGCTGCTCAACTACCGCCACATCGCGCACCGCGAAATCGACGCGAGCCATGAGGCCGCCTGGAGCGGCATCGACAACCTGGGCTTCAAGGAGTCCTCGAACTACCCGTTCGCGATGTCGGTGAACGATCGCGCGGATGGCTTCGAGCTGATCGCGCAGGTCGACGCCTCGGTCGGCGCGCAGCGCGTGTGCGACTACATGCAGGCCGCGGTGCGCCGCGTGATCGAGGGACTGGTGTCCGGTTCGGCGCGGCCCGCGGCGGGATTCGACCTGCTCACCGCATCGGAGCGCGAATGCCTCGGCGCCTGGGGCGCGAACATCCCGGCCTGGCCCGATGCCGAGCCCGTGCACCGGCTGGTCGAGCGGCAAGCCGCGCTGCGGCCGGACGCGACGGCGCTCATCTTCGGCGAGCTGCAACTGAGCTACGCCGCGCTGAACGCACAGGCCAACCGGCTGGCGCACCGGCTGGTCGCGCTGGGGGTCGAGCCCGAGACGAAGGTCGGCCTTGCCGTGCGGCGCTCGCCCGACATGGTCGTCGCGCTGCTGGCCATCCTGAAGGCCGGTGGCGCCTACGTGCCGCTGGATCCGACCTACCCATTGGACCGCCTGGCCTACATGGTGGAGGACAGCGGCATCGGACTGCTGCTGACCAACAGCGAGGCGGGCCGGAAGATTCCGGCGCCACGCAAGCTGGCACTCGACGCGCTCGACCTGGCCGCGGAGCCGTCGCACGACCCGGGCGTGCCGGTGCACGGCGAACACCTGGCCTACGTGATCTACACCTCCGGCTCCACCGGCAAGCCCAAGGGCGTGGCCGTGGCGCACGGGCCGCTGTCGATGCACGTGCAGTCCATCGGCGAGGCCTACGGCATGACGCCGGACGACCGCGAGCTGCAGTTCGCCTCCATCAGCTTCGACGGCGCGCACGAGCGCACCTGGGTTCCGCTGGTCTTCGGCAGCGCGCTGATGCCGCGCGACGAGGAGGTGTGGTCGGTCGAGCGCACCTGCGTCGAGATCGAGCGGCACGGCATCACCATCGCCTGCTTCACGCCGAGCTACCTGCACCAGATCGCCGAGCTGATGGGGGAGTCGGCGAGCGCGCTGCCCATCCGTTCGTACACGGTGGGTGGCGAGGCGATGCCGCGCACCAGCCTCGAGCTCGTGCAGAAGGTGCTGAAACCGCGTCGCGTCATCAACGGCTACGGCCCGACCGAGACCGTCATCACGCCGATGATCGCGAAGGCCGAGGACGGCACCGGTTTCGACAGCGCCTACATGCCCATCGGGCGGCTGGTCGGCGACCGCACCGCGTACGTGCTGGACGCGGGCCTGTCCCTGGTGCCGCCGGGCGTGGCCGGCGAACTCTACCTGGGTGGCGAGGGCCTCGCACGCGGCTACCTCAACCGTGCCGGCCTGAGTGCGGAGCGTTTCGTGGCGGACCCGTTCGCCGACAAGGGCGGGCGGCTCTACCGCACTGGCGACCTCGTGCGCTGGGGGGTGGATGGACAGATGGAGTATCTGGGCCGCATCGACCACCAGGTGAAGATCCGAGGCTTCCGCATCGAGCTGGGCGAGGTCGAGGCGCAGCTTCTCGCGCAGCCCGAAGTTCAGGAGGCCGTGGTCGTGGCGCGCAAGGGTGCGAGCGGCGCACGGCTGGTGGGTTACGTGGCCCCACTGCCGGGCGAGGTGATCGACGCGCGGATTCTGCGCGAACGGCTGGGACAGGTGTTGCCCGACTACATGGTGCCGGTCGCGATCGTCGTCATGGATGCGCTGCCGCTCAACGGCGCGGGCAAGGTCGACCGCGCGGCGTTGCCGGAGCCGACTTTCTCGGGTGCGGACCAGCACGAGGATGCGCAAGGTGATGTCGAGCAGATGCTGGCCGGGATCTGGGCGGCCGTGCTCGGCGTGCCTCGGGTGGGGCGCGGCGACAACTTCTTCGAGCTGGGTGGCGATTCGATCCTGAGCCTGCAGATCGTCGCGCGCGCGCGGCAGGCGGGGTGGAAGCTCACGCCGCGCCAGCTGTTCGAGCGGCAGACCGTGGCGCAACTCGCGACGGTGGCCGAACCCGTGGCGGCATCGGGCCCGCACGGCCGCGCGCCGGCCGAAGGGGCCGTGCCGCTGCTGCCGATCCAGGCGGCGTTCTTCGCGCAGGCGATGCCTTCGCGCCACTGGAACCAGGCCGTGCTGCTGCAAAGCCGCGAGCCGCTGGATCCGGCTTCGCTCGAGCAAGCCCTGGCCGCGCTGGTGCGCCACCACGACAGCTTGCGCCTGCGCTTCACGCAGGAGGCCGGCGGTGCATGGCGCCAGGCCTATGCGCCCTTGTCCGAATGCGAAACGCAGACCGTGCTGTGGGTGCGGAAAGCCCGCGATGCGGCGGAGATCGAACGTCTGTGCGACGAGGCGCAGCGCAGCCTGGACATCGGGCAGGGCCCGTTGATGCGCGCGCTGGCCATCGAAACCCCGGATGATGGCTGGCGCCTGTTGCTGGCGATCCATCACCTGGCGGTCGACGGCGTGTCGTGGCGCATCCTGCTGGAAGACCTGCAGACGGCCTACGCGCAGTGCCGCGGCGACGAACCCGTGGTGCTGCCGGCGAAGACCAGCAGCTACAAGGAGATGGCGCTCGCGCTGCAGGCCTATGCGGCAGCGCATGACGAGGAGCTTGCGTTCTGGCGCTCGCTGGCCGGGACACCGGTCGCGTTGCCCTGTGCCGACCCCGAGGCGGGCAATCGCACGGCCGACATGGAGAGCATCGAATTGCGGCTCGACCGCGCCCGGACTCAGGCGCTGTTGAAGGATGCGCCGGCGGCCTATCGCACGCAGGTCAACGACCTGTTGTTGACGGCGCTCGGCCGTGCACTGTGCGCATGGAGCGGTCACGCCTCGGTGCTGATCGACCTCGAAGGACATGGCCGCGAAGACCTCTTCGATCCGGTCGACCTGTCGCGCACGGTGGGCTGGTTCACCAGCCTGTTCCCGGTGGCGATCGAGCCGCTGGGCGAGCCCGGCGAGGCGATCCGCCGCGTCAAGGAGAGCCTGCGCCAGGTCCCGAACAAGGGATTGGGCTACGGCATCTTCAGGCACATGGGCAGCGATGCGCAGCGGCAGGCCCTGCAGGCGGTGCCGCGCGCGCAGGTCGTCTTCAACTACCTGGGGCAGTTCGACGGCAGCTTCGATGAGCAGGCACCGTGGGTGCCGGCCGCGGAGTCGGCCGGTGCCTCGGTCGACGAAGCCGTGCCGCGCGAACATGAGTTCTCGGTGAACGGGCAGGTCTACGACGGCGAGCTGGCGCTGAGCGTGAGCTTCAGCCGCGCGCGGCACGCGCGCGAGGCGGTGCAGGCATGGGTGCAACGGTTCCAGTCGGAGCTGGAGGACCTGATTGCGCATTGCACCAGCGGGGTTTCCGGCGTCACGCCTTCGGACTTTCCGTTGGCGGGAATCGGCCAGGCGGAACTCGACCGGTTGCCGATGCCGCGCGAAGACCTCGCGGACCTCTATCCCCTGTCTCCGATGCAGGCGGGCATGCTGTTCCAGAGCTTCTACGAACCCGAGGGCACGGCCTACCTGACGCAGCTGCGCGTGGACCTCGACGGTCTCGACGCGCAGCGCTTTCGGGCCGCGTGGGAAGCGGTGTTTCCGCGCCATGAGGTGCTGCGCACCGGCTTCCTGCCGCAGGAACGCCGTCCGCTGCAATGGGTGAGCCGCCATGCGGCGTTGCCTTGGCGCGAGCACGATTGGAGCGACCGTCGAGCGCCGGGCGAGGCGCTCGGCGCGCTGGCCGAGGCCGAGATGTCGCAGCGTTTCGACCTGGCCCGACCGCCGTTGATGCGGCTGTTGCTGGTGCGCACCGGCCCGTCGCAACATCATTTCATCTGGACGGTGCATCACCTGCTGCTCGACGGCTGGAGCACGTCCCAGCTCATGGGCGAGGTGCTGCGCCACTATGGCCGGCAGCCATTGCCCGCGATCGCCGGCCGCTATCGCGATTACATCGGCTGGCTGCAGGCGCAGAGCGCCGGGGCCAGCGAGAGCTACTGGCGCGGCGAACTGCGGCATGTCGAAGGTCCCACGCGCCTGGCCGATGCGCTGCCCCGGAGCACGACGGCGGCCGGCCACGGCAGCGTCCACCACGGCTTCGATGCCGAGGCGACGCGGCGGCTCGCCGAGTTCGCCAAGCGCGAGCGGGTCACGATGAACACGCTGGTGCAGGCGGCCTGGGCCTTGCTGCTGCAGCGCTACACCGGCCAGCGGACCGTGACCTTCGGCTCCACGGTGGCGGGGCGTCCCGGCGAGCTGGCCGGCTCGGAGCGGATGCTGGGCCTGTTCATCAACACGCTGCCGGTGATCTGCACGCCGCGCGTGGCGCAGAGCGTGGGCGACTGGCTGCGCGCGCTGCAGGCCCGGAACCTGGAGGCGCGGGAGCACGAGCACACGCCGCTCTACGAAATCCAGCGCTGGGTGGATCAGAGCGGACCCGGCCTGTTCGACACGATCCTGGTGTTCGAGAACTACCCTGTCGACCAGGCCATGCGGGAGGCGCTGCCGGACGGCGTCGCGGCCACCGTGGTCGCGCAGCGCGACGAGACCCACTATCCGTTGACCGTGATGGTCGAGGTGGCGCAGACGTTGATGCTGCAGTTCGACTACCACCGTGCGCTGATCGGCGACGAGGCCGTGGCGGACATCGCGCGGCATCTGGCGCGACTGCTCGAGGACTTGACGCTGGACGCCGGCCGCGCGTTGCACGCCCTCGAGATGCTGGAGCCCGCGCAGCAGCGCCAGCTCGCGCAGTGGGGCACGAACCCCGAGCACCACGGCCTGGGGGAGAGCGCGCACAGGCAGTTCGAGCAGTGGGCGGCGCGGCAACCCGATGCGCTGGCGCTGGTCCATGGCGAAGCCCAATGGACCTATGGCGAACTGAACGGCAAGGCCAACCGCCTCGCGCATCATCTGCGAAGCCTCGGCGTGGGGCCCGATGTCCGGGTCGGCCTTGCCGTGGAGCGTTCCGCGGACATGATCGTCGGGCTGCTGGCCATCCTCAAGGCCGGTGGAGCCTACGTCCCGCTGGACCCGGAGTACCCGGCGGACCGGCTGGCCTACATGGTCAAGGACAGTGCCATCTCGCTACTGCTCACCCAGCGCCGTCTCGTGCAGCGCATGGCGAGGGCCGCCACGGGCGGCCAGGCGCTCGACGTTCTCGAGATCGACACGCTCGGCCTGGAAGGCCAGCCCGCGCACGACCCCCAGGTCGCCCTGCATGGGCATCATCTGGCCTACGTCATCTACACCTCCGGCTCCACGGGCCGGCCCAAGGGCATCGGCATCGCGCACGCCGCGCTGGCCGAGCACGGCCGCGTGGCCATGGGGCTGTTCGGACTCGGCCCGCGCGACCGGATGCTGCAGTTCTCGACCATCAATTTCGACGGTTTCGTCGAGCAGGTCTTTCCGCCGCTGATGGCTGGCGCGGCCATCGTGCTGCGCGGTTCGGTGCTGTGGGACAGCGAAACCTTCTACCGGGAGCTCATCGCGCGCCGCATCAGCATCGCGGATCTGCCCACGGCCTACTGGAGCCTGCTGGTGCAGGACTTTGCGCGGCACGGCCTGCGCGACTACGGCGACCTGCGTCAGGTACAAGCCGGCGGCGAAGCGATGCCGACCGAAGGCGTCAAGGCGTGGCGCGAGGCCGGCATGGGCCATATCAGGCTGTTGAATACCTACGGTCCCACCGAGGCGGTGGTCAGCGCCACGGGCCATGACTGCAGCGCGTATCTCGCGGGCGACGAGGCCCTGCCGGCGCAGATGCCCATCGGCCAGCCGTTGGGCGGGCGCCAGCTCCATGTGCTGGACGCGGAACTTCGGTGCGTGCCGCCTGGCGTGGCGGGGGAGCTCTATATCGGCGGAGAGCTGCTGGCCCGCGGCTACCACGGCCGCCCGGCATTGACTGCCGAACGTTTCGTGGCCGATCCGTTCGGCGGACCGGACGGCACGGCCGCGGCGGGCGGGCGCCTGTACCGCACCGGCGACATCGCGCGCTGGAATGTGCGCGGCGACCTCGAATACCTGGGACGCGTGGACCACCAGGTGAAGGTGCGGGGCTTCCGCATCGAGCTCGGTGAGATCGAGGCGGGCCTGCTGGCGCAGCCCGGTGTGCGCGAGGCGGTGGTGGTGGCGCTCGAGGGGCCGGCGGGCGCGCGGCTCGTCGGCTACGTGGCCGGCGAAACGTCGGGTGCGGGTGCCCTCGACCCGCAGCAAATTCGGTCCGCGCTGGCGAGCGCATTGCCGGACTACATGGTGCCCGGCGCGATCGTGGTGCTCGCCGCCCTGCCGCTGAACCCCAACGGCAAGGTGGAGCGCAAGGCGCTGCCGCCGCTGGAAACAACGGTGGGCGAGGACGTCCATGAGCCGCCGCAGAGCGCCATGGAGGAGGCGTTCGCCGATATCTGGCGCGATGTGCTGGGCGTGGCACGTGTTGGCCGTGGAGACAGCTTCTTCGAACTCGGGGGGCATTCGCTGCTGGCCATCCAGGTGCTGGAACGCATGCGCCGGCAAGGCTGGCGCGTGGATGTGCGGACCCTGTTCCAGAACCCGAGGCTGGCGGACTTCGCAGCGGCCGTGGCCGAGGCACAGGCGGCGGCGCCGAGCGAGATCGCGGTGCCTCCGAATGGCATTCCCGCGGGCTGTACGGCCATCCGCTCCGACATGCTCCCGCTGGTGACGCTCGACGCCGAGCGGATCCGGCGCATCGAGGCGACCGTGGCGGGCGGCGCGGCGAACATCCAGGACATCTACCCGCTGGCGCCCCTGCAGGAGGGGATTCTGTTTCACCACCTTCTGCAGTCCGAGGGCGATGCCTACGTCACGCTGTGCCTGCTGGCCTTCGACAGCGAGACGCGGCTCACGCAGTTCATCGAGAGCTTCAACCAGGTCATCGCGCGGCACGACATCCTGCGCACGGCGGTGCTGTGGGAGCAGCTCGACGAACCGGTGCAGGTGGTCTGCCGGGAAGCCCGCCTGCAATTGCAGTGGCTGCATGAGGTCGAGGACGCCGCGCTGGCGCAAGGCAGCGTGGTCGAGCGCCTCCAGGCCTGCGTCGATCCACGCCGCTACCGGATCGACGTGCGCCAGGCGCCCATGGTCCGCGCCATTGCCGCGCATGACCCCGAGGGCGATCGCTGGGTGCTGCAGCTGCCGTGCCATCACCTGGTGCTGGACCACACGACGGTGGAACTGATCATCGAGGAGATCGCGTTGATCCAGCAGGGCCGGCAAGACGAGCTGGCCAGGCCGGTACCGTTCCGCCGCTACGTGGCGCAGGCCCGCCTGGGCCTGGGACGTGCCGAGCACGAGGCCTTCTTCTCGAAGATGCTGGCCGACGTCGAGGAGCCGACGGCCCCCTTCAACATCCTCGACGTGCAGGGGGACGGCACCTCGGTGGAGGAACTGCGCGTGCCGTTGGTGGCGGAGCTGTCGGCGCAGATCCGGCGCCAGGCGCAGCGGCACGGAGTCGGTGCCGCCGCGCTCTTCCATCTGGCCTGGGCGTTGGTGCTGGCCCGGACCACGGGCAGGGACGACGTGGTGTTCGGCACCGTGCTGTTCGGCCGCATGCACGGCGGCGAGGGCGCCGAGCGCGCGCTCGGCATGTTCATCAACACCCTGCCCGTGCGCGTGCGCATGCGCTCGCGGAGCGTGCTCGGCAGCCTGAAGGAAACGCACGAGGCCCTGACCGGCCTGATGCACCACGAGCATGCGAGCCTCTCGCTGGCACAGCGCTGCAGTGCGCTGTCGGGCGGTGCGCCTCTGTTCTCGGCGCTGCTGAACTATCGCCACACGCCACGCGCGGAGCCGGACACCGGCGAGGTGAAGGGATGGGACGGCGTCGAGGTGCTCGGCGCCGAGGAACGGACCAACTATCCGTTCGCGATGAACGTGGACGATCTGGGCAGCGGCTTCGAGCTGGTCGGCCAGGCCGTACGGCCGCTTGGCGCGCAGCGCCTGTGCGACTACATGCATGCCGCTCTGCAAGGACTCGTCGAGGCATTGCTTCACCAGCCGGAGCAACGCGTGCTGGCACTCGATGTGCTGAGCGCGCGGGAGCATGCGCAGCTGCAGGGCCAGGCGCCGCTGCGCATCGCCGACACGGTCGCGGTGCATCGGATGATCGAGGCGCAGTCGTTGCTGCGCCCGGGTGCGCAGGCGGTGGTGTATGAGGATGAGTCGCTGAGCTACGGCGAGCTGAACGCGAGGGCGAACCGCCTTGCGCACCGGCTGATCGCGCTGGGGGTGAAGCCCGAGAGCCGGGTGGGCCTGGCGGTGGAGCGTTCGCTGGAGATGGTGGTGGGGCTGCTGGCGATCCTGAAGGCCGGTGGAGCGTACGTGCCGCTGGACCCGAAGTACCCGCCCGAGCGCCTGGCGTACATGGTCGAGGACAGCGCGATCTCGCTGCTGCTGACCCACAGCGGCGTGCGCGATTGCATCGAGGCTCGCGAGGGCCTGCGCGTGCTCGAACTCGACACGCTGGACGTGTCCGGCGAGCCGGCGACCAATCCCGGGGTGGCGGTGCACGCCGACAACCTGGCCTACGTGATCTACACCTCCGGCTCGACGGGGCGGCCCAAGGGCGCGCAGCTGTGCCACCGCAACGTCGCGCGCCTGCTGGGCGCGACAGAGCCGTGGTTCGGCTTCGGCCCCGAGGACGTGTGGACGCTGTTCCACTCCTACGCCTTCGACTTCTCGGTGTGGGAGATCTTCGGTGCGCTGTGCACGGGCGGGCGGCTGGTGGTGGTGCCGTACTGGGTGAGCCGTTCGCCGGACGACTTCCTGGCGCTGTTGCGCAGCCAGAAGGTCACGGTGCTCAACCAGACGCCCTCGGCCTTCGGCCAGCTCGTTCACGCACCGTCGCTGGGCGCGGGCGAGCGCCTGGCGCTGCGCTGCGTGATCTTCGGCGGCGAGGCACTGGAGCCCGAGAGCCTGCGGCCCTGGATGGAGCGCTACGGCGACGCGAGCCCGCGGCTGATCAACATGTACGGCATCACCGAGACCACGGTGCACGTGACCTACCGGCCGATCACGCGGGCGGACCTTCGGGAGGGGCAGCGCAGTCCCGTGGGCATCGCCATTCCCGATCTGGGCATGCATGTGCTGGACGGCGAGCTCAACCGGCTGCCCGTGGGCGTGGCTGGCGAGCTGTACGTGGCGGGCGGGGGGCTGGCGCGCGGCTACGGTAACCGGGCGGGGCTGAGCGCGGAGCGCTTCATCGCGGACCCGTTCGGGCGGCAGGGCGAGCGGCTGTACCGCACGGGAGACCTGGTGCGCTGGCGCAACGACGGCCAGCTGGAGTACCTGGGGCGCATCGACCACCAGGTGAAGATCCGGGGCTTCCGCATCGAGCTGGGGGAGATCGAGGGGCAGTTGCTGGGCCAGGCGGGGGTGCGCGAGGCGATCGTGCTGGCCAGGGAGGGGGTGGGGGGTGCGCGGCTGGTGGCGTATGTGTCGCCGCAGGCGGGGCAGGAGCTGGATGCGGACGAGCTGAAGGCGGGCCTGGGGGCGGTGCTGCCGGAGTACATGGTGCCGGCGGCGTGGGTGGTGATGGCGCAGGGGCTGCCGCTGAATGCGAACGGGAAGGTGGACCGCAAGGCGCTGCCGGAGCCCGAGCGCGCGGGCACGCAGGCGTACGAGGCGCCGCGGGGGGAGACGGAGGAGGCGCTGGCGGCGGTGTGGGCGCAGGTGCTGGGCGTGGAGCGCGTGGGGCGCGGGGACAACTTCTTCGAGCTCGGCGGCGATTCCATCTTGAGCCTGCAGATCGTCACGCGGGCGCAACGTGTCGGCCTGGGGCTTACGCCGCGACAGTTGTTCGAGTGCCAAACGGTCGCCCGCCTTGCCGAAGTGGCCGTGGCGATGCCGGAGACGACGGCCGCCGGCGACGAGGCTCCGGTCGCGCGCGGCAGGCTCCAGGATTTCCTGGACCCGCGAATGCTGAGGGACCTGCCGTTCGATGCCGACACGGTCGAGGATGTCTACCCGCTGGCGCCGACACAGGAAGGAATGTTCTTCCATTCGATGGAGGCACAGGGCTCGGGCCTCTACGTGAACCAGCTCAGCGTGGAGGTCGGCCATATCGACGCCGAACGCTTCGAGCAGGCCTGGCAGGCCATGGTCGAGCGCCATGCCATGCTGCGCACCTGCTTCCTCTGGCAGGCGGGCATGAAGCGGCCGCTGCAGCTCGTGTTGCGACAGGCCACGGCACGGCTCACGCGCCTAGATTGGCGCGGCGCGGCCGATGTCCGGGAGCGACTGGCGGCGCACGAGGAGCAGGAGCTGGTACAGCCCATCGACTGGCTGCGGCCTCCGCTGGCGCGCGTCAGCCTCATCCGGCTGGACGACCAGCGTCATCAACTGGTGTGGACCCACCATCACATCCTTTCCGACGGATGGACCGACTCTCGCCTGATGGGCGAGTGGCTGCAGCACTACGCGGGGGAGACGCCGTCGGCGGCGTTGCCGCTCTATGGCGACTATGTGCGCTGGTTGCAGCGTCAGGACGCCAGCCTGGCGGAGGACTTCTGGAAATCGGAACTCGCGCGTCATGACGGCCCGACGCTGCTGGCGGACCCGAACCGCGATGCCGGTGGGCGCGAGGGCTACGAGAAGATCTACACGCGCATCGGCGCGGAGGAGACGGCGAGCCTGCAGCGCTTCGCGCAGCGCGAGCGCGTGACCATGAACACGCTCGTGCAAGCGGCCTGGGCGTTGCTTCTGCAGCGCCATACCGAGCGCGAGGATGTGATCTTCGGCGCCACCGTGGCCGGACGCCCGGCCAGCTTGCACGGTGCCGAAGACATGATGGGCCTGTTCATCAACACCATACCGATCGGGGTCACGCCGCTTGCGAAGCAGAGCGTGGGTGATTACCTGCGCGCGGTGCAGGAAAAGAATCTGCGCGCGCGGGACTATGAGCATTCGGCGCTGGCCGATGTCCAGCGCTGGACCGGCTCGGCCGGCCGGCCGCTGTTCGACAGCATCATCGTGTTCGAGAACTTCCCCATCGACGCGGCCATGAAGCAACTCGATCGCTTCGGCCTGGAATTCGGCAGCGCGTCCAGCGGCGGTCTGACTGGTTATGCGATGGACTTGCAGGTCACGGTGGGCGATGCGCTGGAGATCGAGTATTGCTACGCACGGCAGTCCTTCGACGACGCCACCGTGCAGGCACAGCGTCAGCAGATGGAGCATCTGCTGCGCCGCATGGCGACCGGTGCCTCGCGCCCGGTGGGTGAACTGGGCTGGCTGGACTCCTCGCTGGAGACGGCGGTGCTGGCGCTCGGACGTACCGAAGCGCTCGATGCGCCGGCCGAGCGCGGCATGGTGCATCGCCTGATCGAACGGCAGGCACGCGAGCGTCCCGAGGCGATCGCCTTGCTGCTGGGCGACGACGAGATGAGCTACGCCCAGCTCAATGCACGAGCCAACCGACTCGCGCACCACCTGGTCGGCCTCGGCGTGGGGCCGGACCGGCTGGTGGCCGTGGCGTTGGAGCGATCGCTCGACACGATCGTTGCCCTGCTGGCGGTGCTGAAAGCCGGCGGCGCCTATGTGCCGCTGGACCCGGCCTATCCCGCCGACCGGCTGGTGTTCATGCTGCAGGACAGCGGTGCCACGTTGCTGATCACGCAGAACAGCGTGCAGCCGCGCCTGCCGCAGACCGCCGTGCCGCAGCTCCTGCTCGAGGGCCTGGCCATCGAGGCGCTGAGCGCCGCCGATCCTGCGACCACCGTGGACGTCGACAACCTTGCCTATGTGATCTACACCTCGGGCTCGACCGGCATGCCCAAGGGGGTGGCCGTGACGCACGGGCCGCTGGCGATGCATTGCCTGGCGACGGCGCAGATATACGGCCTCACCTCGCATTCGTGCGAACTGCACTTCATGTCCTTCTCGTTCGACGGAGCGCATGAGCGCTGGCTGACGCCGCTGTGCGTGGGGGCCGGCCTGGCGTTGCGGGACAACGAACTGTGGACGGCGGAGCAGACCTACGAGGCCTTGCACCGCTACGGCGTCACGACCGCCGCCTTCCCGCCGGCCTACCTGAATCAGATCGCCGATTGGGCCGCGCCGCGCGACGATGCGCCTCCCGTGGAGCTCTACGTATTCGGTGGCGAGGCCATGCCGAAGGCCGCGTACGACAAGGTGCGCCTGCACCTGAAGCCGCAGATGCTCATCAACGGCTATGGGCCGACGGAGACGGTGGTGACGCCACTGATCTGGCGAACCGAAGCCAGCCGGACCTTCGAGTGCGCCTACGCACCGATCGGCCGGCCCGTGGGCGAGCGCACGGCCTATGTGCTGGACGCGGACATGCAGCCGGTTCCGGAGGGCGTGGCCGGTGAGCTCTACATCGGTGGCTATGGCCTCGCGCGGGGTTATCTCGGCCGCAGCGCACTGACGGCGGAACGCTTCGTGGCCGATCCCTTCGGCCCGGCCGGCAGCCGCCTGTACCGCACCGGAGACCTGGTGCGCTGGATGGGCGACGGCAACGTCGAGTACATCGGCCGGGTCGACAACCAGGTCAAGGTGCGCGGCTTCCGCATCGAGCTGGGCGAGATCGAAGCGAGGCTGCTCTCCATTCCCGGCGTTCGCGAAGCGGCGGTGGTCACCCACGACGGGGCTGCGGGGCGGCAGCTCGTTGGCTACGTGGTGGCGCAGGAGGGCGACATTCCGCCGCAATGGGCAGCGCGGATCCGGCAACTGCTCGGCGAGAGTCTTCCCGAGTACATGGTGCCGGGGCATGTGGTCGTGCTCGCCAGCCTGCCGCGGCTCGTGAGCGGCAAGCTCGATCGGCGCGCGCTGCCGGCGCCCGAGGCAGGTGCCGCGAACCGTGTCCATGTACCGCCGTCCA
Source organism: Variovorax sp. PDC80 (assembly GCF_900115375.1). Lineage (NCBI taxonomy): Bacteria > Pseudomonadati > Pseudomonadota > Betaproteobacteria > Burkholderiales > Comamonadaceae > Variovorax > Variovorax sp. PDC80. Next base: position 469,221 of record NZ_FOWG01000001.1, on the reverse strand, counting down.
CTCCGCAGGCGCGGCAGCTTGCCGAGATCTGGCAGCAGGTTCTGGGCGTGGCTCAGGTCGGCGAAACCGACAACTTCTTCGAGCTGGGAGGCGACTCGCTGCTGAGCTTGAAGGTCATTGCGCAGACACGGCGCCTGCGCGATCCGAAGCTCGACTTCAAGCTGCGCGACCTGATGCGCTGGCCGACCATCGCCGGCCTGCTGCGCTCGGTCGTGACCGAGCCGGCACGTCCCGAGACCGGCCTGGTGGCGCTGAATGGAGAAGCGGCGGGAACGGCGCCGTTGTTCTGCATCCATGCGGGCATGGGCACGATCTTCGATTACCGCCCGCTCGCGAGTCATCTCCAGGGCCGCCGCACGGTCTACGGGCTGCCGTGTCGCTCCCTCACCGACGCGGCGCACCACGATGTGTCGATCGCACAGATGGCGCAGGACTACTGCCGGATGGTCAGGCAGGTGCAGCCCGAAGGGCCGGTTCACCTGCTCGGCTGGTCATTGGGCGGTACGCTGGCCGCCGCGATGGCCGCGGAGTTCGAGGCGCAGGGGCAGGAGGTCGGCTTCCTGGGGCTGGTCGATCCGCACGTGCAGGTCGACCGCGCGAAGGAGGCCGATGGCGAGCGGGATGGCCAGCGGGATTTCGCCGATTTCGTCGCGACGGTCCTGCCCGAGTTTCGCCCCGTCGAGCCGGTGGTCGAAGCGAACGGGCTCGGCGCGATGGGCGAGGAAGCCGTGGCCGCGGCGCTCGAGCGCGTGCTCGCGCTGGTGAAGGAGGAGCGCGCTGCCAGGACCGGCGAGGTCGGCTACGCGGCCCTTGGCAGCCAGGAACTCGCGCGCATCTTCACCGTGGCCCGGCACCTGAAGAGCCTCGCGCTGCGGGCCGACGAACTTTCGGCACTGCGGTGCGCGTCGCACTGCTGGTGGATCACCGGGCGTGCGCCATCGGAGCGCGCGGCATTGACGCGGCAACTGGGTCGCGTGCCGCTCGAGTGTCACGAGTTGGCGCTGGGCCATTTCGAGATCGTTCGCAGCGAGGCGTTGCTGGAGGGTGTCGACGTGGCGTTGCAGGCGGCTCGGCGGCCTGCGGCGAACGAAGTGTCGGCCTGACGGCGATCGACCGGATGCCGCAGGGGCCTCGCAGCCCTCCCGGTGCCCGGCCAGGAGCCGAAAAAAAACCCGTCCAGCGATGGACGGGTTTTTTTACCGGGTGCGCGTGCGTCAGAACTGCATCTGCGCCGAGAAGGCGACGGTGCGCGGCGCACCGACATAGTAGGCGTTCAGCCAGTAGCTCTTGTTGGCGACGTTGCTCACGTTCAGGCGCAGCGTCAGCGGCTTCCCAGACACCTTGGTGGCATAGCGCAGGCCGACATCGGCGGTGGTCACGGACGGCAACCGGTCCGTGTTGGCCGCATCGGCCCATTGGCGGCCGGTGTAGTAGATGCCGCCGGTCAGGCTCAGGCCGGGGACCGGGAGCTCGTACTCTGAGTAGATCTTGGCCAGGACCTTCGCCACGTTCAGCGGACTCTTCCCGTTGAATTCGGAGCCCTTCACCTTCGCGCTCAGCGCCGTGATGCCGCTCACGATGGTGAGCTTGTCGGTGAGCTTGCCGGAGGCATTGAACTCGAAGCCCTTGTGGTTCTGGCGCCCGCTCTGCGTGTACACGTTGTCGCTGTCGATGAATTCGTAGGCCTTCTCGATGTCGAACAGCGCCGCAGTCAGCAGCATGTTGCCGACGGAGGCCTTGACGCCGATCTCCTTCTGCTTGCTGACCATGGGGGCCTGCACGGCACCGAAGTTGACGGCGGTATCGGGGGCGATGCCACCCGGTTCCAGGCCCTCGATGTAGCTGGCATAGGTGGTCAGCCACGGCACGGGCTTGAACATGAGCGAGACGGATGGCGAGTTGCGGCTCTTGTTGTAGTCAGGCTGCGCGCGGTCGCCGTCCGAGGTCCGGGCCTCGGTGCGGATGTTGCTGCGGTTGATGCCGACGAGCATCGACCACTGGTCGTTGAACTTGATGTTGTCGCCGATGACGAGGTTGTTGTTCCGGACCCGGCCCGAGTAGTAAGGCGAATAGAGGCTGGGCGGGAAATACGGCTCGGGCACGTAGGTCGGCTGCAAGATCGGGTACGGACCCTCGTAACCCGTGTTCGGGTTGCTGCGCGTACCCCAGGACTTGTCGGAGAACATGTAGTAGCCCAGGGTCATCTTGTGGGAGATCGGGCCGGTGTCGAAGCTGATGTCGGCCAGGGCCGAGGCAGCATCGAAGGTGTCTTTCGTACGGCCCGAGCGCAGCCGGATCTGCGTGAACTCGCCGGGCGAACTGACGCTGTTCAGCGAGTGATCCTGCGTGGGGCGGTCGATGCCGTCGCGCATGTAGGTGCCGCGCAAAGTGATGTTGTCGTTGATGCGGTACGTGGCCTTGCCCATGAGCTTGGTGTTCTCGAACTCGTCGCGAATCCACGGCTGGCTCCAGTTCTTCCTGGCATCCGGCGCGCGGCCATGCGGTATGTCGTAGGACCAATAGGCTGAAGTGCCGGAGGTCTTGTACTTGTTGTAGACCGCGTTGAATTCGAGCAGCAGCTTGTCGGTGACCTGCCAGTCGACGGCGGCGCTGATCAGTTCGCGGTTGATCCGCTGGTCGTCGATGGGCGTGTTGCCGTCCTGCTTCACGACGTTCAAGCGGTAGCCCGCACGGCCGGCCTCATCGAAACGGCCGCCGAAGTCGCCGTGGACATACGCCTGGTTCCCGCCGTAGTTGCCGACGGTGATGCTGTTGAGGCGTTCGATGGTCGGGCGCTTGTAGACGTAGTTGATCATCCCGCCCGGCGTGGCGGAGCCGTAGAGGAAGCCCGACAGCCCGTTGAGGATTTCGACCCGCTCTTTGTCCTCGATCACCGCGGCATGGTTGTAGTTGCGGCGCATGCCGTCTTCCGCGACGTTGGAGCCGTCGAAACCGCGGATGCTCACCAGCGGACTCCAGCTCGTGATCTGCGGGGTGGCAGTGCGGGTCGATGGATTGAGCTTGTAGATGTCGTCGGGCGATTGCGCCTGGATGTTCTGGATCAGTTCGCGCGGGACCACGCTGATCGAGTAAGGCGTGTCCTGCAGGCTCATGCTGCCCAGGGCGCCGACCGAGGACACGGTCTTGGCGCGATAGCCGTCCGCTGCGGTGCCGTCCTTCTGGAGCGCCGCCGATGAGTCGGATTCCAGCGCGGCCGTGACGATCACCTGCGGCAAGGTCTTGCCGGCGTCGGCGGCCGTCGCGGTACGGATCACAACGGCGCGGCCTTCGCGCACGGCGCTCAGGCCACTGCCTGCCAGCAGCCTGTCCAGCGCTTCCTGAAGCGTCAGGCGACCCGATACGGCCGGCGCGTTGATCCGGGAGACCGTGTCCCCCGATGCCAGCACCTGGGTGCCGGTCTGACGCGACAGCTCGTTCAATGCCGCTGCCAGGGGCTGCGCCGGCACGCTGATGTCGAAGGTTGGCGCGGTCGCCTGTGCGGCCGCCTGGGCCGAAGCCGGGTCGCTCCAGCTGACGAAGGTGGTCCCGAAGGCTGTGGCGATGGCGGCACTCAGGATACGGTGTCGAGGCGAAGAACGCATGGGTCAGGGCTCCAGTTAAGTAAATGCGACGTATTCGTACTTTTGGCGACAGGACTCCAGAAAATTGGAGATCCGCCGCTTCTCAAAGTAAGACGTTCGAACTCGCCAAACAGAGACAGCCTGTTTCGGCCGTGGCCCACCGCGAGGCCTGTACGACGCTCTTTTTCTCAGCGCGCCCGCAATTCCACGCTGCCATCGGGCAGGGTGGCGGTCGTGACGGGCAGGATCGTCGGCAGCAGCGCCACCAGTCCCGCCGAATCCGTGGTGCGGAAGCGGCCCGAGAGGCGCAGGGCGTCGATGCGCGTGCTGGAACTGACGATCGGCCGGGTGCGGTAGTTGTTGACCGACGCCAGTGCATCGCCCAACGGCGTGTTGTCGAACACCAGCCAGCCGTCGCGCCACGCCGAGAGCGCGCGGGTATCGGACTGCCTGACCGCGTTGGCGTGGCCGTCCTTCACTTCCACGAGTTCTCCCGCGCGCAGGTCGATGACCTGCACCGAGGATGCGTTGCCGTCCTGCCGGTCGGTACGGATCTGCACGCGGACATGGCCCTGCTCCACCCCGACGGTGATCGGCCCGCCGCGGTCGCGCACGGTGAAGACCGTGCCGACCACCTTGATCACAGCGCCGCGCGTGCGCACCTGGAAGGGCCGCTTGTCGTCGTGCACCACTTCGAATCGCACCTCGCCCTGCGCCATCTCGACGACGCGGCGCTGGCGATACAGCGCGACGTCGATCCTGCTGCGCGGCGCCATGTCGAGCTGGCTGCCCGGCATTCCGTCGACGCCATCCGGCAGCGCCAGCTTCAGCATCTGCGAGGTGCGGGTGTCGTAGGAGGCCTGAAAGACCGGCTGTTGCCAATACCACTGCACCCCGCGGCCGGCGAGAACGCCGCTGCCCAGCAGGCCCGCGATCGACAGCAGCAGCTTGCGCCGTTGCGGCCCGCGGCCCGATGCGGCGGCGTTGGCCGCCATGTTGGTTTCGGGGGCGTCGAAGTGCGCGCGCAGGTCGTCGGCCATGCCGCCGAGCACATTCCAGCGATGGCGTGCCTCCAGCAGCGCCGCCGCATGCTCGGGCGACTTGCTGCGCCACTGGTTCAGCGCCACGCGGCTGTGCTGCGAGATCTCGCCCGGCGCGATCTCGCTCTCCACGATCAGCGCGAGGGCGCGCTCGACCAGCCGTTCGCGCGGCGCTCCGATCGCCATGCCGTTCACGAGAAGTCTTCGGCCAGCGTGCCGTCGAAGCTCGCGTGGTTCTGCACGTGCGGCGGCGCGATCAGCTCTTCGCGCAGTTCGGCGAACACGCGCGAGCAGTCGATGGTGGCGCGCAGCAGGTGCTTGGCCACGGCCATCTCGGTGATGTCGAGCTGCTGCGCGATTTCCGCGCGCGTGTGGCCGTAGGCCCGGAAGAGCAGGAAGACTTCGCGCCGCCGGGGCGTGAGCTTCTCCAGCGTCGCAACCACGCGTGCGAGCACGCGCTGCTGCGCCAGCAGGTACTCGCTGGAAGGTGCCGCGAGGTGCGCGCCGACCGCTGCCTGCGTGCCGACCCATTCCTGCGCCACCTTGCGTCGGCGCGCCTCGTCGATGCACAGGTTGCGGGCCACGCGGAACAGCAGGGCACGCGGCGATTCGATGCTGGAGCCGTCCTTAGCGTCGTCGCTACCCGACGATTTCGTGGCCTGGACGAACACCCGCTCGAAGCTCGACTGCGCGATGTCCGCCGCGTAGTGGGGATCCCTCAGGTCGCGAGTGAGCTGTCGGCGCAAGTCCGCATAGTGAGCTACAAGTTCCTGGACGAGGTCGCGCATCCGGCCGCCTTCTCGCAAGCATCGACGATGGGCCCCGGGAGCCCGGTCGCTGGTCTTGCCTTCGGGCTCGTCAGCTCCGGCTAGGAATGACGAGCCGGCGATACGGCAGCGCGCTGGGTCGATCCCGGGGATCTGTAATAAGAACGATTCTTATTAAGTGTATCACCGCGCGATGTCCAAAGCGTTAAATCACGGCGGCCGGCAGCGGCGTACGCCCTGAGGCATGCGCCTGCTGCGCCGGCCGTGGATTCGCTTCCAGCAGCGCCTGCCCGATCTCGTCGGAGCGGATGGCCGTGACCGACAGCAGCGTGTCGCTGAGCCCGTGGCTGGTTTCGCAGGCGCCCTGCAGGAAGATGCCCGGCTTCAGCTCCGGCGTGCCCTGCAGCCGGTAGTGGCGATCGACCGTGAAGTCGCCCAGGTACGGCGCGAGCGGATCCAGCAGCGTCCTGTGGCCGTCGCGCTCGTACCCGGTGGCGAGGACCACGACGTCGTAGCCATGCTCGGCGCGCTGGTCGGTGTTGAGGTCGTGCAGCCACAGGTGGATGCCGTCCGCCGCCGCGCGCACCGCCGACACCTCGTGGCGGCGCAGGAAGCCGTGGCGCGCCACGCCCGCGACGCGCTGGCGGTAGAACACGTTGAAGATCTGCTGGATCAGCTCCAGGTCCGGCGCCGCGTAGTTGGTGTGCCAGAACTCCTCCAGCAGCTCGGCGCGCTCGGGCTGCGAGCGGTTGAACACGAAGTCGGTGAAGTCGGCGTTGAAGATCTCGTTCACGAAGGGGCTGTCGTCCGAAGGCTTGATCGAGCGGGCGCGCATGATCAGGTCGACCGCGGGCTTGTTCGGATGGCTCTGCAGGTCCATGAAGATCTCGGCCGCGCTCTGGCCCGCGCCCACGATGGCGATGCGCTCGGCCTTCGGATGCCGCGCGATCGCCTCGAGGTAGCTGCTCGAATGGAACACGCGCTGGTCGTCCCTGAAGGGCTGGAAGCGCGCCGGGATTTTCGGCACGCCGCCCACGCTCACCACCAGGTTGCGCGCCAGCCGCTCGCGCACGCTGCCGTCGGCCTGGCGCGAGCGCACGCGCACCAGCTGCACCTCGCTGCCGCGCATTTCCGGCACCACCTCGAACACGCTCTCGCCGTAGGCGCAGCGGTCCTCGAACTGCGCCGCGGCCCAGCCCAGGTAGTCGTTGAACTCGTGCCGGCTCGGGAAGAAGGTCTTGAGATTGACGAAGTCCTGCAAGCGCTGCTTCTCGTGCAGGTAGTTCAGGAAGGTGAAGCGGCTCGAGGGATTGCGCAGCGTCGCCAGGTCCTTGATGAACGAGATCTGCATGTGCGCGTTGTCGAGCAGCATGTTCTTGTGCCAGACGAAGCCCTGCTGCTTCTCGATGAACAGGGCATCCACGAACTGGCCGTGGTGGCGCTTCTCGTCGAGCGCGATCGCCAGCGCGATATTGGACGGGCCGAAGCCGATGCCGATCAGGTCGTGGATTTGCATGGAATGTCCTTGAGGGGAGGTTCGGCGCGATCGGCCGAAGGTGGCGAGACGGTGGCGTCCCCCTGGGGAATCCAGAGGGCTTCGCCGAAGAAGCGTTCGCGCAGCAGCATGCCGAGCATCGCGCGCTTGTGCGGAAAGTCGAATTCCTTCACGTGGGCGTAGCCGCAGCGGCCCAGGCTCTTGATCATCTTGTGGTTGTCCGCGCGCGGCTCGATCACGATGCGCTGCGTGCGGCAGTCGTCGAGGAACAGGTAGTGCGACACCGAAGGCATCCAGGCCGTGAGAAAGGGCTTGCCGCGAAAACGCGCCTCGCCGATCAGCGCGTGCCAGCCGCGATCGTGGTCGCCCGCGTCGTAGAAGGGCGCGATGCGGTCCTCCTTGGCCCAGTACACCTCGAAGTAGCCGAAGGCCTCGCCGTCGAGGCGCCCGATCAGCCCCGTCACGCGCGGGTCGGCCGCGATCGTCTCGAGGTAGGCGTGATGCCTGGCGAGTTCGCCCTGTTCTTCCCAGAAGTGCGCCACCACCGGATCGTTCATCCAGCGATGGAAGGCCGGCAGGTCGCGCTCGATGTCGACCGTGTCCAGCGACAGCGTCTGCGACAGCCAGGGGATGTGGCGTTGATAGACGGTGCCGGCCGGCTTGACCGGCCGCAGCGGATGGCGGCGGCCCTGGCTCAGCGTGTAGCGCTGCGCGAAGGGCTCGCGCGGCCCGCGCTGCCACACGCGCGGCAGTTGCCAGAAGGCTTCGCGCGCCACGATCGCATCGGGGCCCGGCGGCAGGCTCGCCGCGCCGGCATCGACCAGGCGCGCGAGGCCTGCCGGGTTCGATGGCGCGAGCCGCAGGGACAGCGTGGTGCGTTGCGGATGGCGCACGAAGGCAGCTTCGATGGCGGCCAGCAGATGGGTCTGCGCGGGCTCGGCGTCGTGGCTGTTCGACCCGTCCAGGCGCAGCGTACCGGCCTGCTCGTGCAGCAGCCAATGGCTGGTCGGTCCCTGGCCGGCCTGCGGGCCGACCGTGAGCTTCGAGGTGTCGAGACGCACCTCGAGCGGATCGCCGTCGGGGTGCGCATGGAACACCCAGGCGCCGATCGCCGATGCCGGCACGGCTGCGGCGACACGTGCGCGTCCGAATGCCTCGGCCAGCGTTCGCGCGATCGACGAGCGCAAGGTGTCGGCTTCCTCCACCACCTGGCTCAGGCGGGCGAAGTCGTGGACCATGCCTTCGTACACCTGCCATTGCGTGCGCACGCCGGCCGCCTGCAGCCGCTCGGCATAGGCCCGGCCTTCGTCGACCAGCGGGTCGTACTCGGCCAGCACGAGGTGCGCGGGCGCGAGACCCGACAGGTCCTGCGCGGCGAGCGGGGCGAAGCGCCAGTCCGCGCGGTCGTCCTCGCTGCGCAGGTAGTGGCCGAACATCCATTGCAGCGTGCGCTGCTCGAGCAGGTGGCCGCTCGCGTAGCGCCGGTGCGAGTCGCTGTCCTGGCGGATGCTGGTGCAGGGATAGAGCAACACCTGCAGCAGCGGCTGCGGGCGTCCGGCATCGCGCGCGGCCAGCGTCAGGGCCGTGGCGAGCGTGCCGCCGACGCTGTCGCCGGCGAAGGCCACGCGCGTGGGGTCCAGGCCGTGCGCGACGCCCTGCGCTGCGAGCCACAGGGCGGCATCCTCGGCGTCGTGGAAGGCGGTCGGGAACTTGTGTTCCGGCGCGAGCCGGTAGTCCACGGCCAGCACCGCGCAGGGCGTGCGCTGCGCCAGCGCGCGGCACAGCGCGTCGTGCGAATCGAGCCCGCCGACGACGTAGCCGCCGCCATGGAAGTACAGCAGGGTCGGCAGCGGCGTGCCCGCATCGCCGCCCCGGTACAGCCGGGCGCGCAGCGTCGCGCCGTCGCGGGCGCGAAAGCCGATGTCCTCGACCGGAAGCTCGGGCCCGACGCCGTCCAGCGCGAGGGTCGACTGGTCGTAGCTGGCTCGCGCCTGCGCGGGCTCCAGCTCGCACATCGGTGCGCGTCCATCCTCTTCGGCGAGGGCGGCCAGTTCGAGGAAGGCTTCGAGATCGGGATGCAGTGGCATGGGGGCGTCGCAGTCGCATCTATGAATGGATGCATATCCGCAAAAGACGCGCGGCCGGCCGGTTTGTTTAGCGCGATCGCTCAGGCCCGCGTCTTGCGGAACTCCGGCGCCAGCGGGCAGGCGGCGCAATAGCCTTCCTCGGGCAGCAAGTAGTAGAGGCAGCACTGCCGGTGCAATGTGATGGGTGCGGGCGCGCCGCCCTCCAGGCGCATGGTCCGGCGCGGTGGCGTGAACATCGGGTTGTCGTCGCAGCCCCAGAGTGGCTGGTGCAGCAGGTAATCCAGGTCCTGCGCGACGGCGGGAGCCTGGCCGCTCGCTGCCAGGCCCTGCTCGAGCACCGGTTCGAGGTAGCGCGCGGCATTGCCCCAGAGGATCTTGGGCGCGATCCGCGTCAAGCGGGTCAGCTGCAGGAACAGCGGCGCCAGATGCTCCTGGAGCAGCGCTGCATAGCGTTCGGCCGTGCTGGCGCCGTGCCGGGGCTGCCCCTCGTCGGTGATGTGAAAGCACTGCGGCACCGCGCCTTCCGCGAACGTGAGCCACACCCGCGCGGGTGCCATCGGAAATCCGTGCTGCAGCAGGCTGGCCGCCGCCGCGACCGGGGGCAGCAGGGCGTTCAGATAGTGCAGGCTCCAGGCGGAGGCCACCGGACGCAGGTCAGCGCCGTACGCGCGCAGATGGCGGGCGTGCTGGCGCAGCAGCCCGGCCAGCAGGGCCGCGTCGGCGATCAGGTCGGCTACTCGCACGGCGTCCGCGGGCGCATGTGGCGAGCAGGCCAGCGTTTCGCCGTAGGCCGCCCATTCGCCCTGGAATATCGGCGCCAGAAGCGAAATCATGGAAAGGGGCCGCGGGCCGTCGCGCAATGGCTCATCGATGGGAGACGGTTGGCGTGCCCAAAGGTTTAGCGCCACGAAACAGCCCGAGGAATCGAGGCACGAAGATGACAGCGGCTAAACATCCGCGGGCGAACCGCGTCTAACTGCCCATCCACACCCACCGAGGCGCCCTGACACGATGAGCTCCAGTCACCACGCTATTTCCGATCCGGCCTGCAAGGAGGCCTGGCAGCTCTTTCGCGAACTGCACGACGCCCCGTCGCTCGAGCGCGCACAGAGGCTGGTGCTGTGGCTCGGGCGCGATGCCAGGCATGTGCGCGCATTCGACGAAGCCCTGACGCTGTGGGCACTGGCGGGCGCGGCCCTGGTCGGTTCGGTGCCCGACGACGATCCGCGAACCCCGTCGACGCTGCAGTAGGCACTAAACATCCGGGCCGCCGATCCGTCATACCGGCATGCAAGTACCTTCCTCCAGCGCCAAGGCGTCCGATCTGCTTCGGCTGTTGAAACCCTTCGTTCCCTGGATCGTGCTTTCCGCCGTGACCGGCATCGGGGCCGGCGTGGCCACCGTGGCGCTGCTGGCGACCATCAACGAGGTGCTGAGCCGGCCCGGCGGCATGGCGGGAGGGCTGCTGCTGACCTTCGTCGTGCTGTGCGTCATCGCGCTGATCGGGCGCGCGGCTTCCGACATCTCGAACAACGTCGTGGGCCAGCGACTGGTCGCGCAGGTGCGCAAGGATCTGGCGCTGAAGATCCTCGCGGCCCCGATCGATGCGCTGGAGCGTTATCGCATGCACCGCCTGATGCCCGTGCTGACGCAGGACGTGGACATGATCAGCGACGTGGCCTTCATGCTGGCCGCCACCATGATCTCGACGGCCATCGCGCTCGGCTGCCTGAGCTATCTGGCCTGGCTGTCGCTGCCGCTGTTCGGCCTGCTGGTGGTGGCGATGCTGATCGGCGTGGCCGTCCAGACCTGGGCCCATGCACGCGGCATCGCGGGCTTCTTCGAGTCGCGCGAGCAGGAGGAACTGCTGCACAAGGCCTACCGCGGCATCAGCGAGGGTGCCAAGGAACTGCGCATGCACCGCGCGCGGCGCTCCCGCGTGTACGAAGGGCAGATCGCGCGCACCGTCGACGCCATTCGCGACATCAACCACCGGGCGATCAACATCTTCGTGCTGGCCACTTCCTTCGGCTCCGCGCTGTTCTTCCTGCTGATCGCGATGATCCTCGGCTGGGCCGCGTGGCGCACCACCGAGCCCGCGGTGCTCAGCGGCTTCGTGCTCGTGCTGCTGTTCATCAAGGGGCCGATCGACCAGATCGTCGGTGCGCTGCCGCACGTGGGCCGCGCCAAGGTGGCCTTCGGCCGCATCGCCGACCTGTCGGCCCGCTTCGCCACGCCGGAGCCGCACCTGCATCTCGATTCGCCACCGACCTCGCCGCCGATGCGCGAGGCCATCGAGATGCGCGGCGTGCGCTACGCATTCGACACGCCCGAGGGCAGCGAGGCCTTCGTGCTCGGTCCGGTGGACCTGCGCATCGAGCGCGGCGAGATCGTCTTCATCGTCGGCGACAACGGCTCGGGCAAGACCACCCTCATCAAGCTGCTGCTCGGCCTCTATGCGCCGCAGCAGGGCGAGGTGGTGCTCGACGGCAAGGCCGTCACGCCCGAGACCCGCGACGACTACCGGCAGCTCTTCACCACCGTGTTCTCCGACTTCTACCTGTTCGAGGACCTGGTGGCCGGCGGCGAAGGAGGCCGGCAGACGCTGCCCGAGACCGCGCTGCCCTACCTGCAGCGCCTCGAGATCGCGCACAAGGTCTCGGTCAAGGACGGCGCCTTCACCACCACCGACCTGTCCACCGGCCAGCGCAAGCGGCTCGCGCTGGTGCATGCCTACCTCGAGGGCCGTCCGGTGCTGGTGTTCGACGAATGGGCCGCCGACCAGGACCCGACCTTCCGCCATCTCTTCTACACCGAGCTGCTGCCCGAGCTGCGCGCCAAGGGCCACCTGCTGGTGGTCATCTCGCACGACGACCGCTATTTCCACATCGCCGACCGCGTGATCACCATGAAGGCCGGCCGCATCGCGGAAGAGCGCGTGCGTGCGCCGCAGAAGGCGGCCGCGTAGAAAGAGAGAGCCGCCACCCGGCCGTCTCCGGCCCGTGAAGGCATCGACCTTGCGCCGCGTGTGGCCGATTTCGGACCGTACAGAATACGCGCGAACTCCAAGAAGACAGCTCCGCACGCGGCGTCCGCGCAAGCGCGAATGGTCCGCACGCTCCCTTTCCTCGACATGCGCAGAATCGTTTCCATCCTCCTCGTTCTCTTCCTGACCCTGGCGACCGCGGGCTATCTCTGGGCGCGCCGGCCCGCGGGCGCGATGGAGTCGTCGGTCGTGCGGCGCGGTGCCATCGAATCGAGCGTCACTGCTTTCGGCACGCTGCAGCCGCGGCGCTACGTGGATGTCGGCGCCCAGGTCTCGGGTCAGATCCTGCGGCTGCACGTCCAGCCCGGCGACGTGGTCGACAAGGGGCGGTTGCTGGTCGAGATCGATCCCAGCGTGCAGCGCGCCACGGTCGATGCGGGCCGGGCGTCGCTGGCCGGGTTGCGTGCCCAGTTGGCCGACCAGCGCGCGCAGCACCGGTTGGCCGGCCAGCAGCATGCGCGCCAGCGCCAGATGGCCGCCGACGGCGCCACCCGCGAAGAGGACGTGCAGAGCGCCGAGGCCGCGTTCGCCTCGGCGGCTGCACGCATCGAGCACCTCGAGGCCCAGATCGCGCAGACCCAGGCCACGCTGCAGGCCGACGAGGCGCGGCTCGGCTACACGCGCATCTTCGCGCCGATGGCAGGCACCGTGGTGTCGGTGACCGCGCGCGAGGGCCAGACCCTCAACGCCACCTACCAGACGCCCGACGTGCTGCGCATCGCCGACCTGTCGGCGATGACCGTGTGGTCCGAGGTGTCGGAGGCCGACGTGAGTCGCGTCAAGGCCGGCATGCCGGTCTATTTCACGACCCTGGGCAACAACCAGCGCCGCTGGCAGGGCAAGGTGCGCCAGGTGCTGCCGGCCCCGCCGTCGCCGACGGCCAAGACCGGCGGCAACGACAGCACCGCCGCGGCCCCCGCGACGCCGAACAAGGTCGTTGTCTACACGGCGCTGTTCGACATCGACAACGCCGACGGCGAGCTCATGCCGCAGATGACCGCGCAGGTCACTTTCGTCGAAGCCGCCGCCGCCGATGCGCTGATCGTGCCGGCCACGGCGCTCGTGCCGGTGGCGGATGCCGCGGATCGCTACACCGTGCGCGTGCTGCGGCCCGATGGCAGCGTCGAGACGCGGCCCTTGCGCATCGGGGTGCGCAATCGCGTCTTCGCACAGGCCCTCGATGGTGTCGAGGCGGGCGAGCGCATCGTGGCCGACGCGGGCTTCGGCAAGACCGCGAAGCCATGAGCGCAGCGCCGGGCCGCCCCCAGCAAGCTCGCACCGCAGTGCGAAGCACGAAGGTATTCCAATGAGCGCGACGCCGGGCCCGGAGGCGGCGAACGCCCCGCCGCTGGTCGAGCTGCAGGACATCCGCAGGTCCTATGGCCTGCCGCAGCGCACGCCCGACGATCCCGCGCCCACGCCGGTGCTGCGCGGCATCTCGGTGAAGATCCACGCGGGCGAGTTCGTCGCCATCATGGGCGCGTCCGGTTCCGGCAAGTCCACGCTCATGAACATCCTCGGCTGCCTCGACCGGCCGAACGACGGGCGCTACCTGTTCGAGGGGCGCGACGTCTCCGACCTCGATGCCGACGCGCTCGCGCGGATGCGCCGCGAGACCTTCGGCTTCGTGTTCCAGGGCTATCACCTGGTGCAGACCGAGTCGGCGCGCGAGAACGTCGAGATTCCCGCGCTCTATGCCGGCATGCCCGAGCACGAGCGCCGCGTGCGCGCCACCGCGCTGCTCGAGCGGCTGGCGATGGGCGCCCGCCTCGACCATCGGCCGGGCCAGCTGTCGGGCGGCCAGCAGCAGCGCGTGGCCATCGCGCGCGCGCTGATGAACGGCGGCCGCGTCATCCTGGCCGACGAGCCCACCGGCGCGCTCGACAGCCAGAGCGGCGCGGAGGTGATGAAGCTGTTGCACGAACTCGCCGACGCGGGGCACACGGTGATCCTGATCACGCACGACCGGCAGGTCGCCGCGCAGGCCCGCCGCATCGTGGAGATCCGCGACGGCGAGATCGTGGCCGACTCCGGCGACGCGCGTCCCGCCGACGGGCCACGCCCGGCGTGGGATGCGTCGCGCGGGCCGCGCGCCGGCCAGGCCTCGATGGCCGCCGACCTGCGGGAAGCCGCGCGCGCCGCCTGGCGCGTGATGTGGATCAACCGCTTCCGCACCGGCCTCACGCTGCTGGGCATCGTGATCGGCGTCGCCTCGGTGATCGCGATGCTCGCAGTCGGCGGCGGTTCGCAGAAGAAGGTGCTCGCGCAGTTCGAGACCTTCGGCGTGCGCACCATGTACATGGCGGCGCGCGAGGGCAGCAGCCGTTCGCCCACCACCCCGCTCACGCTGGCCGACGTCGACATCGTGCGCGAGCTGCCCAACGTCGAGGCCGTCGCGCCGTACATCGAGGACCGGGTGGTCGCGCGCCGCGGCAATGTTGATCTCGCCACCGAGAGCGGCGGCACCACCGTCGACTTCTCGCGCGTGCTCGGCTGGGCCGTGAGCGAGGGTCAGATGTTCGATGCGCAGGACGAGCGCAGCGTCGCCAAGGTCGCGGTGATCGGCCAGACGGTGCGCAAGGCGCTGTTCGCCGACGGCAGCAACCCGATCGGCCAGAACGTGCTGATCGAGAAGGTGCCGTTCGAGGTGATTGGCGTGCTGGCCGCCAAGGGCACCACCGACGGCGAGGACCAGGACAACCGCATCATCGTGCCGTTCTCCGCCGCCGCCGCGCGGCTGGCCGGCCATGCGAATCCGACCTGGGTCGGCGTCCAGGTCCGCGACATGGAACGTGCCATCGCGACGGCCAGCGCGATCGAGTCCAGCCTGGCCGCGCGCCGCCGTGTCAACGACGTGCAGGTCTGGAACCGCGTCGAGGCGATCCGGGCGCAGTCCGAGACCGCGCGCGCGATGACCCTGATGCTGGGCCTGATCGCGGCGATCTCGCTGGTGGTCGGCGGCATCGGCGTGATGAACGTGATGCTCATGACCGTGCGCGAGCGCACGCGCGAGGTCGGCATCCGCATGGCCACCGGCGCGCGCCAGACCGACATCCAGCGCCAGTTCATGACCGAGGCCGTGCTGGTGACCGCCGTCGGCGGTTCGGTCGGTGTCGCGGTCGGCCTGCTCGTTGTGGCGGCGCTGATGCTGGCCAGCGTGCCGGTGCTGTTCTCGCCGCTGGCGGTGCTCGGCGCTTTCGGCTGTGCGGTGCTGACCGGCCTGGTGTTCGGCTTCATGCCCGCGCGCCACGCGGCGCGGCTCGATCCGGTGGTGGCGCTGGCCTCGCAGTAGCGACGCCCGATCGCACGACGTCCTTTTTTCTGTTTCGCATGCCCGACCCATCGACCTCCAGCCCAGCCAGCCTCCCGTGGAGGATCGGCGCGCTGCTCGGCGCGCTGTTCGCGGCCGGCTGCGCCCTGCCGCCCGAAGTTTCCGAGCGCGCGGTGCCCGTGCCCGCCGCATGGCGTGCACCGGCATCGCTGTCCGCGGCGCCCACCGTGCCGTCGGTGGAAGCCGATGCGCCCGACGCGCAGTGGTGGCGCGCCTTCGGCAGCGCCGAACTCGATGCGCTGATCGTGGAGACCCAGGCCGGCAGCCACGATCTCGCGATGGCGGTGGCGCGCGTGCAGGCGGCCCGCGCGCAGGCGCGCGTGGCCGGCGCGTCGAGCTGGCCCACGCTGAGCGCCAACATCGATGCCAGCCGCGAGGGGCGCCTCGGTGGCCAGGCCTCGGTCGCGGGCAGCGAACATCTCGCGGGCTTCGCGGCCCGCTACGAACTCGACCTCTGGGGCCGCCAGGCCGCGCTGCGGCGGGAAGGTCTGCAAGGCTGGCGCGCCAGCGTCTTCGACCGCGATGCGGTGCGCGTGGGCCTGAGCGCCGAGGCGGCGTCGGCGTGGCTGCGGCTGCGCGGCCTGCGCGAGCGCGCCGCGATCGCGAACGACAGCCTCGACAACGCGCGGCGGCTGCTGCGGCTGGTGTCGTCGCGCCAGGCGGCGGGCGCCGCGACCGCGCTCGAACTCGCCCAGCAGCGCGGTCTGGTGGCCGCGCGCGAGCGTGAACTCGCGGCGATGCGCCAGCGTGCGGAC
Organism: Variovorax sp. PDC80; assembly: GCF_900115375.1. Taxonomy (NCBI): domain Bacteria; kingdom Pseudomonadati; phylum Pseudomonadota; class Betaproteobacteria; order Burkholderiales; family Comamonadaceae; genus Variovorax; species Variovorax sp. PDC80. The sequence goes on along the minus strand of NZ_FOWG01000001.1, from coordinate 453,119 downwards.
GAAGCGCTCACGGCGCTGGCGTTGCTGCGCGGACTCGACGCGATGGCGCGGCCGGGCGATGCCGGCGGCACTGCGGCACCGCTCGCGCAACTGCGCGTGCCGCCGATCGACCCCGGCCTGCCATCGCAACTGCTCGTGCGCCGGCCCGACATCGCGCGCGCCGAGGCCAGGCTGGCCGCGGCCGACCAGAACGTGTACGCCGCGCGCGCCGCGCTGCTGCCGAGCGTCTCGCTGAACGCTTCGCTCGGCGGGTCGGGGTCCGGCGGGTTGTTCGGCGATCCGGTCTACCGGCTCGCGGCCGGCGTGGCCGCGCCGCTGCTCGACGGCGGGCGGCTCGCGGGCGAGCGCAGCCTTGCCGAGGCGCGCCGGGAGGAGCTCCTGCAGTCGTACCGCGCGGCCATCGCCGCCGCCCTGGCCGATGCGCAGACGGCGCTGACCGGCGTCGCCGGCCTCGATGCCCAGGCCATCGCCCAGGCCGAGGAACTGAACCAGGCGCGGCGTGCCGAGGCGCTGGCCGAGTCGCGCTACCGGGCCGGTGCCGAAACCCTGCTGGTGCTGCTCGACGCACAACGCACGCTGCACGAGGCGCGCGATCGCGAGGTGCAGTTGATGCAGGCAAGGCTGGAGGCGCGCGTCGCGCTGTACCGGGCGCTCGGCGGCGGATGGCGCGCGGACGCCGAAGACTCGGCCTTGGCGCAGGAGCGCAGCAGCCCGCTGCGCTAAACAAAGCAGGCGCTCGCGCGTCTGTACTTCTTGCAGCGGAGCAGCGGTCGCGCAGGAATTTCTTCCGGATCGTTCTGGCCGTACCTTCCTGGAATTCGCGTGACTCATTCTTCGACAGCGGCAGCCTCGCGGCCCGCAAGCCGGCGCGCGCGCCGATCGAGCAGCCTGGCGCTGGCCGTGGCGGCGCTGATGCTGGGACTCGGTTTCGGCTCGGGCGTGCAGGCTCGGCGCCCAACACCGCAGGCCGAGGCCCAAGCGGCCATCGACATCCGCCGCACCACCGACGGCATTCCCCACATCCGCGCCGCCGACTGGCGCGGCCTGGGCTTCGGCCAGGGCTATGCGCAGGCGCAGGACGCCCTGTGCACGCTCGCCGATGCCTTCGTCACCTACCGCGGCGAGCGCTCCTTGCACTTCGGACCGGACGCGAAACCGGCCACGCGCTCCACGTTCGGCACGCCGGCCAACCTCGACCTCGACTTCTTCTTCAAGGCATTCGCCGGCGCACCGGCCATCAAAAGCCTGCGGCAGGCGAATCCCCCCGAGCTCGAACAGCTCATCGAGGGCTATGCCGAGGGGTACAACCGCTATGTGGGCACGCTCCACCAGCCAGCACCACGAAAGGCCGCCGTCGACGCCCGGCCCGCCTGCGCGGATGCGGCATGGGTCCAGCCCATCGGTCCCGACGACGTGCACCGCCGCATGATCGCGGCCGCTCTCGCGGGCGGGTATACGCGCTTCGTCGCCGAGATCGCGCAGGCGCAGCCCGCGGCCGCGGCGCCGCCGGCCTCGGCGGACCGGCTCTCGCTCTCGTCGCGGCTGCGCATCCCGGTGGGCGACGCGCGCGGCATCGGCAGCAACGTGCTCGGCTTCGGCGGCGCCGCCACGGGCGGGCAGGGCGGCGTGCTGTTCGGCAATCCGCACTGGTACTGGGGTGGGCCCGACCGCTTCTATCAGGCGCATCTCACGCTGCCGGGCGCCATCGACGTGGCGGGCATCGCCTTCCTCGGCATTCCGGTCGTCATGATCGGCTTCAACAACGACATCGCCTGGAGCCACACCGTGTCGGCGGCCCGGCGCTTCGGCCTGTTCGACCTCACGCTCGATCCCGCGGACGCCGCGCGCTACATGGTCGACGGTGTCTCGCAGCCGATGCAGGCGCAGCCGCTCGCGGTCGAGGTGCGCCGTGCCGACGGCAGCGTCGAGACCGTGCGGCGCACGCTCTGGCGCACGCGCTTCGGTCCCGTCATCGATCTCGGCGCGCGCAATCCGGCGCTCGGCTGGCGTGCGGGCAAGGCCCTCGCGATCCGCGACATCAATGCCGACAACCCGCGCATCTTCCGCAACTTCCTGCGCTGGAACCGCGCGCGCTCGCTCGACGAGTTCATCGCGACCCAGCGCGAAGAGGCCGCCATGCCCTGGGTCAATACGGTGGCGATCGGGCGCGGCGACAACCGCGCCTGGTATTCGGAGATCGGCGCGGTGCCCGATGTGCCCGACGACCTGCGCGCCGCCTGTGCCACACCGCTGTCGAAAGCCTTCGCGGCCCTCGATGCCGAGACGCCCATGCTCGACGGCAGCCGATCGGCCTGCGACTGGCGGCGCGATCCGGCCGCCGTGCAGGCTTCGGCGATGCCGGCCGCTCGCATGCCCGCGCTGCTGCGCGAGGACTACGTGGCCAACATGAACGACAGCCATTGGCTCGGCAATCCGGCGCAGCCGCTCGTGGGCTTCGCCAGCGTGCTCGGTGCGGAGCCCGAGCCCTTGTCGCTGCGCGGCCGCGAGGGCCACCGGATCGCCGGAGAACTGCTGCAGGCCCGCGAGACTTCCGCGAGCCGCCTGGCCGACCGGTTGTCGCGCAAGGTGCTCGAATCGCGCGCCTACAGCGCCGATCTGTTCAAGGTGCCGTTGCTGCGGAGCGCTTGCGGATCCGCATCGGTCGAGATCCCGGCCGATGCCGGCGGCGCGGCGCGTTCGGTGGCGACCGGCCCTGCCTGCCAGGTGCTGCGCCGCTGGTCGAACCGCGCGGATGCGGATGCGCGCGGCGCGTTGCTGTGGGACTTCTTCTGGACGCGGCTGAGCGCGATACCGGTGGACGAACTCCATGCTACGCCGTTTTCGGCGCAGGCCCCGCTTTCCACGCCGTCCGGCATCCGTGCAGGCGATCCGCGCATCGCGCAAGCCCTTGCCGGCGCCGTCGAGGACATGAGGAAGAAGGGCTTGCCGCTGGACGCACCGCTGGGCGTCCAACGCTTCGTGCGCAGCGGCGGGAACAGCGTGCCCTTGTTCGGCGGCTGCGATGCGGAGGGCTACTTCACGGTCGCCTGCGCCGATGCCGAAGGCAGCTACCGCATGGGACCCGACTCGCACGGCAACACCTACCTGCAGATCGTCCACTTCGACGCACGCGGCGTACAGGCCCGCACGCTGCTCGCGCACGGCGAGCGCGAGACCGCGGTGACGAACGGCGCGGGCGCCGCACCCGTGTTGCGTTATGCGCGCAAGGACTGGCTGCGCTTCCCGTTCCGCGAGGAAGAGATCGCGCGCGATCCGAAGCTGGTGCGCGAGACGCTGCGGCCCTGAGCGGCGCGCTTCAGGCGCGCGACGCGTCCAGCGTATTCATCCGCTCGACGATGTCCGCGCACACGCGTGCATTGCCCGGCATGAACCGATGCAGCAGGGCCCGCGCATCGAGGCTGCTCGATGCACGCGGCCAGTGGGAGCTTTGGGCCGGGAACACCGTCACGTCGAAAGACGTCCAGTAGCCGAACACCGCCATCCGCGCCAGCCGATGCTCGGTGCGCCGGAGCTCCTCGAGCACCGGGCTGCCGGGCCGCATGTCGCGGGCACCCTTTCCCGGATAGAGGTAGGCCAGCAGCGTTCCCTGGTGCGGCGCCGAGACCGCGAACAGGGCCTCGCAGCGCGCATGCCCGTCGAGCAGCTGCAGGTAGTGGCGCGAGACGATGCAGCCCATGCTGAAGCCCACGATGGCGATCGGCTCGGTCGGGCCGAGCTGCTCGTCGACATGCGCCTTCAGCTTGCAGGCAAGGTCATGGATGCCGCGGCGTCCATCCGCGGGCTTGAGCGCGGGCACCCAGCAGCGATGGCCGGCGTCGCGCAGGCTGCGCTCGAGGCGCCGGAAGATCGCGCCGTCGTCGAAGATGCCGTGCACCAGCACCACGTTCATGCCGTGCGTTCCTTCGGCCTCGCTTCTTCGTCGGGGGCGCGCACCTTGGGTACGCGCTGCTTCAGGCGCTCGATGTAGCGCAGTTCGCTGCGCGACATCGCGTTGGTGGGGTCGAGCGCGAGCACGCGTTCGTGCAAGGCCTTGGCGGCATCAAGATCGCCGAGCTCGACCTCGGCAAAGGCCATGCCGCGCAGTGCGCGCGTGGTCTCCGAGGTCTTCACCTGTTCCGGGCTGAGCTGGGCCGCGTCCAGTGCCTGCTTGAACCGGTCGAAGGATGCGCGCCAGTTCTTCTCGAGCGCATCGATGTTGCCGCGCTCCGACAGGTACTTGGAGTTCTGCGGCGACAGCAGGATGGCGGCATCGAAGGCCTGTTTGGCCTCCGGAATCCGGTGCAGGTCGACCAGCGCGAAGCCCTGCGTGAAGTAGGCGAGGCCGAACCAGGGGCCATGAACCTTGGCCGGCGTGTTCGCGTTGGCGGCCTGGCCCAGGTAGGCGAGGGTTTCGACCAGGGACCGCGACGAGAACGAGACGACGCCGATCTCGCGATAGCGCTTCTCGTACTCGACGACGGCCTGTTGCGCCAGCGGCAGGGCCTCGGCCGGCTTCTTCGCCTGGATCAACGACAGTGCGCGCAGCACCCGTTGCGCGTTGGCGTCGTTGTCTTCATCGGATGTGGCGGGCGCAGGCTTGGCCGAAGCCGTGGCCTGCGCGGCCGGCTCGATCTTTCCTTCGGGCTGTGTCGCGCAGGCGGCCAGCAGCAGCGACAGAAGCAGTGCCGCGCAAGCCTTGCCGCGGGCCTCGAACCTTGTCATGTCTCCCATTCCTCGTTCCCTGCATATTCGCGTGCCGGGCACGGTAGCGGAAGGCGGGCCGAACTGCAACGACAGTTCGATGACAGAAGTTCGGGCGTTCGCGGCGGATGCTTCGCGTTCGGTTCGGGCTCAGAGCTCCAACACCAACCGTTCCCCCGCGCAAGCCCGCGAGCAGCAAGTCATCATCCTTGCATTCGCGTCGCGCTCCGAGCGCGTCAGCACCACGTCGCGGTGGTCGACCTTGCCGGCCAGCACGCGCACCTCGCACGATCCGCACAGGCCTTCCTCGCAGTCGCTCTGCACGTCGATGTTGGCGGCGCGCAGCGCGTCGAGCACGGTGCGGTCGGCGGGCACGGGCACGACGATGCCCGAGTCCTTGAGCTCGATCTCGAAGGCATGTTCCTTCGATGGGTCGAGCGTGCCGAGCTTCGATTCGAAATGCTCTACGCGCAGCGAATCCTCGGGCCAGGCGGCGCAGCAGGCCTCAAGGGCGTCGAGCATGCGCGCGGGGCCGCAGGCATAGACCTGGGTGCCTTCGCGCGGCGTGGCGAGCAGCGTGGCGAGATCGCAGCGCAGGCCTTCCTCCTTCGCATAGACGTGCAGGCGTTCGCCATGCAGCGCCGCCAGCTCGTCGACGAAGGCCATGCGCGCGCGGCTGCGGCCGCTGTAGTGGATCTCGTAGTCCAGGCCCAAGGCCTTGGCGCGGCGCGCCATCGCGGCGATGGGCGTGATGCCGATGCCGCCGGCGATCAGGATCAGCCGCTGGCGGCTCTCGTCGAGATGGAAGTGGTTGCGCGGGCCGCGCACCTTGAGCTTGTCGCCGGGGCGCACGTTGGCATGCACCCAGGCCGAGCCGCCGCGGCCTTCTTCTTCGCGCAGCACCGCGATCTCGAGCACGTCGGCCTCGGCCGGGTCGCCGCACAGCGAGTACTGGCGCGAGAGCTCGGGCGAGCCGCATTCGATGTCGATGTGCGAACCCGGCGTCCAGCGCGGCACGGGGCGGCCGTCGGGTGTGGCCAGGCGCAGCTTCACCACGCCCTCGGCGACCGGGGTCACGCTCTGCACCACCATCTGGCGCGAGATCGCATGCTTCGAGGGCTCGCCGATGCGCACGGGCACCTGCTGCTCCAGCAGCGCGGCATCGCGGCGCTCGGGGTTGTGGGCCGGGTCCCATTCGACCCACAGGTGCTCGGGGCCGCGGAACGAGGTGTTGGGCACGTAGCTGAACTGCTGCTCGGCGATCTTCATGTGCGGGATGCGGCGCGTGAACTCCTCGAGGAAGATCTGCATCTCCATGCGCGCGAGGTTCTTGCCCATGCACTGGTGCGAGCCGTAGCCGAAGGTCAGGTGGTCGCTGGCGTTGTCGCGCCGGATGTCGAACAGGTCGGCATCGGCGAAATGCGCCTCGTCGTGGTTGGCCGACGAGGTGACGATCAAGAGCTTCGAGCCGGCGGGGATGTCGATGCCGCCGACCTGCACGTCCTTCGTAGCGAGACGTCGCCAGGCCGCGACCGAGCCGTTGTGGCGCAGGCATTCCTCGACCGCGCTCGAGATCAGGCCCGGGTCCTCGCAGATGTCGCGCCAGGCCTGCGGATGCTGCAGCAGCAGCTTCATCGCATTGGCCGTGGCGTTGGCGGTGGTCTCGTGCGCGGCCACGATGCCGGCCATCATCATCGAGTGCAGGTAGGAGTCGGTCACGACCTCGGGATGCTCCTTCTGCTTGCGCAGGCCGTAGGGCATCCAGCCCGGCGCGTCGGGGTTCAGGCGCATCTTGTCGAGCACCTTGCCCGCGAACTGCCAGAAGTTGCCGACCGCGTGTGCCACGGCCACCTGCTCCTCGGGCTTGGGGCGGCCCCAGGTGTTGACGGTGTGGGCGATCGAGTACTGGCGCAGCGTGTCCATGTCCTCCTCGGGCACGCCGAGGAAGTGCAGGGCGACGGTCAGCGGCACCTCCCACAGCATCTGGTCGACCAGGTCGGCGCGGCCGTCGTCGATGAAGCGGTCGACGTACTCGCGCGCGAGCTGGCGCACCATCGGCTCGTGGTGCTTGAGCGCCTCGGGCGTGAACGGGTCCATCAGCACGCGGCGCCGCGGCATGTGGGCCGGCTCGTCCTCGTTGACCAGCGTGCGGTTGAGCGCGAAGCCGTAGCTCGCGAGCACCGCGTTGGCCTCGGGGCCGGTGGGCGTGATCTTTTCGAGCGCGATCGAGGGGCTGAAGGTGAGGTTGTCGCGGAAGATGGCCTTGATGTCCTCGAAGCGCGTGACCACCCAGTAGCCGAGCTTCGGGCTGTAGAACACCGGCTCCTGCTCGCGCGCCCAGCGCACGTATTCGGGCGGGTCCTGCTGGTAGCCGTCCTCGAAGGGATCGAAGTCGGCGGCGCGCCGGCTCACCGGGCAGCCGGTGGGCGAGCGTTCGGCGGACAGGTCGCCGTGCGCCACGGGGCAACCCCCGGTGCGCGCGGCGGCGGCTTCGGAAACGGTGGACATCGAGAAGGCTCCTTCCGCGCGGCGCGTCAGTCCAGGGTGATCTTCAGGTCGCGGATCAGCTTCTGCCAGCGCACGGTCTCGCTGCGCAGCAGTTCGCCGAACTGCGCGGGCGTGTTGCCCACGGGCTCGACGCCGAAGTCCTCGAGGCGCTTGCGCACCGTGGGTTCGTTGATGGCCGCGACCACGCGCTTGTTGAGCGCGTTCACCACCTCGGGCGGCGTGGCGGCGGGCACCACCATGCCGACCAGCGCGGCGGCTTCCACGCCCTTGTGGCCGAGCTCGGCGAAGGTGGGCACGTCGGGCAGCTGCGGCAGTCGCGTGGCGTTGGCCACGGCGATGGCCTTGACCTTGCCGCCCTTGATGAAGCCCGCGCCCGCGGCGAGGTCGACCATCATGGCCTGCACCTGGCCGCCGGCCACGTCGGTGAGGGCCGGTGCCGCGCCGCGGTAGGGCACGTGCACCATGAACAGGCCGGCTTCGGTCTTGAGCAGTTCCATCGCCAGGTGGTGCGGGCTGCCCGCGCCGGCCGAGGCGTACGAGAAGCTGCCGGGCTTGGCCTTGGCCTGGGCGATGAAGGTCTTGGCGTCGGCGATGCCGCTGGCCGGGTTGACCACCAGGATCATCGGGAAGCGACCCATCAGCGTGACCGGCGCGAGGTCCTTGGTGGGGCTGTACGACAGCGACTTGTAGAGCGAGGGGTTGAACACCATGGTGCCGTTGTCGGCCGACAGCACGGTGTAGCCGTCGGCCGCCGAGCGCGCGGTCTCCGCGGCCGCGATGGCGGTGTTGCCGCCGGGCTTGTTGTCCACCAGCACCGGCTGGCCGGCCTGCGTCGACAGCGTCTGGCCGATGGTGCGCGCGAGGAAGTCGGAACCGCCGCCGGCGGCATAGGGCACGAGCCAGCGGATGGGCTTGGCGGGGTAGGCGGCGGCCTGGGCGAAGGCGGTGCTCGTGACGGCGAGCGCGGGGAGGGCCAGCAGGCAGCCGGCCAGGAACTTCTTCATCGTGTCTCCTGGTTTCTAGGGTTCTGGGAAGCGCAATCCGGGGTCAAAATCCGCGACGGCGAGTTTTGCGTAATGATTGTACGCATAGCGTAAATCGCGAGGCAAGCCCTGGTGCCACCGTACTTACCATCGGGTGCCCGCCCCCTTTTTCGAGAACGAGACGACCCGCACATGGCTTCCACCCCGAAGAAAAAAGCCCCCGCCGCCAAGCCGAAGGCCGCTGCCGCCAAGCTGCCTGCGGCGCCCGCCCCGCGCGAGCGGCGCCAGCGCGTGCAGTCGGCCGAGACCGGCATGGCGGTGCTCAAGGGCCTGGCGCGCATGGGCGGCAACGCGGGCCTGTCGGGCCTCGCGGCGCACGTGGGCGAGAGCCCGGCCAAGGTGCACCGCTATCTCGCGAGCCTGGTGCAGGAAGGGCTGGTGGCGCAGGACGTCGATTCGCAGCGCTACCGGCTCGGCCCCGAGGCCATCAACATCGGGCTGGCCGCGATGCGCCAGTCCGACCCGGTGCGCGCGGCCGAGCCCGCGCTGGTGCGGCTGCGCGAAGGGCTCGAGGTCACCTGCTTCGTCGCCGTGATGGGCAACAAGGGCCCGACCGTGATGCGCTTCGAGGAGCCGGGCCTGCCGGTCACGGTCAACGTGCGCGCGGGCTCGGTGATGTCGATGCTGTGGTCGGCCACGGGCCGCGCCTTCCTCGGCCTGCTCAACGAGCGCAGCGTGCGCGAGCTGGCCGAGCAGGAGCTGGCCGCGGCGCCGCGCGAGATGCGCGCGCAGCTCGACGCGAAGCAGCCGATCGAGGCCCTGCGCGCCGAGGTGCGCGCGCTGCGCTGCGCGGTGGTGCGCGACACCTACCTGCGCGGCATCAGCGCGGTGGCGGCGCCGGTCCACGACTTCACGGGTCGCGTGTGCGCCGTCATCACCGCGCTGGGCGCGAGCGGCGGCTTCGATCCCTCGGCCGATGGCGAGATCGCGACCGCCGTGCTGCGCGAGGCGGCCGCGACCAGCGAGGTGCTGGGCTACCTGGTACCGAAGGAATGCTGAGCCGCGCTTGACCCGCGTGCGGGCGGGGCGATAGGCTGCGGCGGCGCGTCGCGGGGAGCGGCGCGCCTCCTCGCGGAGCCAACAGCCATCGACAAAGAACGGACAACAAGACTTATGAAGACTTTCGCCTTCCCCTCCCTTCGCACCCCGGCCATCGCGCTGGCCTGCGCGCTCGCGTTCGCGGGCGCTTTCTCGGGTGCTGCTTCGGCGCAGCAGCCGAACCAGGCGGTGCTCGACGCCGCCACGCAGAAGAAGGAGGAATCGCTCAAGCTGCTCGAGCGCCTGGTCAACATCGACTCGGGCTCGACCAATGCCGAGGGCCTCGAGAAGGTCCGCACGCTGGTGGTGGACGAACTGCGCCAGCTCGGCGCGCGCATCGAGACCTTCCCGGCCGAGCCGCATCCGGGCAGCAACGTGGTCGCGACCTTCACCGGCACCGGCAAGAAGAAGATCCTGATCCTGGCCCACATCGACACCGTGTTCAAGGACGGCACCGCCGCGGCCAAGCCCTTCTACGTGAAGGACGGCCGCGCCTACGGCCCGGGCGTGATGGACAACAAGGGCGGCGTGGTCGCGGGCCTGCAGGCGCTCAAGATCCTGCAGCAGCTGGGCTTCAAGGACTACGGCCAGCTCACCTTCCTGATCGACACCAACGAGGAGACCGGCTCGGTCGGCACCAGTGCGCTGATCGAGCGCGTGGCGAAGCAGCACGACGTGGCGCTGAACCTCGAGCCGGGCCGCCCGGCCGACGGCCTGGTGGTGGAGCGCAAGGGCTCGGCCACCGCGCTGATCGAGGTCAAGGGCCTGGCCGCGCATGCGGGCGTGGCGCCCGAGGCCGGCCGCAATGCCGCGATGGAGGTGGCGCACCAGGTGCTGCAGCTGTCGAAGACCGCCGATGCCGCGAAGAAGACCACGGTCAACTTCACGGTGCTGACCGCCAACGGCCCGACCAACGTGATCCCCGCCACCGCCAGCGCGCGCGGCGATGTGCGCGCCGCCACGCCCGAGGAACTCGACCGCGTCGAGAAGGACCTGCAGCGCATCTCGCAGAACAAGCTGATCCCCGACACCGAGGTCAAGGTGCGCCTGATCCGCGGCCTGCCGCCGATGCCGCGTTCGCCCGCTTCCGACAAGCTGGTGGCGACCGCCGAGGGCATCTACGCCGAGATCGGCAAGAAGCTCACCATCGAGAGCAGCGGTGGCGCCGCCGATGCGAGCCTGGTGGCCGGCGTCGGCGTACCGGTGCTCGACGGCTTCGGCATCGTGGGCGGTGGCATCCACACGCCCGAGGAGTACGCCGAGGTCGAGAGCATCGTGCCGCGGCTGTACCTGCTGTCGCGGATGCTGATGGCGTTGAGCGCGAACTGAGCTTCAGGCGGCCGCGCCCTGGAGGCGCGGCAGCACCTCGCGCCCGAGTTCCTCCACGATCTCGCGCGCGTCGCGCGGTCCACGCGCGATGTTCATCAGCACGTGAGCCACGCCCGCGTCTTCCAGCCGGTCGAGGTAGGCCACCAGCGCGTCGCGCCCGGTGCGCAGGCCCAGCTCGATCGGCTCGGCCGGCGCATCGGCGCGCTCGAGCAATTCGAGCTGCAGCGATTGGATGAAGGGCTTGGCCTCGCCGCCCGCGCGCTCGCGCAGCGCGGTCTGCCACAGGCCGATGCGGCCCTGCTGGCGCGCCTCGTCGCGGTGGTAGGTGGCCCAGCCGTCGGCATGGGACGCGGTCCATTGCAGCGACTGCCGCGCCGACCCCACCACCACCATGCCGATGCGTTCGGCCGGCGCCGCCATCAGCTCGTGGCCCGCCGTGGCCTCGCGCAGCACGGCGCGTTCGGCAGCCAGCGGCGAGAGGGCCGAGCGCACCAGCGTCCAGCGCTCGCGGAAGGTCTCGGCGCGCTGCGCGATGTCTTCGCCGAAGATCGCGAACTCGGCTTCGCGGTCGCCCGAGCCGAGCCCGAGGATGAAGCGCTCGCCCGACAGCCGGTTCAGCGACAGCGCGGCCTTGGCCAGGTGCAGCGGATGGCGCAGCGGCAGCACCGCGGCGGCCGTGCCGAGCGCGATGCGCTGCGTGGCGGCGGCCAGCGTGGCGAGCCAGAGGAAGGGCTCGTCGAGCGGGGCCGTCGGCATCATCTGTTCGCCCTGCGGCGCGAGCACCGGCACGTCGCGCGTCCACAGCGCCGCGAAGCCCAGTGCGTCGGCACGCTGCGCGAGATCGCGTTCGACGGCGAGGTCGGCCATCGCCTCGTCGGGGCGCGCGATCGGTGTCATGAGGCCGAGCGTGAGTCGGCCGGCCTGGAGGGTCTGCTGGTAGGCGCGGTTGAAGGAGGGCATGGGCGGCAGGAAGTGGGGCGAAGGAAATGATCGCACGCGCATCGCTACCGGCGCCGCGTGGGGACAAGGCCGCCGCGCCAAGCATCTCGATCGGAGATGCGCCGATCTTCAATCCATATGAATCTTGCGCGTAAACCCGCTGCGGCGCCTTCGCGTGCCGCCGCGACCATCGGCGCACCGAATCACAAGCACAGCGAGACACCCACTCCATGAACACGAGCGCGATCACACGGCCCCGGGTAGCGGCGGCGCAAGAGGACGGCGGCGCCGATGCCGTCTACCGCAAGGTCGGCTGGCGGCTCATCCCGCTGCTCTTCGTCTGCTACATCGTGGCCTACCTCGACCGCGTCAACGTCGGCTTCGCCAAGCTGCAGATGCAGGGCGACCTGCAGTTCAGCGAGGCTGTGTACGGCCTGGGCGCGGGCATCTTCTTCATCGGCTACTTCCTGTTCGAGGTGCCGAGCAACGTGGTCCTGCACCGCGTGGGCGCGCGCCGCTGGATCGCGCGGATCATGATCACCTGGGGCCTGCTGTCGGCCGCCACCATGTTCGTGAGCTCGCCGATGTCCTTCTACGTGATCCGCTTCCTGCTGGGCGCGGCCGAGGCGGGCTTCTTCCCCGGGATCATCCTGTACCTGACCTACTGGTACCCGGCCGCGCGGCGCAGCAAGGCGACCTCGCTGTTCCTCGCGGCGATCCCGTTCGCGGGCATCCTCGGCGGCCCGATCTCGGGCTGGATCCTGCAGGGCATGGGCGGCGTCAACGGCTGGGCCGGCTGGCAATGGCTGTTCCTGCTGCAGGGACTGCCGACCGTGGCGCTGGGCCTGGTCGTGTGGCGCTACCTCGACGACCGCGTGAAGGACGCGCAATGGCTCAGCGCAGCCGAGCGCGAGCTGATCGCGCGCGACATCGCGGCCGAGAACCATGGCAAGGCCGAGCCGCGCATCCTCGAGGTGCTGGGTAACGGCCGCGTCTGGCTGCTGGCGCTGGTGTACTTTGCCTACACCTCGGGCCTGTACGGCATCTCGTTCTGGCTGCCGAGCATCATCAAGGCGATCGGCGTGAAGGGCGCGCTCGACATTGGCCTGCTGAGCGCGATCCCCTGGACCTTCGGCGTGATCGCGATGTACCTGATGGCGCGCAGCGCCGACCGCCGGCTCGAGTACCGCTGGCACAGCGCGCTGGCCGCGATCGTGGGCGCGATCGGGCTGGTGCTCAGCGTGGCCTTCCACGGCAACGCGGTGCTCGCGATGGCCGGGCTCACGCTGGCCACCATGGGCATCATGTCGACCCTGCCGATCTTCTGGGGCATGCCGACGGCTTTCCTGGGCGGTGCCGCCGCCGCCGCGGGCATCGCGCTGATCAACTCCTTCGGCAACCTCTCGGGCTTCAGCGCACCCTTCCTCATCGGCCTGATCAAGGACGCGACGCAGAGCACCGACGCGGGACTGCACATGCTCGCGGGCCTGCTGGTGGCGGGCGCGGTGCTGGTGCTGCTGGTCAAGCCGGCCGCCGCGCGGCGCTGAGCCTTCGTCTTTCCGCGCCACGGCGTTCGCCCGCGGCGCTTCATTCCCGGTTCCCCACAGAAAGTCCCACCCCATGGATGCGGTCGTGATCTCCCCTGCGCGTCGTTCGCCCTCGGCCGAACTGCTCGCGCTCCTGCAACGGCGTTTCGAGGAACGCCTGTCGACCAGCCAGGCCGTGCTGCTGCAGCACGGCACCGACGAATCGGCCTATGCGCCGCAGCCGCCCGACGCGGTGGTGTTCGTGCAGAGCACCGACGAGGTCGCCTTCGTGGTGCGCGCCTGCGCACGAGAGCGCGTGCCGGTGATCGGCTTCGGCGTGGGCTCGTCGGTCGAAGGCCACCTGCTCGCGGTGCAGGGCGGCGTGTGCATCGACTTCTCGCGCATGAACCGCGTGCTCGCGATCCGCGGCGGCGACCTCACGGCCACCGTCGAGGCCGGCGTGACGCGCGGCCAGCTCAACGCGGCGCTCGCGGACAGCGGCTTCTTCTTCTCGGTCGACCCCGGTGCCGACGCCTCGATCGGCGGCATGGTCGCCACCGCCGCCTCGGGCACGAACACCGTGCGCTACGGCACCATGCGCGACAACCTCGTGAACCTCACGGTGGTGACGGCCGACGGCGAGGTGGTGCGCACCGCGACGCAGGCGCGCAAAAGCTCGGCCGGCTACAACCTCACGCAACTCTATTGCGGTTCCGAAGGCACGCTGGGTCTGATCACCGAGGCCACGGTGCGCCTGCATCCGCATCCCGAGGCGCATGCGGCGGCGGTGGTGCATTTCCCCTCGGTGCGCGCGGCGGTCGACGTGGTGATCGAGGCGATCCAGCTCGGCGTGCCGCTCGCGCGCGCCGAGATGCTCGATGCACTGACGATCCGCGCCGTGAACGCCCACAGCCGCACCACGCTCACCGAGCAGCCGACGCTGTTCCTCGAGTTCGGCGCGAGCAAGGCGCAGATCGACGAACAGGCCGCGCTGGTGCGCGAGATCGTGGCCGGCCATGGCGGCGGCGCCTTCCAGTGGGCGCTGCGGCAGGAAGAACGTTCGCGGCTGTGGACGCCGCGCCATCACGCCTACTTCGCCTGCCTGCAGCTCCAGGCCGGCAGCCGCAGCCTCACGACCGATGCCTGCGTGCCGCTGTCGGCGCTCGCGCAATGCATCGACGAGACCCAGGCCGACATCGCCGAACACGGGCTGCTGGCGCCGGTGTTCGGCCACGTGGGCGACGGCAACTTCCATTGCCTGGTGCTGGTCGATCCCGACGATGCCGCCGCGAACGCTGCCGCCGAGGCCTTCAGCCACCGGCTGGTGCAGCGCGCGCTGCGCCATGGCGGCACCTCCACCGGCGAGCACGGCGTGGGGCTGCACAAGATGCAGTACCTGGTCGAGGAGCACGGCGCGCAGGCGGTGGGGCTGATGCGCGCGATCAAGCGCGCGCTCGATCCGCACGACATCTTCAATCCCGGCAAGGTCGTGGGCCACGTCGCGGACTGAGTACCCCCGAATACGACAACACAGGAGACAAGACGATGAAGCGTTCGCACAAGCACACATGGGTCGCGATGGCCGCGGCAGCGTTGATGGCGGGATGCGGCGGCGGGGGCGATGGCGGCGGCTTCGTGCCGCTGGTGCCACCGGCGAGCGCACCGCCGGCGCCGCCGCCGCCCGCGCAGTCGCTGGCCGAGAAATGCCCTGCGTTCAAGGGCCGATCCGTCGCCGAAGGCGCGGTGCGCGTCGACGATGCGAAGGTGGTCGCTGCCACCGGCGTGCAGCCCGAGTACTGCGTGCTCACCGCGAGCTTCCAGGGCTCGAGCCTGCGCTTCGAGGCGCGCCTGCCGACCTCGGGCTGGAACGGCAAGCTGGCCTTCATCGGCGGCGGCGGCTTCGACGGCGCGCTGCCGAGCGCGACCGATCCGCAGTTCAGCGCCTCGATCTTCAGCGAGCGCTACGCCACGATCGGCACCAATGGCGGCTACGACTACCCCGGCGTGCGCGACGCGGGCTACTTCGCGGCGCGCTTCGCGGCCGATCCCGCGAAGCTGCTCGACTTCACGCAGCAGTCGGAGCACCGCGCGCTGCCGCCGGGCAAGGAACTGATCGCGGCCTTCTTCGGCAGCGGCCCCGCGCGCAGCTACTTCGAGGGCTGCTCGATGGGCGGCCACGATGCGCTGATGCTCGCGCAGCGCTTTCCCGAGGACTTCGACGGCATCGTGGCGCGCGCGCCGGCGGGCAACATCATGGGCCTGTTCGTGCAGTTCAACCGCATCTCGAAGCAGGTGCGCGTGCCGGCCAACACGCTGAATCCGGCCAAGCAGACCCTGCTGGCCAACGCGGTGCTCGCGCAGTGCGATGCGCTCGACGGCGTGGCCGACGGCATCGTCTCGAAGCCCGCGGCCTGCCACTACGACCCCGCGCCACTGCGCTGCGCGGGCGGCACCGACACCGGCGATGCCTGCCTGTCGGATGCGCAGATCGCCACGGTGAAGACCATCACCTCGGCGGTCGCCACCGCCGACGGCGCCTGGTCGCACCCGGGCTACAACTTCGGCCTCGAGAACACGGCCGATGGCTGGGGCTCCTACATCTGGCCGCAGGCCGCGCTCGGCGGCAACTCGATCCAGGGCATGTTCTCGGACGGCTTCGTGCGTTCGTTCATCACGCAGGACCCGGCCTTCGACACGCTGGCCTGGAACCCCGACCAGTGGCTCGCGCGCATGGGCGTGGTCGGCGGCCTGTTCAGCGCGGCCGATCCCGACCTTGAGCGGCTGCATGCGCGCGGCGCGAAGTTGATCCTGTGGAACGGCACCAACGACACCTCGGTGAGTGCGCGCGACACCTCGCGCTACTACGACCAGGTGGTCGGCAAGCTGGGGCAGCCCAAGGCCGACCAGACCGTCGAGCTGTTCCTCGCGCCGGGCGTGGGCCATTGCGCGGGCGGGCCGGGCGCCGACAAGGTCGACCTGCTGAAGGCGATGGCGACCTGGGTCGAGCAAGGCGTGCCCGCGTCGGCCCAAGGCCTGGTGCAGCGCAAGCTCGACGTGGCCACGGGCGCCACCGCGCTCGCGCGGCCGATGTGCAAATACCCCGCGTACCCGCGCTACAAGGGCGCGGGCGACACGAAGGATGCGGCAAGCTTCGACTGCGTGAACTGAGGCCTTGTCCGACCCATAGGCCGCGAACGCGCGGCCTAGAATGGCCGGCCGTTCCCGCAACCCTGTGGCGAATGGCCGGAGACCCCCCGCCGATGGAACTGCGCCAGTTCAAGTATTTCGTTGCCATCGTCGACTGCGGCAGCCTCTCGCGCGCCGCGCAGCAGCTCTACGTGGCGCAATCGGCGCTGAGCAAGCAGATGGCCGAACTCGAGGCCGAGCTCGACACCCAGCTGCTGCTGCGCAGCCGCAACGGCGTGGCGATGACCGAGGCCGGCAAGGTGTTCTACGAATACGCGCAAGGCATCACCAAGCAGGTCAGCGACGCACGCGCCGCGGTGCACGTGGCGGCCGACTCGGTGGTGGGTTCGGTGGTGGCGGCGCTGCCGCAGAGCGTGTCGCCGATGATCGCGCTGCCGCTGATGCGCGCGGCCGCGCGCCGCTATCCCGACGTGGTGCTGCACCTCAACGAGGAGCTCACGGGCAACATGGCCGACCAGCTCACGCGCGGCCGCGTCGACGTGGCGGTGTTCTCGCCGACCATGCCCGCCGAGGACGTGGCCTTCACGCCGCTGGTGGAGGAGGACTTCGTGTTCCTCGAATCGCCGCAGAGCCCGCATGCGTTGCCCGAGGGCGAGGTGAGCATCGAACAGGCGACCGCGCGGCCGCTGGTGTGGCCCGCCAATGCGCACGGGCACTGCACGCGCTGGCTGGTCGACGCGGTGCTCGAGGCCGCGGGCCAGCCGGCCGCGCGCGTGGCGGCCGAGATCAATTCGGTCTACACGCTCAAGGCCGCGGTCGAGGCGGGGCTCGGGCCGACCATCATGCCGCTGGGGCTCGCGCAGCGCGAAGTCAGCGAAGGGCGGCTCGCGGCGCACCGCATTGCCTCCGGCGCGATGTTCCGCACGCTGGGACTGTGCGTGTCGGTGCACCTGCCGACCGGCAATGCCAAGCGCGCGATCTGCGCGCTGATCGCCGAGGTGATGCAGGGGCTGTGCGCGTCGGGCGAATGGGCCGGCGCGCGGGCCGTGCAGGCCGCGAAGAAGACGAAGGCCTGAGTCAGGCGCGGCGCTTGCGCGCGGCGGCCGGCTTGCGGAGCTCGGCGGGCCGCGGGAACAGGCGCAGGATCGCCGCGCGCACGTCGTCCTTCATGCGCTCGGCCGCATCGGCCTCGCCCGACAGGTGGCGCAGCAGCGCCTGCTGGAACAGGCCGTCGAACAGGGAATAGGCCGCGGCGGGCGGCAGGCCCGTGGGCACGCCCGCGAGCTCCTCGAAGCGGACCATGATGCGCCAGATCATCGCCTCGAGGCTCTTGTCGATCTCGGTCACGTCGTCGCGGAAGGCGGCCTCGAACAGCGCCTGCGAGCGCAGGTCGTACCAGAGGCGGTGCATGTGGCCCTCGTCGCGCAGCGTGTCGGCCAGGCTCTGCAGGAAGCCTTCCGTCAGTTCGTCGAAGCTGGTGGCGCTGTCGACCGCGTGGTCGTAGCGTTTGACGCAGCGCGCCTTGTACTGCTTCACGCTGCAGACGATCAGGTCGACCTTGTCGGTGAAGTAGTAGTGCAGCACGCCGTGCGAGAACTCGGTGTTCTGCGCGATCTCGCGCAGGCTGGTGCGCGCGTAGCCGAGCGTGGCGAGCGTGGTCAGCGCGGCCTCGCCGAGCTCGGCGCGCCGCTCCTCGAACTTGTCGACCCTGGCCTTCGGCACCCGGGCCGTCGACGGTTGTTCCTGCTGTCGTGTCGTCATTTCCACCGCGCCGCGCGATGCGCGAGCCGCTCTCGTTGTCCGTTGATCTGCAAACCATAGCACGCATGGCACGCCCGTGCGAAACGGCGTTCCAGCCTGTTCCGGGCGCCATTCTAAAAAATCTGGACGGTCGTCAAAGAAAATCTTGACACTCGTCAAGACGATTTCTAGGATGGCCGCTCCATCTCACAACCAGACCACAGGAGACAAGCGATGGGACAGTTCGATCTGAAGGGGCGCAAGGCGCTCGTGACGGGTGGCGCGCGCGGTATCGGCGCCAGCATTGCGCAGGCGCTGACCGAGGCCGGCGCGGCGGTGATGATCGGCGACGTGCTCGCCGATGTGGGGCGGGCGACCGCCCAGCGCCTCTCGTCCGGCGGGGCGAAGGCGGGCTTCGTTCCGCTCGACGTCACCGACGACGCGGCCTGGGCCGCCGCCGTCGAGACCACGGTGAAGGAGCTCGGCGGGCTCGACATCGTGGTCAACAACGCGGGCATCGAGATCACCTCGCTGGTGGTCGACGTGCAGGCCGAGGACCTGCGCCGCATGCTCGACGTGAACGTGACCGGCACCCTGCTGGGCATGAAACACGCGTTCCGCGCGATGCGCCCGGGCGGCGCCGCGGGTGCGGGCGGCGCGGTGGTCAACATCGCCTCGGTCGCCGCGACCATCGCCTTTCCCGCCATCGCGGGCTACTCGGCCACCAAGTCGGCGGTCGACCGCGCGACCCGCGTGGCCGCGATGGAGTCCGGCAAGCTGGGCTACGGCGTGCGCGTCAACTGCATCTACCCGGGGCTGGTGCCTACCGACATGGGCATGAAGCTCGCGAACGACATCGTCGCCGCGGGCCTCGCGCCCAGCGTGGAGGCGGCCGTCGGCGACGTGATCGGCCAGACGCCGCTGGGCCGGCTCGGCGAGGTCGGCGACATGGCCGACGTGGTGGTCTTCCTCTGCTCCGACGCGGCCCGGTTCATCACCGGCGCCGGCCTCGCGGTGGACGGCGGCATGGGCATGTGAAGGCCATGCGCGAACAGAACGAGTCACACATCAGGCAAGAAAAAGGAGAGACGACATGAGCAGCAAGAACAAGAAGCCGGTCATCGTGTACGGCGCCTCGGGCTACACCGGGCGGCTGGTCTGCGAGTACCTGCGCGAGTACAACATCCCGTTCATCGCCGCGGGCCGCAGCAAGGAGAAGCTCGACGCCGCGATGAAATCGAACGTGCCCGGCATCGAGACCGCGCGCTACGAGGTGGTGGAGGTGGCGCATTCGGTGGAGGCGCTCACCGAACTCTTCACCGGCGCCTCGGTGGTGCTCAACACCGTGGGGCCGTTCGCCAAGTTCGGCCCCGAAGTGGTCGAGGCCTGCCTCAACGCCGGCTGCCACTACACCGACACCACGGGCGAGCAGGACTGGCTGATCACGCTCGACCAGCAATGGGGCGCCAAGTTCGCCGCCGCGGGGCTGTTGCTCTCGCCGGGCCTGGCCCACATGTACACCACGGGCGAGATCGCGGCGCAGCTGTGCCTCGAGACGCCCGGGCTCGACACGCTCGACATCGCCGTGTTCTGGGGCGGCAGCCCGACCATCGCGTCGACGCAGACCATCCTGGTCAATGCAGCGACGTCGAAGGCCTACTACCTCGAGCAGAACGAGTACGTCGAGTGGCAGCCCGATGCCGGCCTCTACCACCTGTCGATCCCGGGCCAGCACGAGGCCGCGCTCGCGCTGCCCTGGGGCGGCACCTCGCACCCCGTGTGGTTCAAGCGCGATCCGCGCGTGGCCAACGTCAAGGTGCTCGGCGGCGTCTTCAACAAGCCGCTGATGATGGGCGTGCCGCAGATCGTGGCCGCCGCGCTGAAGGCCACCGAGGGCATGAACGAGGAGGACCGCTACGCGGCGCTGGCGCAGACGGCATCGAGCGTGATGAACACCATGCCGCCGCGCGAGAACCCGCGCATCAACAAGTCGGTCGACTCGGTGCATGCCTCCGGTCCGCTGGGCCGCGTGCACTGCGTGATCTTCGGCAACTGCAACTACAAGCAGACCGGCATGCTGCAGGCCTATGCGGCGGCCTCGCTGCTGCAGCAGCCGCCGCGCCGCGCGGGCTTCGCCTCGGGCTGCCAGGCCTTCGGCCACCGCGAGCTGCTGGGCGCGCTGCGCGGCTTCGGCCTGGTGCAGGAACCCGTGCTCACGCGCATGGGCTGACCGATGCGTCTCGTCGACTACCTCGACAAGGGCGCCCAGCTGGGCGCCGATGCGCCCTGCCTGACCCTGGGCGAGGCCGACCTCAGCTATGCCCAGGTGCAGCGCATCAGCTGGCGCGTGGCGCGCGGCCTGCAGCGCGCGGGCCTCGAGCCCGGCGACAAGGTGGCCGTGCTCTCGAGCAACGATGCGATGGCCTTCGCCACGGTGTTCGGCATCTCGCGCGCGGGCTGCGTGTGGTGCCCGATCAATCCGCGCAACGAAGCGAGCGAGAACGCATTCGTGCTCGATGCCTTCGACTGCGCCTGCCTGGTGTTCCACGGCAACTACGCGCCCATGGTCGAGCAGATGCGTTCGCAGCTGCCCAAGCTGCGCGCGCTGGTCTGCCTCGACGCGCGGCAACCTTTCGCGCCCTCGATGGACGACTGGCTCGAGGGCCTGGACGACGCGCCGCTCGACATCGCGCCGCCCGACGACGTGGCGATGATCGCGGGCACCGGCGGCACCACGGGCCAGCCCAAGGGCGTGATGCTCACGGGGCGCAACCTCGAGGCGATGTCGGCGCTCACGCTGATGGGCTATCCCTTCGAGGGCCGGCCGGCCTACCTCGCGCTCGCGCCGCTCACGCACGCGGCCGGCGTGCTGTGCCTGCCGGTGATGGCGCTCGGCGGACGCGTGGTCATCATGCCCAAGCCCGACCTCGGCGAGTTCCTCGCGCTGATCGAGCGCCACCGCATCACCCATGCCTTCCTGCCGCCGACGCTGATCTACATGCTGCTGCAGCATCCCGAGCTCGCGGCGACGAAGCGCGATTCGCTGCAGTGCTTCTGGTACGGCGCGGCGCCGATGTCGGCCGCGCGGCTCGAGGAGGCGCTCACGAAGATCGGCCCGGTGATGGCCCAGCTCTTCGGCCAGACCGAGGCGCCGATGATGATCTCGATGATGTCGCCGCGCGAGCACTTCAATGTCGACGGCTCGGTGGCGAAACATCGCCTCGCCTCGGCGGGGCGGCCCGGGCCGCTGGTGCAGGTGGGCGTGATGAACGCCGAGGGCGAGCTGCTGCCCACGGGCGAGAGCGGCGAGATCGTGGTGCGCGGCTCGCTCGTGATGCAGGGCTACTACAAGGACCCGAAGGCCACGCAGGAGGCCTCGCGCTTCGGCTGGCATCACACGGGCGACATCGGCCGGCTCGACGACGACGGCTTCCTCTACATCGTCGACCGCGCCAAGGACATGATCATCTCGGGCGGCTTCAACGTCTATTCGGCCGAGGTCGAACAGGCGCTGATGCAGCACCCCGACGTGCAGGACAGCGCGGTGATCGGCCTGCCCGACGAGAAATGGGGCGAGCGCGTGGTGGCCGTGCTGCAGCCGCAGGCGGGCCGCAGCATCGACGCCGAGGCGATCAAGGCCTTCGTCAAGGCGCGCATCGGCAGCGTGAAGGCGCCCAAGCAGGTCGAGGTGTGGGCCGACCTGCCGCGCTCGAAGGTCGGCAAGGTGCTCAAGAAGGACGTGCGCACCATCCTGCTCGCGACCTCGACGCGCGAGCCGGGCGAATAGGGGCAGGAGATCGGCGGCACTGCGCCGCCGATCTCCCCGCGATCAGAAGCGCGCCTTGAGCGAGGCCGTCGGCCCCTGCAGGCGGATCTTCAGCCGCGCGTCGGCCGTGCCGCTGTCGCGCGTGATGTCGATGTTGGTCACGTTGTAGGCCAGCACCAGGCCCACGTTCTTGACCGGGAACCACTCCACGCCGGCCGCGGCGTTGTAGATGTTGCCGTGCGAGCTGCCGCCGTTCTTCCACACGCCCGAGGCGTCGGCGAACAGGCGCAGGTCGGGCGTGATCGCGTGGCGCACGCCGATCTCGAGCAGCGGCGCGATCGCGTCGCGGCTCGAGCTTTCGCTGAAGGTGCCGTACTGGCCGTTGACGCCCGCGAGCGCGCTCACGCCGAGCTTGATGCGGTAGTAGGCCGCGCCGGCGCCGAGGCCCAGCACCGTGTTGCCCGAACCGATCCACCACTTGTACGAGAGCTTGGCGAAGTCGACCTGCGTGTCGACGTTGGCGTTGCCGAAGGCCGCGATGGTGCCGAAGCCGCCGAGCGAGCTGGCGCCCGAGAGGCCGCCGAAGTAGTCGCGCTTGTAGCGGAAGTAGTCGAAGGAGATGCCCTGCGTGTCGCCGAGCAGCACGTCGGCCGTGATGCGCGGCATGGTCACGCGGCCGGGCTTGATGTCGCCGGTGTGCAGCGACCCGTAGGGCGTGCCCACCGAGGCGTCGAACTTGGGATCGGCGCCATAGGCACCGACGGAAAGACTGAAGCGGTCGAGCGCCGGCGACGGGTCGGCGAGGGCGGGCGTGGCGGCTGCGAGCAGTCCGCTGCCGGCCAGGGCGGCGACGAGAGTGGCGTGGCCGCGGGCGCGCGAGCGAAGCAAGGGCATGAAGAAGGTCCTTCGAAGGATGAAAGGCAAAAAAAGGAAACCCCGGACCTTGCGCGTTGCTCGGCTTCCTGAGGTGCTGCTCCCTGTTGATGACCCACAAGTTAATAAGAGAGCGCGCACGCGCCTATGCGTCGATGGCGACGGTGCTTGTAGGAGAAGGGGCCATGCGCCTGTTGGTCCGCACCTGCGTCATTGCAGCGCCTGCTCGATCTGCCGCTCGATGTGTTCGTAGTCGCCTTCGCCCACGTGGCGAAAGATCACGCGCCCCGTGCGGTCGACGAGATAGAGGCTGGGCCAGTATTCGGTGCCCCAGGCCTTCCAGGTCTTGTAGCGGTTGTCCTGCGCCACGGGGTAGTCGATGCCGTGGCGCCGGATCGCCGACTGCAGCCCTGCCGCGTCGCGCTCGAACGCGAACTCGGGCGTGTGCACGCCGACCACCACCAAGCCGCGCTCGCGGTAGCGCCGGGCCCATTCGCGCAGGTGGGGCAGGGTGTTGACGCAGTTGACGCAGCCGTGGGTCCAGAAGTCGACCAGCACGACCTGGCCGCGCAGGCCCTCGATCGTGAGCGCGGGCGAGTTGAACCACTGGTCGATGCCGACGAAGTCCGGCGCCGTCGTGACGGACGCCGTGGAGGACGAACCGCCCGAAGACCACGCGGCGCGCGACAGCCACGCCGACAGCTGCGTGTCGACCCGCAGGGCCATGGCCACGGCGGTCGCCATCATCAGCAGGCCGAACACGCGGCGCAGGGCGTGCATGTGCTTCGCCACGACGCGGATCCGCGCGCTCGCGGCCTGTCCGCCGTAAGCGATCGCGAGCATCGGCACGCCGGCGCCGATGGCGTACATCAGCAGCAGCCAGGCAGCGGTCCACGATTGCTCCTCGGTCGCGATCAGGGTGAGCACCGAGGCCAGCACGGGGCCGGCGCAGGGCGTCCACAGCAGACCCAGGCTCGCGCCCAGCAGCAGCCCGCCGCCATGGCTGGCACCGGCGCGGTCGCCGAGCCTCTGCCCGGCATCGGCGAGAAAGCCCAGCGGCGCGGCCAGGCGGTCGAGCAGGCGCGGCCACGACAGCAGCAGCCCGAAGGCCAGCAGCACCGCGATGCTCGCGTGGCGCAGCGCCTGCGGCGAGAGCCCGAGCACGCGCGTCGAGGCGCCGAAGGCCAGCGCGGCGGCGGCGAACGACAGCACGAAGCCGGCCACGATCAGCAGCGGCCGCAGCGATGCCGTGCGCGCGGACGGCACGGTGGGCGCGAGCGTGGC
Organism: Variovorax sp. PDC80; assembly: GCF_900115375.1. Lineage (NCBI taxonomy): Bacteria > Pseudomonadati > Pseudomonadota > Betaproteobacteria > Burkholderiales > Comamonadaceae > Variovorax > Variovorax sp. PDC80. Next base: position 429,225 of record NZ_FOWG01000001.1, on the reverse strand, counting down.
GCCGAGCAGCAGGGGCAGCATCGGCAGGATGCAGGGACTGCCGACGGTCGCGACGCCGGCGCCGAGGGCGAGCAGGGTTTGCAGCATGTGCCGGCCTTGCTTTAGTGGCGCGACGGCGCGCGGGTCCAGCGCTGCGTCTTGCCGAACAGGGGCAGGCCGACATAGGCATGGAGCACCAGCTCGCCGGCGGCGATCGATGCGGTGGCGACCGACATGCGGCAGCGGTAGGTCTTGCCGTTCTCGCGGTTGTAGATCGTGCCTTCCCATTCGCCGCCCGGCTCGGTGGCGGCCGTGGGCCTGAAGTCCTTGAGCAGCGTCATGCCGAGCGGCGAGCGCGTGTCGACGGCCTGCATCTCGCCGCCCTCGGGCGCCATCGAGCGGTTGCCGAGCACCTGCGTGACGGTGCCGCACAGCGCGTCGCCGCAGGCCGAGACCTCGACCTCGAGGTTGCCGTTGGCGGTGATCCAGCGGCCGCGCGGATCGCCGGCGGCCGATTGGGCGAAGGCCGCCGGGGCGGCGGCGAGCAGAAGGCCGAGCGCGAGGGCGCGGCAGGCGAAAGTCATCGAGTGCATGGAGGCTCCATGGGTGATAAGGAGCCGCCATTGCATCGGCCGGCGTCGCCGCGGCGATGTCGAAAAGCCGGCGGATCTGTAGCAATGCTTGTCCGCGCACGGCCCGGACAAACTGCGATACAAAACCGCGGCCGCGCCGTGCGCCGTCGCGACTATCGTGCCGCGATGGAACGCCCCGACCATGTGCTCGTCGTCGACGATGACCGCCAGATCCTCGCGCTGCTGCGCGACTACCTGACGCAGGGCGGGCTGCGCGTGAGCACGGCCTGCGATGCCGCGCGCATGCGCGAGGTGCTCGCGGCCCACGCGGTGGACCTGATCGTGCTCGACCTGATGCTGCCCGGCGAGGACGGCCTCTCGCTGTGCCGCGACCTGCGTGCGCGCGACGCGGCGGCCATACCGATCCTGATGCTGACCGCGCGCGCCGACGAGGCCGACCGGATCCTCGGCCTCGAGATGGGCGCCGACGACTACCTGACCAAGCCCTTCGCGACGCGCGAGCTGCTCGCGCGGATCCGCTCGGTGCTGCGCCGCACGCGCATGCTGCCGCCCAATCTGCGGCGCGCGCAGCAGCCGCGCTTCCTGGCCTTCGGCGACTGGCGGCTCGACACGCTGGGGCGGCACCTGGTGGACGCGAGCGGCACGCTGGTGGCGCTCACGGGCGCCGAGTACCGGCTGCTGCAGGTGCTGCTCGAGCGGCCGCAATGCATCCTGCACCGCGACCAGCTGCAAAGCCTGATCCAGGGCCGCGACAGCGATGCCTTCGACCGCTCGATCGACCTGCTGGTGAGCCGCCTGCGCCGCCGGCTGCGCGACCTCTCGCGCGAGCCGCGCTACATCAAGACGGTGCGCGCGGCCGGCTATGTGTTCTGCTGCGAGGTGCGCGCCGAGGCCGAGGCGCCATGAAGCGCGCGCAGACGATGTTCGGCCGGGTCGCGGTCGTGGTGTTCGCGGGCCTGGCGCTGGCGCATGCGCTGACCTTCGCGGTGCTGCTCTACGAGCGCGGCCTGCTGGCGCGCGACATGATGGCCTCGTACCTGGGCAGCGAGGTCGCGAGCGCCCTGGCGATCCTCGACCGCGTGCCGCCCTCGGAGCGCGCGGCATGGCTGCCGCGGCTGGCGCGCAGGAACTACGACTATGCGATCGCCGCGCTGCCGGCGGCCGGGCCCGCGGGCGATGCGCTGTCGCTCAGCCTGGCGCGCAGCGTGGCGGCCGCGGTGGGCGAGACGCGCACGGGGCCGATGCTGCGTGGGCGCGGCGATGAAGAGGGTGCCCCCTTGCTGCTGCCGCTGCGCCTGGCCGATGGCACGATGCTCACGCTGACGCTGCGCCCGCCCGCGCTGGGCCTCTCGGGCCGCGCCATCGCCCTGCTCGCGCTGCAGGTGCTGTTGCTGGGCGCCGCGACCTGGTGGGGCGTGCGCGTCGCGGTGCGGCCGCTCGGCGCGCTGGCGCGGGCCGCGAATGCCATCAAGCCCGGCACGCAGGCCGTCGCGCTGAAGGAGGCGGGGCCCGTGGAGGTGGTGCAGGCGGCGCGCGCCTTCAACGACATGCAGCGGCGCATCGATGCGCACCTGGCCGAGCGCCACCGGCTGCTGGCGGCCATCTCGCACGACCTGCAGACGCCCATCACGCGCATGCGGCTGCGGCTCGAGCCCTGGAAGGACGACCCCTGCGGCGCGCGCCTGGCGGGCGATCTCGATGCGATGCAGGCGCTGGTGGAAGAGGGACTGGCCTATGCGCGGGCCGCCCATGCGGGCCAGGAGCCGTTTCGCGCCGTCGACATCGATGCGCTGCTCGACGGCCTGGTCTGCGATGCGCTCGATGCCGGCGCGCAGGTGGCGCTCGAGGGCCAGGCCGGCGCACCGCTGAAGACCCGCATGCTCGCGCTGCGACGCACGCTCGTGAACCTGCTCGACAACGCGATCAAGTTCGGCGGCGGCGCGCGCGTGGTCGTGGCAAGAACCGACACCGAGTTGCGTATCGCCGTGCGCGACAGCGGGCCGGGCATTCCGGATACGGAGCTGCACAAGGTGCTCGAGCCCTTCTACCGCGTGGAGTCGTCGCGCAATCGTGCGACCGGCGGCACGGGCCTGGGGCTCGCCATCGCGAGCGAGCTGGCGGCCGCGCTCGGTGGCGGGCTGCGCCTGTCGAACCGCTCCGAGGGTGGCCTCGAAGCGATGCTGAGCCTGCCCGCGAACCCCGAATGACGATCGCGCCTCAGCGCCGCGCGATGTCGAGCTGCGTGACCGGCGCGCTGTCGTTGCCCCACGAGCCGCGGATGTAGGTCAGCACGGCCGCGAGGTCGGTGCCGTCGAGCGTCTCGCCGAAGGGCGGCATGCCGTAGGGGCGCGGATTGCCCGCGGTGGTCGGCAGGAAGCCGCCATGGCTCACGACCTGGATCAGGTTGACGGGCCGTGCCATGTTGACGGCGCGGCTGCCCGCGAGCGGCGGGTAGGCGCCTGGCGCGCCCTGGCCCTGGTCGCCATGGCAGTAGGCGCAGCGCTGGTCGTAGATGCGGTTGCCGCGCGCCATCTCGCCGGCATCGCGCCGGTAGGTGGTGGGGCGCGCGGGCTTGGCGTCTGCGGCCTCCTGCGCGACGGCCGGCAGGTCCTTGAGGTAGGCGGCCATCGCCGAGAGATCGGCCTCGGACAGGTGCTGCGTGCTCTCGAACACCACGTCGGCCATCGGGCCCATCACCGAGCCGCGCGGCGCGCTGCCGTTCTTCAGCAGCGCCACCACCTCGGTGGCGGGCCAGCCGGACACGCCGGCCTCGCGCGGATCGGCCAGCGAGGGCGCATACCAGTTCTGCACCGCGATCAGCCCGCCCGAGAGGCCGCGCTGCGTCTCGGTGGCGCCGAAGGCATTGCGGCTGCCGTGGCAGGCGATGCAGTGGCCCAGGCCGTCGACCAGGTAGGCGCCGCGGTTCCATTCGGCCGGCTTGCCCGCGTCGGCGACGAAGGTCTGCGGCGTGAAGAAGAGGGCGCGCCAGACGCCGAGCGCGGCCTGCGTGTCGTAGGGGAAGCGCAGGCGGTGCGGCCGGTTCGGCGTGTCGGCGGCCGGCAGGCTGCGCAGGTAGGCGTAGATGGCGTCGGAGTCCTCGCGCGTGACGCGCGTGAAGCTCGGATAGGGGAAGGCGGGATAGAGCAGCCGGCCATCCTTCGAGCGGCCGTTGTGCATCGCGCGCCAGAAGTGCGCGCTGCTCCAGCCGCCGATGCCGTGCTGCGCATCGGGCGTGAGGTTGGTCGAGTGGATGGTGCCGAAGGGCGTCTCGATCGGCAGGCCGCCCGCGTAGGCCTGGCCGCCGCGCGTGGTGTGGCAGCCCGCGCAGTTGCCGGCCAGCGCGAGGTAGCGGCCGCGCTCGATGCGCTGTGGCGTGGCTTCGAAGGCCTCGGCCTGCTCGGGGATGGCGGCCTCGCCGCGCAGGTTGAGCGCGACCACGCCGCCGGCCACGGCGGCCAGCAGCAGCACGAGCACCAGCAGGATCCAGGAGAGGCGTTTGAGCGCGGTCATCGTCGCGGCCTCACTGCATGCCGCCGCAGGCCATCGGCAGCGGCGCGGCCGGCGCGGACACCGGCTTGGGGTTGGCGGGCATCGGCTGCACCGCGAGCCAGCTCGCGACGGCGTTGATGTCGGCGGTGGTCATGCGCCGTCCGATCTCGGCCATGCAGTCGGGCGCGAGCGCATGGCGCTCGTTGGTGAGCCAGGCGCCGAGCTGCGAGGAGACGTACAGGCGCGGCAGCCCCAGCAGGCCAGGGATGGCGGGTTGCACGCCCGTGAGCGCGGCGCCGTGGCAATGCACGCAGGCCGGGATGTTGCGCGTGGCGTCGCCCTCGAGCGCGAGCTGGCGGCCGCGCGCGAGCTGGGCGGGCGGTGCATCGCTGGTCGGCGAGACCGCGGCATAGGGCAGGTCGAGGCCGGCGAAGTAGTCCGCGATCTCCTGCAGGTAGGCGTCGGACATGTGGCGCACCATGTAGTTCATGTCGGTGTTGGAGCGCCGGCCGTCGCGGAAGCTGCGCAGCTGGTTGAACAGGTAGCCCGCGGGCTTGCCGGCCAGCCGCGGGAAGAAGGCCGCGTTGCCGGTCGAGCCCTGGCGGCCATGGCAGGCGATGCAGGCGGCCACGCGCTGCTCGATGGTGTCGGGCACGCTGGCCGGTTCGGCCGCGCGCGCGGGCTGCAGGCCCACAAGGCCGATCAGGCCGAAGGTCGCGACGGCCAGTGTCGCCAGCGTGGCGCGCAGCCCGTGGTGCAGTGGTCGCGAAGGAAGTCGCACGTGTCTCATGGCGGAAGGGCGCGGCTGCATCGGCCGCACGTCGTTGCTTCGTGGGAAAACGTCGTCGGGCCCGGCGCGGTGCCCCGGGGACGTCGTGACCATACCAGCGCGCGCACGTTGCGGCGTACGCTGGGACAAAAAGTCCCATCGCTCGCACCGCGCCGTGGCCACGGCGCTAAGCTGCGCCCCATGTCCACGCTCCACCCCCTGTCCACCACCACCGGTCCGCAGCGCCTGCTGTATGGCGGCATCGTCGGCGTCGCCATCGCGGCGATCCCCTGGCCACTGGGCCTGATGGCGCGCGGGCTGGCCGGCTGGTGCGCGGCCGTGCTGGTCTACCAGGTGCTGACCTGGTGGCTGGCCGACACCTTCGACGCCAAGCGCACGCGCGAGCGCGCGCAGTCGCTCGACCAGCCGAACCTGATGATCCTGGTGTCGATGCTGGTGGTGGTGGGCGCGAGCGTGGTGGCGATCGCGATGCTGCTGCAGCAGGTGAAGCAGTTGAGCGGCATCGAGCGCGCGGTCCACATCGGGCTCGGGCTGGTGGCGCTCGCGGGCTCGTGGCTGATGATGCACTCCATCTACGCCTTCCACTACGCGCACCGCTACTACAACGACGAGAAGCACCGCGGGCCCGACGCGGGCGGGCTGGACTTCCCGGGCAAGGAAGACCCCGACTACTTCGACTTCCTCTATTACGCCTACGTGATCGGCATGACCTCGCAGGTGTCGGACGTGCAGGCCACCTCGCGCGAGATGCGGCGCATCACGCTGATCCACAGCGTGCTGGCCTTCGCCTTCAACATGCTGGTGCTCGCGCTGTCGGTCAACGTGGTGGCCGGCGCGATCTGATCCCGGCTCAGGCCTTGGCGGCGCGCGGCCAGAGCTTCACGAGGCCGGTCGACAGCGCCACGCCGCAGACGATCACCACGGCGCAGGTCAGCATCCACTGCGTGATGGTCTCGCCGAGGAACACGGCGCCGTAGAAGGCCGCGAACACCGGCACCAGGAAGGTCACGGTCAGCGCGCGCGCCGGGCCGGCGCGCTCGATCAGCCGGAAGAACAGGATGTAGGCCACGCCGGTGCAGGCGATGCCGAGCGCGAGCAGCGCGAGCCAGGCGCGCGCCCCGGGCATCTGCGCGGGCCAGAGCCAGATCGCGGGCACGGCGAGGAACAGCGAGGCGCCGATCTGGCTGCCGGTGGCGGTGGCCAGCGGCGGCACGCCCGTGAGGAAGCGCCGCGTGGCGCTGGCCGAGATGCCGTAGCACAGGCAGGCCGCGAGGCAGGCCAGCATGGCCCACAGGGCCGCGAGATTGCTGGCGCCGGTGTGCAGGCCGGCGCCACCGCTGGCGAGCATGGCGACGCCGATGAAGCCGATCACCAGGCCGACCAGCCGCGAGCCGTCGGGCCGCTCGCGGAACCAGGCCCAGGCCACCAGCGCGCCGAACATCGGCGTGGCCGCGTTGAGCACGGCCGCGAGGCTGCTGTTGATGCTGAGCACCGCGAAGCTGAACAGCGCGAACGGCAGGCCCGAATTGAAGACGCCGACCGAGAAGCTGGGCTTCCAGTGGCGCGCCAGTGCGGGGCCCTGGCCGCGCAGCAGCGCGATCGGCAGCAGGAACAGCGCGGCGATGCTCACGCGCACGGCCGCGGTCGGCAGCGCGCCGAACTCGGCGGCGCCGATGCGCATGAACAGGAAAGAGGCGCCCCAGAGCGCGCCGAGCAGCACGAGGTCGACGAGCCAGCCCTTGGGCTTGGGCGCGCCGGCGGCGGTGGTGGTGGAGGTGGTCATGCGGTGTTGTCGTTGTGTGTTCTCTTGCGCCTGGCCGTGGGCCAGGCGTTCCCGACCCGCGAGCCTACCGCACGCCTTCGAGCTCGAGCAGTGCGCTCTTGCGCTCGAGCCCGCCGGCATAGCCGGTCAGCGAGCCGTTGGCGCCGAGCACGCGGTGGCAGGGCACGATCACGCTGATCGGGTTGCGGCCCACGGCCGCGCCCACCGCGCGCACCGCGGCCGGGTTGCCGACGTTCGCGCTCAGCGCGCCGTAGCTGGTGGTGGCGCCCGCGGGGATCGCGAGCAGCGCCTGCCAGACGCTCTGCTGGAACGCGGTGCCGTGCGACAGGTCGAGCGGCAACTCGAAGCGGTCGCGCTTGCCGGCGAAATAGTCGCGCAGCTGCGCGGCCGTTTCGACGAACACCGGGTGGTCGTCGCGCGTCTGCCAGCCCGTGGTGTCGGGCCAGTGGCGCTGCTGGTCGAACCAGACGCCGGCCAGGCCGGCGTCGGTGGCGGCCATGGTGATGCCGCCGAGCGGGCTGTCGTAGTGCGAGGTGTAGATGACGGTCTTCTTGAACTTCATGGCTTCTCAGGCGGTGAGGCCTGCCGTGGGAGTGGAAGGGATGTCCGCGGCGGTGGGCTCGGCGGACGGCGTGGAAGGGACGGGTGCGTGCCAGGCGCGCAGCACCGCGTAGCTGCGCCACGGGCGCCAGGCCTGCGAGGCCTCGCTCGCGGCGCGCGCGGTGCTCACGCCCAGCGCCTTCTGCAGCGCGACGTCGCCGGCCGGAAAGGCATCGGGCCAGCGCAGCGCGCGCATCGCGATGTACTGCGCGGTCCAGGCGCCGATGCCCGGCAGTTCCTGCAGCGCGGCGATGGTCGAGGGCACATCGGCGCCCGCATGCAGCGGCAGCCGGCCTTCGGCCGCCGCGCGCGCCAGCGCATGCAGCGCGGCCTGGCGCTGGCGCACGATGCCGAGCTGGCCCAGCGCATCGCCGCTGGCGGCCGCGATGGCGGCGGGCGTGGGGAACAGGCGGTCGAGCCCGTCGATGGGCGTGGCGATCGGTTCGCCGAAGGCCTCGACCAGCCGCGAGCCCAGCGTGCGTGCCGCGGCCACCGTGATCTGCTGGCCCAGCACCGCGCGCACCGCGAGCTCGAAGCCGTCGACCGTGCCCGGCACGCGCAGCCCGTCGCCATGCGGAAAGGCCTCGTGCAGCGCGGCGTTGATGGCCATCGGGTCGGCGTCGATGTCGAGCATGGCGCGGGCGCGGCTGATCACCACCGGCAGCACGGGCGCCAGCGAATCGCTGACCGACAGCAGCATCTGTTCGCGCGCCATGTCGAAGCGCAGCTGCAGCCAGCCCGCATGCACCTGCGCGCCGTGCTGCACGCGCAGCGTGCGCGCCAGCCGCGTGAAGGCCGGGGCCGGCGCCTTGGCGTTCTTGCCGGCCGTGGGCACCTTGCCGTCCTCGGCCGTGATGCTCTCGACCCCGCGCAGCGCGCGCCGCGCGAAGAAGCCGAGCATCGCGTTCGGGTCGTAGGGCGGGCGAAAGCCCAGCCGCACCTCGATCGCGCGGCCGTCGCCGCCCTCGGCGCCGCCGGCGCGCCGCAAGGCGCTCGGATTGAGCCCGTAGTGCTCGACGAAGGCCGCGTTGAAGCGACGTACGCTCGCGAAGCCGCTGGCCAGCGCCACCTGCGTCATCGGCAGGCGGGTGTCGGCGATCAGCTGCTTGGCCGCGAGCAGGCGGCGGGTCTGCAGGTACTGCAGCGGCGAGACGCCGAACTGGGCCTCGAAGATGCGGCGCAGGTGGCGGTCGCTGACGCCGAGCCGGGCCGCGATCTGCGCGGCGCCCGGGCCCTCGTCGGTCCAGGCGTCGGGCTCGTCGATCAGCCGCGCCGCCTGCTGCGCGAGGATGCGCGAGGCATCCTCGGTCGACCAGTTGGCCGTGCCCATGGGCCGCGGCGCCAGTTCGGGCCGGCAGCGCAGGCAGGGGCGGAAGCCCTCGGCCTCGGCCTGCGCCGCATGGCGGAAGAAGCGGCAGTTCTCGCGCCGCGGCAGCTTCACGCGGCAGACCGGGCGGCAGTAGATGCCGGTGGAGGTCACCGCGGTGAAGAACGAGCCGTCGAAGCGCGCGTCGTGCGTCTTCAGCGCCAGGTAGCAGGCATCGCTCTCGAGCACGTCGGGGGAGGCGTTGGCGTTTGTCATGGCTCGAATGTTAAGGTTTCGAGGCGTTTCGACTGGCCGTTTTCGGACATGTGGGTACCCCTGGCGATGCCTACAATCCCCGGGGTCCACGAATCCACAGAGGAATCCTTTTTCATGCAGCTCAGCGCGTCGATCTTCAAGGCCTACGACATTCGCGGCGTGGTGCCCTCCACGCTGAATCCCGAGGTGGCGGAAGCCTTGGGCCGGGCCTTCGGCAGCGCGGCCCGCGCGGCCGGCGAGACCTCCGTGGCCGTGGGGCGCGACGGGCGCCTGTCGGGCCCGGCGCTCTCGCAAGCGCTGATCCGCGGCCTGGTGGCCACCGGCGTCGAGGTGATCGACGTGGGCGCGGTCACCACGCCCATGCTGTATTTCGCGGCCCACACGCTCGCCACCAGCGGCATCCAGGTCACGGGCAGCCACAACCCCAAGGACTACAACGGCTTCAAGATGGTGCTGGCCGGCCGCGCGATCTACGGCGACGAGATCCAGGCACTGCGCAAGACCATGGAAGCAGGCAGCGCGACGCTCGCGCCCGGCGGCAGCGTGCGCGAGGTCGACGTGACCGAGGCCTACGTGCAGCGCATCGTGGGCGACGTGCGGCTGGCGCGGCCGATGAAGATCGTGGTCGATTCGGGCAACGGCATCGCCGGCGCCTCGGCCCCCGCGATCTTCCGCGCGCTGGGCTGCGAGGTGACCGAGCTGTTCAGCGAGGTCGACGGCGACTTCCCGAACCACCACCCCGATCCCAGCAAGCCCGAGAACCTCAAGGACCTGATCGCCGCGCTGCAACAGGGCGACGCCGAACTGGGCCTGGCCTTCGACGGCGACGGCGACCGGCTGGGCATCGTCACCAAGGATGGCCAGAACATCTTCCCCGACCGCCAGATGCAGCTGTTCGCGCAGGACGTGCTGTCGCGCGTGCCGGGCGGCACCATCGTCTACGACGTGAAGTGCTCGCAGCGCCTGGGCCCGGCCATCGAGGCCGCGGGCGGCAAGCCGCTGATCTTCAAGACCGGCCATTCGCTGATCAAGGCGAAGATGAAGGAACTCGATTCGCCGCTGGGCGGCGAGATGAGCGGCCACATCTTCTTCAAGGAGCGCTGGTTCGGCTTCGACGACGGCACCTATGCCGGCTGCCGCATGCTCGAGATCCTCAGCAAGAGCCCGAATGCCAGCGACGTGCTCAACGCGCTGCCCACGAGTTTTTCCACGCCCGAGCTCAACGTGAAGTGCGCCGAGGGCGAGCCGCACGCGGTGGTCGAACAACTGCTGAAGAGCGCGAGCTTCGAGGCCCCGGCGCAGGTGTCGACCATCGACGGCCTGCGCGTCGACTGGCCCGACGGCTTCGGCCTGATCCGCGCCTCCAACACCACGCCGGTGCTGGTGCTGCGCTTCGAGGGCCAGACCCAGGCGGCGCTCGAGCGCATCGAGGCCCGCATGCTGGCGCTGCTCAAGACGGTGAAGCCCGACGCCACGCTGGCCGAAGCGGCGCACTAGGACACCGTGCGTTCGCTGCTGCTGCGCCTGTACGGCGCCTTCACCACCCTGGCCCAGCCGCTGGTGCGCCGCAAGCTGCGGCGCCGCGCGGCGGCCGAGCCCGGCTACGCGGTGGCGGTCGAGGAGCGCTTCGGCCACTACGACGCCGCCACCACCGGCCATGCCCAGTGCTGGGTGCACGCGGTCTCGCTCGGCGAGACGCGCGCCGCCGCCATCCTCATCGAGGAGCTGCGGCGCCAGTTCCCCGAGATCCCGATCCTGCTCACGCACGGCACCGCCACCGGCCGCGAGGAGGGCGCCAAGCTGCTGCGCGAGGGCGACACGCAGGTCTGGCAGCCCTGGGACACGCCGGGCGCCGTGGCGCGCTTCCTCGACCGCTTCCAGCCGCGCATCGGCGTGCTGATGGAAACCGAGGTCTGGCCCGAGATGGCCGCGGCCTGCGCTGAGCGCCGCATCCCGCTGGTGCTGGCCAATGCGCGGCTCAACGAGAAATCGCTGGCCTCGGCCGAGCGGCTGGGCTGGCTGGCGCGGCCGGCCTATTCGGCGCTGAGCGCGGTCTGGGCCCAGACCGAGGCCGACGCGCACCGGCTGGTGTCGCTGGGCGCCAAGGTCTCGGGCATCTACGGCAACCTCAAGTTCGACGCCACGCCCGACGTGCGGCAGCTGCATGCGGCCGCCAAGCTGCGCGGCACGCTGCCCAAGCCGATCGTGGTGCTGGCCAGTTCGCGCGACGGCGAGGAGCGCCTGCTGCTCGAGGTGCTGCGGCGCTTCGGCGCCACCGCGCCGGTGCCGCCCGAGCAGGGCGCGGTCCGCTCGATCTCGAAGCGGGTGCACGACGTGCAGTGGATGATCGTGCCGCGCCATCCGCAGCGCTTCGACGAGGTGGCCGCGCTGATCGAGGCCGAGGGCTTCGCGGTGGCGCGCCGCAGCACGGCGGGCCAGCCGGCCGAGGCCGAGATCTGGCTCGGCGATTCGCTCGGCGAGATGGCGCTGTACTACGGCCTGGCCGACGTCGCGCTGCTCGGCGGCAGCTTCGAACCCCTGGGCGGTCAGAACCTGATCGAGCCCGCGGCCTGCGGCTGCCCGGTCGTGATGGGGCCGTCGACCTTCAATTTCGCGGAAGCCGCGCAACTGTCGCTCGCGGCCGGTGCCTCGCTGCGCGTCGAGACCATGGAACAGGCCGTGACCAGCGCGCTCAAGCTGGTCGAGAACCGCGAGCGCCGCGAGGCGATGTCGCAGGCCGCGCAGGCCTTCTCGTCCTCGAACCGCGGCGCGGCCGAGCGCACGGCGGCCGCGGTGCTCACGATCGCGATGGCGGCCGAGCCCGAGGAACCGGTGGAGCCGGCGCTGGCCGACGAGCCGGCGAAGCCGCCGGTCCAGGCTGCGCAGCCGGCGCCCGAAGGTCCGCGCGAGCGCGCGGAGCCCACGCTCGACTAGGGTCTCAGCGCCCCGGGTTCAGCACCGGCGGCGGCGGCGGTGCCACGGGGATCGCGGGCGGCGGCGGATTGAACGGCGCCACCGGCACCGGCGGTACCACCGGCACGCTGGGCCGCGCGGGCGGCACGGCCACGGCGTTCGGATCGGCCGGCGTGGTCGATGGGGCCGGCACCGCGGGCACGCTGCCGTTCTTCGCCAGCGTGGCGTTGATGGCATCCATGTCGGCCACGGTCAGCGTGCCGTTGGCCTGGCGCAGCTTCAGGTTGCCCAGCAGCACGTTGTAGCGCGCCTGCGCGAGGTCGCGCTTGGTCTGGTAGAGCTGGCTCTGCGAATTGAGCACGTCGATGTTGATGCGCACGCCGACCTGGTAGCCCAGGCGGTTGGCGTCGAGCGCGCTCTGGCTCGAGGCCTCGGCGGCCTCGAGCGCCTTGACCTGGCCCGCGCCCGAGACCAGCCCGAGGTAGGCCGCGCGCGTGGCCTGCGCCACGTTGCGGCGCGTGCCGTCGAGCACGCTGCGCGACTGGTCCTCGAGGGCCAGCGTTTCCTTGATGCGGTTCTCGGTCGCGAAGCCCGCGAACAGCGGCAGGTTGAAGGTCACGCCCACGGTGGCGGCGTTGATGCGCGTGCCCACGGTGCTGGTGCTGGTGCCGTTCGGGTTGCGCGTGACGTTGTAGCCGAGGTTGGCGTCCAGCGTGGGCTTGTGGCCGGCGCGCGCCTTTTCGATCTCGAGGCCCGCCACATCGACGCCGAGCTGCGCCTGGCGGATCGCCGGGTGGCCCGCATCGGCCTGCGAGACCCAGGCCTCGATGTCGGCCGGCTGCGCGGTCGGCAGCACCACCGGCACGGCCAGCGGCACCGGCACGCTGCCGGGGCGGCCGACCAGCTGGTCGAGCACGATCTTCTTCACGCGCAGGTCGTTCTCGGCCGCGATCTCCTGCGCCACCACGAGGTCGTAGCGGGCCTGGGCCTCGCGCGAGTCGGTGATGGTGGAGGTGCCGACCTCGAAGTTGCGCTTGGCCGAGGCGAGCTGCTCGGACACGGCCGCCTTCTGCGCGCGCACCAGCGACAGGCTGTCCTGGCTCGCGAGCACGTCGAAGTAGGCCTGGCTCACGCGCACGATCAGGTCCTGCTCGGCGATGGTGAACACCGACTGCGCGATCTCGGCCTGGCGCTTGCCCTGCTCCCAGGTGGCCCAGTTGGCGGGCCGGTACAGCGGCTGGGTGGCGTTGATGCCGACGTTCTGCTGCGTGAAGTCGCGCGAGGAACTGCCCTGCTGGTTGCCCGTGATGACGTCGATGTCGAGGTTGTTGCGGTTCACGCCCGCGCTGAGCCCGACGGCCGGCAGGATGCCGGCCCTGGCCTGCGCGGCGCGCGCCACGCTGGCGTCGTACTGGGCGCGCGCGCCCTGGTAGGTGGCATCGAAGCCACGCGCCGATTCGTAGAGTTCGTTCAGTGTCTGGCCCTGGGCCGGCGATGCGAGCAGCGTGGCAAGAAGGCTTGCGATGGCTGCGGAAAGAGGCAGGAGCCGGGGCCTGGGAGGCATTGAAAGTCCTTGGGAGCGGAAGAATCAGTAGCGCGGCACGGCGGGGTCGTGCTGCGCGGACCAGGCGTCGATGCCGCCGGCCACGTTGGCCAGTTGCGCAAAGCCGTTCTGGTGCAGGAAGGCGGCCACGCGCTGGCTGCGGGCGCCGTGGTGGCACAGGCAGGCGATGCGCTGGTTCTCGTCGAGCTCGGACAGGCGCGCGGGGATCTCGTTCATCGGGATCGCCAGCAGCGTGAAGCCCGCCGGGGCGACGCTCGCGGTCTGCAGCTCCCAGGGCTCGCGGACGTCGAGCAGCACGGCGGGTGCGTCGGCGTCCTGTGCAAACCAGGCGGCGAGGTCGGCGGGGCGGACTTGATCGATCATGCGGCGGGCCCGGATCAGAACGCGAAGCGCGACGGCTCGGGGAAGTTCAGCAGGCGCGGCGCCACCGTGTCCCAGGGCTGGATCGTGTCCCACTTGCTTTCGCTGCTGCGGGTCACGAAGTGGGCGCGCATCATGGGTTCGTCGCCGACGATCGCCGCCAGGCGGCCGCCGACCTTGAGCGAGCCGAGCAGGTTCTGCGGAATGCGCGCGACCGAGCCGCTGAGCACGATCACGTCGAAGCTCGGGCCGCTGGGCAGCGGCACGGCGCCGTCGGCATGGCGCACCTCGACATTGGTCACGCCGTTCTGGCGCAGGGTCTCGGCGGCGCGGGCGGCCAGCTCGGGGTTGATTTCGAGCGACAGCACCTTGGCGGCGCGGGCGCCGAGCAGGGCGGCCATGAAGCCGGAGCCGGTGCCGATCTCGAGCACCGATTCGTGCTTCTGCACGTGCAGGTCCTGCAGCGTGCGCGCCTCGACCTTGGGCGACAGCATGAATTCGCCGGGCACCGAGCCGTCGAGCAGCGGCAGCTCCATGTCGAAGAAGGACAGCGCGCGGTGCGCCTCGGGCACGTAGTCCTCGCGGCGGATGACCGCCAGCAGGTCGAGGATTTCCAGGTCCAGCACATCCCAGGGGCGGATCTGCTGTTCGATCATGTTGAAGCGCAAGCGCTCGAGGGTGGGGGCGGTGCTCATGGGTTTTCCTTCTGGGGGCGGGTCAGGACAAACCTTCAATTTTAGGCGGCACCCGACGGGCCAGCGGCTTCGTCGGGTTCCGCCTGCGCCCGCGGCTGGGTGCTGAGGCCGTAGAGCACCACGTCGGCCTGCATCTCGATGTACTTGAGCGGGTCGAAGTTGTCGCCCTCGTCGACGCACAGGTTGGCCGAGTGCTTCCAGAGCATCAGGAAGATCATCGGCGCGACCACCGAGTAGATGGTGTGGTCGACGTCGACCGGCCGGAACTCGCCGCGGTCGATGCCGCGCTGGATGATGCGCCGAAGCAACGCATGGCCCGGCCGCACCACCTCCTGGCGGTAGAAGTCCGCCAGCTCGGGGAAGTTGGCGCCTTCGCTCATCATCAGCTTGGTGAGGCCCGAGGCCTGGGTCAGGCCCACGCGCTCCCACCACACGCGCATGCAGTAGCGCAGCATCTGGGCCGTGGTGCCCTCGAAGGTCTCGAATTCCTGGTTCCACTCGGTGAAGCGGCCGCCGAGGTTCTCGACCACCACGGCCTTGAACAGCTCTTCCTTGCTCGGGAAATAGAGGAACAGCGTGCCCTTGGAGACGCCGGCACGCACCGCCACTTCTTCCGAGCGGGTGGCGGCATAGCCCTTCTCGACGAACAGATCGAGCGCCGCCGCCAGCAGTTCGCCGGGGCGCGCCTCCTTGCGCCGCTCGCGCTTGGCGCGGACCGGGCAGATCTTGTCGGCAAGGAATCGGGGAGTGGGCATTGTTTAATGACTCGCGGGTTAGTAATGTAGTGAGCCGCATCGAATGCGTCAAGCCGCGACAATATCGGGTTCCCTTGTCAGTCCGTTCCTGGAGTCCCCCATGACCTCTTCGCCTTCCACCACCGAAACCATCGTGCTCGGCGGCGGCTGCTTCTGGTGCACCGAGGCGGTGTTCGACCGCGTGCAGGGGGTGGTCGACGTGGAATCGGGCTATTCGAACGGCCAGACGGTCAATCCCAGCTACGAGCAGGTCTGCACCGGCCGCACCGGCCACAACGAGGTGGTGAAGCTGACCTTCGACCCGGCGCAGATCGCCCTGCGCGAGATCCTCGAGATCTTCTTCGTGGTGCACGATCCCACGACGCTCAACCGCCAGGGCAACGACGTCGGCACCCAGTACCGCAGCGGCATCTACTACACGACCGAGGCGCAGAAGCAGGTGGCCGACGACGTCATCCGCGAGATCGAGGCCGGCAAAACCTATGCCTCGCCGGTGGTGACCGAGGTCAAGCCGCTCGACAACTACTCGACCGCCGAGGCCTACCACCAGGACTACTTCCTGAACCACCCGAATCAGGGCTACTGCGCCTTCGTCGTGGGGCCGAAGGTCGAGAAGTTCCAGAAGACCTTCGCCGCGCGCGTCAAGGCCTGATCCTCTTTCCGCCGCGCCCGTGCACCTCGCCCTTTCGTCCGGCCCGACCCGCTCGCAGCGCGCGCTCGTCTTCGCGCTGGCGATCGCGCTGTGGCTCGCGGGCACGCTCGGGCTGATGCACCGTTCGCTGCACGCGCCGGGCCTGCCCGCGGCGGCCGCGGCCGCGGCCGCGCACGTGGACCACGACCACGCCGGACACGACCATGCCGCGCACGGTCTGGCCGGCCTGTTCGGCGAGCACACCGATGCCGAGTGCCGCCTGTACGACCAGCTCTCGCACGGCTCCAGCGCACCGGGCGTGCCGCTGGTGGTGCTGCCGATGCTGTTGCCGACGGCCACCTTCGCCTACCTGCAGGGCGAGGTGCTCGCCCGCTGGGTCGCGCTGTTCGACGCGCGCGGCCCGCCTTCCTCTCGCTGAATCCCCCTTGTGTCCCGGTTCGCCGCACCCGTTCGCCACGGGTGGCGGCGGGCCGCCCATCGATTCAACGAGTGTCCATTCATGATTCCCCATTTCCGTCGCAACGCCATCGGCGTTGCCGTTCTTTCCCTGCTGTCGCTGGCAGCCGTCGCGCAGGAGCTCGCCGCGCCGGCGCCCGCCGCCGATGCTTCCGCGGGCGCGCTGCCCGCCGCCGGTGCCCTGCCGGCGGTGACGGTGGAGGCGCAGTCCGAGCGCCTCAAGAAGGCGCGCATGGAGCTGTCGCCCGCGGTCGGCGCCACGGTCTACCGCATCGACCGCTCGGCCATCGACGCGCTCGGCAAGGGCGACGCCACGCCGCTGGACGACGTGCTGCTGACCCTGCCGGGCGTCGCCAAGGATTCCAAGGCCTCGGGCTCGCTGCACGTGCGCGACGACCACGGCAACGTGCAGTACCGCGTCAACGGCGTGCAGCTGCCCGAGGGCATCTCGGGCTTCGGCCAGTCGCTCGACACGCGCTACATCGACTCGGTCGATTTCCTCACCGGCGCCTTGCCCGCGCAGTACGGCCTGCGCACCGCCGGCATCGTCGACATCCAGACCAGGCAGGGCCTCGGCAAGCCCGGCGGCTCGCTCGGCTTCACCTTCGGCAGCCACAACACGCTGGAAGAGAACGCGTCGTTCTACGGCACCACGGGCAACCTGAGCTACTACCTGTCGGGCAGCCTGGTGTCCAACACCAGCGGCATCGAGAACCCCCAGCCCACGCTCAACGCGCAGAACGACCGCACGCGCCAGGGCAAGACCTTCGGCACCCTGTCGTACTACCTCGACGCCGACACGCGCCTGGGCCTGATGTTCGGCACCTACAACGGCAAGTTCCAGATCCCGACCAATCCCGGCCAGGCCCCGGCCTTCTCGCTCGCCGGCTTCAGCGACCTGGGCTCGGGCTTCAACGCGCTGCCGTCGTCCGACGTGCGCGAGCGGCAGACCGAGGCCACGCGCTTCGTCGCACTGTCGTTCCAGAAGACCCTCGGCGCGCTCGACTTCCAGGTCTCGGCCTTCCACCAGTACTCGAACCTGCACTACCTGCCGGACCCCGTGGGCGACCTGGTCTACAACGGCGTGGCCTCGGACACCCTGCGCTCGAATTCGTCCAACGGCCTCCAGGCCGATGCCTCGTACAAGCTCGGCAGCGCGCACACGCTGCGCTTCGGCGGCGCCTACACGCGGCAGACCACGCGCAGCATCAATGCGGTGAACGTGTTCCCGGTCGACGACAGCGGCGCGCAGGCCGGCGACACACCCGTGCTGATCAACGACAACTCCGGCAAGGTCGGCCAGCTCGCCAGCCTCTATCTGCAGGACGAGTGGCGCATCGACCCGAAGCTCACGCTCAACTACGGCCTGCGCTACGACAGCGTCGATGCCTTCACCAAGGAGCACCAGTGGAGCCCGCGGCTGAACCTCGCGTACAAGCTGTCGGACGACACGGCGCTGCACGCGGGTTACGCGCGCTATTTCACGCCGCCGCCGCAGGAGCTGGCGTCGCAGCAGAGCATCAACCTCTACGCGGGCACCACCAACCAGCCCGAGATCGCGGTGTCCGATCCGGTGAAGGCCGAGCGCACCCACTACTTCGACCTGGGCGTGGACCACAAGCTGAGCCCGAACCTGTCGCTGTCGGCCGACGTCTACTACAAGAACATCACGAACCTGGTCGACGAAGGCCAGTTCGGCCAGGCGCTGATCCTGTCGCCGTTCAACTACGCCGACGGCTTCGCGCGCGGCGTGGAGCTGTCGGCGCGCTACAACGACGAGCACTGGTCGGCCTATGCGAACCTGGCCCACCAGAAGGCGATGGGCAGGAACATCGTGTCGAGCCAGTCGCTGTTCGGCGCCGACGAGCTGGGCTACATCGCCAACCATGACGTGTACCTGGACCATGACCAGACCTGGACGGCCTCGGCCGGCGCCAGCTACCGTTTCGGCGACGACCAGATCAGCGGCGACGTGATCTTCGGCAGCGGCCTGCGTCGCACGCCCGACGGCGGCGCGCCCAACAGCGCCGCGCTGCCGAACTACACGGTGGTCAACGCCGCCTACGCCCACACCTGGAAGTACGCCTCGGGCAGCGACGTGGTCGGCCGCGTCGCGATCCTGAACCTGTTCGACAAGAGCTACCTGCTGCGCGACGGCACCGGCGTTGGCGTGGGCGCACCGCAATACGGCACGCGGCGCAGCGTCTACATGAGCATGACCACGCACTTCTGATGAAGCACTCGAGGCTGTCGCGCGCCGTCGTTCTCACGCTGCTGCTCGCGGTGTGGGCGGCGTCGACCCTCGGGCTCGTGCATGCCACGCTGCACGTGCCGGGCGACTGGACCCGCACCGTGGAGGCCCGGCGCATGGCCGCGGCCGCCGATGCGACGCAGGGCGTGCACGAGGCGCAGGCGCATGCTTCCGCCGCGCGGCACGGCTGGCTGCATGCGCTGTTCGGCGATCGCACCGATGCCGAGTGCCGGCTGTACGACCGGCTCGCGCACGGCTCCGGCGCCCTGGGCGTGCCGCTGGTGCTGCTGCCGATGCAGCTGCCGGCGGCGCGCTTCGCCTACCTGCAGGGCGAGGCCATCGTCCGCTGGGCCGCGCCGTTCGAGGCCCGCGGGCCGCCTGTCGCTCGCTGAATTTTCCGTTTCCGATTCGCCGCCACCCGTCGCGCACGGGTGGCCGGCGGTCGCTCATCGATTCAACGAGTTTTCATCATGACCCCCCAATTCCGTCGCAACGCCATCGGCGCTGCCGTTCTCTCGCTCGCCTCGGCCGCGGCCCTGGCCCAGACCGCACCCGCCGATCCCTCGCCGAACCCGCAACCCACCACCAGCCTGCGCGAGATCACCGTCACCGGCAACCCGCTCGGCGCCAGCGACCTGATCGCGCCCACCACCACGCTCTCGGGCGACGAACTGCTGCTGCGCTCGCAGTCCACGCTGGGCCAGACGCTCGACAACATCCCCGGCGTCAGCAGCACCTACTTCGGCCCCAATGCCAGCCGGCCGATCATCCGCGGCCAGGACGGCGACCGCATCCGCATCCTGCAGAACGGCGGCGGCGCGCCCGACGCCTCGGCGCTGAGCTACGACCACGCGGTGCCGGTCGACGCGCTGGTCACCGAGCGCGTCGAGGTGCTGCGCGGCCCGTCGGCGCTGCAGTACGGCGGCAGCGCGGTCGGCGGCGTGGTGAACCTGATCGACAACCGCATCCCGAGCGAGCCGATCGAGGGCTTCGGCGGCCGTGTCGACCTCGGCTATGCCACCGGCAACCGCGAGAAGAACGGCGCCGTGATGCTCGAGGGCGGCAACGGCCGCTTCGCGCTGCATGCCGATGCCTTCAAGCGCGACTCGAGCGACGTCTCGGCGCCGATCGACCTCAACTGCGAGAAGCCCGGCTCGCCCTGGCGCGCGCGCAAGATCTGCAACTCGGCCAACGAGGCGCACGGCGGCGCGATCGGCGGTACGCTGTTCTTCGACCGGGGCTGGATCGGCGCCTCGGCCAGCACCTACCGCAGCAACTACGGCACCGTGGCCGAGGACGACGTGACCATCGCGATGAAGTCCGACCGTTACGCGATCGAGGGCGAATGGCGCCCGGGCGGCATCATCCGCAGCGTCCACGCCAAGCTCAGCCACACCAACTACCGCCACACCGAGTTCGAGGGCGCCGAGGCCGGCACCACCTTCTCGAACATGAGCAACGACCTGCGCGTCGAGGTGCGGCACGAGAAGATCGGCCCGCTGGAAGGCCTGATGGGCTTCAGCGCCGAGACCAACCGCTTCGCAGCCGACGGCGAGGAAGCCTTCGCGCCGCACAGCCGCACGCGCTCGCGCGCGCTGTTCCTCTACGAGGAGATGGGCACCTCATGGGGCAAGCTGAGCTTCGGCGCGCGCACCGAGCGCGTCACCGTGCGCTCGCTCGGCTATCCCGACGATCCCAGCATCAACCGCTTCGCGATCGGCGAGCGCACCTTCAACCCGAACAGCGCCGCCTTCGGCGCCCTGATCAACCTCGCGCCGCAGTGGCAGCTGACCTCGAACATCGCCTACACCGAGCGCGCGCCCAAGGACTACGAGCTGCTGGCCAACGGCCCGCACGTGGCCACGGCCGCGTGGGAGGTCGGCAACCCGAACCTCAGCAAGGAGCAGTCGACCGGCTTCGACCTCGGCGCGCAATGGAAGTCGGGACCGAACACGGCGCGCGTCAATGCCTACGTCACGCGCTTTCGCAACTACATCGGCCTGACCGCCTCGGGCCGCACGCTCGACGAGGAAGGCCAGGTCGTGACCGATCCCGAGGTCACCGACACGCTGGCCGAGTACCTCTACAACGGCGTGCGCGCGCGCTTCACCGGCATCGAGGCCAGCGGCAACCTGCGCCTGCTGGGCAGCGACGGCTTCGCGCGCATGAACGACGCCGGCACGCTCGACCTCGAGTGGCGCGGCGACCTGGTGCGCGCGAAGAACACCGACACCGGCGAGCCGCTGCCGCGCATCGCGCCGGTGCGCGTGGGCGCCACGCTGGTCTACGGCAACGGCCCGTGGAGCGGCCGCGTCGGCTTCGACTACAACGCCGCGCAGCACCGCGTGCCGGGCGTCGGCGCGCGCGAGACCGATGCCTACACGCTGTGGAACGCCTCGATCGCCTACCGCATGAAGGTGCAGCGCGCCAACCTCACCTGGTATGCGCGCGTCGACAACATCGGCAACAAGCTGGCCTACAGCGCGACCTCGATCCTGACGACGACGGTGTACCCGGCCGCGCCGCTGCCGGGGCGCTCGCTGAAGGTGGGCGTGCGCGTGACCTTCTGACCGGACGGGGCCTCCTTCCCCCGGCGGGGGAGGGAGGCGGGCGCGAACGCTCGGCTATCCTCGACCGGTGAATTCGTTCGTCATCTCCTCCCTCCTGCCCGTCGTGCTGCTGATCGCGGCGGGCTACCTGGCCGGGAGGCGCCGCTGGATCGGCGGCCCCGCGGTCAAGGACCTCTCCAACCTGATCTTCCTGCTGCTCGCGCCGGCGCTGCTGTTCCGCGCGATGAGCGGCGTGCACGTCGAGGAGCTGCGCTTCAAGCCGGTGGCCGCCTACTTCATCGCCTCGGGGCTGCTGTTCGCGGCCACCTTGGCGCTGCGCGGCTTCAACCGCACGGGCGCGGTGCTCGCGCTCGCCAACACCTACAGCAACACCGTGATGATCGGCATCGTGCTGGTCGGCCTGGCCTATGGCGAGGCCGGCATGGTGGTGCTGCTGACCTTGATCTCGCTGCATTCGCTGGTGCTGATGACCAGCGCCACCGTGGTGCTCGAGCTCGCGGTGGCGCGCGAGCATGCGGTGGTCGGCGGCGCCGAGAAGCGCTCGATGCTGCGCACCGTGCTGCGCGCGCTGCGCAACGCCATCATCCATCCGGTGCCGCTGCCGATCATCGCGGGCCTGCTGTTCGCGCAGAGCGGCTGGGTCATGCCGCAGCCGGTCGACCGCACCATCGAGCTGCTGGGCCAGGCCTTCGGCCCGGTGGCGCTGGTCATGGTGGGCATCACGCTGGCGCTCACGCCGGTGGGGCGCCACTGGCGCAGCGCCATGGTGCAGGCCGGCGTCAAGAACCTGCTGCATCCGCTGCTGGTGGCGATCATCGGCTGGGCGCTCGGCGTGCGCGGCATTCCGCTCACGGTGATGGTGGTCGCGGCCGCGCTGCCGATCGGTGCCAACGTGTTCCTGTTCTCGCAGCGCTACCGCAGCGCCGAGGACCTGGTGACCGCCAGCGTCGCGGTCTCCACGCTGCTGGCGCTGGTCACGCTCACGCTGGTGATGCTCTGGGTGCAGTGGTTGCCCTGACATCCGTCCCGGGCCACGCGAAACCGTAGCCTTTCGATCTCCTCCTCGCCCCGTGCCCCTATGCCGTTCGGCAGGGTGGCCGTTTGGCGAGATGTGGAGCGCCGCCGGCCGCTCTACATTTCCCCGCTGATGATTTGCCAGACGCGATCCATGCCCGTTGCTGCGATGGTGCTGATCGCGACGGCGATCGCGCCATGGCTGCTGCTGGGCGCCGCCACGCCGGCGGCGGCGCAGGCCAAGCCGTGCCGCACGCCCTGTCTGGCCGTGCCCAAGCCGGAGGAAAAACCGGCGCCCGAACCGGCGAAGCCGCCGGCCGCCGTCGACCGGCCGAGCGAGAAGGCGGCCGCGCGGCCGCCGCCCAAGCCGCGCGCGCCGGCCGAGGCGCCGCCGGCCCGCGTGGCGGAGCACGAGGCCGACCGGCCCGCGCCCGTGCGCCGGCCGGCGCCGACGAAGCGCTGCACCGAGATCAACATGCGCGCCGCCGTGGGCGAGCCGCTGTCGGACCAGGACATGACGTACTTGAGGAGCCAATGCTGATGATGAAGATCCCCTCCAGCCTGCGCAGCGCGCTGCGCGCGATGGCGCTCGGCGCCGCCGCCGTGCTGCTCGCGGCCTGCGCGGCGCAGCGCCCGCAGCCGGGCAACGCGATGCCCTTCGAACAGGCCGTCGACCAGGCGGTGGACGACTTGATGGTGCAGACCAAGAAGCTGCCGGGCTTCCTCGCCAAGGTCGAGTCGTCGATGAAGCAGAGCCGCATCGTCATCGACCCGCTGCTCGAGAGCGCCAGCGGCCAGCAGACCGAGGTCACGCGCGTGGCCGAGCAGCGCATCGTCCAGCGCATGCAGGCGCAGTTCAAGCAGTTCACAGTGACGCCGTTCAACAGCACCGAGATCGCCACCGCGCAGTACGTGCTCAACGGCACGCTGGTGCGCGACAAGGAGGCGGGCGGTTCGCCCTACCGGCTGAACCTCGCGCTGACCGAGATCAAGAGCGGCGTGGTGATCGCGCAGTCGGTGGCGCGCATCAGCGATGCCTCGCTCGACACCCGGCCCACGGCCTTCTTCCGCGACAGCCCGGTCAACGGCAAGGACCGCGGCGTCGAGGGCTACATCCGCACCGCCGAGACCCAGCCGGGCCAGGCCGCCGACGCGCTCTACCTCGAGCGCCTGCCGACCGCGACCGTGATGCAGGAGGCCACCGCCGCCTACGAGGCCGGCCGGCTGCAGGAGGCGTTGGCGCGCTACGACGCCGCCTCGCGCCGCCCCGACGGGCAGCAGCTGCGCGTCTACAGCGGCCTGTACCTCACGCAGTCGCAGCTCGGTCGCACCGCCGATGCCGAGAAGACCTTCGGCACGCTCGCGCGGCTGGGGCTCGAAACCAACAACCTCAGCGTGAAGTTCCTGTTCAAGCCGGGCTCGACCGACTTCCTTGCCGACCCGAAGATCAGCGCCGCCTACCCGATGTGGCTGCGCCAGATCGCGCGCCAGGCGGCGCAGATCGATTCCTGCGTGGTCGTGACCGGCCACACCAGCCGCACGGGCTCGGAGGCGGTCAACGAGCGGCTGTCGCTGCAGCGCGCGGTGACCGTCAAGACCCGGCTGGTGGGCGAGGCTCCGCCGCTGGCGAAGAAGCTGCGCGAAGCCGGCGCCGGCTTCCGCGAGAACATCGTGGGCACGGGCGCCGACGATGCGAGCGACGCGCTCGATCGTCGCGTCGAATTCAAGGTGACGGCCTGCGAGGCCTGATTTATCAGGGGGCTAGCCGCTCGCGTGTCCACTGGCCGGCCTCGAGCCGGTAGCGCAGCCGGTCGTGCAGCCGGCTCTTGCGGCCCTGCCAGAACTCCCAGCGGTCGGGCACCAGCCGGTAACCGCCCCAGTGCGGCGGGCGCGGCGGCGAGAGCAGGTACTTCGCCGCGGCGACGGCCGCATTCTTCACCAGCACCTCGCGCCCGCCGATCACCTCGCTCTGCGGGCTGGCCCAGGCGCCCAGGCGCGAATCGAGCGGGCGGCTCGCGTAGTAGGCGTCGCTCTCGTCGGCGCCGGCCTTCTCGACCCGGCCCTCGATGCGCACCACGCGCTCGAGCTCGACCCAGTGGAACTGCAGCGAGGCATAGGGGTTGCCCGCGAGCTCGCGGCCCTTGCGGCTCTCGTAGTTGGTGTACCAGACCAGGCCGCGCGCGTCGTAGCCCTTGATCAGCACGATGCGGCTCGAGGGCCGCAGGTCGTTGCCGACGGTGCACAAGGTCATCGCGTTGGGCTCGGGCACCTGGGCGTCGATGGCCTCGTCGAGCCAGCGCTCGAACTGGCGCAGCGGATCGTCGGCGCTGTGCGCCTCGCCGAGCTCGGCGCGCTCGTAGCTCTTGCGCAGCGCGGCCAGCGATTCTTTGGAAGTCGGGGAAGTCATGCCGGCATTGTTGCCCAAGCGATACTCGCGCCGTGACCACCCTCGCGAATCCCCCGACCGTGATCGTGCTGGCCTCGGGCCGCGGCGAACGCTTCGTGGCCGCCGGCGGCAGCGGCTCGAAGCTGCGCGCGCCGCTGGCCGGCAAACCGGTGCTCGAACGCACGCTCGACGCGGTGCGCGCGAGCGGCCTGCCGTGGCATGTGGAGGATGCGGGCCATCCGGGCATGGGCGATTCGATCGCGGCCGCGGTGCGCGTCACGGCGGGCGCGGCCGGCTGGCTGATCCTGCCGGGCGACCTGCCGCTGGTGCTGCCACAGACCATGCGCGCCGTGGCCGCGGCGCTCGCGGGCGGCGTGCAGGCGGCGCAGCCGAGCTACCAAGGGGAGCGCGGGCATCCGGTGGGCTTTGCCGCGGGCTGCCATGCGGCGCTCGCCGCGCTCGAAGGCAACTTCGGCGCGGCGCCCGTCCTGCGGGCTTTGCGTGCTATGGATTCGGTAGCTGACCTGGCGCTCGACGATGCCGGCGTCGTGACCGACATCGACACTCCCGAGGCCCTGGCGCGCGCCGAGGCGCTGTGGCGCGCGCGCGAGGCAGCCGGCGCACCGCGCGCCGGCTGAACGAAGCCCTTACTTGCCGATCACCGCGCAGGCGATGCGCGGGCCCGAGTTGCCGGCCGGCTGGGTCGTGAAGTCGTCCTTGTCGCGGTGCACCACCAGCGCACGGCCGATCACGCTGTTGGCGGCGCCCGGCGTCAGCGAGATCGCATGGTTCTCGACGCTGAAGCGGGCCTCGCCGGCGCCGTTGGCCACCAGGCTCGGCAGTTCGCCCGCATGGCTGCCCGGCGCGGCGAACTTGCCGTGCGTGCCGCCGCTGGGGTTGAAGTGGCCGCCCGAGGCATTGCCGTTGTCGCCGCAGTCGCCCTTCTCGTGGATGTGGAAGCCGTGCTCGGTGTTCGGCGGCAGGCCGCGCACGATGCCGGCCACGCGCACGCCATGCTCGAGCGCGGTGAAGGTGACGGTGCCCGTGGTCGGGTTCGGCGTGATCGCGCCGGTGGGCACCAGCTCGACCGTGGTGGCGGGCTTGCCGCCCAGCGTGCCGCAGGCGGCCAGCAGCGAGGCCGCGAGCACGGCGGTGGCGGCGCCGGCGAGGCGGCGGGAGGAGTTCTTCATTGTTGGTCCTTGTCGGGAGATCCGGAGGGTCCGGAAGGTTGAGAGGATTTCTTGTCGGAAGACCCTGCGACGTATACCGGAGGCGGCACCACATCGCAATCGGTCGGGGCCGGCGATGCAGTGTGCGCCGCCGATGTGTCGGCGGGGACGGCCAGCGCCACCAGCCGCGCGAGCGCCACGTCGTGGATCGCATGGCGGCGCAGCTCCTCGAGCGTCTGCTGCGCATAGTCGAGCGAGCTGCCGTAGCGGCCCACGGCATTGGCGAAGATGTGGCGGTAGCGCTCGTCGCTGAGCTCGCCCGTGAAGTTGGGGCTGCGCCGCGACAGCGTGAAGGCCAGCGCGCTCACCGGCCCCGAAGCGGTGGTGCAGCGCAGCCACTTGGGGTCGTAGACGCCGGTGGGCATCTCGCGCAGCCAGAGCCGGCGCAGCGTGTCCAGGCCCTGCGCGGCCGGCACGCGGAACACCATGCCGCGCACGCTGCCGCCCGAGAGCAGGCCGAACACCAGGCCCGGCGTCTGCACGCTGCCGCGGTTGACGCGACTCCACATCTTCAGCGCGCGGTGCCAGCCGCGCACCCAGGCCGGGCGGCGTTCGATGAAATCGAACTCGGGCCGCCAGATCAGCGAGCCGTAGCCGAACAGCCAGAGGTCCTCGTGGCCGCCCCATTCGGCGATGGTGCGCTCGAGCATCGGCTGCGGGTCGCGCAGCGGCTTGGGCAGCGGATCCAGACCCGGCGGCCCGGGATTGGGCGCCGGGTCCGAGCCCGAGGTGGGGCCAGCGCCTACAGTGTCGGGAGAAGGACCCATGCCTACAATTTCCTGATCATGGTTGACCACCCCATTATTTACCGGCCGCTTTCATCCTATGGAGCACGCGTGACGAACAACACCGACGACAGCCAGCAGAATTTCGCCCTCGGACTGATCGCGATCCTGCTGCTGCTGATCGTCGGTGGGGTGATCGCCTTCGCGGCATGGCACAAGACGCCCGCCAAGGCTTCCGCGACGGCACGGACCGCCATCACGGTGCCGGCCGCGGCGCCCGCCACCCAGACCACGGTGGCCGAGGTGACCGAGACGGTCACCGTCACGATCCCCGACGGCGCCAGCATCCGCGTCGCCAACGGCGTGGTGAATTTCTATTTCGCCACCGGCAGCGCCGACCTCGCACCCGGTGCCGCGGAAGCGCTGGCCGCGGTCATCAAGGGCGTGGAGGCCGGCCGCAAGGCGGTGGTCTCGGGCTTCCACGACACCACCGGCGATGCGGCGGTCAACGAACAGCTCGCGAAGAAGCGTGCCGAGACGGTGCGCGACGTGCTCGTCGGCCTCGGCGTGCCGGCCGACAAGATCGACCTGCTGCGCCCGCCCGTCACGGCCGGCAGCGGCAACGACGCGCAGGCGCGCCGGGTCGAGGTCAAGCTGCTCGACTGAGGCCGGGCAGGCCGCCGCGGCGCGCGGAATGCGCCGCCACGCGGGCTTGCGCGAGCCCGCGTCAGGGTGTTTTGCAAGCATCCGTATCCGGGCGTGGATTCGTATTGGCACGGTGCCCGATTTCCATCGAGGCCTGGCGTCGTCCTTGCTACGATGAACCCATCTCGAGGTCGCCCACGCGACAGTGGCGACCCCATCGGCAGAGCCACCGACAACATCCCCATGAGCAGCACACACCCCACCGTCCTCGACGTCACCGATCGCATCCGCGATCGCAGCAAGGCGCAGCGCGACGCCTACCTCGCGCGCCTCGCCGAACTGCGGCAGCGCGACCGCGGCTCCGACCGCATGGGCTGCGCCAACGTGGCGCATGCCGTGGCCGGCATCCCGGCCAACGACAAGTTCCGCGTGGTCGCCGAGCGCGCGCCCAACATCGGTATCGTCACCGCCTACAACGACATGCTCTCGGCCCATGCGCCGTACCAGGGCTATCCCGACATCATCAAGCACGAGGCGCGCCGCCTCGGCGCCACCGCGCAGGTGGCCGGCGGCGTGCCCGCCATGTGCGACGGCGTGACGCAGGGCACGCCCGGCATGGAGCTGAGCCTGTTCAGCCGCGACCTGATCGCGATGAGCACCGCGGTCGCGCTCACGCACGACATGTTCGATGCCGCGCTGATGCTCGGCGTGTGCGACAAGATCGTGCCGGGCCTCCTGATCGGTGCGCTGCACTTCGGCCACCTGCCCACCGTGTTCGTGCCCGCGGGGCCGATGCCCTCGGGCCTGTCGAACAACGCGAAGTCGAAGGTGCGCGAGCAGGCCGCGCAGGGGCTCGTGGGCCGCCAGGGCCTGCTCGAGGCCGAGATGGCGGCCTATCACACGCTCGGCACCTGCACTTTCTACGGCACCGCCAACAGCAACCAGATGCTGCTCGAGGCCATGGGCCTGCACGTGCCCGGCACGGCCTTCGTGCAACCGGGCGACGCGATGCGCGAGACGCTCACGCGCGAGGCGGTGCGCACGGTGCTGGGCAAGGCGGGTGAAGCCGCCTTCCAGTGCCCGCCCATTGGCGAGATGGTCGACGAGCGCTGCATCGTCAACGCCATGGCCGCGCTGCTCGCCACGGGCGGTTCCACCAACCACCTGATCCACTGGGTGGCCGTGGCGCGTGCCGCGGGCATCGTGATCGACTGGGACGATTTCTCGAAGCTGTCGGACGTGGTGCCGCTGCTCACGCGCGTGTACCCCAACGGCAGCGCCGACGTGAACGAGTTCCAGGCCTCGGGCGGCCCGGGCTTCGTGATCGGCGAGCTGGTCGAGGCCGGCCTGATGCATGCCGACGTGCTGACGGTGCGTTCGGGCGGCATCCGCGAATTCGCCGGCGTGCCGTCGCTCGAGGACGAGGCCGATGCCAAGCGCCTGCGCTGGACGCCAGCCGCCGCGCTGCAGAACGACGCCGTCACGCGGCCCGCCGCCGCGCCCTTCAGCGCCACCGGCGGCCTGAAGCTGCTGAGCGGCAACCTCGGCCGCAGCGTCATCAAGGTCTCGTCGGTGCCCGACGACCGCCACGTGGTCGAGGCGCCCGCGCGGGTGTTCGATTCGCAGGCCGCGCTGCAGAAGGCCTTCACGGCCGGCGAGCTCGAGCGCGACGTGGTCTGCGTGGTGCGCTGGCAGGGCCCGCAGGCCAACGGCATGCCCGAGCTGCACAAGCTCACGCCGCCGCTGTCGGTGCTGCAGGGCAAGGGATTCCGCGTGGCGCTGGTCACCGACGGCCGCATGAGCGGCGCGTCGGGCAAGATACCGGCCGCCATCCACGTGTCGCCCGAGGCGGCCGCGGGCGGGCCGCTGGCCAAGGTGCGCGACGGCGACGTCATACGCCTGGACGCGGTCGCGGGTACGCTCGAGGTCCTGCTGCCCGCCGACGAGTGGGCCGAGCGCGAGGCCGCCACGCTGTCGGAGGCCCAGCGCATCGCCGACGGCCACGGCCTGGGGCGCGAACTGTTCGCCGGCATGCGGCGCAATGCATTGACTGCTGAAGAAGGAGCCTGCTCATGGCTGTAAACGACAAGAACGCACTGACTTCCCTCGACGTGATGCGCGACGCGCCGGTGATCCCGGTGATCGTGCTCAACGACGTGAAGCACGCCGTGCCGCTCGCGCGCGCGCTGGTCGCCGGCGGCATCCGCATGCTCGAGGTGACGCTGCGCACGCCGCAGGCGCTCGAATGCATCGAGATCATCGCCAAGGAAGTGCCCGAGGCCGTGGCCGGCGCGGGCACCATCCGCAGCGCGGCCGATGCCCAGGCCTCGGCGCTGGCCGGCGCGAAGTTCGGCGTGAGCCCGGGCTACACGCGCGCGGTCGGCAAGGCCTGCCACGACCTCGGCCTGCCGCTGTTGCCCGGCGTGGCCACCGGCAGCGAGATCATGTCGGCGCAGGAGGACGGCTACACCCAGCTCAAGTTCTTCCCCGCGCTGCAGGCCGGCGGCCTGCCGATGCTCAAGGCCTGGCAGGGCCCGTTCGGCGACGTCGTCTTCTGCCCCACGGGCGGCATCCATGCGGGCAACGCGGCCGAGTTCCTCGCGCTGTCGAACGTGGCCTGCGTGGGCGGCTCGTGGATCGTGCCGACCGACGCCATCCGCGACGGCGACTGGGCGCGCATCGAACAGCTGGCGCGCGCCGCGAGCCAGCTCGCGCGCTGAGGCTGCCATGGGCAACGCGGATTTCGACACCAGCGACCTCAAGGTCGTGGCCTTCGACGTCTTCGGCACCGTGGTCGACTGGCACAGCGGCATCGCCGCCGAGGCCGAGCAGGCCCTGCCGGGTGTCGACGGCGCGACCTTCGCGCTGGCCTGGCGCGCCGGCTACCAGCCCGCGATGAAGCAGGTGATGGAGCGCATCGCCGCGGGCGAGGGCGGCTTCACCCTGCTCGACGAGCTGCACCTGAGCATGCTCGAGCAGGTGCTGCGCGATTTCGGCCTCAGCGACCGCCTCGATGCCGCCGCGCGGCGCGAACTCAGCCGCGCCTGGCACCGGCTGCCGGCTTGGCCCGATGCGGTGGAAGGGCTCACGCGCCTCAAGCGCAAGTTCACCATCTGCTCGCTGTCGAACGGCAACATCGGCCTGCTGACCGAGATGGCCAAGCGCGCGGGACTGCCCTGGGACTGCGTCCTGTCGGCCGAGGTCTTCAAGGCCTACAAGCCCGACCCGCGCACCTACCTCGGCGTGGCCGGCGTGTTCGACGCCACGCCGGGCCAAGTGATGCTGGCGGCCGCGCACCACGACGACCTCGCGGCCGCGCGCGCCTGCGGCCTCAAGACCGGCTACATCGAGCGGCCCTTCGAGTTCGGCCGCGCGCAGCCCAAGGACGTGACGCCGGTGGCGGCCAACAACCTGCATGCGCGCGACATCCTCGAGTTGGCCGAGTTGCTCGGCTGCTGATCCGCGCCACACGAAAAAGCCTGGCACCGCCAGGCTTTTCTTCGTGTGCGCCGCGCGGGCTCAGTAGCCGAAGGCCGCGCCCGAACGCCGGTTGTCGGCCGCGCCGCTGTAGACCGCGCGGCCGTTCGCGTCGCGCGTCACCGCGATGCCGCTCAGGCCGCTGAGCAGGCCCGTCACGCGCAGGGTGTCGGTGTCGTAGCCGTAGCTCGCGCGCAGGCTGTCGGCCAGCGGCGCCAGCGCCGAGCCGGCCTCGAGTTCGGCCACGCCGTTCTGGCCCGTGAAGTTGGGCGCGTTGATCGCGGTCTGCAGGTCGAGGCCGTAGACCACGTGGCCCATGAAGCTCTTGACGATGTAGTCGGGGATCGGGCCGCCGCCCGCCGACCCCCAGACCAGCCGCAGCCGGCCCTCGGCATCGAAGGCGATCGCGGGTGCGATCGAGGTGCGCGGCCGCTTCGTGCCCTGGTAGCCGTTGACGTCCGAGCCCGTGCTCGGCGGCGCGCTCGAGCCGGCGGAGAAGTTCGACATCACGTCGTTGAGCATGATGCCGGCCGCCTCCATGTGCGCCCCCCAGTGCGTGTTGATCGTGGTCGTCATCGACAGCGCGTTGCCGTAGCCATCGACCACCGCCACGTTGCTGGTGGTGTTCCAGTCCTCGTCGCGCGCCGTGGGGCGAGCCTGCGCCAGCCGAGTGGCCGGCGCGGCGGCGCGTCCCTTGCCGAGCGCGGTCATGGTGTCGTAGCCCGCCGGGTCAGCCGCCACGAAGCTGCCGATGTTGCCCGCGGGTGCGGTGTCGAAGGCCTTGTCGCCGATCTGCGCCGCGCGGCGGTCGAGCTCGGCCTCGCCCAGCAGCACCGAGGCGCGCGCGTTGACGTTCGACCAGGCGGGGTCGCCGATCACGGCGCGCCGGTCGACGTTGGCGAGCCGGCTCGCCTCCGCGGCGTAATAGACGAAGCGCGGCGTGTCGAGCGCCTTCTCGTCCTGCAGCTTCTTGCGCTCGAGGATGCCGAGCGAATAGAGCGTGACGAAGCCGCCGAACGAGGGCGCGGGCTGGGTGTAGATCGTGGTGCCGAAGCGCGTGCCCACGAGTGGCTTGCGCTCGACCGCCTGGTAGGCCGCGAAGTCGGTCGGCTGCATCAGGCTCGGGATCGAGGCGATGGTGGTCGCCACCGCCGGCCTGGCGGGCGTGCCCGCGGTCGGCAGGACCGAGCGGCAGGGCAGGCTGCCGGCGGTGGTGCGCTGCACGATCGCCTGCACCGTGGGCCGGGCCGGATCGTAGAAGGCCGCGCTGCCGCCGTCGCGCACCAGCTTCATGGTCTGGGCGAGCTCGGGGTTCTTGATGAGCGTGCCGATCGGCAGCGGCTTCTGCATCGTGGCGTCGGCCGGGTCGCAGTAGCGCTTCGCGATGTCGGGATACTTGCAGCGCGCCGCCCCGCGCACCGTGCCGGCCGAGTTGACCCAGGCCGGCACGCCGCTGCCGGCGTCCACCGGGTTGCCGTCGTCGTCGAACTCGGCGCTGTCGGCATAGAGCGTCGAGTACATGTACCGGGTCATCGGGAAACCGTTCTCGGCCAGCGCGATCGCGTCGTCCCACAGGGCGTTCCAGGCCTTGCGGCCGTAGGCGCGGTGCACCAGGTCGAGCACCGCCACCGTGCCGGGAATGCCGACCGCGCGCGCCGAGATGTTGGTGTTGCCCTGCTGCGAGGAGATGCTCGCGCCGGCCGCGAGGCCGCTCTTGCAGACGTTGTAGGGCGCGGCGCTCGACACGTCCTGCGCCACGGCCTGGTAGAGCGTGGCCGCGCCGCCGGTGGCCGCGGGCGCGGCCGAGAGGCCGTCGAAGGTGCGCACGGCCCGGGTGGCCGCGTCGTAGTAGGTGATCAGCGTGCCGCCGCCGAGGCCCGAGGCGAAGGGCTCGGCCGTGCCGAGCACCGCCTGCACCGCGATGGCCGCGTCGATCGCGCTGCCGCCGGTGGCCAGCACCTTGCAGCCGGCCTTCGAGGCTTCGTAGTGGGCCGAGGTCACCATCAGGCTGGTGCCGCTGATGCCGGCCGTCTGGCCGTGCGGCGTGCCGGCCTGCTGCACGCACAGCGCGGGATCGAAGCGCGCGCCGGGCGGGGGCGCGGAAGGTGGCGGCGGCGCGCTGCCGATGGGAAGCGCGGCGAAGCCGCCGCTGGAACCGCCGCCGCAGGCGGAAAGCGTCGCCGCGGTCACGGCGAGCAGGACTGTTGGAATGATTCTGGAGGGGTGCATCGTGGCGCTCGAATGAAAAAGGCCGACGCGTCGGTCGGCCTTTCAATCTATTGCAAATCCCGTGCCTTGCGCAGGGGCGGTTGCCCCTATGCCGTGGCCCCTGGGCGGCTCAACCCGCGATCAGTTTCTCGACCGTGCGCAGGTTGCGCGTGGTGGTGCTCGACTTGTAGCGCGTCTTCGCGAGCAGCTTCGCCACCGGCGTGTCGGTGCTCTCGCCGCGCGGCAGCTCCCAATAGAGCACGCCGTCGCCGCGCTGCAGCCGGTCGGTGTACGTCTCGAGTTCCTCGGCCTTGGCCATCACCTCGTCGAGCATCGCGGGATCGGAGCCGAACACGATGTACGGATGGCGCTCCTCGTCGACGCGTTCGAAGGGATAGCCCGCGGCCATGCGCGCCACCGTGGCCTGCGCGAGCAGCACGATCCAGGCTTCGTAGCCGAAGCGCTCGCGCAGCGCCTGCTCGATGCGCTGGCGCAGCGTAGCGATGTCGATCTCGTCGGTGTCGAACAGCACGTTGCCGCTCGCGAGCACGGTGCGCACCGCGCCGAAGCCGAGCTCGACGAACAGCGCCTGCAGGTCGGCGCTGCGGATGGTGATGCCGTTGACGTTGACGCCGCGCAGCAGCGCGACATGGCGCACGGCCTTGTTACCGGCCTTTGTGCCGGCCTTGGCACCGGCCTTTTTCGCGGCCGGTTTCTTCTTCGCGGCGCCGGTGGCCATCGCCGATCAGCGCAATCCGCCGCCGGCCGCCTGCTCGGCGCGCTGGATCAACTCGATCTTGTAGCCATCGGGATCCGTCACGAACGCGATCACCGTGGTGCCGCCCTTCACTGGGCCGGCTTCGCGCGTGACGTTGCCGCCTGCGGCCTTGATCTTCTCGCAGGCCGCGTAGGCATCGGGCACGCCGAGCGCGATGTGGCCGTAGGCGGTGCCGAGCTCGTAGCTCTCGGTGCCCCAGTTGTAGGTCAGCTCGATCTCGGCCTGGCCGGGGTTGCCCTCGTCGTAGCCGACGAAGGCCAGGCTGTACTTGTACTCGGGGTTCTCGGAGGTGCGCAGCAGGTTCATGCCGAGCACCTTCGTGTAGAAGTCGATCGAGCGCTGCAGGTTGCCGACGCGCAGCATGGTGTGGAGGAGTCTCATCGCGTGGAGTCCGTGGGTGTTGTCGTGGGGAGCCCGCTATTGTCGGTCTCCCGGCGTCCCGATCAAGCCGCTCGGACTTCCTCGGCGCGCGTGAGCAGCAGCGACTCGTGCTTGCGCAGGAAGTCCATCAGGTGCTCGGGGTACTCGGGCACCACCGCCGCGCGCACGCTGGGCCGCGCGGCCAGCGCCTTGCGCCACGCATCGACGCGTGGCAGGGCGTCGAAGAGCTTCGAGTCGACGAGGCGGTCGAACACCTCGAAGTAGCGGAACACCGGCGCGAACACCGCGTCGACCAGGCTGAAGCGCTCGCCCGCGAAGAAGGGGCCGTCGCCGAGCGCGG
Organism: Variovorax sp. PDC80; assembly: GCF_900115375.1. NCBI lineage: Bacteria > Pseudomonadati > Pseudomonadota > Betaproteobacteria > Burkholderiales > Comamonadaceae > Variovorax > Variovorax sp. PDC80. The sequence goes on along the minus strand of NZ_FOWG01000001.1, from coordinate 395,010 downwards.
CTTCGACGCGCGCGAACTTGTCGGCGAGGGCCTGCCGCTTCTGCGCGAACACCTCGGCGTCCTTGGTGGTCTCGTAGCCCCAGAGGTCGGCCAGGATCGCCGAGCCGAACTCCATCCAGGCGCGGTGCTCGGCGCGCGCGAGCGGGTCCTCGGGATGCAGCCGCGCGCCGGGCTGGGTCTCCTCGAGGTATTCGCAGATCACGTTGCTCTCGAACAGCACGGTCTCGCCGCCGTCGGGCCGTTGCACACGCAGCAGCGGCACCTTGCCCAGCGGCGAGATCGCGAGGAACCAGTCGGGCTTGGCCGAGAGGTCGATCACGACGCGCTCGAAGGGCACGCCCTTTTCGTGCAGCGCGATCGCGGCGCGTTGCACATAGGGGCACAGCAGGTGGCTGACGAGGGTGAGGGGCTGGGACATGGGCGCTCCGGATGAATCGGTGGGGCCGGATTCTTCCGGGGGCGAACAACCTTTTCCCGAAAAGCCCATTCGGCAAAAGAGCGTCTTGTGCTAGGCCTCAGCGGGCCGAGGTCTCGATCCAGCGCGTGATGCGCCCCCCGTGCATCACGCCGATGCGGTCGGCCATCGCTTGCGCCTCGGCCTCGTTGTGGGTCACGAGGATCGCGGTCTGGCCGGCCTGGCGCAGGATCGCGCGCACTTCCACCGTGAGCCGTTCGCGCGTGGCGCCGTCGAGGTTGGAGAAGGGCTCGTCGAGCAGCAGCAGCGCCGGCGCCGGCGCGAGCGCGCGGGCCAGCGCGATGCGCTGCTGCTGGCCGCCCGAGAGCTCGTGCGGATAGCGCTCGCCGGCCTCGGCCAGGCCGACCAGCGCCAGCATCTCGGCCACGCGCGCCTGCTGTTGCGCGCGCGGCAGCCGGCGCAGCCCGAAGGCGATGTTGCGCGCCGCGTCGAGGTGCGGGAACAGCGCGTACTCCTGGAACATCATGCCCACGCGCCGCGCCTCGGGCGGCAGGTGCTGCTGCAGCGAGGACAGCGTGCGCTCGCCGAGCCGGATCTCGCCCGCGCGCAGCGGCTCGAAGCCCGCGATGGCGCGCAGCACCGTGGTCTTGCCGCAGCCCGAGGGGCCGAACAGGCAGGCGATCTCGCCGGCCGCGAGCGCGAGCGAGAAGCCGTCGACCACGACGTGCGGGCCGCGCGGCGTGTCGTAGGCGAGGCGGAGGGCGTCGATGTGCAGGTTGGCGCTCATGGCGTGGCGGAGGATACGGGCAGGGGATCGGCCGAGTGCGCGGCCGCGAGCTGGCTGCGCGCCAGCAGCATCACGGGCAGCAGCCCGGCCGCCACGATCAGCAGCGCCGCGATCGCGCCTTCCTCGTAGGTGCCGCGCGCGGCCTCGGCATAGAGCCAGGTCGCGAGGGTGTCGAAGTTGGCGGGCCGCAGCAGCAGCGTGGCGGGCAGCTCCTTCATCGCGTCGACGAAGACCAGCAGTGCGCCGGCGGCGATCGAGGGCTGCAGCAGCGGCAGGTGCACGCGCCGCAGCGCGCCGAGGGCGGTCTCGCCGAGCAGGCGCGCGGCCTGCTCGATGGCCGGCGGGATGCGCGCGAGCCCGGCCTCGATGCTGCCGACCGGCATCGCGAGGAAGCGGATGGTGCAGGCGGCCACCAGCACCACGCCCGCGCCCATCAGCGGCAGGCCCTGCCAGCCGAACGCGGTGGCGAGCGCGGCATCGAAGGCCAGCGCCGGCGTGAGCAGGCCGATGGCCAGCACCGTGCCCGGCACCGCATAGCCCAGCGTGGCCACGCGCGCGGGCCAGCGGCCACGCCGCGCGGCGCCGCCCTGGCCACCCGGGTTGCGCGCGGCCCAGGCCACCAGCAACCCGGCCGCGACCGCGGCCACCGTGACGCCGGCCGCCAGCGCGATGGTGTTGGCCAGGCTCGCGAGCAGCCCGTGCGAGATGCCGCCGCCCTGGCGCAGTCGCTTGGCGCTTTCCCAGACCAGGTAGAGCGCCGGCGCGACGAAGCCGATCAGCACCGGCAGCGAGGCCGCCGCCGTGGCGGCCCAGGCCATGGCGCCGCGCAGCGGCCGCGGCTGCAGCGCGCGCATGCGCTGCGCCGAGCCGTAGCGCTGGTGGCGCCGGCCGTTGCGTTCGAGCCAGACCAGCGCGATCACCATGGCGAGCATGGCGCAGGCGATCTGCGCCGCGCCCGCGAGGTCGGAGCGCGTGATCCAGGTCGTGTAGACGGCCACGGTGAGCGTCTGCACGCCGAGGAATTCGGACGCGCCGATGTCGTTGAGCGTCTCGAGCAGCGCCAGGCTCAGGCCCACGGCCAGCGCCGGGCGCGCCAGCGGCAGCGCGACGCGGAAGAAGGCGCCGCGCCGGTTCTCGCCGAGCATGCGCGCGGCCTCCATCAGGTGCGCGGGCTGGCTCATGAACATCGCGCGCGCCGTCATGTAGACGTAGGGATAGAGCACGAAGCCGAGCACGAAGACCGCGCCGCCCATCGAGCGCAGGTCGGGCAGGCGGAACTGGCGCGGGCTGTCGTAGCCCAGCAGCCAGCGGATCGCGCCCTGCACCGGGCCGATGGGATGCAGCAGGTCGAGGTAGGCGAAGGCGACGATGTAGGTCGGCATCGCCAGCGGCAGCAGCAGCGCCCAGTGCAGCACACGCCGGCCCGGGAAGTCGCAGGCCGTGACCAGCCAGGCGCAGCCGGTGCCCAGCGTCAGCACCAGCAGGCCGACGCCGCCCAGCAGCATGGCCGTGTTGAGCGTGGCCTGCGGCAGCACGTGCGCGAACAGCGATTGCCAGTGCTCAAAGCCCTGGGCGCCAGGCCCGAGCGCGAGCCACAGCAAGGCGAGCACCGGCGCGAGCACGCCGGCCGCCACGAGGAACGCGGCCCCGCGCCACAGCGGGCCCACCGCCTGCAGCGTGCGGGGGCCGCGCGAGGCCCTCAGCATGCGGATGCCCTGGACTCAGGGCATCCGGCGGTGCCCCTCACTGGTCGAAGCCGACCTTGTCGACCAGCGCGCTGGCCTGCTTGCGGTACTTCGCGATCTCGGTCAGCGGCAGCGGATCGACCTTCAGCTCGCCGATGGTCTGGCCGATGATCGGGTCGAGCGCGACGCCCTTGCGCACCGGGTATTCGTAGTTGGCGTCGGCATAGAGGGACTGGGCCGGCTCGGACACCAGGAACTCGAGCAGCTTGACCGCGTTGGCGCGCTGCGGCGCGTTCTTCGCCACCGCCGCGCCGCTGATGTTGACGTGGGTGCCGCCGCTCTTGGCGAAGGTCGGGCGCACCACCTTGATGGCATCGCCCCACTTGCGCGCGTCGGTGCCTTCCTTGGCGCTCTTCATCTGGCCCACGTAGTAGGAGTTGGCCAGGCCCACGTCGCAGATACCGCCGAGGATGTCGCGCGCCACGTCGCGGTCGCCGCCGGTGGCCTTGCGCGCCAGGTTGGCCTTCACGCCGCGCAGCCACTGCTCGGCCTTGGCTTCGCCGTCGTGCGCGATCAGCGAGGCCACCAGCGCGGTGTTGTAGGGATGCTGGCCGGCGCGGATGCAGACCTTGCCCTTCCACTTGGGATTGGCGAGATCCTCGTAGCGGAAATTGGTGAGCGGCTGCGCCTTGTCGGCGTAGAGCACGCGCGCGCGCATCGAGAGCGCGAACCACTGGCCGTCGGCGCCGCGCAGGTTGGCGGGGATCGCCGATTCGAGCGCGGTCGACTTCACGGGCTGCGTGACGCCGCCGTCGACCAGGTCGACCAGGTTGCCGATGTCCACCGTCATCAGCACGTCGGCCGGCGAGCGCGCGCCCTCGGCCTTCACGCGCTCGAGCAGGCCGTCCTTCACGAACACCGTGTTGACCTTGATGTTGCTCTGCGCGCTGAAGGCCGCGATCAGCGGCTGGATCAGCGCCGGCTCGCGCGTGGTGTAGAGCGTGAGCTCTTCCGCCGCATGCGCGGGCAGGGCGGCGAGGGCGAGCCAGGCGCCGGTGGCGCCGATCAGGGCGTGTGCTGCGCGCGCGCCGATGCGTTGGGTCATGACGGGATCCTCCAGGTCGGTGATGTGTTCTCGGGGCAATGCGGCGGCCGGCCTGCGGCGCCGATGCGAACGATTATCAACAGGGATGGGAGGCGCGCGTCGTTTGGACTTACAAGCCGCAGGCCTACTCGCCCGGGCCGCCGCGAGCCTTCGACGCCTGCAGGACCTCGAGCACGAAGCGCGTCGGGCCGCCGACGTCGCGATCGCCGACCGCGAGGCCCAGCTGCCGCCACAGCGCCGGGCTCAGCGGGCGGATCGCGATGCGCGGATCGGGCGTGCGCCCGTCCGCTTCCTCGGGCAGCAGGGCCGCGCCATAGCCCGCGGCCACCAGCGTGCGGATCGCGTCGTTGTAGTTGAGTTCGATGCGCGGCCGGCAATGCACGCCGGCCGCCGAGAACCATTCGGCCGTCTGCCGGTAGAGCCGCGTGGAGGCGTCGTTCATGATCAGCGGCCGCTCGGCCAGCCACTGCGGCGTGAGGCGCTTCGGCGCCTTCCAGGCCGCCGGCAGGAAGGCGAGTACGGCCTCGCGCCGCAGCGGCGTGACGTGCACGCCGCGCACCGGCGGCTGCGGCAACGCGACCACCGCGAGATCGAGGCTGCCCGCGGCGAGCCGCGCCATGCTGTCGTTGGAGGTCAGCACCTGCACGTTGACCTCGATGCCCGGATGGTCGCGCGCCAGCCGTTCGAGCGCGGGCGGCAGCAGGTGCGCGATCGCGCCCGTCGAGGCGCCCACGCGCACGCGGCCGGTCTGCCCGGCGAGCTGGCGCCGCACGTCCTCCACCGCATCGTCGGCATCGGCCAGCAGCCGGCGGGCGCGCGCGATGAAGCGCTCGCCCAAGGCCGTCGGCTGCGCGGGCCCGCGCCCGCGAACGAGCAACTGGCCGCCGAGGCGCGACTCCAGTTCCGCGATCTGCACCGTGACGGTGGGGGCCGCCAGGTGCAGCGCGCGCGCCGCATTGGCCAGCGACCCGAGGTCGGCGATGGCGACCAGGGTGCGCAGATGGTCGAGGCTCAGTTCACGCATCGCGTTAATTTATCTTTTTTGAATCTGGGGTTCCATATATTTAGCTGGAGCCATCGAGGCCTCATCCCTACGATCGCGCTCCATGGACTTCAACCTCTTCATCGACGGCGATCAGGGCACCACCGGCCTTGATCTGCAGAACCGGCTGCGCGACGGGGAATTCCGCATCCGCACCCTGCCCACCCACCTGCGCAAGGACCCGGCCGCGCGCCGCGCCGCGCTCAACGAGGCCGACATCGCGATCCTGTGCCTGCCCGATGCCGCGGCGCGCGACGCGGTGGCGATGATCGAGAACCCGTCGGTGCGCGTCATCGATGCGAGCTCGGCGCATCGCACCAGCCCCGGTTGGGTCTACGGCTTGCCGGAGCTGGCTGCGGGGCAGGCCGAACGCATCGCCTCGGCATCGCGGGTCACGAATCCCGGCTGCTATCCCACGGCCGCGATCGCGCTGCTGCGGCCGCTGACGGACGCGGGTCTGCTGCCCGCCGACTATCCGCTGGTCATCCACGCCGTCTCGGGCTATTCGGGCCAGGGCAGGGCGGGCGCCGAAGCGCACGAGGCCGGCGCGGGCGCGCATTCATTGACGGTCTATGGGCTCGCGCTCGAACACAAGCATGTGCCGGAGATCGAGGCCTACGCCGGCCTGTCGCAGCGGCCGCTCTTCGTGCCGGCCTACGGCAGCTACCGGCAGGGGATCGTGCTGACGATCGGGTTGCATGCGCGGCTGCTTCCCGCCGGCGTGACGGGTGCGCGCATCCATGAATGCCTGGCCGAGCGCTATCTGGATGCGGCGCATGTGCGGGTGCTGCCGATGTCTGCCGATGCGCCTTCGACCGAGCTGGATCCGCAGATCCACAACGGCACGAACGACATGAGCCTGGCGGTGGCTTTCAACGAGCGCACGGGGCAGGTCGTGTTGAGCGCGGTGCTCGACAACCTGGGCAAGGGGGCCGCGGGGGCGGCGGTGCAGAACCTGCGGTTGATGGCGGGGGCGATGGCACCCGCCCTATAGCGCCGGTGACCGCCCGGACCCCGAAGCTCAGCGCCCCGCCGGAATCTCGAACACGAAGCAGGTCGTCGTGGCATGCGCATACAGCGTGCCATCGGCGCCCACCAGCCGCGCTTCCGCCGTCGCGAGCTGCCGCCCGCAGTGGATCACCTTGCCCTCGGCGCGCACGCGCTGCACCTTGGGCGTGAGGCCCTTCACGTAGTTCACGCCGAGCTCGGCCGTGGTGTAGCTGCGGCCGGGCGGCATCATGGTGTGGACCGAGCAGCCCAGCGCGGAGTCCAGCAGGGTGGCGACCCAGCCGCCGTGGATGGTGCCCAGCGGGTTCAGGTGCTGCGGCAGCGGGGTGCCCTGGAAGATCGCGACGCCGGGGCTGACCGAGATGACGGTGAAGTCCAGCGTCTTGGCGATGGCGGCATAGGGGATGTCGCCGCGCAGCATGGCCTGCATGATCTCGAGGCCGGTCTTGCCGCTCAACTGCTCGGGACGGGCCACGCCGGGGCCCGGGCCGGCTTCGAGCTTCGCGATGATGTCCCGCTCCTCGGCAAGCCAGGTCTCGAGCAGGTTCTGGGGTTCGGTCATGCGGTCATTCCTCCAATTGGTTGCATATGCAATAGTTGCAGCTACAATAATAGCCCATGGATGCCCCCACCAAGCCACGCGGCTGCACCAGTTTCAAGGTGCGCCAGCTCTCGCGCCGCCTCTCGCAGCACTACGACGCGGAGGTGTCGCGCAGCGGACTCAAGACCACGCAGTACTCGCTGCTGTCGCATCTGGCGCGGCTCGGTCCCTCGCGCCCGGTCGACCTGGCGGGCGAACTCAAGATGACGCCCTCGACCCTGAGCCGCAACCTGCAGCCGCTGATCGCCGCGGGCTGGATCGCGCAGGGCGCGGGCGCCGATGCGCGCAGCCGCCTGGTGCAGCTCACCGACAGCGGCGAGGCCAAGCGCCGCGAGGCACTGGCCCACTGGAAGACGGCGCAGCAGAAGCTCAATGCGCTGCTGGGCGTGGAGCGCGTGCTCGCGCTGCATCTGCTGATCGACGAATCGCTCGAGTTGCTCGGCGCGGACGACCAGGCCTGCGAACTGGACTGACGCGCAGCCGCACCCGCTTCCTTTTCTTCGCACTCCCCATTCGCCCGCAGGCCCCGCGGTCCAGGCCCCTCTTTTCTCCCATTCCTCCATTCCCATTCCTCCAGAGGTCCCATGTTCGCCACCCAAGTCTCCGCATGGCTGCAGCGCCGCGGCATCCACTACGGATGGATCGTCGCCGCCATCACCTTCCTGACCATGCTGACGATGTCGGCCGCGCTGGGCCTGCCCGGCGCGATGCTGCAGCCGCTCGGCAAGGAGTTCGGCTGGAGCACCGAGCAGATCTCGTCCTCGCTCGCGCTGCGCTTCGCGCTGTTCGGCCTGATGGGGCCGTTCGCCGCGGTGCTGATGGAGCGCTGGGGCCTGCGCGCGGTGATCTGCACCGGCCTCGCGCTGGTCGGCCTGGGCATGGCGCTGGTGACGATGGCCTCGCAGCTGTGGCAGCTGTTCGTGCTGTGGAGCCTGATGCTGGGCCTGGGCACCGGCATGACGGCGCTGGTGCTCGGCGCGGTGGTGGCCAACCGCTGGTTCGTGGCGCGCCGCGGGCTGGTGGTGGGCATGCTCACGGCGAGCTCGGCCACCGGCCAGCTCGCGTTCCTGCCGGTCGCGGCCTGGATGATCGAGCACTGGGGCTGGCGCTCGGCCATCGTGCCGATCGTGATCGGCAGCCTGCTGATCGGCGTGCTGGCGCTGTGCCTGATGCGCAACCGGCCGTCCGACCTCGGCCTGCGTCCCTTCGGCGAAGCCGCCGACGCACCGCAGGCACCGGCCGCGCCCGCCGCGGCGATCACCTTCGCCACGCCGTTCCGCGTGCTCAAGGAGGTCGCGACCAACCGCACCTTCCTGATCCTCGCCGCCACCTTCTTCATCTGCGGCCTGAGCACCAACGGCCTGGTGCAGACCCACTTCATCTCGCTGTGCGGCGACAACGGCATGGGCGCCGTGCCCGCGGCCTCGGTGCTCGCGATGATGGGCGCCTTCGACTTCGTGGGCACGATCCTCTCGGGCTGGCTGTCCGACCGTTACGACAACCGCAAGCTGCTGTTCTGGTATTACGGCCTGCGCGGGCTCTCGCTGTTCTGGCTGCCGCATTCCGAATTCACCATCTACGGCCTGGGCCTGTTCGCGATGTTCTACGGCCTCGACTGGATCGCGACCGTGCCGCCCACGGTCAAGCTCGCGGGTTCCACCTTCGGCCCGGCCAAGGTCGGCATGGTGTTCGGCTGGGTGTTCGCCGCGCACCAGCTCGGCGCCGCCACCGCGGCCTATGGCGCGGGCTTCGCGCGCACGCTGCTGCTGACCTACACCCCGGCGCTCTACGTCGCCGGCGCGGCCTGCCTGCTGGCGGCGCTGATGGTGATGGCGATCCGCCGCCCGGCGGCACCCAAGGCCGGCGGCGCACCCGCGACGCCTTCCGCCGCGGGCCAGCCCGCCACGGCCCGCGCCTGATCGTTCCCACGCCACGGAGCCCCCGGCCATGACCGCTTCCGCCGCCGATCTCGATCCGCGCACCCGCCGCCTGCTCGAGGCGCCCATCGTTCCCACGCTGCTGAAGCTGGCCGCGCCCAACGTCCTCGTGATGGTGGCGCAGGCCTCGGTCGGCCTGATCGAGACCTACTTCGTCGGCAAGCTCGGCACCGACGCGCTGGCCGGCATGGCGCTGGTGTTCCCGATCGTGATGCTGATGCAGATGACCTCGAGCGGCGCCATGGGTGGCGGCATCTCGTCGGCCATCGCGCGCGCGCTCGGCGCGCGTCGCCGCGCCGATGCCGACTCGCTGGTGTGGCATGCGATCGTCATCGCGCTGGGCTTCGGCGTGCTGTTCTCGCTCGCGCTGCTGTTCGGCGGCCGCTGGCTCTACGGGATCATGGGCGGCAGCGGCCCGGCGCTCGAGGCGGCCCTGACCTATTCCAACTGGGTGTTCTCGGGCGCGGTGCTGGTGTGGCTGTTCAACTCGCTGTCGGCGATCCTGCGCGGCACCGGCAACATGGCGGTGCCGGCCAACGTCACGGTGGTGGGCGTGGTGTTCCTGATCCCCGCCTCGCCGCTCCTGATCTTCGGCTGGGGCCCGCTGCCGGGCATGGGCATCGCGGGCGGCGCGATGGCGCTGCTGCTGTACTACCTGCTGGGCTCGATCGCGCTGATCGTCTACCTGCGCTCGCCGCGCAGCCTGCTCAAGCCCTCGCTGGCGGCGCTCAAGCTGCGCTGGCCCTTCTTCCGCGACATCCTGCGCGTGGGCCTCGTGGGCACGGTGTCGACCGTGGCCACCAACCTGTCGATCGGTATCGCCACCGCGCTCACCGGCCACTTCGGCCCCGAGGCCCTGGCCGGCTACGGCACGGCCTCGCGGCTCGAGTACCTGCTGGTGCCGCTGGTGTTCGGCCTGGGCGCGCCGCTGGTCGCGATGGTCGGCACCTGCATGGGCGCGGGCCAGCGCGAGCGCGCGCTGCGCGCCACCTGGATCGGCGCCGCCCTGGCCTTCACGCTGGCCGAGACCATCGGCCTGCTGGCGGCGTTCTTCCCACGGCCGTGGCTCATGCTGTTCGGCCACGACACCGCGATGCTCGACACCGGCATCCACTACCTGCGCGTGGTGGGCCCGCTCTATGGTTTCTTCGGCGTCGGCCTGGGGCTGTACTTCGCCTCGCAGGGCGCGGGCCGCTTGCTGTGGCCGGTGATCGGCAACCTCGCGCGGCTGGCCGTGGCGGGCATCGGCGGCTGGCTGGCGTTGCGCTGGGGCGCGGGGCTCACCGGCGTGTTCGCCGCGCAGGGCATCGCGCTCGTGGTCTACGGCCTGGTCATCGGCTCGGCGATCGCGGGCGGCGCCTGGTTCGGCCGCGTCGGCTGGCCGCGCACCACCAGCAGCCTGCTGCGGCGCATGGCGCAGGCCTGAAGCGTTTTTCTCGTCCAACTTCGAAAGGGCTCCCATGAACATCAAGGATTCGGTCGTCTTCATCACCGGCGCCAACCGCGGCCTGGGGCTCGCCTTCGCCAAGGCCGCGCTCGCGGCCGGCGCGCGCAAGGTCTACGGCGCCGCGCGCGACCCCAAGACCATCACCCTGCCCGGCGTGGTGCCGGTGGCGCTCGACGTGACCCAGCCGGCGCAGATCGAGGCCGCGGTGCGCGCCTGCGGCGACGTGTCGGTGCTGGTCAACAACGCCGGCATCTCGCGCGGCTCGAACCTGCTCGGGCCCGACTCGGTGGCGGCCGCGCGCGCCGAGCTCGAGACCAACTTCTTCGGCCCCTGGGCGCTGTCGCGCGCCTTCGCGCCGGTGCTGGCGGCCAACGGCGGCGGTGCCATCGTCAACGTGCTGTCGGCGCTGGCCTGGACCACCTTCCCGAGCGTGGCGACCTACAGCGCCACCAAGTCGGCCGCCTGGTCGCTGAGCAACGGCCTGCGCAACGAGCTCGCGGGCCAGGGCACGCAGGTGGTCAGCGTGCACGTGGGCTACATGGACACCGACATGGCCGCGCACGTCGATGCGCCGAAGACCTCGCCCGACGAGGTGGCGCGGCTGGCTTACGAAGGCGTGGAGAAGGGCCTGCCCGAGGTGCTGGCCGATGCGATCTCGCGCGGGCTCAAGCAGGGTTTCTCGAGCGACACGCCGCCCTACGCGCAGGTGCCCGCGGCCTGAACGCGGCGGCCATGAAAAAGCCGGGCGCGAGGCCCGGCTTTTTCGTTGCTGGAGACGACCGCGTCAGTAGCGGTACGGATTGTTGGGCCGGCGGTCGTAGCGGTTCGGCACGCCGTCGCGGTCGTTGTCGTGGCGCCCGTAGCGGCGGCCGTCGTAGCGGTCATGGCGGTAGTAGCGATCGCCGCGGTGATAGCCCGGGTGGTAGTGCGGCGGCGGCGGGGGCGCGTAGTAGCGGCGATCGTAGTGGCGATGCGGCGGCGCCGGGGTCACGTAGACCTGGGCCTGGATGAAGGGGCCGCTCTGCGCCTGGGCCGGAGCGCTGATCGCCGCCAGCGAGAGAAGGGCCGCGGCGCCGAATGCGTAGGTGAGCTTTTTCATGGCAACTCCAGGGGAGTGGTTGTTGATGGGTGTCATCCTCCCGCGTTCATGTCAACGCTGTGTAAGGCGCGGGCGAAATCCGATGAAGCGCTGTAACGCCGGGGTGTAGGACTTCGCCCACGGCGACCGGGCGGATTCTGCCCGCGCGAATGCCGCGTCCAGCGCAAGACGTAACGCGCCACGGCCAGCGCCGCAAGGCAATTGAAAGCACGGGAAACGCCTCGACACAAAGAGGCTGCCGCTGTCGCCGCACGGCGACAGGAACGCGGTGCGAACAGGCTCAGCCGCGCGGCGCGGGCAGCATGCGCCGCAGCGCTTCGAAGAACAGGTCGGACTGCTCGCGCTCGCCCTGGATCTGCGCGGCCACGCGCGCGGCCAGTTCGCGGTTCACGGGGGCCAGCGGGCGGCCCGTCGACTGCGCGATCACCTGGTGCAGGCAGGCGCGCTCGAGGTAGTAGAGATCGTCGTAGGCATGGGCGATGGTGGCGCCCGCCACGATCACGCCGTGGTTCGCGAGGAAGGCCACGTCCTTGCCGGCCATCGCGCGCGCGATGCGCTCGCCCTCGGCGTCGTCGAGCGCCAGGCCGTTGTATTCGCGGTCGACGGCGATGCGGTCGATGTAGCGCATCGCGTTCTGGCTCGCGGTCGGATCGAGCGCGCGGTCGACCGTGATGGTGAGCGCGGTGGCATAGGGCATGTGGCAGTGCAGCACCACCGCATGGCCCGCGATGCGGTGCACCGCGCCGTGGATGAAGAGAGCGGTGGGCTCCACGCGATGGCGGCCCGCGAGCACCTCGCCGTGCACGTCGATCAGCACGATGTCGTCGGCGCCGATCTCGCTCCAGTGCAGGCCGCGCGGGTTGATCAGGTAGCGGTCCTGCCGACCCGGCAGCATCACGCTGAAGTGGTTGCACACGCCTTCCGACAGCCCGTGGTGGGCGGCGGCGCGCAGCGCGAGCGCGAGGTCTTCGCGCAGTCGGCGCACTTCGGGGCTGGCGTAGTCGGCATCGGCGGACATCGTGATCCTCTGGTGTTCTGCGTGGGGGGAATCGAATCAGGCGCGCGTCGTGCGCGTGTAGGCGGCGACGAAGCGCTGCGCATCGTCGCGCACGGCCTGCGCGCTCTTGCCGGGCTTGAACAGCGCCGAGCCGATGCCGAAGCCGGCGGCGCCGGCCTCGCGCCACTCGGTCATGTTCGAGGGCGTGATGCCGCCCACGGGCATCAGCGGCGTGCCGCGCGGCAGCACGGCCAGCAGCGCCTTCACCACCGCGGGCGAGGCCAGCTCGGCCGGGAATAGCTTGAGCCCGGTGGCGCCCGCGGCGAGCGCGCCGAAGGCCTCGGTCGGGGTCATCACGCCGGGCAGGCACACCAGGCCCAGGCGCGCGGCCTCGCGCACCACCGCAGCATCGAAATTCGGCGACACGATCAACTCGCCGCCGGCCGCCTGCACCTCGCGCACCTGTTGCGCATCGAGCACCGTGCCGGCACCGACCAGCGCCTGCGGGAAGCGCGCGCGCAGCCGCGCGATGCTGTCGAGCGGCTGCGGCGAATTGAGCGGCACCTCGAGCAGCTGGAAGCCCGGTTCGACGATGGCGTCGCCGACGGCATCGGCTTCATGCGGCTCGAGCCCGCGCAGGATGGCCACCAGCGGCAAGGTGCGCAGGGCGGCGTCGAATTTGTCGAAGGGCGTGGTCATGATGGGGTGGCGGAGGAATCGAGGAAGCCGGACAGCGCATGCAGCCCGGCCCAGGTGGCTTCGGCGCCCAGCGAGCGCGTGGCCGTGCCGCTGGCGCGCAGCGCGAGCGCATAGCGCTGGGTGAGGGCGGGCGAGCCGATCAGCACCACCTCGCCCGCAGCCTGCAGCGACTGGGTGCGCAGTTCCTCGCCGATCAGCAGGCCCGAGAGATAGCTCGCGAGTTCGGCGCGCGGCATGCGATCGAACAGCGCCAGCGTGCGCGCGCCGAAGGCGTTGTGCAGCAGGCCCTGGCCGTTGTCGGCGCGGGTCACGCCCTCGACGAAGGCGGCCTCGTCGAGCGGCGCCGACGCATCGAGCGTGCGCGCGAGAATCGAGTGCTGGCTCAGCAACGCATAGAACTCGCCGGTCATGAAGGTGCGAAAGCCGGTCACGCGGCCCTTCTTCACCGTGGCCCACTTGTTGTGCGTGCCCGGCAGCACGAACAGGCCCTCGTCGCGGCCCAGCAGCGACAGCGCGCCGAAGATCTGCACCTCCTCGCCGCGCATCACGTCGGGCACGCCGTCGTGCTCGTCGCGCAGGCCCGGCACCATCGCGATGCGCTGGCCGGGAATGGCGTCGATGGCGATGATGCTGCGGCCGACCTCGACGCGGCCCGCGGGGCAGGCGCAGTAGGGTGCCTCGACCCAGCCCTGCTTGCTGCCGGCCATGCCCGAGATCAGGCAGCGCGCGCCGCTCTCGCGCATCCAGTCGCCGAACAGCTGCTCGAACACCGCGGGGAATCCGCCCGCCGGCACCGCGAGGATGCCGCGCGCGTCGCTGCGCTCCTCGCGCACCGTGCCGTCGGCCGCGATCAGCGCGCCGCGCAGCGAGCTCGTGCCCCAGTCGACCGCGACCAGCGGACCCGTCATCGCCGCCATCAGTGGTTGTCGCGCGGCACGAAGGCACCGCGGCGGCCGCGCAGGAACGAGAGGTCGGCGCCTTCGTCGGCCTGCAGCACGGTGTCGACGTAGAGCTTCCAGTAGCCGGAGTCGAGCGGTGCCTTCGGCGCGACCCAGGCGGCGCGCCGGCGCGCCAGTTCCTCGTCGCTCACGTGCAGGTGCAGCTTGCGGTTCGGCACGTCGAGCTCGACGATGTCGCCGTCCTGCACCAGCGCCAGCGGGCCGCCGGCCGCGGCCTCGGGCGCGGTGTGCAGCACCACGGTGCCGTAGGCGGTGCCGCTCATGCGCGCGTCGCTGATGCGGACCATGTCGGTGATGCCCTTGCGCAGCACCTTGGGCGGCAGCGGCATGTTGCCGGCTTCGGCCATGCCGGGGTAGCCCTTGGGGCCGCAGTTCTTGAGCACCATCACGCAGTGCTCGTCGATGTCGAGGTTCTCGTCGTCGATGCGGCGGTGCAGGTCGTCGGCGCTCTCGAACACCACCGCGCGGCCCTTGTGCACCAGCAGTTCGGGCGTGGCCGCGCTGGGCTTGATGATCGCGCCGTTGGGCGCGAGGTTGCCGCGCAGCACGCAGATGCCGGCCTTGTCCTTGAAGGGCTCGGCCTGGGTGCGGATCACCTGCGGGTTGTAGTTCTCGGCGTCCTTCACGTTCTCCCACACGCTGCGTCCGGTGACGGTGAGGATGTCCTTGTGCAGGTGGTCGGCGATCTCCTTGATCACCACCGGCAGGCCGCCGGCATAGCAGAAGTCCTCCATCAGGAACTGGCCCGAGGGTTGCAGGTTCAGGATACAGGGCAGCTCGGAGGCCAGGCGGTCGAAGTCGTCGAGCGTGAGCTCGACGCCGATGCGCCCGGCGATCGCCAGCAGGTGGATCACGAAGTTGGTCGAACCGCCGATCGCCGCGTTGACCTTGATCGCGTTCTCGATCGCCTGGCGCGTGAGGATCTTCGACATGTTCAGGTCCTCGTGGACCATGCCGACGATGCGCCGGCCCGCCTCGCGCGCGAGCACGTTGCGGCGGCCGTCGACGGCCGGGTAGGCCGCGTTGCCCGGCAGGCCGATGCCCAGCGACTCGACCATGCTGGCCATGGTGCTCGCGGTGCCCATCGTCATGCAGTGGCCGTGGCTGCGGTGCATGCAGCTCTCGGCTTCGAAGAAGTCCTGCAGCTTGAGCGTGCCGGCGCGCACCTGCTCGCTCATCTGCCACACGCCGGTGCCCGAGCCGAGCTCCTGGCCGCGCCACTTGCCCGACAGCATCGGGCCGCCCGACACGCCGATGGTCGGCAGGTCGACGCTGGCCGCGCCCATCATCAGCGCGGGCGTGGTCTTGTCGCAGCCCATGAGCAGCACCACGCCGTCGAGCGGATTGCCGCGGATGCTTTCCTCCACGTCCATGCTCGCGAGGTTGCGATAGAGCATGGCGGTGGGGCGCAGCAGGGTCTCGCCGAGCGACATCACCGGGAACTCGAGCGGGAAGCCGCCGGCTTCGTAGACGCCGATCTTCACCTGCTCCGCGAGCGTGCGGAAGTGCGAGTTGCAGGGCGTGAGTTCGCTGAAGGTGTTGCAGATGCCGATGACCGGGCGGCCGTCGAACTGGTCGTGCGGCACGCCCTTGCCCTTCATCCAGCTTCGGTAGATGAAGCCGTCGCGGTCGTGTCGTCCGAACCACTGCTGGCTGCGCAGCTCTTCGGGATTCTTCTTCTTGGGAGGGGTGCTCATCGAGGGTGTCTCCGGTTGCGGGAAGGCGCCGCGGGGTCAGGGTTTGTCCTGCCGAACCGCATTTTCAATCATCATATGATAAGCGCGCTGTCCTGGCGGGGCGCTCAGGGTTTCCGAGCGAGCGGGGCGCGCCGGGCGGCCTTGGCCGCGTCGCACAACCAACGGCTTCGCATGATCAAGAACGTCCACGGCAACACGGTCGATCGGCTCGGCAGCGACATCGTCGCGGGCCGCTACGCGCCCGGCGCCGCGATCCCGCCCGAGCCGATCCTGTGCGAGGAACTCGGCGTGAGCCGCACCGTGGTGCGCGAATCCATCAAGTCGCTGATCGCCAAGGGCCTGGTCACCACCGGCCCCAAGGTCGGCACGCGCGTGCAGCCGTCCGACCAGTGGAACTGGTTCGATGCCGACGTCATCGTGTGGCAGACGCAGGCCGGCCTGTCGATCGAGTTCCTGCGCGACCTGCAGGACCTGCGCCGCGTGGTCGAGCCGGCCGCGGTAGCGCTGGCCGCCTCGCGCGCCACGCCCGAGGACATCGCCGACATGGAGGAGGCCTATGCCGGCATGAAGCAGGCCATCGAGTTCGGCGGCGACTACATCACGCCCGACCTGCGCTTCCACCAGGGGCTGATCCGCTCCAGCCACAACCGCATGCTGGTGCAGATGAGCCGCGCGCTGGGCGCGCTGCTGCGCACCAGCTTCGAGATCTCGACCACGCGCAAGAACGGTCCCGCGAGCTCGCTGCCGCTGCACCGCGCGGTGCTCGACGCGGTGATCGCGCGCAACCCGGCACGCGCCGAGAAGGCGGTGCTGGTGCTGATCGACGGCGCGCGCCAGGACATCGAGACCGTGCTGGCCTCGCGCCGCAAGATCCCGCGCATCAGCCGACCCGCGACCCAGCTCAAGGCCTTCGCGCTCTAGCAGGCGAAGGCGACGAGGCGGCAGGAGGCCGCGCGCGCAGCCGCGCAACGACGGAACAAGCGAACAACAACACAAGGGCAACAGGAGACATCGAATGAAGAGGTTGATCGACGGATTCTTCCGGGTGCTGGAATTCCTCGTGGTCGCATGCATGGTGGCGATGGTCGTCATGGTGTTCGGCAACGTGGTGCTGCGCTATGGCTTCAACTCGGGCATCACGGTGTCCGACGAGATGTCGCGCTACTGCTTCATCTGGCTCACCTACATCGGCGCCATGGTCGCGATGCGCGACGGCGCGCACCTCGGCGTCGACACGCTGATCCGCCGCCTGCCGCGGCTGGGCAAGACCATCTGCTTCGTGCTCAACCAGCTGCTCATGCTGTTCTGCAACGTGCTGTTCTTCATGGGCACCTTCGAGATGCACGAGCTGCAGCGCACCAACGTCTCGCCGGTGGTCGGCATCTCGATGATCTGGGTCTACGGCATCGGCTACGTGGTGTCGGTGGTGATGGGCGTCATCAACCTCAACAAGCTGTGGCGCCTGGCCACCGGCCGCGTCTCCGACGAGGAACTGGTGCAGGTGATGGAGTCGGAGGACGTGGCGCACGAGCCCGCCGCCGCCACCGCTCCCGCTCCGGGCACCGCGGGAGGTGCGCGATGACGGTCACGGTCTTCATCGTCTCGCTGCTCGCCGCCATGGCGATCGGCATGCCGATCGCCTATGCGCTGCTGGTCTGCGGCGTCTCGCTCATGGGCTGGCTGGCCTACACCGGCGGCCTGCCGGCCTTCGACAGCCAGATCATCGCGCAGCGCTTCGTCGACGGCGCCGACAACTTCCCGCTGCTGGCCGTGCCCTTCTTCCTGCTGGCCGGCGAGTTCATGACGGCGGGTGGACTGAGCCGGCGCATCGTCGACATGGCGATGGCCTGGGTCGGCCATTTCCGCGGCGGCCTGGGCTACGTGGCGGTGGTGGCCGCGATCATCATGGCCTCGATCTCGGGCTCGGCGGTGGCCGACACGGCGGCGCTCGCGGCGCTGCTGATCCCGATGATGAACCGCGCGGGCTACGACACCAACCGCTCGGCCGGCCTGATCGCCGCGGGCGGCATCATCGCGCCGGTGATCCCGCCGTCGATCGGCTTCATCGTGTTCGGCGTGGCGGGCAACGTCTCGATCACCAAGCTCTTTCTCGCCGGCATCGTGCCGGGCATCCTGATGGGCGCGGCCATCGGCATCGCCTGGTGGATCGTGGCGCGCCGCGACAAGGTGCAGGCCGCGCCGCGCGTGCCCTTCGGCGAGCGGCTGGCGATCACCGCGCGCGGCAGCCTCGCGCTCGCGCTGCCGGTGGTGATCATCGGCGGCATGAAGTTCGGCATCTTCACGCCGACCGAGGCGGCCGTGGTGGCGGCCGTGTATTCCTTCGTGGTCGGCATGTTCGTCTACCGCGAGCTCAAGCCCTCGATGCTCTACCGCCTCACGCTGGCGGCCGGCAAGACCACCGCGGTCGTGATGTTCCTGGTGGCCGCGGCCATGGTCAGCGCCTGGCTCATCACGGTGGCCGACATCCCGGGCGAGGTCACGCGGATGCTCGAGCCCTTCATGGGCAACAAGACGCTGCTGATGCTGATGATGATGGTGCTCATCGTCATCGTGGGCACCGCGCTCGACTTCACGCCCACGGTGCTGATCCTCACGCCGGTGCTGATGCCGGTGGTGCTCAAGGCCGGCATCGACCCGGTGTACTTCGGCGTGCTGTTCATCATGAACAACGCCATCGGCCTGATCACGCCCCCGGTGGGCACCGTGCTCAACGTGGTGTGCGGCGTGGCGCGCATCACCATGGACGATGCCTTCAAGGGCGTGATGCCCTTCCTGATCGCGCAGCTCATCGTGCTGTTCGCGCTGGTGTTCTTCCCGCAGATCGTCACCGTGCCGCTGTCGTGGTGGCTGGCGCGCTGAGGGCGTTCCGCAGAGTTTCCCGTCCGTTCGTTCATCACCCAAGAAGTAGGAGACACAGACCATGATCCAGCGCAGAACCCTCATGGCGGCAGCGACCGCCGCGGCCCTGATGGCGGCCACGCCGGCCTTCGCCCAGTTCGCCGAACGCACCATCAAGTTCACCAACGGCGTGAACGAGGACCACCCGGTGGGCCTGGGCGTGAAGAAGATGCAGGAGGTGCTGGCCGCCAAGACCGGCGGCAAGATGAAGATCGTCGCTTTCTGGGGCGGCGCGGCCGGCGGCGACCTGCCGGCCACGCAGGCGCTGCGCGCGGGCACGCAGGAGATGGTGTGCACTTCGTCCTCGCCGCTGGTGGGCATCGTGAAGGAACTCGGCGTGTTCGACCTGCCGTTCCTGTTCAACAACGAGAAGGAGGCCGACGCGGTGCTCGACGGCCCGGCCGGCGAGTACTTCAACAAGAAGCTCGAGGCCGCGGGGCTGGTGAATCTGGCCTACTGGGAGAACGGCTTCCGCAACCTCACCAACAGCAAGCGGCCGGTGGCCAAGGTCGAGGACCTCGAGGGCATCAAGGTGCGCGTGATGCAGAACAACATCTTCCTCGACTCGTTCAAGACGCTGGGCACCAACGCCGTGCCGATGGCCTTCGGCGAGATCTTCACCGCGCTCGAGACGCGCACCATCGACGGCCAGGAGAATCCCTTCGTGACCATCGAGACCTCGAAGTTCAGCGAGGTGCAGAAGTACCTGAGCGTGACGCGCCATGCCTACACGCCGTTCCTCGTGCTTTACAGCAAGAAGCTCTGGGACCAGCTCAAGCCCGAGGAGCAGGCGGTGCTGCGCGAGGCCGCGGTCGAGGGCCAGAAGGTGGAGCGCGCCGCCAACCGCGCGCTCAACGAGAAGTCGCTCGCGAGCCTCAAGAAGACGATGACGGTCAACGAGGTCTCGCCGGCCGAGCAGAAGCGCATGCTCGACAAGGTGAAGCCGGTGTACGACAAGAACGTGCCGGCCATCGGCCCCGAGGCCGTCAACGTGGTGATGGACGCGCTGAAGAAGGCGCGCGGCGGGTGAGCCTTCCGCGGGCCGGCGGCGCTCGAGAGCGCGCCGGCCATTCAGTCACCGCATCCCGGACCGCCATGAAGATCACGCAGCTCGAAACCATCCGCCTCGGCGAATTCCCCAACATCCTCTGGGTGCGCCTGCACACCGACGAAGGCCTGGTCGGCCTCGGCGAGACCTTCATGGGCGCCGAGGCGGTCGAGGCCTACCTGCACGAGTGGGGCGCCCACAAGCTGCTGGGCACCGACCCGCTGGCGATCGAGGCGCGCAACCGCGACCTCACGGGCTACCTGGGCTGGCGTGGGTCGGGCGTGGAGACGCGCGGCAACTCGGCCGTGGACATCGCGCTGTGGGACCTGTTCGGCAAGGCCGCCAACATGCCGGTGCACACCGCGCTCGGCGGCAAGAGCCGCGACGCGATCCGCATCTACAACACCTGCGCGGGCTACCAGTACATTCGCAGCGCCGCCAACCAGACCAGCTCCAACTGGGGCATCGGCAACGCGGCCGGGCCCTACGAGGACCTGCAGGGCTTCCTGCACCATGCCGACGAGCTGGCCGAGTCGCTGCTGTCGGAGGGCATCACGGCGATGAAGATCTGGCCCTTCGATCCGGCGGCCGAGCGCAGCCACGGCCAGTACATCAGCAACGCCGACCTCGACGCGGCGCTCGAGCCCTTCCGCAAGATCCGCGGCGCGGTCGGCAAGCGCATGGACATCATGGTCGAGTTCCACAGCCTCTGGCGGCTGCCGATGGCGCAGAAGATCGCGCGCGCGCTGCAGGAGTTCGACACCTTCTGGCACGAGGACGCGATCCGCATGGACAGCCTCGACCTGCTCAGGCAGTACGCGGTCGACTGCAAGGCGCTGGTCTGCGCCAGCGAGACGCTGAGCTACAAGTGGGGCTTCAAGGACTACCTGCAGACCGGCGTGGCCGGCGTCGCGATGCTCGACCTGAGCTGGTGCGGCGGCCTCACCGAGGCGCGCAAGATCGCGGCCATGGCCGATGCCTGGCAGCTGCCGGTGGCGCCGCACGACTGCACCGGCCCGGTGGTCTGGGCCGCGTCGACGCACCTGAGCCTGCATGCGCCCAATGCGCTGATCCAGGAGAGCGTGCGCGCCTTCTTCACGGGCTGGTACCAGGGCCTGGTGACCGAGCTGCCGAAGGTCGAGAACGGCATGATCAGCCTCAACGACAAGCCGGGGCTGGGGCTCGAGCTGCTGCCCGACCTGCACAAGCGCGCCGATGCGATGGTGCGGATCTCGAAGGCCTGAGCGGGCGCGTCGTCAGTCGGTGCGCAGCCGCAGCAGCGCGCGCACGAAGCCGTGGTCCGAGCGCGAGCGGTCGCGCCCCTCGTGCAGGTGGTCGTTGAAGTAGTCCACGCGCCGCACGTCGCCCAGGCTGTGGCGGCTGCCCGCGATGAACTCCTCGCTCACCAGGATCTGGTCGAGCACCTCCGGGTAGCCCTGGTGCACGTGCGAATAGGCCACGTCCTTCTTGAGCGCGGCCTCGCCCTGCATCTCGTAGGCATTGAACAGCGCCACGTCGCGCGCCGCCTTGTCGTAGGCCACCTCGGAGGTGGCCGCCACGAGCTGCGTGGTCACGCTGTGCGGGTTGTCGTTGAAGTCGCCCATCACCACCAGCGGCACGTTGGTGCCCTGCAGCAGGTCGATCACGATGCAGCGCAGGGCCGCGGCCTCGGCGCCGCGCATCAGCAGCGAGCGCAGCGAGGCCATCGCGCCCACCTTGCGGTCGTCGCGGTCCTCGAGGTGGTTGCCCTGCGCGTCCTGCAGGAACTTGGGCCGCTTCGACTTCAGGTGCACCGTCAGCACATGCACGGCCTGGCCGTGCTTCATGCGCAGCGTGGCCAGCAGCGGCGGGCGTTCGAAGCGGGTGTGCGGCCCGAGGCCGGGCACCTCGACGCCGAAGCCCGGCGGGAAATCGACGAAGGACTGGATGCGGTCGACCTTGAGCCGCGTGGCGATGCCCACGCGCGGCGTGCCCTGCGCGCCGGGGCGCGGCGGCAGGCCGGGTTGCGCGGGCGCGTTCTCGGCGCCGGGCACGGCCACGAAGTCGTAGCGCAGGCCGCTGCGTTGGAGGGCGGCCTTCAGCGCCGCCTCGTCCCAGACCTCCTGCACCGCGAGCACGTCGGCATTGAGCGCATGGAAGCGCTCGCCGAGCCAGTCGATCTTGCGTTCGTACTCGCGCTCGTTGTAGGCGTCCTGGTTCTCGTAGTACACGCGGTGCGGGTTCGCGAGATTGAGCAGGTTGCAGGTGGCCACGAAGAGGGTGGCGAAGTTCGGCGGGATGTACTGCATGGCGACGATTGTGTCCGGAAGGTGTTCCGGCGCCATGCAGACATGAAAAAGGGCGCCGAAGCGCCCTCTGTTCTGTCTGCGTCGTGCCTCAGCGGCCGAACGAACGACCACCGCCGCCGCCCGAGCGGCCACCGCCGCCGCCGTAGCCGCCGCCACCCGAACGGCCACCGCCGCCCGAACGGTTGCCGCCGCCGTAGCCACCGCCACCCGAGCGGCCGCCGCGTCCGCGGCCGCCACCCATGTGGTCGACGCTGGTGCGCAACGGATCGGGCTGGCCGGCCGCGCCGGTGATCGCCTCGGCGCGCAGGTGCGCGACCTGGTTGGCCTGGGTCGGGCTGTGGCTGTTGCCGTGATGGCGCGGCTGGCGCTCGTCGTGCGGCTGATGGTTCTGCTGCGGGTGCGCCGCCGCATGGTGATGCGGACGCGGCTGGCCCTGCGGTGCGCGGCCTTGCGGCGCGCGATTGCCCGGTCCCTGGCCCTGGCCGCGCGGGGCCTGCTGGCCACCGCCGCCATTGGCGCTGCGGCCCTGGCCGGCGCCGTTGCCGCCACCGCCGCGGCGCTGGCCACTGCCACCACCGCCACCCTGGCTGGCCTTGTTGTCGCGGATGCGCTGCATCATCTCGCCGCGCGCCGCCTTGGCGGCCGCCTGCATGACTTCACGGCTCGGCGGACGGCCGGCGCCGCCCCAGATGGTCTGGCGGCCCATGGCGATCGGCTCGGCACGTTCGCCTTCCTCGGGGCCGAAGCCCTCGATGACCTGCACGGGGATCGTCTGCTTGGTGAAGCGCTCGATCTCCTGCATGAAGCCTTCCTCGTCGAGGCAGACGAAGCTCACGGCCTCGCCGCTCGAACCCGCGCGGCCGGTGCGGCCGATGCGGTGCACGTAGTCTTCGCTGACGTTCGGGATCTCGTAGTTCACGACGTGCGGCAGCTCGTCGATGTCGATGCCGCGGGCCGCGATGTCGGTGGCCACCAGGGCACGGATGTCGCCGCTCTTGAAGCCGGCCAGCGCCTGGGTGCGCGCGCTCTGGCTCTTGTTGCCGTGCAGCGCCATCGCCTCGATGCCGTTCTTGGTGAGGAATTCGGCCACGCTGTTGGCGCCGAACTTGGTGCGGGTGAACACCAGCACCTGGCTCCACTGGTGCTCGTTGATGATGTGCGCGAGCAGCGCCTTCTTCTTGCCGCGGCCCACGGGGTGGACCACCTGCGTGATGCGCTGCACCGTGGTGTTGCGCGGCGTGACCTGGATGCTCTGCGGGTTGCGCAGCAGGCCGTTGGCCAGTTCGCGGATCTCGTCGCTGAAGGTGGCCGAGAACAGCAGGCTCTGCTTCTGGGCCGGCATCAGCGCCAGCACCTTCTTCACGTCGTGGATGAAGCCCATGTCGAGCATGCGGTCGGCTTCGTCGAGCACCAGGATCTGCACGGTCGACAGGTCGAGCATGCCCTGCTGCTGCAGGTCGAGCAGGCGGCCGGGGGTGGCCACCAGGATGTCGACGCCGCGCTTGAGGCGGTCGATCTGCGGGTTCATGCCCACGCCGCCGAAGATCACGGTCGAGCCGAGCTGCAGGTACTTGCCGTAGTCGCGCACCGATTCCTCGACCTGCGCCGCGAGTTCGCGGGTGGGCGTGAGCACCAGGGCGCGGATGCCGATGCCGCCGAACTTGTTGGTGGCGCTGCGGCTCATGGTGAGCTTGTGCAGCATCGGCAGGGTGAAGGCGGCGGTCTTGCCGGTGCCGGTCTGGGCGCCGCCGAGAAGGTCGTGGCCCTCGAGGACGGCCGGAATGGCCTGGGCCTGGATCGGGGTGGGGGTCTCGTAGCCCTGCTCGTGCACGGCCTTCAAGATGGCCGGAGCCAACTTCAGTTCATCAAAAGTCATTGTGTGAAACAACAAGCGCCATACACGGCGCGGTGACATCGGCCCGCTCGGCGTCTTTCGTTCTTGTGACGCGAGCCAGTCAAGGCTGATGAAGGTCAGGAGTGGGAGCCCGAAAAACCGACTTGCGGAAGGGTTTTCTTCGTCCCCGGCAGAGAGCCGGTGTGCGGGCAACTGGACCCGGCACGGTGGCGATTGTCGCATGAGTCGATAATCACTGCTTTTCGCGCTCCGTTTCCGCGATTCCGCGCGCCGGGCCTGCCGCCGTCTTCCAGGGGCTTCCTCCAGGGGATTTCGGCTTTTTCCGGCTTTCGCCACCTCAGCAATCAGCAGTCCTACACAGAAGATGGCCCAGTACGTCTACACCATGAACAGAGTCTCCAAGACCGTGCCGCCCAAGCGGCAGATCTTGAAAGACATCTCGTTGTCCTTCTTTCCCGGCGCCAAGATCGGCGTGCTCGGCCTGAACGGTTCGGGCAAGTCCTCGCTGCTCAAGATCATGGCCGGCGTCGACAAGGAGATCGAGGGCGAAGCCATTCCGATGGCCGGCCTGTCGATCGGCTACCTCGAGCAGGAGCCCAAGCTCAATCCCGAGCACACGGTGCGCAACGCGATCGACGAGGCCATGGGCGAGGTCAACGCCGCCAAGGCGCGCCTCGAGGAGATCTATGCCGCCTACGCCGAGGAAGGCGCCGACTTCGACGCGCTGGCGGCCGAGCAGGGCGAACTCGAGGCGGTGATTTCCGCCGCCGGCACCGATTCCGAGCACCAGATCGAGATCGCGGCCGACGCGCTGCGCCTGCCGCCGTGGGACGCCAAGATCGGCCTGCTGTCGGGCGGCGAGAAGCGCCGCGTGGCGCTGTGCAAGCTGCTGCTGTCCAAGCCCGACATGCTGCTGCTCGACGAACCCACCAACCACCTGGACGCCGAATCGGTGGAGTGGCTCGAAGTGTTCCTGCAGCGCTTCACGGGCACCGTGGTGGCCATCACCCATGACCGCTACTTCCTCGACAACGCCGCCGAGTGGATCCTCGAACTGGACCGCGGCCGCGGCATCCCGTGGAAGGGCAACTACAGCACCTGGCTCGAGCAGAAGGGCGAACGCCTGGCGCAGGAGCAGAAGAGCGAGGAAGCCCACGCCAAGGCCCTGAAGAAGGAACTGGAATGGTCGCGCCAGAACCCGAAGGCCCGCCAGGCCAAGAGCAAGTCGCGCCTGGCCCGCTTCGAGGAGCTGAGCGACGTCGAATACCAGAAGCGCAACGAAACGCAGGAAATCTTCATTCCGGTGGCCGAGCGCCTGGGCAGCCAGGTGATCGAGTTCAAGGACGTGAGCAAGAGCTTCGGCGACCGCCTGCTGATCGACAAGCTGAACTTCAACATTCCCGCGGGTGCCATCGTCGGCATCATCGGCCCGAACGGCGCCGGCAAGTCCACGCTGTTCAAGCTGATCGCCGGCAAGGAACAGCCCGACAGCGGCGAGGTGGTGGTCGGCCAGACCGTCAAGATGGCCTTCGTCGACCAGCACCGCGACGAACTGGCCAACAACAAGACCGTGTGGGAAGACATCTCGAACGGCCTGGACATCATCAACGTCGGCAAGTTCCAGATGGCCAGCCGTGCCTACGCGGGCCGCTTCAACTTCAACGGCCAGGACCAGCAGAAGAAGGTCGGCAACCTGTCGGGCGGCGAACGCGGCCGGCTGCACCTGGCCAAGACGCTGATCCAGGGCGGCAACGTGCTGCTGCTGGACGAACCCTCGAACGACCTGGACGTGGAAACGCTGCGCGCGCTCGAGGACGCGCTGCTCGAGTACGCGGGCACCGTGCTGGTGATCAGCCATGACCGCTGGTTCCTCGACCGCATCGCGACCCACATCCTGGCCGCCGAAGGCGATTCGCAATGGGTGTTCTTCGACGGCAACTACCAGGAGTACGAAGCCGACAAGAAGAAGCGCCTGGGCGAAGAGGGCGCCAAGCCCAAGCGCGTGCGCTTCAAGGCCCTCAAGTAAGGCCCGCGTCGGTTCTCAGGCCGGCTCGACCAGGGCGCGCGGTTCCGCAAGGGGCCGCGCGCTTTTTTCATCGCCGGCCGCGAACACCTCGCGGGCGGCGCTCAGGCCGTTGAGCGCGGCGGGGAAGCCCGCGTAGACCGCCATCTGCATGATCACCTCGATCACTTCCTCGCGCGTCACGCCGACGTTGAGCGCGCCCTGGATGTGCACCTTGAGCTGCGGCGCGGCATTGCCCATGGCGGTGAGCGCGGCCACCACCGCGATCTCGCGCGAGCGCAGGTCGAGGCCGGGGCGCGAATAGACGTCGCCGAACGGGAACTCGATCAGCAGGCGCGCGAAGTCGGGTGCGATGTCGGCCAGGCCTTCGACGACCTTGATGCCGCCTTCACCGTCGATCTGCTGCAGTTTCGCGAGGCCGCGCGCGTAGCGCTCGCTGGGCGCGTGGCTGGTCGTCGTCGGTTGGGGTTGGTGTTGCTGCTGCTGCATGTTTCTTCCTCTTCGTTGAAGCCGGGGCGATGCCCGATGAAGAGGGACGCCGGGCCTCGATCCCGCGGTAGTGCTCGATCTTGTGCGCCAGCGCCTGCATCGATTGCTGCAGCGCCTCCACCTTCGAGCGAACCTCGGCGAGATGCGATTCGAGCATCGCGCGGCGTTCGCCGATGCTCGCGTCCCCCTGACTGCGAAGCCCGGCGAAGGCCTGCATGCCCTGGATGGGCATGCCGGTCTCGCGCAGGCGCAACAGGAAAGCAAGCCATTCCATGTCGGCTGCGGCATAGCGGCGCTGGCCGCCCGGTGCGCGCGACACGGCGGCTATCAGGCCGATGCGTTCGTAGTAGCGCAGCGTGTGGGCCGTGAGGCCGGTGCGCCGTGCCACTTCCGCGATGCTCAGGTTGCTTTCCATGGGGGAATTCTCGAAGTTGGAGCGCGCTCTAAGTCAAGCGCTTTTCGCATCTTCCTCCGATGCGGCGATTCAGGGGACGAGTTCCGCCTCGATCCAGCCGCGCAGGCTGTTGACGAAGGCCAGCGCGGTCACGCGCGAGAGCTGGTCGCGCCGCACCGTCTGCTCGACCAGCGAGCCCTCGGCCAGCCGTTGCGCGCGCCCGATGCCGGGCAGCAGGCCGCAGCGCAGCGGCGGCGTGACCCAGCGCCCGTCGTCCAGGTGCAGCGCGATGTTGCCGCGCGTGCATTCGGTGAGTTCGCCCTCGGGGTTCCACAGCAGCGTGTCGAAGGCATCGGGCAGGGTCGGCGCGAACGCCTCGTAGTGCGCGCGGCGCGTGGTCTTGAAGCGCGTGAACTCGCTGTGCGCCTCGTCGAAGGGGCGGTCGGCCAGCTGCAGCTTCACGCGGTGGGGCGCAGCGCCCATTTCATGCGCTTCGGCGCGTGGCAGGCCCCGTGCATCGAGCAGCAGGCGCACGCGCCAGGTGCCTTCGGCATGCGCATCGCGCAGCGACTGCAGCGCCGCCTCGACGCGCGCGGCATCCCAGGCGAAGCCGAAGTGCGCCGCCGCGCCGGCCATGCGTTCGATGTGCAGCGGCGCATCGCGCAGCATGCCGTCGACCAGCGCCAGCGTTTCGAGCAGTTCGAAGCCGGGCGCCTCGGCAACGGCGGCCGCGCCCAGGAAGGCCCGCTTGTGGCCCCACTCGGCCCATTCGGCGTCGGCCGTGGCATCGGCCGTGATGCCGCTGCCGATGCCGCAGCGTGCCTGGCCGCCGCGCAGCGTCACGGTGCGGATCGGCACGTTGAAGGTCGCATGCCCACCGGGCCGCAGCACGCCGACCGCGCCGCAGTACACGCCGCGCGGCGCCTGCTCGAGCTCGTGGATCAGCCGCATCGCCGCCACCTTGGGCGCGCCCGTGACCGAGCCGCAGGGGAACAGCGCGTCGAACACGTCGACCAGCGAGGTGCCGGGGCGCACCGCCGCCTCCACGTCCGAGGTCATCTGCCACACGGTGGGCAACGCCTCGGTGTGGAACAGCCGCGGCACGCGCACCGAGAACGGTTGCGCGATGCGCGACAGGTCGTTGCGCAGCAGGTCCACGATCATCACGTTCTCGGCCCGCTCCTTCGGCACGCTGCGCAGCCGATGCGCCTGGGCCTGGTCCTCCGCCGGTGTCGCGCCGCGCGGCGCGGTGCCCTTCATCGGGCGCGCGAGGATGCGCTCGCCGTGCCAGTCGAAGAACAGCTCGGGCGACAGCGACAGCACCTGCTCCTCGCCGCTGTCGATGAAGGCCGCGTAGCCCGCGGGCTGGTTGCGGCGCAGCGCGGCGAACAGGGCCAGCGGGTCGCCGGCGTATTCGCCGAGCAGCGGCGCCGTGTGGTTGATCTGGTAGAGGCCACCGGCGGCGATCGCCGCGTGGATGACTTGCATCTGCCGGTCGAAGTCGATGCGCGAGAGGCTGTCGCGCCAGGCGATCGGCGGGCTGGAGGGAGAGGGCGGGGCTTGCTCGGGCCAGGGCAGGGCCTGGTCGTGCACGCCGAACCAGGCCAGCGGCCCGTCGTCGCCCGCATGCGTCTCGAACGCGGCATCGAAGGCCGCGGCCGCCTCGTAGCGCAGGTAGCCCACGCACCAGTGGCCCGCGCGCGCCAGCGCCTCGGCCTGCGCGAGCACGGGCCGCACCTCGGCCAGGTTGCGCGCCACGAGCGTGCGGGAAGGAGCGCCGAACGCCAGGCGCAGCCGTTGCGCGCCATCGGTGCGCGGGTCGGCGAAGTCGATCAGGGTGGACACGATGGAGTCTGTGGAGAAGGCACGGGCGCCAACGCGCCGCGCGCCGGTCAGCGCGGTGCGGAAGGCGAAGGCGAGAGCGGTGGCGACGGTGGCATCGCGGGCCCGGCCGGCGCACCGGCGCCGCGCGCCAGCGCCCGCTTGCGCACCGCATAGATGTTGTTGCGCAGCGCATAGAGCTCGTCGGCGTACGACAGCGGCACCGCCACGCGGTTCACCACGCGGTCGAGCTCGTCGAGTTCCTTCGTGAGTTCGGCCGGATCGCCGCGCTGGCCGTCGACCTTGCCCTCGATGTCGCGCAGCCGCGCATACCAGCGGAACACGCGGCGGCGCACGCGGAACTGGTAGAGCGGCGGCACCACGCGGCTCAGCGGCAGCATCAGCACCAGCAGGCCGCCGAGCACCAGCCACATGCGCTCGATCAGGTTGCTGGCCCAGAACGGCAGGTAGCGCTGCCAGAACGGCGGCGTGCCGTTGATGGCGCGGTCGCCCTCGGGGCTCACGGGCAGTTCGCTGGTGCGCGTGTTCGGGAAGTCGCGCGGCCGGTTGAACCAGCCGGCACCGCCATGCAGGTGCTGCGCGGCCTGCGCGAACAGCTGGCGCAGCGCGGGATGGGTGTCCTCGCGCGACAGCAGCGAGGTGGTGGCCGCGAGCAGCGACACGTCGCCGGCCGGCAGGTCCTTCGAGAGGTCGACCACGCCGCGCGGCAGGGTCACGGCAGAAAGGAAGGGGAAGCGCCGCGTGTACGCGTCGGCCTGCACGAAATCCATGAGCCGGATGTCGTTGGCGCGCAGCAGCCGCTGCACCTGCGGCGATTGCGGCGCCGACGACAGCACGATCGCGTCGAGCAGCCCGGCCTGCAGCGCCTCGGCGGCCGCGGCCTGCTCGAGGTTCGACAGCAGCAGCGCATCGGGCGCGAGCCGGTTGGCCTCGAGCAGCCGGCCCATGAGCTCGGGCAGGCCGCTGCCGGGCATGTCGACGTTGACGCGCAGGCCGCGCAGTTGGGTCAGCGAGGTCAGCGGGATCGGTGCGGGGGGCGTGACGGGTTGCGCCGCCGGCGGTGCGGCCTTCTTGCGCTCGGCACCATGGCGGCCCTTCGCGGCTGCCTTGGCCGCCTTCTTCGCCTTCTCGGCCTCCGCCGCCTGCTGCGCGATCACGCTGTCGGGCGCGCGCGTGATCGCGTCGGGCCGGTAGAACAGCCAGATCGGCTCGAAGAACAGGCTGCCGAGCGAACTGAGCCCGGCCTCCTCGTCGGCCACCGGGTCGGCGCTGCCGCCGCGCACGAAGCCCACGTCGGCCTCGCCCTTGCGCAGCAGCTCGAGGTTCTCCGACGAGCCCGAGGTCGGCTTGAGCGTGACCTCGATGCCGCTGAGCTTCAGCGACTCGGCATAGCGCTTGCCGAACTGCGCATAGGCGCTGCCCGTGGGACCGGTGGCCAGCGTCACCTGCTTGGGCGGCTGCGGCTGCAGCCACCAGTAGGCGGCGATCAACAGGCCGATCACGAGGAACAGGATCGGGCCGGCGGAGGCGATCAGGTCGCGGATCGACAGCAGGATCAGCTTGAGGGTTCTCGGGAAGGCCATGGTGTCTCGCTCGTGGGGTCAGCGCGGCGCGGTGCCGAGCTCGGCGGCCGAGGGGATGTGCAGCTCGCCGACCGTCACCGAGCGCGCCGCCAGCACCGCGCGCAGGGTGGCGCGCGCGGTGACCTCGGCCGCCATGGCGCTGAGCACCGTCATGCCCGGGCCGTCGGCCGCCAGCGGCACGCGGCCGGTGGCGAGCGCGAACAGGGTGTCGCCGTCGCTCATGGTGTGCACGGGATTGATGGCGCGCGCCAGGCCGTCGTGCGCCACGGTCGCGAGCCGGTTGGCCTGCACCTTGGTCAGCACCGCGTCGGTGGCGATCACGCCGATGGTGGTGTTGGTGCCGGCCAAGAGCGGCTTGGGCAGCTCGCCGCGCAGCAGGGCGCGGCGCGTGTCGAGCAGCGCGCGGCCGTCCTCGGTGCGCGCGCCGGCCACGGGCAGCGCGGTGTAGTGATCGATCACGTCGCCGAGCGAATTGACCGCGATCAGCGCGCCGACCGTGACGCCGCCGACCGTGACCGAGGCGGTGCCGATGCCGCCCTTCATCGCGCGCTGCACGCCGAACAGCTTGCCCACCAGCGCGCCGGTGCCGGCGCCCACGTTGCCCTCGGCCGGCGCCTCGCGGCCCGCGGCCTCGCAGGCGGCATAGCCGGCCGCGGCATCGGGCCGGATGCGGGCATCGCCCATCGGCAGGTCGAACAGCACCGCGGCGGGCACGATCGGCAAGGTGCCGAAGCGCACGTCCATGCCCACGCCGCGCTCCTCGAGCCAGCGCATCGCGCCCTCGGCCGCGGCCAGGCCCCAGGCGCTGCCGCCCGCGAGCATCACGGCGTGCACCTGCTGCACCAGGTTGCCGGGCGCGAGCAGGTCGGTCTCGCGCGTGCCGGGCGCGGCGCCGCGCACGTCGACGCCGGCCACCGCGCCTTCGCGCGTGATGATCACGGTGCAGCCGGTGGGCCGGCGGGTGTCGGAGAAATGGCCGACCTCGATGCCGGCGACGTCGGTGATGGCACCGTCGGAAGAGGAGGGGGAAGCGTGGGAAGGCGTGGCGGACATGGCGGCCGATTATGGAACCATGCCGCGTGGCCCCTACGATGGGCGCCATGACAGTTGAAAGAAGTGGTTTCCAGTCCGGCGCGCGGCGTCATGCGGTGGTGATCGGCGCGGGCGCCGTCGGCAGCGCCACCGCCATCGAGGCCTTGCGCGCGGGCCTGCGCGTCACCGTGGTCGAGCCGGGCGAGCCCGGCGCGCCGCAGGCCACCAGCTACGGCAACGCGGGCTGGCTCTCCTCGCATTCGGTGGTGCCGCCCGCGCTGCCCGGTGCCTGGCGCAAGGTGCCGGGCTGGCTGGCCGATCCGCTCGGCCCGCTGGCGGTGCGCTGGCCCTACCTGCCGCGCGCGCTGCCCTGGCTGCTGCGCTACCTGGCCTCGGGCGCCACCGAGGCGCGCGTGCAGCGCATCGCCGACGCGCTGCGCACGCTGCTGGTGGATGCACCCGCGCTGCATGCGCGGCTGGCGGCCGAGGCCGGCGTGCCGCAACTGATCGAGCAGCGCGGCCTGCTGCATGCCTACCGCTCGCGCGCCGAGTTCGAGGGCGATGCGCTGGCCTGGCGCGTGCGCGCGCGCACCGGCGTGCAATGGAGCGAATGGAATGCCGGCGAGCTGCGCCGGCAGGAGCCCGACCTCGACGCGCGCTACACGCTCGGCATCCACGTCGGCGAGGCCGGCCACTGCCGCGACCCGGGCGCCTACGTGGCGGCGCTGGCCGCGCATGCGCGTGCGCTCGGCGCCGAACGCGTGGCCGCGCGCGCCACCGGTTTCCGCATCGAGGGCGGGCGACTGCGCGCGGTGCGCACCGAGGTCGGCGAGATCGCCTGCGACACCGCCGCGGTCTGCGCCGGCGCGCGCTCGGGTGCCCTGGCCGCCGCGGCCGGTTCGCCGGTGCCGCTGGAATCGGAGCGCGGCTACCACGTCGTGCTGCCGAAGGCGGCCGTGGGCCCGCGCACGCCGGTGATGGTGGCCGACGGCAAGCTCATCGCGCATTGGATGAACGGCGGCCTGCGCGCCGCCGGCCAGGTCGAGATCGCGGGGCTCGAGGCCGCGCCCGACTGGCGCCGCGCCGAGATCCTGCACGAGCACCTGCGCTCGATGTTTCCCGCGCTGGCCGACGCGCCACCCGAAGGGGCCGAGGTGCAGCGCTGGCTCGGCCATCGCCCGAGCCTGCCCGATGGCCTGCCCTGCATCGGTCCCGCCGCGGGCAGCGCCGACGTGGTGCTGGCCTTCGGCCATGGGCACGTGGGGCTGTGCGGCTCGGCACGCACCGGGCGGCTGGCGGCGCAGGCGATGGCGGGGCTGGCGCCGGAGATCGCGCTGGCGCCGTTCGATCCGAGGCGCTTCGGGGCGTAGCGTGGCTCGCCGTCAGGCGGCCGAAGAGGGCCAGCCCGCGGGGTCGCGGCGCTGATGCATGCAGCTCAGCACCACCACGCGATCGAATTCGACGAGATAGAAGACGGAATAGGGGAAGCGCCGCAGGTGGGCCCTGCGAACGTCTTCCCAGACCAGCGGCGCGCCTTCGGGCTGTCGCGCGATCCGGTGCACCACGGCCTCGACGCTGCGCGCGAACTCCGCACCCAGGCCGGCGCGCTGCATGTCGTACCAGCCCTGCGCGTCCTGCACCTGACGCAGCGCGCTTTCCCGAAAAACGATGTCCAGCAAGGTCAGAGCTTCAGCGATGCCTTGACCTGATCCCAGGGCACAACGGCCTGCGGGTCGGCACGATGCTCGGCGCGGCGGCGTGCGACCTCTTCCTGTTCGCGTGCGCTCAGCCTTTGCGATTCGGCATCGCGCGCCACGCTGTCCCACAGTTCTTCGGCCAGCTCGATGCGTTCCGCCATGCTCAGCGAAGAAAGAGCCTGCTGCAGATCGGAGCTTCCCAATTCGATCTCCCGAAAGTGGATCAACGCATCATTCTAGGCAGGCGTGCCCAAAGCCCTAAGGCCCTCAGTTCGCAGGTGCGATCGACAGCACCGTGAGCGCCCCATCGACCTTGTCGGCCGTGAACTGCACCTTGTCGCCAGGCTTGACCTGCGTGAGCAGCGCCGGGTCCTTCACGCGGAAGACCATGGTCATGCCGGTCATCTCGAGGTTGGGGATGTCGCCGTGGCGCAAGGTGATCTTGTTCGCCTCGGTGTCGATCTTGCGGACCTCGCCCTCGACGGGCGGCAGGGCCGTCTGCGCGAAGGCGACGGCGGCGAACAGGAGGGCGCCGAGGGCGGCGAGCGATTTCTTCATGGTGATCGGTCTTTCTTGCAGGGGGATCGGAGGATTCATCGATAGCTCTGGAACACGCGCGTGCCGCCATCGGCCAGCACCAGCAGCACGTCGTAGGGATCGCGCTGGTCGCCATAGGCCGGGTCGTCCATGCCCGGCGAGCCGACCGGCATGCCGGGCACGGCGAGGCCCACGGCCTTGGGCTTCTCCTTGAGCAGGCGCTGGATCTCGCGCGCGGGCACGTGGCCCTCGATGGCGTAGCCGCCGACCTGGCCCGTGTGGCACGAGCCCAGCTTCTCGGGCAGGCCCAGGCGCTTGCGCGCGGCCGCGTTGCCTTCGTCGTGCACGCGCGTGGCGAAGCCGTTCCTGTTGAGGTGCTTGACCCAGTCCTGGCAGCAGCCGCAGTTCGGGTCCTTCCAGATCTCGACCATCGGTGCCGCGGCGCGCGCGG
Source organism: Variovorax sp. PDC80 (assembly GCF_900115375.1). Taxonomy (NCBI): domain Bacteria; kingdom Pseudomonadati; phylum Pseudomonadota; class Betaproteobacteria; order Burkholderiales; family Comamonadaceae; genus Variovorax; species Variovorax sp. PDC80. Next base: position 361,374 of record NZ_FOWG01000001.1, on the reverse strand, counting down.
TGAAGGGCAGGGCGGCGGTGGAGGCCAGGGCCAGCATCAGTCGTCTTCTTTGCATGGGAGTTCCTTTCGGGATTTCAGGATTTGCCGGCGGCGGGCAGCACGCGGACGCGGCCAGCCATGCCGAGTTCGTAGTGGTCCTTCACCAGGCAGGCGAAGTCGAAGTCGCCGGCGCGGTTGAAGGTCCAGACCAGCTCGCCGGTCCGGCCCGGCAGCACGTGCGCCATCCAGGGCTCGTCGTGCTCCATGCCCGGGAATTTCTTCATCATGGCCGCGTGGGCCTCGATCTCGGCCGTGGTGCCGAGCACGAGTTCGTGCAGGTCACGGCCCTTGTTCTTCAAGCGCAGGCGCAGCGTGTCGCCTTCGCGCACCTCGATCACCGAGGGCGTGAACGTCATGTCGTCGGCCATCGCGATGTCGATGGTGCGCTTCACGGCACCGGGCTTGCCGACGATGCCCCAGGGCTTCTGCTCGGGTGCGAGTTCGGCCGCGCCCTTGGGCTTGGCGACGTGGTTCTCGTGCGCCAGCGAGGCGGTGGCGAAGGCCGCGAGCGCGAGGCCGGCGGCGGCGAGCTTGAGTGTCTTGTTCATGGATGGAACTCCGAAAAAATCGAAAGAGGATGAGCGAACTCAGTGCTGGTGCGCGCCGTGGCCCAAGGGCTTGCGCACGCTGGCATCGGGTTCGGCGGCCGATGGGGCCGTTGCCTTCGCGCGCGGGGCCGGCGGCACGTTGGCGTTCGGCACTTCGCGCGCGACCGTGCCCGGCGGATGCTTGAACCAGCCCGGGTCGCGGTAGTCGCCGGGCTTCTGGTCGCGCCGCACCTTGAGCAGCGTGAACATGCCGCCCATCTCGGCCGAACCGAAGGGGCCGGTGCCGGTCATCATCGGCACCGTGTTGTCGGGAATGGGCATCTCCATCTCGCCCATGTCGGCCATGCCCTTGTCGCCCATCACCATGTAGTCGGGCACCAGCTTGCGGATCTTCTCGGCCACGCCCTTGTGGTCCACGCCGATCATGGTCGGCACCTCGTGGCCCATCGGCCCCATGGTGTGGTGCGCCTTGTGGCAGTGCAGCGCCCAGTCGCCTTCCTCGTCGGCGATGAACTCCATCTGCCGCATCTGGCCCACCGCCACGTCGACCGACACCTCGGGCCAGCGCGCGGTGCGCGGCACGGGGCCGCCGTCGGTGCCGGTCACCTCGAACTCGTGGCCGTGGATGTGGACCGGGTGGTTGGTCATCGTGAGGTTGCCCACTCGGATGCGCACGCGGTCGCCGCGGCGCACGTTGAGCGTGTCGATGGCCGGGAACACGCGGCTGTTGAAGCTCCAGAGGTTGAAGTCGGTCATGGTGCTGACCTTGGGCGTGGCGCTGCCGGGCTCCACGTCGAAGCTGCCGAGCAGGAAGCAGAAGTCGCGATCGACCTTCTCGATCAGCGGGTGATCGGCCTTCGGGTGCGTGACCCAGAAGCCCATCATCCCCATCGCCATCTGCACCATCTCGTCGGCATGCGGGTGGTACATGAAGGTGCCGGGGCGGCGCGCCGTGAACTCGTAGACGAAGGTCTTGCCCGGCGGGATCTGCGGCTGCGTGATGCCGCCCACGCCGTCCATGCCGTTGGGCAGGCGCTGGCCGTGCCAGTGCACGGTGGTGTGCTCGGGCAGCCGGTTGGTCACGAAGATGCGCAGCCGGTCGCCCTCGACCACCTCGATGGTCGGTCCCGGCGACTGGCCGTTGTAGCCCCACATGTTGACCTTGAAGCCCGGCGCCATCTCGCGCACCACCGGCTCGGCGACCAGGTGGAATTCCTTGACGCCGGCGTTCATGCGCCAGGGCAGGGTCCAGCCGTTGAGCGTGACGACGGGGTTGTAGGGCCGGCCGTTCGGCGGCACCAGCGGTGCGGCCGTGGCGGTGGAGCTCTGCGAGACGGGCTCGGGCAGCGCGGCCATCGAGACGCGGCTGACGGTGGTGGCGGCCACGGCCGTGGCGGCGCCCGCGAAGAAATTGCGGCGGTTCATCTCAATGTCCTCCCGCCGCGGGGGCGTCGCTGGCGGCCGCGGTCTGCAGCGCCGTCATGCCGCCGGGCGAACTGCCCGTGAGCACCAGTTGCAGGTCGGTGTCGGCCAGCCAGAAGTCGCGCTGCGCCTCGATGCCGGCGTTCACCGCGAGCATGCTCGCGCGCGTCTCGGCGAGCAGCTCCCACACGCTCGCGAGCATGCCGTTGTAGCGCAGCACCATCTCCTCGTTGACCTTCCTGCGCAGCGGCAGCACCTCGTCGCGGTAGCGCCGCGCCAGGCCATAGGCGGTGTTCCAGCCGCGCCAGGCCTCGCGCGCCTCGCTCGTGGCCAGCACGCCCACGTCGCGCACGCGCGCGGCCGACTGCATGTACTGCGCCTCGGCGCGGCCGGTGCGTGCCTGGCCCCAGTCGAACAGCGGCAGCGGCAGGTCGAGCTCGAAGCCGCGCTGCGTGGCGCGCGAACGGTCGGCATCGTTCTCGAAGGTGGTGTTGCGCACCACGCCGAGCTCCATCGCATTGATGACGCGCGTGGCGTGCACGAGGCCCAGCGAATCGGCCACGGCCGTGTTCTGCGCCTGCGCCGAGCGCACGTCGAGCCGGTCGCGCAGCGCGCGCGCCTGCACGTCGCCGAGCTCGGGCGCGGCCTGGGGCAGTGGCGGCAGGCGGTCGGGCAGGGTGTAGGCGGTGCGTTCGCCCGCCAGGCCCAGCAGCCGCGTGAGCTGTTCGCGCGAGGCCACGGCGGCCTGCTCGGCACGCGCGAGCTGCGCCGCGGCATCGGCCAGCAGCAGCTGTTCGCGCGTGCGCTGCAGCGCGCTCCAGTTGCCGACCTGGGCCATGCGGTGCGCGAGCTCGGCGCCGGCCTCGGCCGCCTCCCTGGCATCGCGCAGGTAGACCACGCTCTGCTGCGCCGCCACCGCGCGCACCCAGGCGCGGCGCGTGTCGGCGGCCAGCAGCAGCACGCTCTGCGCGGCCTGCAGCTTGGCGGCCTCGTGGCGCTGGCCGGCCCAGCGCGCCTGCCACGGCAGCGTGACCAGGCCGATCACGTTGAAGCTCAGCATGCGCTCGAGTCCGCGCTCGCGGCCCTGCGCCAGCCGGCTGAACGAGAGCACCGGGTTCGGCAGGCTCGCGGCCTGCACGCGGTCGGCGTCGCTCAGCTGCAGGGTGGCGAAGGCGTCCTGCACGCGCGGGCCGTTGACCAGCGCGATGCGCACGGCGCCCTCGGCGTCGAGCGGCCTGGCGAGCAGCGCATCGACGCTTTTGCGCGAAGCCTCGTCGGGCATGCGCTGGGCCGGCTGGCCCGCCATCAGGGGATTGCCCGCGACCAGGGCCTGCACGTCGGCGGTGCCGCCGTCGGGCGAGAGGCTGGCGCAGCCGGCCAGAAACAGGGCACTGGCGAATACGAGGGCGCGCCGGGGCAGCGCGTCAGTTGTTCGACAGCGAAAGGGAAAGGGGCCGGCCAGGTGCCGGCGAACGATAGGGTTCACGCTCGATCTCCATGAGCAATACGATCGACGCCGCGAGCCGGCAAGGGCTCACCGCGGACGGACTACGGGCAGGGAGATCAGGAAATGGGCGGCTTCAAGCCCAGGAAGGGCTCGGTGCTCGCGAAGCGAGCCGCCGGGGCCGCGGGCGCGGCCTGGGGGGCGTCGTGCGCGATGCCCCTGAGTTCGGTGCCGCCGAGTGCCACCGAGTGGCAGACCTGGCAGGCGGTGCAGGTGCCGCAGCCCTGGTGGCTGGCGTGGTCGCTGTCGCTGCCGTCGCCGTGGGTGTCGGCCATCGCGTGGTCGGCGTGCGAGGCGTTGTCCATGGCCGTCATGGCCATGTCGCCGGCCTCGTGGCAGTGCGCTTCGGTGGCCGCCTGTGCCACGCCGGCGACGGCCTCGGCCGCGGGCATCGAATGCCGCACCATCTCGATCGCCATCGCGTCGCCGAGCCAGCCGCGAACCGGCAGCAGGGCGATCATGAGGGCGAGGAACAGGGTGCGCATGGAGGGCCGATGATAAACCGCGTGCCTCAGCCGCCGAGCTGCGCGCGGGCCTTGTCCACCCACAACGACAGGTTGTCGAGCAAATCTTTCTGGCTGAACGAGCAGCTTTCCTCACTGAACAGCGCGCTCGATTCGAGCCGGTCGAGCAGGTTCAGCAGCACCTCGCCATAGCGCGGCGGCAGGGCGGCCAGCAGCGCGGCGCTGCCGCGTGCCTGGTCCGACAGCAGGCCGGCGGGGCCGCCGCCCTGGCGGCGCAGCGCGTCGATGTGCCCGGCGATGGTGTCGAGCTGTTGCAGCGCGGCGCTCACGAGGCGCTCCTTCCCGAGGGCGGCAGCGGCAGCCCGCGTTCGCGCACCAGGTCGCGCAGCACGTCGGGGTAGTCGGTGATGATGCCGTCCACGCCCAGGTCCATCAGCCGGATCATGTCGGCGCGCTGGTTCACGGTCCAGGGCAGCACCTTCATGCCGAGGCCCTGCGCTTCCTTCACCTGCGCCGCGTCGAGGTCGGCGAAGGCCGGCGACCAGACGAGCGGACCGCCACTGGTGCCGGCCGCGGCCTTCACGAGCTGCGGCGTGGAGCCGAAGCCCGCGGCATCGAGCCCGGCGGTCCAGCGCTTGTCCTTCAGCGTGCGCGGCGTGCTCAGGTAGGCGCGCGACATCGCGGGCGCCCATTGGCCCACCAGCGCCAGCGTGCGCCAGTCGAAGCTCTGCACGGTCACGCGCTCGGCCATCTGCGCCTTGTCGATGACCGCGAGCAGCGCGCGCACCATGGGCTCGGGCGCGGCCGTCTCGTCAGGCCGAGTCGGGTCGATCTTGGTCTCGATGTTGAAGCGCACGGTGGCCGCGGCCGGGCCGCGCGCGCGCACCAGGTCGAACACCGCCTCGAGCGTCGGGATGCGTTCGCCGTCGCGCGGCAGCTGCAGCGCGAACTGGCGGCCATAGCTGCTCGAGGGATTGAGCCGGCCCACGTCGTAGCCCTGCAGCTGCGCCAGCGTGAGCGAGCGGATCGTGGGCCCGCTGCGGCCGTTCGCGGGCGCGAGCCACTGGCCGGCGGCGTCGCGCGTGTGGTCGGGGTTGAGGGCCGTGTCGTGCGACACCACCACCACGCCGTCGGCGCTCAGGCCGATGTCGAGCTCGAGCGTGGTCACGCCGAGGTCGATGGCGTTGGAGAAGGCCGCCAGCGTGTTCTCGGGCGCGAGGCCGCGGCCGCCGCGGTGGGCCTCGAGGTCGAAGCGCGTGCGCGGCGTGGGCGCGAAGCCGGTGCAGCCCGCGGCGAGCGCGGCCGTGGCGCCCAGGGCGAGCAGGAGCGTGCGTCTGCGATGTGTCATTTGAGTTGCACCTTGATGCCGTCGGCGAGCACCGTGATGTCGCCGATCTCGTAGGTCTTGCGCCCGACGGTGAGTTCCTCGGGCTTGAAGGTGCGCAGCGGCTGGCCCTGCAGCAGTTCCTGCGCCACCAGCGCGCCCACGCGCTGCAGCCGCTCGCCATCGCGCCCGCCCAGGCCCTGCAGCTCGATGCGCTCGGCCTTGGGCTGGTCGAGCCGCAGCGCGCGCGTGGCGGCGTCGTACTTGAGCGCGCTGCTGACCGCCACCGTGCCCTGCACCGGCGCGCCGCCGAGCAGCGGGCTCGCGATGGTCAGCGTGGCGGTGATCGCGGCGCGGTTGGTGCCCGCGTCCAGGCCCAGCTGCGGATCGCGCAGCCCGACCGTGAACAGCTCGGCATAGCGCTCGGCCACCGGGAAGCGGCGCGCGATCTGCGCCTGCAGCTCGTCGCGGCTCGCGGTGTATTCGCTGGTGAAGAAGTTGAAGCCCGCGAAGGCGGCGAACGGCGCCTGGAGCGCGCAGGCGCCGAGCAGGGCGCCCAGCGCGCGGCGGCGGGTCAGACGGGTCGGGCGGATCGGGGAGGAGGGCATGGAGCAGCGGCTTTGCATGGCGGTGGGAGCTTGCCACAGGCGCGCGAGTTCGCGCCCGATTGGTTGCAGGACGTCACCGGCAACGCTGGCCGGACAGGGCCCGTTCAAGCGTGCAACAGGTCTTGCGGCAACCCGCTCACGAACTCCGCGAAGTCGCTGCCGCCGATCGAGATGTGGACCAGCATCGCCGCCTGCGCCTCGGCCGGATCGCTGCGCAGCAGCGCCTCGGTGATGGCCGCGTGCTCGCGCGCCGAGCGCTGCATGCGGCCCGGCGAATCGAAGCGGTTGGCGGTGTAGGCGGCGCAGCGGGTGCGCAGCGCGCGGATCTGGTCGACCAGCGTCTCGTTGCGGCAGGCCGCGTAGATCAGGTCGTGGAAATGGTCGTTGGCATCGCGGTAGGCCAGCGCGTCGTCGCGCGCCGAGGCCTCGGCGCAGGCGGCCAGCGCCTCTTCCAGCGCCTTCTTCTCGGTCGGGCGCATGCGCTTGGCGGCGAACTTGGCGGCCGCGCCCTCGAGCTCGCCGAGCAGTTCCAGCAGCTCGCGCAGCAGCTGGATCGACAGCCGCGGCACCGAGGCGCCGCTGCGCGGTTCCATCACCACGAAGCCCTGGGCCGCCAGCTGGAGGATGGCCTCGCGGATCGGGGTGCGCGAGACCTCGAAACGCTCGCTGAGTCCGCGCTCGTCGATGGGCTGGCCAGGCTGCAGCAGGCCGCTGGCCAGGCTTTCGATGATCGACAGGCGGATCGATTCGGCCAGCGTCGGGCTGGCAACGGGGCTTCTACCGGGTTGCATACGGATGTGATCTGAAAATATACTGAACTCGTTTATAAATATTTAAACGGAGACGCGTGGTGTTTTCAAGACTGCTTTGGAAGGTCGTGGTGGCCGGTTCTGCATTTCTGCTGGGTGCGCCCGGATTTTTGCATGCGCAGGAAAGCTGGTCGCCGACCCGCCCGCTGCGGCTGGTGCTCGGCTACACGCCCGGCGGCGCGGCCGACGCGGTGGCGCGCGACCTCGCGCCGGTGATGGAGAAGGCGCTGGGCCAGCCGGTGGTGGTGGACTACAGGCCCGGCGCCGGCGGCGCGATCGGCGCCGAGGCCGTCAAGACCGCCGCGCCCGACGGCTACACCCTGGGCCTGATCGACGGCGCGCCGCTGACCATCATCCCGAACGCGCGCAAGGTGCCCTACGACCCGCGCAGCGACTTCAGCTACCTGGGCGTGGTCTCGAAGTCGCCGCTGGTGGTGCTGGTGAATCCCTCGGTGCCCGCGCGCACCCTGCCCGAACTGCTGGCGCTGGCACGCGCGCAGCCGGGGCAGCTGGCCTATTCCAGCTCGGGCAACGGCACCATCCACCACCTGGCGGGCGAGCTGCTCAAGGCCGCGAGCCACAGCGACCTGATGCACGTGCCCTACAAGGGCGCGGCACCGGCCATGAACGACCTGATGGGCGGCGCGGTCGCGGTCTCGTTCGCCACCATCGCGCCCGCCGTGCCGGTGGTGCAGGGCGGCCGGGCACGCGCCATCGCCGTGACCTCGGCGCGCGAGGTGCCGGCGCTGCCGGGCGTGAAGACCGTGGCGGCGCAGGGCCTGCCCGGCTACGACGCGCAGGGCTGGTTCGTGCTGGCCGCGCCCAAGGGCCTGCCGGCGCCCGTGGTGCGACGGCTCAACGCGGCGCTCAACGCCGCCCTGCAGACGCCCGCGGTGCGCGAACGTCTCCTGGCCACGGGCAGCGACATCGAGGCCGGCCCGCCCGAGGCGGCCGCCGAGCTGGTCGCGACCGACTTCCGCAAGTGGGGCCAGGTGATCCGCGAGCAGCAACTCCGTTTCGATTGACCCGCCCCTTTTCCTTTTTTCTCTTCCTCTCCAAGGACCTTCACGCATGACCACGACCCTCCAGGACCCCGCGGCCGACACCGCCGCGCCGCCGCTGCTCGCCATCGACGGCGCCGTCGCCACCATCACGCTGCGCCGCCCCGGCAGCCACAACCGCATCGAGCCCGACGACCTGCCGGTGCTGCGCGGCTACCTGCGCCAGCTCGACGCCGATCCCGCGGTGCGCGTGATCGTGTTCGCGAGCACGGGCAAGAGCTTCAGCTCGGGCTTCGACCTCTCGCGCCTGGGCAAGGCCGCGGCCACCGGCGAGAACCTGTTCGAGCAGTTCACCGACGAGATCGAGAACGCGCGCGCGGTCACCATCGCGCGGCTGCACGGGCCGGTCTACGGCGGCGCCACCGACCTCGCGCTGGCCTGCGACTTCCGTCTCGGCGTGCAGGGCATGCGCATGTTCATGCCGGCCTCGCGCCTGGGCCTGCACTACTACGGCCACGGCATCCGCCGCTGGGTCTCGCGGCTGGGGCTCGGCGCGGCCAAGAAGCTGTTCCTGACCTCGCGCGCGATCCAGGCCGAGGAGATGCTGCGCGTGGGCTACCTCGATGCGCTGGTCGCGCCCGAGGCGCTCGATGCCGAGCTGCGCACCTGGCTCGACGAGCTGCTCGCGGTGGCGCCGATCCCGCTGGTCACGATGAAGCGCACGCTCAACGAGACCGCGCGCCAGCAGTACGACGAGGCCGCCGCGCAGCAGGCGCATGTCGCCAGCCTGCGCACGCGCGACCTGCACGAGGCCCTGGCGGCCTTCGCCGAGAACCGCGCGCCGCGCTTCGAGGGCCATTGAGCGTGGCGCACGGAATGCCGCCACCGGACCCCGCCGCGCTGCCGCTGGCCGGCGTGCGCGTGCTCGAGCTGTCGCAGATCATGGCCGGCCCGATCTGCGGCCTGATGCTGGCCGACATGGGCGCCGAGGTCATCAAGATCGAGAAGTTTCCGGCCGGCGACGATGCGCGCGGCTATGCACGGCCCAACGACCCGGGGCTCGCGCCATCGTTCGTGATGCTCAACCGCGGCAAGCGCTCGGTGGCGGTCGACATCCGCCAGCCGGCCGGGCAGGACGTGATCCGCCGGCTCGCGGCGCGCTGCGACATCGTCACCGAGAACTTCCGGCGCGGAAAGCTCGATGCGCTCGGCCTCGGCTACGAGCAGCTGCGCGCCGCGAACCCCGGCCTCGTCTACTGCTCGATCAGCGGCTACGGCCCCAACGGCCCGCTGAGCGACAAGGGCGGCTTCGACCTGGTGCTGCAGGCCTTCTCGGGCCTGATCAGCGTCACCGGCAGCCTCGGCGGCGAGCAGGCCAAGCCCGGCAACTCGGTCGCCGACATCAATGCCGGCATCCTGGCCGCGCTCGGCAGCCTCTCGGCCTATGTGCGGCGGCTGCGCACCGGCATCGGCAGCAAGGTCGAGACCTCGCTGCTGCAGGCCTCGCTGCAGCAGATGTACTGGTTCGCCGCGGCCTACTTCTCGAGCGGCGCCATCGCGCGGCCGATGGGCACCGCCCATCCGCTGATCGCGCCCTACCAGACCTTCCGCTGCGCCGAGGGCGCGATCGCGATCGGCGGCGGCAACCAGGCCAACTGGCAGCGCATCGCCGAGGTGCTGGGCCATCCCGAGTGGGTGGACGACCCGCGCTTTCGCACGGGCCGCGACCGGCTCGCGCACCAGGCCGCGCTCGAGGCGCTGATCACGCAGGCGCTGGCGCCGCACGGCGCGGACCACTGGATCGAGCGCCTCGACCGCGCCGGCGTGCCGGTGGGACCGGTGCACGACGTGAAGCAGGCGCTCGAGCATCCGCAATCGAGCGCGGTGTCGATGGTGGTGGAGGTCGACCATGCCGAGGGCGGCACCACGCGCTCGCTCGGGCTGCCGCTGCACTTCGACGGCGTGTCGCCGCATGCGCGCTCGGCCGCGCCGCGCGTGGGCGAGCAGACCCACGAGGTGCTGCGTGAGTTCGATTTCGGTGATGAGGAGATCGAACGGCTGCAGCGCGCGCAGGTCATCGCGCAGCACGCCGCGGCCTGAGGATCAGCCCAGCGGCAACTCGTAGCGCGCGAAGAGGCCGAAGTCCTTGCGGATCTCGCTGTGCAGCGCGAAGCCGAAGCGCTCGTACAGGCGGCGCAGCGGCGCGCGGTCGGCCACGCAGTCGAGCCGCAGGTGGCGCTTGCCGAGCGCCGTCGCCCGTTCGCGCGCGAACACCAGCAAGGCGTTCGACACGCCTTGCCCGGCGAAGCCGCGGCGCACCGCGAGCTTGTGCACGTAGAGCGAGCTGCCGGCCTCGATCTCGGGCCAGAAATACGGGTCCTCGAGGTCGAGCCGGACCACGCCGGCCACCTGGCCATCGATGCGCGCGATGAAGTAGCCGCCGGCTGCGCAGTCGCGCTCGATGCGCGCGGGCGCGATCTCCGGCCCCGACCACAGGGTGCGGCCTTCGTCGACCAGCCATTGCGCGGCCTCGTGCAGCACGGCGACGACGGTGGGGGCTTCCTCGGGGCGGGCGGGTTCGATCTGCATGGGGTGCGAAGCATAGCGGCCCGCCGCCGCGGTCCTCACTGCCAGCGATAGCGTGCCGTGAGCGTCGCCGTGCGGCGCGTGCCCTGGTAGCACTCGCCGTGGTAGCAGATCGAGTTGTACTTCTTGTCCGCCAGGTTGGAGACGTTGAGCGCCACGCGCCACGGGCCGCGCTCGTAGTGCAGGGCCGCGTCGAGCAGCGTCACGCCGCGTTCGGCGCTGGTGTTGTGCTCGTCGTTCTGGCGCTTGCCGACGTAGCGCACGCCGCCGCCGAAACCCAGCCCGTTGCCCAGCGTGTAGTCGAGCCAGACCGAGGCCGACTGCTTGGGCACCAGCGGCGGGATCTTGCCGATCTCGTCGGGGTCGGCACTGGCGAGCACCTTCATGTCGAGCCAGGTGTAGGCCGCCGCGATGTTCAGGCCCGGCGCGAGTTCGCCCTTGGCTTCGAGCTCGATGCCGCGCGAGCGCTGCCTGCCGATCTGGCGCCCCTCGAAGGTCGCGGGGTCGTAGGTGACCACGTTGGTCTTGCGCAGGTCGAAGGCGGCCGCGGTGAACAGGCTGCGCGAACCCGCGGGCTGGAACTTGAGGCCGAGCTCGACCTGCTTGCCGCGGCTGGGCCGGAAGGCCTCGTTGTTCGCATCGGTGCCGCTGTTGGGCAGGAAGGAGGTGACGTAGCTCAGGTAGGGCGCCCAGCCGTTGCCCAGCAGGTAGCTGAGGCCGGCCCGGCCGCTGAAGGCGCTGTCGGATTTGCGGGAGCGGCTGCTGTCGAGATGGTCGTCGGTGACCTGGCGCACGCGGTCCTGGCGGCCGCCGAGCGTGAGCACCCAGCGCTCGCCGAACTTGAGCTGGTCCTGCGCATAGAAGCCGAGCTGGCGCGTCGACTGGTCGAGGTTGGCGAGCGGCTCGGTGGGCAGTGCCACGGGCTGGCCATAGACGGGCGCGAGCAGGTCGAGGCTGGGCGCCGGGCCGATGAAGCGCCGTTGCCGGCCCTTCTGGTCGCTGTAGTCGACGCCCAGCAGCAGCGTGTGCTGCACATCGCCATGCTGCAGCCTGCCCTGCACGCTGGTGTCGAGCGTCGCGAGGTTCACGGGGTCGCGCCAGGTCCTGGCGATGCGCGACAGCGTGTGCTGGTCCTCGCCCAGCGCATCGGCCCAGACCACGCGCCGGCTCGGGTCGACGCGGCTGTAGCGGAAGTTCTGGCGCAGGGTCCACTGGTCGCCCAGGGCGGTCTCGAAGCGGTAGCCGATGGCGCCTTGCGTCTGCTTGAGCTGGCCGAAGCTGTGGTCGCCCACCTTGATCGAGGAGAGGGCGTAGTTCTGCGTCAGGTAGTAGGGATCCTCGGCCGTGTTGTTGCGCAGGAACTCGGCCAGCACGGTCAGCGAGGTGCCCGCGTTCGGCTGCCAGCGCAGCGAGGGCGCGATGTAGGTGCGCGTGTGGTTGAGCCGGCGGCCGTCGGGGTAGCGGTCCTGGTCGTTGCTGTCGAGGCTCAGGCCGACCAGCCGGTAGCTCAGCACAGCGTCGCTGCCGATCCGGTCGCCGAGGTCGAAGGCCAGCTGCTGGCGCTGGTAGCTGCCGTACTGCAGCTCGATCTCGCGGATCCGCTCGCCCGTGGGCTGCTTGCTCACGCGGTTGACGATGCCGCCCGCGTCGGCTTGGCCGAACACCATCGACGCCGGGCCGCGCAGCACCTCCACGCGCTCCAGCGCATAGGGCTCGGTCAGGTAGTAGGTGGGAACGAAGGAGGCCTGGGCCAGCCCGTCGCGGTAGACGCCGGTGGTCGACGAATTGAAGCCGCGCAGCAGCACGTACTCCCAGCCGCGGTTGTCGGGACCGTAGGTGCTGGTGGTCACGCCGGGCGTGTAGCGCAGCGCCTCCATCACGTCCTGCGCGCCGCGCGCCTCCATTTCCTCGCGGCCGATCACCGACACCGATTGCGGCACCTCGATCAGCGGCGTGTCGGTCTTGGTGGCCGTGCCGCTGATGCGCGCGGCATAGCCGGGTACGGGGCCGTTGCCGCTTTCGCGCTCGGCGTTTGCGTTCACCTGCACGGCGGGAAGGCTGCCGCTGCCCGTGACGGGCGCGGTGGGCGCGGGTTCTGTGGGCGCGGGCTGGCTGCGCAGCACGTAGCCACCGTTGTCCAGCCGCAGCGCCTGCAAGCCGGTGCCGGCCAGCAGCGCGGCCAGCGCCTCCTGCGGCGTGAAGGGGCCGCGCAGGCCGGCCGTGCGCTTGCCGTCGGTCTGCTCGGCGACGAAGCTCAGCGGCAGGTTGGCCGCGCTCGCGAAGCTGCGCAGCGCCGGCGCGAGCGGACCGGCCGGAACGTCATAGGTCTGGCGCGCGGCCTGTGCCTGCGGTGCCTGGGCGCGGGCCGTGCCCGGCAGGCCCATCTGCGCGCTCAGCAGCGCGAGGCCGCACAGCGCCGTGGCTGAAATTCCCTGAGCTGGATGCTTGTTCTTCTGGTGTCGCGGCTGGCGCCCGTTGGTCGGCATGGTGGTCTCTCGAAGTGATTGCTGAAAAAGAAGCCCTCACTTGACAGGTGCCGCGAGAAAGCAAATCGGGCAGGCGATGACGAAAATTTTTTCGGCCGACGGTTATTGAACGGCCTCCACCGTCGCCCAGAAGCGGGTGCGCAGCCGCACCTGCACCGGCAGCACGCTCGGCAGCATCGAGAGGATGCGCTCGGTGTCGGCCAGCGGGAACACGCCCGACAAGCGCAGCCCGGCCACGGCCGGGTCGCAGCGCACGATGCCGGGCCGGTAGCGGCCGAGTTCGGCCAGGAAGTCGTCCAGGCGCATGTCGTCGGCGATGAGCTGGCCGAGCGTCCAGGCCGTGGTCTGCGCATCCACCGCGGCGATCGGGTCGACCTCGCCGCGGCCGAAGCTCGCGCGTTCGCCGGCGCGCAGCCGTACCGGCGCGGCCGCGGCGTCCGCGGGCGTGATCTCGACCGCGCTCTCGAGCACGGCGACACGGCTGCGGCCCTCGTCCTGGCGCACGCTGAAGCGCGTGCCGAGTGCGCGGATCCGTCCCTGGGCGGTGTCGACCACGAAGGGCGGGCTGTCGGGGCGGTCGTGGCCGGTGACGATCAGCACTTCGCCTGCCACCAGCCGCACCAGCCGCTGCCGGTCGTCGAAGCGCACGTCGATGGCGCTGGCCGTGCCGAGCGTGAGGCGCGTGCCGTCGGGCAGCGACAGGTCGCGCTGCTCGCCGGTGCCGGTGCGGAAATCGGCCACCGTCTGCTGCCAGGTTTGCGTGCGCGAGGCGAGCACGCCCGTGGCGCCGGCCGCGCCGAGCCACAGCAGCGCGCGCAGCGCCTTGCGCCGCGGCGCGGGCGTGCGGCCGGAGGCGAGCGCGGCATGGGCGGCCGCCGGATGCAGGCCCTTGAGGCGCGCGCTGAAGCTCTCGATGTGCTGCCACGCGCGCTCGTGGTCCGGATGGCCGCGGCGCCATTGCTGCCAGCGCCGGCGGTCGTCTTCCGTGGCTTCGCCCGACATCAGCAGCGTGAGCCATTCCGCGGCCTCGTCGGCGGCGCGTTCGCCGAAGGGCAGGGCGGTGGCGGTGTCGAGGGGGGCGCTGCGCATCTCAGTCGGCCAGGCCGAAGAAGCACTGGCGGTTGGCGCGCGACAGGTACTGCTTGACCGAGCTGGCCGATACGCCGAGCCGCTCGGCGATCTGCGCGTAGCTCAGGCCTTCGAGATGGGCCAGCAGGAAGGCTTCCTTCGCGGCCGGCGGCAGGCTGTCGAGCACGCGATCGACCTGGTGCAGCGCCTCGATGGCCAGCAGCTGCACCTCGGGCGAGGGCGCCATCTCCTGCGGCAGCGCGGCCAGCGCCTCGAGGTAGCTCTGTTCGAGCACCTGCCGGCGATGCCGGTGCGCGATCAGCCGCCGCGCGATGGTGGCGAGGAAGGGGCGCGGCTCGCGGATGCCGGCCGCGGTGCCGGTCGTGATGACGCTGACGAAGGTGTCCTGTGCCAGGTCGGCCGCGGCGAAGGAATCGCCGAGCTTGCGCCGCAGCCAGCCCTGCAGCCACCCATGGTGCTCGCCATAGAGCGACCGCACTTCCTCGTGCATGGCGGATTCGGCGGCAGGCATGGCGGCATTCCCTCTTCGCCAGCGGCCTGGCATGGGTCGAGATTAATGAGAACGTTTCTCATTAATTCTAGATGAAGCGCTCGCCCCGGGGCATGGGTTTTCAGCCGTGCCGCCGCACCGTGAAGCCTTCGGCCGCGGAAGGCGCGGCGAAGTGGCTGCTGATCAGGTCGAACTGCGCCTCGCTGGTCTCGAAGGGATGCGTGCCGCTCGCGTTGCGCTCTCGCAGGCGCTGCTTGCAGACCGCGTTGGGCAGCTCGAGCAGGTGCAGCACGTGCGCCGCGCCGGCCGCTTCGAAGATGCCGCGCATCCAGCGCCGGTTCGCGACCGTGTTGGCCGGGAAGTCGAGCACCACCGACACGCCGGCCGCGAGCAGCGCCGCGAGGTGGCCCTCGATGGCCTGCTTCAGGCGGCCCGCGCAGCGCACGTAGTCGGGCAGTTCGCGGATCTCGCCCGGGTAGAGCGCCGCGAGCCAGGCGTCCTCGCTCACGAGCACGGTGGCGGGTGCCGCGGCGAGCCGGCGCGCGAGCGTGGACTTGCCCGCGCCGATCTTGCCGCAGACCATGTGCAGCACGGGGGTGGAGGGGATCGCTGTCATTTCGTTTTCTCCGGAGGGTGGTGGGCTTGGAAGCAGCGCCCCGGAAAACGAAAAACCCGCCTTCTGGGGCGGGTTGCATGGCATGAACTCGAGGAACCGTGCGTCAACCCACCATCTTCGAAATGGTGCGAATGATCGACGCGATGATGCGCGGGCAGGCCATGGGCCGAGCATAGCCCACGGCCGCGCGCTTCAGTCGTGCAGCGACGACAGGAACTGCCGCAGCTCGGGCGTGCGCGGGTTCGCGAACAGCTCGGTGGGCGGTCCCATCTCGTGCACGCGGCCCTGGTGCATGAAGATCACGCGGTCGGCCACCTTGCGCGCGAAGTTCATCTCGTGCGTGACCATCAGCAGGGTCATGCCCTCGTCGGCCAGCGACTCGACCACGCGCAGCACCTCGCCCACCAGCTCGGGGTCGAGCGCCGAGGTGATCTCGTCGCACAGCAGCACGCCCGGTTCCATGGCCAGCGCGCGCGCGATCGCCACGCGCTGCTGCTGGCCGCCCGAGAGCTGGTCGGGCATGGCGTCGAACTTCTCGGCCAGGCCCACGCGCGTGAGCAGCTTGCGCGCCTGCGAGGCGGCCTCGAGCGACGAGCGCTTCTTCACCAGCGTGGGCGCGAGCATCACGTTCTTGCCGACCGTGAGGTGCGGGAACAGGTTGAAGCCCTGGAAGATCATGCCCACGCGCTGGCGCAGCTCGCGCATCGCCATCGCGCTCTCGTGCAGCAGCGGCTTGCCGTCGACGGTGAGCGAGCCTTCCTGGAACACCTCGAGGCCGTTGATGCAGCGCAGCAGCGTGCTCTTGCCCGAGCCGCTCTTGCCGATGATGGCGATCACCTCGCCGCGCTTGACGTCGAGGTCGATGCCCTTGAGCACCTCGTTGCTGCCGTAGGACTTGCGCAGCGCGGTGATGCGCACGATGGGGGCGCCCACCGCGACGGCGGGTTGTTGTTGCGGTTCAAGCACGGCGGCCATGGGTTTTCCTCTCGAGGGTCTTGGCGTACAGGCTCACGGGAAAGCACAGCACGAAATAGAGCAGGGCCACGCAGCTGAACACCACGAAGGGCTGGAAGGTGGCGTTGGAGATCATGCTGCCGGCCTTGGTGAGTTCGACGAAGCCGATGACCGACGCCAGCGCCGTGCCCTTGATGACCTGCACCAGGAAGCCCACGGTGGGCGCGATCGCGATCCTCACGGCCTGCGGCAGGATCACGTGGCGCAGTTGCTCGCCGAAGCTCAGGGCGAGGCTGCCCGAGGCCTCCCACTGCCCCTTCGGGATCGAGGCCACGCAGCCGCGCCAGATCTCGGTGAGGAAGGCGCTGGTGTAGAGCGTGAGCGCCACGCTGGCCGCGGTCCATGCCGACACGTCGATGCCGAACAGCGCGATGCCGAAGTAGGCCAGGAACAGCTGCATCAGCAGCGGCGTGCCCTGGAACAGTTGCACGTAGAGGCCCACGGCCTTGCCGACGGCCCGGCCGCCGCGCAGGCGCAGGAACAGCAGCAGCGCGCCCACGATGCCGCCGCCGACGAAGGCGATGAGCGAGAGCACGACGGTCCAGCGCAGCGCCAGCAGCAGGTTGCGCAGGATGTCCCAGAGGGAGAAATCGGTCATGGCGGATTCAGCGGCCGAAGAAGAAGCGGGGACCGGCCCAGTCGAGCAGCCGCCGCAGCGCCACCGAGAGCGCGAGGTAGATCAGCGTGGCGACGATGAAGGCCTCGAAGGCGCGGAAGTTGCGGCTCTGGATCAGGTTGGCCGCGTAGCTCAGCTCCTCGGTCGAGATCTGCCCGCACACGGCCGAGCCCAGCATCACGATGACGATCTGGCTCACCATCGCAGGCCACACCTTCTTGAGCGCCGGCGGCAGCACCACGCGCAGGAACACCTGCGAGCGGCTCAGCGCCAGGCTCACGGCGGCCTCGATCTGGCCCTTGGGCGTGGCCTCGATGCCGGCGCGGATGATCTCGGTGGAATAGGCGCCGAGGTTCAGCACCATCGCGATCACCGAAGCGACCTCGGGCGTGAGCTTGACGCCCGCGGCCGGCAGCCCGAAGAAGATGAAGAACAGCTGCACGATGAAGGGCGTGTTGCGGATCAGCTCCACGTAGGTGCCCACGATGGCGCGCAGCCAGCGCGGGCCGTCGGCGCGCGCCCAGGCGCAGAAGGTGCCGACGCCCATGCCCAGCACGGTGCCCACGGCGGTGAGGCCGATGGTCCACGCGATGCCGCGCAGCAGCAGCGGCCATTCGGCGAGCACGGCGCCAAAGTCGAATTCGATGCCCATGGCCGCGCCGTTCGATCAGACCGGCAGGTCGCCGGCGGCCTTGCCGAGCCACTTCTTCGACAGGGCGTCGAGCGTGCCGTCCTTCTTGGCCGTCGCGATGATCTCGTTGACCCTGGTCTTGAGCGCGGTCTCGCCCTTGGCGATGCCGACGAAGCAGGGGCTGTCCTTGAGCAGCAGCTTGAACTCGGCGCTGACCTTCGGGTTCTTGGCGAGCATGTCGCCGGCGACGGCCGCGCTGGTCGCGAGGGTCTGGGTCTGGCCCGCGACGAAGGCCGCGATGGTCGCGTTGTTGTCCTCGAAGCGGCGGTAGTCGACGTTCGGCGGCGCCACCTTGTTGAGCTCCTGGTCCTCCATCGCGCCGCGCGTCACGGCCACGGTCTTGCCGGCCATGTCGGCGAAGCTGACGAGCTTCATGCTCTTGGCGGCGTACACGGCCTGGAAGAAGGGCGCATAGGCCGACGAGAAGTCGATCACCTTCTCGCGCTCCGCGTTCTTGCCGAGCGTGGAGATCACGAGGTCGGCCTTCCTGGTCTGCAGGTACGGAATGCGGTTGGCGCTGGTCACGGGCACCAGCTCGACCTTCACGCCGAGCTTGGCGGCGATGAGCTCGGCCATCTCGACGTCGAGGCCCTGCGGCTTCATGTTCTTGTCGACCGAGCCATAGGGCGGGTAGTCGGTGGGCACGGCGATCTTGATGGTCTTCGCCTTGAGCACGTTGTCGAGCGCGTTCTGGGCGTAGGCACCGCCGGCCGAGGCCAGCATGGCGAGGGAGGCGAGCGCGAGGGCGACGCGGCGTTTGGATGCGAGGAAGGTCATAGCAGGGCTCCTAGGTAAGTCGAAGAGTCGGGATCGGGGGCCGCGCCGGGCTTGCGGCGCTTGCTTCGGGGGGCGGGCGTGGTGGCCGTGTTCTGGAGCGGCGCCAGCGCATCGCGCAGCTGGGCCAGCGGATCGGCGGGCGCCTGCACGCGCAGGGCCGACTGCACCGTGCCGATGTGCTCGGCCATCAGGGCCTCGGCGGCGGCATGGTCGCCGCGCTCGAGCGCCGCGACGATCTGCACGTGGTCCTCGCAGGACTGCACCGCGTCGTGCGTGGATTGGTAGAGCATGGCGATCAGCGTGGTGCGCGCCGTGTAGTCGCGCAGCGTGTCGGCCAGCAGCGTGTTGCCCAGGCATTCGGCCAGGCAGACGTGGAAGTCGCCGAGCAGGAAGCTGCGGTTGCCGACGTCGCTTTCCTTGAGCGCGGCCTTCTCGCGCTGCAGGTGCGTCTTCAGCTGGCGCAGCGCGCTCTTCTGGAGCTTGCCGGCGCTGCCCGCGCTTCGGATCAGCCCGAGCTCGATCACGCGCCGCGCCTCGAAGGCCTCGCGCGCCTCGTCCTGCGAGGGCTCGATCACGAACCAGCCGCGCCGCGCGCTCACGGTGACGATGCCGCGCGCCGCCAGCCGCGTGAGCGCCTCGCGCACGATGGTGCGGCTGCAGTCGAACAGCATCGCGAGCTGCTGCTCGCCCAGGCGCGAACCCGGCGCGAGCTTCTGCGCCATCACCGCCTCGACGATGCGCGCACTGATTTCGGAAGCGGAGGTAGACATTCGCCTGCATACCAGCAGCTTCCGTGCCAACTGGTATGCAAGATGTGTGCACCGAAATGGGCTGGCGGCGTGCGCTGGTGGTGCGGGTGTTTCGGGCATGCTGAAGCTGGTTCTCGCGCCCGGAGGGACGGGCTCACGCCGATGGGGTACTCCCCTCCGCGAATGTCCCCCGCCTTCGGCTCCTCCTTTATTTCGCTGCGGGGAGTACCCCATCGACGTGAGCCTGGACGCAACGGTTGCTGTGCGGCCGGCACCACCGCAGCGCCTTCGTGCACAGGGCAGCGGGTGCTTCCCGCAGCGAAATCAAGGAGGAGGCCGAAGGCCGGGGGACATTCGCGGAGGGAAGTACCCGCTGTCCTGTGCACGCGCCCCCGGCGTATCTCAGGCCTCCACCCCCCTGCGCTTCGAAGCGGCAGGCTGCCCCAGCCAGCTCAATCCATCCGCGCCCCCGAAGCCTTCACCGCCTCGCGCCAGCGCGGCGTCTCGGTCGCCAGGAAGCGCGCGAACTCCTCGCTGCCCAGGAAGGCCGGATCGGCGCCCTGGCTCACCATGCGCTCGCGCACCTCGGCGCTGGTCAGCACCTGCTTGAAGGCCTCGCTGAGCTTGGCCACTACGTCCTTGGGCGTGTCCTTGGGCGCGAAGAAGCCGTAGAAGCCCACCACCTCGAAACCCTTCACGCCCGATTCGGCCACGGTCGGGATGTCGGGCAGCGCGGGATTGCGCTCGCGGCTGGTCACGGCCAGTGCGCGCACCTTGCCCTGCTTGTGGTAGTTGGCGGCCTGCGGGATCGATTCGGCCATGAACTGCACCTGGCCGCCCATCAGGTCGGTGAAGGCCGGCGCGCTGCCGCGGTAGGGGATGTGGACCATGAAGATGCCGGTCGCGGTCTTGAACATCTCGGGCACCAGGTGGCTGATGCCGCCGTTGCCGGCCGAGCCGTAATTGACCTGGCCCGGCCGCGCCTTCGCGTAGTCGATGAACTGCCTGAGGTTCTGCACCGGCAGCTTGGGCGTGACCAGCAGCGCCAGCGGCTGCATCGCGGTGCGCGCGATCGGCACGAAGTCGCGCTGCGTGTCGTAGGGCAGCTTGCTGTAGAGCGCGCCGTTGATCACGGCCACGCCGGTGTTCGCGAGCATCAGCGTGTAGCCGTCGGCCGGGCTCTTGGCGACCGCGTCGGCGCCGACCGAGCCGCCCGCGCCGGGCTTGTAGTCCACGATCAGCGGCTGGCCCAGCGCCGCCTGCAGCTTGTCGGTCAGCAGGCGCGCATGCTGGTCGAGCGGGCCGCCGGCCGGGAAGCCGATCACGACCTTGATCGGCTTGTCGGGAAAGGCGGCCGTGGCGGCCGTGCTCACGGCCAGCGACAGGACCGCGAGCGCGGTCCGCAGGGTGTTGTTGCTCATGATCCGTCTCCTCGTTCCTGGTGAGGAGACAATCATAGGCAAGGCCCTCAGCCGGCCAGCGTCGCCTTCAGCGTGATCTCGGGCACGCTCGCGAGCGCCTTCGACAGCGGGCAGCCGGCCTTGGCGGCCGCGGCGATCTGCTGGAACTTCGCCTCGTCGAGGTTGGGCACGGCGGCGTCGAGCTCGAGCGCGATGCGGTCGATCTTGAAGCCCTCGCCGTCCTTGGCCAGGCGCACGGCCGCGCGGGTGTCGATCTTCGTGGCGGCCAGGCCTTCCTTCTCGAGCGCGAAAGCGAAGGCCATCGTGAAGCAGGCCGCGTGCGCGGCGCCCACGATCTCCTCGGGGTTGGTGCCGCGCCGGTCGTCCTCGAAACGGCTGGCGAAGCCATAGGGGTAGTCCTTGAGTGCGCCGGTCTCGGTGCTGACCTGGCCCTTGCCGGTCTTGCCGGCGCCTTCCCAGTGAACGCTCGCGTGCTTTTCTGCTGCCATGGAGATGCTCCTTCGGTGGTCGGTGGATGGGGGAACGGGATGCGAAGCCCCGGGTATCGCCGAAACCAGGCGCCGCGTCTGTAGTCGCCGGCGCTGTCGCCCCGGCCTTTTCGGCAGGCCGCGATCGGACGACGTAGAAAAAAGGGCGTCGCCAAGGTGACGCTCCGGGGGCTTCCCCGATGGGAGCCGCGCCGCGCTCGGCTTAGGCTGGCGTGCGGTTCGCGCGCCCGGCATTCCGGCCGGACGCGCCCCGCCCGGATTCCCCATTCCCCTTCCGCCCGCCTGCCATGACCCTGGAACAACGCCCGCATCACAAGTTCTGGCCCAAACGCCTGCCGCATTCGATCACCGTGCCCGCGGTGTCGCTCTGGCACAACCTCAAGACCGCCGCCGAGCGCTACCCCGACAACAACGCCCTGGTGTTCTTCGGCCGCGTCACCAGCTACCGCGAGCTGGCGAGCCAGGTCGAGCGCCTGGCCGGCACCTTGCATGCGCTGGGCGTGAAGCGCGGCGACCGCGTGCTGCTCGACATGCAGAACTGCCCGCAACTGGTGATCGCGCATTTCGCGATCCTGCGCGCCAATGCCGTGGTGGTGCCGGTCAACCCGATGAACCGGGCCGAGGAGCTCAAGCACTACATCACCGACGCCGATGCCAAGGTGGCGATCACCACCGGCGACCTGGCCGGCGAGCTGGCCAAGGCCAGCGACGCGCTGCCCGAGGGCGAACGCCTGTCGAGGATGATCGTGACCCAGTTCACCGACGCCTTCGATCCCGGCGTGACCGGCGACGACGCGCCCGCGCCCGCCTGGGTCGACTGGCTCGGCACGCGCCATCCGCTGCCCGCGCTGGCCGGCGGCGAGGTCATGGCCTGGACCGAGGCGCTCGAGACCAGCCACCCGGTGCCCGAGCACGTGGTGGGCGCCAACGACATGGCGCTGCTGCCCTACACCAGCGGCACCACCGGCCTGCCCAAGGGCTGCATCCACCACCATTCGAGCCTGATGCACAACGCCCTGTCGGGCGTCCTTTGGGGCTGCGCCCATTCCGAGGTGGTGGTGCTGGCCGTGGTGCCGATGTTCCACATCACCGGCGTGGTCAGCATGATGCACACCGCGATCCTCGCGGCCGCCACGCTGGTCATCATGCCGCGCTGGGACCGCGACGTGGCCGGGCGCCTGATCTCGCGCTGGAAGGTCTCGAGCTGGACCAACATCCCGACCATGGTGATCGACCTGATGGCGAGCCCGCACTTCGCGAGCTACGACCTCTCGAGCCTCAGCTACATCGGCGGTGGCGGCGCGGCCATGCCGCAGGCGGTGGCGCAGCGGCTGCAGGACCAGTTCGGCCTCAAGTACCAGGAAGGCTACGGCCTCACCGAGACGGCCGCGCCCTCGCACTCGAACCCGGCCGAGCATCCCAAGCAGCAGTGCCTGGGCATCCCGTTCATGAGCACCGACGCGCGCGTGGTCGACCCCGACACGCTGAAGGAACTGCCGCCGGGCGAATCGGGCGAGATCATCATCCACGGTCCCGAGGTGTTCCAGGGCTACTGGAAGCGGCCCGAGGCCACGGCCGCGGCCTTCGTCGAGTTCGAGGGCAAGCGCTTCTTCCGCTCGGGCGACATGGGCCGCATGGACGAGGAGGGCTACTTCTTCATCACCGACCGCTTGAAGCGCATGATCAACGCCAGCGGCTTCAAGGTCTGGCCGGCCGAGGTCGAGCTGCTGATGTTCCGCCACCCGGCGATCCAGGAAGCCTGCGTGATCTCGACCAAGGACGCCTACCGCGGCGAATCGGTCAAGGCCGTGGTGGTGCTGCGCGCCACCCACAAGGACACGACCGCGCAGCAGATCATCGACTGGTGCCGCGAGAACATGGCGGTCTACAAGATCCCGCGCCAGGTGCAGTTCGTCGACGCGCTGCCCAAGAGCGGCAGCGGCAAGGTCATGTGGCGCCTGTTGCAGGAAGCCGAGAACGCCTGAGGCGCCGAGTCAGCGCGCCGGGCGCGCCGCCCGGTGCCGCAACCCGAGCCGGACCTGCGTCGCGGCCAGCAGCACCGCGCTGCGCAGCGGATGAATCACGGGCACCGCGAGGCCCTGGGCCGCCAGGGCCCGCGCGAGCGCATCGCTCACGCCCAGGAAGCCGGTGCAGCCCAGCACGATCGCGTCGGCGCCGTCGTCGCGCACGGCCCGCGCCGCCGCCTCGGTCAGGCGCGCGAGCAGCCGTTCGGGATCGGCGTCGAGTTCGCGCACCGCCGTGTCGACCACGCGCAGCGGCGCCAGCCGCGGGCCCAGCGCGGTGCGCTCGGCGAGCGCATCGATCATCGGGCGCACGCTCTCGAGCACCGTGACGATCGCGAGCCGCCGGCCGAGCGTCGCGGCCAGGTGCAGGCTGGCCTCGCCCGGGCCGATGACGGGGATCGCCACGCGCTCGCGCGCGGCCGCCACGCCGGGATCGGCGAAACAGTCGACCACCACCGCGTCGACACCCTGCGCCTCGGCCTCCTCGATGCGCGCGAGCACGCCGGGCAGGCAGCGGTGCTCGTCGGCCGCGCTCTCGATCGCGCGCGGGCCGTCGGCGATGTTGACCTGCGACAGCTGCAGCGCGCCGCCCTCGGCGAGATCCTCGATCTCGCGCAGCTTCGCGGGCACCGGGGCGACATGGGGCGTGACGACGCGGATGCGGATCGGCATGGCGCGACTCCTCAGCGCAGCGTGTAGCCGCCGTCGGCGAACAGCGTGGTGCCGCTCATGAAGCCGTTGCCCATGAGGAACACCACCGCGTCGGCCACTTCCTCGACGGTGCCGACCCGGCCCAGCGTGCTGATCGCGGCGAAGCCCGCATAGGCGGCCTCGCGCGCGGCGGCCGGGCGCCCGCGCCACAGCGGGCTGTCGATGGTGCCGGGCGACACGGTGTTGACGCGCCGCGGCGCCAGGTCGATCGCGAGCGCGCGCCCCAGGCCCTCGATCGCGCTGTTGCAGGCCGCGTAGCTGGCGACGCCCGGCAGCGGCCGCGCGCCCGCGCCGCCCGACATCAGCACCACCGAACCGCTGGGCGACAGCTTGGCGAGCGCGTGGTGCACGGCCCAGTACTGGGGCCAGAACTTCTGGCGGAACGGGCTTTCGACCTGGGCCACGTCTTCGCTGCCGAAGGGCGCGACGCTGTAGCTCGCGCCGGGCGTGAACAGGTGGTCGATGGCGGGCAGCGGTGAAAAGAAGCGCGTGAGCGAATCCGCGTCGGACGAGTCGACCGTCGCGCCGGTGGCCGCGGGGCCGAGCTGCTCGAGGGCCGCCGACAGCCGCTGCGGCGAGCGACCGCCCACGTGGACCTGGCCGCCCTGCTGGACGACGCGTTGCGCCACCGCGAGGCCGATGCCGGAGGTGCCGCCGACGATGGCGACGCGTTGCTGCGAGAAGGTGTTGCTCATGATTGGATTTTCACGAGTTCCATATTTCGGAACTTGCATCAAGATAATTGAACTCGATCATAGAAGGCCGCGCCGCCCTGTCAAGCGGGCGGCAAGGTGCCGAGCGCCGTTGGAAAAAATGTGTGTCCCCAGCGCGCCCGGCACGCGAATCCCTTAGCCTCGATGCGTCCTCATCCGTTGTCGATCCGTCCGTCTTCTTCATGCACCTGCGCGCGTTCCTTCCCATCCTTCTTGCCTTCCCCCTGCTGGCCCACGCCGCCGCCTCCCGCAGCTGCCTCGTCGTCGGCGTCAGCGACGGCGACACGCTGACCGCGCGCTGCGGCCGCAGCGGTGCCTACGAACAGGTCAAGGTGCGCATCGCCGCCATCGACGCGCCCGAGAAGGCGCAGCCCTATGGCCAGCGCAGCCGCCAGGCGCTGAGCCGGCTCTGCTATGCCGAGAAGGCGCTGATCACCGCGCGCGACACCGACCGCTACGGCCGCACCGTGGCCGACGTGTCGTGCAACGGCGAGGACGCGGGCCGGCGCATGGTGTCGGAGGGCTGGGCCTGGGTCTACGACTACCACGGCATCGCGAGCAAGCGCGGCGGCGACCTGTTCCGGCTGCAGGACGGCGCCCGCGCGCAGCGTGCCGGGCTGTGGGCCGACACCAAGCCCGTGCCACCCTGGGAATGGCGCCGGCAGCGACGCGAATCTCACTGGAGTGACAACTTCTTCTCGTCCTTCTGAGCGCCTTCAGGCCGGGCACGGCCCATGTCACGCGAGATTCATGCGGCGCGAAGAGCATTCGAGGTTCTTGCAACCCACGCACCGAAGAGAACAACGACATGGCCAAGAATTTCGACCGGATGGAGGACTCCAACCTTTCCGCCAACCCCACGATCCACGAGGTGTCCGATCCGGCGCGCCGCGTGCTCGTGCGCGGCGGCCTCGCGGCCGCGGTGGCGGGGCTGTTCGGCCCGCTCGCGGCCGGCTCGCTCGCGGGTTGCGCATCGACCGCCGGCAGCGGCGGTGGCGCGGTCGCCGGCCTGGGCCGCGCGATCGGCTTCAAGGGCATCGCGATGGCCGCGGTCGACCAGGTGGTCGTGCCCGAGGGCTACAGCGCGCAGGTGCTCTACCGCTGGGGCGATCCGACCGGCGTGGCCGGCAGCATGCCCGCCTTCAGGACCGACGGCTCCAACTCGGCCGACGACCAGGCGCTGCAGGCCGGCATGCACCACGACGGCATGGCCTTCTTCCCGATCGAGGGCTCGAACCGCGGCCTCCTGGTGCTCAACCACGAGTACGTCGACGACGGCCTGCTGCACGCCGACGGCATGAAGACCTGGACGCCCGAAAAGGTGCGCAAGTCGATGAACGCGCACGGCGTGTCGGTGATCGAGCTGCAGCGCGACGGCGCGAAGTGGTCGCAGGTGCTGCCCTCGCGCTTCGCGCGCCGCGTCACCGCGCTCACGCCGATGACGCTGAGCGGCCCGGCCGCCGGCCATCCGATGCTGCGCACGGCCGCCGACCCGAGCGGCACGCAGGTGCTGGGCACCTACAACAACTGCTCGAACGGCCAGACGCCCTGGGGCACCTACCTGACCTGCGAGGAGAACTTCGCCGACTACTTCGAGGGCCCCGAGTCGCCCGACGCGCACCAGAAGCGCTGGGGCATCCGCAAGGGCAACGGCGCCAAGTACCGCTGGCACGAGCACGAGCCGCGCTTCGACGTGACGAAGAACCCGAACGAACCCAACCGCTACGGATGGGTGGTGGAGATCGATCCGCAGGACCCGGCCTCCACGCCGCGCAAGCGCACCGCGATGGGCCGCGCCGCGCACGAGGGCGCGGCCACCGCGCTGACCGCCGACGGCCGTGCCGTGGTCTACATGGGCGAGGACTCGCGTTTCGAATACATCTACAAGTTCGTGAGCCGCGACGCGGTGAAGCCCGGCGGCGCGGCCGCCAACCGCGAGCTGCTCGACCACGGCACGCTCTACGTGGCGCGCTTCGATGTCGACGGCAGCGGCGAATGGCTGCCGCTCGTGCAGGGCCAGAACGGACTCGTGGCCGACAAGGGTTTCGCGAGCCAGGGCGACGTGCTGATCAAGTCGCGCCAGGCCAGCGACCTGCTGGGCGCGACCAAGATGGACCGCCCGGAGTGGACCACCGTCGATCCGCTGACCAAGGAGGTTTACTGCACGCTGACCAACAACAGCAACCGCGGCGGTGCCGGCCAGCCGTTCATGGACGCGGCCAATCCGCGCTCCAACAACACCATGGGCCAGATCATCCGCTGGAAGGAGCAGGGCGACCTCGACGGCACCAAGTTCGCGTGGAACCACCTGGTGCTCGCGGGCGACCCGAAGCAGTCGCGCTGGGAAGCGCAGGGCAACGTCAAGGGCGATGCCTTCGGCAGCCCCGACGGCCTGATGGTCGATGCGCGCGGCGTGCTGTGGATCCAGACCGACGTCTCGACCTCCACGCTCGGCAAGGGCGACTACACCAACCTGCCGAACAACCAGATGCTGGCCTGCGATCCGACGCAAGGCGAGATCCGCCGCTTCCTGCTCGGCCCGGCCGGCTGCGAGATCACCGGCCTCACGGCCACGCCCGACCTGCGCACGCTGTTCATCAACATCCAGCATCCGGGCGAGCCGGCCAACGAGCGCAGCGATCCCGATCGCCCGCTCGCGGTGTCGAAGTGGCCCGATGGCGCGGGCCGCCCGCGTTCGGCGACGGTCGCGATTACCAAGAACGACGGCGGCGTGGTCGGGACCTGAGCGCCCGTAGCCGAGAGCGGACGGCGGCGCTCAGCAGGCGCCGCCGTACCAGCAGCGCAGTTCGGGCATGAACAGCCCGAGCACGAAGCTGATGCCGCAGACGATCAGCATCAGCAGCGCGCACATGCGCAGGCCTTCCTCGCTCCAGCGCGGCGCGAAGATGCTCACGAGGAAGCCCGAGGCGAAGGTGCCTTCGAGCCAGTGCGCGCCGCCCCAGCGCAGGATCCAGAGCCAGAACAGCGCGGTGAGGGCGTGCAGCGCGATCCAGGGCAGCAGCGACATGGCGGACCTCCTGCGGCGGCGCGGCTCAGGACTCGCTGCGGCCGTTCACGTCGGCCACCACGCGCGCATTGCGCTGGAAGCTCCAGTAGGCGCCGGCCCAGTCCATCATCACCACGATGCGGTTGCGGAAGCCGATCAGAAAGTACGCGTGCGCGAACAGCCAGAACAGCCACGCGAGCCGGCCGCTGAAGCGCAGCGGGCCGAAGGGCGTGCCGAGGTCGACCACGGCCGAGTTGCGGCCGATGGTCGCGAGGTTGCCGTAGTCGCGGTAGCGGAAGGCCTGCGTGGGCTGGCCCGCGATGCGGCGCAGGATGTTGGCGGCCGCGGCGCGCCCGGCCTGCTTGGCGCCGGGCGACACGCCGGGCACCGGCCGCGGTTCCTTGCCGGGCGCATGGCTCATGGCGGCCGCGAGGTCGCCGACCACGCTGATCTCGGGATGGCCCGCGAGGCTCAGGTCGGGCTCGACCTTGATGCGGCCCGCGCGGTCGCATTCGACGCCCGTGGCGCCGCCGAGCATGCGCCCGAGCGGCGAGGCCGCCACGCCCGCGGCCCACACCACGCAGCTGCTGTCGATGCGGTAGCTCTGCGCGGGCGCGCCATCGGCGCCGCCGCCGGTCTGCACCTCGAGGCCGGTGGCGTCGATCGCGGTCACGCGCGCGTTGAGCCGCACCTCGACGCCCAGCTTCTCGAGTTGCTCGAGCGCCTTCTGGCTCAGGCCCTCGGGCATCGCCTGCAGCACGCGCGGTCCGCCCTCGACCAGCAGCACCTGCGCGCTCGCCGGGTCGATGTGGCGGAACTCGCCCGCGAGCGTGTGCTTGGCGATCTCGGCCAGCGTGCCCGCCATCTCCACGCCCGTCGGGCCGGCGCCGATCACCACGAAGGTCAGCAGCGCGCGGCGGCGCTGCGCGTCGGTCGTGAGTTCGGCGGTCTCGAAGGACAGCAGCACGCGGCGCCGGATCTCGAAGGCATCGGCCAGGGTCTTGAGGCCCGGCGCATTGGCCGACCATTCGTCGCGCCCGAAATAGCTGTGGGTGGCGCCGGCCGCGACGATCAGGTGGTCGTAAGGCACCGGGTTGCCGTCGGCCATGCGCACCGTGCGCGCGGCCGGATCGATGGCCGAGACCTCGCCGAGCAGGGTCGTGATGTTGGCCTGGCCGCGGAACAGCCCGCGCACCGGTGCCGCGATCGACGGCGCCGCCAGCCCGGCGGTCGCCACCTGGTAGAGCAACGGCTGGAACAGGTGGTGGTTGGTGCGGTCGATCACCGTCACGTCGACGTCGGCGCCTTGCAGCTTGCGAGCCGCTTCGAGCCCGCCGAAACCGCAGCCGACGATGACGACGCGGGGGCGGCCTGGGGAGTTGGTCGTTTGCATCGAACGGATGATACGCAGCGCCCTGCACGCGAAGCCATCTTGTGCCAAAGTGGCCGACCCGCCGAGGAACGAGAACCACGCGGGGACGGCGGGTGCTCTGGCGCGGGCTTTTGTCCTACGCGCCGCCGCCGAAGGCTTCGGCTACAAACTTCGTTGACCCGCGACTGGAGAACCCATGACGCTTTCCCGGCCGATCACGCCGGCAGCCGGCACCGTGCGAGAGCAGTTCCGCTCCGTGCGCGCCGCCAGCCTCGCGCTTGCCGCACCGCTTTCCGCCGAAGACCAGTGCATCCAGTCGATGCCCGACGCGAGCCCCACCAAATGGCATCTCGCGCACACCACCTGGTTCTTCGAGACCGTGCTGCTGCAGCCGCACGCCAGCGGCTACCAGCCCTTCGACACGCGTTTCCATTACCTCTTCAATTCCTACTACGAGGCCCTGGGCCCGCGCCATCCGCGTCCGCAGCGCGGCCTGCTCACGCGGCCCTCGCTCGACGAGGTGCAGGCCTACCGCCGCCATGTCGATGCGGCCGTGCTGGCCTTCCTCGACAGCGACGAGGCCGAGGCCGCCTGGACCACGCTCGAGCCCATCGTCACGCTGGGCCTGAACCACGAGCAGCAGCACCAGGAGCTGCTGCTCACCGACATCCTGCATGCGCTGTCGTGCAACCCGCTGCTGCCCGCCTACAAGCCCGCCGGCGGCCCCGCGCTTCGGCTGGCCGCGGTGCCGCCCGCCATGCGCTGGCTGCCGCACGAGGGCGGCCTGGTCGAGATCGGCCATGACGGCGCGGGCTTCTCGTTCGACAACGAGACCCCGCGCCATCGCGCGCTGCTGCAGCCGCATGCGATCGCCGACCGGCTCGTGAGCTGTGGCGACTATGCGCAGTTCATCGCCGATGGCGGCTACCAGCGGCCCGAGCTGTGGCTGTCCGACGGCTGGGCCGCGGTGCAGTCGCAGGGCTGGCGCCATCCGGCCTACTGGCTCGCGCCCGACGATCCGCGCCTGGGGGCCTCGTCGGCCAATGCCGGCGGCTGGCATGTGTTCGGCCTGCACGGCGTGCGGCCGATCGAGCCCGAGGCGCCGGTATCGCAACTGAGTTTCTACGAGGCCGCCGCGTATGCCGAGTGGGCCGGCGCGCGGCTGCCGACCGAGTTCGAGTGGGAGGCCGCGTTCGGCAACCCGGGCATCTCGCAGATGACCGGCCACGTGTGGCAATGGACGCGTTCCTCGTACGACCCCTATCCGGGCTTCAAGCCGCTGCCTGGCGTCGCGGCCGAATACAACGGCAAGTTCATGGTGGGCCAGCTCGTGCTGCGCGGCGGCAGCGTGGCCACCCCCGAGGGCCATGCGCGCCCCAGCTATCGCAATTTTTTCCCGCCGGCCGCGCGCTGGCAATTCACCGGCCTGCGGCTCGCGAAGGATCTCTGACCATGCGCCCATTCGCTCCCATTCCCGCGGCAGCTTCGACTGCTTCCGCTTCTTCCTCGTCTTCTTCGTTGCCGTTCTCGGCGAAGAAGCGTCCCGCCGTCGTTGCGCCCGCCACGACCGCGCCGCTGTCCGAGTTCGCGCGCGAGATGCAGGCGGGGCTGGCGCGCACGCCGCGCAGCATCTCGCCGAAATTCTTCTATGACGTCGTGGGCTCGCAGCTGTTCGATCAGATCTGCGATCTGCCCGAGTACTACCCGACGCGCACCGAGTTGCGCATCCTCGGCGAGTGCGCGGGAGAGATCGCGAAGCAGATCGGGCCGAATGCGGAGATCGTGGAGTTCGGGGCGGGGTCGTTGACGAAGATCCGCTTGCTGCTCGATGCGCTCGAATCGCCGAAGCGTTATCTGCCGATCGATATCTCGGGCGAGTATCTCGAAGGGGCTGCTGCGCGCTTGCGTGCGGACTATCCGGAGTTGGCCGTGCAGCCGATTGCGGCCGACTACACGATGCCGCTGGTGTTGCCCGCGCCCATGCCTGGGGCCGGGCGGCGGGTGGGGTTCTTTCCGGGGTCTACGCTGGGGAACTTCGAGCCTGACGAGGCGCTGGCCTTTCTGCAGTTGGCGGCTCGCATGTTGCGCGGTGGGGGGATGCTGATCGGGGTGGACCTGGTGAAGGATCCGGCGCGGTTGCATGCGGCCTACAACGATGCGCAAGGGGTGACGGCGGCGTTCAATCTCAATCTGTTGCGGCGTGCCAATTCGGAGCTGGATGCGGACTTCGATCTCGATGGGTTCACGCATGCGGCGTTCTTCAATGCGCCTCTGCGGCGGATCGAGATGCATCTGGTGAGTCGGCGGGCTCAGAGCGTTTCATTGAATGGCGAGTCGTTTGGGTTCGAGGAAGGGGAGACCATTCATACGGAGTACTCGCATAAGTTCACTGTGGATGGGTTTCGTGCTTTGGCCGTTAAAGCGGGGTTTCGGCCGGGGGCGGTTTGGGTGGATTCGGAGAGGTTGTTCAGCGTGCATTGGCTGGGGGCTTGAGGGCTCTTTTTCTAGGGCTCTTTTAGGAGATGTTTTCTTGCTGAGGCTGTTGGCCGGGTCTCGCCCCGGCGGGCGAGTCACTTTCTTTTGCTTCGCCAAAAGAAAGTAACCAAAGAAAAGGCGACCCACTGTCTGCGACCCTCCGCTTCGCTGCGGGCAACCTGCGGTGCTCGCGTTTCGCGGGGTCTCGCAGAACTCGCTTCGCTCAAACAGCTGCGAGCCCTGATCCGCGAAACGCTGCGCTCCTCGGCGCAGCCAGAGGGGGTGGGTCGGGCCATCGCTGCGCTCGGCCACAGATACCCGACAGGCCTTCGCTTCGCTCGGCCCCGGTGGAAGAAGACCCAGGGCCTTCGCACTCACACACCCCACACAAGGACGCGCCACGGCGCGTTGACCCTGATCCCCTCTGGCTGTGCCGAGGAGCGCAGGAGAAAGCGGGATAAGGGCCGCAGCTGTCTGAGCGCAACGAAGTGCAGCGAGTTCTGCGGACCCCCGCTTTCTCCGAGCACCGCAGGTTGCCCGCAGCGAAGCGGAGGGACACAGACAGCGGGGTCGCCTTTCTTTGCTTACTTTCTTTGGCGAGACAAAGAAAGTAAGTCGCCCGCCGGGGCGAGACCCGGCCTACAGCCTCAAGCAAAGAAAACAGCCCCAATCCAACCTCAGCCCAAAGAGCAAAAAAACCACCCCAACAAAACACCAGAAACCAAACAGTCACAATACCCCTCCGGCCAAACACATCCCCCCAGTCGGAGACCCAAACCCAAATGAAAGCCACCTGGAACGGCGCCACCATCGCCGAAAGCGACGACACCGTCCTCGTCGAGGGCAACCACTACTTCCCCATGTCGTCGCTCAACCGCGACGTCGTGACCTTCAGCAACCACAAGACCACCTGCCCCTGGAAGGGCAGCGCGAACTACTACTCGCTGCTGGTCAACGGCGAACTCAACACCGACGCCGCCTGGTACTACGCCGACCCCAAGCCCGAGGCCGAGATGGTCCGCGACCGCGTCGCGTTCTGGAAAGACGTGAAGGTCACGGCGTCGTGACCACCCCGGCCTTCGATCCGCCGTTCATCCATCCCGCGGAACTGCCGGCCGCATTGCGCGACCAGGGCTACGCCGTGCTCGGCCCACAGGCCGTGGGCGACTGGCTCGGCCTGCCGGTCGCGCAGCTCGAGGCGCTGCATGCCGACTGGAACGATCTTCCGCCCGACGAATACCTGAAGGACGGCGGCCGCTATCGCACGCGGCGCCACGAATGCTTCACCGTCGATGGCGAGGCGATGCAGCAGGTACCGCGCCGCGCGCACTGGCAACCGGTCGAATACAACGCGCTGCATGGCGGCATGCAGCGCTGGTTCGCGCCGATGCTCGCGGCCACGATCGCGCAGCCGGCCTGGCAGCGGTTGATCGTCAAGCTCGGCGAAGCGGCGAGCCAGCTGCGCGGCGCGCAGCGCTGGTACGTGGAAGCGCACCAGTTCCGCATCGACACCGCGGGCGGCATCGGCCGGCCGACGCCCGAGGGCGCGCACCGCGATGGCGTGGACTTGGTGGCGGTGGCGCTGGTGGGCCGCCACGACATCAAGGGCGGCGAGACGCGCGTGTTCGAGGCCAACGGGCGGCGCGGCGAGCGCTTCACCATGACCGAGCCGTGGACGCTGCTGCTGCTCGACGATGCGCGCGTGATCCACGAATCGACACCGATCCAGCCGCTCGAGGAGAACGGCACGGGCTGGCGCGACACGCTGGTGATCACCTGCCGCGCCCAGGGTTTTCAGGGCGACTGAAACCCGCGCCGCGAGGCGCTGCGCGGCCTGCAGGCGCGGGCCGCGCGCACGCGGTATCCGCGATTTCCCTGGCTGGGAGGCGTCCTACAGTTGTGTCGCGGCCTTGCGGTTAAATTCGGGGCCCGGTCTTCGGCCATCTCAAACGGCCCGTGGACTGGACCCTGTCTGCCTGCGAACGAAGAAAGCGAGGTCCGCCATGTTCAATCACATCCTGGTCCCCATCGACGGCTCCGAAACTTCCATGCTCGCGGTCAGCAAGGCCAGCGGATTGGCGCTGGCCTTCGGAAGCCGCATCACCCTGATCCACGTGATCGACAACTACCCCTTCATCGGCGTGGGCGCGGACTATGCGCTCGGCCAGAACGAGTACCTCGCCGCGGCCACCTCGAGCGCCAATGCGGCGCTAGCGCGCGGCGTGGCCGCGCTGGCGGCCGAAGGCCTGCACAGCGACCAGCGCGTGATCGACGGCCATGTGGTGCACGAAGGCATCGTGGACACGGCCATCGCCATCGCGGCCGACCTGATCGTGATGGGCTCGCACGGCCGCAGCGGCATCGAGAAGCTGCTGCTCGGCAGCGTGACGCAGCGCGTGCTGCAGGACTCGATGGTGCCGGTGCTGGTGGTCAAGGGCGGCTGAGAAGAACGCCGCGCCACCCCTTCGAATCCCGCCGATTCCCGCCGCTCACGCCGAGCCTTCTCCCGCCTCCCGCAACGCCTCGAAGCGCGGCCCGAAATCGGGCCGGCTCGCGAAGCGCATGCGTTCGCGCGTGGCCGGGTGCTCGAAGCCCAGCGCGCTCGCATGCAGCAGCAGGCGCGGCGCGCGTGCCTGCACTTCGGGACTGCCATAGAGCGCATCGCCGAGGATCGGATGGCCGATCGACGCGAGGTGCACGCGCAACTGGTGCGAGCGGCCGGTGAGCGGCTCCAGCAGCAAATAGCTGCAGGGCGCCTCGCCATCGAGGCCGCCCAGGGCGCGCCAGCGTGTGAGGCTGGGCTTGCCGGCGGGGTCGATCTTCTGCAGCGGGCGGCGCGGCCAGTCGGCCATCAAGGGCGCATCGATGCAGGCCCAGTCCGCGTCCACAGGCAGCAGACCGTCGACCACCGCTTCGTAGCGCTTGTCGACCTGGCGCGTGGCGAAGGCGTCGCCGAGCGCGCGCTGCATCTCGAGGCCGCGCGCCATCAGCACCAGGCCGCTGGTCGCCATGTCGAGCCGGTGCACGATCAGCGCATCGGGCCACTGGCGCTGGGCGCGCGCGCTCAGGCAGTCCTGCTTGTCCTCGCCGCGGCCGGGCACGCACAGCAGGCCGGGAGGCTTGTCGAGCACCAGCAGGTGGGCGTCTTCGTGAACGGGTCGTAGCGGGGGTGAAGCCATGGGAGGGCCCGAGTGTAGAAGCGTGGCCAGGCAGGGGCGTTGGCGGGCGCTCATGCGCGGCTCACGGTGGGTGGGCTATCCTTGGACGGATGTCCGGCCCCGCCACTGGCTCCTCAGCCTCCGCCTCCTCTCCCCTCGATGCCGCCGCCGGCGCGGTGCCTTCCCCACCGAGTTTTTCCGACCTCACGCGTGAACGCCCGTTCATGCAGATGTGGGTGGCGCGCCTGTTCGGCACCGCCGCCTCGCAGATGCTGCTGGTGGCCATCGGCTGGCACATGTACGACCTGACCAACAGCGCCTGGGACCTGGGCCTGGTCGGGCTCTACCAGTTCGTGCCGGCGCTGCTGCTGGCGCTGCTCGCGGGCCACGTGGTCGATCGCCACCACCGCGGCC
Organism: Variovorax sp. PDC80; assembly: GCF_900115375.1. Lineage (NCBI taxonomy): Bacteria > Pseudomonadati > Pseudomonadota > Betaproteobacteria > Burkholderiales > Comamonadaceae > Variovorax > Variovorax sp. PDC80. The sequence goes on along the minus strand of NZ_FOWG01000001.1, from coordinate 326,758 downwards.
GCATCGTCGCGGCCTGCTTCGCGGTGCAGGGGCTGGTGGCGCTGGCGCTGCTGTTCGCGGTGCTGCGCGGCCACGACAGCCGCGCGCTGCTGCTGGGGCTGTCGCTGGTGCTGGGCGCGGTGCGCGCGTTCCAGATGCCGGCCCAGCAGGCGCTGACGCCGATGCTGGTGCCGCCGGTCATGCTGGCGCGCGCCATGGCCTTCAGCTCGGCCGGCATGCAGGGCGCGATCATCGGCGGGCCGGCGCTCGGCGGCCTGCTGTTCGTGGCGGGCATGGCGGTGGTCTACGGCGCGAGCGTGCTGTTCTTCGTGGTGGCCTGCGCGCTGGTGCTGCGGCTGCGCTATGCCTACGTGCCCAAGGCGCGCGAGCCGGTCACGCTCGGCACCGTGTTCGCGGGCGTCAACTTCATCTGGAACCGCAAGCCGGTGCTCGGCGCGGTCTCGCTCGACCTGTTCGCGGTGCTGCTGGGCGGCGCGGTGGCGCTGCTGCCGATCTATGCCAAGGACATCCTGCACACCGGCCCCTGGGGCCTGGGCCTGCTGCGCGGCGCGCCCGCGGTCGGCGCGCTGGTGATGTCGATCGCGCTCACGCGCCGGCCGATCGAGCGCCGCGTGGGGCGCGCGCTGCTGATGGCGATCGCGCTGTTCGGCCTGTGCATGGTGGTGTTCGGCATCTCGCGCAGCTTCATCGTCTCGCTGATCGCGCTCGCGGTCTCGGGCGGCGCCGACATGGTCAATGTGGTGATCCGCCAGACGCTGGTGCAGCTCGAGACGCCCGATGCCATGCGCGGGCGGGTCAGCGCGGTCAATTCGATCTTCATCGGTGCCAGCAACCAGCTCGGCGAATTCGAGTCGGGCGCCACCGCGGCGCTGCTCGGGCCGGTGGGCTCGGTGGTGGTGGGCGGCGTCGGCACGATGCTGGTCGCGCTGACCTGGTTCAGGCTCTTCCCCTCGCTGGCGCAGCGCGACCGGCTGGTGGTGGCGGCGCCGGCCGTGCGCGGCTGAGTCAGGCGTCGTCGAACAGCGAGAAGGCCTGCGGCGCGTCGATCGCGATGTCGCCCAGCGCCTCGGCCACGCAGGGCAGGATCCAGCGCTCGGCCTTTTCCTCGGCGCTCAGGCCCGGCCATTCGATGGTGTGGCGCGCCTCGCCTTCGAGCAGCTGACAGATGCAGGTGCGGCAGGTGCCGTTGCGGCACGAGCTCGGCATCTCGATGCCGGCCGCCTCGGCCGCCTTCAGCACGGTGGTGCCGGCCTCGGTCTCGAAGACCAGGCCCGAGGGCTCGAGGCGGACCTTCATGGCCGCGGCGTCGACGTGCCCTGGCGGCGCTGCTCGCGCAGCATGAAGAGGTAGAGGCTCTCGACCTTCTCGCGCGCCCACGGCGTCTTGCGCAGGAAGCGCAGGCTCGAGCCCACGCTGGGTTCGTGCGTGAAGCAGCGCACCGGCACCAGCTCGCCCAGCTGCTGCCAGCCGTAATGCGCCTGCAGCGCCGTCACGATGGCTTCGAGCGTCAGCCCATGCAGCGGATTGCGCGGCTGGGCCGGGGGCGCGGTGGGGGAGGGCGGCGAGGCCGGTGCGTCGCTCACGGGTGGCGGATCACTTGTTCTTGAGCTTGCCGCGCGGAATCACCGCCGTGGTGACGACCGCGCGCACCGGCTCGCCGCCGAGTGCCGGGGCCTTCGGCGGGGAGGTGTCCTTCTTCGGTTTCTTGCTTTCCTTGTTGGAACGTTGCTGACCCTTGGCCATGAGGTTTCTCCTGAGCTGCTGCGATGATGGGCTGGGAGTTTAGCGGTGCGGCGACAATAGGCGGTTCCATCCGTTTTTCCCGCATTCATGTCCGACCACGAAGTTCGCCCCGCCACGATGCGCGATGCCAAGGCCATCGCAGAAGTCCACGCCGCCGCCGCCAAGGCCGCCTACGAAGGCATCCTGCCCGAAGAGGAGCTGCGCGCGCTGGCGCTCGCCTCGCGCGAGGCCAAGTGGCGCGAAGCCATCGAGTTCAGCGAACCGCAGGTCCACGTGGCCGAGCTCGACGGCAAGGTCGTCGGCTTCGTCGGCTTCGACCGCTCGCGCGATCCCAAGACCCCGTCCACCGCGGGCGAGATCTGGGCCCTCTACGTCCGTCCCGAGCACTGGGACAAGGGTATCGGCGTCGCCCTCTGGGACGCCGCGCGCGAAGGCCTCGAGGAAGAGGGCTGCACCACGGTCACCATCTGGGTGCCGATCCGCAACGACCGCGCGATGCGCTTCCACGAGCTGGCCGGCTTCAAGCGCGAGATGAAGACCGCCAAGACCACGCAGATCGGCAGCGTGCGCATCGAAGAGATCCGCCTCAAACGCAACGTCGCCTGACATGGACGCCGGACACGCCCCGGGCCACGCCCGCCGGGTGCCATCGCACCAGCGCCGCACGCTCGCCGTGCAGTGGATCCGCCGCACCCATGGCTGGTTCGGCCTCTGGGGCGCGGTGCTCGGGCTGTTGTTCGGCTTCAGCGGCATCTGGCTCAACCATCGCAACGTGCTGAAGCTGCCGCAAGCGCAGGAACGCACCCGGGCCCAGCTCGCGCTGCCCGAGCCGGCGCCGGCCACGCCCGAGGCGATGGCCGCCTGGCTGCAGCAGGCCTTGCGCACCGACGGCCCGCCGCGCTCCACGCGCATCGAGCCCGCCAAGCCGGTGGCCTGGGTCGACCGCAAGGCCGATCCCGAGGCGCCCGCGCTGACGCAGCCCGCGCACTGGACCTTCAACTTCGGCGGCCCGAACCAGACCGTGCAGGCCGACTACTGGCAGGGCAACCGTTCGGTGGGCGTCGCCACCACGCGCAACGGCCTCGTCGCCACCCTCACCAACATGCACAAGGGCGGCGGCATGCCGCTCGCGTGGATCCTGCTGGTCGACACGCTGGCCGGCAGCCTGATCTTCCTGTCGCTCTCGGGCGTGGCGCTGTGGCTGCTCACGCACCGCCGCCGCGCCGTCGGCCTCGCGGTGTTCGGCGTCTCGCTGGCCACGATGCTGGCGATCGCGCTGAGCGCGCTCTGACGGCTCAGGGCTTCGGCCGACTGCTTTCGGCGTACATCGCGTGGCCGCGCCCGAAGGCGCGGGCCCGGCATGTGCGGATATTCACGGACCCTGCACACGGCAGCGGCTAAGCTCGCGCCTTTCATTTTCCTTTCGCCCATCCATGGCCTCCAGCCTGCTCCTGCTGCTCGACGACATCGCGACCGTGCTCGACGACGTATCGGTCCTCACCAAGGTCGCCGCCAAGAAGACGGCCGGGGTGCTCGGCGACGACCTCGCGCTCAATGCCCAGCAGGTCGCCGGCGTCAAGGCCGACCGCGAACTGCCCGTGGTCTGGGCGGTGTGCAAGGGCTCGCTGGTCAACAAGGTGATCCTGGTGCCGGCCGCGCTGGCCATCGGCACCTGGCTGCCCTGGCTGGTCACGCCGCTCCTGATGGTGGGCGGCGCCTTCCTGTGCTTCGAGGGCTGCGAGAAGCTGGCCCACAAGTTCCTGCACAAGGAAGAACACGCGGCCGACACCGCGCGCCACGAACAGGCCGTGGCCGATGCCGCGGTCGACGTGGTGGCGCTCGAGAAGGACAAGATCAAGGGCGCGGTGCGCACCGACTTCATCCTCTCGGCCGAAATCATCGCGATCACGCTGGGCACCGTGCAGGGCCAGCCCTTCACCACCCAGCTCAGCGTGCTGGTGGGCATCGCGCTGATCATGACGGTGGGCGTCTACGGCCTGGTGGCCGGCATCGTGAAGCTCGACGACGCGGGCCTCTACCTGAGCCAGCGCGGCAGTGCCGCCGCGCGCAGCGTGGGCCGCGCGATCCTCGCGGGCGCGCCCTGGCTCATGAAGGGGCTGTCGATCGCCGGCACCGCCGCGATGTTCCTGGTCGGCGGCGGCATCCTGGTGCACGGCGTGCCTGCGCTCGGCCATGCGGTCGAGGCCTGGGCCGCGACCTCGGGCGTGTTCGGCACGCTGGGCTCGATGCTGGTCAATGCCGGCGTCGGCATCGTCGCGGGCGCCGTGGTGCTCGCGGTCGTCGAACTGGTCAAGAAGCTGCGGCGCTGAGCGGCGCGCGGCTCAGCGCCGTTGCGAATCCTTGCCGCGCTTCACCAGCTCGACCACCACCAGCGCCGCGCCTAGCGCGAGCGCGAACCAGCCCACCACCGAGGCGCCCGCCACCATCTCGAACCAGCGCGTGCCCTGCAGGAAGTGCGGGCCCAGCAGCACGGCGGCGCCGATGAGCAGGCAGAGGATGCCGCGTTCGAGCATGCGGGGCTGGCGGGAGGGACGGGCCATGGAGATCGATCGGTTCGGTTGGGGGGAGCGGCCGCCGCATTCGCGCCGCGGCCGGGGGCCCGATTCTCCACGCATCGGCACAATGCCCTTTTCGAGCATCCAGCAAGGACCCCGCCGCATGACCATCGAGATTTCGCGCGAGCTGCGCCAGCAGGCCATCACCTCGATCGAGCGCTATTTCCGCGAGAACATGGAAGAGCCGATCGGCAACGTCGCCGCCGGCGCGCTGCTGGGCTTCTTCCTCGAGGAGGTCGGCCCCACGATCTACAACAAGGCCGTGGCCGACGTGCAGGAGCGGCTGCAGGCGCGCGTGTCCGAGGTCGACCTCGAGGTGCACGAGGACGAGTTCCGCTACTGGCACAAGTTCGACAAGCAGAAGAAGGGGCGGTAGGCCGCCGCGCAGCGATGGCACCGTACCGCGCACTCGACCACGTGGTGATCCGCCTGCGCGCGGTCGAGCCGCTGTGGTCGCTGCTCGCCGGCGAGTTCGGCCTGCCGGTGAGCTGGCCGCTGCAGCACAGCGCCTTCGCGAGCTTCGGCTGGATCAACGTCGGCAACACCAACCTCGAGCTCTGGGCCGCGCGCGACGACGCCGACATGCCGCCCGAGGCGCAGCCGCCGCGCGTGCAGGGCCTGGCGCTCGACCCGGCCGACCTGGAAGCGAGCATCGCCGAACTGGCCGCGCGAGGTATCGCCTGCAAGCCGCCGCGTGCGTACCGCACGCAGGACGCATCGGGCGCATCGGTCACCAACTTCACCAACGCGGTGCTGCTCGACCTGTCCTCCGATGCCTGCTGCGTCTTCTTCTGCGCCTGGGATGCGGCCGGCACCATCTATCCGTGGCCGGAGACGCTCGATGCGCCGCAGCGGCGTGCTCGCGATGCGGAGGTCTTCCAGGCCTGCGCGGGTGGGCCGCTGGGGCTGGTCGGTCTGCAGAGGATCGGCCTGGCCGTGCCCGACGAGGCCGAGGCGAGCGCGCGATGGCGTGCGTTGACGGCTTCGCCACAGGGCCCGATCGCTCTGATGCCCGACATCGCCGTGGCGCTGGCCCCGGGCCGACACCCGTTCGCGACCATCGAATCGCTGTGCTTCGGCGTGCGCTCGCTGCCGCAGGCGCGGGCCTTCCTGGCCGAACGGCAACTGCTCGAGGCCTCGCCGCCCGACGAGTTGGTGCTCGCGCGCCACGCCTGCGCGGGCCTCGACCTGCGCTTCGTGGAAGCGCCGCGTGGCGCCGGCGCATCGGACCGAATTCAAAACTGTCAGCAAACGTTGCAGAATCGACGGCCATGCCTCGCCATCGCACCGCCCCTTCCTCGTCGACCCACCCGCGCCCGTTGCGCGCCGCCTGCCTGCTGCCGCTGCTGCTGGCCGCCTCGCTCGCCTGCGCGCAGTCGCAGAACCCGGCCGACTTCCCGCTCGAATCGGTGGGCTACCTCAACGAGGAACTGCCGCGCATGGAGGCCGCCGTCGCCTCGAGGAACCGCGAGTTCTTCCATGGCGCGATGGCGCGCACCATCGAGTTCTCGGAACGCTGGGGCTTCAAGTCCAGGGCCAACCCGCAGCTCGCCAAGTACCCGATGTGCACCGATGCCGTGATGGACTACGTGGTGGTCGGTCTGTGCCGGCTCGATCCCGCGGGCGATGTCTGCGAGCCCGGGCTCGCGCCGCGCCTCGATGCCAACGTGAAGCGCTGCCGCGAGGTGGCCTCGCAGCGCTGAAAGAACAACGAGCGTGCGCGATCGGCGCGCACCGGAGACAGGAAAGACCATGGACTACGCCCGCTACCAGACCCTCGCCATCACGCGCCGCGGCGCCAATGGCACCGTGCTCGACATCCAGATGCGCGCGACCAACGGCAAGCTGCCCACGGCCGGCCACGACGGCCACCGCGAACTCGCCGAGATCTGGCGCGATGTGTCGGCCGACGACTCGGTGCGCTGCGCCGTGCTGCGCGGCGAGGGCATGGGCTTCTCGGGCGGCGGCGACCTCGGCATGGTGCAGGACATGACGGCCGACGACGCGATCCGCCAGCGCGTGTGGCGCGAGGCGCGCGACCTGGTCTACAACATCATCAACTGCGACAAGCCGATCGTGAGCGCGATGCACGGCCCGGCCGTGGGCGCGGGGCTGGTGGCGGGCCTCTTGGCCGACATCTCGATCGCCACGCGCGGCGCGAAGATCGTCGACGGCCACACCCGCCTGGGCGTGGCGGCCGGCGACCATGCGGCGATCGTCTGGCCGCTCCTGTGCGGCATGGCGAAGGCCAAGTACCACCTGCTGCTGTGCGAGCCAGTCAGCGGCGAGGAGGCCGAGCGCATCGGCCTGGTGTCGCTGGCGGTCGACGACGCGGAACTGCTGCCGCGCGCCTACGAGGTGGCCGACCGCCTCGCGGCCGGCAGCCAGAGCGCGATCCGCCTGACCAAGTACGCGCTCAACAACTGGCTGCGCCAGGCCGGGCCCACCTTCGATGCCTCGCTGGCGCTCGAATTCATGGGCTTCGCGGGCGCCGACGTGCGCGAGGGCGTGGCCTCGCTGCGCGAAAAGCGCGCGCCGAACTTCGGCTGACGCGCCGCCCCGTCTTCAGGCCTTGCGCAGGCCCTGCAGCGTCTGCAGCAGCACCACGCGCGTCTGCCCCAGCACCATGCCCTTCCACTCGTCGTTGTCGCAGTAGAAGGCGTCGCGCAGCTGGCGGCGGATCTCGCGCTTCTGTGCGTCGGAGGCTTCGGGATGGCGGCGCAGCCAGGTGTCGGCGCGCAGGCGCGTGAGCACCTCGTTGTCGGGCAGGGTGCCGAACTCCAGGCCCATGGGCGCGATGCGCGCGTTCGGGCATTCGTCGTAGGCGGTCGAGATCACCGGGCCCGAGACGTCGGCCGAGGCCGAGTCGCCCGCGAAGGGCGCGAACACGTCGGCGCCCCACCAGGCATGGGCCATGGCCAGGTCCTCGGGCGTGTTGCGGCCCGGGTAGATCTTCTCGCCGTGGCCATAGGGGCCCAGGCCCGTGTGCACGTCGATCCAGCCGATGTGCGTGGCCGAGGCCGCGTACTTGCGCAGGATCGACCGGATGGTCCTGTTGCTCCACGAGGGCGCGGTGCCGCCGTAGAACAGGCCGTCGGGTGAAACGTACTGGCCCTTGGTGACGGCGGCGCGGAAGGCGCGCATGCCGTGCTTGTCGATGTAGGCGGCCACGGCCGCCTCGTCGGCCGGCGTCGGCGGCCAGCTCGCGGGCAGCACCAGCGGTTCCACGTCGGTGTATTCGGCATTCACCGGCAGCGGCGCGCCGAAGTCGATGTGGTTGCGGTTGAGGTCGATGTTGTCTTCGTTGGTGCGGTGCAGGTGCGAGAAGCCGTGCGGATTGACGGCATGCAGCAGCAGCAGCGCCACGCCGGCCTGCTGCAGCCGCGCGAGCAGGTCCTCGTCATGCAGGGTCGCGACCTGCGCGCCCGAGCCGCAGAAGCCCTCGGGGCCGTGCGTGCCCGAGGTCACGAGCAGTAGCTTCTTGGCGTCGATGGCGCCGAGCAGCGCGACGTCGGTCGCGAGTTCCTCGCCGAGCGCGCCGCGGTGGGCAGCGTTGACGAAGGACTCGATAGCCGCGCCGCGGGCGCGCGCGGCCTCGAGGAACTTGGCGCGGGCCTCGACATAGGTGCCCGAGAAATGCCGCGTGGCGGCGGTGCTGTGGGTGAGAGCGGTCATGGAGGGATCGTGGGGAGGAATGTTCGAGACGACGGAGATCAGGCGTGCGCGCCGGCCGCGTCGATGTCGCGGCCCGTGTGGTCGCGCAGCCAGAGCAGGCCCAGCAGCGAGACCAGGGTCATGATGACCAGGTACCAGGCCGGCGCGAGCTTGCTTCCGGTGGCGTTGAGCAGCCAGGTGCTGATGAAGGGCGCGAAGCCGCCGAACAGCGCCACGCCCACGCTGTAGACCAGCGACATGCCGCTGGCGCGCACCGCCTTCGGGAACATCTCGGGCAGCATCGTGATGCCGGGCACGGTCTGGCCCACCAGGCCCAGGCTCAGCACGCCGAGCACGATGAACAGCACGGCGGGCGTGGGCGAGGCATTGAGCCAGAGGAAGCCCGGGTAGATCAGCACCACGAGGAAGACGCGGCTCCAGAGGATCAGCGGCTTGCGGCCCACGCGGTCCGACAGCAGGCCCACGAAGGGCGCGAAGGCGAACGAGATCAGGCCGGTGAGCGCGGCACCGAACAGCGCCACCGAGGGCGTGAGGCCGAGCTCGCGCACCGCGTAGGTCGGCATGTAGAAGGTGACGACGTAGGCGGCCGTGGTGCCGCCGACCAGCGCGAGGATGGCGGCCAGCACGGTCTTGCCGTGCTGCGAGCAGACGATCTTGAGGCTGCTCTCGCGGCGCGGCGCGGTGGCCGATTCGGGCGCGATCTGCAGCGATTCCTCGAGGTGGCGGCGGATGTACATGCCCACCGGCGCGATCAGCATGCCGAGGACGAAGGGCACGCGCCAGCCCCAGCTCTGCATGTTCTCGGGCGACAGCGTGAAGGTGAGCGCGCCCACCACCACCGCGCCGAGCATCACGCCCAGGCCCTGGCTCGCGAACTGCCAGCTCGCCATGTAGCCGCGGTTCTGCGGCGTGGCGTGCTCCACCAGCAGCGTGGTGGAAGCACCGACCTCGCCGCCGGCCGAGAAGCCCTGGATCAGCCGCGCCAGCACGATCAGCACCGGCGCCGCGACGCCGATGCTCGCGTAGGTGGGTGTGAAGGCGATCACCGCGCAGCCGAGCGCCATCAGGAAGATGGTCAAGGTCATGGCCTTCTTGCGGCCCGCGCGGTCGGCATAGGCGCCGATCACGATGCCGCCCAGCGGCCGCATGATGAAGCCGACGCCGAAGGTCGCGACCGTGAGCAGCAGCTGGCCGTAGCCGCTGAAGGTGGGAAAGAACAGCTTGCCGATCACCAGCGCGAGGAAACCGTAGACGGTGAAGTCGAAGAACTCGAGGCCGTTGCCGATGGTGGTGGCGACGATGGTCTGGCGCCGGCTGGCGGCGCTGTGCGCGGGACGGGTGGGGCTCATGTCTCGGGGTGTTGGTGTGGTTCTGTGGAATGCGGGTAGGTCGAAGGTCTTCGGCCGCGACGGATGCTAGAGAGTCGGTTGCTCGCTGAAAAGACAATAATTGGGCCAGTACGATAACTTTTGGTTGTCGCCCGTCCGGCACCCGTCCTCCATGAAACCCAACCAGTTGCACGCCTTCGTCGCGGTGGTCGAGCAGATGAGCATCCGCGCCGCGGCGCGCGTGCTCGGCATCTCGCAGCCCGCGGTGACCAAGATCGTGCGCGAGCTCGAGCGCGAGGTCGACGCGCCGCTGGTCGAGCGCAGCGTCAAGGGCGTGCGGCTCACGCCCTTCGGCGAGGCCTTCGCGCCGCGCGCGCGCATGCTGCTGGCCGACATGCAGCGCGCCCGCGAGGAGATCGCGCAGATCCGCGACGGGCTCACGGGCCGGGTCGCGCTGGCCGTCAGCACCTCGTTCGCGCAGACCATCCTGCCGGCGGCGTTCAAGGACTTCCACGGGCGGCTGCCGGCCGTCGACGTGCAGTTCAGCGAGGCGGTGCTGCCCTGGATGCTGGCGCGGCTGCGCGAAGGCTCGCTCGACTTCGCGGTGGCGCACGTGGTGCCGGGCCGGCTCGACCCGCAGTTCGAGGCCATCGAGCTGTTTCCGGTGAAGCTGGTGGTGGGGCTGCGCGAACGCCATCCGCTGCGCGCGAGCCGCTCGATGGCCGAGCTCGCGACCGCCGAGTGGATCCTGCCGGGCGACGATCACTTCAGCGGCCGCGAATCGATCTCGGCGCTGCTGCCGCTGGGCCTGCCGGCGCCGCAGCGCGTGATCCAGGGCCACTCGGTCACGGTCGCGCTGTCGCTGGTCGGGCAGATGGACCTGATCGGCCTGTTCGTCGAGCCGCTGGCCGCGCTGAGCTTCAAGCGCCACGGCATCCGGCGCGTGGACGTGGTCGAGACGCTGCCGACGCTCAACGTCTGCGTGGTCAAGCGCCGCGGCCAGTTGCTGACGCCGGCCGCGCAGCACTTCGTCGAATGCATCCAGCGCGCCTCGGCGCGCGCGCTCGCGGCCTGATCAGCGGCCGCGCCAGGCCGGCGGCCGTCCCTCGGTGAAGGCCGCCACGCCCTCGGCGAAATCGGCGCTGCCGTAGCAGCGGCGCACGAGGTCGTCGGTGTCGGGCGCGCCCTGCGTCGTGCCGCGGCGCAGCGCTTCCTTGGCGGCCGCCTGCGTCACGGGCGCCAGCGCGGCCAGCCGCGCGCACAGCGACTGCAGCGCGCCGTCGAGCGCCTCGGCCGCGCAGACCTGTTCGAGGAAGCCGCAGGCCAGCGCCTCGTTCGCATCGAGGATCTGCGCCAGCAGCAGCATGCGCCGCACCGGCTGCAGGCCCCAGGCCGCGCGCAGCCGCGCGAAGTTCAGCGACGACAGCGTGTTGCCCAGCGTGCGCGCGATCGGCACGCCGAAGCGCGCGCCCGGCGTCGCGAGCCGGAAGTCGCAGGCGGTCGCGATCGCGAGCCCGCCGCCCACGGCCCAGCCCTCGACCACCGCCACGGTCGGCATCGGCAGCGCCTCGATCAGGCCGATGCCGGCATCGATGCGCCGCTCGTAGGCCACGCCGTCGTCGCCGTCCGCGAAGTCGCGAAACTGCGCGATGTCGGTGCCGGCCACGAAGGCCTGGCCGCCCGCGCCGCGCAGCACCGCCACGCGCACCTCGCCGGCGCGCGCGGCCAGCGATTCGCAGTGCGCGGCGAGCGACTGGTACATGGACCAGGTCATGGCATTGCGCGCGGCCGGCCGGTCGAACACCAGCGTGGCGATGCCCGCCGTCACCGAGAGATGAACGCTGCCTTCGCTCATGACCCGAAGGCTCCGGCCGCGGCCAGCTCGCGCTGCGCCGACGCATCGATGCCGAGCTCGGCCAGCACCTCGGCCGTGTGCTGCCCGAGCAGCGGCGGCGCGCGCCGCACCTGCTGCGGCGTGCCGCCCATCTTCACCGCGAAGCCGATGTTGGGCACCTTGCCCTCCACCGGATGGTCGATCTCGATGCGCATGCGGCGGTGCCGGCCATGCTCGCTCTCGAAGGCCTCGGGGTAGCTGAGGATCGGCCCGGCCGGAATGCCCACGGCCAGCAGCCGGTCGATCCAGTGTTCGCAACCTTGTTGCGCGAAGCTGCGCTCGAGGCTTTCGATCAGCGCGTGCCGGTTCGCGAGGCGCAGCGATACCGTCGCGAAGCGCGCGTCCTCGAGCAGGTCGGGCCGCTCCAGCGTGGCGCACAGCGTCTGCCACAGCTTCTGGTTGGTCGCGCCCATCACGAAATGGCCGTCGGCCGCCTTCATCGCCTGGTAGGGCGCGCTCATGCGGTTGGCGGTGCCGAGCTGCTCGGGTTCGCGGCCGGTGCCCCAGTACTCGCTGATGTCCCAGATCGAGAAGGCCAGCGCGGAATCGAACAGCGAGGCATCGACGTACTGGCCGCGTCCCGTGGCCTTGGCGCCGATGTAGGCCGACAGCATGCCGTAGGTGGCGAACAGCGCGCAGCCGATGTCGGCCACCGGCACGCCGGCCTTGGCGGGCGGGCCGTCGGGATGGCCGGTCACGCTCATGATCCCCGACATCGCCTGCGCCATCAGGTCGAAGCCCGGCCGGCCGGCCCAGGGCCCGGTCTGGCCGAAGCCCGAGATGCTGACGTAGACCAGCCGCGGGTTGATCGCGCTGAGCGTCTCGTAGTCGGTGCGCAGCCGCTTCATCACGCCGGGGCGGTAGTTCTCCACCAGGATGTCGGCCTGCGCCACCAGCTTGTAGAGCACCTCGCGCCCGCTGTCGGACTTGAGGTCGAGCGCGATCGAGCGCTTGTTGCGGTTCATGTTGAGGAAGCCCATGCTGTCCGTGCCCTTGAGCTTGAAGCCCATGGCGCCGCGCGTCTGGTCGCCGCCCTGCGGCGGTTCGATCTTGATGACGTCGGCGCCGAGGTCGGCCAGCAGCATGCAGGCATAGGGGCCGGCCATGACCTGGCTCACGTCGAGCACGCGCACGCCGGCCAAGGGGAGGGGACGGGAGGAGGAGGTGTCGCTCATCGGTTGGCGTCTTTCAGGGGGAAAGGAAAATGGTCTCAAGCATCGGCGCGTACGCCGGCTTCTTTCACGATGCGGCCCCACTTGGCGTACTCGCTCGCGATGAAGGCGCCGAACTTCTCGGGGCTGCCGCCCGCGTCCTCGGCGCCGAACTCGTCGAGCCGCTGCGCGATGTCGGGCAGGGCCAGCACGCGGTTGATGTCCTCGCTCATGCGCTGCACCATCGGCGCGGCCATGCCGCGCGGGCCGACCAGGCCGTACCACGAAGCCGCATCCAGCCCCGGAAAGCCCGACTCGGCAAGCGTGGGCACGGTGGGATGGCTGCGCGCGCGCTGCAGCCGCGTCTGCGCGATCGCGATCACCTTGCCCTGCTTCACGAAGGGCGTGGCCGCGGTCATGGTGTCGAAGGCGTAGTCGATCTGCCCACCGAGCAGGTCGACGATCAGCGCGCTCGAGCCCTTGTAGGGCACATGAACCGCATCGACCCTGGCCTGCAGCTTGAACATCTCGAAGGCCAGGTGCTGCGCCGAGCCGATGCCCGAGGAGCCGAAGGACACGCGCCCCGGCCGCTCGCGGCACAGCGCCACGACGTCGGGCAGGGTGCGCGCCTTCTGCGCGGGCGCGCAAGTCAGCATGTTCGGCGTCACGCCCACCAGGGTCAGCGGCGTGAAGTCGCGCCGCGGGTCGTAGCGCACGCCGGTCAGCAGCGCCGGCGCGATCGCGTGGCTGTTGACGTGCGCCATCAGCAGCGTGTTGCCGTCGGGCGGCTGCTTGCTCACGTAGTCGGCCGCGATCGCGCCGGTGGCGCCGGGCTTGTTCTCGACCACCACCGATGCGTTCCACATCGCGCCCAGCTTCTGGCCGATGACGCGCGCCAGCACGTCGGTGCCGCCGCCGGGCGCGAAGCCGACCACGATCTTCACGGGGCCGGCCGGTGGCGCCGCCTCGTTCGCGGCGCGCACCAGTGCCGGTGCGGCGAGGGCGGCCGCGGCCGCCAGGGTGAAGCTTCTGCGTTGCATGCTGCGATGTCTCCGTCGTTCTTCAGGTTCGACGGATGGTGCGCAAGGCCCGCACCGGGCGCCATCGCTATTTGGGCGAGGCTGGATTCGCGTTTTGCGTATCCGCGAGCACGCGCGCCACGCTGGCCGCGGCACGCGACAGCGAATCCCCGGCGCGATGGCACAGCACGAACTGGCGCCGCGCCCAGTCGCCGCGGATCGGCAATCGCGCGAAGCGGCTGCCCGCCGCCACGTGGCGCGCGATCGCCACCGGCATGACGCCGATGCCCAGGTCCTGCGCCACCAGCGCCGCGATGCTGTCGAAGCCGCCCACGCGCATGCGCATGCGCAGCAGCTGGCCGGTCTCGTCGGCCAGCCGCGCCAGCATGATCGAGATCGCCGAGCCCTCGTTGAGCACGATCAGGTCGCAGGCCAGGATGTCCTCGAGCACCACCTCGCGCCGGCCGGCCAGCGCATGGCCGCGTGCGGTGACGGCCACCAGCCGGTCGCCGCGGTAGGGCAGCATCGGCAGGTCGATGGCGCCGAGGCTGGCCTCGTAGATGCCGATGTCGACCGTGCCGCGGCGCAGCGCCTGCTGCACCACCTGGCTGTTCATCTCCTGCAGGTCGATGCGCACGCCGGGGCAGGCGGCGGCGCAGCGCTCGATGTCGCGCGGCATGAACTGGATCACCGCCGACTTCGGCGCCGCCACGCGCACCACGCCCTGCTCGCCGCCGAGGTAGGAGGCCGCGTCGTCCTGCATGCGCAGCACGGTGTGCGTGATGTTGCGCGCATGCGCGAGCATCGCGCGCCCGGCATCGGTCAGCACCATGCCGTGCGGGCGGCGCTCGAACAGCGCCACGCCGAACTGCGATTCGAGCTCGAGGATGCGGCGCGAGGCCGCGGCCGGCGCCATGTGCATGCGCTCGGCGCCGCGCGTGACGCCGCCGAGCTCGGCGGTGGCGATGAAGAGCTGGACCGTCGTGAGGTCGAAATGCAGGCGCGTGCTCATGGGAAGGCGATGCCGGCCTCGCCGCTGCGCCAGGGCGGGTTCTTGCGCATGACGCTGTCGAACAACGGCGAGGCGATCCAGTCCGCGAGCCAGGCGCGCAGCCGCGGCCAGGGCTGGGCCTCGAACCAGGCCGGCTCGACCATCGCGTACTGGCGCACGAAGGGCATCAGCGCGGCGTCGGCCAGGGTGGCGTGGGCGCCGAGCAGGAAGGCCGAGGCGGCCAGCCGCGCCTCGAGCTCGCGCAGGAAGCGCGCGCCCTGCTCGCGGGCCTCGGCCTGCACCGCGTCGGCGAAGCGGCCCGGGTACTTGTAGCGGTCGAGCTGCGGCTTGAAGCGGTCGTCGCAGGCGGCGACCAGCGCCTCGGTGTCGCTGGGCCGCAGCCAGCGCAGCGGATCGTGGGCCGCGAGCGCCCATCGCATGATGTCCAGGCTCTGGTCGATCACCTTGCCGTCGGCCAGCACGAGCACCGGCACCGTGCCCTTGGGCGAGGCGGCCAGCATCTCGGGCGGCTTGCGCTTGAGCTCGACCTCGCGCAGCTCGCAGCGCTGGCCGCTCGCCGCCAGCGCGAGGCGGGCGCGCATCGCATAGGGGCAGCGGCGGAAGCTGTAGAGCACGGGCGGGGTCATCGGCGGCGGGAAGGCGGAGGCGGGCCCCGAGTCTATCGGCGCGGCCGGAGAGGGCGGTGGCGGGCGGTTTTTCGGGTTACATGCAACCGTGTTGCGTCATTCATATAATGCAATGCAGTTGCATATCAACGAGACCCACGCCATGCCCCAACGCCTCCCCGTCACCGTGCTGTCCGGCTTTCTCGGCGCCGGCAAGACCACGCTGCTCAACCACATCCTGCACAACCGCGAGGGCCGCCGCGTGGCGGTGATCGTCAACGACATGAGCGAGGTCAACATCGACGCCGCGCTGGTGCGCGAGGGCGGGGCCGAGCTGTCGCGCACCGACGAGCGGCTGGTCGAGATGAGCAACGGCTGCATCTGCTGCACCTTGCGCGAGGACCTGCTGATCGAGGTCGGGCGGCTCGCGAAGGAGGGCCGCTTCGACCAGCTGGTGATCGAGTCGACCGGCATCTCCGAGCCGCTGCCGGTGGCCGAGACCTTCACCTTCGCGGGCGAGGACGGCAAGAGCCTGGCCGACGTGGCGCGGCTCGACACCATGGTCACGGTGGTCGATGCCTTCAACTTCCTGCGCGACTACGGCTCGGCCGACAGCCTGCGGCAGCGCGGCCAGTCGCTGGGCGACGAGGACGCGCGCACCGTGGTCGACCTGCTGATCGAGCAGATCGAGTTCTGCGACGTGCTGGTGCTCAACAAGACCGACCTGGTGAGCGCGGCCGAGCGCGAGCGGCTGATGGCGATCCTGAAAAGCCTGAATCCGCGCGCGCGCATCGAGCTGTCGCAGTTCGGCCGCATTTCGCTCGACCGGGTGCTCGACACCGGCCTGTTCGATTTCGCGCAGGCCGAGCAGGCGCCGGGCTGGCTGGCCGAGCTGCGCGGCGAGCACCTGCCCGAGAGCGAGGCCTACGGCATCCGCAGCTTCGTCTACCGCGCGCGGCTGCCGTTCAATCCGCAGCGTTTCTGGGACCTGGTGCAGGAGGAATGGGAGGGCGTGGTGCGCTCCAAGGGTTTCTTCTGGCTCGCGAGCCGGCCCACGCGCGCGGGCAACTGGTCGCAGGCCGGGGGCGCCTGCCGCTACGGCGCGGCGGGTTTCTGGTGGGCGGCCGTGCCGCGCGAGCACTGGCCCAGCGATCCCGAGGGACTGGCGCTGATCCAGAGCCACTGGGACCCGGCCACGGGCGACGCGCGGCAGGAACTGGTGCTGATCGGCATCGGCATGGACGAGGCCGCGCTGCGCGCGCGGCTCGATGCCTGCCTGCTCACCGAGGAAGAGATGCGCTACGGCGCCTCGTGGTGGCAGAACCTGCCGGACCCTTTCCCGTCCTGGAACGTGTAGGGCGGGCGGCGGGCCGGGCCGCGGGTGCGGCTTCGGCCGGCACGCAGTCGCCGCAGGTGCCGTGCAGGGTGAGCGCGGTGCGGCGGGTGTCGATGCCCTGCTTGCGCAGCGCGCGGCCGAGCCGGCCCATGACCTTCGGCAGTTCGGGGTCGGAGGGCAGGGCCAGCACCTTGTGGCACTGGTCGCACTCGAAGGTGTTGCCCGAGGCGGCCTCGACGTGGCGCGCGAAGCGGTTCACGCGGTCGGCGCCGACGCGCCGGTCGCACAGGCCGACCTCGACCAGCCGGTCGAGCACGCGGTAGATCGTGACCCGGTCGGGTTCCTCGCCGGTGGCGGTGGTGTAGGCCGCGGCGACTTCGTCGTGCGTGAGCGGTTGGGAGGTGTGCTCGAGCAGCTCGAGCACGGTCTGGGCGGCGCGCGTGACGCGCAGTCCGCGGTCGCGCAGCTGGCTTTCGCTGTCGAAGGTTGCGTGGGCCATTCGGGGCTTCGGTTGCGAGGTCGTTGTCTTCATGCGAGCCGCCATTGTGTTGCATACCGCGCCGTCGTGGGCGCGCCGCGGCGAATCGCCCGGCTTCCATGCCAGATAATCCGCGCGAATCGGACAGACCACGGACGCCACGACGCAACAGCATGGACACGGGACGCGACGGCGACGCACTGAGCCACCTGCTCGCGGGCTACAAGTCCGAGCGTGCCGTCACGGCGCGCTTCTCGCTCTCGGCGCCCTGGGCGCTGCACTCGACCGGCGTGGACGGCCCGCTGATCCGCCTGTGCACCGGCGCGCCCTACTGGATTTCGGTGGCCGATGCCGAGCCGGTGCAGGTGGCGCCGCACGACATCGCGATGCTGCCGCAGGGCGGCGCGCACACCGTGTCGTCGGCGCCGGGGCTCGAGGCGCGGCCGTTCCGCGAGCTGATCGCCGCGCATTCCACCGGCCGCCACGGCGACCATCCGATCGTGTTCTCGCACGGCGGCGGCGGTCCGGTCACCGAGCTGTTCTCGCTGCACCTGTGGCTGCCGGCCCAGGGGCTGGGCTCGATCATCGCGAGCCTGCCGCCGCTGATCGTGCTGCGCCAGGCGCAGATTCCCACCACGGCTTCGCTCGCGCTGGCGATGGAGACGCTGGTCAACGAGACCGTGGCCCAGCGCCCGGGCTGGCAGCTCTCGGCCGCGCGCATGGCCGACCTGCTGCTGGTCCACATCCTCTGCGAGCACCTGTACGCGCAGCCGTCGGCGGCGCCGGCCGGTCCCGCCGCGCCGGCCGAGCGCCTGGGCACCCTGCGCGGGCTCGACGACGAGAGCATCGCGCGCGCCATGGCGCTGATGCACGAGCGGCCCGCCCATCCGTGGTCGGTGGCGACGCTGGCGCAGGCCAGCTACCTGTCGCGCACCATCTTCAGCGAGCGCTTCCGCACGCTGGTGGGCGTGACGCCGATGCACTACCTGGGCTCCTACCGCATGACGCTGGCGGCCGAGAAGCTCAAGAACCGGCAGCTGAGCCTGCACCAGGTGGCCGAGTCGGTGGGCTACGAGTCGGAAAAGGCCTTCTCGCGCGCCTTCCAGCGCTGGACCGGGCTCACGCCCAGCGCCTACGCCCGGCGCCACGGCGCCGCCTGAACGCCGTCATCGTCCGGTCACGGACGAACGGTGACCAAATCCGGCGCGCCGGAGGTTGAGCCGCCGGCCCCGGGGCCGAAGAATCGCCGCATCCCCATCACGGCCCGCGCAGCACGCGGGCCAGAGAGACGACGACATGACGGCTTCCCCCTCGCGCCCCCGGCGGCAGCGCGTGATTCCCGCGGTGCGCGATCCCGCGCTCGAGCTTTCGCTGGTCAAGCCGATCGCGACCGGCGACAACCACCAGCGCGCGGCCACGGTGCAGGACACCGACGGCGAGCCGCTGCTGCAGTTCGAGGGCCGCAGCAACCCCTATCTCGAGCACCAGCGCAACGACCTGCTGCTGAGCCTGCAGCACATGCGCAGCGAGGGCCACGACGAGATGGTCTTCATGTGCATCACCCACTGCAAGGAGCTGAGCTTCAAGGCGATCCACTACGAACTCTCGAACATGCAGCTGCGCGTGCGCGCCGACGACGTGGCCGGCGCGCTGCAGCTCGCGCCGCGGGTGCGCGCGCTGCTCGAGTTCCTGGCCAAGACCTGGGACGTGCTCTCGACCATCACGCCGCACGAGTTCAACCAGTTCCGCAACACGCTGGGCATCGCCTCGGGCCAGCAGTCCTACATGTACCGGCACGTGGAATTCATCCTCGGCAACAAGTCGATTCCGCTGGCGCGCGCGCATGCCAACAACCCCGAGGTGTGGCCGTACATGGAACGCGCGCTGAATGCGCCCAGCCTCTACGACGACGTGCTCGCGCTGCTGCACCGGCGCGGCGTGCCCGTGCCGGCCGAGGCGCTGGCGCGCGACTGGTCGGCGAGCTATGCGCCGAACGCGGGCGTGGAGGCCGCATGGCTGCAGGTCTACGGCGATCCGGCGCCCGAGAACGATCTCTACCGGCTCGGCGAGGCGCTGATGGACATCGCCGACGTGTTCTCGCAGTACCGCTGGCGCCATTTCGTCTCGGTCGAACGCATCCTGGGCTTCAAGCCCGGCACGGGCGGCTCGGCCGGCGTGGGCTGGCTGCGCAGCGTGGTCGACCACCGCTTCTTTCCCGAGCTGTGGTCGGTGCGCACGCGGCTCTGAGTCCTTCCTTTCGTTTTTCTTTCTGGAGCACGCGTGTTCGATCAACTGCCGGCCCATGCCGACGATCCCATCCTCGGCCTGTTCGAGGCCTACAAGGCCGACCCGCGGCCGCACAAGGTCAACCTCGGCATCGGCATCTATTGCGACGAGCAGGGCCGGGTGCCGGTGCTGGCTTCGGTGCGCGCGGCGCGCGCGCTGCTGGCCGAGGCCGATGCGCCCAGCGTCTATGCGCCGACCGAGGGGGCGCAGCCCTACCGCGACGCGGTGCGGCGGCTGGTGTTCGGCGAGGTGGCAACGGCGCCGCTCGTGGTGGTGCAGACCGTGGCCGGCACCGGCGCACTCAAGACCGGCGCGGACCTGCTGAAGGACCTGTCGCCCGAGGCCACGGTGTGGATGCCCGACCCGACCTGGGCCAACCATGCGGCGATCTTCGAGGGCGCGGGGCTGCGCGTCGATCACTATCCCTATTACGACGGAAGGACCGGCGGCTTCGACCTCGACGGTGCCATCGCCACGCTCGGCAAGCTTCCGGCCGGCGACATCGTGCTGCTGCATCCCTGTTGCCACAACCCGACCGGCGTGGATCCCTCGCACGAGGAGTGGCGCGCGCTGTTCGACACCATCGCGCAGCGCGGCCTGCTGCCCTTCTTCGACATGGCCTACCAGGGCTTCGCGCAGGGCGTGGACGAGGATGCCTGGGCGGTGCGCGAATGCGTGCGCCGCGGCATCGCCTGCCTGGTGGCGAGCTCGTTCTCGAAGATCTTCTCGCTCTATGGCGAACGCGTGGGTGCGCTCGCCGTGCATGCGCCGGGCGCCGATGCGGCGCGGCTGCTGGGCCGGCTCAAGCTCGGCATCCGGCGCAGCTATTCGTGCCCGCCGGGACAAGGCGCGGCGCTGGTGCAGGCGATCCTGTCGGACCGCGCGCTCGAATCGCAATGGCGCGCCGAGCTCGAGGCGATGCGGCTGCGCATGCGCGCGATGCGCACGGCGTTGCATCGGGCGCTAGGGCCGGGCTCCGACTACCTGGTGGCGCAGCACGGCATGTTCAGCTACACGGGACTGGCGCCCGCGCGGATCGATGCACTGCGCGAACGCTTCGGCGTCTACCTCGTGGGCTCGGGGCGGTTGTGCGTCGCGGGGCTCAATCCCTCGAACATCGAACGGGTGAGCGCCGCGCTCGCGGCGGTGCACGCATGACGCGGCCCGAACGCATCCTCGTCGTGGGCGCCGGCATCGCGGGCTGCTCGGTGGCGATCGCGCTGGCGAGCCGGGGTTTCGGCGTCACGCTGGTCGAGAAGCAGGCCGAATGGCGCTTCCAGAGCTCGGGCATCTTCATCTACGGCAACGGCCTCGAGGCACTGCGCGCGGTGGGCGTGCTGCCGCGCATCCTCGAGGCCGGCTTCGCGATCGAGGACGGGCGCAACGTCTACCTCGACCACCTCGGCGCGCCGATCGTCGACGTGTTCTATCCGCGCTCGCAGGGCGGCGCGGTGCCGATCGTGGGCATCAAGCGTTCGGAGATGCATCGCGTGCTTGCGGACAGGTTGTCGGCGCTGGGCGTGGAGATCCGGCTCGCGACCACGGTGGAGCGGATCGCCGCCGAGGGCGAGCGCGCGCGGGTGCTGTTGTCCGACGGCACGGCGCAGGCCTTCGACCTGGTCGTCGGCGCCGACGGCATCCGCTCGCAGCTGCGCGAACAGGTGACGGGACCGCTCGCGCCACGCTACACCGGCTTCGGCGTCTGGCGCAGCGTGCACGAGCGGCCGCGCGCGCTGGTGGCCAAGATCATGCTGATGGGCATCGGCAAGCGGCTGGGCATCATGCCGATCGCCGACGACCGGCTCTACCTGTTCGGCACCGTGGCCGAGCCGGCCGGCCGCTGGTATCCGAAGGAGGACTGGCCCGCGCGCATGCGCGAGCGCTTCGCCGAGTTCGGCGGACCGGCGCTGCCCTTCCTCGACCAGCTCGGCGCGGACTCGGAGCTGCTCTACACCGCGGTCGAGGAAGTGCAGGCGCCGCTGCCCTGGCATGCGGGGCGCCTCCTGCTGATCGGCGACGCGGCCCATGCCTCGACGCCGTTCATGGGACAGGGCGGGGCGATGGCGGTGGAGGACGCGGTGGTGCTGGCCGAGATGCTGGCCGACCACGGCATTTCCGATGCCACCTTGCGCGCCTTCGGCGAGCGCCGCTATCCGATGTGCCGCTTCGTGCAGGACGCCTCGCGCCAGGTGGGCGAGGCCGGCGCGGTGGAGGACGCCGCGAGCTGCGCGCTGCGCAACGCGGCGATGCGCGAGGGCGCGCAGCGGCAGGTCGACGCGTTCTACGGCCGCCTGGACGCGCTGCGCGCGGCTTGAACCGGGCGCTTATGCCCGGATCGGCCTAAGCATCTGACGAATGGGTCGTTCGCGCGCGGGCGGCGGCGCGACAGAATCGCGCGCGTTCTCCAGCCCGTACCCGAAAGTTCTCCATGCGCGTCCCCTCCCTTCTGAAGCCGGCCCTCCTGTTGTGGGCCGGCGCGTCGATCGCCCTGGGCGCGCAGGCGCAAACCCCCGCTGCTTCCTATCCGGCCAAGGCGGTCCACATCACCGTGGCCAACACGCCCGGCAGCTCGCCCGACGTGCTCGCGCGCTACCTCTCGACGCGGCTGTCGGAGCAATGGAAGCAGCCCGTGGTGGTCGACAACAAGGCCGGCGCGGCCGGCATCCTCGCGGCCGACGGGCTCGCCAAGGCGCAGCCCGACGGCTATTCGCTGCTGGTGGGCGCCGACGGCCCGATCACCATCCTGCCGAACCTGCAGGCCAGCCTGCCCTACGACGCGCGGCGCGACCTGGTGCCGGTGGTGTCGCTGGGCCAGATCGACTTCGTGCTGGTGGCCAACCCCAAGACCGGCTATCGCAGCGTGGCCGACTTCGTGCGCGCCGCCAAGGCGCAGCCGGGCCGCATCAACTACGCCTCGGCCGGCAACGGCAGCCCGCAGCAGCTGGGCATGGAGCTGTTCAAGCAGAAGGCCGGCATCTACGTGACCCACATCCCGTACCGCGGCGGCCCGCTGGGCATGCAGGACGTGATCGCGGGCCAGGTCGACGTGATGCTGATCGCCGTGGGCCCGGCGCTGCCGCACATCCGCAGCGGCCGGCTGGTGGCGCTGGGCACGGGCGGCGAGAAGCGCCATCCGCTGCTGCCCGAGGTGCCGACCCTGGGCGAGAGCTACCCCGGCTACCGCGCCGGCACCTGGTTCGGCCTGTTCGCGCCCGCGAACACGCCGCAGCCGGTGGTCGACGCGATCGCGCAGGAGGCCGGCCGCATCGTGCGCACGCCGGCCGCGCGCGCCGACCTCGCGGCCCAGGGCATCGAGGCCACCGGTTTCGCGCAGCGCCAGTTCCAGGGCCAGGTGGCGGCCGAGTACGAGCGCTATGCGCAGATCGTGAAGGCGACCGGGATCAAGGCGGAATAAGGCGCCGGTCAGCGGACCGACTTGGCCAGCGCCCGCGCGAAGGCCGCGACATCCTCGTCGCGGCAGACCTCCGCGACCAGCGGCGCATGGCCCTGCGCCACGGCCGCCAGCGCCATCGCCTTCTTCGGGCACAGGCCCAGGCAACTGGACTGCACCACGCGCAGCCGAATCGGCACATCGCGCAGCTCGTGCTTGAGTTCCTTGCGCACCGGCCTGGCCTGCAGCTTCGCGGGGCCGTCCTTGCGCGCCTCGCATTCGCCGCAGACAAGCACGAGGCCGCCGAGCTTGGTGTCTACCAGGGGTGGGGAATGGCTCACGCGGGGTCCTTCGCTGGGGTTCTTGCGGACCATCTTGGGGGCGTGGCCGCGCCGCGCAAGTCGGCCGAGCGGCCGTCCGGGTGCGCGGGATGCACCGGATCCCTGCGCTGGATCAATGTCCCGGGCCGCCCGAATGCGCTAAGGTCCGGCCATCCGCGCCTGTTTGGCGTACTTTTTCACGACTTTCACCGACCATGTCCCGTCCCCCCATCGAGATCGAAACCGCCCCCCATCCCACCGCCACGGTGATCGTGATGCATGGCCTGGGCGCCGACGGCAACGACTTCGTGCCCATCGCCAACGAGCTCGACCTCGCCAGCGTGGGCCCGGTGCGCTTCGTGTTCCCGAACGCGCCCGTGATCCCGGTCACCATCAATGGCGGCTACCAGATGCCGGCCTGGTACGACATCGCGGTGGCCGACCTGGTGGCGCGCGAGGACGAGGCCGGCCTGCGCCGCTCGCAGGCCACGATCGAGGCGCTGATCGCCAACGAGAAGGCGCGCGGCATCGCGGCCGAGCGCATCGTGGTGGCCGGCTTCTCGCAGGGTTGCGCGATGGCGCTGATGACCGGGCTGCGCCATGGCGAGCGGCTCGCGGGCATCGTCGGCCTCTCGGGCTACCTGCCGATCGCGGCCACCACCGCGGCCGAGCGCCATGCGGCCAACCACGACACGCCGGTGTTCCTGGCCCATGGCCGGCAGGATCCGGTGGTGCCGATCGCGCGCGCCCAGCAGTCGCGCGACGCGCTCGCGGCACTGGGCTACACCATCGAATGGCACGAGTACGCGATGGCGCACTCGGTCTGCATCGAGGAGATCGGCGACCTCAACGCCTTCTTGCTGCGCGTGCTCGCACGCTGAACCGGCGGGCCGAGGCGCCCGCGACACTCGAAAGGAGACATCCCATGATCCTCGTCATCGGCCATGCCACCGCCAAGCCCGACACCCTGCAGGCCATGCTGGCGATCAGCGTCGAGCACGTGCAGCGCTCGCGCGCCGAGCCCGGCTGCCTCTCGCACGAGGTCTCGACCGACGCGCTGCAGCCGCTGCAGCTCACCTTCGTCGAGCGCTGGAGCGACATGGCGGCGCTGCAGGTGCATTTCCGCGTCGAGGCCTCGCGCGCCTTCGGCAAGGCGCTGGCCGCGATGGCCGACGGGCCGCCGCAGATCCACGTCTACCAGTCCGACGAGATCGACCTGGCCGGCCTCGCGGGCCGCTCGGGCGCTGCGCCGCGGACCCCCGAAAAGAGCTGATCGCGTCAGCGCGTCGAAAGGTGATGCTATGGAAAAAATAGCGGACCGCAGCATAGCCGGCAGCGGGTTTCCCTGTACGAGCAGCGCCCGCGCCGCCGTGCTACCTTCCAGCCCCTCAGAAGATTGATGGGTCATAACAATATGAGCAACAGATTGCAGGAGAGGCTGGGTTCGCTCTCGGCCGGGCGGTTGAAAGGCATGCGGCGCGGCATCGAGAAGGAAAGCCTGCGCGCGCTGCCCGACGGCAAGCTCGCGCTGACGCCCCATCCGCTCGCGCTCGGCTCGGCGCTGACCCATCCGCACATCACGACCGACTTCAGCGAGTCGCAGCTCGAGCTGATCACGGGCGTGCACGGCGACGCCGAGGCCGCGCTCGACGAGCTGACCCGCGTCCACCAGTTCACCTACCGCGTGCTCGACCAGCTCGGCGACGAGCGCATGTGGGTCTCGAGCATGCCCTGCGGCCTGCCGACCGACGAGACCATTCCGATCGGCCGCTACGGCTCGTCGAACGTGGGCCGCGCCAAGAGCGTCTACCGCATGGGCCTGAGCCACCGCTACGGCCGCCGCATGCAGACCATCTCGGGCATCCACTACAACTGGTCGCTGCCCGAGGTGTCGAGCGAAGCGTATTTCGCGCTGATCCGCAATTTCCGCCGCCACGCCTTCCTGCTGCTGTACCTGTTCGGCGCCTCGCCGGCGCTGTGCTCGAGCTTCGTCGCGGGTCGCCCGCACGAGCTGCAGCCGCTGGGCGACGGCAGCATGTTCATGCCGCACGGCACCTCGCTGCGCATGGGCCGCCTGGGCTACCAGAGCGACGCGCAGGCCTCGCTGGCCGTGAGCTACAACAGCCTCGAGGGCTACGGTGCCTCGCTGCAGGACGCGCTCACGCGCCCCTGGCCGGCCTACGAGGCCATCGGCATCCGCAACCTCGGCGGCGACTACAACCAGCTCGGCACCAGCCTGCTGCAGATCGAGAACGAGTTCTACGGCACCATCCGCCCCAAGCGCGTGATCAACCCCGGCGAGCGCCCGCTGCATGCGCTGCGCGAGCGCGGCGTCGAGTACGTCGAGGTGCGGCTGATGGACCTCGATCCCTTCGAGGCCGTGGGCATCAACGCCCAGACCATGCGCTTCCTCGACGTGTTCCTGCTGCACTGCCTGCTCAGCGACAGCCCCGACGACACGCCGCAGGAGATCGCCGATCTGGCGCACAACCAGCACCTGACGGCCGCGCGCGGCCGCGAGCCGGGCCTGGCGCTGCTGCGCGGCGGCCAGCCGGTGTCGCTGGTCGACTGGGGCCTGGAGCTGGTCGAGCAATGCGCGCCGATCGCCGAGCGGCTCGATGCCGCGCACGGCGGCACGGCCCATGCCGAGGCGGTGCGCGCCGCGCGCGAGGCGCTGGGCAACCCCGACAGCCTGCCCTCGGCGCGCGTGCTCGCGGCCATCGAGCACGAGCATGCCAACTCCTTCATCGGCTTCATCCGCGCGCGCTCCGAGCAGACCCGCGCCGCGCTGATGGCGCTGCCCTTCTCCGACGCCCAGCGCGCCGTATTCGCGCGCATGACCGAGGACTCGATCCAGGAGCAGAAGCGCATCGAGATGGCCGACACCATGCCCTTCGAGATCTACCGCGAGCAGTACGTGTCGCCCACGCGCCTGGGCGTGGGCAAGGGCCAGCGGGTGGCCGTCGCGGCCTGACGGCGGGCCGCCCGGCCGCCGGCTGACGACAGCCGTCTTGGCCCGTGGCCTACAGGCGGTCGGTGCCGCTGGCTCACGCTGCACCGCCGCATGGCTGAGAGGATCGGACCATGCAAGCCGTCGCCCGCCAGCCGTTCCCTCCCGCCTCGTTCCGCGCCCTGGCCGATCCGCAACGGTGCGGCACTGCGCGGGGCGGGCGATCATGAGTCTCAAGGCCTATCTCGTCGAAGACAGCCCCGTGATCCGCGAGAACCTCGTGGGTTTCCTCGAGGACGTGACCGAGACCGAGGTGCTGGCCGTGGCCGGCAGCGAGGACGAGGCCGTGGCCTGGCTGCAGCGCCACCGCGACGACTGGGACCTGACCATCGTCGACCTGTTCCTCGAGCGCGGCAACGGCCTGGGCGTGCTCGACGCCTGCCGCCAGCGTTCGCCGCACCAGAAGGTGGTGGTGCTCAGCAACTACGCCACCGCCGAGATGCGCGACCGCTCGCGCCTGCTGGGCGCCGACGCCTTCTTCGACAAGTCGGCCGAGCTCGACCAGCTCGTCGCCTACTGCGAAACCCTGCACGAAACCTCGTCGCACGAGTGACTGGCGGGACCGCCCGGGTGCGGCCGCGCGGTACTTTCTGAGGTAAAACGCGCCGCGGCGCGTGCGGTTTGGACGCGCCCTCCATCCATCCTCCGAGAGACCGAGACGACATGAGCAACGACAGCAGCATCGACTTCCAGGGCCGCGTGGCCATCGTGACCGGCGCCGGCGGCGGCCTGGGCCGCCAGCATGCGCTGGCCCTCGCGGCGCGCGGCGCCAAGGTGGTGGTCAATGACCTCGGCGGCGCGCGCGACGGCTCGGGCGGCTCGGTGAGCGCGGCGCAGGCGGTGGTCGACGAGATCAAGGCCGCGGGCGGCGAGGCGATCGCCAACGGCGCCTCGGTCACCGACTTCGAGGCCGTGCAGGCCATGGTGCAGCAGGCGGTCGATGCCTGGGGCCGGGTCGACATCCTCGTGAACAATGCCGGCATCCTGCGCGACAAGAGCTTCGCCAAGATGGAACTGGCCGACTTCAGGCTGGTGGTCGACGTGCACCTGATGGGCGCCGTCAACTGCACCAAAGCCGTCTGGGCGCTGATGAACGCGCAGAAGTACGGCCGCATCGTGATGACCACCTCCTCGAGCGGCCTGTACGGCAACTTCGGCCAGAGCAACTACGGTGCCGCCAAGCTGGCGCTGGTGGGCCTGATGCAGACCCTGAGCATCGAGGGCGCGAAGAACGACATCCGCGTCAACTGCCTGGCGCCCACCGCGGCCACGCGCATGACCGAGGACCTGTTCCCGCCCGACATGCTCGAGGCCTTCCAGCCCGAGGCCGTGGTGCCGGCGATGCTGGTGCTGGCGGCCGAGAACGCGCCCACGCGCGCCATCCTGTGCGCGGGCGCCGGCACCTTCGAGGCCGCGCACATCACGCTCACGCAGGGCGCCTGGATCGGCATCGGCGGCGACACGCCCGAGCAGCTGGCCGCGCGGCTCGACGAGGTGCGCGCGCGCGAGGGCGAGCAGGTGCCCCAGAGCGGCACCGCCCAGGGCGCGAACGAGGTCGCGAAGGCGAAGGCGGCGCGCGGCTGAATTCCACCCGGGCGTTCATGGCGCTTGACCTCGAGTGCACGCGAGCCCTTCCAATGAAATCCACCGGGGCCTCCGGTGCTTTCCATTGACGCTCAAGAGGACATCGCCATGAACACCACCACCGCCAGCAACAAGGCGCTCATCCAGCACATCCACGCCCAGCTCGACCAGGGCAACAGCCGGCCCTTCCTCGAGGGCTTCGCCGACGACGCGACCTGGAAGCTCGAGGGCAGCACCGCCTGGTCGCGCACCTACCGCGGCAGGAAGGCGATCCGCGAGGAGCTGCTGAACCCGCTGTTCGCCCAGTTCGCCACCCCCTACACCAGCC
Source organism: Variovorax sp. PDC80 (assembly GCF_900115375.1). NCBI lineage: Bacteria > Pseudomonadati > Pseudomonadota > Betaproteobacteria > Burkholderiales > Comamonadaceae > Variovorax > Variovorax sp. PDC80. The sequence continues at coordinate 299,022 of NZ_FOWG01000001.1, read as the reverse complement.
GCACCGAGCACGTCCTGGCCGACGAGGACCGGGTGGTGGTGCAATTCAGCGGCGACGTGCTGACCCATGCCGGGCGCCGCTACAACAACCGCTATTGCTACGTCTACCGACTCGAAGGAGGCCTGGTGAAGGAGCTGATCGAGTATTTCGACACCGGCCTGGTGGCCTCGGCGCTGGAAGCGCCCGGGGTCGCGGCCCCGGCCGATGCCGGCGGCTGAGGCCCGGCGCGGCGTCGCGCAGGGCACGCCGTTCCTGATCGGCGAGCTGGCGCAGCGCACCGGCCGCAGCGTGCATGCGATCCGCTGGTACGAGAGCCAGGGGCTGGTGCCCGGCGTGGTGCGCGACGCGGGCGGGCGGCGCCTCTACGGCGAGCCCCACATCGGCTGGCTCGACCTGATGGACCGGCTGCGCCGCACCGGCATGTCGATCGCCGAGATGCGCGAGTACACGGCGCTCGCGCTGCGCGGCCGCGCCACCCTGGCCGAGCGGCGCGCGCTGCTCGCGACGCACCGCGAGCGCGTGAATCAAACCATCGCCGAATGGAAGCGCGCGCTGTCGCTGGTCGACCGCAAGATCGACTTCTACGACGCCTGGATCGAGAGCGGGCAGCGCCCGCCGCTCATTCCCACCGGCGCGCCCGAGCCGGCGCGGCCACCGCGCCAGCCGGACACACCGGCGCCTTCGCGCCGCGCGCGTCGAAGCTGAAGGGCGCCGAAGGCTTATTCGGCCACCAGCCCCATGCCGCCGTCGCGGCGGATCGACTCGCGGTCGCGGTGGTTGTGCAGCCGGCCCAGGGTGCTGTCGAGCAGGCGCTTGAGCTTGTCGGACGCGCCGCGGAAGGCCTCGTCCATGCTGGATGCGTGCTGCTTCACCGCCAGCGGCTGGTGGTGCGCGAGCCGCGCTTCCATCACGCAGCACTTGTCGCGTTCGCCGGCCTTCTCGTGGTTTTCGTCGCTCAGGTGCACTTCCACGCGTGTCACGTCGTCGGCGAAGCGCTGCAGCTGCTGCTGGATCTCGGTGTCGGCCCAGCGCTCGAGCGCTTCCTTGTTGTCGATGCCGTTGCTCGTGTTGACCTGTATCTGCATGTCCAGTGTCTCCCTTCTTGGATGTCAGGTTGGAGGATCGAAACGAGTCTTCACTCTGAACGCTGGAACCGTGGCGCGCGTAGGCCAAGGCCCTGCCGGCGGGCCGGGCAGGGTTGGCGATCCGCGGACGAAGGGACGGGCTACGCGCCCAGGCGCGGCACCACGATGTGCTCGGGCGGCAGTTGCGCGCGGTGGCGTTCCCAGGCCGCGGCGAAGCCCGCTTCGAGGTGGCGCGTGTAGGTCGCGGTATCGAACAGCGCGCAGTGCCCGCGCGCGGCGGCCAGCTCGGCGCGCAGCGCCGCGAGGCGCGGCGGGTCGGTGGCGAGCGCCAGGGCCAGCGCCTCGTAGGCGGCCGGCGAGTCGGTCGCGAGCTGCGGGAAACCGGCCGCGCCCAGCAGGCTGCCCGCCACGCGGCCGGCGAAGGTCTGGCCCACGCAGCTCACGAGCGGCAGCCCGGCCCACAGCGCGTCGCTGGCGGTCGTGTGGGCGTTGTAGGGCAGGTTGTCCAGGCACAGGTCGGCCAGCGCCAGGCGCTGCAGGTGGGCCGACTGCTCGGCCCAGGGCGCGAACACCAGCCGCTCCGAGGCGATGCCGTGCGCGGCGGCGCGCTCGCGCAGGTTCCGTTCGTAGGCCTCAGTGCCGCCCTTGAGCCAGAGCACGCTGCCCTCGACGCGCGCGAGCAGCCGCAGCCAGATGTCGAAGAACGCGGCCGTGAGCTTCTGGCCGTTGTTGAAGTTGCAGAAGACGAAGGCCGCTTCCGGCAGGCCGGCATCGGCGCGCGACAGCGGCCCGGTGGCCGTCTCGCGGCGCGAGTCGTTGGGCTGGTAGGCGTCGGGCAGGTAGAGGATCTTCTCGCTGTAGTCCGCGCGCGCCGCCTCGGGGATCAGGAAGGGATCGGCCACCAGGTAGTCGATGAAGGGCGCGCCCAGCGTGCCCGGGAAGCACAGGTAGCTGATCTGCAGCGGCGCCGGCCGCAGCGCCAGCACCGAGGGCCGCGCATCGATGGTGTAGCCGCCGAGGTCCACCAGGATGTCGATGCCGAGGTCGGCGATGGCCTGCGCGGTCTCGCTGTCCGACAGCTCGTGCGCGTCGACGAAGCGGTCGAAGGCCCGCTCGAGCCGCTCGCGCATCGCGCTGCCGTCGCTCTGGCGCAGCGAGATCGCCGTGACCTCGAAGCGCTCGCGGTCGTGGCGCTCGAACACCTCGGCCACCAGGAAGGAGGTGGCATGGCGCCCGAAGTCGGCCGAGATGTAGCCGACGCGCAGGCGCTCGCCCTCGGCGCGCACCGGCGCGTGCAGCGGTTCGGCCGCCATCGGATAGTGGCGCTGCGCATGCAGCCGCGCCACCTGCAGCTGCTCCTGCGGCGTGGAAGGCAGGATCAGCAGCGCGAAGGGCTCGATGCATTCGCGCTGCGCGCGGATGTCCTCGCGCAGCAGCGCCATCTGGGCGTCGAAGTCCCGCCAGTCGGCGATGGCCGCACGCGCATAGAGCAGGCCGCCGCGCGCGAAGGCGTAGTCGGCGTCGCCGGGATGCTCGCGCAGGGTCCGGTCGTACAGCTGTGCCGCGTCCGCGAAGCGCCGCGCCTGGCACAGCGCGGTGCCGTAGTTCTCGATCAGCGTGGGATGCGCGGGCTGCAGCGCCAGCGCGCTTTCGTAGCACTGAAGTTCCTGTGCATGCAGGCGCAGCTTGCCGCAGGCCGCGCCGCGGTTCATGTGGGCCTCGAAGGCGCCCGGGCGCAATTGCACCGCGCGGTCGAAGTGGGCCAGCGCCTCGGCGGCCTTGCCGAGCGCGAGCAGCGCGAGGCCCAGGTCGTGCTCGGCCTCGAACAGGTTCGGCTGGCGCTGCAGCAGCGTGCCGAAGGCCTCGGCCGCGGCGCGGTGCTGGCCCGACTTCTGGCAGGCCATGCCGAGGTAGTACCAGCTCTCGAGGGAATTCGGGTCGTAACGCAGCGAGGCGCGCAGCCGCTCGATGGCTTGCGGGAAGTCCTGCGTCTGGCCCGCGATGAAGCCCAGCAGCCGGTTCGCGGCGGCCGTGTGCTGGCCTTTTTTCAGCAGCTGCAGCAGCACTTTCTGCGCAGCGGAATACTGGCCCTGCCGGAAAAGCAGTTCGGCCGACTGCAAGCTCATTGCAGACCCTTGTGGTTCGGTGATCTTGGGGGGAGGGCCACGAGGTGGCGCCCGGCCGCGAGGGGCGGGCGCGCGCAGTCTAGCGTCGTCCGGTCGCGCCTGCCTGACGCGGGGGCCGAAAAAGGGCGGCGGCGCCGCCTTCGCTCAACTCTGGATGTAGTGCGTCAGTTGCTCGATGGTCTGCTCGTGGTCGGCAATGATGTCGTCCATCAGGTCCTGGATCGAGATCATGCCCACCACCCTGTCGCCGTCGACCACCGGCAGGTGGCGGAACTTGCGCTGGCTCATCAGCGCCATGCAGGTCTGGGTGGGGGTCTGCGGGTTCACGGTCATCACGTCGGGCGTCATGATCTCCGAGACCTTGACCTCCTTGGAGTTCTTGCCCTGCAGCGCGACCTTGCGCGTGTAGTCGCGCTCGGAGAGGAAGCCGACCAGCCGGTCGCCCTCCATCACCATCAGGGCACCGACCTCGAAATGCGCCAGCGTGGCCAGCGCATCGAACACCGTGGTGCCCGGCGAGGTCCGCCAGGCCGCGGAGTCGTGACGTTTGAGCAGTTCGGAGACGGGTTTCATCGCGGCAACTCCTTGAAAAAAGTCTGGATTCGACCGACGCCGGAAGGCGCGCTCTGCGACAAATCATAGGGGCTGGCACGCGCGAGCGGCGCAAGACTTTGCAAGCGTGCGGCCATGCCGCGCGCGGCAAAGACCCCGGTATCCCCGCGCGACGGGGGCGTATCGATCGATTCAGGTTCGCGGTTCACAATGCGCACCCCGGACCGGTGCATGCACCGTCCCATTCCATCCCGCAGCCACAAACACAAGAAAGACACGCACCGATGGCGATCCAGTGGTTCCCCGGTCACATGCATCTCACGCAGAAGGCGATCACCGAGCGCGTGAAGGACATCGACGTGGTGATCGAGCTGCTCGACGCGCGGCTGCCCGGCTCGAGCGCCAACCCGATGCTCGCGCGGCTGACCGCCAACCGGCCGGCGCTCAAGGTGCTCAACAAGCAGGACCTGGCCGACCCCGAGCGCACCGAGCGCTGGCTCGCGCACTACAACGGCCTGCCGGCCACGCGCGCGATCCCGCTCGACGCTAGCCTGTCGACGCCCGCGCAGCAGATCGTGCGCGCCTGCCACGCGCTCTCGCCCAACCGCGGCGGGCTCGCCAAGCCGATGCGGGTGCTGATCTGCGGCATTCCGAACGTGGGCAAGTCGACGCTGATCAACACCCTGACCGGCGGGCGCAAGGCCAAGACCGGCGACGAGGCCGGCATCACCAAGCTCGAGCAGCGCATCACGCTGGCCGACGACTTCTACCTCTGGGACACGCCCGGCATGCTGTGGCCGCGCATCGTGGTGCCCAAGAGCGGCTACAACCTCGCGGCCAGCGGCGCGGTGGGGCGCAATGCCTTCGACGAGGAGGAGGTGGCGCTCGAGCTGCTCGGCTACCTCAAGCAGCACTACGCGGCGGGGCTGGTGGCGCGCTTCAAGCTGGTCGAGCACGAGCATGCGCCCGGGGAGCTCGCCGAGATGCGCGACGAGGCGTTGCTCGACACCATCGGCCGCAAGCGCGGCGCGCTGCTCGGCAAGGGGCGCGTGAACCTGCAGAAGGCGGCCGAGATCGTGATGCACGAGTTCCGCGCCGGCAACCTCGGCCGCATCACGCTCGAGACGCCCGAGGAGTTCGCCCAGTGGCTGGCCGAGGGCCAGCGCGCCGATGCCGAGCGCGAGGCCAAGAAGGCCGCGCGCAAGCAGCAGCGCAAGGGCGGCAAGGCCGCGGCCGCCGAGGACGACGCGGTCGCCTGAGACACCGGACCATGCAGCAGCCGGCCGCCACCGATGCCGCCTGGCACGCGGCCCTGGCGCGCCGCTTCCCCGAACTCGGTGCCGGCCCGCTGGTCGCGCTGGCCGGTTCGGCCCGCCGCGAGACCCTGGCGCCGCACGCGGTGCTGCTGGCCGCGGGCAACGCCTGGCGCCATGCCTTCTGGGTCGAGCGCGGGCTGCTGCGGCTGTACTACCTCGACGCCGAGGGTCGCGAGTCGAACAAGAACTTCCATGCCGAGGACGCCTTCGTCTGGCCCGTGACGCCGCTGCTGCGCGACGAGCCGGCGGCCTTCTTCATCGCGGCGCTCGAGCCCGCCGTGGTGCGCTGCCTGCCGTGCGACGCGCTCGAAGCGGCGGTCGCGGCGCTGCCCTCGTGGACCGCGCTGCGGCTGGCGGCGCTGGCGGGCCTGTTCGACGACAAGCTGCGGCGCGAGCAGGCCTTCCTGCAATGCGACGCGCGCGCCCGCTACGAGGCGCTGCTGCGCGAACGGCCCGACTGGGCGCGGCGCATTCCGCTGCGCCACCTGGCGTCCTACCTCGGCATGACCGATGTCTCGCTGTCGCGGCTGCGCGCGGAGATGGGGCTTATCGCAGGTTAAGGCGGGCCGGGGCGGCGCGCGCCACAGTCGGCGCATGCCGCCACGTACCTCGCCGCTCTCATTCGCCCTGTCTCTTGCAGGCTGGAGCCTGCACGGCCTCGCCGTCTTCGCCTTCGGCCTGATGGCCGGCTTCTTCTGGGCCTACGGTTTCAACGTCAGCCTCGCCACGCTGCAGATGGACGGCGCGAGCTATGCCGTCGTGCAGTCCAGCCTCAACCGCCATGTGCGGCACGCGATGTTCTTCGGCTTCTTCTTCGGCCCGCCGGTGCTGTGCGCGCTGGCGCTCGCGGCCGGCCGGAATGAATGGCGGCGCGGCTGGTTCGGCCTGCTCGCGTTCGCGGGCGTGCTCTATGCGCTGGGCATCGTGCTGTTCACCGCGCAGGTGAACCTGCCGCTCAATGCCTACACCGAGTCGTGGGATCCGCAGGCACTGCCGCCCGACTGGGCCGAGACGCGCGCACGCTGGCATGCCGCCAACCTCTGGCGCTGCGCGGCCAGCGCGCTGGCCTTCGCGCTGTCGATTGCGGCGCTCGCGCTGCGTGCGCGGGCTGTCGCCGATGCAACTGCCGCGCGCGTTCCGGTCACGGACGCGACGGGCCGGGCCGGGGGCGCTTCGTAGAGTGGGCTCGACCCATTCTGGTCGACAAGGAGAGTCCCCCTCTCGAAGGAGCATCCGATGCTAGACACCATCCAGGCCTTGAATCGAACGGCCGCATTCAACCGCTGGGCCGGCTTCGAAGTCGTGCGCGCGGAAAAGGGCGAGGCCGAACTGCGCATGGCATGGCGCGAGGCCGACATGGGCCAGTACGCCGGCTTCCTGCATGCCGGCATGATCGGCGCGCTGCTCGACACCGTCTGCGGCTTCGCGGCCGCCACCGTGGCGGGCCGCGTGCTGGCCTCGCACTTCTCGGTCGATTGCATGGCGCCCGCGCTGGGCCGCGTCTTCGTGGCGCGCGGGCGCGTCGTGAAGGCCGGGCGCAAGCAGGTCTTCACCGCCGCCGAGCTGTTCGGCGAGGCCGAGGACGGCACGCTGAAGCTGCTGGCCACGGGCAGCACGATCCTGGTGCCGGTGCCCGACGACAAGGGCTGAGGCCTTCAGCGCGCGGCCGTCAGGGCCGCCGCGGGCGCCCGATCGGGCGTCCGCTTTTCCTGCGGCGGCAGGCCGAACAGCGGCCGCAGCCAGCGCACGCGGCGGATCAGCGCGTCGTTGAGCAGCCAGCAGCCGCCCAGCGTGACCGCGAGGATCAGCGCCGGCTCGAGCACCGGGCCGAGCGCCAGCGGCGCCAGCCAGACGATCGCCAGCACGATCAGCGTCTGGTGCAGCATGTACCAGGGATAGACCGAGGCATTGGCCCAGCGCAGCCAGGGCCAGGGTCGGTTCAGGTGGCGGTGGCCATGGCCGAGGAGGGTGGCGACCGCGGCCCAGAGGTAGAGCGAGCGCAGCACGGCGTTGATTTCGTTCGGCACGCTGCCGGCGCCCAGCGTGCGCGCCGCGATGTAGGCGGCGACCACCGCCACGGCCAGCGCCAGCGACACGCGGCGCAGCCGCTCAAGCTCGCGCCAGATGCCGCTGTCGACGCCCATCCAGTAGCCGTAGAGGAAGACGGTGAAGTAGATGCTGTGCAGGAAGGGGTCGCGCACCAGGTTGTGGGTCGGCGGGTAGTGCGGCGCCAGCAGCAGCGTGAAGGCCGCGAGCGGCAGCGCCGGCAGCAGCAGCAGCCAGCCGCCGCGCAGCCCGTTGAAGGCCCGGCGCAGCGCCTGGCCTGCGGCGGAACGCCACAACGGCAAGGTGAGCGCCACCGCGGCCGTGTAGACGAACAGGTACGGCAGGTACCAGAGGTGGTTCCAGGTGATGCCGAACTCGGCGCCCGCGAAGGCGCCTTTGGACCAGGGCTGGCTCATCGGCAGGTAGCGCAGCAGGAAGGCGCCGAAGCCCGGCGCCACCAGGCCGTTGGCCACGCCTTCGGCATAGGCCTGCCAGGGCACGACCACCGCCATGCCGAAGGCCAGCGGCAGCACTAGCCGCAGCCCGCGGCCGCGCAGCAGCGCCGCCGTGCCCTGGTGGCGGCTCAGGAAGGCCAGCGAGACGCCCGAGATCAGGAACACCAGGTCCATGCGCCAGAGGTTCAGGATCCGCATCGGCCATTGCAGCCATTCGGCCGCATGCGGACTCTTGAGGTGCCAGGGCCAGTCGGCCACGTAGTACATCGCCACGTGATAGACGATGACGAGCAGGAAGGCGAGGGCGCGCAGGGCGTCGATGTCGTGCCGGCGCGGGTCGGCGGCCGGCGGGACGGGGTTGCGTGGAAAACGGTCGGTGGGCATGAAGGCTCCTGGATCGGGGACTGAACGAGCGGCCATGGTCCGGGCCCGGCGAGGCGGCGGCGCGGCCGGGGGACGGATCGCGGGCACTTTGTGACGAGCGGTGGCCCCGGTGGGACGAAACACGGGGCGAAATCCGTCCCCGGGCCGCCCCTGTCGCCCCATTCGTCACGTGGATCGCGACAATCGCCCGCCATGGCCGGCCCCCGCAAAGACCTCTACCACCGCTACGAGCCGATCCGCCGCTACGTCGAGGTCGGTTTCTGGATCGTCGTGATGGCGCTGCAGGCGCTGTTCAACACCACGGTGGCGATGGTCGACGCGCGCTCGCGCGCCGTGCCGCGCGAGACCTGGGAGATCGTGGTCTGGGAGGGCTCGAGCCACCTGGTCCTGCTGCTGCTGGTGCCGGCCATCGTGGCGCTGGAGCGCCGGCTCTCCCCGCTGGCCTCGCTCGCGCCCGGCAGGCTGGTGCGCTACCTGGCCTGGCATCTCGCGGCCAGCGTGGTGTTCAGCGTGGTCCACGTGATGGCGATGTTCGCGCTGCGCTCGCTGGCCTATGCCGCCGCCGGCGAGCACTACGCCTTCGGCGGCTGGGCCGCGCAGTGGGGCTACGAGTACCTGAAGGACGTGCGCGCCTACGTCTCGATCGTGTTCGGTATCTGGGCCTACCGGATGTTCATGCTGCGCTGGCAGGGCGAGGCGCGAGTGCTCGACGCGCCGGACGAGGCGCCTGAAGGGCCGCAAGCGTCGCCACGCCCGGCCGATGCCGAGCCGGCCCCGGCCGCGGACGCGCCACCGCCGCCCGCCGAACCCGCGCCGCCGCCGGCTCCCGCGCGCCCCGAGCGCTTCCTGGTGCGCAAGCTGCGCCGCGAATTCCTGATTGCCGCCGGCGACATCGACTGGCTGCAGGCCGAGGGCAACTACGTCGGCCTGCACGTCAACGGCCACGACTACCTGCTGCGCGCCACGCTGACCGACTTCCTGACCCAGCTCGATCCGGCGCTGTTCGTTCGCGTGCACCGCAGCCACGCGGTCAATCTGTCGCGGCTGCGCGAGATCGAGCCGCTCGACGGCGGCGATGCCCGGCTGCACATGCACGACGGCAGCACCGTGCCGTGCAGCCGGCGCTACCGCGAGGCCCTGCGCGGCGCGACGGCCTCCTGAACCGCGGCGCGGGTGTGTCATGCACCGTCAGGCGGCATCCGTTCCGGTGCGCCACGCCCGCCCTTCGGGCTCACTCAGCCCCATCTCGGCCCGTTTCGCACCATTGACGAGCTTGTAGGCACCATTTTTGCTTCATTGGCCCGCCGTCCTGCTGAATTCAGGTGCGGCGCACCAAATCAATCCAAAAACCAGCAAGAAGCTCCAATGGACGCACTCAAACAGGGCGCAGACGCGCTGTTCATCCTTCTAGGCGCGATCATGGTGTTGGCCATGCATGCGGGATTCGCCTTTCTCGAACTCGGCACGGTCCGCAAGAAGAACCAGGTCAATGCGCTCGTGAAGATCCTGGTCGACTTCTCGGTCTCGACCATCGTCTACTTCCTCGTCGGCTACGGCGTGGCCTACGGCACCCACTTCTTCGTCAGCGCCACCGAGCTGTCGGCCCGCAGCGGCTACGACCTGGTGAAGTTCTTCTTCCTGCTGACCTTCGCGGCCGCCATTCCGGCCATCATCTCGGGCGGCATCGCCGAGCGCGCCAAGTTCTGGCCGCAGCTGATCGCCACCGCGGTCATCGTCGGGCTGATCTATCCCTTCTTCGAGGGCATCGCCTGGAACAAGCACTTCGGCATCCAGGACTGGATCGCCTCGGTCACGGGCCATGAATTCCACGACTTCGCGGGCTCCGTGGTGGTGCATGCCGTGGGCGGCTGGCTCGCGCTGCCGGCCGTGCTGCTGCTGGGCGCGCGGCGCAACCGCTACCGCGGCGACGGCTCGCTGGCCGCGCATCCGCCGTCGAACATCCCGTTCCTCGCGCTCGGCGCCTGGGTGCTGTGCGTGGGCTGGTTCGGCTTCAACGTGATGAGCGCGCAGACCATCGACAAGATCTCGGGCCTGGTCGCGGTCAACTCCGTGATGGCGATGGTCGGCGGCACGCTGGTGGCGCTGGCCATGGGCAAGAACGACCCCGGCTTCGTCTACAACGGCCCGCTGGCCGGCCTGGTGGCGGTGTGCGCGGGCTCCGACCTGATGCACCCGATCGGCGCGCTGGTGGTGGGCGGCGTGGCTGGCGCCATCTTCGTCGCGATGTTCACGCTGACGCAGAACAAGTGGAAGATCGACGACGTGCTCGGCGTCTGGCCGCTGCACGGCCTGTGCGGCACCTGGGGCGGCATCGCCGCCGGCATCTTCGGCACCCAGGCGCTGGGCGGCATCGGCGGCGTGAACCTCGGCGCGCAGCTCATCGGCACCGTCATGGGCGTGGTCTGGGCGCTGCTCGGCGGCGCCGTGGTCTACGGCGTGCTCAAGAAGACCGTCGGGCTGCGGCTGTCGCAGGAAGAGGAATTCGACGGCGCCGACCTGTCGATCCACCACATCTCGGCGACGCCGGAGCGCGAAGTCAACTGGTGAGGCCGGCCGGGGCGTATCGGCGCTTCAGCACTTCTGGAAGCGCGGGCACTCGGCCACCGCGCGGATCGCCACCACCGTGTTCTCGCCGTCGAGCCGGCGCGAGACGAACTCCACCGGCGTGCCGTCGGCGATGTCGGCCGCGAGCTTGCGGTCGGCCAGCCTGAAGGTCTGGGTGGTGAACGGCAGCTTCGAGCGCGGCGGGATCTTCAGGTGCAGGTACAGCTTGCCGCCGGGCTCCTCGTGCGAGGACATCAGGCGGGCGCGCGTGTAGACGGGGTCGGTCTTCGTTTCCTGCGCGGCGGCGCCCGCGAGTGCGAGCAGGGCCGCTGCGGCCAGGACCATGCGGGACAGCGGCGGGAAGGGCATGTGCGAACTCCTCGTCGAAGGGGGCGGAAACACCATTGTGGAGCGCCAACCTTCGGCCAAGCCAAAGATGCGTTCGTCCAAGCGCGCGACGGGTCCGCGCTTCGGCACAATCGCGCCCCGGCAAGAACACGGAGGACGGGAGATGGCGAACGACACGATCGAGATCCGGCGCTTCGATGTCCATATGGACGATCCGTCCGAATGGGCGCGCTTCCACCGTTACCGGCGCCTGCGCGACGAGGAGCTGCACCCCGGCGAGCCGCAGGCGGCCGATGCCGACTTCGAGCACGACGCGCGGCGCCGCATGCCCTTCCACGAGGCCGAGCGCTTCGTCGCGCGCGAGGGCGACGAACTGGTCGGCAACCTCATCCTCTGGCGGCGCCGGCCCGACGCATCGAACAGCGAGCCGTTCGCGTTGCACGCGGAGGCCTGGCTCGGCGTGCTGGGCGCGCACCGGCGCCGCGGCATCGGCAGCCGGCTGCTCGTGCCGCTGCTGGCCTTCATGCGCGAGCACGGCAAGACCGTCGCGACGATGAACACCTTCTACCCGCCGGGCCATGCCTTCCTCGAAGCCTCGGGCGCGGTCCTCAAGCACCGCGTGGTCGAGAACCGCATGCGGATCGATGGCCTCGACGCGGCCGAGCTCGCGCGCTGGAAGGCACAGGGCACGGCCGGCGGCGCGCTGCGCTTCGAGATCCATCCGGGCCGCACGCCGATGGAGCGCCTGGCGCAACTGCTGGCGCCGTTCTCGGACCTGTTCAACGACATGCCGCTCGGCGAACTCGAACTGCCGCCCGCGCGCTACGAGCTCGACGGCTATGCCAACTGGTACCGCGAACTCGACCGCAGCGGCGGCGAGCACCACCTGGTGCTGCTGGTCGACGCCGACGGCACGCTGGCCGCGATGTGCGAAGCGCACTGGGACCCGCGCACCCCCGACCGCCTGCACCAGCGCCTGACCGGCGTTGCGCGCGCCTGGCGTGGCCGCTCGCTGGCCAAGGCGGTGAAGGCCGCGATGCTCGAAAGCGTGCGCGCGCTGCATCCCGAACTGCGCACCGTCGTGACCTACAACGCCGAGGCCAACGCGCCGATCCTCGCGATCAACCGCCGGCTGGGGTTCGAGGTGCATCGGCGGCAGGGGGTTTATCAGCTGGGGGTCGAGGCGCTGGCCGAGTGCTTGGCGCGGCGCGGGGAATCGGTGGACTGAAGCGCAAATTGCGCCGATACGCTTCAGATTTGAAGCGTATCGGGCCGGAACCGGTGCCCAGCAAGAACGCGCCGCCTGTAGCAAACTCGCGCGACCCCGTTCCCGCCCGAGCCGCCACACCCCACCATGACCCAATCCCCGTCCGCCCTCGAAGTCCTCCCGCGCGATCTCTCCGCCTACCGCCAGGGCAATGTCGGCGTCGACTACGTGCACCGCTTCGAATCGGGCAAGCCCGGCCCGCACGTGCTGATCAACGCCCTGACGCACGGCAACGAGATCTGCGGCATGACGGCCGCCACGCACCTGCTCGACCACGGCGTGCGGCCGAAGATCGGCACGCTCACTGTGAGCTTCGCGAACATCGACGCCTACGAGTCCTTCACCGAGGCCGCGCCCTACGACAGCCGCCAGATCGTCCACAACCTCAACCGCATCTGGTCGCCCGAGTGGCTCGATGGCAGCGAGGACAGCCCCGAGCTGCGCCGCGCGCGCATCCTGCGGCCCGTGGTCGATGCGGCCGACCACATCCTCGACATCCATTCCACCAGCCAGCCGGTGGTGCCGTTCTGGGTCTATCCGTCCTTCGAGCGCAATGCCAAGGTGGCGATGGCCATCGGCCGGCCGCCCGTGCACCTCGTGATGCCCGACGGCCTGGGCTCGGGCACGCCGCTGATCCAGTACGGCAGCCATGGCGGACCCGACGGAAAGGGCGTGGCGATGGTGGTCGAGTGCGGCCAGCATTTCCTGCGCTCGGCTTCCGACCTCGCGACCGCCGTCACCTACGACTTCCTCGCCTACTTCGGCTTGGTCGACAAGGACCCGGCCGCCCCCGCGCCCGAGCCGCAGCGCCGCTTCAAGCTGCTGCAGACGCACGTGATCCAGAGCGAGGACTTCGCCTTCGTGCGCCCGCTGATCGGCTTCGAGACCTTCGCCAAGGGCGAGCTGATTGCCACCAACGGCCCCGACGAGATCCGCGCGCCGGTGGACGACTGCACCGTGTTCATGCCCGCGCAGCGCGTGATCGTGGGGCGCGAGGCGCTCTACCTGACCCAGCCGATCTGAGCCGGGCGGGCTGGCTGCGGTGCTCAAAAGATGAGGTGGTTTTGCAGCTTGTTGGCGAATGTGTGGAGCGAAAAATTATGAATTTTTCTTCCTTCAAATAGAAAAACGCCTCGGACAGAGGCGTTTTTTTTATCCGATGTGGCGGAGAGCTAGCTGAGCCTCTTAATATTGGTTGCAAATTTCTTGTTGTTTTCGTGTTCTATGTTGAATTCAACATCAGAGCCCGTTACCAAAGACGCCTCATCCGTTACGGAGGTTCTGAAAAAGAAGACGTCTTTCCCCTTTTCTCTTTGAATAAATCCATATCCCTTTAATGGGAAATAAGCCTTAATCTTTCCTATCGAAGACTTTTCTTGATCATCCATATATCAGGTCCTCTTTAGTTTTTGTGGGTGCGTGTTTTCTTAGTCGATCTCTCAGATTGGTCGCCAGTTTTGCATTTGATCTTGCGAGAATGTTTATCCTATGTGTGACTTGATTAAATTTCTCAATATAGGAAATTTTTCCGCGATCACCCATGTTTACGCGCTCTAGACTTTCAACTATTTTTTCTGTTTTATAAGTGTCGGCTCGATTGTAGTGTGGGAGTTTTGCGCTCAATCGATTGCGAAAATTGGTCGCTTCAAAATGATTTAAATAGGTTGGTTTTGCAACTAAGCCCGAAAGTCGGTCATGTTCTTGGTGGTATTCAGGGGCGGTGCGGGAAATTTTGAAGTTTTCTTCGCAGCGATGCAGCTGTGTTCTTATTTTTTCTCGCTCGGCTCGAAAGACTCTAGGGTGACCTCGATTCAACCAAAGACCGGTCACCTCCATTAGAGTTTCGGGATTTGAAGCACTACTTACCCTGGTTTTTCGATTCTTAATTCTAAACCCTTTGCTTTTCAGCAGGGAGGCGGTGCGCGATATGATTTCTTGTACTTCTTTTGGCGCAATATTTCTCTGCGACGAAATGCAAATATCGTCGAGCAATCGACTGTAAGTTAGTTTTCTTTGGCGAAATTCTTCAACCAGTCTGTGCTCGGTTTCAAAAAGCACTAAATTCGCAATGTATGAACTCGTACACGCGCCTTGTGGGACCACCTCGTCGAGGGTCACAAGTTCGGCAAGCAGATGGCTTACAGGGTCTGGAAAGTGACAGAAATACTTGAATATTTCTGCCACACGTTTTTTCGAAATGCTGGGGTAGAAATCCGTTACATCTAAGGTGATTATTGTTTTGGCTCCGGCATGAGCCTGAGCATTTTTGACATAATCCTTGCCTTCGATGCCTCCAAATAAGAAAGGCGGAAACTCCACATTCGAGAAAATTGCTCTATTTATTCTTTTTTGTATGACCTTGAGATCGTGGGTTGGGCTGCATATAGTGCGGGTCCCACCGTTTTTCTTTGGGATCTCGAATCGCGTGTATTGGCTTTGAGCGCGGGCCGAGAAATCTTGGAGGGTCGTAGCATTTAATCCAAGTGCCGCAGCTAAGGACGCAATACTAGCGATCGGTTTCCCATGAAAAATTGGTCGCATAAAAAAACAGGTGCCTACTTAGTCGGAAATGATATCCCACAAAGATTTCAACAAGATCAAAAGCTTAATAGAAGCCATGATAATGTCGGGCCAGCGGTAGACTCCACATTTGAAATCAGAAAGCTCACGCTTTGCAGAATTCTTTCTTCTAGCGGCGCAAGCGCCGCAATTATTCGATTTGGGTTTTGCCTTGAGGGGCATAATTCTTTCCTTTAGGTTTTTGCGTGAAACCATTTCCACGCCGCTCAACTTCCTAAAGGACACGAAAGATCAACAACCTACCGCTGACCCAGGCACCTGCGCATTTCGCTCAACAACCGTGTCGGATATTCGGATCAGTGCCGCCCGGCGAATGACTTCGCGTAGTCGACAGTGATTTCGCCTCCGCCCCGGTAAAGTTCTGCAAAAAAGCAGAACGTCTCCTGCGAGACCTAGATTCTTTCGTCAAATCAAATAACTGATCAAAGAACGTGGATCAGACGTTACGTCTGATGACGCCAGATGGCGCAGATGAAATGTAAGTGAATGTCCTACAAGATGGTGTTAGTAGAACACCTAGGCTTGCCTGGCATCCTTCTTGCCGGGCTGAATTGTTAGGCGCGGTCAGCTTGATAAATCGAGATCAGTGTTAGTTATCTATGAACAGCGCCGGATCGACCATCGCGCGGTTGAGCATCACCGACCAGTGCAGATGCGGGCCGGTCACGCGGCCGGTGGCGCCGACCGCGGCGAGCTTGTCGCCGGTCTGGAGCACGTCGCCGACCTTCACGTCGACGCGGCTCAAGTGGCAGTACATGGTCAGCAGGCCGCCGCCATGGTCGAGCCAGACGGTGCCGCCATTGAAGAAGTAGTCGCCGGTGTCGATGACCTTGCCCGGCAGCGGCGCGAGCACCGGGGTGCCGGTGCCGGCCGCGATGTCCATGCCGCTGTGGGGATTGCGCGATTGGCCGTTGAACACGCGGCGCAGGCCGAAGGAGCTCGAGCGGCGACCCGGCACGGGCACGCGCATCTGCAGCGCGGCATCGGGGCGCAGCTCGGTGCGCGTGGCGGTCACGGTGGCGAGGTGGTCGCGCTCGCGCTCGTAGCGCGCCTGGTCCTCGGGCGAGAGGTCGACGGTGCGCGGCGCCACGCTCAGGCGCTGCTCGCGGTACTGCTTGGGCGCGATGCTGTAGCCGAGCTGGCGCGGCGCGGCATCGGGGCGGGCCTGCACCGAGATGCTGGCCTCGCCGGGGTCGGCCGCGAGCGGGATGCCGACGAGGGCGGTCCATTCGATGGCGTCGCCGAGCACCAGCACGGGCTGGTTGCCGTCGCCGCCGGTCGTGGCCAGCGGGCGCGTGGCCGCGGGGCCGAGCGACAGGCGCGCGACGCCGCCCGGGACCTGGGAGGCGCGTGGCCAGACTTCGGGCGGCTGGGGCTTGGCGGCGCCGGCCTTTTTGGTCGCCGCGGAGGCGGGCAGGGCGAGCAGAGCGGCGGTGCCGAGCAGGAGCGTGCGGCGGCCGGGGAGCGGAGCGTGAAGGATGCGTGACATGGGCCGCATTGTGGCGTCATGGCCCGCGCCCGATTGTCGGAAAGCACCATGAAAAACCGGGGCGCGCGGCCCCGGTTCGTGATGCGGCGAGAGCGCCGGTGCCTACTTGCCCCAGCTGTCGCGCATGCCCGCCGCGCGGTTGAACACGCGCCGGCCGTCCTCGGCCGCCTTGGCGTCGAGCACGAAGTAGCCATGGCGCTCGAACTGGAAGGCCACCTCGGGCTTCGCGTCGGCGAGCGAGGGTTCGACATAGGCCGCGCAGACCTCGAGGCTGTGGCGGTTGAGTTCATCGAGCAGCTCGCCGCCGCCCGGATTGGCTTCGGAGAACAGCCGCTCGTAGAGCCGCACCTCGGCCTGCACCGCGTCGGCCACGGCCACCCAGGTGATGTTGCCCTTGACCTTGATCGCGTCGGCGCCCGGGGTGCCGCTCTTGGTGTCGGGCACCAGCTTCGCCTGCACTTCGATGAGCTTGCCCTCGGCATCGCGCGTGGCGCCGGTGCACTCGATGACGTGGCCGTACTTGAGCCGCACCTTGTTGCCGGGGAACAGGCGGAAGAAGCCCTTGGGCTGCACGTCCTCGTAGTCGGTGCGCTCGATCCAGACCTCGCGGCCCAGCTTGAAGGCGCGCTTGCCGAGTTCGGGATGGTGCGGATGGATCGGCGCCGAGCAGTCGTCGAGCTCGGCGTCGCCGCCCATGAGCTCGCCCCAGTTGGTGATCACCAGCTTGACGGGGTCGAGCACCGCCATCGCGCGCGGCGCCACGGGGTCGAGCGTGTCGCGCAGCGCGGCCTCGAGCGCGGCGTAGTCGATCCAGCCGCCCGACTTGGTGGTGCCGCTGCGTTCGCAGAACAGGCGCAGCGCCTCGGGCGTGTAGCCGCGGCGGCGCAGGCCGGCCAGCGTGGGCATGCGCGGGTCGTCCCAGCCGTCGACATGCTTTTCTTCCACCAGCTGGCGCAGCTTGCGCTTGCTGGTGAGCACGTGCGTCACGTTGAGCCGCGCGAATTCGTACTGGCGCGGATGCGGGCTGGCGATCAGGCCGCCTTCGGCGAGGCGGTCGAGCAGCCAGTCGTAGAACGGGCGCTGGTCCTCGAACTCCAGCGTGCAGATGCTGTGGGTGATCTGCTCGAGCGCGTCCTCGATCGGGTGCGCATAGGTGTACATCGGGTAGATGCACCACTTGTCGCCGGTGTTGTGGTGCGTGGCCCGGCGGATGCGGTAGAGCGCCGGGTCGCGCATGTTGATGTTGGGGCTCGCCATGTCGATCTTGGCGCGCAGGGTGGCGGCGCCGTCGGCGAGCTGGCCGTCGCGCATCTCGCGAAAGCGCGCGAGGTTCTCCTCGGGGCTGCGGCTGCGGTACGGGCTGTCGGTGCCGGGCTTGCCGAAGTCGCCGCGGTTGGCGCGCACTTCCTCGGCCGATTGCTCGTCGACGTAGGCCAGGCCGGCACCGATCAGGTATTCGGCCGCGCGGTACATGAAGTCGAAGTAGTCGCTCGCGAAGTACTCGTGCGGCTGCATCACGCCGGGCGCGCTGGGGCGGTCGGCGAGGTAGGTCTCGTAGCCGAGCCATTCCACGGCGTCGCGGATCGAATCGACGTACTCCTGCTCTTCCTTCTCGGGGTTGGTGTCGTCGAAGCGCAGGTGGCAGACGCCGCCGTACTCGCGCGCCAGCTCGAAATTCAGCCAGATGCTCTTGGCGTGGCCGATGTGCAGGTAGCCGTTGGGTTCGGGCGGAAAGCGCAGGCGGACCCGGGCCGGGTCGCTCATGCCATGGGCGTGGTGTTCGGCATCGCCCGGAGCCCCGCCCCAGCGGCGGCCGCTGTAGGCGCCCTGGGCGAGGTCGTTTTCGATCACGTGGCGCAGGAAATTGCTGGGTGCGGCGGGTGTTTTTGCGACGTCTTTGTCGGTCGGGGAGGTCATCGACGCATTCTAATTTGGGGGATCTTCAGGTTACCTTTGGCAACGCTCTTCACAATGCGGCGGGCAACCACTTTGCATTTGGCGCGTTCAATACGTACATGGGCAGTGAATGCCTTCCCTACAAGGAGTCCAACATCATGAGCGTCACCCGTTCTACCTTCTTCAAGTGGGCCGCCGCAGGCGTCGTCGCCGCCGGTGCCCTGTTCGCGGCCACCTCGGCCAGCGCTCGCGGCGACGTGAGCTGGTCCATCGGCGTCGGCGTCCCCGGCGTGGCGGTGGGCGTGGGCGGCCCCGCCTACTACCCGGCACCGGTCTATGCGCCGCCGGCCCCCGTCTACTACGCCCCGCCTCCGCCGGTGTACTACCGCCCGCCGCCGGTCTATTACCGTCCGGCCCCGGTGTACTACGCGCCGCCGGCCTACTACGGCCCGCGCTATTACGGTCGCGGCTACTACCGCGGTCATGGCCACGGCCACTGGCGCTGAAATGCCACGCTGAATGTGAGCAAATGAAAAAGCCGGTTCCTCGGAACCGGCTTTTTCTTTGGGCGACGCATCGGCCCGGATTTCACATCGCGCGAAACAGGTGGGCGTAGAGCCGGCTGACCGGTATCCGCTCGGGCCGCCCGCGCAGGTCGAGGGCGAGCTTGCCGGCCTCGTCGCGGTGCACCGCCTCGATGGCCGAGGCGCGCACGACCACCGCCCGGTGCACCTGCCAGAAGGTCTGCGCATCGAGCTGCGGCAGCAGCTGCTTGAGCGGCGTGCGGATCAGGTATTCGTGGTCGGCGGTCAGCACCCGCAGGTATTTGTCGGCCGCCTCGAAATACAGCACCTCGTCGATCGGCACCATGCGCACGGTGCTGCCGCCGGCGTCGCTGGCGGCGATCATGCGCAGCGGCGCGGCCGGCGATTCCGGCAGCGGCGCGCCGGCGCCGCCCGCGGCGGCCAGCACCTCGCGCCAGCGCGCCAGCGTGCGGTCCAGCGCCTCGTCGGCCGGCGTTTCGGCCGCCGGCCGCGCGGCCAGCGCCTGTTTCAGCCGCGCCACCGTCTTGCGCAGCCGCTCGGGCTGCACGGGCTTCAGCACGTAGTCGATCGCTTGGGCCTCGAAGGCACGCGCTGCGTACTCGTCGTAGGCGGTCACGAAGACCAGTTGCGGCATCGGCGCTTCGTCCGTGGGCCAGGCGTCGGCCAGCTCGGTGGCGGCGCCCAGGCCGTCGAGGCCAGGCATGCGGATGTCGAAGAACAGCACCTGCGGCAGCAGCCGCAGCGCCTCGCGCACGGCGCTGCGACCGTCGCCCGCGATGGCGACGATCTTCAGCTCGGGCCAGGCGGCGGCCAGCTCGGCCTTCAGCGCCTGCGCGAGCAGCGGTTCGTCCTCGGCGATCAGCGCGGTGGGGATGGCGGCAGTGTTCATGGCGTGGGGGAAGCGGCCGGCGCGTCGCCGGTGGAGGAAGCCTGCAGCGGAAAGCGCAAGGTGGCGCGGGTGCCCGTGTGCTCGCCGGGCGCGAGCGTCAGGGTGGCGCGCGGGCCGTAGACCGTGGTCAGCCGTTCGCGCACCTGTTCGAGGCCGAAGCCGCCGCCGTCCCGCGACGTCGACGGCGATGCGGCATCGAGCCCGACGCCGGTGTCGCTGAGTTCGATCACCAGCAGGTCGCCCTCGCGGCGCGCGCGCACCGCGATCTCGCCGCCCTCGACCTTGGGCTCGAGGCCGTGGCGGATGCTGTTCTCCACCAGCGGCTGCAGCAGCAGCGGCGGCACCGGCACCTCGCGCAGCTCGGCCGGCAGCTCGAGCGCGTAGCGCAGCCGCTCGCCCATGCGCACCGACATCAGCTCGAGGTAGTCGGCCAGCCGGTCGAACTCGGCCCCCAGCGGATGCGCGAGCGTGCGCGAGCCGCTGAGGGTGACGCGCAGGTAGCTGTTGAGCCGGTCGAGCATGGCCACGGCGCGCGGCGGATCGAGCGTGATCAGCACCCGCAGGTTGGCGAGCGTGTTGAACAGCATGTGCGGTTCGAGCTGGGTCTCGAGCAGCTTGAGGCGCGCTTCGGTCGCGTCGCGCCTGGCTCTCTCGATCTGGCCCTGCAGGTGCTTGCTCTTGCCGAGGCTGTAGAAGAAGAAGCAGGCGCCGGCGGTGGCGACCAGGGTGATGGTGAGCGTGGTCGCCAGCTTGTGGCCGCGGTAGTCGAGGAAGTCGAGCAGGGGGGCGCCGCTCCAGGCGTCGCCGATCAGGTTGCCGAGCAGGAAGCCGGCGGTCACGCCGAAGCCGATCAGCGCGATGCTCTGCGTGCCATGCGGCCAGAGCACCTCGCGGTGGCCGCTCATCAGCAGCCGGCCGCCATCGATGCACAGCCAACTGATCAGGCCGATCGCCATCGAATAGACCATGTGGTTGGCCCAGCTGCGGCCGCTCGAGATGCTGAGCGCGGCCGCGATCAGGCAGCAGAAGACGGCGGTGATCAGCCCGTGCCGCAGCAGGTCGCGCAGGTTCTCGATGCCGAACCTGGGGCGGGCGGCGGCAGGGGCCTGGTTCAACGGCGCTCCCCGGCGGCCAGCGCGCGGCGTTCGCGTTCGACCAGGCGCTCGTAGAAGTCGCCGCCCGGCGCGATGAACCAGATCACGGCGCCGTGCACCAGCAGGCCCAGGCCCCAGCCCATCAGCGGATAGACGGCCCAGGTGTGGCCCTTCGACGCCGACAGCGCGACCAGCCCGAGGTTGACCAGCACGTAGACGAAGGCATGGATGTACCAGCCCATCTTGGCGCCGGCGCGGCGGCGGGCGCGCTTCTCGAGTTCTGCGGGAGAGGGGGACGAGGACGTGTTCATGACAGCTCCTTGATCTGAACGGGAATGAAATCGGGGGTGGGAGCGGTGGCGGCGTGCGCCGGGGCCTCGACGGCCGCACGCCGGCGCAGCTCCTCGGTGGTCTCGCCGGGCCCGTCGGGGTTCCAGCCCGGCGGCTTCACGAGGTAGCCGACGAAGGCGCGCACCGAGCGGGCCGAGGCCAGGTCCTTGAACAGCGCGCGCCATTGGCTGAACTCGATCTCGAGCAGGTTGTACGAGGTGATCGGCTTCACGAGGCCGTAGCGGCAGGGCAGGTCGGTGCGTTCGGGGATGTAGGTGCCGAACAGCCGGTCGAACACGATCAGCACGCCGCCGTAGTTGCCGTCGAGGTACTCGAGGTTCGATGCATGGTGCACGCGGTGCGCCGAGGGCGTGTTGAGCACCCATTCGAGCGGCCCGAGCTTCGGGATCCAGGTGGCGTGGATCCAGAACTGGTAGAGCAGGTTCAGGGTCAGCATGATCAGCACCACGCGCGGCGGCATGCCCAGCAGCGGCGCCAGCATGAAGAAGGCCAGCGTGCCGGTGAGCTTGCCGGTCCAGCCGAAGCGGTAGGCCGCCGACAGGTTCAGCTCGTTGGGCGAGTGGTGGATCGCATGGGTGCACCAGAACCAGCGCACCCGGTGCGCGGCGCGGTGGTACCAGTAGTAGCAGAACTCCTGGCCGATGAAGCAGGCGGCCCAGCCGGTCCAGTGGTCCATCGGCAGGGTGATGACGCGGTGCGCGTAGAGCCAGTCCATGGCGCCGACCCAGAAGGCCAGCGGCAGCAGCCAGCGCAGCGGGTATTCGCGCACCAGGAAGTCGAACACCGAGATGCCGGCCGCCTTCCAGTCGTAGCTGCGCCAGCCGTTGCGCCACGAGAGAACCAGCGCTTCGGCCAGCGAGGCGATCAGCACCACGGACACCGAGATCTTGAGGATCAGCACGAGGACGGACATGGCGCTTCCTGCAGGCGGATGGGGAGGGAGTGGACGGCGGCGATCTTAGGCGGCGCCGGCCCGGCTGGCCATGGCGTCGGTGGCGATCGCCAGCTTCCACAGTCTCAGGGCGCGGGCCGCGAAGACGCCGCTGAAGGCGCCGTACAGCACGGGGATCGCGACCGCGAACACGCTGTCGTGGCGCAGCTCGGGGTGCATGACCAGCGCCACGCCGACCACGTACTTGGTGAAGAAGATGCCCATCATCAGCGCCAGCGGCACCGCGCTGCCGGCCAGGTGGAAGCGGCGCGTGGCGGCGTCGTAGCGGGTGCTCGCGGGCAGCGGGCGCCGCAGCACCAGCGCGATCATCACGGCCGCGGCGGCGGCCCAGCCGAGCAGGGCGCCGAGCGAATCGCCGAAGGCCGAGGCCACGCCCATCAGCGACAGCGCGCCCATCGCGAGCGGCATCAGCGTGATGCGCGTCAGGCTCACGCTCCCCGACAGCAGCTGCTTGCTGCCGAGCCAGACCAGGAGCACGAAGACGGCGAACACCCACTTGGGCGTGTGAAGAAGGATCTGGATCAGCATGGGGTGGCTCCTTGATCGGTCGAGGGTGGAAAGGCGGCCGGAAAATCCGGGAGAAACGATGGATGCCCGAGGGCGTTGGAGCGGACTTTGCCGGCGCGCTCGCAGGGCCGCCACGGCCGTGCGATGAAATGCGGGGGCGCGGCGCGAAGTGCGTGCCGGCGGCGCCAAATGCGGCCGGACGCGGCGCGCGGGCGGCACGGAATCCGGTGGGCCGCGGCCCGCCGCCCCCGAAGTCGAAAGCTTTACCGTCGCTTTACGGCACAGCAAACTCTGCATACACCTTTCGGCGCTGTACTCTAGGCCGCAACCCGTTCAGGCTCTACTTGCTTCCCATGGACCCCCACACCCCTGTTCCCCCGCCGGCCGCCGCATCGCCCACGCATCCCCCGGTCCGACGCCGCCGCTGGGTCGGCAGCCTGATCGCGCTGTTATTGCTCGTGGCCCTGGGCGGCGGTGCCTGGTACCTGGTGCAACGCGCGAAGACGCCAGTGGCCGGCCCCGGTGCCGGACCGGGCGGCCCCGGTGGGCCGGGCGGTCCTGGCGGCCGGCGCGGCGGCGGTGGCGGCGGTGCCGCTTCCAGCACCGTCGGCATCGCGACCGCGCGGCAGGCCGACATCCCGATCCAGCTCGAGGCGCTCGGCACCGTCACGCCGCTGGCCAACGTCACCGTGCAGCCGCAGGTCTCGGGCGTGCTGACGCAGGTGCTGTTCCAGGAAGGCCAGATGGTCAAGAAGGGCGACGTGCTCGCCACCATCGACCCGCAGCCCTACCAGAACGCGCTGGCCCAGGCCACCGGTGCGCGCCAGCGCGACGAGGCGCAGCTCGCCGCGGCGCGCGTCACCCTGCAGCGCTACCAGACCCTGCTGGGCCAGGACTCGATCGCGCGCCAGGACGTCGACACCCAGAGCGCGCTGGTCAAGCAGCTCGAGGGCACGGTCGCGATCGACCGCGCCAACGAGAACTCCGCGCGGCTGAACCTGACCTGGACCCGCATCGCGGCGCCGGTCGGCGGCCGCATCGGCCTGCGGCCGGTGGACGTGGGCAACTACGTCTCGACCGGCACCAGCGGCGGCATCGCCGTCATCACCCAGATCGCGCCGATCGACGTCGTGTTTTCGGTGCCGCAGGACCGCGTGCCCGAGGTGCAGGAGCGCCTCGCCGCCGGCGCCAAGCTGCCCGCCACCGCCTTCGACCGCACGCGCGTCAAGCAGCTCGCCACCGGCAGCTTCTCGACGCTCGACAACCTGGTCGACACCCAGACCGGCACCGTCAAGGCCAAGGCGCGCTTCGTGAATGCCGACGGCGCGCTGTTCCCGAACCAGTTCGTCAACCTGCGCCTGCTGCTGCGCACCGTGACCAGCGCCGTGGTGGTGCCGGTGACGGCCATGCGCAACGGCCCGAACGGCGACTACGTCTATGTGCTCAACGCCGACAACACGGTGTCGCAGCGCGTGGTGACGCGCGGCGAATCGAGCGTCGACAACATCGCGGTGACCGCCGGCCTGAATGCCGGCGAGGTGGTCGTGACCGAGGGCGGCGACCGCCTGAAGGACGGCGCGCGCGTGCAGACCCAGGCCGACCGGCCCGCGGTCGCTCCCGGTGCCGCCGCCAATGGCCAGCACCGTGGCGGGCGGCGCCAGCGCGAGGGCGCGCAGGGTGGCGCCCAGGGCGGGCAGGCACCGGCCGGTGGTGCCGCGTCGTCCGCCGCGCCCGCGGCCGGTGGCAACGCCGCGCCCACGCCGGGCACGGCTCCCGCAACGACCCCGGCCCCTGCGGCCGCGCCCGCCACCGGCGTCCAGCCGGCCGCCCCCGCCGCCGCACCCACGGCGGCCGCCCCCAGGCTCCCCACCGCCGAGCAGCGCCAGCGCATGCTCGACGCCGCCAAGGACGACCCCGAGCAGCTCGAGCGCCGCAAGCGCTTCCTCGAACAGCTCGACCGTGGCGATCCGGCCGCGCTCGAACGCTGGCAGCGCATGGCCGAGCGCCAGGGCCAGGGCGGGCAGGGCGAGGGCCGCCGCCAGGCGCCGCAAGGCCAATGACGCGCCGGCCTTCCGCCACGGCATCCACCGCCGCGCCGCCCGCAGCGCCCTCGACGACGAATTGATCCCATGAGCCCTTCACGCCCGTTCATCCTGCGGCCGGTGGCGACCTCGCTGCTGATGGTCGCCATCGTGCTGGCCGGCCTGGTGGCGTTCCGCTTCCTGCCGCTGTCGGCGCTGCCGCAGGTCGACTACCCGACGATCCAGGTCCAGACGCTCTACCCGGGCGCCAGCCCCGAGGTGATGAGCAACACCGTCACCGCGCCGCTCGAACGCCAGTTCGGCCAGATGTCGGGGCTCGACCGCATGAGCTCCACCAGTGCGGCGGGCGTGTCGATCATCACGCTGCAGTTCACGCTGGGCCAGACGCTCGACGTCGCCGAGCAGGAGGTGCAGGCCGCGATCAACGCCGGCGGCTCGCTGCTGCCGGCCGACCTGCCGGCGCCGCCGGTCTACGCCAAGGTCAACCCGGCCGACGCGCCGGTGCTCACGCTGGCGATCACCTCCGACACCCTGCCGCTGACCGAGGTGCAGAACCTCGTCAACACGCGGCTCGCGCAGAAGATCAGCCAGGTCTCGGGCGTGGGGCTGGTGTCGCTCAGCGGCGGCCAGCGGCCCGCGGTGCGCATCCAGGCCAACACCCAGGCGCTGGCGGCCAACGGCATCGGCCTCGACGCGCTGCGCACCGCGATCAGCGCGGCCAACTCCAACGGCGCCAAGGGCAGCTTCGACGGCCCCAAGCGCGCCTACACCATCAATTCGAACGACCAGCTGCTCACGGTCGACGACTACAAGAACCTGATCGTCTCGTACAAGAACGGCGCGCCGATCCGCATGGTCGACGTGGCGCGCGTGGTCAACAGCGCCGAGAACAACCAGCTCGGCGCCTGGGCCGGCACCAAGGCCGCCGGCGATGCCGAAGGCACGCTCACGCCCGCGATCATCCTCAACGTGCAGCGTCAGCCCGGCGCCAACGTGATCGCCACCGTCAACGCCATCAAGGCGCAGCTGCCCGAGCTGCAGGCCGGCATGCCCGCGGGCCTCAAGGTCGAGGTGCTGAGCGACCGCACGGCCGGCATCCGCTCGTCGGTCGAACACGTGCAGATGGAGCTGGTGCTCGCCGTCGTGCTGGTGGTGCTGGTGATCTTCGCCTTCCTCGGCAGCCTGCGCGCCACCGTCATCGCCAGCATCGCGGTGCCGATCTCGCTGATCGGCACCTTCGGCCTGATGTACCTGCTGGGCTACAGCCTCAACAACCTGAGCCTGATGGCACTGACCATCGCCACCGGCTTCGTGGTGGACGACGCGATCGTGATGATCGAGAACATCGCGCGCTACATCGAGGAGGGCGAGAAGCCGCTGCAGGCCGCGTTCAAGGGCGCCACCCAGATCGGCTTCACCATCATCTCGCTGACGGTCTCGCTGATCGCGGTGCTGATCCCGCTGCTGTTCATGGGCGACGTGGTCGGCCGGCTGTTCCGCGAGTTCGCGGTCACGCTGGCGATCACGATCCTGATCTCGGCCGTGGTGTCGCTCACGCTGGTGCCGATGATGTCGGCGCGCTGGCTCAAGCACGAACCCAAGCGCGATCCCGCCAGCCACGGCATCGCCGCGCGCGCGCAGCGTTTCTTCGACGGCGTGATGACGCGCTACGACCGCTCGCTGCACTGGGTCATCGACCACCAGGCGCTCACGCTGCTGGTCGCGCTGCTCACCCTGCTGCTGACCGTGGCGCTCTACCTCTCGATCCCCAAGGGCCTGTTCCCGACCCAGGACACGGGCCAGCTGCAGGCGCGCATCGAGGCCGCGCAGGACGTCTCGTTCGACCGCATGTCGCAGCTGCAGCAGCAGGCCGCGCGCGCCGTGCTGGCCGACCCCGACGTCGAGAACCTCAGCTCCTTCGTCGGCGTCGACGCCGCCAACAACACCATGCTGCACACCGGCAGCATGCTGATCAACCTGCGCCGCGGCCACGACAGCCAGCAGGCCGTGATGGACCGCCTGCGCGAGCGCGTGCGCGGCGTGGCCGGCGTGACCCTCTACCTGCAGCCGACGCAGGACCTGACCATCGATGCCGAGACCGGTCCCACGCAGTACCGCGCCTCGCTCGAAGGCGTGGACGGCGCCGCCATCACCGACTGGATGCAGCAGCTGGTGGCCAAGCTGCAGGCCGAGCACGGCGACAAGGTGCGCAACGTCAGCAGCGATGCCGGCGCCCAGGGCCTGGCGGCCTTCGTCAACGTGAACCGCGACACCGCGGCGCGGCTGTCGATCACCGCGAGCACGGTCGACGACGCGCTCTACAGCGCCTTCGGCCAGCGCATCGTCTCGACCATCTTCACCGAGACCAACCAGTACCGCGTGATCCTCGAGGCCCAGCCCGGCATGGTGAACACGCCGCAGACGCTGGGGCAGCTCAACCTGATCGCGGGCTCGGGCACCGCGACGCCGCTCTCGGCCATCGCCGACATCAGCGAGCGGCAGGCGCCGCTGCAGATCACGCACGTGGCGCAGTACCCGGCGAGCACGCTGAACTTCGATACCGCGCCGGGGGTGGCGCTCGGTTCAGCGGTCGACACGATCCGTGCGACGGCGAAGGAGATCGGGTTGCCGAAGAGCATCACGATGACCTTTCTCGGGGCCTCGGGGGCCTACGAGAAGTCGCTGTCGAACCAGCTGTGGCTGATCCTGGCGGCGGTGGTGTGCGTGTACATCGTGCTGGGGGTGCTGTACGAGAGCTACGTGCATCCGCTGACGATTCTGTCGACCCTGCCATCCGCGGGGGTGGGGGCGCTGCTGGCGTTGATGGTGACGGGCAACGACCTCGGGGTGATCGGGATCATCGGGATCATCCTGCTGATCGGGATCGTGAAGAAGAACGCGATCATGATGATCGACTTTGCGATCGATGCGGAGCGCACGGAGGGCAAGTCGCCCCGGGAAGCGATTCATCAGGCGGCGTTGTTGCGGTTTCGGCCTATCTTGATGACTACGCTGGCTGCTCTGTTTGCTGCTGTGCCTTTGATGTTCAGTTTCGGCGATGGTGCTGAATTGCGGCGTCCTTTGGGGCTGGCTATTTTTGGGGGGCTGATCGTTAGTCAGCTGCTGACTTTGTTCACTACGCCTGTTATTTATTTGGCGTTTGATCGGTTGGGTGGGGCTCGGCGGTCGGGGGTGGTTGAGGAGGAGGCGGTTTGAGTTTCCTCTCTCGTTCGGCTGCTTTGTGTTTTTGTGCTGCTTCTCCTGCGGGGGCTGTTGGCCGGGAATTCGCCCCGGCGGGCGAGTCACTTTCTTTTGTCTCGCCAAAAGAAAGTAACCAAAGAAAAGGCGACCCCACTGTCTGTGTCCCTTCGCTTCGCTACGGGCAACCTGCGGTGCTCGGGGAAAGCGGGGGTCCGCAGAACTCGCTGCGCTGCGCTCCGCTCAGACAGCTGCGGCCCTTATCCCGCTTTCCCCTGCGCTCCTCGGCACAGCCAGAGGGGAGTGGGTCGGGCCATCGCTGCGCTCGGCCCAGCATGCCGAACAGGCCTTCGCTTCGCTCGGCCGTGGTGAAAGGTCCTGGGCCTGCGCGTCCCTACACCCCACACAAGGACGCGCCATGGCGCGTTGACCCTGATCCCCTCTGGCTGCGCCGAGGAGCGCAGCGTTTCGCGGATCAGGGCTCGCAGCTGTTTGAGCGAAGCGAGTTCTGCGAGACCCCGCGAAACGCGAGCACCGCAGGTTGCCCGCAGCTTCGCTGCGGGTCGCAGACAGTGGGGTCGCCTTCTTTTGCTTACTTTTCTTGGCGAAACAAGAAAAGTAAGTCGCCCGCCGGGGCGAGACCCGGCCAACGCCCTCTGCAAGAGGCAGACCGGCAGCAAGCCAACACACCAAAGCAGGAAATCAAAGAAGGAGGCAAGAGATGAACCTCTCCCGCCCCTTCGTCCGCCGCCCCATAGGCACAGTCCTCCTCACCATCGGCATAGCCCTGGCAGGCATCGCAGCCTTCTTCGTCCTCCCGGTCTCCCCGCTACCGCAAGTCGACTACCCCGTCATCTCGGTCCGCGCCTCCATCCCGGGCGCCAGCCCCGAGACCATGGCCACGAGCGTCGCGACGCCCCTCGAACGCCACCTGGGCACCATCGCCGGCGTCAACGAGATGACCTCGACCAGCTCGGTCGGCTCCACCCGCGTCACCTTGCAGTTCGACCTCAGCCGCAACATCGACGGCGCCGCGCGCGAGGTGCAGGCCGCGATCAACGCGAGCCGTGTCGACCTGCCCGCCACCCTGCGCAGCAACCCGACCTACCGCAAGGCCAACCCCGCCTCGTCGCCGGTCATCATCCTGGCGCTGACCTCGAAGACCAAGACCCCGGGCCAGATCTACGACGCCGTGTCGAACATCGTGAGCCAGCGGCTGTCGCAGGTCGACGGGGTGGGCGACGTGGAGATCGGCGGCGGCTCGCTGCCGGCGGTGCGCATCGAGCTGCTGCCGTTCGCGCTCAACCGCTACGGCATCAGCACCGAGGACGTGCGCGCCGCGATCCAGGCCTCGAACGCGAACCGGCCCAAGGGCATGGTGCAGGGCGACGGGCGCAAGCTGCAGGTCTATACCCAGACGCCGGCGCTGCGCGCGAGCGACTACGCCTCGATGCTGGTGGCCTGGCGCAACGGCGCGGCGGTGCGGCTGGCCGACGTGGCCGAGGTCTACGACGGCGTCGAGGACACGCGCACGCTGGGCCTGTTCAACGGCGAGCCGGCGGTGATCGTGCTGATCACGCGCCAGCCCTCGGCCAACATCATCGAGACGGTCGACGGCGTGCGCGCGCTGCTGCCGGAGCTGCAGTCGCAGCTGCCGCCCGACGTCGAGCTGCGCGTGGCCTCCGACAGCACCAGCTCGATCCGCGCCTCGCTGCACGAGGTCGAGTTCACGCTGGTGGCCTCGGTGCTGCTGGTGGTGCTGGTGGTCAGCCTGTTCCTGCGCAGCGCGCGCGCCACCGTCGTGCCTGCCGTGGCCACGGTGGTCGCGCTTCTCGGCACCTTCGGCGTGATGTACCTGCTGGGCTTCAGCCTCAACAACCTGAGCCTGATGGCGCTCACGGTGGCCACGGGCTTCGTGGTCGACGACGCGATCGTGGTGCTCGAGAACACCAGCCGCCACATCGAGGCCGGCATGACGCGCATGAAGGCCGCGCTGCTCGGCGCCAAGGAAGTGGGCTTCACGGTGCTGTCGATCAGCGTGTCGCTGGTGGCGGTGTTCATCCCGCTGCTGTTCATGGGCGGCCAGGTCGGGCGGCTGTTCCGCGAGTTCGCGGTCACGCTGTCGGCGGCGGTGATGATCTCGCTGGTCATCTCGCTGACCACCACGCCGATGATGTGCGCCTGGCTGCTCAAGCGCGGCGGCGAGGCCGACAAGACCAGGCCGCCGGGCCGCTTCGCGCGCTGGTCGGAACGCGGCTACGAGTGGGTGCTCAAGCGCTACGAGGTGAGCCTCGACTGGGCGCTCGGCAGCAAGGCGCTGGTGGCGCTGATCCTGCTGGCGGTGATCGGGCTCAACGTCTACCTGTTCAGCGCGGCGCCCAAGGGCTTCTTCCCGCAGCAGGACAGCGGCCAGCTCAACGGCGGCCTGCGTGCCGACCAGAGCATCTCCTCGCAGGCGCTCGCGGCCAAGCTGCGCGAGGTGGTCGACATCATCCGGCGCGATCCGGCGGTCGACACCGTCACGGGCTTCATCGGCGGTTCGCGCGCGGGCGGCGGCTTCATGTTCGTCAACCTCAAGCCCGCGAACCAGCGCACCGAGAGCGGCATGGCCGTGATCGCGCGGCTGCGGCCGCAGCTCAACCAGGTGACCGGCCTGCGCGTGTTCCTCAACACGGTGCAGGACGTGCGCTCGGGCGGGCGCTCGAGCAACTCCACCTACCAGTACACGCTCAAGAGCGACAACCTGGCCGACCTGCGCACCTGGGCCGGCAAGCTGGCCGACGAGCTGCGGCTGCAGCCGAACCTCACGGACATCGACACCGACCAGGACCAGAACGGCGTGGAGACGGTGGCCGAGGTCGACCCCGACAGCGCGCGCCGGCTCGGCCTGACCTCGCAGGCGGTGGACAACGCGCTCTACAACGCCTTCGGCCAGCGCCAGGTGGCGACCATCTACACCGAGCTCAACCAGTACCACGTGGTGATGGAGTGGGCGCCGCGCTACACGCGCAGCCCGAATTCGCTGCGCGACGTCTACGTGCCGGCCACGCGCACCTCGGTGGTGGCGGGCCAGACCGTGACCACGCAGGTGGCGGCCAACGGCACGACCAACCAGTCGACCTCGGTGGCTACCAGCAACACGGCCACGGGCTCGAAGACCGGCACCGCGTCGACCGCCTCGAGCACCACGCCCACGGTGCCGGTGTCGGCCAACGCGGGCTCGCGCAACGCCTCCACCGGCAACGTGCTGAGCAACACGCCGACCACGCTGGTGCCGCTGTCCTCGGTGGCGAAGTTCGTCGAGCGCTCGGTCGCGACCTCGGTGAGCCACGAGGACGGCGAGCTCGCGACCACCATCTCGTTCAACCTGGCCGAGGGCGCCAACCTCGGCGATGCGCGCGAGGCGATCGCCAAGGCCGAGGCCAACATCGCGATGCCGATCAACGTGCGCGGCGCCTTCGCGGGCACGGCGCTCGCGGCGCAGCAGTCGCAGGGCCAGCAGGCGATGCTGATCCTGGCCGCGCTGGTGGTCATCTACATCGTGCTGGGCATCCTCTACGAGAGCCTGGTGCACCCGATCACCGTGCTGTCGACGCTGCCCTCGGCCGGCGTGGGCGCGGTGCTGGCGCTGCTGATGTTCCGCATGGAGTTCTCCATCATCGCGCTGATCGGCGTGTTCCTGCTGATCGGCATCGTGAAGAAGAACGCCATCCTGATCATCGACTTCGCGCTCGAGGCCGAGCGCTCGCGCGGCCTGAGCCCGCTGGAAGCGGTGCGCGAGGCCTGCCTGCTGCGCTTCCGCCCGATCCTCATGACCACCATGGCGGCCGCGCTCGGCGCGCTGCCGCTGGCGATCGGCTTCGGCGAGGGCGCCGAGCTGCGCCGGCCGCTGGGCGTGGCGATCATCGGCGGGCTGATCGCCAGCCAGGTGCTGACCCTGCTCACCACGCCGGTGGTCTACCTGCTGCTCGACAAGCTGCGCCGCCGCGGCGCCGACGAAAGCCACCTGAGCCGCACCATGGAGGTCCAGCCATGACCGCAACGACAAAGACACCAC
Organism: Variovorax sp. PDC80; assembly: GCF_900115375.1. Taxonomy (NCBI): domain Bacteria; kingdom Pseudomonadati; phylum Pseudomonadota; class Betaproteobacteria; order Burkholderiales; family Comamonadaceae; genus Variovorax; species Variovorax sp. PDC80. Next base: position 267,278 of record NZ_FOWG01000001.1, on the reverse strand, counting down.
GGCCCGCACGCGCCGTTCGAAGAATGCCCGCCTCCCTGTTCCAGACTCCCTTCTTTCCGAAGCGCATCGCGCTGGCCGCGACGCTCGCCGCGCTGCTCGCGGGCTGCGCCGTCGGCCCGGCCTACCAGGTGCCGGCTGCCGTGTCGCCCGCGGGCTGGAAGGAACAGAAGACCGCGGAGGGCTGGCTGCCGGCCGCGCCGGCCGACACGCTCGAACGCGGCGAATGGTGGAAGCTCTTCGGCGACCCGGTGCTCGACGAGCTCGCGGGCCGGGTGCAGGTGTCGAACCAGAACATCGCGGCCGCGGTCGCCAACTACGCGCAGGCCCAGGCGCTGGTGCGCGGCGAGCGCGCGGCGCTGTTCCCCTCGGTCTCGCTGAGCGGCAACGGCAAGCGCAGCGGCAACATCGGCGGCGACAGCAATGCCTCGAACGCCTTCTCGGCCACGCTCGCGGCCGACTGGTCGCCCGATGTCTGGGGCCGGCTGCGCGCGGCAGTCAGCAGCGCGCAGGCCAATGCGCAGGCCAGCGAGGCCGACCTCGCGGCGGCGCGGCTGTCGGCGGTGGGCGAACTGGCCACCAACTACTTCTCGCTGCGCGAGGCCGATGCCGAGATGGTGCTGCTCGACGAGACCATCGAGGGCTACCAGCGCGCCTACGAGATCACCAACAACCGCTATCAGGCCGGCATCGCCGCGCAGACCGACGTGCTGCAGGCGCAGACCCAGCTCGTGAACGCGCGCGCCGACCGCGTCGGCCTGCAGCGCACGCGCGCCACCTACGAGCATGCGATCGCGGTGCTGGTGGGCGCGGCGCCGGCCGACTTCAGCCTGGCGGCCGCGAAGTGGACGCCGACGGTGCCGGGCGTGCCGACCGGCGTGCCCTCGACGCTGCTGCAGCGCCGGCCCGACATCGCGGCGGCCGAGCGCTCGGTGGCCGCGGCCAATGCGCAGATCGGCATCGCGCGCGCGGCCTACTTCCCGAACTTCGGCCTCAATGCCTCGGTGGGCAGCAACGCGAGCAAGGTCAAGGACCTGTTCAATGCCTCGAACACGCTGTGGGCGCTCGGGCTGTCGGTGGCGCAGGTGGTGTTCGACGCGGGCGCCATCGGCGCCAACGTCGACTCGGCGAAGGCCGGCCACGAAGCGGCCGTGGCGCGCTACCGCCAGACCGTGCTGACGGCCTTCCAGGCGGTCGAGGACCAGCTCAGCGCGGGTGCCACGCTGGCCCAGCAGGAAGGCCTGCGGCGCGAGGCCTCGGCCGCGGCCGACAAGACCGAGCAGCAGCTGCTCAACCGCTACCGCGCGGCGCAGGTCAGCTACACCGAGGTCGTGACCGCGCAGGTCGCCGCGCTCAATGCGCGGCGCTCCCTGGTGCAGCTGCAGGTCAACCGCCAGTCGTCGGCGATTGCGCTGATCCAGGCGCTCGGCGGCGGCTGGCAGGCCGAGTGGCTCGCGGACGCGGGCACGCAGCCGGCCACGCGCTGATCGCGTCGGCAAGGCGGATCGGGGAAAGGTCGCGGACGCGCGCGGCATCGCGCGCGTCCCTGGAGTCGCCGCCGCGCCGCAATTCATCCGGCGGCCGGCGGCGTTCGGGAAAGGACCTTCAGGGCCTCAATGGGCCGGGCGGTCCGTCATGCCGCCCAGGTAGTCCTTGTCGGTCACCAGCACCCACAGTGCCAGCACCAGGATCGCCGCGGCCGCGAGCACCGCGTTGACCAGCGCCACCTCGAGCCCGCCGAAGCCCAGCACCCACGGCGACACCGCGAGCCAGACCGCGAGCGCGACCTCGGTCCACTCCTCCCAGGCCTGCGGCACGAAGGTCGCGCCCAGTGCCACGGCACCGAGCACGAGGCCGGTACCGATCGCGCCCCACATGGCGAGCGTGTGGCCCTGGAAGCCCAGGACCCAGGGCGAGACGATCAGCCAGACGCCGAGGACGGCGTTGACCGGGTCTTGCCAATGCTTCACTTGCTTCATGGTCTTTACCTCCTGTCGCGGCAACAGCAGGACGCGCGACCGCGACCGGGGTTGGACTGCCCGGCCTCGCCAGGGGTTCCGCGCGATCAACCGCCGCGCGCCACCGGCGGCACCAGGTAGGCCCCCGACTCGAACAGCTGCGCCTCGGCCTGGTCGATGCGCCGGATCACGGCCTTGCCGGCGCGGCTCGCGAGCAGCTCGACCAGCGCCTCGGCCACGGCCACGCCGGCGGCCACCGAGGGAAAGAACGAGGGGCTATGGATGGTGAACAGCAGGGTCTCGTCGGCGCGCAGCGAGAGCGGCGAGCCGAGGCTGTCGGTCAGCGCCACGATGCGGCTGCCCGCGGCCTTGGCGGCCTCGGCCACCTGCAGCGCCTCGCGCGAGTAGGGCGCGAAGCTCGCGATCAGCACCACATCGCCGCGCCCGAAGGCGCGCTGCTGCATCTCGAGCGTGCCGCCCTGGCCGTCGACCAGGTGCACGCTGCCGCGAAAGAGCCGGTACACGTAGACGAAGGAGAAGGCGATCGGGTAGCAGGCGCGAAAGCCGGCCGCGTGCACCGCCGGCGCCTTCTCCATCAGCGCGCAGACCTTCTGCAGCGCCTGTTCGCTCTGCTGCTGCGTGGTCTCGAGGTTGCGGCGCTGCACCTCGAACATCTCGCCGGTCAGGCCGCGGTCGCGCGCGCGGCCCACCAGCTGCTGGGCGCGCGCGCCGTAGGCCTCGGCGCCCAGGCCCATGTCGGTGGCGAAGGCGGCCTTGAGCTGCGGCCAGCCGTCGAAGCCCAGCGTCTGGGCGAAGCGCACCAGCGTGGCGGGCGTGCTCTGCGCGCGCGTGCCGATGCCGCGCATCGAGCCCGTGACCACCTCGTTCGGATGGTCGAGCACGTAGCGCGCCACCTGCTGCAGCGCGGGGCTCAGGTCGTCGAAGCGCTGGCGGATCTGGTCTCTGGCGCCCATGGCGTCGTTCCTCTTGGTCTCTGGCGTTGGAACGAATGTACCGGAGGCGCGCCCGCTGTTCCGGGCGGGGGCTGGAACAGGCGAAACGAGTAGAACAGTTGACGGAACAAATGTTCCAATAAATAATTAGCTCGAAACGTTGGTTCCAAACTCCCCCAGCCTGTCCTCACGCCATGACGCACGTCTTCCACCGCCATCTCCGCCAGACCCCGCCCGTCGCCATGGGCTCGCACGGCCTCTACATCCGCGACGCCGAGGGCCGCGAATACCTCGACGCCTCGGGCGGCGCGGCCGTGTCCTCGCTGGGCCATGCGCATCCCGAGGTGCTGGCCGCGATGCATGCGCAGATCGACCGGCTGGCCTATGCCCACACCAGCTTCTTCACCAGCGAGGTGGCCGAGCGCCTGGCCGACGAGCTGATCGGTGCGGCGCCCGAAGGCATGAGCCATGCCTACCTCGTGAGCGGCGGCTCCGAAGCGGTGGAGGCGGCGCTCAAGATGGCGCGCCAGTACTTCGTCGAGATCGGCCAGCCGCAGCGCACCCACTTCATCGCGCGGCGCCAGAGCTACCACGGCAACACGCTGGGCGCGCTCGCGGTCGGCGGCAATGCCTGGCGGCGCGAGCCCTTCGCGCCGATCCTGGTGCCGGCCACGCACGTGTCGCCCTGCTATCCGTACCGCGAGCAGCGTGCCGACGAGGGCCCGGCACAGTACGGCCAGCGGCTCGCGAACGAGCTCGAGGCCGCGATCCTCGCGCAGGGTGCCGACCGCGTGATCGCCTTCGTCGCCGAGACCGTGGGCGGTGCCACCGCCGGCGTGCTGGTGCCGGTGCCGGGCTACTTCCAGGCGGTGCGCGCGGTCTGCGACAAGTACGGCGTGCTGCTGATCCTCGACGAGGTGATGTGCGGCATGGGCCGCACCGGCACGTTGCATGCCTGCGAGCAGGAGGGCGTGGTGCCCGACCTGATGACCATCGCCAAGGGCCTGGGCGGCGGCTACCAGCCGGTGGGCGCGGTGCTCGCGCAGCGCAGGGTGGTCGAGGCGATGTCGCAGGGCAGCGGCTTCTTCCAGCATGGCCACACCTACCTCGGCCATCCGATGGCCTGCGCCGCCGCGCTCGCGGTGCAGCAGACGATCCGGCGCGAGGGCCTGGTCGCGAAGGTGCGCGATGACGGAACGGCCTTCGGCGCGATGCTGGCCGACGCGCTCGGCGCCCATCCGCACGTGGGCGACATCCGCGGCCGCGGCTTCTTCTGGGGCCTCGAGCTCGTGGCCGAGCGCGCGGGCAAGACGCCCTTCGATCCGGCGCTCAAGCTGCATGCGACCGTCAAGAAGGAGGCGATGGCGCGCGGGCTGCTGTGCTATCCCTTCGGCGGCACGGTCGACGGCCGCCAGGGCGACCACGTGCTGCTCGCGCCGCCCTTCGTCGCCACGCGCGACGAGCTGCGCGAGATCGCCGCGCGGCTCGCGGATGCCATCGACGCGGTCACGCGCCGCGCCGCGGGCTGAGTCCGCGCTTCTTCCTTCCTTTTTCCTTCACCCACCGCCTCGAGGAGCACCTCCATGCCCAAGCCACGCCTGCCGTTTTCCTTCCTGCTCGCTGCCGCCCTCGTGCTGCCGGCGCTCTGCGCGAGCGCGCAGGAGAGCGACACCCTCGCCAAGATCAAGGCCAGCGGCGCCATCACCTTCGGCTACCGCGAGTCCTCGTTCGGCTTCTCGTACCTCGACGGCAACCTCAAGCCCGTGGGCTACAGCATCGAGATCTGCAAGCGCATCGTGGAGGCGGTGAAGAGCGAACTCAAAATGCCGGCGATCGAGATCCGCTACCAGGCCGTGACCTCGGCCAACCGCATCCCGCTGGTGCAGAACGGCACGGTCGACATCGAGTGCGGCTCCACCACCAACCTGGTCGAGCGCCAGAAGCTGGTGGCCTTCTCTCCGGACATCTTCCGCTACAACGTGCGCATGCTGGTGAAGGCCGATTCGGGCATCAAGAGCATCGCCGACCTGCAGGGCAAGACGGTGGTGACCACCACCGGCACCACCTCGTTCCGGCTGCTGCGCGAGGCCGACAAGGGCAAGAACCTCGAGGTCACGAGCCTCGGCGGCAAGGACCACAGCGACTCCTTCCTGCTGGTGGAGAGCGGCCGCGCGCAGGCCTTCGTGCTCGACGACATCCTGCTGGCCGGGCAACTCGCGAACGCGCGCAACCCGAAGGACTTCCTGATCACCGGCGAGAGCCTGCGCACCGAGAACCAGTCGCTGATGTTCCGCAAGGACGATCCGGCTTTCAAGGCCATCGTCGACCGCGTGGTCTCGGGCATGATGAAGTCCGGCGAGATGGAGACGCTCTACGGCAAGTGGTTCACCTCGCCCATTCCGCCCAAGGGCATCAACATCAACTACCCGCTCAACGCCGAGACGAAGGAAGCCTTCGCCAATCCCTCGTCGAAGGGCATCTGAGCCGCATCACGTCCCCATGACCCGCATCGCCCTGATCCACGCGCTCGCGCATTCGGTCGCGCCCATCAACGACGCCTTCGCGCGCGACTGGCCGCAGGCGCTGCGCATGAACCTGCTCGATGACAGCCTGTCGGCCGATCTCGCGCGCGACGGGCGCGGGCTCGACGCGGCCATGCACGAGCGCTTCCAGCGGCTCGCGCAGTACGCGGTCGACACCGGCGCCGAGGGCATCCTCTTCACCTGCTCGGCCTTCGGTTCCTGCATCGAGGCGGTGGCGCGGCGCCATGCGACGCTGCCGGTGCTCAAGCCCAACGAGGCGATGGTGGAGGAGGCGGTGCAGGCGCTGCGCGAGGCCGGCCCCGGCGCGCGGCTCGGGCTGATCGCGACCTTCGCGCCCACGCTGGCCTCGATGCCGCCCGAATTTCCGACCGGCATCGCGTTGGTGCCGGCACTCGCCGAAGGGGCGCTCGAGGCGCTCAACGCGGGCGACGGGGAGCGGCACGATGCGTCGATCGCCAGGCAGGCCGAGGCCTTGCGCGCGCAGGGCTGCAGCCACATCGCGCTCGCGCAGTTCAGCATGGCCCGCGCACGCGCGGCCTGCGAACGGGCCTCGGGGCTGCCGGTGCTGACCACGGTCGACAGCGCGGTGCGCGCGCTGCGCCGACGCACCTCAGGCTGAACGGTCGCCGCGCAGCAGGGTGTAGATCGCGGTGGCCGCGATCTGCGCCGCGTCGCTGCGGCCGAGCGCGCGCATCCGGCCGGTCTCGCGGTCCACGGCCTGCAGGCCGGCGGCCATGCGGCGGTAGATTTCGGCCGAGGGCATGGCGCCGCTGGTGCCCAGCGCGTCGCAGTAGGTCTCGACCAGCAGCTCGTTGAGGCGCTCGCACTCGGCGTTCGAGAGCTTCATCGCGTCGCCGTCGAACAGCGTCGCCACCGCGTGCATCAGGTAGGCCTGGGTCTCGAGCGAGAAGCCCTGCTGCCGCACGCAGTCCTCCATCGCGCTCCAGAAGTAAGGGCCCGAGGTGCGGCGCCAGCTCTCGAGGATGCGGCGCGCGCGCGCCGTGAGGTCGGCCTGCGGATCGCGCGGGCCGCAGGGCCGCAGCGCCAGGCCCTGCAGCGCCAGCGCATGGGCGGCGTCGGCACCGCCGAGCAGGAAGCTCCAGAGCTGCCAGCGCGCATACCACTTGTGGTCGTGGGCGGGGTCGAGCGCCTGCGTCAGGCCGCGTTCGATGTATTCGGCGGCGCCGGCCATCTGCCAGGCCATGTGGCCGTCTTCCAGGTCCAGCGGCTGCAGCCGCTGCGACAGCCGGTCGGCCGCGACCTGGCCCTCGGCCACCAGCGTGGCGCCGCGGCCGCAGCGGTCGATCTCGCCGAGGCAGCGCGCGAGCCGTTCGAGTTCGCCGGTCGAGGCGCCCGTGGCGCGGGCGGCGCGGCACAGCGCGGCCTGGCGTTCGGCCTCGCGGCGGCGCGCATCGTGGCGCGCATGCGCCGCATGGTCGTCGGCGGTCGACGCGTGCTCTTCGAGGCACAGCAGGTGTTCGTCGGCGTCTTTTTCGCGCTCGGGCGCGGGGGCGAGCATGCAATGTCCTTCGGTTGGCCGCCGGCGTGGGGCGTCGGCGCGGTTGGACTGTGACCGTGCCCGGCGGTAGGCGCCATCCCCCAAACTAGGTATGTCATAGAACGATACGAAAATCGGCCGGAGACCGGCACCCGCGACCCTCCGGAGCCTGAACCGGACCTGACCGGCTCCCTCGCGATAATTGCCGCTCTTTCAAGGAGTACGCGTTGGATATCGTTCTGTTGGTCAAGGCCGCCGTCATGGGCATCGTGGAGGGGCTGACCGAATTTCTCCCGATCTCGTCGACCGGCCACCTGATTCTTGCGGGCTCGCTGCTCGGCGGCTTCGACGACGAGCGCGGCAAGGTGTTCGAGATCGCGATCCAGACCGGCGCGATCTTCGCGGTGATCATGGTCTATTGGCAGAAGATCCGCTCGACCGTGGTGGCGCTGCCGCGCCAGGCCAAGGCGCAGCGCTTCGCGCTCAACGTGCTGATCGGCTTCCTGCCCGCGGTGGTGCTGGGCCTGCTGTTCGGCAAGGTCATCAAGGAACACCTGTTCACGCCGGCCGTGGTGGCCAGCACCTTCATCATCGGCGGCTTCATCATCCTGTGGGCCGAGAAGCGGCCGCCGGGCTCGGTGCGGGTCGAGAACGTCGACGACATGACGCCCTGGGACGCCCTCAAGGTCGGCCTGGTGCAGTGCTTCGCGATGGTGCCGGGCACCAGCCGCAGCGGCTCCACCATCATCGGCGGCATGCTGCTGGGGCTGTCGCGCCAGGCGGCCACCGACTTCTCGTTCTTCCTCGCGATCCCGACGCTGATCGGCGCCGGCGTCTACAGCCTCTACAAGGTGCGCTCGCTGCTGTCGGTGGCCGACATCCCGCTGTTCGCGGTCGGCCTGCTGTTCTCGTTCCTGAGCGCCTGGCTGTGCGTGCGCTGGCTGCTGCGCTACATCAGCTCGCACAGCTTCATCCCGTTCGCCTGGTACCGCATTGCCTTCGGCATCCTGATCCTGGTCACCGCCTGGCAGGGCTGGATCGTCTGGGCCGAGTAAGGCCTTAGCTTTTCACCTCAGGTCGCGCCGACGGGCATCCGCAGCCCGACGCGCGTCGCGCCGGGCGCCGAGGCGATCTCGAAGGCCCCGCCCAGCCGCCGCGCCCGCGTGCGCAGGCTGCGCAGGCCGGTGCCATCGGGCCGCGGCGGCGCCTCGGGCTCGAAGCCGCGGCCATCGTCGCGCACCTCCAGCCGCAGCTGGCCGTTCTCTTCCACCAGCGACACGTCGACCCGCCGCGCGCCGCTGTGGCGCAGCACGTTGGTCAGCGCCTCCTGCAGGAAGCGCAGCAGGTCGAGGTTCTGCGAGGGCGCGAGCGTCAGCGCCTGCAGGCCTTCCACGCGCCAGCGGCATTCGATGCCGTTGGCCTCGAGCAATTGCGTGAGCCGATGCCGCAGCGGCGCGACCAGGTCGGCCAGCGCATGCGCGCCGTCGTCGCGGCCGTTGGCGTCGATGATCAGCCGCAGGTCGTCGCGCAGCCGCTTGAGCATGGCCAGCAGCTGCGGCGCGCTCAGGTGCTCGGGCGTGCGCTCCAGCGTCGCGATGCTGCCCACCAGCATGCCGCCCAGGCCGTCGTGCAGGTCGCTCGCGAGGTTCACGCGCTCGCCGATGCGCGCATGCGCGAGCTCCAGCGCATGGCGCTGCGACAGCGTGGCCGCGAGCTCGTCCTTGGCCGCGTTCACTTCCTGGATCAGCTCGGTGTTGAAGTTCTCGATCCGGCGCAGGCTCTGCACGAAGCGCCCGGCCTGCGTCAGCGCCATGCCCAGCAGCAGCACGTAGGACGACATGGTGGTGTAGTAGATGTTGCTGTCGATCACCTGGGTGAACACCAGCAGGTCGTGCGCGCCGGTGAGCGCCGACACCGCCATGAAGGGCGCGAGCGAGCGCATCGGGCTGCCGCGGTGGCGCCAGGCGTGGACGATGGCGGCGCTGTTGACCACGATGATCGTCAGCCCGCCCACCAGCGTCCAGATCGCGCGGTGCAGCGGCAGCGCGGCGGGCGCGGTCAGCCACAGGTCGAGCACGCCGATCGCCGCCGCCAGCAGCGAAACGCCCTCGAGCAGCGGCATGCGGCGGTCGCAGAAGCGCAGGGCGAACACCGCGTAGGCGGTGCTGAAGACCAGCAGCAGCGAGGTGTTGAGCGCCTGCCAGGCCGAGGTGGTGGCGAAGGGCCAGGGGCTGGTGGCGATCTGGTTGTAGCCGAACAGCAGCCACAGCATCGACATCAGCGCGAACCAGCCATAGGCCGTTTCGCGCCGCCGCAGCAGCCACAGTGCCGCGAAGAAGGCCGACACCGCCGCGCTGACCGCGAGGCCCAGCACCTGCAGGTCGCGCCGCACCACGCGCTCGCGTTCGTAGGTGGCCTGCAGCACGGCCGGCGGCCCGACCACGACGGGCCCGAGCCCGGCCTGGTAGACCGCGAGTCCCGAGACGCGCACCAGCAAGGTGTTGGTGCCCGCGCGCAGCAGCGGCGGCGCCAGCAGCCAGTAGCGCGGCGTGTTCCAGGCCCGCGTCAGCGGCTCGACCAGGCTGGCGTCGCGCGAGATCGGCGTGCCGTTGAGGTACACGGCGCCGGCCATGTTGAGGTAGTGCAGCAGCAGGCCGGTCTCGCGCGGTTCCGTGGGCTGTTCCCAGCGCAGCCGGTACCAGGCCACGCCGTCGAAGCCGCTCCAGCGGTCGGCCCAGTTGTCGGGCAGGGCGGCGACCGGCTCCCAGCCGTCCTCGGGCGGACGCGTGTCGTGCCAGCCGGTGGCGCGCACGGCCTCGATGCGCAGCGCGGGGAAGTCCTGGGCCAGCGCGCCATGCGCGCACAGCAGCAGCGCCAGCGCCGCGGCCAAGCGGCGCAGCAAGCTCAGCGCAGCAGCCCGTGCAGCCGCGCCTGGTAGACCGCCTCGGTGCGCGATCCGACGGCCAGCTTGCGGTAGATGTTCTTGGTGTGGCATTCCACGGTCAATCGGGAGATCGAGAGCATTTCGGCCATGTCGCGGTTGCTGAGGCCCTGCGACACCAGTTCGAGGATGCGGTGCTCGCGCCGGCTCAGCAGCGCGGCGGCGGGCGCTTCCTCCTTGCGCGGCGCGATGCCCGACGCGGGCAGCAGCTCGCCGGGCTGGGTGTCGGCGGTCATGGCCGGGATCGGCAGCGGCGCGGGCATGGTCGCGGGCGCGGCGTTCGGCTGGTGCGTGAGCCAGCCCAGGATGCGCCGCGCGATCGCGGGATCGATCGGCGCGCCGCCCTGCTCGATGCTGCGCAGCGCGATGCTGAGCTCGAGGTCGTCGCGTTCCTTCAGCAGGTAGCCGATGGCGCCCGCGCGCAGCGCCGCGAAGATGGTTTCCTCGGTGCGGTAGGCCGAGATCACCACCGCCGGCAGCCGCGGGTGGTGCTGTTGCAGCCAGCCGATCAGGTCGACGCCGCTGCCGTCGGGCAGCCCGATGTCGACCAGTGCCACGCCGAAGCTGCGCTCGGCCAGCAGCGCCCGTGCCGAGGCCACGCTGTCGGCCCAGGCGATCTGCGGCGCGGTGCAGCCCAGCGTGCCGAGCACATAGGCCAGCCGCTGCTGCATGGCCGGATCGTCCTCGACCACCAGCGCGGGGGTCAGCGACACGGGTTCGGGAGTTTCCGGAAGGGGCGTGGACATGACGGCGGGGCGATTTCCCTGGATTGTCGCCAGTTATTGCAATTTGTATCGCCGCCGTGGTTTTGCTGGCGCGTGCGCGGTGCCACGGACAATCGCGCGCATGCCCGACCTTCGCGAACTCATGCGCCAGTTTCCGCGCGCCGGCCGTCTCGAGGCCGTCTACCTGCGGCCCGCGCGGCGCGTGCCGGTGCAGGCCGTCGAGGGCGCGCAGGCGCTCGCGGGGTTGGGACTGGAAGGCGACCGCGCGAGTGCGGCCAGACCCGGCGGCAAGCGCCAGGTCACGCTGATCCAGGCCGAGCACCTGGGCGCGATCGCCGCGCTGGCCGGCCATGCGGCCATCGACGCCGCGCTGCTGCGGCGCAACCTCGTGGTGTCGGGCCTGAACCTGATCGCCGCGCGCTCGCTGTTCCGCGACCAGCCGCTGGTGCTGCGGCTCGGCGACACGGTGCGGCTCGAGATCACCGGCCCGTGCGAGCCCTGCTCGCGCATGGAGGAGCTGCTGGGCCCGGGCGGCTACAACGCGATGCGCGGCCACGGCGGGCTGACCGCGCGCGTGCTCGCGGGCGGCCCGCTGCGCACGGGCGACGCGGTGCGCTGCGAGCCCGCGGACGTCTGACTCAGAGCTTGAAGCCCGAATCCTTCACGAGCTGCCCGAGCATGCGGTCGATCTTCGCGAGCCGCTCGCCCTGGTCGGCCGGCGTGCCGGGCACGGTCGTCATGTCGAGGCCCCTGAACTTCTCCACCACCTCGGGCTGGGCCAGCACCTGCGCCAGCGCGGCGTTGTAGCGCGCCACCGTGGCCTCGGGCACGCCGGCGCCCGCGTAGAGGCCCAGCAGTTCGGTGAGCTCCATGCCGGGCAGGCCGGCCTCCTCGAACGACGGCACCTCGGGCAGCAGCGGCGTGCGCCGCGTCGACGCGAGGATGCGCAGCCGGCCGCTGCGGTGGTAGGGCAGGAAGTCCGACACGCTGGTGATCGCGCCATGCAGCGTGCCGCCGAGCAGGTCGGGCAGCATCGGCGCCGAGCCCTTGTAGGGCACGGGCAGGCTCTCGACCTGGAAGTGGCGCGCGATCCGGCTCGCCATGAACTCGGGTGCGCTGGCAGCGGCCGGCACGCCGATGGCGGCATCGCCGCGGTGCGTGGCGAGCCAGCGCCCGAAGGCCGCGAGGTTCGAGGCGTTGGTTGTCGCGGGATTGGTCGCGAGCGCGAGCTCGAAAGTGGCGACGCTGCCCACGGGCCGGAAGTCGCGCGTGGTCGAGAAGCCCGGGTTCTTCACCGTCAGCGGCACCGTCGCCACCGTGTGGGTGTTGGTCAGCATCAGCACCGAGCCGTCGGCCGGCGCGGCCTTGAGTGCGATCGCCGCGAGCTGGCCGCCGGCGCCGGGCCGGTTGTCGACCACCACCGGCTGCTGCAGCTGCAGCGCCAGCTTCTCGGCCACGATGCGCGCGGCGATGTCGGCCGGGCCGCCGGCCGCGTAGCCGACGAGGATGCGGATCGGGTTGCCTTCGGCCCGCGCGCGCAGGAAGGGCGCGGCCAGCAGGCCGGCGCCGAGGGCCAGCGCCGAGCGGCGGGGCAGGGACGTGGTCATGCAGTCCTCCTTCGTTTCAGGCGGCCACCGGGGCCGTGCGCCCGATGCGCGCCAGGATCGCGCGCCGCTCGGCCACCACGCCGGCCACGCGCGCGCGCGCCGCCTCGACGATGTGGGCCGGCGCCTTGGCTGGCGCGCCGCTGTCGAACGGCGGCTGCGGGTCGTATTCGGCGAACAGCTGGATCGCGCGCGCCGTGTCGTCGTCGGTGGCCTGCGCGATCGCGCGCAGCGCGCAGTCGATGCCCGAGGTCACGCCGGCGCCGGTGATGCGGTTGCGGTCGACCACCACGCGCTGGTCGCGCGGCGTCGCGCCGACCATCGCCAGCAGTTCGTGCGAGGCCCAGTGGCAGGTGGCCTCGTAGCCCTCGAGCAGGCCGGCCACGCCCAGCAGCAGCGGGCCGGTGCAGATGCCGACCACCCAGCGCGCACCGCGGCCCTGGCGCGCGAGGAAGTCGACCGTCTCGCGGTCCTCGAACAGCGCCGCGACGCCGGGGCCGCCGGGCACCACGAGCATGTCGAACTGCGGGCAGTCGGCCATCGCCTGCGTGGCGCGGAACTCCCAGCCGAGCTCGGTGCGGATCGGGTCGGTGTGCTTCCACACCAGCGAGAGGCTGGCGCCGGGAATGCGCACCAGCAGGTCCGCGGGCGCGACGTAGTCGGTCGCGGTGATGTCGGGAAAGACGAGCATGCCGATCTTCATGGGGAGACTCCAGGTGGTCCAGGTTGGGGATCGGCCCAGTCTAGGAAGCGACGGGCTGGCATTCGAGACAATTGCCCCATCATTCCTGCCAGCCCTGGCGCGGCCCGCCGGCTTCGGGTCTGCTGCGTCTTTCTCCTTCGCGAAGGCAACGTTTCCATGTCGATCCTGCCCGTCTGGTTCGTGGTGTTCGAGCGCTTCCAGCTGCTCGACGTGTCGGGGCCGCTGCAGGTGTTCGCCACCGCCAACGACGAGCTGCGGCTCGCGGGCCGCGCGCCGGTCTACCGTACGCGCGTGCTGGCCGCCGAGGCGGGGCCGGTGGCGAGTTCGAGCGGGCTCGCGGTGCAGGCCGAGGCCTGGCCCGCGCGCGTGCGCCATGCCGAGACGGGCACCAGCACCGTCGTCGCGCCCGGCGGGCCGGCCGCCTGGAACCCGTCGACGCAAGTGGGCGGTGGCGGCACCGAGGCCGCCGAGGCCTGGCTGCGCCGCCATGGCGCGCGCTTCGACCGCGTCGCCTCGGTCTGCACCGGCGCCTTCGTGCTGGGCCGCGCGGGCCTGCTCGACGGCTGCCGCGCCGCCACCCACTGGGGCGCCTGCGATGCGCTGAGCGCGGCCTTCCCGCGCATCGAGGTGCAGCGCGACGCGATCTATTTCCGCGACGGCCGCCGCTGGACCTCGGCCGGCGTCACGGCCGGCATCGACATGGCGCTGGGCATGGTCGAGGCCGACCTCGGCCGCGCCATCGCCATCGGCGTGGCGAAGAAGCTGGTGGTGTTCTACAAGCGCCCGGGCGGGCAGTCGCAGTTCAGCAGCGCGCTGCTCGCGCAGGAGGCCGAGGACCCGCGCGTCGAGTCGCTGCATGGCTGGATCGACGAGCACCTGCACGAGACGCTCGACGTGGCGCGGCTGGCCGACCGCATGGCGATGGCGCCGCGCACCTTCGCGCGCTTCTATTTGCAGCGCACCGGCGTCACGCCCGCGCATGCGGTCGAGCGCATGCGGCTGGACCGCGCGACGCGGCTGCTCGAATCCTCGGGCGCGACCATCAAGGCGGTGGCACAGCGCTGCGGTTTCGGTTCGGAGGAGATCATGCGGCGCGCGTTCCAGCGGCGCTTCGGGGTGCCGCCGCTCGATTACCGGGCGCGCTTCCGCTGAGGCCCTGTCAGCCCATCAGGTTGCGTACAGCCGCCTCGATCGCCGCGGCCGTCGCCAGCGGCTTCTCCATCGGAAACAGGTGCGTGCCGTCGAGCATCGCGATGCGGCCCTTGGTCACCTGCTGCGTCATCGCCATGCCCACGCGCTTCATCTCGGCCGACTGGCGCCCGCCGATGAAGGCCGCCTTGCACTTGAGCGGATGGCTGCGCAGCAGCGCGCCGAGGTTGTGCGGCAGCGTGTTGTAGATGGCGGTCTCGACGTCGCGGTCGAAGCTCAGCGCGCGCGTGTCCTCGCGGTCGTTGGTGCCGTGGTCGATGTAGTCGTGCAGCACCTGCTCGTCCCACTTCGCGAAGGCCTTCTTGCTGCGGAAATGTTCGAACACCGCCTCGCGGTGCTCCCAGCTGTTGCGGCGCCGGCGGCTGATCGCGCCGGGCGAGATGCTCTTCATGAGCGGCGTGCGCTTCACCATGTTGAGCGTGTTGGCGCGCCAGCCGCCGAGGATCGGCGAATCGACCAGCACCACGCCACGCGCCAGCTCGGGATGCCGCGCGGCGCACATCAGGCTCAGGAAGCCGCCGAGCGAATGGCCGACCAGGAACACCGGCCCGCCCGCGCGTTCGGCGCGCGGCCGCGCGAAGTCGGCCAGCTGCTCGACTAGGTGCGGCCAGTTGTCGGTGACGGGGTACTTCGGGTCGTGCCCGAATTTCTCGATGGCATCGACCTCGAAGCCGCGGTTGCGCAGGCTGTCGAGGACGACGCGATAGGTGCTCGCGGGAAAGCTGTTGCCGTGCGAGAAGACGATCGGCGGCACAGCGTTCAGATGAGCTTTTCGTCGGGCGTGGAGATCTTGCGCAGCGCGCCGTGCCGCGTCGCCGGCATCTTCAGCGGATGCTCGGTGGCGCTGTCGTCCCATACCGGGTCCTCGATGCTGTCGAACACCTCGCGCAGCTTCTGGCCCCAGCTGTTGTGCACCATGCGGTAGTAGGGGTTGTCGGCGTCGATGCAGATCACGCGGTCGGTCTCGAGCTTGTTGGCCTCGTAGACCACGAGGTCCAGCGGCAGGCCGACCGAGAGGTTGGACTTCATGGTCGAGTCCATCGACACCAGCGCGCACTTGGCGGCCTCGTCGAGCGGTGTCTCGGGCGTGAGCACGCGGTCGAGCACCGGCTTGCCGTACTTCGATTCGCCGATCTGGAAGTAGGGCGTCTCGGTCGTGGCCTCGATGAAGTTGCCGGCCGCGTAGACCAGGAACAGGCGCATGCCCTCGCCCTTGACCTGGCCGCCGAAGATGAACGAGACGTTGAAGTCCAGGCCCGCATGCTTGAGCGCCTCGGCATCGCGGTCGTAGACGTGGCGCACGGCCGAGCCGAGCACGCGCGCGGCATCGAACATGCTCTTGGCGTTCCAGATCGTGGTCGGCGTGCCGGGCTCGCCGTTCTCCTGCGTCTCGCGCAGTTCCTCGATCTGCAGGATCTCGCGCACCGACTGCGAGATGCTGAGGTTGCCCGAGGACAGCAGCACCATGACGCGGTCGCCGGGCTGCTCGTAGACGATCATCTTGCGGAAGGTGCTGATGTGGTCCACGCCCGCGTTGGTGCGCGAATCGGACAGGAACACCAGGCCGGCGTTGAGTTTGATGCCTACGCAATAAGTCATTTTTTGGTCTCGCAAGAGCAGTGCCTGCTCATGGGGCTCCGCGGTCGCGTGCATTCAGTTTCTGTAGGGCGTAGAGCGCGTCGAGGGCTTCGCGCGGGGTCATCGCGTCGGGGTCGAGCGCGGACAGCGCGGATTCTACGGCGCTGACCATGGGGGTTTCGGAGGCCGGGGGCGGTGCGAACAGGTCGACCTGTGCACGAGTTTGCGCATGCTGCGACTCGAGCGCTTCCAGCGCCTGGCGCGCATGGTTGACCACCGCCGCGGGCATGCCCGCCAGCCGCGCGACCTGGATCCCGTAGCTCTTGCTGGCCGGGCCGGGCTGCATCTCGTGCAGGAACACGATGTCGCGGCCGGCCTCGGTGGCGCTCACGTGCATGTTGACCGCGCCATGGTGCGTGGCCGGGAATTCCGTGAGCTCGAAGTAGTGGGTGGCGAACAGCGTGAAGGCCTTGGCGCGGTCGTGCAGCTGGGCCGCGATGCCCGCGGCCAGCGCCAGCCCGTCGAAGGTGCTGGTGCCGCGGCCGATCTCGTCCATCAGCACCAGCGACTGCGCGGTGGCGCCGTGCAGGATCTGCGCGGCCTCGGTCATCTCGAGCATGAAGGTCGACTGCGCGTTGGCCAGGTCGTCGGCCGCGCCGATGCGGGTGTGAATGGCGTCGATCGGCCCCAGGCGGCAGGCCGCGGCCGGCACGTGCGAGCCGATGGAGGCCAGCAGCACGATGATCGCCACCTGCCGCATGTAGGTCGACTTGCCGCCCATGTTGGGTCCGGTGATGACCTGCATGCGCTGCTGCGGGCCGAGCTGGGTGTCGTTGGCGATGAAGCCGCCCGAGGATTTCTCGGCCAGCCGCGCCTCGACCACCGGGTGGCGGCCCTGCTGGATCTCGATGCACGGGTGCGAGACGAAGCTCGGCGCGCGCCAGTGCAGCGTGTGCGAGCGCTCGGCCAGCGCGCACAGCGCGTCGAGCGTGGCGAGCGCCGTGGCCAGCCGCGTGAGCGCGGGCACCGAGGCCTGCAGCGCGTCGAGCAATTGCTCGTAGAGCCACTTCTCGCGCGCCAGCGCGCGGTCCTGCGCGCTCAGCGCCTTGTCCTCGAAGGCCTTGAGCTCGGGCGTGATGAAGCGCTCGGCGTTCTTCAGCGTCTGGCGGCGGCGGTAGTTGTCGGGCACCTTCGACAGCGCGCTCTGCGTCACCTCGATGTAGAAGCCGTGCACCCGGTTGAACTGCACGCGCAGGTTGCTGATGCCGGTGCGCTCGCGCTCGCTGACCTCGAGTTTGAGCAGGAAGTCGTCGCAGTTCTCGCTGATCTCGCGCAGCTCGTCGAGTTCGGCGTCGTGGCCGGTGGCGATCACGCCGCCGTCGCGCACCAGCGCGGCCGGATCGGGCTTGATCGCGCTCGCGAGCAGCTCGGCGCAGCCCGGCGGCGGCGCCAGCCTTTCGGCGATCTGCGCCAGCAGCGCCGCGGCGCCGGGCAGGGCGGGCGCGAGCTGCTCGGCCTTGGCCAGCGCCAGCCGCAGCGCCAGCAGTTCGCGCGGGCGCACCTGGCGCAGCGCAATGCGCGCCGCGATGCGTTCCACGTCGCTGGTGTTCTTGAGCTGCTCGCGCAGCGTGCGCCAGGGCGCGCCGGCGCCGCCGAGCACGGTGGCCTGCAGCGCGCCGATGGCCTCGAGCCGCGCCTGCGCGTCGCCGCGCTCGCGCCGCGGCGCCAGCAGCCAGCGCTTGAGCAGGCGGCTGCCCATGCCGGTCATGCAGGTGTCGAGCAGCGAGAACAGCGTGGGCGAGTCCTCGCCGCGCAGCGTCTGCACCAGCTCGAGGTTGCGCCGCGTGGTGGGCGGCAGCTCGATCAGGTCGCCGTCGCGCTCGACCGTGAGCCGCTGCAGGTGCGACAGCGCGCGGCCCTGCGTGTGCTCGGCATAGCCCAGCAGCGCGGCGGCCGCCGCATGGGCGTTGGTCAGCGATTCGGCATTCCAGGCCGCGAGGCTCTGGCTGCCCATCTGCTCGCTGAGCTTGCGTTCGCCCAGGCCGCCATCGAACTGCCAGGCCGGCCGCACCGACAGCGTGAAGGGCGTGGCGCTGCGCGCCGCCTTGAGCCGCTGCTCGAAGGCCGGCGTGACCTCGGCGCCGTAGAGCAGTTCGCTCGGCGCGATGCGCGCGATCCAGGCCTCGAGCGCGTCGGCCGGGCATTCGGCCAGCCGCAGCTCGGCACCGGTCACGCTGAGCCAGGCCAGGCCGCAGAAATTGCGCGTGCCGGCATGCACCGCCAGCAGCGTGGCATCGGCCTTGTCGTTGAGCAGCTCGGCATCGGTCAGCGTGCCGGGCGTGACCACGCGCACGACCTTGCGCTCGACCGGGCCCTTGGAGGCGCCGACCTCGCCCACCTGCTCGCAGATCGCCACCGATTCGCCGAGCTTGATGAGCCGCCCGAGGTAGGTGTCGACCGAGTGGAAGGGCACGCCGCACATCACGACCGGCTGCCCGGCCGACTGGCCGCGCTGGGTCAGCGTGATGTCGAGCAGGCGCGCGGCCTTCTCGGCGTCGGCCCAGAAGAGTTCGTAGAAATCGCCCATCCGGTAGAAGAGCAGGGTGTCCGGATGGTCCGCTTTGAGCCGGAGGTATTGCGCCATCATGGGCGTATGCGTAGAAACTTCTAATTTGTCCATAAAAATCAATAACTTACCGTTTCTACATCACTTTTTTGGGGCAAATTTGGGGCACTTTTTGCCATGTTTTGCATGCCCTCCCAAATGCGCTCCAGCTCTCTGGGGGACTCTGTATCTATCCATCGACCATAAACGGTGACGAGCATGGAATAGTCGCTGTGCCCCATCTGGTTGGCGATGAAAGCCAGGTTGCCCCGTGCCGTGAGGTTCCAGCAGGCGTAGGTGTGCCGAGTCTGGTAAGCCGGGCGAGGCCGGATCTCCGCGCGCCGGATCAGATTGGCCCACTTAGTGTTCCAGGCGCTCGGCACGAAGTAGTCATTGACGACCTTCTTGCGGGCCTGCGTCTTCGGCGACAGCAGCACACGCACGCGGTCGGTGCGCGATTCATGGCGGTTCAGCCAGACGGTCAGGTCGGCCGGTTCGCGCTGCTCCGCGTCCGCGATCAGCACCTTCAATGCTTCGCGCGCCGGCGGCTGCAGCAACACGGTGCGTTCCTTCTTGGTCTTGGGCACCTTGAACGTCACCGACTGCGTGATCGAGCGGCGCACCGTGATCTTGCTGAAGTCTGGCGCGACATCCTCGACTGCCAGCGCAAGCAGCTCGCCCGGCCGCAACCCGGTATAGATGGCCACAGCCACTGCGGCTTCGTCGATGGGGTGCAGGCAGCCCTTCTCGATCAGCGTGAGGTATTCCTTGTAGGTCAGCGGGTCCGGGTCTTTGCTGCTCTTGGTGAAGCGCACGCAGTGTTTGCCGAGTTCGCCGCAGTAATGGTTGTTCTCGCACCAGTACAGGAAGCCAGCGAAGGTCGCCAGGTAGTGGTTCACCGTGGAGACAGCGCGTGTGACGATCAGATCCGCACGCAGCTTCTGGATGTCCTCGGGGAGCAGGGTGTCGACCACGCGATTGCGGCCCAACGTCGACACGCAGATGTCGAGCGCGACCTCGTAGCGCGATTGCGTCTCCGGCGTGATGTCCACTGCCTTGAGCGGCTTGTAGCGCTCGCAGAGATCACCCACGCGCTTGCTGGAGGCGGAGCTATCGGCCGCGCGCGAGTGCGGGAAGAACTCGGTTTCTTTGTAGTTACCGTTCTTCAGCGCGAACAACGCTGCGCTGCGCAGGCCGGCGGCGTGTTTGATGTTGTTGCGGGTCGGCTCGATGCCGAGCGTGTGTCGATGGCGGGCACCCTTGTACATGAAGGCGACACGGATGGACTTGCCGTGTACCTCCACACCGGGAAAACCTGTATTGGTTGCTGCTGCACCTGCCATGTCTTGGATCCTCGCTACTCAGTTCTCCGCTTCATCGCCGAGCGGCCATTGCCCGGTCTTGAGCATGAACAGCTCGAACAAACCGGGCGGCATCGCCCGGTCACCTGCTTCCCATTGCTGCCATCCACGCAGCGACGCCCGTACCGTTTGTGCCGCCTCTGTCTGTGTGAGGCCCGCGGCAAGGCGGGCTTCGCGTATGGCTGCTGGCGTGGGGCTTTGCGGCTTCGAGTCGGTCATGGGTGCCGATGACAAGAACCCGCGCCGCCATGTGCGACCGGGAAAAACTGCGTTGGAGGCAGTATACGCTCATTGAGCGTATATCGATCTCTCGGTGACCGCCGGAAGCGTTGCGTCTTCGAGGGGCTAGAAGGCAGCGGCGTGGGGTTCACTCTCGACCCAACGCTCGAACTCGGCCACGTTCACGAAGATGCGGCCGTCCGGCGCCTTGCGCCAGACGCGCCCTTCGACCCAGACGCCGCCCTTGACCTTGTGCCGCACGGCGTTCTCGCTGTAGCCCGTGATCTCAGCGAAGCGCTTGATGAGCACCCACTGGCTCGCATTGCCCATGATGACCTCCGCTCAAGGCAGGCCTTCGACGCAGGGAAGGGCGGCGGCCTTGTTTGGGTCAAATTGTCCAAGCTGTCGGCTGCGAGCAAAACCCGCGTGGGCGTGCGTAGGCGTAGAAGGGTGTGGATAAGCAGTAGGACAGGAAGGCGCCGAAGTCTCTCAGTACCCGATGGTTGCCTCGACAATGTCGAACCGCGTTCCTGGGTGCGTCTTTATTGCAGAGCAAGTCAGCTTTGTTTGAAGCAGAAGCTCCCACTCCTTCAGGCCGCCGCCGTTCCCCCACAGGGCAGGCAGCGGGTCTCGTAGCGTCAGCGCGTAGATCACTGCTTTGGCGCTCGAGTCTTTCTGAAGCCGGCGTTTGACTGCGTGATAGATGCAGACGACCGGATCGAGTGAAGTTGATACGAACGAAGGATAGGGCGGCGATGTGTGCAGGTTCAGATCGCCTCGTCCGTGAAACAGTACTTGGCCTGGCGGGACAAGGACCTGACTGGCGGCGATCTCGCCATCGAGACCGCACACCAAGCTCTGTTGTTCCCTCGTGGCGCTGCCCGCGGCGATGGCGCGTGCGGCGGCATGGTAGAGATCGTAGTGCGGATTCTTCCGATACAGCTTGAAGTGCGTCGTGCCGCCGATTCTTGTTCGCTGGCTATGCCATTTCTTGGCTGCGGAGTCATTCTTCAGCCGTTCTTGGATGTGGCCCTGAAAGCCCGAATCGTGTGCGTCGTCGTCGGCCAGACGCAGTAGTAGTTCGATCGGCGTCTTGATCTCGATGATCTCTGGCGCTTTGTAGTGATTGGTCCGATCGAACTGGGGGAGGCTTCCTCCGAACGAGAAACGCCAGTTGGAAAGATCAATGGTCGTCATGTTCTTCAACGCGCTCTGCTTCTGCTGATTTTTCGCCGTCACGGGCATCTCTTGAGAGTCAATGTTCGCCCCGGCGCTTTCCCGTTCAGGCTCTCGGGTATTGCCCCCTTGTTTCCACCGAGCAGGGACGTCCCGCTCTGCTCAGGCCCACCCGCGGCACCCCATCATTGTTCATCGAGTAAACGAATGTAATGTACGATGGACGTACATCGTCAGAATTTTTGACCTGACGTTCGCGATACATCGGGAGCGAGGACGAAAGCCTGTCCATTTCGAAGCGCAGTATGACCGAGTCAGTGCATCACCCAGGTGAGGTTCTCGCCCACCGGCTTGAAGCCGTTGGCGTGTCGCCGAGTGAGTTGGCGCGCCAGCTCGGCGTCCCCGCCAATAGGATCACGCAGATCATCAACGGCAAACGTGGGATCACAGGCGACTCGGCACTGCGGCTCGCCCACTGGTTCGGAGACGCCCCACAGTTCTGGATGGACCTGCAATCGCGCTGCGACCTGAAGCTTGCGGAAGCTGCATCCGGAAGAGCTATCGAGTCGCTTCCTACTGGTCCGAGCGTCCGGGGCCGCAAGACCAAAAAGCAGGTGAAACTGCCTAGGAAAAATCTATGACAGGAGACAACAAAGCCTCTTCTCACGGGGATGAGGACGTTCGGAAAGGAAAATGGCATGACTGATGGACCGGTAGACATCACATTCCACTATCCACCGGAGCTGTTCAATCTCCTTGTGGATGTCGTGCCGCTGCTCAATCGCTCAAAGTCCGATGTACTGGTGTTCTTCCGAGGCGCAGGTGTGTCTGAGAACATGACTGCCGACATTGCCGCTGGGTTGAAGGCTGCACCGAAAGACGTCAATAAATATCAGATGGTTCGCACGGTGCTTGAGCGCCTGAACGCGAAGGGGGAATCCGCTCTTCGCGAACGGCGCGAGGTGCTGCGGCGCGTCGTGGACTTTGCAAACTTCGATTCTTGCTGGCCCGACGACCAACTCAAGGCCAAGGGTCTTGTCGCCAGCATCCGCGAAGTTGTCAACCAGAAGGACGCCTTCACGCGGATGAACAACGCTCGCGAAGAAGAGCGGCAAGCGCGTCTCGCCGAGACCCAGCGGGTCACGGCGGAGAAGCGCGAGCGCGTTTCTAGGATCGAGAACGCCAAGCAGGGCTTGTATGCGCTGTTTGGTACTTCGATGACGCCGCAGGAACGCGGCAAGATGCTGGAGACAGCCCTCAACAATCTCTTCCAAGCCTACGGCGTTCTCGTCCGCAAAGCCTTCCACTTGGTCGGCGATGCTGGAGAAGGAATCGTTGAGCAGATCGACGGGGTGATCGAGCTTGGCGGCATGCTGTACTTCGTTGAAATGAAGTGGTACCGCGATCCGGTCGGCAAGCCAGAGATTTCAGAGCATCTTGTGCGGCTCATGTCGCGCGCCGAGGTTCGAGGCATCTTCATCTCTGCCAGCGACTACACGGAACCTGCAGTCCACACGGTGCGTGAGTTCCTGCAACACAAGGTCTTGGTTCTCTCGACGCTTCAAGAGATCGTGCGTCTGCTTGAGCAACAGGGCGACCTCGCGGAGTTCTTCACGAAGAAAGTCCAAGCGGCGCAGATACACAAGAACCCGTATTTTCGCCCTCATGACGGCGACGGACGCGGCGCGTCATGACAGTGAACTGGAAGGACATCAACAAGCCGCCAAGTCCTGCGACCGCCGTCACGGCTACGCAGGTAGCGAACGGCCCCGTCATTCCCCCGCAGCAGAGGCTGCTGACATACTCGCCAGACGAGTGGGAAGGCTTCGTCGAGGAGTGGGCCTACTACTGTCTCGCGACGAAGTACAAACATGTCCTGCGCTTTTCAGGCGCCGGCGACATGGGCATCGACGTTGCGGGGTTCGTTGACGATAAGCGCCTGGAGGGCGTGTGGGACAACTACCAGTGCAAGCACTACGACCATGCCATCAGACTTGGCGATGTCTGGGTGGAGTTCGGCAAGGTCATCTGGTACTCATCCAGCGGTAAGTACACGGCGCCCCGTCGCTACTACTTTGTTTCGCCGTTCGGTGCGGGCACGTCGCTGAGTCGTCTGTTCGCGAATGCCACGAAGCTTCGTGAAGAAGTAATTGCAAACTGGGACAAGCACGTAAAAGACGCAATCACAAGCACCCAGGAGGTGCCGCTCGACGCAAAGCTCCGCGCCTATGTGGACGCTTTCGATTTCTCGATCTTCGACGCCAAGACCGCGCTCCAGCTTGTTGACGATCATCGCACCGCGCCAGTCCACGCTGCGCGCTTCGGTGGTGGACTGCCAATACGGCCTGCTTCCGGAAAGCCGCCCCAGGAGGTCGCCGTCGCCGAGAGTCGCTATGCGACGCAGTTGCTCGGCGCATACGGCGAACACACGGGGACGATCGTGACTGACCCTTCGGCCTTGTCCGTGCCGAAGCTCAAGGACCACTTCCGCCGCCAGCGCGAAGCGTTCTACGAGGCGGAGTCGCTGCGCGTCTTCGCGCGCGACAGTGTGCCGCCCGGCACCTTCGAGTCCTTGCTGGATGACATTCATGACGGTGTTGTCGACACGCATGACGCGAACCATGCGGATGGCTATGAAAAGGTTTGTGCCGTCACCAAGGCGGCTCGCGACATGCAAATCACGGCGAACGCTCTCATCACTTGTACAAACCCCAAGGACAGGGATGGAATCTGTCACCAGCTCGTGAATGAGGATCGGCTTCGATGGACACGATCATGAACCAGGAACGCAAGCCGACTACGTTTAATGGCCCCCTTGAGGCCGGTATCCGCGCGGTATCGATTCTGGGTGCAGCCTATCCAAAAACCTATGACCTTCAGCGGCTCATTGCCCTTGACTACCTTCTTGTCCATACAGGCGATATCGACGGCCCGGAGAATCTGCATCCGCCGACGCCGATGCACTCGGCTGAATTGCTCGTGCGCCGCAAGCTGATCGAACAATCGCTGCTTCTGATGATGACCCGCGACCTCGTAGCGCGTGAAGTCACGGCTGAAGGCATCAAGTACGGCGCAGGCGAGAACGCTGCGACATTTCTGTCGTCGGTATCTTCCAGCTACCTGCTAGCCCTAAAGGATCGCGCTTCCTGGCTTGTCAAAACCCTCGGCGACCTCACTGATGAACAGTTCAAAGGCATGATGCGCCGCTTCTTCGACAAGTGGGTCGAGGAGTTCCAGCATGTTGAGAAGAGCCTGGGAGGCGGAGCATGACAACGCCAACTCCCGGCTTGCGCTTGCGCTTCCTCGGCTTCTTTGGTCCGCAGAAGTCACCCGCAACCGTGACCTTCGGCCCCGGCCTGAACGTCATCTACGGCGCGTCGAACACGGGGAAGTCTTTCATTGTCGAAGCCATCGACTTCATGCTCGGCGGGAAGCCGCCACTGCGTGACATCCCGGAGCGTGTCGGCTACGACCTCATCCTCCTCGGTCTTGAAACACATGACGGTAGGTCCTTCACGTTCTGGCGCAGCATGGACGGCGGCGGCTTTCGACTCTACGACGGCTTGCATCAGACGCCGCCTGAGACCGACATTTCGTATAAGCAGCTAGACGAGCAACACAGCGACAGGAACGACGCGAACCTGTCTTCTTTCCTATTGAGCCTGTGTGGTCTTAGTGGAAAGCGTGTCCGCAGGAATTCCCGGAACGAAACCAACAGCCTGAGCTTCCGAAATATTGCGCGCCTGATGATCGTCAACGAGACGGAAATCACACAGCAAAGCTCCCCGCTCTTTGACGGCAACCCCATCGCGAATACGCCGAACCTTGCAGCATTCAAGCTGCTTCTAACAGGGACGGATGATTCCGCGCTCGTTGCCAGTAATAGGCGTGAACCGGAAGAGCTGTCGCGGGAGGCGCAACTGCACCTTCTTGACCAGCTACTTGGCGACTACCGTGAGCGGCTCAAGGAGTTGACCAAGAGCCCGAAGGAATTGGAGGAGCAGCTTGAGAAAATCGACACGTCGCTCCGCCAGCAGGCGACTCAGGTGAATACCACCGAGGCGCAGTTTCAAGAGGCAGCTGGGAGGCGGCGCGAACTGCGCAGAAAACTGGAAGAAAGCCGTGCGCGACGCGCCGAAGTTGGGGCGATGTTTGAGCGGTTCAACCTTCTCGATAGGCACTATGCATCCGATATTGAACGGTTGCGCGCTATTGAGGAAGGTGGGACTCTGTTCAATGTATTGGGCGCTGGGCATTGTCCTCTTTGTGGCGCGGCACCCGCTCATCACCGCGCTGAAGCTGATTGCAATGGGGACACTGATGCCGTCGTTCAGGCCGCGCGTACGGAGAGCGCCAAAATCGAAGTCTTGCGCGCAGAACTTGCGGCCACTGTCCGCAGTCTTGAACGCGAGAGCGCCAGTTTCGACCGTAGGCTGCCAGCCATTGTTCAAGAGCTGGAGTCAATTTCCGAGGCGGTTGAGGAACTGATCGCGCCCAGGCTTTCGACTCTTCGCAAGTCCTATTCCGACTTCGCTGACAAGCGCGCTGAAGTGCGCGAGGCGTTGGCGCTGTACGCCACAGTGCAAGACATGGAGCGCCGCCGAGCCGATCTTGAGAAGGGAGCCGAGGACGAGAAGGCCGGGGCACTTGCCAGCACAGAGATTCCCACAACCGTGACCCACAGCTTTGCCAAGACTGTTGAAGGCATCTTGACGGGCTGGCACTTTCCAGAGGCCGGAGATGTGTACTTCGACTCTAAGACTCGCGACCTTGTGATTGCTGGGAAGTCTCGCAGCGCCTTTGGTAAGGGTCTTCGTGCCATCACGCATGCGGCTTTCACCCTCGGGCTGCTAGCGTTCTGTCGCGCGCGACAGACGCCGCACACCGGGTTCGTCGTGCTAGATTCCCCCTTGCTTGCGTATCGGGAGCCAGATGGGACGGAAGACGACTTGACCGGCACCGACCTTCAGGAACAGTTCTACGCCTACCTTGAAGCACTACCCGTCGACACACAAGTCATCGTGGTCGAGAACACCGATCCACCGGATGCAATCATGAAGCGCGAGCAGTCGCTGATGTTTGGTAAGAATCCGCATCACGGTCGGTACGGCCTGTTCCCTTTCTTGACGGGCTCCGCGCGGTAGACGCGCATGAGGAGATATGAATGGCCTTCTCGGACGATAACGGCGGGTTCGCATTTTCATGCGACGACGCGAAAATCTCGATCGTGGCAAGCACTTGGAACACGCGCCTTTCGCAGCTCGCTCGCATGGGCCCGATGTTTGTGATGACACGGTTGCTGCCGAACCTTGAGTACATCGGGAGGATTGTCGGCAAACGGCCGCGAGAAATTTACATTCTTGCCAGTACCGAAGCTGAAGCGGATGCAAGGCAGCTCAAAGCTCAGTTTCCCGAAATTCGAATCGCCCTCCACCACAACGTGAATGCCAAGGTCGTGCTGGTTGCGCCGAATATCATCTGGCTTGGAAGCTCAGATTTCGGGGAATCGAAAAAGATTGAATCCGCCGTTGGCCTCCATTCCGACATCGTCTTCAACAAGACAGTCAATGCTCTCTTTAACCCGATCTGGTCGCAGGCCAGGGAAATATAGGGTCGAGCGTTCGGGCTGCGCCCTAAGGGGTCCGATCTCAATCAGGAGACGATGTGGGAGACCATACCTCGTGCAGCACGCCTCGCTTCGTCAGCACCGCTCAAGCCACACCTCACAGCACCGAATAGGTTCGGCCGTGGGAGCGCTGGCTGCACCCCGCGCTGTGTGCTGAATCGCGGCTGCATGTCAGCCATTCTCAAGGCGATGGCGCTCCGGCTGGCGGTACACCTCTGTCTCATATCACTCAACGCTGGCCCGTACGCATGACTGCGGCCGTCGTTGAAGCGACGGCTGTCTAAACTTCTGTTCGGAACCGCTCCGGATCGAACTGCTGCAATATCCGAGTTACTTCGGCCTCAGTGCTTCGCTCTAGAGCAAAGAGGTTCCTGACGCGGTTGTAGGCATCAGTGAGAAAAGTCAGTTGTGCTTCCGGGCTCCAGTCTATGTGCTGTCTAGCTTCTCGGGTGTCGTTGCGCCGAGACGGCGTCCGATCTCCTTGCCATTCGGAGAACCACTGAAGATCTTTGACGGCGAAGAGTCCTACCTCGACCCGGCGGGTCTTTTGCGCTTGAAAATGGTCCATTACGATCATTGCCTTGCGCAGCAACTGTGACCACTGTCCGAGCATCGGATGGTCTCTGAGCAAAAGTTGACCTTGGTGCGGGACGATCACGCTGCCATGCAACATCCAGAACTCGCCGGTATCCTCGAAGAACATGGTGATGTTGGTAGTGGACGCCTCACGCGCTTCCGACTGACCAGTGATCCAGTAGCGGACGTATCCTTCTTCCGTCGCCCCGTAGTTGCCGCTGCTCGCGCTATCGCTCGGCGCCTCGATGCTCTTTGATTGGTTCAACTTGGCGATGTCCGAAACCGACGGCGCGCCGTTCTTCCAGCCGGCAGGGATGATCCGCATGTAGGCGCGCGGAACGTCGGGCATGGCTACCGTTTCGCGTCCTGCTCCTCCAAAGGCGTCGTTGTGCGTTAGCGTGCCGCCGGCCGAGGCCCAGATAGAGTAGTTGTCTGCCTTCGGAGCAACGCCATCAATCCTGGTTGCAGCCGCGAGGTCATCGGATCGTTCCTCAAGATTGGTCTGCAGGGCTTCCTTGAGCTCTTTGACGAGCTTTGATCGAACCGCCGCGCGGGTTGGCTTGTCGGCGCCTTCGCTCAGCACGAACGTGACGACACGCCGTTGACGAATATCGAAGGGAAGATCCTCCACCTTCGCGCCGCTCGCCATGTTCAGAATCCCGATGACTCGCTCCCAGCCAGGCCGATGCATCGCCCATCCAAGTTCGATCATCACGTTGGGGTTCGGCAGCCACTTTCCGTCTGGAGACTGTGCGATAGGGGTGAGGTCGGCGACGAACACTGCCGCATCCGCTATCTTGTTGAGGATCGTGGCGGCGATGTCGGCCATGCCACGTTCACCCTTGGTGTCGTGGTCAATCTCAGGCCGATCCGCATCATCGACACCGATCTCGTTGGCAACCTGGGTGATTGCTTCTACCAAAGCACCGCGGATGAAATGACGGCAGGTCTTGGGTGAATAGTCACTTTGCCAGGACCAAAATATCTTTGCGGTGTGTTCGTTCATCACTTCTCAGTGTCAAATCAGTGCGGCCTTGTATTGGCAAAGGACGGTTGTGGCAGCCGTGCCGATACCAAATTATGCGTCCCGGCGTACCGCCGTCGGGCTCGCGGGCTGCGCCCCGTGCTTCGTGCCGAATCACGGCCATCCGGCTTTGATCCCTGACGCCTCCGGCCCTTGAGGGCCTGCGCGCTGCGTTTGCCCGTTCTTGCCTTCGTTGAAGGGCGGCGGGAGGTCTTGCTGTTTCCTTCACCGTATCACGGCGTTCTCGCCGTCAAAGGCTGCGCGCCGATGGCGCTTGCGGCCCGTGGCCGTCTGCGACCCCTGACTGCTTGCGCTGCGCCGTGCTGGCGACGGTTCCGGGCAATTCCGCCCGAGCAACCGGAGATCGTCATGAACGACAAATCGCATGTTTCGCTCGAACAACACGTCTGCCTGGTCTGCGGCGTGCCTTTCGACACCGGCAACCTCCTGCTGGACAAGCGCCTGCGCGCGAGCATGGAGCGCCACACGGCGACGGGCTGGGGCCTGTGCGCCGAACACCAGAAGCTGGCCGACGAGGGCTTCGTTGCGCTGGTCGAATGCGATCCGCAGCGCAGCGAGTCGTCGGGCGGTCGGCTGAAGCCCGAGCAGGCCTATCGCACGGGCCGGTTGGCGCACATCAAGCGCAACCTGTTCACCCAACTGTTCAACGTGCCGATCGAGGCCAACCAGCCTTGCGTCTTCGTCGAGCCGGGCGTCATCGAGCAGCTTCAGGCGATGGTGCCACCAGCGTCGAGCTGATCGCTCAATAAGGCGTCACGCGCCGCGCCCGCGATAGGCGGGCGCGGCGTTTTTTCTTTGCTGCGCCTCATGTCGAGAGTTTCAGCCCTGGGCGGACCTGCGCGCTGCGCTTGCCTCCAGGGGATCGGCTGGCCAGCCCATCCCCGCCGCGCTGCGCTTGGCGCCCCTGCAAGACCGCCGACCAAGCTGCACTTGATCGGCCTTCGCGCCTGGCGGCGCTGCGCGCTTCGCTTGCGTGGTGCCGGCGCCGAGAGCGGCCGTTGCCGCAGTCGCCGTCTTTCCTGAGCCCATCACCTTGTCCGCGACCGTAGCCCGCGGCCGGGGGCCGTCAAGGCGCGCCGGGCCGTGTCCTCGCTGCGCTGCGGGCCGCCCCACACCCGGCGCTTGTTTCCTTGACAGCCCCCGGCCACGGGCTCCCTTTCGTCGCGGGCGATGAACTCAGGAAAGACGGTGGCAACGAGGCCGGCCTGGTTCTTCGCGCCGACCCCACCGGAAGTCCGAAGAGGGCTCCGAATCTAGGAATCCGGTGGGGGTTCTTCAACAGCCAACTTCATTGGAGAAAGACCATGCAACTCGCTTCCCGTTTCGCACTGCATTCGCCGGTGCTGCGCTCGGAACATCCCTTGTCGGATGACCAGATCAGGACGGTGGCCCCGTCCATCTTCGCGGAGGCCCCGCACAACAGCCGCTCGCAACGCTACAGCTACATCCCCACGGCGACGGTGCTGCACAAGCTGCGCGGCGAAGGCTTCCAGCCCTTCATGGTGTGCCAGACCCGCGTGCGGCAGGAGGGGCGGCGCGACTTCACCAAGCACATGGTCCGGCTGCGCCACGCCAGCCAGATCAACGGCCGCGAGGCCAACGAAATCATCCTGCTGAACTCTCACGACGGCACCAGCAGCTACCAGATGCTGGCGGGCATGTTCCGCTTCGTCTGCCAGAACGGACTCGTTTGCGGCGACACCGTGGCGGACGTGCGCGTGCCCCACAAGGGCGACGTGACGGGCCACGTCATCGAAGGCGCATATGAAGTGCTGGACGGCTTCGAGCAGGCACAGACCTCGCGCGATGCGATGCAGGCCATCACGCTGGACAGCGGCGAAGCCGAAGTCTTCGCGCGCGCCGCGCTGGCCCTCAAGTACGACGACCCCGACAAGCCCGCGCCCGTCACCGAGGCGCAGGTGCTGGCCCCGCGCCGCTTCGACGACAACCGCCCCGACCTGTGGAGCGTGTTCAACCGCGCGCAGGAGAACCTGACCCGGGGCGGCCTGCCCGCACGCACGGCCAACGGCCGCCGCCAGCACACGCGGCCCGTGCAGGGCATCGACCAGAACCTGCGACTGAACCGCGCGCTGTGGCTGCTCGCCGATGGCATGCAGCGCCTGAAGGCCTGAACCCCGCTGATCCCACGCGGAGGCGGCCTTCACGCCAACACGGCCCCTCCGTTCCTTCCCTCCGTTGGCTTGTCCGTTTCTTCATTCGATAGGAGTTTCATCATGAACACCGCAACCCTTCACGAAACCACTGCCATCGCCGCCGCCGTGCGGAGCGTCACCGCCATTGGCGCGGACCAGGAGCTGCTGCTGATCCCGCTGTCGCGGCTGCGCCCATCCTCGCGCAACGTGCGCAAGAGCGGCGGCACATCAATTCCCGAACTCGCCGCGAGCATCGCCCGCGTGGGCCTGCTGCAAAACCTCACCGTGGTGTTGTCGCCGGATGGCGAGCACTACGAAGTCGTCGCCGGTCGGCGTCGGCTCGCCGCCCTCAAGGTGCTGGTTAAGCGCCGCAAGCTCGCCAAGGACCACGACGTGCCGTGCCTGCTGGTGCCCGATGCGGCGGCGCGCACCGTCAGCCTGACGGAGAACGTGCAGCGCGAGGCCATGCACCCGGCAGACCAGTTCGAGGCCTTCGCTGCGCTCATCAAGGAAGGCCGTCCCATCGAAGACGTGGCCGCCGATTTCGGCGTGACACCGCTGGTGGTGCAGCGCCGCCTCAAGCTCGCCAACGTCTCGCCCCGGCTGCTGGCCGACTACCGGGCCGACGCCGTGACGCTCGACCAGTTGATGGCTCTCGTCATCACCGACGACCACGCGGCGCAGGAAGCCGCGTTCTATGAGTCGCCGCAGTGGCAGCGCAGCCCCGACGCGCTGCGCGATCACCTGACGCAGGAGGAAATCGACGCGGCCCGCGACCCGGTGGCGCGCTTCGTCGGACTGGACGCCTACGAGCAGGCGGGCGGCGGCGTGCGCCGCGACCTGTTCGCCGACGAGCAGAGCGGCGTATTCCTCGCCGATGCCGCGCTGCTGGATGCGCTTGCGCGCGACGGCCTCGCAACGGAGGCCGAGCAAGTGCGCGCAGAGGGCTGGGGCTGGGTGGAGGCCGTGCCGCGCGCCACCTACGCCGACCTGCACCTTTTCCAGCGCGTGCGCGCCACGCGCCGCGAGCCGGGCAAGGCGGAGGCCAAGCGCATCGCCAAGCTGGAAGCCGAGCAGGCCAAGCTGCAGGAGCGGCTGGACGACGAGAACGAGGCCATCGGCGACGACGAGGCGCAGGCGCTGCAGGATGCGATGGACGCGATCGGCAACGACCTCGACGCCATCGAGCGCAAGCTGCTGGTCTATCCCGTGGGCGCGGTGCCGAGGGCGGGGGCCGTGGTGTCGCTCGATTCGAAGGGAGCGGTGGTGGTGCATCGCGGCCTGCTACGCGAGGACGAGGCCAAGGCGCTGCGCGCGCAGCAGCGCGGCGCGCACGCCGGGGAAGACGTGCATGAAGCTGGCGCGCAGGAGCGGCTCGAGGACGAGCCGTCCGCGCTGGCGATCTCCGAGAAGCTGGCGCGCCGCCTGTCGGCTCACCGCACCGCCGCATTGCAAGCCGAGGTGGCGCGCCATCCGCACATCGCGCTGGTGGCCGTGGTGCATCGGCTCGCGCAGCGCATCGTGCTCGACGGCTACCACGGCTCGCCGCTGAACATCAGCGCCGACCCACAGGACCGTTTGGAGCAGCACGCGCCGGATGTGGTCGAGTCGGCGGCAGCTGTTGGCATGTGCAAAGTGCGGGAGGCTTGGGGCCAGCGCTTGCCCAAGGACTCCGAAGCGCTGTTCGCCGAGCTGCTGGCGCTGCCGCAGTCCGAGCTGCTGTCGCTGCTGGCGGTGTGCGTGGGCTTCACGGTCAGCGCCATCACGTCGCGCGAAGGTGATCGGCCCGCCGCGCTGCTGGCGCAGGTCGTGAACCTGGACATGGGCCAGTGGTGGACGCCGACTGCTGCGGGCTACTTCGAGCACGTGTCCAAGGCCAAGGCGCTGGAAGCGGTGCAGGCGTTCGCGCCGGGCGAAGTGCACCGCCTCGCCAAGCTCAAGAAGGCGCAGATCGCCGCCGAAGCCGAGCGGCTGGCGGCAGGCAGCGGCTGGCTGCCCGCGATGTTCCGCGCGCCGGAGGCCGCGACACAGGAAGCCGCACCGCAGGGCGACGCCCAGGAGATGGAGGCAGGGGCTGACGACGAGCGCGCCGACGAGACGCAGGAAATGCACGAAGCCGTTTGAGTGCGGAATGCCCCGGCCTGCGGGTCGGGGCTTTTTTACACAGGCGCGACGCGCGCGGCAGGTCTGCCGCGCGCGTTTTCACATCCAGGCCCGGCCGCAAACCCGCTGCAGCGCGCCAGGGCACGCTACAGCGGGTTTGCGGCCGGGCCGCTGCACGGGAGCATCAGTGGATCGGAGGCATTTGCTCCTCTCGCCACTACATGCCATGAACCATCAAGCAGTCAGCGGGGTCTTCTTCGAGGAATCCTACATCGTCCCGGCCGACCAGACGGCGCGGTCGCTCTTCTCGCGGCTGCCGCATGGGAAGGACTACGCGGAGCAGCTGATCGAATGCCTGGCCACGGGCTACCTGGTCGCGGTCATCGAGTCCGTCTGCATCCGCGAGGTGCAGCGGCTGACGGATACCGACGCGGAAGCGGTGGTCGGGCGTTCCATCCGCATCGACCACCTGGGACCGATCCCTCCTGGCTCGCCGTTGCGGCTGCGCGGGTGGGTCGAGCGTATGAGCGACCGCAGCGTCACCTTCCGCGTGCATGCGCACGATCCCCATGAAGTCGTCTGCGAAGCTGTCGTCACCCTCGTGGCGACGTCGCGCCAGAACATCGAGTCGCGCATCACGGCCAAGGTCAGCGCCCTGCGTGAACTGAGGCCATGACGCCTGCGGGCCGGTAGGTGCGTCGGAATGCATCGCCACGCCGTGGGCCGACCGTCCAGATCCGATTGGGTCATTCCCGGTCCCGACACGAGCAGCGTCCGATGATGCCCGGGCGCGGTTCTCACCCGGGCCGGTCCGCCATGCCCTTTCACGCCGCGCCGAATCCGGCGCCGATGCTCGGGAGCGTCTCGCTCACGTTGGGGACCGCCATGGACGGCAACAGGATGCGGACGGTGCCGGCGGTGTTCGTGGGGGCGGCGCGTCGGCCATGGCACCTTGCGGTGGCAGTTGCGCCCAGGGCGGCCTTGGCTTGTCGTGAATCCTGGCGATGCACCGGCTGCGCCTCGGGCTTCATGGCAGCAACCGTCCGGCCCGAACAAATTTCCCCGCCTTTGTCACTGCGTTCGGCGGCTTCCTCGCGGGACAAATTTCTTCGGGCACTCCCGGTCCTCCACGCTGTTGCGGCCCCTTCGCTTCGCTCAGCGGTGCAGCCCGCCCGTGCCTCGCCCTTCGGATCACTGACAAGGCCGCGATGGGCGCGACCAGTCAACCACCGCAAGGAGATTCATCATGGCCAACATCGGCACCTTCACCGCACAGAACAACGGCTTCACCGGCTCCGTCCGTACCCTGACGCTCAACGTCAAGGTCAAGCTGGTCCCCAACGACAAGGAGAGCGAGCACGCTCCCGACTACCGCATCGTCGCCGGTAACTTCGAGATCGGCGCGGCGTGGAAGAAGATCAGCAGGGCGGAACGGCCCTACCTGTCGGTGACGCTCGATGACCCGTCGTTCCCGGCCACCATCTACGCCCGCCTGGTCGAGGCCGAGGACGGCACGCACAACCTGATCTGGTCGCGCAGCAAGGGCGACTGATCGTTGCCCTCGGCGCCCCGCCCACCGGCGGGGCGCCGGCACGTGTGCCAGTCGCGGTGCCTTCAGCGTCGTCGCTGCATCGTCGCCGCATCGGCGGCTTTCCGTAAAAGCGGCTTCGTGGCTTTGGTGCTGCACGGAAAGCCGCTTGCGTTCGTTTGTGCTTTTGTGCTTTCCCCCATGCACGTGAAATCGCCTATCCGCCTTCGTGCTTTCCGACGGATGCGGTTTCGAGGATTTGGTTTCTTGCGCGGATCAACAATGCCGCCTCGCTTGCGGCGCGTTGCGAAACGCGCCGGCCCAACAGTTCGGTCTGCGCAGTGGGGTATCAAGCCTGCCTGATGGTTGGAACCCCGGCTTGTGCCAGCAGCGCATACAGCGGCTGGATGTCGTTTCGATTCCCTCGCGCCGGGCAGTAGGTGAAGACGACTCGCTGCTTGGCGCGCGTGAAGGCCACAAAGAATCCAGCCGTCGATTCCGTGGTCTCCCTCGCGTAGCTCCACCAGGCCGCATCGTCCAGGCCGACGAAGACGACAGTGTGGTACTCCAGGCCTTTGCTCTTGTGGATGGTCATCAGGGCAACGGCATCGCGGCCGTCGTAGACGTCGAGCGTGGCTGCCCAATCGGTAGCCGAGGCTGCGCTAGAGAACAGGTGCTGGGCCACGCTGTCTTCGACCTTGGCGAGCCAGTCGCCCTGCGCGTAGGCCGGATGCGCCGATTTGAGCCGATCCCGTCCGAGGAAATCGGCCAGTTCGCTGACGAGCGCCGCGGCCTGTTTCTGCGATGTCGGCGGATCCGCGTAGCGTTGCGCCAGTCGCGAAGCGAAGTCGTCGAGCGACTTCGACAGGCGCCGATGGTTGGCGTCCGAGGGGTCGAAGCCCGGCGGCATCATGCCCTCCAGCGTGCGAAGCGCCTCGGCCCAGGCTGCGCCGGCGTTGCGCGTCAGCGCCACGCGCAACAACAGGATGCAGTCGACCGACAGTTCTTCCGTCAACAACTCCTGCAGCTTGAGTGCTCCGACGCTCGCGTCCTCATTGCGCAGTCGCAGGCCGGCTGCCTCGAAATGTGGCGCCAACTCCCGCGCGTAGCTGTCGGCTTTCTGCCGCACCAGCAGCACGAAGTCGCGCGGCTGCAAGCCGTGCGCCTTCATTTCGGCAGCCACATACTTCGCCAGGTGCCGGGCCTCAGCGCGGGCCGACACAAAGTCCCATACCGCGCAGCAATCGCCTGACACCGTTCCTACCGTCTTCGACACGGGTGGCGGCGCGCCTGCGTCCAAGGCTTGGGCGAGCACGTGCTGGATGCGCACGAGGTCCGGCGAAGACCGGTAGTTGCTCAGAAGCGAAATGCGCTTTGCGCCGAAGTCACCCTCGAAGACGTCGAACGGCGCCTCCATCGCCATTGCCCATCTCATGATCTGCTGCTTGTTGTCACCCACGGCGGTGACAACGGTGTCGGTGCCCAGGAATAGCGTGTGGATCAGGTCGTACTGCACCTGCGTCGTGTCCTGAAACTCGTCCATGAAGACGTGGGAATAGGTCAGCGCGTGCGCGCGGCGCGCCGAATCGTTCACGCGCAGCAGCAGTTCGGCGAGGCGTCCAATCATCGGGAAGGTGAGGGTGCTGCGCCTGCCGTCATGGAGCATGTGCTGCCAGAAGGCATCGGCAGCCCACTGTGCCGGGGAGGGCGACGACCAGCCCGCTTCCGGCAGGCGAGCGGCCACGACGTACCTGCGCTCGAAGGTGCCGGGCACGATGGCATGAACCTGCGCCGCCGTGCCCACGCGGTCGCGAGACTCGCTGGCGGAGCGCAGGAACTCCCTGAACAAATCGACCTTCGGGAACAGGATCTCGTAGTCGGGCGTTGGCCGCCAGCGCGGTGGCAGCGCCTGCCCGAAACGATCGAGCAGGTTCTTGGCGAAGGCGTCGAAGGTCACCGAATCGAGCCGACTGGCATGCTCGCGCTGGCAGCGCTGGCCGACGCGTAGCCCCAGGTTGCGCGCCGCATCGCGCTTGAAGGCGATCGCCAGGATGCGCTGCGGGGATGGGCAGGCGCCGGTCTGCAGCAAGTAGGCAGCACGCTGTGCGAGCAGCTCGGTCTTGCCCGCGCCGGGCCCGGCCAGCACCGACCGATGGCCGGTGGAGCGCACGACCTTCAGCGCATTGCCCTCCAGCTGGCTCACACCCACCGGCGTCCAGGCTTGCGCGTCAACGCGGCGCGGCGGCAGGCTCATAGGGTCTGCGCCGGAAGATGATCCTTGATGTGCTGCAGCACCTTCAGCAAGCACTCGGGCATGTCCTTCTTCAGCGTGGCGGACGACACGTGGGTCAGTGCGCGCAGGTGGGTCGCGGGCTTGCTGTTGGTGAGGAAATGGTAGCGGTAGGCGGCCATGTGCTTGGCGAAAGGCTCGGCATCGTCCGTGTAGACCTCGAGGCCTTTGCCGCCCGCACCCAGAACGACGACTGCTGCATCCTCGTTCTTCATTCGCGGGCCGCTGCCTTCGATGGTGGCTTTGTAGGCGTCCGGGAACGCCTGCAGCATCGCAAGGTCCAGGTCGAGCGGCCACGAAAAGAACACGTTGTACTTTTCCAGGTCATCGAGCCACAGGCGCAGGGCCGGAATCTTGGTTTCCCAGTCGTGCATGCCCTCCAGGCTCTTGTCGCTGAGCAGGCCGTCCTTGAGTTCCAGCAACGGCCGCTTGTTCGCGCCATTGGCCAGCAGTTGCTGGATCGAAGTCTTGACTCGGCCGTATCCGCCGCCCTCGCGGCCCAGGTCCAGGTCCAGCAGCGTAGCGAAGGGAATGCCCAGTCCCGTGAGCAGGCGCCAGAAGTGCTGAACGTGCCGGCCGCCCAGTGGTGCAATGGCGACGAACGAGGGGTCGAGCAGGAGCCCTTGTGCCTCGGCGAGCTTGGGCAGGACGATCCGTTCCGAGTCGCCTTCGACCAGCAGCACAAAGCGGGCGAAGTACAGCTCGGGATACGCCAGCATCGCGCTGCGCACGAACTTGACGGCTTCGGTGCCGTCTTTCGGCATGGGGATCGCCAGGACCGAGGAAGTAGCGCTCTCGGCGTCGCGGCGGCAGTAGCGCACTCTCTCCGGCGGCACGCGGCTGAGCACCGAAGGGGAGTGGCTCGAAATCAGGGCCTGCCCCGCGCCGCCTTTCACCATGCTGCTGATCTGCTGAATGATGCGCGCGAGGTAGTACGGCGAGAGGTGGTTCTCCGGCTCTTCGATAGCGAACAGCGTGAGTGCGGGAATGCTCAGGGCGTCATCCCGAAACCCCTCGACATCCCCCGCGATGACGTCTCGCTCCAGATCGAACACGGCGGCGGCAAGTGCGAAGTAGAAAAGGGATTGCTGGCCGTCGCTCAGTGCCTCCAGCCCCCTGTCTTCGCCGGCGGGACCCTGCTTGAACACGACCCCGATGCGAGCTACGACTTCTTCAAAACGGCGGCTCATGAGACTCAGCCCCGGCTGCGTGTCGATGTCTCCGTCGTGCAAGTAGCTCCAGCGCTTACTCAGGGCTTTGCCAATGGCCTTGATGGCGTCTTCCCCGCCGAAGGCATCGGTCAGTGTCTTGCTCGCCGTGTCGACGGCATCCTCGGTGTCTTGCGACCACTCGATGGCTTTCAGCAGGCGGGCGGCGAGGGCGCCTGTGGTCGCCTTGATCTGCGACTGCGCGTCGCGGTTGGCCGGCGTGTAGTACAGCTGGATGAGGCCGCGCTCGGCCGCCGCGACACCGCTCTTCTGACTCTCCTCGAAATCGTCTTCCAGGCTGTTCACCCAGAACAGTTCCTGGGTGACGGTTCCCTCGGCCGTGCCGTCATCGTCCCAGCGCGCTTCCAAGCGCAGGCGGCAAGCCGGCACCGCGCCGGGAGCGCTGATGTGGATGCGTCGGAACACAGGGGCGACCGTCGCCGCGGTGGCGGAGCCGTCCGCCAGCTCAGGCAGGCGGACTACCACGTCGAGCGATAGCGTCCGGGTGTCCCCGGGCGCCTCCGTTCCCTTTGCTCCGCCGGGAGGCGGAACATGAAAGTCGGCAAGTACGATGGTGCGCTGAGCACGCGTCACGCCGAACAGGCGCATGAGTGCCTGCAGCAGCGCGGTCTTGCCCGCTCCGTTCGGTCCGACGATGGTCGTGAGTTCGGCGTCGAGCGCTACTTTCGTCGGCGCGCCCCCGAAGCAGCGGAAGTTCGTCAGTGTCACGCTCTCGACATGCATGCAATATCTCTTCTTATTGGTTGAACGCGCGCCAAGCCTGACATCTTCACGAAAGAGCAAGCCGAGGCGTTGTGGCAGCAGCAATTTCCAACATTATCGGAAACCGCCATGCCTGCCGAACGCACCGGATCCCCCGGAGGCGCTCGGCCGGTCTGGCGACCATGAAGACGATTGCGGCCTTCCTTCCAGAGACTGCACTGCGCCGAGGCCAGCAATTGGCCCTTACGCATCGAAGCGCAGACCCACGCGCGCCTCTGATGCGACAGAAACAACGAGCAATTGCTGAAGACAGGGCAGGCATGCAGTTCCGCCTACCGTATCACGCCGTTCTCCCCGTCAAGGTTTGCGCTTGCTGCGCCACGCCGGCGGCCAGCGGCCGTCTGCCGAACCCTGACGGCTGCGCTGCGCCGTGCTTCTCCGCGGTCCCGGGCAATCCCGCTCGCGCATTCCTTCCAAGGAGAAGACCATGATCGCACTCATCACCGACGATCAACGCACCGTGCTGCGGGCCAACGGCCGGCAATCCCTCGAAGAGGCGGGCTTCGACCCCGCCCCGGTGGTTAAGCTGTTCACGCCGGACGCCGGCGCGAGCTGGCTGCTGACCGAGATCGACCCAACGAGCCGGACCATGCGTTCGGGCTGTGCGACCTGGGCCTGGGATGTCCCGAGTTGGGCTAGCTGAGCCTAGCCGAGCTGGCGGCCGTGCGCGGCCCTCTCGGGTTGCCGGTCGAGCGCGACCTGTACTTCCGTGCCGAGAAGCGCCTGAGCGTCTACGCGCGCGAGGCGCGCCTGGCCGGGCGCATCGTGACGTAACAGGCGCTGCGGGCGTCGCTGTCGGCGGCGCCCACCTTGGCCCGGATCAGGCCTGGCCGTCCTGAAGGGCGGCAAGCTCGCGCTGCACCCGCGCGAGCAGCTTGTCCGCGCCCTTGGCGTCGAGCCCGTAGGC
Source organism: Variovorax sp. PDC80 (assembly GCF_900115375.1). NCBI lineage: Bacteria > Pseudomonadati > Pseudomonadota > Betaproteobacteria > Burkholderiales > Comamonadaceae > Variovorax > Variovorax sp. PDC80. The sequence continues at coordinate 227,989 of NZ_FOWG01000001.1, read as the reverse complement.
CAAGGCCAGCAGTGTCAGCGGATGGACCTGCATCACCGCGCACAGCTCGTCCACTTTGCTGAGCGTCGGGTTCTTGATGCCCCGTTCGAGCGAACTCATGTACGTGCGGCTCGATACCTCCGAGAATGCTTCCTGGCTCAGGCCACGGGATTTTCGGAGGGAACGGAGCGCAGTGGGAAATGAGTTCTTCAGAGTCATCAATGGACTTAGGACAAGTCCAAGATGACACCGCATGGACATCTATAGGGCTACAATCTATAGGGCTCATTTTTGCGGGTTAGCTCGCTTGCAATCCCGTTGGCGCGCTTTATGCTGACCCTGAGTCCAGCACATGATGGCCTGCACAAGACACCGTTCTACGCCCGCTGCACCCAAGCAGCGGTTGATCGTCGTATCGTTTCAGGGCGGTCGTGCCGCTCGCAGAGGGTGTTGGTGACCGCGCTCATCACCGAGGAGCAGCGCAGGCAACTGCTCGACAACGGCAACGCAGCGGCGAGCGGTGCGCAAACCGATCCCTGGCCGGTGGTCAAGTTGTTCACGCCCGATGCGCACGCCATTTGGTTGCTCGTGCAACTCGATCCACACGACGAAGACACGGCGTTCGGCCTGTGCGACCTTGGCATGGGCGCGCCGCGCCTGGACCACGTGCGGCTGTCCGACCTGCAAAGCATTCGCGGCCCACGCGACCTCCCGGTGCTGCGCGATACGCACTTCGTGCCAAAGCGCTCGCTGTCCGAATACCTGCGCCGCGCCGAGGCCGACGGCTCGATCAACGACTGAAACGGGCATCGGTCGGACGTGTCGCGGGCTGTAGGCGCGCTCCTTTATCATGGATGCAGCGGCGCAAGGGCGGCCGCAAGCGGCATCGCCTGCCATTCCGATCCCGACATCCAACACCGAGACAAGCACGCTACCGCTCTGACCGAACTGCCGCCCGTCGCGCCACCTGCGAGCAAGGAGGTCTCGATATGGGCGCACGTGCGAACGACTGGCATCCGGCGGCCGCGTACCTCTACGCCCTGACGCTGGACGGGCCGGCGCTGGCCTGGGAATATCTGCGGCGCAATCCGCAGTACCGGGCCGACTACGGCCGGCATGCGTGCGGCAGCGCCAACGAAGCCGCGCACGCGGCCCCCTGGGGCCTGCGCATGCTGGAAGACCCCGCACGCGATGCGCGCTACGCGCAGCCGGCATGGCTGCCCGATCCTGACGGCCTGCCGCAACTCCACCCTGACGCGGCCGCGGCGCCCGATGCGCCGGTCTTCGCGCTGTGGGGCATCCCGGGTCGCAGGCAGCTCGTGCATGACGGACAGCGCTTGCAGCTGACCGCCTATCGCCCCGAGGGCACGCTGCGCGTCGCGTTCTCGCCTTCGCTTGAGCACGGCATGGCCTACGCCCATGGCTTGGCCGCCGGCGCGCGGTTGCGCGAGCGCTGGCGCGCCGCGGCCGCCACGATGGAGCGCTTCGACGCCTACTACGGCCGCGACGCCGCGCAGCGGCCCATCCATGCCGCCGCCCACGCCCACGACCGACCGGACCGCATCGCGCTGCTGCACATGCGCAGCCTGCAGGCGCTCGACGGCTTGGCCGCGGGCGCCACACAGCGCGAAATCGCCCAGGCGATGTTCGGCGCGGCGGTGGTAGCCGAACGCTGGCACGACCTGGGCGAGATGCGTGCCCAGGTACGCAGACTCGCGCGCCGCGGCTTGGCGCTTGTGGACGGCGGCTACCGGCGTCTGCTCCAGATCGAAGCGGCCGGGGACGGACGTTCAGGCTGACGCTCGAACGTCCGTCCTCGGAACGCCGGGCTTTCCTGAGACTGCCTCTATCCGGCGGCGCTTCGCCCGTCGGTGACACGCACCGACGGAGGCCCATCCCATGAGACCCGCTGCGCTGCGGCCCCAGGCCGCACCTTCATTGACGCCCCAGCCGGCGTCGACCAACGCAACCACGGCGCCGACCTCGGCGCTGTCGCGCTACCTCACCAACGACGAGGCGGCCGCCTTCCTGCGACTGTCGCCGCGCACGCTGGAGAAGCAGCGCGTGATCGGTGGCGGGCCGCGCTTTCGCAAGTTCGGCCGGCGCGTGATGTACGCGCTGTCCGATCTGGAAGCCTGGGCCGACGCCCGCAGCTTCGAGGCGACCTGCGACCCCGAGTACGTCGAGCTGCGCGGCGCGCGCCGCGACAGCGGGCGTTGATCGTCATGGACACCGCAGTCAATGGCCGCCCCGCGCGATCAGCAGCGCGAGCAGCTCGAACTGTTCCATGCCATGCCGGGCGAGATGCCCGCGCGCGACGTGCAGGACCTGATGGCCTACCCGTTCTTCTCGCTCGCCAAGAGCCGGCGCACGGTGCCGATCGACTTCCGCGCGGGGCCGGTGACGGTACGTGTGGAGGGCACGGCCGAGCACGGCATCGCGACGATCTGGGATGCCGACATCCTGATCTGGGCCGCCAGCCAGATCGTCGAGGCCCGCGATGCAGGCCTGCGCAGCTCGCGACTGATGGCCGCGACGCCGCACGAGATCCTGCGCTTCGTGGGCCGCGGCACGTCGCTGCGCGACTACCAGCGCCTGAAGGCTGCGCTCGACCGCTTGCAGTCCACCAGCGTGGCGACCTCGATCCGCCAGCCCAACGCGCGGCGGCTGCACCGCTTCTCGTGGATCAACGAGTGGAAAGAGCGAGCGGACGGGCAGGGCAGGCCGCTGGGCATCGAGCTGATCCTGCCCGACTGGTTCTACGCGGGCGTGATGGACGACAGCCTGGTGCTCACCATCGACGCGAACTACTTTCGTCTGTCGGGCGGCATCGAGCGGTGGCTGTACCGGCTGGTGCGCAAGCATGCAGGCTGGCAGCCGGAGGGCTGGCGCTTCGACTTCATGCATCTGCACCGCAAGTCCGGCAGTCTGGCCCGCTTCGCGGACTTCGCCTGCGACCTGCGGCGCATCGTCGTGCGCCAGCCGCTACCGGGCTACGCACTCGCCATCCTGCGCTCGCGCCGCGGCCCGGAAGTGCTGGCCTTCCGTCCCGTGCCGTCCACGGCACCGCTGCGCCCCGGCGGCAGCTTCGGCGACGGCGCATGGCCTGTGGACAGCCGGTGAACGGGCTCGTGCTATCAGGCGTGCGCGCACTCGTGCTATCAGGCGCAGCGCGCTCGTGCTATCAGGCGTGCCGATGGTCGAAAAAACCTTGCGTTGCGCGGACTTGCGCGCCTCCTAACGTATCTAACGTATTCAATAAAAACCTAACGATAGGAGAGGGCCTCGCGCTGTGGAAAAGCCACGGCGACGCACGGCACGCAGCCGGCACGCACCGCGCGAAGGACGCCGCAAGGCCCACGAGGAAGAAGGCGCAAGACAGGTCCGCCAATATGCTTGCGAGGAGCGCGCCGTGATCATCGCGCTGCTCAACCAGAAGGGCGGGGTCGGCAAGACGACGCTCGCCACGCATCTGGCCGGCGAACTGGCCCTGCTTGGCACGAACGTCCTGCTGCTCGATGCCGACCCCCAGGGCTCGGCACTGGACTGGACGCAGCGGCGCAGCCAGAGCGGCCTGCCGCGCCTGTTCGGCGCCGTCGGCCTGGCGCGCGAGACGCTGCACCAGGAAGCGCCAGAACTCGCGCGCCGCGCCGATCACGTCGTCATCGACGGACCGCCTCGCATCGCGGCACTTGCGCGCTCCGCACTGCTCGCCGCCGACCTTGTGCTGATCCCGGTGCAGCCCAGTCCATACGACGTGTGGGCCAGCGCGGAGATGGTCTCGCTGATCCGCGAAGCGCAGGTGTTCCGGCCGGCGCTTCGCGCGGCCTTCGTCATCAACCGGCGCGTTAGCACCACCGTGATTGGCCGCGAAGCGCGTGGCGCTCTCGCCGACCAGCCGCTGCCCGCGCTGTCGGCCGAGGTGCGCCAGCGCATCGCCTTCGCCGACAGCGTGGCAGCCGGCCGGCTCGTGCGCGAGGTCGACGACGACTCCCCGGCCGCGCGCGAGGTCGCCGCGCTGGTCGCCGAGGTGCTGCGGAGCGGCCAGCCATGAAGAACGGCAAGCGCGTGCAGCGCGTACCTATTGGCGAACGGCCGCCAGCCAACCCACAGGCTGAAGCCTGGGTGCGTGTCGGTGAAGCCAACGATCTCGACGCGCTCGCGCGTGGCGAGGTCTACACCGCGCGACTCACGCTGGACGTGACGCCGGCGCTGCGCGGGCGCATCAAGGTCGCGGCGTTCACGCGCGGCATCACGGTGGCCGACATGCTGCGCGCGCTGCTGGAGCGCGAGTTCCCAGAGGAACGGCCATGAACGCATCGCCATCGACCATTCGACCGGCCGTTGCCTCGCCGGCGAGCGTGCCATCGGACGCGTCTGTGGACACGCCGATGGACTTGCCGCCGCACCTGTCGGTGGCATCGGCCGCCTCCCCGGGCGATCCGCCGCTCACGCGCGTCTCGCTCGCCTACGTCGAGCACCGGATCAACCTGTACCTGCGCTTCGGTCGGCCGCTACGTGAGCTGCGCCTGGACCGCTGGCGGCGCTGTGCGAGCTTCGCACCCGGCGCGGTCTTCTGCCGTGTGCGCTGGGAATCCAACGACTACGGCACGACGCGCTGGCAGCTCATCGTGCTGCAGGCCTGTACACCGGGCGAGCGCATGCAGCGCATCGCTGGCGTTCGTCCCGGCGCGCAGCTGCTGCTGTGCGCCGAAGGCGAAGCGAGGGTGCAGGCGGTGCTGCAACAGATCGACGCCATCGAAGCGCTCGCCATCGACCCAACGCAGGCTGCGCCCGCGTATTGGCGCACGCTTGGCAACCGCCTCGCGGCACGCCAACCGCTGCCGGCCTACGGCACCGAGCGGCATACGGCCTGGCTGCGCGGGGAGGATTTGCGGTGAGCCTGCGCGCGCCTCGCCTTATGCTCGCGCTGTGCGCGGCCCTCGGCATCGCTGCGCTCGCCGCGCCGGCGCTGCACGCGCCCGCCGCGCGCTGGGTCTACAACCCCAGCGACAGCGTGCCGCGCGGCTGGTATCGCATTGAATCGGCGGAGACGGTGGCCGATGCGCTGCACGTCGGCGACATCGTGCTGGCCCGCCTACCGCCCGAGCCCGCCGCGCTCGCTGCGCAGCGTGGCTATCTGCCCGAGCGCATTCCGCTGCTCAAGCGCATCGGCGCGACGGCGCCGCAGCGCGTGTGCGTCGCGCAGCGCACCATCTACGTTGACGACGTGCAAGTGGCTCGCGCGCGCGAGGCCGATGGCCTGGGCCGTGGCCTCCCGCTGTGGTCGCACTGCCGCGCGCTGCGCGCTGGCGAGCTGTTTCTGCTCAGCGCGACGAATCCGGCGTCCTTCGACAGCCGGTATTTCGGTCCCATCGACGTGGCGGCCGTGCTCGGCCGCGCGCAGCCGATGTGGACCTGGGGCACGCGATGACTGCCGCCCTCAGTGCATCAGCGTTGCCGATTTGCGTGCAGGCGGGTTGCACGCGCCTTGCCGCGCAGCCTGCAGCTGACGCGCTTCGTCCGTGCAGGCGATCGCGGACCGACCGTCGGGGCCGGTCGCGCCAGCGATCGGCAAAGACGGAGGGCAAGATAGAAGGGCACGGCACGCGCGGCTGCCGTGGGCCTTGTCTGCACGGGGGTTGGCGCGGCACGGCCTTCGGCCGGCCGCGTGCCGCAAGCGGCGGGAATTGCGCGCCAGCGCTGGCGTTTTCGCGTGTCGCCTGCGCCGCAATGCGCCTTGCTGCGCCGGAGCGGGCGCGATGACATCGCGGGACGACGACCGCTTCCGCGTCCGGCCGGGCCCGCCGAAGGCGCGCCAACCGGGCGGCGGCCAGCGTTTCGTCAACCGCGTGCTTCGCGAGGCGAGCAAGGCCGGCGCGAAGCCGCAGCCCATGCGATCCGGCGCGCGCAGCGCCGCCAAGCTCGGGCGCGGCCACGTCGCAGCGCAGACTTCCGGCCGGCGACTCGGGCCCGGCGCGCGCCGCGTCGTCATAAAGGCCCGCTACGTGGTGCTCAAGCAGGCTGGCGCACGCTCGGTGGAGACGCACCTGCGTTACATCGAGCGCGAGCGGGTGGACCGCGACGGCAGCAAGGGCCACGCCTACGGCCGTACCATCGACCACGCGGACCTGGCCGACTTCGAGGAGCGCGGGCGCGGCGACCGGCACCAGTTCCGCTTCATCGTCTCGCCCGAGGACGCGAAGCAGCTCGAGGACCTGCGCGGCTACACGCGCCACCTGATGACCCGCATGGAGAGCGACTTGGGCAGCTCGCTTGACTGGGTGGCCGTCGATCACTGGAACACGGACAACCCGCACACGCACATCGTGCTGCGCGGCCGCGACCAGACCGGCCAGGACCTGATCATCGCGCGCGACTACATCGCCCACGGCATGCGCCAGCGTGCGTCCGAGCTGGCGACCGAATGGCTCGGGCCACGCACGGAGCGCGAGATCCGCGAGGGCCTGCTGCGCGAGGTGGAGCAGGAGCGTTGGACCAGCCTGGACCGCATCCTGGAGCAGCAAGCCCGCGACCACGGGGTGGAGTTGTCGGCGAGCGACGCCGCCCGCCAGCCACGCACGCTGCTGATCGGCCGGCTGCAGCGGCTCACGGCGATGGGCTTGGCGGAGCCGGACGGGGTTGACCGCTGGCGGCTGCGGCCAGACATCGAGCCCACGCTACGCGCTATGGGCGAGCGGGGCGACATCGTGCGGACCATGCAGCGCGCGCTCGGGTCGCAGCGGCGCGAGATGGTGGTCTTCACGCCAGGCGAGGGCGCATCGCCGGTGGTGGGCCGAGTAGCCGGCAAGGGCCTGGCGGACGAGTTGCAGGAGCGCAGCTACCTTGTGCTCGACGGCATCGACGGCCGCGCGCACTACATCGCGCTACCGGCCGGCACCGAGCTTGAACAGTTCCCAGCCGGTGCCGTGGTCGAAGCGCGCAGCGCGGCTGAGGCACGCGCCGTGGACAAAACCATCGTCGGGCTCGCCGAGGACGGCCTGTATCGCACCGAACATCACCTTGCGGCGCTGCGCGCGCAGCCCGCGCGCGGCGGCGATCCTCAGGAGACCGTGGCCGCGCACGTGCGCCGCCTGGAAGCGCTGCGCCGCACCGGCCTGGTCGAGCGCGTCCCCGGGGGCGCTTGGCGCGTGCCGGCCGACCTGCCCGAGCGGGCGCGACAGCACGACGCGCAGCGCCTGGTCGGCGGTAGCGTGACGCTGCATTCGCACCTCCCGATCGAACGCCAGACGCGCGTGATTGGCGCGACTTGGCTGGACCGGCAGTTGATCGGCGCAGCGGCCGACATCGCGAACAAGGGCTTTGGCGGCGAACTCCGCGCGGCACTGCGCCAGCGTTCCGACTTCCTCATCGAACAGGGACTTGCCGAGCGGCGCGGTGCGCGCCTGGTCCTCGCGCGTAACTTGCTCGCGACGCTTCGACAACGAGATCTCGATGCGGCTGCCCGAGGGATTGCCGGCAAGACGGGGCTGTACTACCGGCCGGTGGCCGATGGCGAACGCGTCTCAGGCATCTACCGACGCAGCGTGCAACTCCCTAGCGGGCGTTTTGCAATGCTCGATGACGGCATAGGTTTTAGCCTCGTACCGTGGAAACCAGTCATCGAGCAGCGCATGGGACAGCGCATGACTGCGATAGTGCGTGGCAGCGGCGTAACCTGGGACCTGGGTCGGCAGCGGGGCCCGAACATTTGAAAAGTCGCGAACTCGCGGCACAGCAACGGACAGGGCAACGCCTCTGTCGTCGCCCAGGCGTGCACACCGAACGACTGCAGGGCAATCCGCAGGCATCACGTCCACCGCCACGGGCTGTCTCACTAGCAGGCGAGGCTACTCGACTCCAGAAACTGGGAAGTCGAAGCGCCTAGCCGTCGCACAGACCGCACTTGCCCGAAAAAGCCGAGTCAATCCGAAAGGACATCAACATTCGGAACGCGACGTCCATTCGCCCGCCACCGATAATCGGCACACTAACCTGCGAGGGCAAAACTTAGGTTGAGGATGGGATAGTTACAGTGGCTGCGATTCAAGAATCGCTTGCCAGGCAGCCCGTACTGTCTCCAGTGCCGCGGCGGGCTGGCGTACCAACGGGACCGCGCAAGCTCGGACTAGGTCCTTGGCGCGTTCGCTTGTTAGATACTCCACCGGCGATTTGCCATCGACTCGGGCCAACAAGAGAGCCGGCAGAAGGGCCGCCGCGCGTGCTTCGACATTCGTGGCAAGCTCCCAGTCCACGCTGGCGAGGTAGCTCGCGCGCAGCGCATGGAACGCGTTCAGCAGCGGGCCCCGTTGCGCCGGCCTCACAAGGCACTTGAGCAAGAGGTGATTTAGGCAGAAAGCCAGGTCGAATGCCGGATCTCCGAACCAAGCGCACTCGGCATCCAACAGCACCGGAGAGTCCGGGCCGACCAGGATGTTCTTGGGGCTGACGTCCCCGTGCACGAGCGCATGGCGCGTCGCCGCCGTTGTTTCAACCAGCGCAGACAGATGAGGCGCAAGCTCCGGGTGCTTCCTGCCGGTCTCCATGAGATAGGGCTCCAGGCGCAGCGCGTAAAAGTTGTCCGTCGTGTCGAAACGCGACCGCGTGGACGGATCGGCTGCACTGGCGCTGTGCAGCTTGGCGAGGATGCTTCCGACCGAAGCGGCAGTGGTCGCCTGCACTCGTCCTGCGAGCAATTGCGCCTTCCACAGCGGATAGTCCTCGGCGGGAAGGAATGCCATGGCGAAAAGGCCTTCCACTGGATCATGGGCGAGGGGTTCGGGCACTGCCTGTGGCACATGTTTCGCCGCAAATTGCAGCCAGTCCCACTCGAACGCATTGCGCGAGACCGGGGCCTCCCAGTTGGCCGCAACTTTGAGTTTGGGCAACGCTCTCTTGATGCAGATTTCACGCGCCGGCGTCTTCACGCGCCAGATGTCGGACGACACGCCCCCAGCCAAAGGCGTCCATTGCACAGGTTCGCCCGGTTGGCCGAGGCCGGCCCGCAAGAAGAACTGCCGCACCCCTTCGTCTGGCTCCATCACTCGCGATCTCCGTTCCATGCTTGATAGGCAGACATCTCTGCAAAGGGCGCATGCGTAGACTCTTCAATGCGCAGCAGTTGGTTGTACTTGGCGAGGCGGTCCGAGCAGCGTACGGAGCCGATCTTGATGTGGCCCGCACCCGTGCCCACTGACAGGTCCGCAATGAACGAATCCTCGGTCTCTCCGGACCGCGCGGAAATCACAGCAGCGTAGCCCGCCTCTCTCGCGCGCGCGATCACCTGCAGCGTGCCGGTGAGGGTGCCATTCTGGTTCACCTTCACGAGAATGCCATTGGCCACCTTCGATTCGACGCCTCTTTGCAGGCGCTCAAAATTCGTGGTGAAAAGATCGTCGCCTACAAGCTGGACACGGGAGCCGAGCTTAGAGGTGAGCAGCTCCCAATCGCCCCAGGCCTCTTCGTCCAATCCGTCTTCTATCGAACACACGGGAAACTCTGCGACCCATTCCCCGAGCATCGAAACCATCTCGTGCGCTGTGGCCACCCGGCCCTCGCGGCTCAGCGCGTAGCGCCCCCCGTGTGCCTTCAGCGAACTGGCAGCCACATCGATCGCGATGCTCATGTCGACGCCGGGGCGAAACCCCGCTCTACTAAAAGCCTCCACCATCAGTAGCAGGGCATCGCGCCCCGTGCGAAAGCCAGGGCTTAGGCCCCCCTCATCGGCTAGCAGTGTAGGCAAGCCCCGCTCGGCCATCAGCTCGCCCGCAGCGGATCGGACCTTGGCGACCTGCGCAATCGCTTCCTCGATGGACTTGGCGGCCACCGGCACAGCAAGGAAGTCCTGCACGTCCATGCCTCGACCTGCGTGTAGGCCACCACTCAGGATATTAACCATGGGCATGGGCATGACCGGGCGGCGACAGCCTGCAAGAACGGCGATGCGCTCATGCAAGGCCTGTCGTGAAGAGGCCGCGCTTGCGCGGCATAGAGCAAGCGAGACGCCAAGGATCGCATTCGCACCGATCCGCGAGAGATTGGGTGTGCCGTCGATTTCTCGCAGGCGTCGGTCCGCTTCCGCCTGGTCCATGGCATCGAAGCCGATGAGCGCACGGGCGAGTTCGCCGTTGACGTTCGCGACCGCCTTCTTCACGCCAAGACCGGCGTACGCAGCAGGATCGCCGTCGCGCAGCTCGTGAGCTTCCGAGGCGCCTGTGGACGCGCCCGAGGGAACGGAGGCGCGTCCGAGCGAACCGTCTTCGAGTTCGACGTCCACTTCCACGGTAGGGCGGCCCCGTGAATCGAGGATTTGCCTCGCGCGAATCGTGCGGATACTGGTGTTCATGGCTTTGCTGAGTTCTGTGGCTGGTTCATGGGATGGTGCGGCGGCTGCCCGTTCAAGACACGAACGACTTCTTCGCAGGCGCGACGGCGCAGCTCGACGAGCGATGCGTCGGAGGAAAACGCAATGTGGGGTGTGAGCAGAGCGGTCGGCAATTCGGCAAGCGCCTGGGGAACCACCGGCTCGGTGTCCAGGACGTCCAACGCGGCACCGCCCAGATGCCCCGATGCGAGCGCATGGACGAGGGCGCCGGTATCGACGATCGGACCACGGCTCACGTTCACCACGAGCGCGCCGGGGCGCATCAGCGCGAACCGAGCGGCATTGAACAGCGCGCGGGTCTCTGGCGTGAGTGGAGCGTGGATGATGACCACATCGCTGCTGCTCAGCAGTTCGTTGAGATCGACTTGGCGGACATGAGGGTCCTTGACCTTGCCGGGGTCGTTGACCAGCAGCGGGCAGCCCCACGGGCGCAGCTTCTCCGCCGTGCGGCGTCCGATGCGGCCGAAGCCCACGATGCCGACAGTGAGCTCGGACAGGCGCTTCAGCCGTGCAGAGCCGGGCTCCCAGTGCCCCTGCCGCACCTCCAGTCCGTGTCGTGCGATGCCGCGCGACCAGGCGAGAACGAGTGCCAGGGCGTGATCGGAGACCTCCTCGACGCAGTAGTCTGGAACGTTCGTCACGAGGATGCCGCGTCGTGAGGCTTCAGCAACATCGATGTTGTCCAGGCCTACCCCCAGGCGTGCCACGATGCGAAGGTCCTGGGCCGCCGCGATCGCTTGCGCGTTGACCTGGGCCCAGCAGGTGAGGATAGCCGCGGGCTGGTGGCCGCGTGCCAGCCTCGCGATCTCCTCGGCGGCTACGGGCGAGGCTGGGCCGCAGACCAACTCGAAGCCGGCTGCGCCGATGATTTGGGCCTCGATGTGGGTGTCAGGCCACGCGAAATCGGTCAAGAGTACTTTCTTCACAGCGGCTACTCCTACTCGCGCTCTATCTTGCGCGTCTCAACAATCGCGCCGAACTTGGTGATGTCGCGCTCAACCTGCTCACGGAACTGCTCGGGGGTGCTCCCCGCGGCTTGGCCGCCAAGTTCGGCAAGCTTCTGCTGGACCTCAGACTGCGCGAGCACCTTGCGCAGTTCGGCGTTGATACGGTTCACGATCACTGAAGGCGTGTTCGGCGCCACCGAGATACCCAGCCAGGATTCATATTGCACGGCCGGCAAGGTGGCAGAGAGGGTGGGCACCGAAGGCAGTAAGGGGAAGGGCTGCGCCGAACTCACCGCCAGTGCGCGGATCTGGCCGGATTGCACTTTCGACAGCGCCAGCGTCATCGTCTCGATGTACAGATCCACCCGGCCGGCCACGATTTCGTTGAGAGCGGGCGCGCCGCCTTTAAAGGGAACATGCGTCATGGCGACGTTGCCTTCCGCATTGAGCCACTCACCCAGGAGATGGTGACCCGTACCGACCCCGGCGGAGGAGTAGCTGACCGTCCCCGCGCCTTGCTTGGCCGCTTTGAGCACGTCCGCAAAGGTCTTGTACGGCGAATCCGGCCGGACGCCAATCAGCATCGGATAGGTGGTAATCGTGGACACCCAGGTGAAATCGCGGACTGGGTGGAAGGGCAGGGATTTGCGCAAAACGGCTTGCGTCGCGTGGCCGCTAGGCACGAGCAGCCATGTGGAGCCGTCCGGAGTGGATTTGGCCACTGCTTCGGCGGCAATCGCGCCCCCGGCCCCTGAGCGGTTGTCGACCACGATCGGTTGACCCAGTACTGTCGCCATCTTCGTCGCAATCAAGCGTGCTACGGCGTCCGCCCCGCCGCCGGCGCTGAAGCCAACCAAAAACTTGATCGGCTTGTCGGGGAAGGCGGTAGCGGGCTGCGCCAAGGCCAAGCCGGGCAGGCTCGCAGCGAGCCCAAGGGACGCCAGAACGCTGCGGCGCGGCCGCGAGAGAGAAAACATGCTTGTCTCCGGAGTCGTTGTGTGAGGGACCTAGGAGCGCGCACAGCAGAAGCGCCCCGTCGCGGAAAGTTGTGCCTTCCGGGGCCCTTGACCCGCTGGCACTTCTAAGAGAATCGCGCCTGCGCGACTCTGAGAGGCTGAACCTTGGGCAGCCACTCTGGAATCCTTCTGCCGCCGTGCTCCTAGGCGTCGGCGCGCCGGGTGAGGCTCGAGATCGGTTCGCCAGCTTCGTAGCGGCTTAGCATCTCTTCCGCGTCGAACAGAATCCCGATGGGATTGTTGGTGAAGGCTTCGCCCTGCATCCAGGCCGTCGATTCGTCGGCCGTCGGGAACACGTCAATCTGTAGTTCGACCTCGTTGCCGTCCGGATCGCTGTAGTACATCGAGACGGTGGGGCCATGCACGATGGTGCGGTGCGGCAGGATGCCGGCCGCCTTCAGGCGCACATAGTTCTGTAGAAGCTGCGGCAGACCCTCGTAGGTGAAGGCGACGTGAAAGAAGCCGACGGCGGGGGAGGGTGGTCGGTCCGCGAGTTCGTCGGAGCCGATCAGCGCGATGCGGTGGTGCTCCTCGTCGTAGGTGAGGAAGGCGATTCGTTCGCTAGCGAAAACGACGTGCGCGCCGAGCACGGTGCAGTACCAGTCAACTAGGACTTTCAACTGACGCGTGCGAAAGACAATGTGGGCTAACCTTGAAGGGCTCACCGGGTCTGGCGAAATCGAGGGTCTGTGTTCGTGATTGGTCATATGTGAGGCTCTCGTCAAGCGTGGTTCAGACCTGCTTGGCAGCTGCCACGATCACGTTGCGTAGCGTGCCGATGCCGGTAACTTCGACCTCCACTGTGTCCCCCACTTGCATGAACAGTGGCGGATCATGGCGTGCACCGACCCCCGAAGGCGTGCCGGTGGAAATGACATCGCCAGGTTCCAACTGACATACGGTGGAGATGTAGTTCAGCAAGAAGCCGAGCTCCCATGCCATGCAGTCGAAGCCGCTTTGCTGGCGGACCTGGCCGTTCACGCGAGTGGTCAAGTGCAACTTGGCGGGATCGCCTATCTCGTCGGCTGTGACGAGCCAGGGACCGAATGCGCTGCTTGAATCGAAATTCTTGCCAGCGGTGATGCTGTGCTTCTGAAAATCGCGCGCCGAGCCATCCATGAAGATGCTGTAGCCGGCGACATAGTCCTTCCATCGGTCTTTGGGAATGTTGCGGCCGGCCTTGCCGATGACGATGGCGATCTCGCCTTCGTAGTCGTACTTTTCGCTCGGCGCCGGGTAGATAAGTGGCTGCCCGTGGCCGACGATCGCTTGGGGGTGCTTGCTGAAGAGAACGGGGAACTCGGGTTCGTCTTTGCCCGTTTCGAGCTGATGCGATCGGTACGACCAGCCGAGAGCGAACACTCGTGCATCAAGACGGGGATTGACGGGCAGAAACTCAATCTCCGCGAGTGAAAAGTCCACCGGCGCGGCCTGACATAGGTGTGCGGCTTCGTCGGTTAGACCTTGTGCCAACAGGTCGCGCAGGTCAGCGCATTTGCCTTTAAACCTGGCCTGCAGATCGACGAAGCCGCCGTCCACGATGGCGCCAAATCGTGATTGTTGTCCAGCCTTCACTGTTGCGAGTTTCATGCCTTTGTCTTCCTTATCCGGGGTCTAACATTGAATGTGCTAACGATAGCATAGTGCGCGAAAGATCCGTCGCGGCACCGTGAAAAATTGTTTATGAGGACTGATTGCGCCGGATCCACAGCTCGAAGCTGGCTAGCAGCTGCGCGATGAACTTGGCGGTGGTCGCGTCGATCAGGTTGCCGGCGTCATCGAACTTTTCGGCGGCGCATCCGATGAACACCTCGGGGCGAGGGAGCACGAATCCCCAAAGCGGAAGCAGGATCCGACGCAGGTCGTACTGGACGCGCGCACCTCCTAGTGGCCCCGTCGCGGCCGAGAAGATTGCTACAGGCTTGTCCTGAAATGACTGGTCGGGAGCGCGCGAACACCAGTCAATGGCGTTCTTAAGGACCGCAGGGACGGAGAAGTTGTATTCAGGGGTGACGATGAGTACTCCATCCGCCGACTTGATCCTGTCGCGAAGCACGCGGACAGAGGGCGGCAGACCAGCGTCGAACAGATCCTGGTTGTACATTGGGATGTCATCCAGCCCAACGATCTCCAATGTCATGCCGGCTGGCATGAGCTTTTCGCACGCGCGCAACGCGGACATGTTGTAAGACTTGCTACGGAGGCTGCCGCACAGGCCAACGATCATCATGGCGAAGTTGCGTCTTTCAGGAGATTAGGCGCTTCGAGATCCCCAGTGGGGTGAACGCGACGCGACAGGGCGACGTAGGCGAGAACGCCAGGTGTCGACAGATGCGACTCGCCGTGCATCGCGCTCGTGACAGTTGCTGCAGCACGTTGCGCCTCGCGCGATCTTCGATTGGCTCGCATGCGTTGATCGCCTCGCCGAATCCCCGCCTCTTCCATTGTGCGACGAGACTCGCCTACAGGGCCCTTGGCTGATGGTTCCGGCGATTTGCCTCGCAACGAAAGTGCGACGGCACCAGCAAGGCGATCGAGCCTGAGTACGTCTGGCCGTGATTCCAAGGCCGTGCCCTTCAGGGGCTGCACTTGAAGTCGTGCACAGGGTGGCGCACCTGGATCTTCCAGGCTCCCGCGATACGACGCAATTCGTCACGATAGCGACCCACAACAATAGGGCCAGAGAGCGGCGCGTGGACGGGAGGCGGGGCGTCGCCGTGCACGTGCATGTAGAGAGTCACATAGGAATCGGAAGTCGCATGCTCAGGACTGTGCAAGGTGACGCGCATGTTCGAAATCACATGCCGCATCAGGCGATCGGGCTTGCGCGCAGCCATGCGCTCACGAAGTTGCTCCACGCCGCAGATGTCGCCCCCGTGATACTTCCATACGCCATCGGTTGAGAAGTAGCGCTCCATCTCGAGGTATTCGCCTGCGTCGAAATATGCCGTGAAGTGCAGGATCGTTTGCTCGCACTGCTGCATGGCAATCAAGCGCTGAAGTTCCTGATCGAAGTCGCTCATGAGGTATTCCAAGTTTCAGTAACGCTCGGAGCATCGCACAAGAATGAGATTTGCGCAATCGTTAGCACTCGATGGCGTGAAGAAGCTGACCACCCCTTTGAACGGGGTGTGGGATGCTATCGTGTGCAAAACTCTGAGGATCTATGGCAACAGCAAAAGACGTCGCGGCAAAGATGCAGATTTCTGTCTCTACAGTGGGCCGCGCCCTGAGCAACGACCCCCGAATCAGTCTGGCGACCCGAAAGCGCGTGGCCGATGTCGCGTCCGAACTGGGCTACGTCGCCAATCGAGCAGCGCAAATGATGCGTGGCGCGTCGAGCCAACTTGTGGGGCTGCTGATCCCGGACATCCGCAATGGCTTTTATTCCACAGCTGCACATGCGCTGTCTAAGTGTCTAGAGGCGGGCGGCTATCAGCTTATGCTGTGCGAGACCGATGACGACCGAGTGGTCGAGTGCCGGCATCTTCGCGAGCTTTCCAGCGCCAGCGCCTCGGGCGTGATCGTCGTGCCCAGCGCCAAGCCCATGGCGGAGTCGGTCCGACTGCTGGCGTCCATGCGCAGCATCCAACTACTGCGCAAAAATGCTTCCCTGGGCGAACAGAGCTTCGCAATCGACGATAGTCGCGCCATTCATCTGGCCACCCAGCACCTGCTTGGACTAGGTCATGAGCGCATTGGATACATCGGCGGTTCGCCGAATCTGTCCACAGGGGCGGCGCGGCTTCAGGGATTTCGCGACGCGCTGCGGGGCACCAAGGCGGCGAGACTGGCGTGCGAGGAGGTTGGACCGCCTTCTTCGTCGGAGGTCGGCCGCAGTGCGCTGCGACGTCTTCTTGCGTTGCCGGCGCCGCCGACTGCGATCGTTCTTGGTTCGGTACAGATTACCTACGGTGTGCTAGAGGAGGCGCACGAAAGTGCCATCGCCGTTCCACGCGACCTGTCCATCGTCGGATTCAGCGATGAACTGAGTTTTCGGTGGTGGGGGCCGGGCCTTACCACCCTGGCGCTGCCAGTCTCGGAACTGGCAACTGCGTGCGGTTTGTGGTTCCTGCACCAGTTGAAGACCAAGAATCCGGTCTACGCGCCGTACAGCTCGATCTCGGCTGCGCAACTGGTGATTCGCGGCAGCACGCGAGCCATGGAGGAGGTCGACAGAAGCCGGACTAGCGTCCAGCGCGCAAGTGGGGGTCCGGCCGCTAGACGCGCGCGCAAACTGAGCCCTTGAATTCGATCCCAACAACCCGCCGCACGCGCGAGTCCGGCCGAGCGTCCAGTTTGAGAAGATTAGGCGTTCATCGCCGCTACTGATTCGGATGGTCAACGTTCTTCGAGAAGAAGATCGTGCGGCCGGCCGACAGTTGCTCGAAGCGGCCTCTAAGCCTCCTTGGGGTACGCGTCCGGCCAACTCATCTTGTGTGAGCCTCACAGAGGCCGAGATTGTCCTGATGAGGGGAATGGATCCAACTCCTTTCGGTGACTTGCTGAGCGCGTATCCACTCGAGGCGGCACGTCCAGGGGCGCATCACAAGGATTTGCCTCGTCGCATCGCTGACGAGCAGCTTCAACCGCGGCGATCAATTCGCCCGTAACTGCAGGGTTTGACTGACCACCCTTTGCAACTCGATCAATGTCTTGCAGGGCGGCTTAAACAGCAGTTGCCCAACCCGCCAGCGCCTACTGAATCGGCTTGCTCGCCGCAGAAGGGATCTTTGCCATGCAGCGATGGTGCCCTTCGATTCGCCCGGTTGCGCTGCGAGCGCGGATCAGTAGTTGTTGTGCGGCCCGTGAGCTTCCGCCGTGTCTTGCGCACTGGCGATCCCACATGCTTTTTTTGGCCGGTCTGTCCCGCCTGCACGACGGCGTCTATGGGCAGGTCTCTAAGGTCGATACCGGTCGGCAACTTTAAATGGCGCGTGGGGCCATCGATGTAGTCGACTACCAGAGAGCCACGCTCGTGGAGATCGTCGCCCAGCGCCTCGCCGGCGGCCCGACCGATGAAAGCCTCGCACACGACCTCGTGCGCATCCTGGGCCAACGCGGAATGTGACGTTCTGCCCTCCCAGCCGCTCGAGCCATCCGCGCAGACGCAGACCAATAGGGTGGCTGCCCCTGCTCCATCGTGGCAAGTGCCACGAAACGCATGCCCAGCGCAGTCTCGGTTCTTCTATTCGGGTTGACCCCGGAGATAACCGCAAGCAATCACAAGAGAGATATCGGCATCTTATGGCCGCGAAGGTCCGTGGATACCGTACGCACCGCGCATGGGTAGAGGAAGACGAGTGCCTGACGGCTGCTCTCAACTGAACCGCGTTTCGGTGCGTGGAGGTCGTTTCCGAGCTCCGTGGCGAAGCGTGATAGTCAAAAAAATGGAGAAATCATGAGGCAAAGAAGAAGCGCTCTTGCGAGCGTCTTGATGATCATCGCCGTGGGCAATTCAATCGTGAGCGCGCATGCGCAGAGCAGCGTGCAAACCTACGGCCTTATCGATCTTGGAGTGGAGCACGTAAGCGGCGAGGGTCGCCCCGCGATCAGCGGGACTCGCATGCAGTTCGGGACACTTCCTTCCCGACTTGGCTTTCGCGGAACCGAAGATCTCGGCGGCGGCACCAAAGCGAACTTCACCTTGGAGATGGGAATAAATGCTGACACGGGGACGATCGGCAACGGGGGGCGTGGTTTCGGTCGAACCTCTACTTTGGGACTCTCAGGGGATTGGGGCGCGATTACTCTAGGTCGTCAGCTGACGTACCTCAATCTGTCGATGACTGAAACTGACACTATGGGGCCAGGTGCGTATAGTTCCGGTTCGCTGGATCCGTACCTCCCTAATAGCCGTGCCGACAACTCCATTGCGTATCGAGGCAAGTTCGGCGCCTTTACGATCGGTGCCCTCTATAGCCTTGGGCGAGACGTCATCAATACCAACAGCCCAGGTGGAACAAACTGCCCCGGCGAACTGCCGTCAGATTCACGCGCTTGCCGGACTCTGTCGGGGATGATCAAGTATGACGCCACTTCTTGGGGCGTAGCGTTGGGTGCCGACCGAATCTACGGCGGACCGGGGGCATTCGGTGGATTGACCAACAGCAAACTCAGTGACACAAGAGCTACTCTTAACGGATACGTGAAGTTTGGGGACGTCAAGCTCACGGCCGGCCTCCTTCGAAGGGACAACGAGGGGAGCTCAACGTCGCCGAGGAGTGACATGTGGTGGCTCGGAGGTGGTTACACCATCGGACCATGGCTGCTTGAGTCGCAGCTATTCAAGCTTGACTACAAAAACTCTGCCAATGGAGCACGCCTTGCCGTGCTCCGTGCTAGCTATTTCCTCTCTAAACGCTCGGTCCTCTACGGGACCGTTGGGCACATCCAAAACAGCGGATCACTTGCGCTTCCAGTCAGCGCTTTTCCGGGTCTTCCCAACGTCATAGGAGGATCTCAAACCGGCGTCATGGTTGGTGTGAGGCACGCCTTCTAGTGCCCAGGGCCAGAGAACAAATGGGCCACGTCCAGCTTAATGCTAGCTGCTCCCAGCGAGACTTATAGGAACGCGCGCATCCTCATTAAAGAGGCTTGGATGCGCTCGGCTCCGAGCTGCGCGCGGTATGTGTAGAACCGGAGCGTATCAAATCGTTCTCCCTCCAAATCATTCGGATTGATAGCAGCAGTGATAAACAAGATCGCCGAGTCAACGGCCGCCGCCATCGGCCATGCAGCAGATGGCTCAACTGTCCTCATAGGTGGATTCGGCACCGCCGGTGTTCCCGAGGAATTGATCGCAGCATTGATTGCGCTGCGGCCGCGTGAACTGACGGTGGTTAACAACAATGCCGGCAACGGACACACGGGTGTCGCTGCGCTGCTGGAAGCGGGGATGGTGCGACGCGTCATCTGCAGCTTTCCGCGGTCCGCTGACAGTTATGTCTTTGATGAGCTGTATCGCAGAGGCGGGGTCGAGTTAGAGCTCGTGCCCCAGGGCAACCTTGCCGAGCGCATCCGTGCTGCCGGCGCTGGCATTGGCGCGTTCTTCAGTCCGACGGGCTATGGCACGTGCCTCGCAAGCACCCGCGAAACCCGCGAGATCGACGGCAAGCAGTATGTGCTCGAATACCCCATTCACGGCGATATCGCGTTAATCAAGGCGGAGCGCGGCGATCGCTGGGGCAACCTAGTCTATCGTAAGGCCGCGCGTAATTTCGGCCCGGTCATGGCCATGGCCGCCAAGAAGACCATCGCCACAGTGCACGAGGTCGCCGAACTTGGCACGCTCGACCCCGAAACCATCGTGACGCCCGGCATCTTCGTGCACCAGGTCGTCCAGATCGAACGGGTCGCCACGCAGGCTGGCGGTTTCAAGAAAGCGGCATGACCATGACCACCACAGCAACCTACCGGCGCCGCAGCAAGAACGAGCTCGCCGCACGCGTCGCGCAAGACATCTTCGACGGCGCCGTGGTGAACCTCGGCATCGGCCAGCCGACGCTCGTGGCCAACCATTTGCCGGCCGGCCGCGAGGCCATCCTGCAGAGCGAGAACGGCATCCTCGGCATGGGCCCGGCGCCCGCTGCGGGCGATGAAGACTACGACCTCATCAACGCGGGCAAGCAGCCTGTCACGCTGCTGCCGGGCGGTTCGTACTTCCACCACGCCGACAGCTTCGCGATGATGCGCGGCGGCCATCTCGACATCTGCGTGCTGGGCGCGTTCCAGGTCTCGGCCACGGGCGACCTCGCCAACTGGCACACGGGCGAGAAGGACGCGATTCCCGCCGTCGGCGGCGCGATGGACCTCGCGATCGGCGCCAAGCAGACCTGGGTCATGATGGACCTACTGACCAAGCAGGGCACTAGCAAACTCGTGAAACAGTGCACCTATCCACTCACCGGCATCGGCTGCGTCAAGCGCGTCTATTCGGACCTCGCGACGCTCGAATGCACACCGCAGGGCTTGAAGCTCGTCGACCTAGTCGACGGTTTGAGCCGCGAAGAACTTGAGAAACTGACTGGCCTGCCGATTGCTGCCTGATTTGCTCAGCCAACAGATCAAAACGCTCAGTTGCGTAAGCCCTCCAGCTGGGCGGCTGAGCGAACATCGATGCCATTGGCTCTGCAGCACGCAGGACATCGCACACGCGCCTACGGCTCTTTGCAATCCTTCAAAACAGTCCAACTCTCACCTGCGCCGGAAGCTGGCCGGCGTTGCGCGTGCGATCGCCCTCGTAGGCCAGTTCAACAGTTCAACGCCCGTGGGCGACGCTACTGTTAGTACAGAAGGCCGCCTCATGGCTGATCGAAGGCCCGATGCTTGGTATCCCGCCCTCGCGTATCGTATCTCTACGTGCCGCACTTGGACGGCCCTGCGCTGGCTTGGGATGTCTGCGCTCTCATCCGACTTAGAGGAGATCCTGGCCTCGATGCATGCGACCGCATCCGGCCTCGGTTCCGATCCGAGGATCTGGATTCAGGAAGGGTACGGCGACCCGAAGCGCGCCATCGAAGCCGAGATGATGCGTCGCACGCTATCCGCCGGCACCCGCCGAACGCGCAACCGAAGGGCTACGCGTTCTTTATGCTTGTTGCCACCGAGCTTCGGGCTATGAGGATGCGAAAGGCTCGCCATTCAACGGCAATCCAGAACGATACATCCAACTTTCTCTCACGACGGTCTTATGTGGCTAGTGATCCCGAAACAGCCAACCTACTGTCCCGAATAGTTTTAGATCCTGCGTCTTGCGCGAGAGACTTGACACTGGCACTTTCTAAAGCCCCTTAAGTAGCCCGTCCTCCGCAAGCCGACTTCATAACGCATCGTAATGGATATGCCGCTTTATCACGGTAAGTAAATATTCAGCCATTGGCGTAAGCGGAATTCCACTTTTCTTTATCAAAAGAATATCGGTTCTTGGCAATTCTTCGCGAACCGGAACTTCCATAAGCACATGCCTCAAGAAACTGCTATCTGCAGCATATTGTTTAGGCAGGAAAGAAATCATGTCGGTCTCTGCCAGCAATGCCAGCAAGGCAGTCGGATACTCGCACTGAATTACAGTGTGTGGAACTGGAATTCCTAAATTTAGGAAAATTTGATCGTGTTCGACCGCTGGGAGCCCCATAACGCCGGAGACAAGCCATTCCGCATTTATCAAATCCAACAAAGAAGTGGAATCTCCTAGCGGATGGCCCCGTCTGCAGACCACCGCGCGCGAGTTGGTGAACAGGTGCTCAACAGAAAATTCACCGCCTAGTGCTTCTGGCGGACGCGGTCCAATTGAAAAATCCAGCGCGCCAGCACGAAGTTCAGTGAACATCACTGAAAACGCTCCAGAAATCAATCGCACGTTTACATCGGAAAACGATTTTCTGAAGTCTTTAAGCGCATCGCCCAGTGACGTTAGCGAAATTGCGGCGGAAATTCCGATGTTCACACTGCCTTTTTCGCCATTTAGGGTTTTGATTTCTTGAACGCCACGTAGCAACTCGTTCAGCGCGGCTTGTGCCCTTGGCAGAAAGGATCGGCCAGCACCATTAAGAGACACTCCTCTTGCAGCGCGGTCGAACAAAGAGCACCCAATTTCCTTTTCCAGTAGCTGTATACTTTTCGTAACCGCGGGCTGCGTCACGTTCAGTTGTCGAGCGGCAGCCCGCAAACTGCCAGTTGAGGCGACGGTAATAAAGTCACGCAACTGCTGAAGCTTCAATTTCGACCCTTATTTGGATTATTGCATTTCCGGGCTTCTCAAACAGAAAAACTGACCTCAGATCATAGCACCCGCAAATCAGGTCGTCCAGCAACGCTTTATCTACTCCAAGCAGCGGCGAAGACCATTAAGATCTGTGCCGTCATAAACCTATAATGCGCTTAATGACGTCCCCTCAGAGGTGGATTGCTCGCGCTCTTGTTCCTTCCATTTCTTTATCAGGCGTCGTGCAAGGAGAGACGGGCCATCGGCTCTAACATCGATCAGCGGCCGATCAGGAGTTCGGAGCAAATTGTTCGACTGCGCTTCAATAACTTCCTTGTCTTCTGCAAACGTTTTATCAATCTCTTGAAATAAAAACTCAGTAAGCCCAGGCATGTCATCGCGGACTCGGTGGGAGATGGTCCAGAAATAGTGGGTTGTGGACTCGGTTTCAGGCGTAATTGCGTGCAGAGATTTTAACCAAAATGCTCCTTCTTGGTTCCCCTCGAACGCGCCTTGGTTAACGTCTTTGGCCCCTGCGGAAATTGTGATGTAGGCGGGCCGAAATTCGGTGTCAGACCATCTATCAATTTTCCCCTGAAATCCCGCCGCAGCTACATAAGTCGATGGGGGCTGGGCATCACGCATTTTCCGGCTCATGACTATGCCCCATGCAGTCGGTTCATAATTCATTTCTGCGGCGGAGTGGGATTTGGGATCAACTCCAATCGTTCCGCCATGAACATAACCAACATGTGATAGATCGAGCAGGTTATCTATCAGCATGCTCGCCGGCGCGCGTGTATAGTTCTTCTTGCCTTTATGGGCCCATTTTTCCTCGGTGTGCCACTTATACCGATCTGGGTTTTGCCCTTGTGCACCTTCAGCTGCACCCAGCCAGACCCATACTAATCCGTCCTGTTCCACTACGGAGAAGGATTTAACACGTGCGGAGCTTGGTATTTTTTCCTGATTCGGAATATGGACACACGCACCGCTGCAATCGTATTTCAAGCCATGATAAGAGCATTGAATCGTGCTTCCCACCACTACCCCTTTGGACAATGGTAGTCCCCGGTGGCAGCACCGATCCTCCAACGCGACTACATTCGAGGAATTAATACGAAACATGACGACCTGCTCCCCGAGCAGAGTTCTGCTGAGTGGGGTCGCCGTGATTTCGGTTGAAAACGCTGCTACGTACCATTGATTTTTCAAGAACATAATTCACCTTCTAGTTACTCAGGAGCAATTCCTGCCTGCTTAATGGCTTTCTCGAGCTCACTTTTAGCCGCCTTGACGTAGTCCTTCGCATTCTGCGAACTGCCGACCTTTGGAAAGAGGCCGAGCTCCGCCAGTTTTTGCGTAAATTCATTTAGCGAAATTACCTGATTCATGTCAGCGTTTAGTCGCGCTGTGATCTGGGGAGGAAGTCCCTTCGGACCCACCAAAATTGCCCAACCGGACATCGCGAAGTTGGGGATAAATTCTTTGGCTAATGGGATATCTTCGAGCCCCGCTACCGGTTTTTCCGCCGCTATCGCGAGTGCGCGAAGCCGCCCCGCTTTCACCAACGATAGGAGGGGAGCAATCCCGTCCGTGAACAACATCACGTCGCCCCCGACTGTCGACTGAATTCCTTGGCCTGACCCAGAGAAAGTTACTACTTGAAAATCTACCCCAGCTTTTGCCGCCATCAATTCGTTCGTTAAGTTTGGAATTGAACCGCGAGTTGAGCTTCCGATTGTGAGCTTTCCGGGATTTTCACGGGCTTGCTTGAGGAAATCCGCGAAGCCCTTCCCTTGGAACGATGGCCCGGCAACGATCATCATCGGGCCATCTGCGATCGTGCCAACAATGTCGAAGTCTTTATCAATATCGTAGTTGGCCTGCTTGTAGGTGAGTGGCGTCACGACTGCTGCGGCAGCTTGCACGATGCTCAAGGTGTAGCCGTCAGCCGGCGCCTGTTTGAGTTGGCGCATTGCAATCACGCCGCCAGCACCCGGCTTATTCTCAACGATAACGGGCTGACCTAATCGCTGGGCCAACTTGTCACCCAGCAAACGCGCTATTAGATCCGGAGCGCTGCCTGGGGATGAAGCAACTATCAGCCTAATTGGTTTATTTGGGTATTCGGCAAAGACATTTGTGCTGAGCGTCAACAGAATGATCGCAATGATTCGGTGCAATTGTGTCTCCTATTTATTATCACAGTCATCATCATAGTTCAGCAAATCGTTAACCGAAAGATGCCAGTATCCGGCATGTGATTCCTAAAAGTTATACCTCCTCGTTGCGCCTGTCGATAACTATTGGTGATCAATTTCAATATTTTGCCATCTACCCAGCGTCAGGAGTCCAACTAGGATGACGTTACAGACGCCCAGAGTCCTATCACGGCGCACTTGACCATGGGTGTATTTCTGAACTGACTACGAGTTGAGCCTAATAAAATATGATTGACAATACACAAGTTCTAATAGTTGGTGGCGGGCCAGTCGGCCTTGCTGCAGCAATCGAATTGGGGAGCAGAGGGGTAAAGACTACGCTTGTTGAAGCTGCTGACCGAATTGGCCGAGCTCCTAGGGCGAAAACAACCAACGTCCGGACCTGCGAGCACTTGCGGCGGTGGGGCATCTTGGACCATCTTCGTGCTGCATCTCCTCTGGGACTTGAATATCCCAGCGATATTTCATTTGCAACGCGTTTGACAGGAATCGAAATTGCGCGTATTCCAAATGCTGCCAACTGCTCGCCCGCTCGCGACAATCTTTATTCTGCGCATGCTCAATGGATACCGCAATACAAATTGGAAGCGGTGCTTCTGGAGCACGCGCAAAACATCCCGGGGGTCCGTATTGAGTTTGGGGCTCGGTTGACGGAGTTAAGCAGCCATGAGTCGGAAGTAATTTCGACCATCGAACATCAAGGAGTATTGAATGCCGTTAGCTCTCAGTATGTGATTGGAGCCGACGGAGCGCGCAGCACGGTGCGAGGCCTAATCGGTGCCAACATGACTGGAAAAGGCGGGCTATCCGTCAACCGGATGCTGATTTTTCGTCAAAAAGGACTGAGAAAGCGCACGAAACTGGGTCCCGCGATCATGTATTGGCTTGTTAATGAGTCAATTCCTGCGGTGCTTGGTCCGATGGATGACGATGATGTATGGTACATAAACGGACCCGAATCATTCATGTCTAGACTGCCACCTGTTGAACTTATACGAGAAGCTACAGGCTGTAGCGACATTGAGCCTGAAATTCTCGCTATAGAAGACTGGAAAGCGCACGAATTAATTGCCAATAAATACAACCAGGGACGAATTTTTCTCGCAGGAGATGCGTGTCATTTGCATCCGCCTTATGGTGGGTACGGTATGAACTTGGGTGTTGCAGATGCTGTTGATATTGGGTGGAAGATTGCCGCAGTTATAAGCGGTTGGGCTGGAAGCGACATACTGAGCTCGTATGAGATCGAACGCCGTGCAGTGCATGAGCGAGTCGTCGAAGAGGCCGTACTAAATCATTCGGTTCGGACAGTGGATTTGGTGACGCCAAATCTCGAAGATCTTTCGGAGAAAGGGCGGGCCGCACGAGAAGCTTGTGCAAAGAAGATATACGAGCACAAGACGCGTGAATTTAAATCACTCGGGATTGTCTTGGGAAGTCGCTATGAAAAATCCCCGATCATATCTTTTGAAGATCCGGTCCTACTGAGTAAGGAGGATTCTTCAACATATATCCCGTCTTCACGTCCCGGCAGCTTGGCTCCGCACGCCTGGCTTCACCACGGGCAGGACTATGGCAGTTCCCTGTACGACCATTTTGGTCACGGTTACACGCTTTTATCTTTTGTCGGAGCTTCTGCGGAAACAGTTGAATTAAGAGATTTTGCAGCAAAGGAGAAGATTCCGCTGTCGGTTGTTATTGTTGACGATGCAAAGATCGCCGCCCTTTACGAGAAAAAATATGTTCTCATTCGTCCAGATCAGTACGTCGCATGGAGAGGTGATGTTATTAAAGAATATTTGGAGATTTTCGGCACGTTGACGGGGCGTCGTTTTCTTGGCGGGAGAGGTAATGAATTGTCTGGAACGTCAAGCTTGATTTGAGCGCGCGTTCAAATTAATTTTGCCCTTCTGTTTTTTTTGGCCTGCTAGAGGCTGGCAGTACTCGTTGCGCTTTGGCCTGATTGAGCTAGCTCGCGCGGACTGCTTATTAAAAAATGTCGCAGCGAGCTTGATAAATCGATAGCAGACAACAGCACCTGTTTTTGGCTTACATGGCTCCCGGTCTAGATGACAGTGCGATGAGCTGGGCACCAGGAGATCTCGAATGAAGAACGAAATTTCACAATACATTAACGTCAGGGTTTCGGCCAAATGCGAGGAGGCGCAAGATATCGCAAGCTTCGAGTTGGTCGCCTGCGACGGTGGCAGCTTGCCTGTCTTCGCGGCAGGTTCGCATATTGATGTCAAAGTGAGCGAATCATTGACGCGTCAGTATTCGCTCTGCAATAGTCCGGCCGAGACGCATCGCTATGTGATTGCCGTCCAGAAAGAGCCTTCATCGCGCGGCGGGTCGAAAGCAATGCACGAGACCGTCAAGGTGGGGGATACGCTGACCATCGGTGCGCCGAAGAACAATTTTCGATTGGCGCACGATGCCGAGCGGCATCTGCTCCTGGCTGGCGGTATCGGCATCACGCCGATCCTGTGCATGGCAGAAAGTCTTGCGATCCGTGAAGCGTCATTCGAATTGCATTTATGCACGCGGTCGATTGACCGGACCGCATTTAGGGAGCGCATCGCAGGCTCTCACTTTTCCGAAAAGGTTCACTTTCACTTTGACGACGGCGTGGCGGAGCAGAAGTTTGACATGCAACGTCAACTCGCCCAGTCGCAGTCTGGTACTCACCTGTACGTCTGCGGCCCTAAGGGTTTCATGGATGCCGTGCTCTCATCTGCGCGGGCCGGAGGCTGGCCAGAGCATTGCCTTCACTATGAGTTTTTTTCCGCAGAACCCGTGAGTGCGGATAGCGACGAGGGCTTCGAACTTCAATTGGCAAGCTCTGGACGAATTGTCGCCGTCCGGAAGGGGCAGACGGCGCTCGAGGCGCTGACAGAAGCGGGGATCGAAGTAGCCAGCTCGTGTGAGCAGGGCGTGTGCGGCACATGCGCAACGCGCGTGCTTGTGGGAATTCCTGATCACCGGGATCTGTACTTTACGGCCGAGCAACATGCCGCGAACGACCAGTTCACGCCCTGCTGCTCCCGCGCAAAGACGACTCGCTTGGTCTTGGATCTATAAAGCAAACGGCGCGGCCGGCCCCGCTCGCGGGAGGAAGGAGGAAATCCCTAGAGTTGAATGAATGCAATGCGTCAGTTCGACCTTTCGTTCGCACGTCCGAGCGACTATGAATAAACCGACGCGTTCAACGCGGTGGGCATGCTATGGCAAGGCGTGAATGATTGAATTTCGGCACCTTCGCTACTTCGTTGCCGTCGCCGAAGATCTGAGCTTTCGGCGCGCCGCCGAGCGCATCCACATCGACCAGAGTCCTCTGTCCCGGGCTATCCGGGATCTTGAGGAGGAACTCGGTGTTCCATTGCTCGTTCGCCTGCCGCGCAGGCTCCAGCTTACGCCGGCTGGGCTGCAGATGCTGACGGAATGTCGCAAGCTCCTGGTCCGGTTGGAGCGCGTCAAGAGGACAGTTCGACACACTCATGCCCTATATCGTGCGCCACTGTGCATCGGTGTGGCCGATGGCATCTCACAGCCAAGATTGTCCGAATGCATTAACCGCTGGCGCTTGGTTGCACCCGAGGTGCCGCTTGAGATCGCGGAAATGCGGGCTCGCGAATTGGCCAACGCGCTCAGGAACGAGGAAGTCGATTTGGGTTTCTCCTTCGGTGTACCGGAGGACGAAGCCATTGCCCAGACACCTGCATGGCGCTACAACGTCATGGCGCTACTGCCACGCCACCACGAACTTGCAGAGCGTTCGAAGATATTCCTGCCAGAACTGCTTGCGTTTCCGCTTCTGTCTTGCAACGAGGAGCGCGTGCCCGGCCTCTTCAGGCAGATGCGAACGATCGTAGACAAGCACAAGGAGCAGGTGACCTTTGCGGGGGCTGCCAGCACGCTTTCAGGGTATGTGATCCGCATTGCAGCGGGAGCGGGTGTGGGTCTGGCCGATGCCGGTCACACATGGGCGCTGCAGCGTGACGACGTGCTCGCGGTGCCGCTGGCAGAGGAAGAACACATCACCACGTTCGTGCTTCACAAGCACCAGCGCTTTGGAATCGCCGAGCCGCTGCAGCGGTTCCTCGCCCACATCCGCACTTTGTCATGAAAGTTACCGTCCGCGGCGATCTTGCGCATGCCAGCGCCGAATCGGTCTTGGACGCCGGGCTTCTTGCCGGGGATGCTTACGGTCTGAAAGGCTGGGGCAATTCCGGCCTCGGCTTCCTGGAATCCAGCCAGCCGACTGCGTTTTCTCGCGACGTACCCGCCAGCCTTCGCTGAGCTACGCCCTCGCGGGTGTACCGCGCGGCCCATCGATTCCAGACTCGTGCGATGCGCGCCATCGGGCGCACATACGCACGGCGCAATCAAGCGCCGAAGGGAATGGACATGGAAGTTCGATCCGGAAATGGCGAAGGCGGGACGTCGAGCGTCCAGACGGGCATCCTGCTCGGCCAGATCGCGGCCGTGCTCGGTGTGACGCTGGGCGGCGTATGGGGTGCCACCCAATGGACGGCCCATGTGCTGGGGTATCAGCCGCGGCTGGGGCCGGCCTGGGCTGACGTCGCGGGCTTGCCGGTCTACGAGCCCTGGAAGCTGTTCGAGTGGTGGTACTGGTACGACGCCTACGCGCCGGATATCTTCCTGCGCGGCGGAGCCATCGCTGCGGCTAGTGGCCTGCTCGCCACGGGCGTGGCCATCGGCATGGCAGTGTGGCGCTCGCGCGTGGCCCGGCGCGTCACTACCTATGGCTCCGCCCGCTGGGCAGACCGCGAAGAGATTCTCAAGGCCGGCTTGATCGGCCCCGCCGGCGTCTTCCTCGGCCGCAAGGACGACAGCTACCTGCGCCATGCAGGTCCCGAGCACGTGATGGCATTTGCGCCGACGCGCTCGGGCAAGGGCGTGGGTTTGGTGGTGCCGACCCTGTTGTCCTGGCCGGGTTCGGCCGTGATCCACGACATCAAGGGAGAGAACTGGGCGCTCACCGCCGGCTGGCGGTCGCGCTTCTCGCACTGCCTGCTGTTCAACCCCACCGATGCGAAGTCGGCCGCATACAACCCGCTACTTGAAGTGCGCAAAGGCATGCACGAAGTGCGCGATGTGCAGAACATCGCCGACATCCTCGTCGATCCCGAAGGTGCGCTGGAGCGGCGCAACCACTGGGAGAAGACCTCGCATGCGCTGCTGGTCGGCGCCATCCTGCACGTGCTCTATGCCGGCGAGGACAAGACGCTGCGCGGCGTCGCCAACTTCCTGTCCGACCCGGTGTGCCCCTTCGAGGTCACGCTTCATCGGATGATGACGACGAAGCACCTGGGCGACAGCCCGCATGGAGTCGTTGCATCCGCGGCGCGGGAAGTCCTCAACAAGAGCGACAACGAGCGTTCGGGCGTGCTGTCCACGGCCATGAGCTTCCTCGGCCTGTACCGCGATCCCACCGTGGCAGAAGTCACCTCGCGCTGCAACTGGCGCATCGCGGACCTGACCTCTGCGCAGCATCCGGTGTCGCTGTTCCTTGTAGTGCCGCCCTCGGACATCAGCCGCACCAAACCGCTGATCCGCCTCATCCTCAACCAGATCGGCCGGCGCCTCACCGAATCGCTCGACGGTTCCGACGGCATCGCGCGCAAGCACAAGTTGCTGCTAATGCTCGACGAGTTTCCGGCGCTCGGGCGCCTGGATTTCTTCGAGTCCGCGCTGGCCTTCATGGCCGGCTACGGCCTACGCGCCTTCCTGATCGCCCAGTCGCTCAACCAGATCGACAAGGCCTACGGCCAGAACAATTCCATTCTCGACAACTGCCACGTACGCATCGCCTTCGCCACCAATGACGAGCGCACGGCCAAGCGCATCTCGGACGCGCTGGGCACCGCCACCGAGCTGCGCGCGCAGCGCAACTACGCCGGCCACCGGCTCGCGCCGTGGCTCGGCCATCTGATGGTGTCGCGCCAGGAGACGGCGCGGCCGCTGCTCACGCCCGGCGAAGTGATGCAGCTTCCGCCCGACGAGGCTGTGGTGATGGTCGCGGGCCATGCACCAATCAAGGCGCGCAAGATCCGCTACTACCTCGACCGCAACTTCACGGTGCGCTTGAAGCCCGCGCCGCTGCTCACCGCTGCCGGCCACTATGCAGACGCCCCGGCGCCGCGGGCCGACGACTGGAGCGGGCTTGCGCCGCTGGCCGCGCCCATCCTGGACATGGCGCTGGCAGGCCAGGCCGGCACCGTCGATGACGGCGGCCGCCCGCATCAGCCCGAGCTGGACGAGGTGGCCTACACGCCTCAGCCCGAGCCCGGTGCCGACGACATTGGCCTGCTCGACGACGACGACTCGCCGCTTCCCCTGCCGACGCAGCTCGACCCGCGCCTGCAGCGTGCTGCGCGGCTGGCTGCACTCGACCCCGATGATGGGATCGCACTATGAGCCGCGCTCGCCTGAACGTCTTTCTGGAGCGTGACCACGCCCGCCGGCTTGACGAGCTGGCCACGATGAAGGGTCTCTCCAAGTCCTCGATCATCGCCGCCGCGCTGTCCTCGTTCCTCTCGCCCGATAGCGGCGACCAGCGCGAGGCCGCCATCGGCAAGCGGCTGGACCGCCTCTCGCGCCAGTACGACAAGCTCGAACGCGACCAGAACATCCTCATCGAGACCGTGGCGCTGTACGTGCGCTACTTCCTGACCGTCACCACGTCCATTCCCGAAGCACATCAGGAAGCCGCGCGCGCCCAGGGCCGCGCCCGCTTCGAGCAGTTCATCGAACAGCTTGGCCGCCACCTGCTGCGTGGGCGCAGCCTGGTCAAGGACGTGTACGAGGAGATCCAGCCCGAAGACAGCCAGTTCTTCGGGTGGGGTGATCCTGTGGGGACACCCCCTGGAGACGGTCGGCCGGCGACTCCGGCCGGCAGCAAACCGGAGGCGGCTTCATGACTGGAGCGCCGCGCGAGCCGATCAAGCCCGTCGCGCCGGCCTCGCTGGCGCTGGACCGTCGCATCCGCATGCTGCGCACGGCGATGGGACCGGAAATCGCGCAGGCGCTGGCCGATCCCGATGTGGTCGAAGTGCTGCTGAACCCCGATGGCTCGCTGTGGCTGGATCGGCTGGGTAGCGGCCGCGCACCGATGGGTGTCACGCTGTCGCCGGCCGACGGCGAACGCATCATCCGCCTGATCGCCGCGCACGTGCGCGCCGAGGTCCACGCGGACAAGCCGCTGCTGACCGCCGAGCTGCCCGAGACCGGCGAGCGCTTCGAAGGCGCGCTGCCGCCGGTCACGCCGGGACCCGTGTTCGCGCTGCGCAAGCGCGCCGTCGCGCTGATCCGCCTGGAAGACTATGTAGCGGACGGCATCCTCACGGACGGCCAAGCCGCGTTCCTGCGCGCGGCCGTGCGCGACCGTCAGAACATCCTGATCGCTGGCGGCACCAGCACCGGCAAGACTACGCTCGCCAACGCGTTGCTCGACGAGGTGGCCGCCACCGGCGACCGCGTGATCGTGCTTGAAGACACGGTGGAGCTGCAATGCACGGCGCACGATCACGTACCGCTGCGCACGCGCCCTGGCGTGGTCAGCATGACCGAGCTCGTGCGCTCCACGCTGCGCCTGCGACCGGACCGCATCGTCGTCGGCGAGGTGCGCGGCCCTGAGGCACTGGACCTGCTCAAGGCCTGGGGAACGGGCCACCCGGGCGGCATCGCCACTGTGCACGCGGGCTCGGCGGTGGGCGCGCTCACGCGTCTCGAACAGCTCGTGCAGGAGGTGTCGATGAACGTGCCGCGCGCGCTGATCGCCGAGACCATCAACGTCATCGTCTTCATCGCCGGGCGCGGCCGCACGCGCCGCGTCGAGGCCATCGCGCGTGTCCTCGGTCTCGACGCAAACGGCTACCAGCTCAGCTACGAGCTGGCGCCCGCGCCATTGCCATCGTTTCCCTCACTGCCGTCACTTCCAGGAGAGCCGTCATGACGACTTCGCGCATTTCCGTAAATCCGTTTCTGCACACCGGGCGCCCGCGTCCCGCACTGCAAATTTTGTTGCTGGCTGCGCTGCTGCTGGCGTTCGCGGTGCCCGCGCACGCGGCCGGCTCCAACATGCCCTGGGAGGCGCCTCTGCAGTCCATCCTCGAATCCATCCAGGGGCCGGTGGCGCGCATCGTCGCGGTGATCATCATCATCGCCACGGGCCTGACGCTCGCCTTCGGCGACACCAGCGGGGGCTTCCGCAAGCTGGTGCAGATCGTCTTCGGGCTGTCGATCGCATTCGCCGCGTCGAGCTTCTTCCTGTCGTTCTTCTCGTTCACCGGCGGGGCGGTGCTGGCATGAACCCGCACATGAACTCGCATGATGTGCCGGGCTTCGAAGTTCCTCTGCATCGATCCCTGACCGAACCCATCCTAATGGGCGGCGCGCCGCGCACCGTGGCGATCGCCAACGGCACGCTCGCAGCGGCGGTGGGCCTGGGCCTGCAGCTCTGGATTCCGGGCGTCGTGCTCTGGATCGTTGGCCATTCGCTCGCGGTGTGGGGTGCGCGCGCGGACCCGCAATTCATGCAGGTGTTCGCGCGGCACATCAAGCACCGTGTGCTGCTGGATACCTGAGGGCAACGGCATGATCAACCTCGCAGAGTACCGGCAGCGTCCCGCGCTGCTTGCCGACTGGTTGCCGTGGGCCGGTCTCGTCGCGCCCGGCGTGGTGCTGAACAAGGACGGCTCGTTCCAGCGTACCGCGCGCTTCCGCGGCCCCGACCTGGACAGCGCGACCGCTGGTGAGCTAGTGGCCACCACCGCGCGTCTGAACAATGCGCTGCGTCGGCTGGGTTCGGGCTGGGCGCTGTTCGTCGAAGCCGAACGGCGTGAGGCTGCGGACTATCCGCGATCGGCCTTCCCGGAGCCGCTGTCTTGGCTGGTGGATGAGGAGCGCCGCGCCGGGTTCGAGGAAGCCGGCAGCCACTTCGAGAGCCGCTACCACGTGACCCAGCTCTACCTGCCGCCCGAGGAATCGCGCTCGCGCGCCGCGGGCCTGCTCTACGAGAACGCCGGCGAGACGCGCGGCCAGCGCCGCGTCGATTGGCGCGAGCGCATGCAGGGCTTCGTCGCCGAGACTGAGCGCTTCCACGGCCTGCTCGAAGGCGTGATGCCCGAGATCGGTTGGCTGGACGATGCACAGACGCTCGCGCACTTGCACGCCAGCGTGTCCACGCGCTGGCAGGCGGTCGCAGTGCCCGAGGTGCCGATGCACCTCGATGCGCTGCTCGCCGATGAAGCGCTGACGGGCGGCCTGGCGCCGATGCTGGGTGCGCGGCACATGCGCGTGCTCACGGTGCGTGGCTTCCCGACCTCGACCTGGCCGGGCCTGCTCGACGAGCTGAACCGCCTGGGCTTCGCCTACCGCTGGAGCACGCGCTTCCTGTTCCTCGACAAGGCCGAGGCCGAGCGCGAACTGGGCCGGCTGCGACGCCAGTGGTTCGCCAAGCGCAAGAACATCGTCGCGCTGCTGCGCGAGACGATCTTCCAGCAGGAGTCGCCGCTGGTCGATTCGGACGCCGCAAACAAGGCAGCCGATGCCGATGCGGCGCTGCAGGAACTGGGCAGCGACGAGGTGGCCTACGGCTACGTCACGTCCACCGTGACCGTCATGGACACGAATGCGGCAGCGGCCGACGAGAAGCTGCGTGCCGCTGAGCGCGTCATCCAGGGGCGCGGCTTCGTGACGATTCCCGAAACGCTGAATGCCGTCGAGGCCTGGCTGTCCTCGCTGCCCGGCCATGCCTATGCCAACGTGCGTCAGCCCATCGTCTCGACGCTGAACCTCGCGCACCTGATGCCGGTGTCGGCGGTCTGGGCCGGGCAGGAGCGCAACGCGCATCTGGACGGCCCGCCGCTGATTGTCACCCGCACCGATGGCGCGACGCCGTTCCGGCTGGTTACGCACATCGGCGATGTGGGCAACACGTTGGTGGTCGGCCCCGTCGGCATGGGCAAGTCGGTGCTGCTGGCGACGATGGCACTGCAGTTCCGCCGCTACGCTGGCTCGCGCATCTTCGCCTTCGACATGGGCCGTTCGATCCGCGCCACCATCCTGGGCCTGGGTGGAGAGCACTATGACCTCGGCGTCGACGGCGACATCGCCTTCCAGCCGCTTGCGCGCATCGACCGTGAGGGCTACTGCACTTGGGCGGCCGAATGGGTCGAGGGCCGGCTGATCCACGAGGGCGTGGCCGTAGGTCCGGAGGAGCGCGAAGCGGTCTGGTCCGCGCTCGGCAGCCTGGCCAGCGCGCCCCTAGAGCAGCGCACGCTGACGGGCCTGTCGGTGCTGCTGCAGTCCAACATGCTGCGCCAGGCGCTCGCGCCCTACGTGCTGGGCGGAGCGCACGGCAAGCTGCTGGACGCCGACCACGACCGGCTGGGCGGCGCCGACGTGCAAGGCTTCGAGATGGAAGAGCTGATGCACAGCAAGGCCGCGGTGCTGGCCGTGCTGCGCTACCTGTTCGCCCGCTTCGAGGAACGGCTGGACGGCGCGCCGACGTTGCTGATCCTCGACGAGGCCTGGCTGTTCTTGGACGACCCGGTGTTCGCCGCGCGCATCCGCCAGTGGCTCAAGACGCTGCGCAAGAAGAATGCGTCAATCGTCTTCGCCACGCAGTCGCTCGCCGACGTGAAGGATTCGGCCATTGCGCCCGCGATCATCGAGAGTTGCGCGAGCCGCATCTTCCTGCCCAACCCGCAGGCCACCGAGCCGCAGATCCGCACGATCTACGAGGGCTTCGGGCTCAACAGCCGGCAGATCGGGATCGTCGCGCAGGCGCAGCCCAAGCGCGACTACTACTACCAGTCGCGTCTCGGCAACCGGGTCTTCGACCTGGACCTGGGGCCGGTGGCGCTCGCCTTTGCCGGCGCCTCGACGCCCGAACACCAGCGCGACATCGACGCCGTGGTAGCCGCGCACGGCGCACAGGACTTCGCAGCCCACTGGCTGCGCCACAGCGGCCTGGACTGGGCCACCGACCTCATCCCTTCGTTCCCCTCACTTCAGGAGATTGAGCCATGAAGAAGACCTTGCTGGCCGCCGCCGCGGCCATCCTCATCACGCTGGCACCCGGTGCATATGCGCAGTGGGTGGTGATCGACCCGACCAACCTCGCGCAGAACATCATGACGGCGGCCAACACGCTAGAGCAGATCAACAATCAGATCAAGCAGTTGCAGAACCAGGCGCAATCGCTGATGAACCAGGCGAAGAACCTGACGGGCCTGGACTTCAGCGCACTGGCCGAATTGCGCGCAACGCTCTCTGCGACTAACCAGCTCATCCAGCAGGCGCAGGGGCTGGCCTTCAACGTCTCGCAGATGGAGACCGAGTTCCGGCGCCTCTATCCCGAGTCGTACTCCGCAGCGACTTCGGGCACGCAGATGGCGCTCGACGCGCGCTCGCGCTGGCACAATTCGCTCGAAGCGCTGCGCACCACCACCAAGGTGCAGTCGCAGGCGGTGCAGAACTTCACAGCCGACGAACGCACGCTGACCGAGCTCGTGAACCGCAGCCAGTCGGCCGTGGGCGCGCTGCAGGCGATGCAGGCGACCAACCAGTTGCTGGCCCTGCAGTCGCGCCAGTCCATCCAGGCGCAGCAGCTCCAGATCACGCAGGACCGCGCTGCCGCGCTCGAACAGGCGCGCCAGGTCGCCGTGCAGGAGCGCGCCCGGGAGGTGCGCCGTCGCTTCCTGGGGGACGGCACGCCGTACACGCCCGCCGCCGTCAACTTCTACAGCAACTGAAGGAGAGGCCGCCATGCGACGAATCTTTCTCCTGACCCTGTGCGCGCTGGCGCTGGCCGCCTGCGACAAGAAGCCACCACCCATCGAGAGCGTCGAGTCGCTGGTTGCCAACCCCGAGCGACTGCGGGCGCTGCGCGAGGCCTGCAAGGCCGACCACGCCAAGGTCGGCGATGCGCAGTGCAACGCCGTGTCCGAGGCCACGCGGCGGCGCTTCCTCGGGCAGGGCCAGTCGCCGTATACCGGCGATCCGGTGAAGCCGCCGGCCGCCGCGTCGGCACCGA
The DNA here is from genome assembly GCF_900115375.1 of Variovorax sp. PDC80. Lineage (NCBI taxonomy): Bacteria > Pseudomonadati > Pseudomonadota > Betaproteobacteria > Burkholderiales > Comamonadaceae > Variovorax > Variovorax sp. PDC80. The sequence continues at coordinate 191,668 of NZ_FOWG01000001.1, read as the reverse complement.
AGGATTGATGCGATGAACGACGTTGGCGTCATCGATCGCTTCCTCGATGTCTTCTCGCGCTACATCGACTCGGGCTTTGGCCTGCTCGGCGGCGAGGTCGCGTTCCTGACGGCGACGCTGGTGCTGATCGACATGACGCTCGCCGGCCTGTTCTGGGCCATGAGCAGCGCAAGCGGCGGTGGCAGCGACGACGTGATCGCCAAGCTGATCAAGAAGGTGCTCTACGTCGGTGCCTTCGCCTACATCATCGGCAACTTCAACGCGCTCGCGGGCATCGTCTTCCGCTCGTTCGCGGGCCTGGGGTTGACCGCCTCGGGTTCGGCGCTGACGCAGGCGCAGCTCCTGCAGCCGGGCCGCCTCGCGCAGGTCGGCATCGACGCGGGCCGGCCGATCATGACGCAGATCGGGGACCTGACCGGCTTCCCCGAGATCTTCGCCAACCTCGACCTGATCGTGGTTCTGGGCCTGGCCTGGCTTGTGATCATCGTGAGCTTCTTCGTACTCGCAGTGCAGCTATTCGTGACGCTGATCGAGTTCAAGTTGACGACGCTCGCCGGCTTCGTGCTCGTGCCCTTCGCGCTGTGGAACAAGACCAGCTTCCTCGCGGAGCGGGTGCTGGGCAACGTGGTGTCGTCGGGCATCAAGGTGCTGGTGTTGGCCGTGATCGTCGGCATCGGCACGGGCCTGTTCAGCGAGTTCACGGCGCCGCCGGGCACCGAGCCCAGCATCGACCACGCGCTGACCATCATGCTGGCCTCGCTCGCGCTGTTTGGCTTAGGCATCTTCGGGCCGGGCATCGCCACCGGGCTGGTGTCCGGCGCGCCGCAGCTCAGTGCCGGCGCGGCGGCTGGAACGCTGGTCGGCGGAGCAGGGCTCGCGGTCGCGGGCGGCGCCGCTGTTGCTGGCGCCGGTGCGGCGGTCGCGGCCGGTGCGCGCATGGCGCCCGGCGCGGCGCGCAGCGTGATCGGCGGTGCGGCGGCCGCCGGCCGTTCGGCCAGCACGCTTGCCGGCGGCGCGCGCTCGGCCTACCAGGCTGGGGCTGCGGCCTCGGGTGGCAGCGGCCTGCGCGCTGCCGGCGCGGGCCTGGCCAACGTCGCGCGCAGCGGTGCCGGCGCGGTTGGTGATCGAGTGGCAGCGGGCGCCAAGGCCATGCGCGACCGTGTGTCGAACTTCGTTGCCGATGCGGCCGCGCCACCGGCGGCTGCGGCCACTGCGGGGGCATCGACCGAAGCGCCCGCCGCGCCCAGCGCGCCGCCCGCCTGGACGCAGCGCCTCCAGCGTCAACAGCGCCTCGCGCACGGCGCGACCGTCGCTGCCCACACGCTGCGATCGGGCGATAGCGGCGGCAGCGGCGCCAATCCGAGCCTGCGCGACGACAGCTAAGGAGAACTCTTCATGCGATTCAAACGACCCCAGGTGCGCTACTCCGACACGCCGGCGCCCGTTACCCCCTACCAGGCCGCCGCGCAGGTGTGGGACGAGCGCATCGGCTCGGCCCGCGTGCAGGCGAAGAACTGGCGCCTGATGGCCTTCGGCAGCCTCACGCTCGCGCTGCTGATGGCCGGTGGCCTCGTGTGGCGCTCGGCGCAGTCCATCGTCACGCCCTACGTGATCGAGGTGGACCAGGCAGGCCAGGTGCGCACAGTCGGCGAGGCGGCCACGCCGTACCGGCCGGGCGATGCACAGATCGCGCACCACCTTGCGCGCTTCATCACCGACGTGCGTTCGCTGTCCATCGATCCCATCGTCGTGCGGCGCAACTGGCTGGAAGCCTACGACTACGCCACCGACCGGGGCGCGGCCACGCTCAACGACTACGCCCGCACCAACGATCCGTTCTCGCGCATCGGTCAGAACTCGGTGGCGGTGGAAGTGACCAGCGTCGTGCGTGCCAGCGATTCCTCGTTCCAGGTGCGCTGGATTGAGCGCGCTTACGTCAACGGCTCGCCGTCCACCACCGAACGCTGGACTGCGGTGCTTTCCATCGTGCTGCAGCCGCCGCGCACCGAGGAGCGGCTGCGCAAGAACCCCCTGGGCATCTACGTCAACGGTCTGTCGTGGAGCCGCGAACTCGATGCGAACGAAGGAGCGAAGAAACCATGAACCCGAAATTCCGCCTTTACGTGTTTCCGGCTCTGTTGATCGCAGGGCTTGTCGGCTGCGCCATGCAGGGCAAGCCGCCGCCGACCATCACGCTGGACGAACCCGTGCAAGCGCAACGCCTGCCCGAGCCGCCCGCGCCAATCGAAGTGGTGGAGGTGCCCAAGCCCTTGCCTCTGCCGGAGCAGATGAAGGCGCTGCCCTCGGCCGAAGCGCCGCCACCCGCCCCCGAGCCGGCCGACGAGAGGCTGCGCGTGTCCAAGGCCAACGACGAAGCCCGTATCGCACCTACGCGCGAGGGCTACGTCAACGCGATCCAGATCTGGCCCTTCACCGACGGCGCGCTGTACCAGGTCTACACGAGCCCTGGTCGCGTCACCGTCCTCGCCCTCCAAGAGGGCGAGGAGCTGGTGACGGTTTCGGCCGGCGACACCGTGCGCTGGGTCGTCGGCGACACGACCAGCGGCGCGGGGCCAAGCCAGCGCGTCCACGTCATGGTCAAACCCACCCGCACGGGCCTGAAGACCAACATGGTCATCACCACCAACCGGCGTACCTACCTGGTCGAGCTGTCCTCGACGCCGCAGGCTTGGATGGCATCCGTGTCCTGGGACTACCCGAAGGACCGCATGCTGGCGCTGCAAAAGCAGGCGCGCGAGGCGCAGGCCGCGGCGCCCGTTGATGCCGGCCTCTCACTGGAGAGCATCCGCTTCCGCTACGCGATCAGCGGCGACAGCCCGCCGTGGAAGCCACTGCGTGCCTTCGACGATGGCCAGAAGGTCTACATCCAGTTTCCCGGCGGCATCGCACAGGGCGAGCTGCCGCCGCTGTTCGTGATCGGCCCGCAGGGTGACGGCCAGCTCGTGAACTACCGCTTCCGCGCGCCGTACTACGTGGTGGACCGGCTGTTCGGCGCGGCCGAACTGCGCCTGGGCGGCTATGGAGGAGGCGGTGAAGGCGGCAAGGCCGAGGTGGTGCGCATCGAGCGCACCGACGGCGCGCCGCGCGCTTCGGGGGGCAGCGGATCATGAGCGGGGCCGCCGTCCAGCCCAAGGCCGACCCGGAGGTGATGGCGTTGCGCGCATCGCCGCGCCCGGTGGTCCGGCTCAATCGGCGCATGCTGGCAGTCATTGTCGGTGGGCTGGCCGCCGTGGTGCTCGGCGCGACCCTGTGGTCGCTGCAGCCGCACAAGCGCGAACGCAACCCGGCTGCCGAGTTGTACAACGTTGATCGCGTCGCCAAGGCGGAGAGCCTGGACCAGTTGCCCAAGGACTACGCCGGAATGCCGGCGCGGCCCGGAGTGCCCCAATTGGGCGAGCCGCTGCCGGGCGACCTGGGGCCGGCCATCGTGAAGTCGCAGCAGCCGATGGAGACGCGCGTGCCGGGCGGTGGCGTTTATCCGGCGCATGCGGCGCAACTGGCGGCCGAGGAGGCGGCACGCTCGGGGGTGTTCTTCCGCGCGACTGGCGGCGCCAGCGCCAAGCCTCCCCAGGCCGCGCCTGCCGGCGCGGCCCGCGCCGTGCAGCCTTTCGATGCGCTGGCCGGCGCCCTGGCTCCCGCAGCGGCGGCGCAGCCGGCCGACCCCACTGCCGTGCAGAACCGCCAGGATCAGAAAAAGGCCTTCGTCGCCAAGGCGGGCGACGTGGCCGCGCGCAACACTGGAAGCCTGCAGCTCCCGGTATCGCCGTACCAGGTCATGGCGGGCACCGTCATCCCGGCCGCGCTGGTGACGGGCATCAGCTCTGATCTGCCGGGGCAGGTCATCGCCAATGTGACCGAGGCGGTCTACGACACCGCCACGGGCCGCTACCTGCTGATCCCGCAGGGCTCGCGCCTGATCGGCCGCTACGACAGCCAAGTGGCCTTCGGACAGCGGCGCGTGCTGCTGGTGTGGACGCGGCTGATCCTGCCGGACACGTCTTCGGTGGCGCTCGACCGTTTGCCGGGTATCGATCCGGCTGGCTACGCAGGGCTCGAAGATGGCGTCGATTGGCATTGGGACCGCATCCTCGCGGGCGCCGCGCTGTCCACGCTGCTGGGTATCGGCGCCGAACTGGCCGCTCCAGAGACCCGCACGAACAGCGGCGGTACCGGCGACCGCGTGATCGTCGCCGGCCGTGAAAGTGCGCAGGACACGGTGAACCAGGTCGGGCAGGAAATCACAAAGCGCAACCTCAGCGTCCAGCCGACGCTCACGATTCGGCCCGGCTTTCCGATGCGCGTGATGGTCAACAAGGACCTGATCCTGCGGCCCTACCAGCCCTTGTTTTTCACCCGGGGCTCGTCGCAATGAGCACGGCCAAGCTGCGGCTCGGGCCGCTGCCCAAGGTCGAGCCGGTCAAGCTCACTGTCACCTTGTCGGCCGAGTTGAAGGCGACGCTGGACCGCTACGCGGCGCTGCATGCGCAGACCTACGGCGAGCGGGTGGATGTCGCGGCGCTGGTGCCGCACATGCTCGAAGCGTTCATGACGCGGGACAGGGGGTTCAAGCAGAGCAGGGGCAATACTGCGCAGCGACCTGATCGGACCGGGATGCCGCAGAGCTCCACAACTGAAGGCAGTGCTTGAGAAACTGTGTCTTGTCCGAGTTCACCCGGCGACGCTGCCGACGAGCGATCTGTGTTCCGATCAAATCTGGCAGATTCGCTGAGCAGCGAAAATGCCATCATTGTCGAATATTCGTGAAAATGGTATTATTCGCTGAGCAGAGAATAAGCCGTGCCATGACTGAATCAACCACCGCCGAACACGCACTGATCGAGCGGTTCCTGGATGCACTCCGGGAACTGCCGGATGTGCGCGCCGACATGGACGTGCGGGAGGCGGCCCCAGCGGGTCCCTACAAAGTCGATGCCGAGATCCATCTTAACGTTGCCGGCAAGCCGATCGTCCTGTTGGTCGAGGCGAAAAAGACCGCGTATCCCCGGGACGTGCGTCAAGTGCTGTGGCAATTCAAGGCGCTGCGTCAGGCATACCCGCCCGATGTCCAACATCTGCTGGTTGCAGAGTCCCTTTCGCCGGGCGCGAAGGACTTGCTCAAGTCGGAGCGCGTGGGTTACTACGACAGCGGTGGCAGTCTGTTCCTGCCGGCCCCGGGGGCCTATGTGTACATCGACAGGCCGCCACCGAAGTCCCTTGAGAAATCGGTGCGGTCGCTTTTTTCCGGGCGCCGCGCACAGGTGCTGCATGCGCTCCTGATTCACCATCAGGACTGGTTCGGCGTCACCGAGGTGGCAGAAAGGGCGCAGGTAGCGCCATCCACCGCCTCCGATGTGCTGAGTGAGCTCGAGCGCTTCGATTGGCTCGAATCCCGTGGGCAGGGTCCGGGCAAGGAGCGCCATCTGCGGGAACCCGGCGAGTTGCTTGACGCTTGGGCCCGGCAGCTCGCCGCTTCGCCTGCGCCGGTACTGCGCCGCCATTACGTGCCCGGTCTGAAGTCCGATGCCTTGCTCCAGCGCCTGGGTCAAGTCTTCGACGTGCATCAGGCCGCCTACGCGGTGAGCTACGAGGCCGCCGCGCAGCGCTATGCACCATTCCTGTCCGGCATCTCGCAGGTGCGTACTCGGCTGTTGCCGGGAGCGGGCGCCGATGCCGCGCTGACAGAACTGGATGTGCGCGTTGTCACCGAGGGGGCTAACCTTGTCGTCGTCGAGACGAAAACTGCGGGGGAGCTGCTGTTCCGCGAGCGGGTTGATGGCGTGTGGCTGGCGAGCCCAGTGCAGGTCTACCTCGACCTGTTGCGGGGTGAAGGTCGCGCCAAGGAGATGGCCGAGCACCTGCGCCGGGAAAGGATCGGATTTTGATGGTCAAGCCCGCAACGCTCGACGGCTACAGCGACCAGTACACGCTCGACTGCGAACGCGTCCTCGTGACGCTGCTGCGCGGGTTGGGGCCATGGAAGGACTCGGTCTATCTGGTCGGCGGGCTCACGCCACGTTATCTGGTGAAGGCTCGGCCTCCTTTCGTACCGGCGCATGCAGGGACGATGGATGTCGACATCGTGATTGATCTGCAGATACTGGCCAACACGGACGCTTATCACACGCTTGAAGAGAACCTGAAGAAGATGGGCTTCGAGCGTGCCGAGAACGACAAGCAACAAAAGCTCTCCTGGCGTTGGCAGACTCGCACCGAGCATGGAGCTCTCATGGTGCTCGAGTTTCTGGCGGACGCGCCGGAGATTGCTGGAGGCCGGGTGCAACCATTGCCGACCGACGGGACGATCTCGGCCATCAACATCCCGCACTCATCGATCGTGTTCGACCTGCACGAGGTCACCGAGATCGAGGCAGAGCTGCTGGGCGGCGGCGGGATCGCTGTCGAAAAGATCAAGCATGCCAACCTGATCAGCTTCTCATGCCTGAAGGCGTTCGCGTTCGATCAGCGTTTCGAGCGCAAGGATGCGCATGACCTGATCTATTGCCTGGAGCATGCCTCTGAAGGTGCTGATGCGGTGGTGCGGGCGTTTCGTCAAGCGCGTGAAGGCAAACACAGCGATGTTGTGAAAAACGCGCTGGACCTATTGCGTGCCCGATTTGCGCAGATTGGAGAGACCGAGGGTTATCGCAAGGACGGTCCGGTTGCGGTGGCCAAGTTTGAGTTGGGCGAAGGCGATGAGCCTGAGCAGCGAGAGGCGAGGGCGCTGCGACAGCGCGAGGCCAGTGACGTCGTTGAACGACTCCTCGCACGAATTGAACATCAGTAAGGTAGAGCATGCCGATTCCCATAATTGATCTCTTTGCAGGACCGGGAGGGCTTGGGGAAGGATTTGCCTCCCTCAAGGGACACGGCGGGAAGGCGTTTTTCGAGATCGGCCTTTCCATCGAGAAGAATCCTGTCGCCCATCGAACGCTGACTCTGCGTGCGGTGTTCAGGCGTCTCCGTGGAACCAAGGATGTAAAGCACTACTACAGCTACATACGCGGCGAAATCGATGAGACAGCCTTTCGCAGAATTCCTGCCGTCGCCGCTGCCTTTGCGCATGCGGAGACAGAAGCCAGATGCCTGGAATTGGGGCAGTCCGATGAAAATGGCATCGACAGCGAAATCCGAGCAGCGTTGCAGGGGCAGGAAACCTGGGTACTGATCGGGGGGCCACCCTGTCAGGCGTACTCTCTTGCGGGCCGTTCGAGACGTGCCAATGACAAGACCTTCCACAAGGACGAAAAGCACTTTCTTTACCAGGAATACCTGAGGATCATCAGGGTCCACCGTCCCACCATATTCGTGATGGAGAACGTGAAGGGACTATTGTCCTCGCAGCACTCCGGCAATCCGATGTTCGACAGGATCATTGCGGATATTTCGATGCCTGCTGAAGGGCTTGAGTACGAGATTCGCTCCTTCATCAAGGCCGGCGACGGCGAGAACCTGGAGCCCGTCGACTACGTCATTCCCTCGGAGCGCTACGGGATTCCACAGAACAGGCATCGAGTGATTCTGCTCGGTGTCAGGAAGGACGCCGGACTGCCTCGGCACCAGTTGCTGACGCCGGTCCCAAGGCCCGTCACGGTCAGGCAGACCATCGATGACCTTCCTCGCATTCGAAGCCGCCTGTCCCGTGGCGACTCACTTGAGGCATGGCGCAAGGCTGTTCAGGCAGCGCCAGCCTACGTCAAGGGATGGCGAACGGATAACGAGAGCAGCATGATCGAAACGATGCGAGTGTTTGCCACCGCGGCGACGAGTACGGCGACTGGGGGCGCATTCATTGCCCGGGATTACAGGCGACCGAAGAAGCCCACTGAACTTCAGCAGTGGCTACACGACAGAAGTCTCGGGGGGGTCTGTCAGCATGAGGCGCGATCCCACATGGACTCGGACCTTGCCCGATATCTTTTCTCGGCCTGCTTCGCGCATTCCTGGGGTTACTCTCCACGACTGGACGTTTTTCCTCCCAAGCTGCTTCCCGATCACATCAATGTGCATGTTGAACGAGGAACCGAAGCCATTCCATTCAAGGATCGCTTCCGGGTTCAATGCAGGAATGAGCCGGCAGCCACCGTGGTGGCGCACATTGCCAAGGATGGCCACTATTACATCCACTACGACCCTGCTCAGTGCAGAAGCCTGACGGTCAGGGAGGCCGCACGCCTCCAGACGTTTCCCGACAATTACTTTTTTTCGGGCAATCGCACCGAGCAGTACACCCAGGTCGGAAATGCAGTTCCCCCGTTGTTGGCTCACAAGTTGGCGAAGGTCGTGCGCGGCCTCCTGAATCAGATGAGCAGAAAGAAACGGCGAGAAACGGGTGACTCTCCGCGAAAGAGTCGGACGGCTACTGCGAGCCAGCTGCCGGCGAGGCAGGTTCAGATTCCGCTGCTTGCGGAAGCGAACTAGAGCCGACGATCAGGCAAGCCTCATTGCCATGCAGCCATTTCTCAACGATCTGCGCGGTGTGATCGATCGACTGCTTCAGGGAGCATTCCCAGACGACAGCCACACGCCATCCAAGGTTGTGAAGCATTGCTGCATGGCGCGCGTCCCGGTCGATATTTCCCTGGAATTTCTGCTTCCAGAATTCGCTGTTCGCCTTTGGCGTGGTGGTGTAGCGACAGCCTTCGTGCCGGTGCCAGAAACAGCCGTGAACGAATATCACCGCCCTGTGTTTCGAGAACACCAGATCGGGAGAGCCCGGCAGATTTCGGACGTGAAGCCTGTACCGAAATCCCCTGGCGAACAAAATGGAGCGAAGCATCCGTTCAGGCCAGGTATTTTTCCCGCGAATGCTCGACATCATGCGGCTGCGCTGAGGAGTGGTCGGGAGGCGCATGGGCTTCAGTGCGTTCTGCCTAGGTGTTTGCGGCGGCAATCACAAGCTTACAACGCAAATTCCACCGCTGGAAAAACCAACACTGGGTGCGGCAGTCGGAAGCCTGCCGTGAACCCGATCCGCGACAAGTCGCAAGGGGGAGGCTGATGGCGCGCGATCACTATCATCCGCCAAGTGCTGCATGCCTATCGGCATCGATGCGCGATCTTGGGTACTCGCTTGAGACAGCGATTGCCGATTTGATCGACAACAGTATTTCTGCAGGCGCAGATGCCATCGACATCATCTGCGATCTGTCCGGTGCGCAGCCTTTGGTGGTCATTCTGGACAACGGAAGGGGAATGACGGAGCCCGAACTCCTCGATGCCATGCGCCACGGGACGACAAACCCAAGGCAGCAGCGGTCACCACGGGATCTGGGGCGTTTTGGTCTCGGGCTGAAGACGGCATCCTTCTCGCAGTGCCGGTCGTTGACAGTCGTCAGCGCGAGGGAAGGAGTGCTCTGCGGAGCAGAATGGAACCTCGATCGCATCGATGCCGCCGACGAATGGATCCTGTCCATCCTGGACGATGCGGATATCAATGCGCTGCCATACCTCGATCGCATCGGCGGTCACGGTACCGCTGTTGTCTGGCGCGAGCTTGATCGATTCTCTGAAGACGAAGCTGGCGACCGTCGGGGCGAGATCATCAGCGAGAAGCTGGATGCCCTGGGCAGGCATCTATCGCTTGTCTTTCATCGATTTCTCGCAGGTGACGTCAAGGGCTATCCAAGGACTTCCATCGCGGTCAATGGCCATGCGGTCGAGGCTTTCGATCCCTTCTGCCGAAAGAACCCGGCCACTCAGCTGCTTCCGGAGGAGGTTGTCCGCATCGGTGAAGCCGAAGTTCGTCTGCAGCCGTACGTGCTGCCGCATCACACCAGGCTGACCGCTCGCGAGTATGACTTCTATCAGAGCCGCAGCGACTTCATTTCGAATCAGGGGGCCTACATCTACCGGAATGGCCGTCTGATGGCGTGGGGTGACTGGTTCCGGTTGGTGCCGAAGGGGGAAGCTACGAAGCTGGCCAGGGTTCAGATCGACTTTCCTAACAGTTTGGACGAAGCCTGGACCATCGACATCAAAAAGTCGCGTGCCCGCCCGCCCCACGCAGTGCGGGAGAGGCTGCGCCAGATCATTGCCAGAATCACTGCCCGCAGCGTGACCGTTCATCGCGGCCGCGGCCAGAAGCTCTTCCAGGAGAGCGATGCGCCGCTGTGGGAGCGTTACGCGGATCATGGGGGCATTCGGTTTGCGATAAATGCGCAGCACCCTCTCATTCTCTCGTTGAGCACAAAACTGAAACCCGAGGACGCGAATTCACTGCGGGTTCTGCTCGACTCAATCGCAGCATCCCTCCCCGTCGAGATGATCTACTCCGACTACTCGACGCATCCCCGGGAGGTGAGCCAAGCGGCAGTCGACAACGACCTCACGATTGACCGCCTGAGAAGTCTCAAGCAGGTGCTCTATGGCGACGGACCAGGCGACCCGGACGCATTTCTTCAGATTGTGCGATCCACCCATCTGTTCGAGGGACAGATCGAGGCAGCCAAGACATTTATCAACGAGGCCTTCACATGAGCGGACCAGTCATCACAGAAGAACGGAATATCGCGAATGCGCTCATCTCGGGCCTCGCCAACATGAAGGAGACGCCGACGCGCGAGCAGGTCGAGAAAAAAGCGGAACAGATCGCCGAACTCTTCGGATATACGGGCGATCTCCGGAACATCATCACCGAGGCGATGATCTCGGTTGACACGCGCATGGGGGCCGGCGTGTCGCTGGTCGATCCCGCCGCGAAGCATGACGACCAGTGGGTTCGCAAGCGTGAGGACATCACCTGGACCTATGCGAACGCCTACGAGAAATTCCTGCGCGAGGAAGGATGGCCACCTCGGATGGTGCAATCGCTGAGCGACGTGACGGGTCGGATTCTTGGGCACCTGCAGGATCCTAAGAGCGAGGGGACGAACTGGAATCGTCGTGGCCTTGTCATCGGCCATGTGCAGTCAGGCAAGACCGCCAACTACACCGGCCTGATTGCGAGGGCGGCCGACGCCGGCTACAAGTTCATCATCGTCACCGCCGGCATTCACAACAACCTGCGCAAGCAGACGCAGGAGCGCGTTGACGAAGCCTTCATCGGCCGATCGAGCGACCCGGAGGATCGCAAGACGATTGGCGTCGGATTGGACCCCGGCTATCCGCATCCGGCAACCCTCACGAACATCAACGAGGACTTCAACAAGAACACGGCCGCCAAGAGCGGCTGGAAGATCAACGATTTCAGCAAGCCGATCATTCTTGTCATCAAGAAGAACGTCACCACGCTGACCGCGCTTCACAAGTGGCTCAAGGAGCTCAACGCCTCTGGAGACGGACGGATCTCCGATGTGCCGATGTTGCTGATCGACGACGAAGCCGACAACGCGTCCATCAACACGAACAAGGAAGATCTCGACCCGACGCGCACGAACGCCATGATCCGGCGCATTCTTGGTCTCTTCGCGAAATCTTGCTACGTCGGCTACACCGCCACTCCTTTCGCGAACATCTTCATCAACCCCGATTCCTACGATGATGACGTTCGGGATGAACTGTTTCCGCGCGACTTCATCTATTGCCTCGACGCGCCGACGACCTATTTTGGCGCAGAGAAGGTGTTCCTGAACGAGGAGTCCAGCCAGTCGATCGTGCGACCGATCGACGATTGCGAAGATCTCATTCCCTATACGCACAAGAGGGACCATCCGATCGCCGAACTGCCTCCGAGCCTGTATCGGGCCATGGACGGATTTATCGTGGCGCGCGCAATCCGGAACCTGCGCGGGCAGGCGAGCAAGCACTGCTCAATGATGGTCAATGTGTCGCGTTTCGTGCCCGTGCAGCGGGCGGTGCGGGAGTTCCTCAGCCTGCGAGAGAAGAAGATCAGAGAGGCCGTGCGGGCCAACTACAGGATGCCCGAGTCCGCATCCTCCGCGAACGTCTACATGCGGGGCCTGAAACAGGCCTTCGACGACGAGTATGCCGATGCCGGGTTCACCTGGGAGCAGGTCAAGACCGCCCTCGACGGTGTGTTCGAACATCTCCACCTCTACGTCATCAACAGCAAGAGCGACGAGGTGCTCGACTTCACAAAGTATGAAAAGGAGGGAGTCGGGCTCACAGCCATCGCCGTCGGTGGTCTGAGTCTGTCCCGTGGCCTGACCATCGAGGGGTTGACGGTCAGCTACATGTACCGCAACACGAAGATGTACGACACGCTCATGCAGATGGGCCGCTGGTTTGGCTATCGGCCGGGCTTCGAGGATCTTTGCCGCGTCCATCTTTCGCGTGATTCCATCAATTGGTATTCGCACATCGCGTTGGCGGCCGAAGAACTGACTCAGCAGGTCAAGCGCATGCGTCGCGATGGGCTCAGTCCGCGCCAGTTCGGGCTCTATGTCCTGGCCCACCCCGACAGCCTGCTGATCACTGCCGCCAACAAGATGCGCGCCGGCGAGAAGGTGAAATTCCGGCAGAACTTCAGTGGCCGCATGCTGGAGAGCTACATCGTTTCCACCGACAGCGATGTGAATGAGGCGAACTTCGCCCTGATCGAGCAATCCTGGCGTGAAGGCTTCGGCGGCCGTGAGCCGATGGACACTGGTAAGGGAGTGATCTTCCGCGACGTCGACACCGAGCGGATCGAGGACTTCCTGATCGCCTTTCAGGCGCACAGCCAGTTCGCCGATCGCAAGGCGGATATCGTCGCCTATCTGCGCACTCTCGCCGACCAGCATGCAGTCGGCGATGTGCTGCTGATCTCGCCGGGCAATGGAGACGGCAAGCCGCATACGTTGAACGGCCAGTCCCGCGTTGTCGGCGATCGCCAAGGCTCCGCTTGGCGGCTGAACAAGGACCGCGTGGCCTCGCGCGGGGACGAGAAGCTGGGCCTTGCCGAGGAACAGAAAGCGGCGGCCGAGGCCGCGGCCGCGTCTGGAGACAGCCCGGTTGCGGCCTCGGATACCCACTATCGCGAGGTTCGAAGGAAGCCGCTCCTCATGATTCACAGCCTTGATCCGCACGGCGATGACAAGGTCAAGGGTCCTGTCGCGGCCTTCGGCGTCAGCTTCCCGCCCGGCCACTATGAGACCGAGATCGAGGTCGTCGCAAACCGGGTATGGCTGGAGCGGATGCAGGGTGTGCCGGACGACCCGGACGAAGAGGAGGACTACGATGCCTGAGTCGTCACCGTGGGATGGCATCGGCGTTCCGGGGGCGGACTTCAATGTCCGCCAGGTCATGGGCAACACGGTCGTGCCATGCTTCTGGGGAAGGGACAGAAACGGTGCCTGCCTTTTCATCGTGGAGTTGCAGGGCGATCACACGGGGCAGTATCGGAAGAATGCCGTGACTGTGAACGGCATCGACGTGGATCTTCGCGGCGGCGATGCAGGTCGGCAGCGCCTGGTTCTCGCCCTGGAGAAGGAGGTCGACCGAGACCTCTTCGAGGGGCTCTGCCGTACTCTCGCTTCCGCGCTGGAGCACGCGACCGATTCCGTGAGTTCGCTCGCCGTTGCACTGGCGCATCTCCGCCGGTGGAAGACCTTTCTGTCCGGGCGAGGTCAGCACCTGTCTGCCGAGGAGGTCCGAGGCCTCTTTGCTGAGATCACCTTCCTGCTGGAGCTGTTGGACCGGCCTGTTCCAGCCGTTGCGGCGCTCGAAGCCTGGCTCGGCCCAGACAAGTCCCATCAGGACTTCATCTTCGGCAACACGGCCGTGGAGATCAAGTCGCTCTCGGGAGCCGAACGCAGTACTGTTCGCATCTCGTCAGAGGACCAGCTCGAATCGCTCAATGATGCATTGTTCCTGCGCATCTACCGGCTGAGCAATCTGCCGGATGCCGCAGGCGCGCGGTCGCTCAACGCAGCCGTCGCTGACGTTCAGGCACGGCTCGGCGAAGCGGAGGCCGTCGAGGCATTCGACCGCAAGCTGGTGGCGCATGGCTACGCGCCGCTGCCTGACTATGACGAGCCGACGTTCGTTATCGGCAGCGTGACCACTTATCGTGTCCAGGATGGGTTCCCGCGTCTGATGCGGTCGCAACTGTCGACGGGGATCGCCAGGGTGGCCTACGACATCAGGTTGGAGACCCTCACGCCGTACGAATGCGACAGTGCAGCCGTCTTTGGAGGGGAATGATGGAGCAGAGCAGCGAGGAATTCTTCCATGACTTCCGGCAGGAACTGCTGGCCAGTGCCGAGGCGAATGGCAGCTTTCAACTGTCCGAGTTCATGGAAACCGTCGCGAATGAGTTGATCGAGACGGGATTCGTCGAGGGCTTCGAACTCTGTGACTTCAAAGCACCGCGCGGAATGCGCGTGGATGGCTACTGGTTCAACGATGACGGGGTTCTGGATCTTTTCATTGCGGACTTCGATTCCCGCGGCGAGCTCGCATCCCTGATTCGGACGGATGTGGTGGCCACGTTCAAGCGTGTCACCAACTTCTTCGAGGCGAGCACCAACAAGGGATTGGCAGGTGAACTTGAGGTCACGTCGCCAGGGTACGGGCTTGCTCGGCAGATTGCCGATCGGAGAGGCTCGATCCGCCAACTCAATCTTGTGCTCTTCTCGGAGCGCGCTCTGAGCGAAAAGATCCAGGCCGTCCCCGACACGGAGGTGGCGGGAGTACCTACCAGCCACCACATCTGGGACATTTCACGCCTCCATCGTCAGCGGAGCTCTCGCGGTCACAAGGAGCCGCTCGACCTGGATTTCGAGCAGATGTTCGGCAAGGGCATCTCCTGCCTTCCTGCTCACCTCGGCGCAGAGGCCTACAAGTCATATCTGATGGTCATGCCGGCCGAAGTGCTGGCGGCCCTGTACGAGAAGTTCGGCGCCCGACTGCTCGAACAGAATGTGCGAACGTTTCTTCAGGCACGAGGAAACGTCAATCAGGGCATAAGGGCAACGATCCTGAATGAGCCGGGGATGTTCTTTGCCTACAACAATGGGGTCACGGCGACTGCGCAGAGCATCGAAACGAGGACGACAGATGCTGGTCTTGCGATCACAAGAATGCTCGACCTTCAGATCGTGAACGGTGGCCAGACCACTGCATCACTCTTTCATACGAGAAAGCGTGACCGAGCCGATCTGTCACAGATATTCGTTCAGATGAAGCTGTCCGTCATCGACAGCCAACAGAGCGAAACGGTCGTTCCGCGTATATCCGAATATGCGAACACACAGAATCGGGTCAATGCTGCAGACTTTTTCTCGAACCATCCATTCCATGTTCGGATGGAAGGGTTCTCAAGACGCATATGGGCGCCAGCGCAGAAGGGGGCGCAGCGTGAGACGAAGTGGTTCTACGAACGTGCGCGTGGACAGTATGCGGACGCTCAATCGAAGCTCACGCTTGGTGAGCAACGTCGCTTCAAGGTGGAACATCCAAAATCACAGATGTTCACGAAGACCGATCTGGCGAAGTTCGAGAATGTCTGGGATGACCATCCCAGGTGGGTCAACCTGGGTTCCCAGAAGAACTTTGCGCGATATGCAACCCGGATCGGCAGCGAGTGGGAAAAATCATCCGACGGGTTCAATGAGTTCTATTTCAAGCGAGCAGTCGCTCGCGGGCTCATCTTCCGCGCCACCGAGCGGATCGTGTCTGCACAGCCTTGGTACAACGGCGGATACCGGGCCAACATAGTGGCCTACACGCTGTCCATGCTCAGCGAACTTGCGAAGCGAAGGAAGGCGTGCGTGGACTTTCCGGGTATATGGAATGCACAGGGCGTCAACGCCGTGCTTGAAAGCTCCATTGCGGTCGTGTCCGGAGTCGTGAACGAGGACATCATCAGGCCGCCGGCTGGTATCTCGAATATCTCCGAATGGTGCAAGAGGGAAGCCTGCTGGACGCGGATTCAGACGCGCATTGAAGATGTCGAGAAGCTGCTCCCACCCGAGTTCTACGATCAGCTTCTGTCGATTGACGATCAGGCGGCGGAGGTCAGATCTGCCAAGCAGACCCAGAAGGTCGACAACGGCATCGAAGCTCAGCGGCATGTGCTGGCTGTTCCCGCGGGTGAGTGGGCTCGTCTTCATCAGGCGCTGATCGAAAAGGAGCTTCTTACGCCAAAGGAGTCCGGAGTTCTCAGGATAGCCATGCAGATCCCTGCGAAGCTTCCCACCGAAAAGCAGTGTGCGATTCTTCTCGATGTCCTTGGCAGAGCGCGCGCGGAAGGCATCGTGGTTGAGAGGTAAGTACTTGGCGCGAGGTGCAGGCTGCACGAGATCCCGGATTTGTCATGTGGAGGCAAAAAGCAATGGTGCAAGACGACTTCCTGGTTTGCGCGCGACATGGAATCGCATGAACGATCCTCGAAAACTCTTTGTGGACGAACGTCTCACCGGCTCGTGCGTGTACTGCGGTGCCGTGCCAAGCACGAGAGATCACTGCCCGTCGAAGGTCTTGCTGGATGAGCCGTTTCCATCGAATCTGCCCGTCGTACTTGCCTGCGCCGAGTGCAATCAGTCCTTCTCGCTGGATGAACAGTACGTGGCCTGCTTCATCGAGTGCGTGATCTGCGGCACCGCCGATCCGTCCGGCGTGAAGAGGGCGAATGTGAGCAGGATTCTTCGCGCCGTGCCACAGCTGACCAGCAGGATCCTGGCTGCGCTGTCCTTGAGCGAAGACGGCCAAAAGACTTGGCAGCCGGACATGGATCGTGTGCGGAATGTCGTCGCCAAGCTGGGGCGCGGCCATCTGGACTACGAGTTGAGCATTCAGGAGAGGGGTGACCCGGATGAAATCGAGGTGATTCCTCTTGCTCTCATGAGCCAGGAGAGCCGCGAGTTTTTCGAATGTCCCGAGCCGGGCCCCATGACCGTCTGGCCGGAGCTCGGCTCCAGGGCCTTCATGCGTGCGCTGCCATCCGGAGAGCAGATCGCCGATGGCTGGATCGACGTGCAGGAAGGACGCTACCGCTATCTGGTGGGACAGTCCAGCGGTAACTTCGTGCACATCGTGTTGAGCGAGTACTTGGCGTGCAGGATTGTCTGGTCCTGATCACAGTGGAGCGAGTCAACTGAATTGTCCTGCGAGGCAGATGCTGAGGAGGGATGCATGTATATCGAAGCAAGGTTCTATGAGACCTACGAACTCTGCGCCGTCGTGGATGCGGTGCTGACCAACCGGTTTGATCATCTCATCAAGCTGGAGGGTTTCCACTGCGACGATCAGTGGGCGGCATGGGCCCAACCCTACACCCAGTATTCGGTGTTCCACCAGTTCATCGAATTCATCGTTCGGAACGTTCATGACGAACAGGCCGAGGCCGTTGACATGGCCGAGCGAAAGGGGGTGGAGGCCGCCTTCGCGGATATCCCCGCCGCACTTGATGATCTCAAGCCAGAGAAGTTGCCGATAGAGGCTGCCTTCGATCGCTACGGTATCGACTATCAGAGCTTCGGTGAGTTTCTAGGGGACAGCGGGCGTCGTTTTCAGGATGCCGACGAGGACGACATCTACGAGTTCATGAACGAGATCCGCCTGTCGGAAGCGTATGAGAAGTTGCTCGACCAGACGGTCAAGGAGGTGTTCCATGTCCTCTTCCAGAACAGGAGTCTGCTGCTAACCTTCAATGAATACATTTCAGACATCCTGTCAAACGCGCGCCTCGACGACACCGAGGATTTGGATCTATCGAGGTTCATTCCGGGCGGAATTCTCAGGCGCGTCAGGCCGCCGGTCTGGGCCCAACGTGCAGTGTTCTTTCGGGACCGCGGGCGTTGTGTGCTGTGTGACCAAGATCTGTCGGGGCTGACAAATCTCGCCAATGTGGAGAACTACGACCATATAGTCCCGCTGAGCCGATTCGGTCTTAACGACGTCAGCAATCTCCAGCTGCTGTGTGAGAGTTGCAACCAGCACGAAAAGCGAGATGGCTCAGCGGTCACATCCAATCGATACCAATCCTGGTACCGCTACGACTAGGCGGGAGGCTGGTTGCTTCGGCGAGCAGATCAATACAGCTCCGTGAGGCTGCACAGGCGGATTGACGCGATGGACCAATGGGGTAAGTTGCACAACGTCAGCTTGACCGGAATGCTGTCGCCTGCGAGCTACCTGTGGAAGTTGGAGGCGAAGTAATCGATGACCTGGCCAGCTTGCGTACCTTGCCGGAACCGCTTCTGTTCTGCGAAGTCGATCGACGGCACCATGTGGATGAATTGATCCTCGGCATAGAGCGACATCACCGCCTTAGGGTCCAGCAAGGGTGTGCGGAGGTTTGTCAGGCCGTTTGCTGCCTCGATGGCGGCCCCAATCATGACGTCGGCAACCTGCACTGCGGGACTGGCCTTGGAGTCGACCTGTGTGACCGAGGACAGCTTCAGAGGGAACTTGATGCTCGCGATCTGGGTCTGCTTGAACTCGACCTCTTGCTCGTGGTCGATGTAGCGCTGGAGCAAGGCGTGGTAGGTCAGCAGGTTCTTGGACTGGTCGTGCTCGACGCGGTATGCCCCATCCGCCATGACTTCCATTCGGCTGATCAGCGACTGCAGTACCACCAGCGCCACATCTGTTGTAACGCCGGGAGTGGCGATGGCCGACAGGCATTCCGGGGATGCCTGTGCCAGCGGCCCCAAGGCTTCGGGCAGCTCGCGCCACTTGAGACGTCTGGCCGCCAACACCAGTTCGTGCAGAGCGTCCTGGGATTTCTCCTTGACTGCGCGCTGGAAGGCTGCCAACAAGGCATCGAATGCCTCTTTGCCGAGCAGGGTCGGTCCGACGGTGTAGAGCAGCGATGCCAGCGAGTAGTTCTGGCCGTCCTCGTAGAAGTCGAGCCCGCGTTCGTAGTAGAAGGGCTCGACGGCGTAGTCCAGGAACATCAGCAACAACAGGTAGCGCTTGTCGCAGACGTAGGTCACGCACTTGTGCTGGGCCAGCACGACGCGCTGTAACTCCAGGAGCGGTCGGTGATAGGCGGGCCGGCGCGCGAGCGAATGGTACTTGAGTTCAGGTGCCTGTAGCTTGGGGAAATGCTCACGGATCAGGCGCGCGGCTTCCTCATCGCTGATCGCGATGGCCGTGGCCCCTTGAAAGCGCTGTTCCGGGTTCAGCAAATCGAACCCGGTGTAGCCACTCTCGTCGATACGGAAGCATTCCATTCAGATTCTTGCTGTCGTGAAGACGTCCGATCCACTTGACCAGAGCGCGCGCCTTGTCATGGACGTTTGTGGCATGCGATCTGGGCGCCGGGAGTGCCGTGGAAGGCTGTGGCAAGCGCTATCGAAGCACGCTAACACACGCTGGGCTGTGCCCCAGTTTGCGAGCCGTTTTCGTGGGGCAAATTTGGGGCAATTTCGTCGCCAAACCATGCCAATCAACGCCCATCGCGCGCTCCATCGTAGAGCGGCGTAGATGGCCTAAAGCGCTGTCGTCAAAGGGAAAAGTGGTCCCTGCGGGGCGATGGGCATCATGCCTACCTACACAATGGGCGTATGACCGGCGTAATCGGGGGCGGCTGCGGCGGGGGTATCTGTCACGGAATGGGCGCGTAAGCCATTGCTGGCGTTGGAGAAAGTGCTGTCTGAGAGTTCGGGCATGGACGCATCGTCGCTGGATCCCGGCCAGGCCATGGCGCGGGGCGCCCGGTATTGTGGCCGACCCGCAAGCCGGAGGGCGGCGTGGGGCGGGATGCGGGGACAAGAGGATGCGAGCGGGCAAAAAAACACCCGCACGTGGGCGGGTGGAGTTCTTCCCTGATGGCTGTGGGCGGCTGCTCTTCTGTTTGGTGGGCGCCCCCTTTTGCGTGACAGCGAAGCGATGTTCGTGTATCGCCCGCACAACGCCTGTCAGTCTTTGCGCGGTAAGACTTGTAGGCGGGTGAAAGAAATGAGCAAAAAGTCACGCAACTAAACCCTTCGGCCGCTTGCGAGTAGCGATGTTTTAACTTTTGCGCTCCCTCTCGCGGCAGTCAGGCAGCGGCACGCGGCCCCGTGGCACCATCGGCACCCCTCAATCCAACCGCGATCCTGGAGCGCCGATGCTGATCAACTGCGTGGCTTACGAGAACGGCGCCAAGCTGGCCGACATCCCCGTCGAAAGCATCAGCGAATACATCTCGCGGCCCGGCTGCTTCGTCTGGGTGGCGCTCAGCGACGCCACGCCCGAGGAACTGGCCGTGATGCAGCTCGAGTTCGGCCTGCATCCGCTGGCCGTGGAAGACGCCCAGCACGGCCACCAGCGGCCCAAGGTCGAGGAGTACGGCAACTCGCTGTTCGTGGTGATGCACCTGGTCGAGCCCTCGGACGCGGGCGAGCAGTGCATCCATGTGGGCGAGGTCGACGTGTTCGTGGGCAGCAACTACGTGCTGTCGGTGCGCAACCGCAGCCGGCAGGGTTTCCTCGGCGTGCGCGAGCGCTGCGAACGCGAGCCCGAGCTGCTGAAGAACGGCGCCGGCTTCGTGCTCTATGCGCTGATGGACGCGGTGGTCGACCGCTACTTCCCGGTGATCGACGCGCTCGAGGACGAGCTCGAATCGATCGAGCAGCAGATCTTTGCGCAAAGCGGCGCGGCGCGCGACAAGATCAAGCAGCTCTACGAACTCAAGCGCCGCAGCATGGTGCTCAAGCGCGCCGTGGCGCCGCTGACCGAGGCGGCCGGCAAGCTGCACGGCGGGCGGGTGCCGCAGATCTGCATGGGCTCGCAGGAGTACTTCCGCGACGTCGGCGACCACCTGGGGCGCATCAACGGCTCGATCGACGCCATGCGCGACACGGTGGCCACCGCGATCCAGGTCAACCTCTCGATGGTCACGATCGAGGAGAGCGAGGTCACCAAGCGCCTCGCGGCCTGGGCCAGCATCTTCGCCGTGTGCACCGCCTTCGCGGGCGTCTGGGGCATGAACTTCGAATTCATGCCCGAGCTGAAATTCCGCTGGGGCTACCCCACGGCGCTGGCGCTGATCGCGGGCACCTGCGGCTATCTCTACTACCGGTTCCGGCGTGCGGGCTGGCTCTGAGAGCGGGCCGCTAAGGCCCAACTAATAAACATGTAGATAATCAAGTCCCTTATGAAAAGGGACTTCAGCCAGCGTTTCGGCTTCATCGTGAAGGACGTGGCCAAGCGCTACGGCGAGGCCTTCGACCGCCTCGCACGCGAGCGCATCGGCCTGAGCAGCGCCCAGTGCCGGCTGCTCGGCGTGCTGGCCATGGAAGGCGAGGAGGCGCCGCTGTCGCAGGCCGAGCTCGCGCAGCGGCTGGAGCTCACGCCGATGGCCGTGGGCGGCCTGTGCGACCGCATGGAGGCGGCCGGCTGGATCCGCCGCGAGGCCAGCGCCACCGACCGGCGCGTGAAGCTGATCCACCTGCAGCCCAGCGCCGAGAAGGCGCTCGATGCCGCGCTCAATCTCAGCGACGGGCTCAATGCGCGCGTGATGGCGGTGCTGGCGCCCGGCGAGCGCGCCCAGCTGCTGGCGCTGCTCGGCAAGGTGCGCGGCAGCCTGCTCGAGATCACGGGCGGCAACGGCCCCGAAGGCGAGGGCAAATGACCGCCGCGCCCGGAACCGCGGTGCCGCACCGCGGGATGATCACCGTCTCGATCATGCTCGCGACCATCATGCAGGCGCTCGACACCACGATCGCCAACGTCGCGCTGCCGCACATGCAGGGCAGCCTGCAGGCCTCGCAGGACCAGATCACCTGGGTGCTGACCTCCTACATCGTGGCCTCGGCGATCGCGCTGCCGCTCACCGGCTGGCTCTGCGGCCACTGGGGTCGGCGGCGCGTGTTCATCATCTCGGTGATCGGCTTCACCATCGCCTCGGCGCTGTGCGGCCTGGCGACCTCGCTGGTGGGCATCGTCGGCGCGCGGCTGCTGCAGGGCATCTTCGGCGCGGCACTGGTGCCGCTGTCGCAGGCGGTGCTGCTGGACATCAACCCGCGCGAGAAGGTCGGCCAGGCGATGGCGATCTGGGGCGCGGGCATCATGGTCGGGCCGATCCTCGGGCCGCTGCTGGGCGGCTGGCTCACCGACAACTTCGACTGGCGCTGGGTCTTCTTCATCAACCTGCCGGTGGGCGTCTTCGCCTTCTGGGGCATCGCGCGCTACCTGCCCGAGAGCCGGCCGCAGGGCGAGAAGCTCGACATCTTCGGCTTCGTCACCCTGAGCCTCGCCATCGGCATGCTGCAGCTGTTCCTCGACCGCGGCGAGCAGCTCGACTGGTTCGACTCGTGGGAGATCCGGCTCGAGGCCGCGGCCTCGCTGGTGGCCTTCTGCTTCTTCGTGGTCCACACCTGGACCGTGCGCGGCGTCTCCTTCTTCGACCGCGACCTGCTCAAGGACCGCAACTTCGTCACCGGCCTGCTGTTCGCCTTCATCGTCGGCATGATCCTGTACGCGACCATGGCGCTGCTGCCGAACTTCCTGCAGGGGCTGATGGGCTATCCGGTGGTCTACACGGGGCAGGTCACGGCGCCGCGCGGCATCGGCACCATGATCGCGATGCTGGTGGTGGGGCGGCTGGTGCAGCGCGTGGACGTGCGCGCCATCATGGCGCTGGGCTTCGGGCTCACGGCCTTCTCGCTCTACCAGATGACGCGCATCACGCTGCAGATGGACAGCACGCTGATCATCGTCTCGGGCTTCGTGCAGGGCCTGGGCATCGGCTTCACCTTCGTGCCGCTGTCGACCGCCACCTTCGCCACGCTGGCGCCGCGGCTGCGCAACCAGGGCACGCCGATCTTCAGCCTGCTGCGCAACATCGGCAGCAGCGTGGGCATCTCGATCGTGCAGGCGCTGCTCACCGAGGGCTCGAGCGCCGCCCATGCGCAGATCGCGACCACCGTGGCGCCCGGCAATCCGGCGCTGGCCACGCTGCCTTCGATGATGTCGCCCGACAACCCGTTGGGCCTGGCCCTGCTCAACGCCGAGGTCACGCGGCAGGGCGCGCTGGTCGGCTACCTCGACGACTTCGCGATCATGATGGTGATCACGCTGGTGGCGATCCCGCTGCTGCTGCTGATCCGCAGCCCGAAGCGCGCGGCGGCCTCGGGGCCGGCGGAAGTGCCGCACTGAGCGGCACCGCGCGCGAGGCCGCTCAGTCCTCGATCGCGTCGTGCGTCGCGGCCGTGCCGCGGCGCCAGTAGCCCGAGGCCCGGATCCACTTCGGGTTGGCGCCGCGCTCGCTCACCAGGTGCGCGCGCACCGCCTTCGCCACGCCGGTCTCGCAGCCGACCCAGGCGTGGTAGTCGCCCTCGGGCAGCGCCTGCTTCTTGAGCGTCTCGAGCAGCATCGGGCTCAGGCCCGCCGACACGCCGCGGCGATGCACCCACACCAGCGTGAGCGCGGCCCGGGTCTCGAACGGGATCTCGTCCTCGGGGCCGTCGACCTCGGCCAGCACCACCACGCGCGCGCCCGCGGGCAGCTCGGCCAGCCGGCGCGAGATCGCGGGCAGCGCGGTGTCGTCGCCGATCAGCAGGTGCCAGTCGAACTCGGTCGGCACGATGAACGAGCCGCGCGGGCCGCCCACGCCGATGCGGTCGCCGGGCCTGGCGTTCTCGGCCCATTGCGTGGCGGGGCCGGCCTCGTGCAGCGCGAAGTCGATCTCGAGCGTCCTCGCGGCCGCGTCGTGGCGGCGCGGCGTGTAGTCGCGCATGGTGGGCCGGCCCTCGGGCCAGACCGGGCCTTCGGGTCCCATGGTCGGCAGGGTCAGGCGGCCGGTGGCCGGGTCGGGGAAGAACAGCTTGGCGTGGTCGTCGAAGCCCGGGCTGTGGAAGCCCTCGAGTTCGTCGCCGGTGAGCACCACGCGCAGCAGGTGCGGCGTGACGCGCTGCACGCTCTTCACCGTGAGCTGGCGAAAGCGCAGGTCGTGGCGCACGCGGCGCGGCAGGCGGTCGGGTTGGGAGGCGGTGGAGAAGTCGGTCATGTGCGGTTGACTTTCAAAGACGTTCGATCTGTTGTGCGGCGCTGTCGAGCACCGCGGCGAATTCGTGGGCTTGTTGTTCGGTGAGGGGCGTGCCCGAGAGGCGCAAGCGCATCGCGAGCTTGAGGTTCTCGATGGCGCGCGTGACCTGCGGCGGCCGGCCGCCGCGCGCGCCGGCGCCGTCGACGCCGCCGTTGAGGCGTTCCATCATCGATTCGGCGGTCTCGCGGTTGGCCGCCAGGTACTCGCGCCCGCTGTCGGTGAGGGTGTAGCGCTTGCGGCCGCCGCCCTCGGCACTGCTCTCGACGCTGAGGTGGCCCAGCTCCTCGAGCAGCGTCAGCGTGGGATAGACCACGCCGGGGCTCGGCGCATAGCTGCCGCCCAGGCGTTCCTCGATCAGCTTGATGAGCTCGTAGCCGTGCGAGGGCTTGTCGGCGATGAGCTGCAGCAGCACGAAGCGCAGGCCGCCATGGCCGAACACCCGGCCGGCGCCGAAGCCGTGGCGTCCGCCGCGGCCCCGGCCACCCGAGAGGCCGTCCTCGTGCTCGCCGCGCGGGGTGCGGTGGCAATGGTCGAAGTGGAAATGGCGCATGGGAGCCTCTCTTTCTGAATCGATATCTGTTTGTGTCTAAATTATTTTAGATATATCTAAATCGACGAGTCAAGAGGGGAGAAAGGCAAGACCGGAGCGCCGGCAGGGGCAATTTAGATAGCCTGCGCCGCAGTCCCCGGGCACCGCGAGGCGTTGTTCGCGCCGCCTTACCATCGAGGCCATGGAACGTCTTACCCGCCAGCGCGCCGCCGTGTTCTCGGCCTTCAGCGATGCCAGCCGCGTGCTCACCGCCCCCGAAATCCATGCGCATGCGCGCGAACTCGTGCCCGAGATCAGCCTGTCGACCGTCTACCGCCAGGTGTCGGCGCTGCTCGCGGACGGCGAGATCGCCAAGGTCGAGCTGCCCGGCGAGCCCGCGCGCTACGAGGTCTCGTGCCGGGAAGAGCCGCATGCGCACGCGCACGGCGACCACGCCCACGAACACGAGAAGGGGCAGGGCCGCGCGGGCGACCACCACCATCACTACTTCCATTGCCTGTCGTGCGGCCAGGTGTTCCTGCTGCACGCCTGCCCGGGCCCGATGGACGACCTGGCGCCGCCGGGCTTCCAGGTCGCGAGCCACGAAGTGACCCTGCACGGCAGCTGCGCGGCCTGCGTGGCGAAGGCGGCACCGGCCGGCCGATCGCACTGAACAAGGCACCCGCACGGGTGCTCATTCTTCTTTACAAAGTTATTGCGAATGGATTCGCAATAACTTAGACTGCTGGTTTCCATCCAACAGCGCGACGCCATGCAAGTCCTGTCCTCCCTCAAAGAAGCCAAGAAGCGGCACCGTGATTGCCAGGTGGTCACCCGGCGCGGACGCACCTACGTGATCTGCAAGTCGAACCCGCGCTTCAAGGCGCGGCAGGGTGGCGCGAAGAACAAGCGCGCCCGCTGACCCCCTGAAACCGCGGCCCGGACGATCCGGCCGCCTCCCCGATCCGCCACGGCACCGGCCCCCGGCGCCCAGCCAATCCCCTTATTCGAACGCCACGGCATGCACCTGCATGCGCGTGAGCCTGCGCGCGTCCACCGCGGATGCATGCGGGCGTGCGCGCGCCGTTTCCCCGCTTCTTCTCTTCGACCGGAACCCTCCCATGCTCAGAGCACAGGGCCTCACCAAGCAGTACGGCAGCCATGTCGCGCTCGACCGCCTCGACCTCGACATCCGCGCGGGCGACATCTACTGCCTGCTCGGCGCCAACGGCGCGGGCAAGACCACCACCATCAACCTGTTCCTCCACTTCATCGCGCCCAGCGCGGGCACGGTGGAGATCAACGGCGTCGACGTCACGCGCCATCCGCTCGCGACCAAGCAGGACGTGGCGTACATCCCCGAGCACGTCACGCTCTACGGCACGCTCTCGGGCCTGGAGAACCTGCGCTTCTTCGCCGGCCTCGCGCTGGGCCGCGCGCTGCCGCGCGAACGGCTGCTCGAGCTCATGACGGCGGTGGGCCTCGACCACGCGGCGGCCGACAAGCGCGTGTCGGCCTATTCCAAGGGCATGCGGCAGAAGGTCTGGATCGCGGTGGCGCTGGCCAAGGAGGCCAAGGCGCTGCTGCTCGACGAGCCCACCTCGGGCCTCGATCCGCATGCGGCCAGCGAGTTCTCCGAGCTGCTGCGGCGCGCCGCCGACCAGGGCGTGGCGGTGCTGACCACCACGCACGACCTGTTCCATGCGCAGCAGACCGCCACGCGCGTCGGCATCATGAAGAGCGGCCGCCTCGTCGACAGCCTCGAGGGCGCGCAGCAGATCGCGCGCATCGACCTGCAGTCGCTGTACCTGCAGCACATGAGGGCTTGAGCATGTGGCGCTGGATCGCGAACCGCGAATTCACCGAACGGCTGCGCGACGGCCGCCTGCCGTGGGCCGGCGGCCTGGTGCTGGTGCTGCTGTTCACCGCGCTCGGCGTGGGCTGGGCGCACCAGCGCGAGGCGCGCGCCGAGCAGCAGGCCGCGCAGGCGCTCGACTACCGCGACTGGCTGGCGCAGGACCGGCGCCATCCGCACGACGCTGCGCACCAGGGCATGCATGCCTTCAAGCCCGAGGCGCCGCTGGCCATGGTCGACGCGGGCATCAATCCCTACATCGGCAGCACCGTGTGGCTGCAGGCGCACCGCCAGAGCGAGGTCAAGTTCAATCCCGCGCAGGACGCCACCGGCCTGCAGCGCTTCGGCAATCTCTCGGTCGGCTGGATCCTGCAGGTGCTCGGGCCGCTCCTGGTGATCGTGCTGGGCTTCAACGCCTTCGCGGGCGAGCGCGAGCAGGGCATCCTGCGCCAGACCCTGAGCCTGGGCGTCTCGCCGCTGCGCCTGCTGGCGGGCAAGGCGCTCGCGCTCGCGGCCTCGCTCGCGGTGCTGCTGGTGCCGGCCGCATTGGTCGCCGCGCTCGCGGTGGGGCTGGGCGCCGCGCCCGGCGAGCGCGCCGATGCGCTGCTGCGGCTGGCGGCCTGGAGCCTGGGCTATGCGGTCTACCTCGGCGCCTTCGTGTTCGTGGTGCTCGGCGTGTCGGCGCTGTGCGCCACCTCGCGCGCGGCCATCACCGTGCTGCTCGCGCTATGGGTGGCGCAGGCCGTGATGGCGCCGCGCGTGCTGTCCGAGGCCGCGCGCGCGGCCTATCCGAGCCCGACCCGGCTCGAGTTCAACCAAGCGCTGCAGGCCGAGCTCAAGCAGGTCTCCGACCGCACCTGGCTGCAGGCCTTCGGCACCACCGAGCGCTGGGGCCGCGACGTGCCACTCAGTCAGTGGGGCATCGCGCTGCGGCTCGACGACCAGGCCTCCTACCCGGTCTACGACCGCCACTACGGCCGCCTCTGGGACACCTGGGAGCGCCAGCAGCGGCTGCAGGAATGGAGCGGCCTGCTGCTGCCCCTGCTCGCGATGCGCAGCTACTCGATGGGCATGGCCGGCACCGACTTCGCGCACCACCGCAGCTTCACCACCGCGGCCGAGCTGCATCGGCGGCGGTTGCAGGACCTGATGAGCGAGGACCTGGTCGCGCATGCCGATCCGCTCGGCGACCGCCACTTCGCCTACCAGTCGGGCCCCGAGCTGTGGGCCAAGGTGCCGCCGTTCGTGCACCGGACCCCGCGCGTGGGCTGGGCCCTGCGCCACCAGCTGCGCAGCCTGGCCGTGCTGTGCGCCGGCCTGCTGCTGGCCGCGGCCTTCGCGGCCGTCGCCGTGCGCCGCCAACGCGCGCTGGCCTGAGCGCGCCTTTCAGAAAGAGCCAAGCAAGAGGAAGCCATGTCCGTCTCCATCGTCAACCCGCCCCAGGGCTTCAGGCTGCGCGCCGTCATGCGCCAGGAGCTGCGCCTGCTGCTGGCCGACCGCAGCGTCTGGGCCGTGGCCCTGCTGTTCCTGCTGCTGGTCGGCTACGCGCTCGGCAACGGCCTCGCGCAGACCGCGCAGCGCGACCGCGCGCAGGCGGCCGTGGCCCAGGCCGACCGCGACACTCGCGCGGCGCAGCGCGCGCAGCTCGAGGCCATCCTCGCGGGCCGGGCCCAGCCCACGCCGTTCGAGAACCCGGCCGATCCCTCGCGCATGGCCAGCAGCTACGGCGCGCAGCACGCGATCCTGCCGAGCGCGCCGCTCGGGCCGGTCGCGCTCGGGCGCAGCGACCTGTTCCCGAGCCAGTTCCGCGTCACGCACCAGAGCCGCGTGGCCTTCATGAACCCGAGCGACATCGAGAACCCCTGGTACCTGCTGAGCGGCCAGTTCGACCTGGCCTTCGTGCTGGTCTACCTGCTGCCGCTCTTGATCTTCGTGCTCGGCTACAACCTGCTGTCGGCCGAGCGCGAGAACGGCACCCTGCGCCTGCTGCTCTCGCAACCGCTGCGCCTGCGCACGCTGCTGGCCGGCAAGCTCGCGGTGCGCGCCGCCGCGTTGCTGGTGCCGGCGGTGCTGCTGCCCGTGGGCGTGCTGCTGCTGGCGCGGCAGGCGGGCTTCGCGCCTTCCGCGCCGGGCGCGGGCACGGTCACCTTCTGGTGGGCGCTGCTGGTGGGCGCCTATGCGCTGTTCTGGTTCGCGCTGGTGGTGGCGGTCAATGCCTTCGGCGCGCCCTCGGCCACCAATGCCATGGTGCTGATGATCGCGTGGGTGCTGCTGGTGCTGGTGGCGCCGGTGCTGCTCAACCTCGCGGTCACGCAGGCCAGCCCCGCGCCCTCGCGCACCGAGCTCGCGACCCAGACGCGCACGCTCACGGCTGCGGCCATGAAGCGCCATGCCGAGCTGCTGAGCACCGACTACAAGCACGTCGGCCAGGGCGCGCTGCTGCTGCCGCGCGACGGCAAGATCGAGATCAGCGCGCGCGGCCTCGCCAACTACCGCATCGAGCGCGAGATCGACGAGGCGATCGCGCCCGAGCTCGAGCGCTTCGAGCGCCAGCACGCGGGCCAGCAGCGGCTGCTCGAGCGCTTCGGCGCGCTGTCGCCCGCGGCCGTGGCCTACGAGGGCATGACCGGGCTGGCCGGCACCGGCGCGCGGCGCCATGCGCAGTTCGTGGCGCAGACGGTGGGCTTTCATATGGCGTGGAAGCACTTCTTCTTTCCGCGCATCGAGGAACGCAGCGCGCTGATGCCGGCCGACTTCGACCGCATCCCCCGCTTTGCATGGCGCGAGGAATCGCCGCGCGAGCTGCGCGACCGTGCGCTGGCGGCCGTGCTGCAACTGCTGCTGCCGAGCCTGCTGCTGTTCGGCCTCGCGGGCTGGCGGCTGCGCCGCTTCTCGGTGGCCTGAGCACGCGCACAGAAGAACGATCAATCTCCGGAGGGAATTTCAGATGAAACACACGATGTCGGGCTTGGCCGCGGCCATCGCCGCGCTGTCCATGGCGGGCGCGCAGGCACAGGAACAACCGGCGCCGCAGGCGCAGCAGGTGCAACAGGCATTGGGCGCGATCACGGTCGAGGGCAACCGCGACGCCGAGGGCCTGCACCTCGAGGGCAGCAGCGGCAGCGCCTCGCGCCTGGGCCTCACGGTGCGCGAGACGCCGGCCTCGGTCGAGGTGCTGTCGCAGGACCTGATCCAGCAGCGCGGGGCGCGCACCTTCAGCGAGGCGCTGCGCGGCGTCACCGGCCTCGCGGGCGGCGGGCCGCCGTCCTCGCCCACCACGCTGTCGACGCGCGGCTTCACCAGCCTGCTCTATCTCTACGACGGCGTGCGCACCTCGGGCGCGGGCGTCACCAACCGCGTGCAGGACACCTGGAACTACGACCGCATCGAGGTGCTCAAGGGCCCGGCCTCGGTGCTCGACGGCGAGGGCGCGATCGGCGGCGTCGTCAACTTCGTGACCAAGCGGCCCGACCGCAACAACCCGAACCGCGAGCTCTCGGTCGGCTACGGCAGCTTCGGCGCCACGCGGCTGGGCGTGGGCTTCGGCGGGCCGGTCGGCGAGTCGGGCGCCTACCGCCTCGACTACAGCCACAACGACAGCCGCGCCGGCAACGTGCCGGGCAGCGGCGAGCGCATGGACCACTTCACCAGCGGCCTGGCCTTCGACCTCGGCGGCTCGGTCAAGCTCGACCTGAGCTTCGACTACCTGAAGGACGACAACAAGGCCTACTGGGGCACGCCGCTGGTGCCGGCCTGGTTCGCGAGCGAGCCCACGGGCGTGGTGCGCACGCCCGACGGCCGCGTGATCGACCGGCGCATCGCGCGCATCAACTACAACGTGCTCGACAACGAGAACACGTCCGAGACCTACTGGCTCAGCGCGCGCCTGAGCGGCCGCCTCGGCGACAACTGGTCGTGGCGCAACACGGTGGCGGCCAACAAGTCGCAGCGCCTGTTCCGCAATTCCGAGAGCGCCGTGTTCGTCGCGCCCGCGAGCATCGCGCGCGACCAGACCCGGATCACGCACGACCAGGACTTCTGGCTCGAGCGCTTCGACGCCACCCATCGCGGCACCCTCGGCGGCATGGACAACCGCTTCGTGATCGGCGGCGAACTCAGCGGCACCCGCTTCGACAGCCAGCGCCGCTTCTCCGACGGCCAGGCCTCGACCGCTGCCGCATTGCGCGTGCCGGCGCTCGCGCCGTTCACCGGCTTCTACAGCGACGATCCGCGCCTGAGCGCCACCGGCGCCGGCAACCGCACCGACACCACCTCGCGCGTCGACGTGAGTTCGGTGTTCGTCGAGGATGCGCTCAAGCCGCTGCCCGGCCTCACGCTGGTGGGCGGCTGGCGCCACGACCGCACCAAGGTGCAGCGCGGCATCGCCGACCTCAACACCGGCGGCTACAGCCGCTTCGACACCAGCTACCGCACCGACTCGGGCCGGCTCGGCGCGGTTTACGACCTGTCGCCGCAATCCAGCATCTACGCGCAGTACACCAACGCCACCGTGCCCGTGGGCTCGTTCTTCCTGCTGTCGCAGTCGAATGCCAACTTCCCGATGTCGCGCGGCAAGCAGGCCGAGGTCGGCTTCAAGCAGAGCCTGCCCGAGGCGCGGCTCGAGTGGACCGCCGCGCTCTACAAGATCGAGCTCGACAACGTGCTCTCGCGCGATCCCAACAAGCCCGGCGACACCGTCAACAACGGTCGCCAGTCCTCGCGCGGCGTCGAGCTCTCGGCCGTGTGGCGGCCCACGCACCAGCTCACGCTGGCGGGCAACCTCGCGGCGCTCGATGCGCGCTTCGACACGCTGGTGGAGGCCGGCGGCGTCTCGCGCGTGGGCAACACCCCGCCCAACGTGCCGCGCCACGTGGCCAACCTGTTCGCCACCTGGCGGCCCGACGACTCGAACTTCGAGTGGTTCCTCTCGCTCAACCGCGCCGGCCACGTCTTCACCGACACCGCGAACCAGATCCGCATCGAGGGCTACACCACCGTCGACGCGGCCGTCAGCTATCGCCTGAAGCCCGCGCTGCTGACCTTCCGCGTGCGCAACCTCACCGATCGGCTCTACGCCACCTGGGGCGGACGCGCGGTGAGCCAGGTGCTGCTGGCGCCGGGGCGCAGTTTCGAGGTGTCGGCGCGCTTCGACTTCTAGCCCAGGCCCGCGAAGCCGCCCGGCATCTGGCCGATCGCGGCCCGCAGGGCATCGGCCTGGCGCCGCGACTGCATCAGCGCCAGCCCGTTGGCGCCGAGTGCGCGCCGCCGCGCATCGTCGCGCAGCAGTGCGAGGCAGGTCGGCACGATGCCCTCGTACGAGGTGAAGGCCACGGCGGCCTCGTATGCGCGCTCGGCCTCGGGGTCGTCGCCGCTCTCGGACACCACGCAGCAACCGTTGGCCAGCAGGTAGGACACGCGCACCACCTCGAACAGCCGGCCCTCGTAGTGGTGCAGGTTCAGCACGATCCGGCTGCGCGCGATGTAGTCGTCGCGTGCGGCGCCGTAGACGCCGAACAGCGCGACCACGCGCAGGCCCGCGTCCTCGAGGGCCCTCAGTGCCTCGCGCCGGCGGTCGTTGACCGAGCCGTAGAACAGCACGTCGATGTCCCGCGTCTCGCGCGGCACGATGCGCCGCAGCGCGTCGGCATGGCCCACCTCGCACAGCGTGGCCGCGATGCCCATCGAACGCAGCAGCGCCACGTTGCGCGCGCTGTAGTCCCACACCGGTCGGCGGCGCAGCAGGTCGAGGTAGCGCTCGGACCACCAGGGCGAGCCGGGCGACAGCTGCTCGAGGTTGAACAGGATCGCGCGGCGCGGTGGCCGGTCGGCGATCGAGGGCAGCAGGTTGGCGCCGAGCACGATCGTCTCGCCCTCGGGGCGGCGGTGCACGATCGGCGCGGCCACGCCGAGTTCGCGCAGGCCTTCGCTCAGCGCGAGCGCGAATTCCTCGAAGGCGCCGCTGTGGGCATAGCCGGGCGGCGTGACGATCCAGATGCTGGCAGGGGGCACGCGGCGTGCTCCTTGGCGGAAAGGAGACCGATGATAGTCAGCGGTCCCCGCCGAAGCGTCCCTCGATCGACGCGCCGGCCACGAGGCGCAGCTCGCCGCGGTGCGCGTTCGCGATGGCACGCAACAGCGCCTGGCGGTGCGCGCGGGCCAGATGCTGGCCCGGCGTTTCGATGGCGTCCCGCGCTGGCGCATCGCCCGCATGCACGGCGATGCGGAAGCGCGCGCCGTCGATCTCGCTGACCACGATGCAGCGCGACGCGGTCCGCGGCGCGAGCTCCTCGAGCGCGAGCCGCACGAACTGCGCGATGCGTGCCGGATCGCCGAGGCCCTCGCCCTGGCCGAGCCGGTCGTGCTCGATCGCGATCGCCTCGTGCGAGGAACGCCGTGCCTCGATCGCCTCACCGACCACCTGATGCAGCGGGAAGCGCTTCGCGACCATGGCGATGGGCCGCCCGGCCGCGAGCCGGCAGAAGTCCGCGAGCTCCTCGGCCTGCTCGTGGGCGCGCACGGCCGCGCTGTCGATGTGCTCGAGCACCGCGTCGGCCTCGCTCAGGTCGCCGCGCCGCGCGAGCAGGTCCACGCCGAGGCGGATCGCGGACAGCGAGTTGCGCACGCCGTGCATTGCGGCGTCCATGAGGCTGTCCATCGATGGGGCCGACGGTCGGCCGCTGGGGCCCAGGGTGGTGGCGCTCCAGGTGGACAGCGCCCAGTTCACGGCAAAGGGGCGCCGGCTGCCGGTGGAGGCTGCGGGGACAGCAGGCGGGGAAGCGGGCCGGGCACGGGGCGATGGCGGCTGCGCATCGCCGTTCGGAAGAAGGTCGGGCATGTCGTCACGCAAGGGCGCCGTCGGGAGGAATCCGGGCGGCCGACTTGGCGCGCTCGCGATGTCGGCGCGCATGCGGCGGGCGATCCGACCCAGGAATGATGCGCTGCCGCATGACGGCCCGCTGTCGGGCGAAGCGGCAGCGCGTGTAGGCGGATGCCGACGTTCAGGGCCTGCGCGCGGCCGTGCGCAGCGCGCCGGGATCGGGCGCGTCATGCTGGTCGGCATCGGTCAGCGTGCGCAGGAAGGCCGCCACATCGCGGATCTCGGCCTCGCTGAGCGCCGGCTTGCCGCCGGGCTTCTGGCCGAAGGGCGGGTCGGTGTTGACGTTGGCGTGGTACTGCGCGGGCAGGTCGTCGTACGGGTGCACCTTGCCGTCCTTGCCGCGCGCATACCAGCGCTGCGGCGCCGTGTCGCGCTGCGCATAGAAGCGGATCACTTCCTCGAGCGAATGGAACACGCCGTTGTGGAAGAAGCTCTGGCGCACCGCCACGTTGCGCAGCGAGGGCGTGCGGAACAGGCCGCAGTACTCGGGGTGGTCCTTCATGTCGGTGCGGATCGGGCCGCACACGCCCATGTCGTGGTACTCGGGGTCGGCATTGGCCGCGAGCTTGCGGTTGCGCGGCACGCCGAGCGCGATCTGGCCGAAGTCGCTGAACAGCGGGAAGGCGCCATCGGGCGTGCGCTCGCTGATGTGGCAGGAGGCGCAGTTGCCCTTGTCCTCGGCGTTGAAGAGGGCGAGGCCACGCATCTCGGCGGGGCTGAGCGCCGCCTTGCCGCGCAGCGCGGCGTCGTACTTGCTGCTGAACGGGTAGAAGTCCGTCGGCGACTGCTGGAACGCTTCGAGCGCGAGGCCGGCCGCGCGAAATGCCATCTTCGGATCTGCGAACACCTCGTCGCCGAAAGCCGCGCGCATGTCGCCCGCATAGGCCGCGTGTTCGAGCTTGCCCACCACCTCCTCGACCGAGGCATTGGCCATCTCGGCCGGCGACAGCAGCGGCAGCGCGGCCTGCTCGTGGGCCGAGCCTGCGCGGCCATCCCACATGCGCCCGCCCGTGGGACCGGCATCGACGCTGTCGTCGCCGTCGTTGTCGTGGTGGTGCTCGGTGAAGGCGGTCAAGGTCTGCAGGTAGCGCAGCGAAGGCACGGCACGCGGGCCCTCGGTGCGGCCATCGGGGCCGGCCAGCTGCACCGACAGGGCATTCGGTGGTCCCCAGGCGTGCTTCGGGTCGTGGCAGCTCGCGCACGAGGCCTGGCCCGAGGCGGAGAGGCTGCCGTCGAAGAAGATGCGCCGGCCCAGTTCGCCGAGCTGCGCCGGCGTGGGCTGCTTGCGGCCCGGCAGCACGGCATAGGGCGCGTCGAGGTAGGCCGGGTGCGCGGGCTCGGTGGAGGCCGTGGGCACCGGCGCGGCTTCGGCGGGCGCTGGCGCCGGTGCGCTCGCCGTGGGCGCGCGCTCGCAGCCGCCGAGCAGCGCGACGAGCAGGGCGGCCGCGGCCAGCAGGGCCGCACGGCGAGGAAGACGGGGCATCGGGAACACGTGCAACGGGGCAGGAGGCGCTGCAGGGCAGGGCCGCAGGCGAGGCTAGAAGTGACGCATGTCAGAACCGTGACATGCAGGCCGGAGATTTCTTAGCCCTGAATTAGGAAGGCAATTGAAAGCTTTCGCTGCAACGTCGCTGTCATCTGCCCCCGGGAGCATCGCCCGGCCGGGCTTCCGCCCTGGTTCATCCACACCTCATAACAGCACACATGATGACCGCCTCCACTCGCAGCAGCGGTGCGCTCGCCTCGGCGCGCACCTTCGTCAGCCACTTCAAACCCTGGCCCACGGCCATCGCGGCGGCGGCGCTGGTCGTCGCTTGCGGCGGCGGTTCGGACGGCGGCGGCTTCTTCCCCTTCCTCGGTGGCACCACCACCGCGGGCGTGGTCACGGGCAGCTACTACCGCAATGCCAAGGTCTGCATCGACGCCAACAACAACGGCCGTTGCGATGCCGGCGAAGCCAGCACCACCACCGATGCCAACGGTGCCTTCACGCTCGCGGGCCAGGGCGCCGTGGTGGCCGAGATCGGCACCGGCAGCAAGCGCTTCGATCCCGACACCGGCGTCGAGAGCGCCGTGACCCGGGCGCTGGTGTTCCGCGCACCGGCCGGCGCGAACGGCGTGGTCAATGCGATCAGCACCGAGCTCGCCGCGCTGATGGATGCCAACGGCGGCAACCTCGCCGCCGCGCGCACCGCGCTCGCTGCCCGCCTTGGCGTGAGCGAAAGCCAGCTGCTGGCCGACCACAACAAGGTCGGCGACGCCAAGGTCAAGACCGCGCTGCAGACCGAGATCGACCAGTCGATCGAACGCATCGCCGAAGCCGTGGCCGAGGCCGGCAGCGGCGGCGACATCGTCGCGGCACTGCGCAACCGCTTCGCGCTCGACGACATCACCAACGTGGTCGTGATCTATGCCGAGAACCGCGGCTTCGACAACCTCTATGGTCTTTACCCGGGCGCCAACGGCATTCCGGGCGTGAACCCGAGCTCGTCGACCAGCACGGCCGAGCCGCAGAAGGACTTCGATGGCGCGACGCTGCCGAACCTGCCGCCGGTGTGGACTGGCGTGACAGCGAGCGGGCAGACCACGGTGATCGAGCAGGGGAAGACCGTGGGCATGCCGAACCGCATGTTCCAGATCGACGACCCGAAGGGCTTCTACAACACCGGCACGGTGGTGTCGCAGAGCATCATCACGCGCGACCTGGTGCATCGCTTCTACAACAACCAGATGCAGATCAATGGCGGCAAGAACGACAAGTTCACCGCCTATTCGGACGCCGGTGGCCTCAGCATGGGTTACTACGACGGCAGCAAGATGCAGCTCTGGCAGGTGGCGAAGCAGTACACGCTGGCCGACAACTTCTTCATGGGCGCTTTCGGCGGCTCGTTCCTGAACCACCAGTACCTGGTGTGCGCCTGCGCTCCGCTGTATCCGAATGCCGATGCCGACAGCTCGCCGGCCAAGGCCACCATCTCGGCCATCGATACCGATGCCAACGGCAATTTCGTGCGCCTCACCCCGGCCGACAACGCGCCGAGTTCGGTGCTCGTCGGTGCACCCACCTACAAGAACGACAACACGCTGACGCCGAAGGATGCCGCCGGCAACTTCTACGCGGTCAACACCATGCAGCCGCCGTACCAGCCGAGCAACAACGCACCGGCGGCGAACGACGCGACCCATCACTACGCCGACACCACCAAGTCCAACACCCTCCCGCCGCAGACCCAGGCCACCATCGGCGACCTGCTCACGGCCAAGGGCCTGAGCTGGGCCTGGTACGGCGGCGCATGGAACAGCACCACCGCCATCGCCGAGGGCGACCGCAAGTTCCCGGCCGCCGTGCCGCCGGCCGCGCAGACGCCGAACTTCCAGTTCCACCACCAGCCCTTCAACTACTACGCCGCCTTCGATCCGGTGCAGCACCCCGAGGCACGCGCCGCCCACCTCAAGGACTTCGACGCCGACTTCCTGAAGGACGCCGCCAACGGCACGCTGCCGGCCGTGAGCTTCTACAAGCCGCAGGGCAACCTGAACCAGCACGCCGGTTACGCCAGCGTGGCCGACGGCGACGCCCACATCGCCGACGTGATCGCGAAGCTCAAGGCCAGCCCGCAGTGGAAGCACATGCTGGTGGTCGTGACCTACGACGAGAACGGCGGCTTCTACGACCATGCGCGCGTGCCCAAGGCCGACCGCTGGGGCCCGGGCACCCGCATCCCCGCGCTCATCGTGTCGGACTTCGCGAAGAAGGGCTTCGTCGACAAGACGCAGTACGACACCGCCTCGACCCTGCGCTTCATCACGCACCGCTGGTCGCTGCCGGTGCTGCCGGGGCTGGTGGAGCGCGACAAGGCGCTGGTGAAGAATGGTCTGCCGGCAATGGGCGACCTGACGAGCGCGCTGGACTTCTCGAAGAAGTCCTGATGAACGCCTGAGCGGCCCGGCGCCCCTACGCGCCGGGCTGCTCCAGCACGCTCTCGAGGAAGCGCTGCGCCGCCGAGGTCTGCGCGCCCGGCGGCAGCGCGAGCGCGATGCCGATCGCGACCTGCGCGCCCGCGCCCGAGAGCGGCTTGAACACGACGTTGCGCGCCACATGGCGCGTGGCGACCGAGGGCACCAGCGCCACGCCCAGGCCGCTCTCGACCAGGCTGATCAGCGTCTGCACCTGCACCGCTTCCTGCTGCACATTGGGGATGAAGCCCGCCTGCTGGCAGGCCAGCAGCGCCGCGGCATGCAGGCCCGGCACCTCCATCGCGCCGTACATCACGAAGGGCTCGTCGGCCAGGTCGGCCAGCGCCAGGCGACGCCGCCGCGCCAGCGGATGGTCGGCCGCGACCGCGGCCACGAACACGTCGCGCTCGGCCGGGAAGATGCGCGCATGGCAGGCGCGTCCGATCGGAAAGCGCACCAGGCCCACGTCGACGTCGCCGGCCTCGACCATCTCGACGATGCGCGCGGTGGTCGATTCGCCGAGCTGCAGCTGCACGCCCGGATAGCGCGCGCGAAAGCGCGGCAGCACGCGCGGCATCAGCGCATAGGTGGCCGAGCCCACGAAGCCCACGCGCAGGATGCCGGCCTCGCCGCGCGACGCGGCCTGCGCCGCGCGCGCGAACTGCTCGGCATGGAAGACCGCGCGCCGCGCCTCCTCGAGCGCCGCCGCGCCCGCGGGCGTGAGCTCGGTGCCG
The DNA here is from genome assembly GCF_900115375.1 of Variovorax sp. PDC80. Lineage (NCBI taxonomy): Bacteria > Pseudomonadati > Pseudomonadota > Betaproteobacteria > Burkholderiales > Comamonadaceae > Variovorax > Variovorax sp. PDC80. The sequence continues at coordinate 153,838 of NZ_FOWG01000001.1, read as the reverse complement.
CGCCGGTTGCGCACGAACAGCGGCACGCCCACCTGCTCCTCGAGCCGGCGGATCGAGGCCGACAGCGGCGGCTGCGCCATGTGCAGCCGCTCGGCCGCGCGGTGGAAGTTGAGGGTCTCGGCAAGGGCCACGAAGTGGCGCAGCTGGCGGATGTCCATGATCTGCAAACGGTATCACAGAGCAGGTATTTGATATTGGACGGCATCCAGTCCCCTTCGCAGAATCGGCGCAGGAGACAAACAGACGATGCTTCCCCTGCAGGGCGTGAAGGTGCTCGACCTCTCGAGCGTGGTGTTCGGACCCTTGGCCAGCCAGACGCTGGCCGACTACGGCGCCGAGGTGATCAAGGTCGAGCCGCCCGAGGGCGATTCCACGCGCCACACCGGTCCCGCGGCCGAGCCCGGCATGGCGGCCGTGTTTCTCGGCAGCAACCGCAGCAAGAAGAGCGTGGCGCTCGACCTCAAGCAGAGCGCCGCGCGCGAGGCGCTGATGGCGCTGGTGGCGCAGGCCGACGTGTTCATGCACAGCATGCGGCCGCAGAAGCTCGGCGGCCTGGGCATCGATCCGCACACGCTGCTCGAGCGCTTTCCGCGCCTGGTCTACGCGGGCCTGCACGGCTTCTCGCAGCACGGTCCCTACGCGGGCCGGCCGGCCTACGACGACGTGATCCAGGGCATGTCGGGCCTGGCCTCGCTGATGCAGATGCAGTCGGGCGAGGCGCGCTACCTGCCCACCATCGCGGCCGACAAGACCTGCGCGCTGGTCGCGGCCCAGGCCATCCTGGCCGCGCTGTTCCGGCGCGAGCGCACGGGGCAGGGCGGCTTCGTCGAGATCCCGATGTTCGAGACCATGGTGTCCTTCAATCTCGTGGAGCACCTCTACGGCAACCACTTCGAGCCGCCGCTGACCGAGGCCGGCTATCCGCGCGTGCTCACGCCCTGGCGCCGCCCGTGGCGCACCGCCGACGGCCACATCTGCATGATGCCGTACACCTCGCTGCACTGGCGCCGCTTTTTCGCCGAGGTGGGCGAGCCCGCGCTGGCCGAGGACCCGCGCTTCGTCGACATCGCCGCGCGCACGCAGCACATCGGCGAACTGCTCGCGCTGGCCGGCGGCTTCGTCGCGCGCGGCAGCACCGCGCACTGGCTCGCCACCTGCGAGCGGCTCGAGATCCCGGCCGCGCCGGTCAACCGGCTCGAGGACCTGCCGCGAGACCCGCACCTGGCGGCCACCGGTTTCTTCGCCGAGCTCGACGACCCGCGCATGGGCCGGCTGCGCTTTCCGGGCGTGCCGGTGCGCTTCGACGGCGAGCGCGCGCCCGTGCGCATGCCGCCGCGCCTGGGCGAGCACACGCGCGAAAGCCTGGTGGCGGCCGGCGTGCCGGGCGCGCATGTCGATGCGCTGATCGCCGACGGCGCCGCGATCGTCCCTTCCGCCTGAACAACGCAGCGAGAACCGCATGAACGACAAGACCGACACCTTGCCCCGCCTCACCGCCGAGGACGCCGCGCTGCCGCGCCTCGGCCAGGGCTTCGTCTGGCAGGACCTGGCGCTGGGCCAGCGCCTGCGCACCTTCCGCCGGACCATCACCGAGGCCGACCTCGTTGCCTTCATCGGCGTGACCGGCATGGTCGAGGCGATCTTCATCGATGCCGACTACGAGGCCGGCGCGATCGCCGGCCGTCCGGTGCCGGCCGCGCTGACCTACACGCTGATCGAGGGCTTCATCCTGCAGACCATGATCCAGGGCACCGGCCTCGCGATGCTCGAGCTGGTGCAGAAGATCCATGCGCCGGTGCGCGTGGGCGACCGCATCGAGGCGGTGGTCGAGGTCACCGGCATCCGGCCGACCTCGAAGGGCGGCCGCGCCATCGTCGACTCGCGCATCACCGTCTTCAACCAGCACGGCCAGTGCGTCATGCACTACGACGCGCGCCGGCTGCTCGCGGGGCGCGACCCGTCCTGAGCCCTGGCGGGGCGAGCGCCCGCAGAGCGCGATCCCGCGGCACCACCCGTTCCCAGTTCCAACGACAAATCGGAGACAAGCCCATGCATTCCAGAACCCCTGGCGCCGCGCGCCCGCCCCAGCGGCGATCGCTGTTGCTCGCCACCGCGGCCGCCATCCTCGCCGCGTCGGCGGCTCCCGCCTTCGCGCAGGGCGGCAGCTACCCGAGCAAGCCGATCACCATGGTCGTGCCCTTTCCGCCGGGCGGCCCCACCGACCTGGTGGCGCGCGTGCTGGCGCAGAAGCTTTCCGAGCAACTGGGCCAGAACGTGCTGGTCGACAACCGCGGCGGCGCCAACGGCAACATCGGCGCGCAGCTGGTGGCGAAGGCACCGGCCGACGGCTACACGCTGCTCTACAACACCTCCTCGATCGCGCTGAGCCCGGCGCTCTACAAGAGCGTGTCGTACGACGTGCAGAAGGACTTCGCACCGGTCGCGCTGGTGGCCGTGGTGCCGCTCGCGCTGGTCACCCATCCCTCGGTGCCGGCCAGCAACGTCAAGGAATTCGTGGCCTATGCGAAAGCCCATCCCGGCAAGCTCTCGTACGGCTCGGCGGGCAACGGCAACGTCACCCACCTGGGCGCCTTCCAGTTCGTGCAGGCCAACGGCATCGATGCCGCGCACGTGCCCTACAAGGGCAGTGCGCCGGCCGACGTCGACCTGGTCGGCGGCCAGATCCAGTTCATGACCGACACCGTCAACTCGGTGATGGCCTTCGTGCGCGACAAGCGCATGAAGATGCTCGCCGTGACCACGGCCAGGCGCATGTCGCTGTTCCCCGATGTGCCCACGCTGGCCGAGTCGGGCATGCCGGGCTTCGAGGTCGGCGCCTGGCAGGGCGTGATGGTGCCCGCGGGCACGCCGGCGCCGGTGGTCGAGCGGCTCAATGCCGAGATCGTCAAGGCGTTGAAGGCACCCGACGTGCGCGAACGGCTCGCGCTGCAGGGCGCCGAGCCGCTGGGCTCGACCCCCGCCGAGTACGGCGCCTACGTGCGCAAGGAACTCGCGCGCTGGGCCGGCGTGGTCAAGGCCACGGGCGTGACGCTCGATTGACCGGAGACACCCCATGACCACCACACCACGAAAGACCCGCGGCACGCGCCGCCGCGCCTTCGGCATCGCGCCCGCGCTGCTGCTCGGATGGGGCCTGCTGGGCAGCGCCGCCCCGGCCGCCGCGCAGGACTTTCCGTCGAAGCCGATCAAGTTCGTCGTGCCCTTCCCGCCGGGCAGCGGCACCGACACCTCGGCGCGTTACTTCGCGCGCAAGCTCAACGAACTCACGGGCCAGCCCGTGGTGGTCGAGAACAAGCCCGGCGCCAACGGCTTCATCGCCGTGAAGGCCGTGCTCGCGGCGCCGGCCGACGGCTATACCGTGTTCGTGGGCAGCAACTCCACGCTCGCGGTCAACGTCGCGCTGTTCAAGCAACTGCCCTACGACCCCGTGGCCGACCTCGCACCGCTCACGATGATGATGCGTTCGCCCGCGCTGGTCGTGGTGCCCGGCAACTCCGAATACAAGACATTGCCGGCGCTGGTCGCGGGCGCCAAGGCCAGGCCCGGCGTGCTCAACTACGGCGCGGGCTCGGCCGGCTACCAGCTGATGTCGGAACTGTTCAACGACGCCGCCAGGGTGCAGACCGCGCACGTGCCCTTCAAGGGCGCGGCGGAGGCCGTGATCGCGGTGGTCTCGGGCACGGTGAACTTCGCCTTCGCCGAGATCACCAGCGTGCAGGAGCTCGCGCGCTCGGGCAAGGTGCATGCGCTGGCCGTGGCCTCCGACCGGCGCGTGCCCGCGCTGCCCGAGGTGCCCACGGCGGCCGAGGCCGGCCTGCCGGGCTTCACGGCCTACACCTGGGTCGCCGGCATGGTGTCGGCCAAGACACCCAAGGCCGAGACCGAGAAGCTCGCAGCGCTGCTCACGAAGATCGAGAAGATGCCCGAGACGCGCGAGTTCTACGAGCGCATCGGCGCCGAGGTGATGCAGGGCGGCCCCGAGGAGATGCGCAACTTCCAGAGCGCCGAGATCCAGCTCTGGAAGCGCATCGCGGTGACGGCCCGTGTCGAGCAGCAGTGAGATGAAGAAGCCCGCTGCCGATGCGCCCGTGCCCGGCGCGCTCTCGCACATCCGCGTGCTCGATCTCTCGCGCGTGCTGGCCGGCCCCTGGGCCAGCCAGACGCTGGGCGACCTGGGCGCGGAAGTCATCAAGGTCGAGCGCCCCGGCCGTGGCGACGACACCCGCCTGTGGGGCCCGCCCTTCCTCAAGGACCGCGAGGGCGCGGACACGCGCGACTCGGCCTACTACCTGTGCGCCAACCGCAACAAGAAGTCGGTGGCGATCGACTTCACCACCGCCGCCGGCCAGGCGCTGGTGCGCGATCTCGCCAAGCGCTGCGACGTGCTGATCGAGAACTTCAAGGTCGGCAGCCTCGCGCAGTACGGCCTCGACCATGCCTCGCTGCTCGCGCTCAATCCGCGGCTGGTGTATTGCTCGATCACCGGCTTCGGCCAGACCGGCCCCTATGCCGAGCGCGCCGGCTACGACTTCCTGATGCAGGGCATGGGCGGCCTCATGAGCATCACCGGCCGCGCCGACGGCGAGGAGGGCGCCGGTCCGGTCAAGGTGGGCGTGGCGCTGACCGACATCCTCACCGGCCTGTACGCGAGCACCGCCATCCTGGCCGCGCTGCAGTCGCGCGACCTCAGCGGCGTGGGCCAGCACATCGACCTCGCGCTGCTCGACGTGCAGGTGGCCTGCCTCGCCAACCAGGGCATGAACCACCTGTACGGCGGCCAGCCGAAGCGCATGGGCAACGCGCATCCCAACACCGTGCCCTACCAGGACTTTCCCACGGCCGACGGCCACATGATCCTGGCCATCGGCAACGACGGCCAGTTTGCGAGCTTCTGCCGCGCCGTCGGCCATGCCGAGTGGGCGAGCGATGCGCGCTTCGCCACCAATGCCGACCGCATCGCGAACCGCATCGCGCTGATCGCGCTGATGCGCGAGGTCACGGCCACGCGCGGCACCGCCGAATGGGTGGCGCTGTTCGAGCGCGTGGGCGTACCCTGCGGTCCCATCAACACCATCGCCGACGTGTTCGAGGACCCGCAGGTGAAGGCGCGCGGCACGCAGATCCGCATGGCGCATCCGGTGGCGGGCGAGATCCCGCTGGTGGCCAGTCCGCTGCGGCTGTCGCAGACCCCCGTGCAGTACCGGCGCGCGCCGCCCACGCTCGGGCAGGACACGCGCGAGGTGCTGGGCGATCTGATGGGCCTGTCGGCGCAGCAGATCGGCGACCTGACGAACCAAGGAGTGATTGCATGAGTGGAGCCCTGAGCTCGCTGTCGATGACGGCGATTCCGCCCGAGGACGAGGCGCTGCGCGCGCCCGTGCGGGCCTTCCTGGCCGAGGCGTTGAAGGACGTGCCGGCGCCCGTGCGCGCGCGCTCCTGGTCGGGCTACGACGGCGCCTTCAGCCGCGCGCTCGGCGCCAGGGGCTGGCTCGGCATCACCTTGCCGACCGAATACGGCGGCGGTGGCCGCAGCGCCTTCGCGCGCTACGTGCTGGTGGAGGAGTTCCTCGACGCCGGCGCGCCCGTCGGCTCGCACTGGATCGCCGACCGCCAGAGCGGCCCGCTGATCCTCAAGTACGGCACCGAGGCGCAGAAGCGCTTCCACCTGCCGCGCATCTGCCGCGGCGAATCCTTCTTCTGCATCGGCATGAGCGAGCCCAACGCCGGCTCCGACCTCGCGAGCGTTCGCACGCGCGCCGTGAAGGGCGCCGACGGCTGGACGCTCAACGGCCAGAAGATCTGGACCACCAACGCCCACCACTGCCAGTACATGATCGCGCTGGTGCGCACCTCGGGCGAGCCCGAGGACCGGCACAAGGGGCTGTCGCAGCTCATCGTCGACCTCTCGCTGCCCGGCGTCACCGTGCGGCCGATCGAGGACCTCTCGGGCGACTCGCATTTCTGCGAGGTCTTCTTCGACAACGTGCAACTGCCCGCCGATGCGCTCATCGGCGCGGAGGGCCACGGCTGGGAGCAGGTCACGGCCGAGCTGGCCTTCGAGCGCAGCGGCCCCGAGCGGCTGTTCTCGAGCATCGTGCTGTTCGACGAGTGGCTGGCCTTCGTGCGCACCAAGGCCGGCCGCACGCCCGCGGCGGTGCGGCTCGCGGGCCGCATCATGGGCCAGCTCGCGCCGCTGCGCGCCATGTCGCTCGCCGTCACCCAGAAGGTGGCCGAGGGCGGCAGCCCGGTGGTCGAGGCCGCGCTGGTCAAGGACCTGGGCACCGGCGTCGAGCAACTGATTCCGGCCGCCATCGCCGACGACCTCTACGGCCGCGCCGACGGCACGCCCGTGCCGCTCGAGCTGCTGCTCACCCTCGAATACGTGACCCAGGTCGCGCCCTCGTTCTCGCTGCGTGGCGGCACGCGCGACATCCTGCGCGGAATGATCGCGCGCGGCCTCGGCCTGCGCTGAGCCCGCGGCGCCCACAAGGAACCAGAACATGGAAGACATCTACGCCGACGCCCTGCGCGGGTTGCTCGAGGACTGCTGCACCCTGCGCCATGTGCGCGAGATCGAGGCTGGCGGCCCGGCGGGCGCGCTGTGGGAAGCGATCGAAGGCTCGGGCTTCGCCAATGCGCTGCTGCCCGAATCGGTGGACGACGGCGCGGGCCTCACGCCGGCCGACGCCTTCGCGCTGCTCGAACTCTGCGGCCGCTTCGCCGTGCCCGTGCCGCTGGCCGAGACCATGACCGCGCGCGCCCTGCTCGCGCAGGCCGGCGTGCGGCGCCCCGGCGGCAGCATCGCGCTGGCCACGGGTCGGCTCGGCGCCGATGGGGCGCTGCACTGCGAGCGCGTGGTCTTCGGCCGCGTCGCCGACTGGGTGCTGGTGCAGGTAGAGGGTTCGCCGTCGCGCTGCCTGCTGCTGCCCGTCGATGCGGCCGAGGCCACGCCGGCCGTCGCGCCGCTCGATGCCAGCCTGCGCTGGTCGGCCGAGGCGCTGGCGGCCGCGCCCTCCTTCGAGAGCGGCGAGGCCCTGCGCCTGCACCAGGCACGGCTGATTGCGGCCCAGCTCGCGGGCGCGCTGTCGGCCGTGTTCGAACGCACCCTGCAGTACGCCAACGAGCGCCAGCAGTTCGGCCGCGCCATCGGCAAGTTCCAGGCGATCCAGCACCAGCTCAGCGTGATGGCCGAGCATGTGTTCGCCGCGCGCATGGCCGCGCAGATGGGCTGCACCGCCGGCGGCGCGCAGCCGCTCGCGCCCGATGCGTTGCGCGTGGCCGTCGCCAAGGCGCGCACCAGCGAGGCCGCGCTCGAGGTCGCCGCGCTGAGCCATTCCATCCACGGCGCCATCGGCTTCACGGCCGAGTTCGACCTGCAGGTCTACACGCGCCGCCTGCATGCCTGGCGCCAGGCGGCCGGTGCCGAATCGCACTGGCACGATCTCATCGGCACCTTGCTCGTCGACGGCCACTTCGAGCGCTCGCTCGACCTGCTGCGCGCCGCCACCGATCCCGTCGCGGCCTGACCGCCCTTATCCGGAGACATCACCCCATGGACAGCTTCCTCCAATCCCGGCGCGATGGCGCCATCCTCGTGCTCACCATGAGCCAGCCGCAGACGCGCAACGCGCTCACCGGCAACAGCGCGGTCGAGGAGATCGTGCAGGCTTGCGCGCAGGTCACGCGTGACCGCGGCATCCGCGTCGTCGTGCTGACCGGCGCCGACCCCGTCTTCAGCTCGGGCGGCAATGTCAAGGACATGCAGCGCTACGAGAAGGAGGGCCTCTCGCCCGAGGTCATCCGCGAGGAGTACCGCAACGGCATCCAGCGCCTGCCCAAGGCGCTCTACAACCTCGACGTGCCCGTGATCGCCGCCGTCAACGGCCCCGCGGTCGGCGCCGGCCTCGACCTCGCGTGCATGTGCGACATGCGCATCGCCTCCGAGAAGGCCACCTTCGCCGAGAGCTTCGTCAAGGTCGGCATCGTGCCGGGCGACGGCGGCGCCTGGCTGCTGCCGCGCGTGGTCGGCATGTCGAAGGCCTCGGAGATGGCCTTCACCGGCGATGCCCTCGACGCGCAGGAAGCGCTGGCCTGCGGCCTGGTCTCGCGCGTGGTGCCGCACGAGCGGTTGATGGAGGAGAGCCTCAAGCTCGCCGCGCGCGTGGCCGCCAACCCCGGCGGCGTGCTGCGCATGACCAAGCGGCTGCTGCGCGAGGGCGAGCGCAGCACGCTCGAATCGCTGCTGGAGATGTCGGCGGGCTACCAGGCCATTGCGCACATGACGAGCGATCACCGGGAGGCGGTGCGGGCGTTCATCGAGAAGCGCAAGCCGGTGTTCGGGAACGACTGAAAGCTACCTCTGCCCGGGCTGCGTGCTTGCGATCGCGTGCGTTCGCGACATCTTTGCTGTCAGTCGATAAAAGTTCATTCACATTCATTAGAAAAGCAGTCGATCTCTCTGAGCAATCAGTGCCATTTTTGCAACTTGGTGGCTTTACCATAGTTCTCCGATCCTGATAATCGACATCCCCGACGAATGCGCCGACAAAAGAGCGCTGGGGGTTTGATTCAGGGGAGGACACAAGGGATGAATCGCCAGTTGCATCGCGTCGTCTTCAATGCCGCCAGGGGCATGCGGATGGCGACGCAGGAGACGGCCAGGAGCACCGGCAAGGGCTCCAGCAGGGCCACATCGACCATGGCCTGCGGCGCACCGGAGGGCGCGAGCACCTGGGGCGCCAGGCTGGCTGCCATCGCGCTGGCCGGCATGTTGGCGACGCTATCGGCGCAGGCCCAGATCGTCGGAGCGCCCAACGTTCCCGGGAGCCTGCGCCCCACCGTGCTGGTTGCACCCAATGGCGTTCCGCTCGTCAATATACGGACCCCGAGCGCCGCCGGCGTCTCGCGCAACGTCTACAACGCCTTCAACGTCGGTGCCAACGGCGCCATCCTCAACAACAGCCGGGGGAACGTGCAGACCCAGCTCGGCGGCTTCGTGCAGGGAAATCCCAACCTGGCCACGGGGCCCGCGCGCATCATCGTCAACGAAGTGAACGGCGGCAATCCGAGCCTGCTTCGCGGCTATCTGGAAGTCGCGGGCCAGCGCGCCGAGATCATCATCGCCAACCCGGCGGGCATCAGTGTCGATGGCGGCGGCTTCATCAACGCATCGAAGGCGACGTTGACGACAGGGACGCCACAGTTCAACGCGATCGGTGGGCTCGACAGCTTCGTCGTACGTGGTGGCACCGTGAGCATCGATGGCGCGGGCCTCGATGCAAGAAGAACCGACTATGCGGCCATTCTCGCGCGCGCCGTGCAGGTCAATGCCGGCATCTGGGCCAGCGAGCTCAAGGTTGTGACGGGCGCCAATCAGATCGGTGCCGATCATGCGCAGATCGCGCCCACGACTGGAGCAGGCGCGACACCCGCTTTTGCTCTGGACGTCTCCCGGCTAGGCGGGATGTTCGCCCATCACATCTTCCTGAAGGGCACGGAGGCCGGCTTGGGCGTGCGCAATGCCGGCAACATCGGCGCGAGCGCCGGCCAGTTGATCGTCACCGCGACGGGCCGACTCGAGAACACCGGCACACTCGAAGGCACGCGCGTGGAGATCGCGGGGGCTGGTGATATCGACAACCGCGGCGGGACGATCCGGCAAACCAGCGGCACAGGGCTTGTGATCGCTTCGCCGACGCTGTCCAACACGAACGGGGGCGTGATCGGTGTCGAACGGTTGCCGGCCTCGACGACCGGTGGCGCGGATGGCGGCGCGGGCGCCACCACAGGCGGCACCTCCGGACCGGGTGCGCCGGCCAATGGCTCCGGCTCTGGTGGCGCTGCGGCTGCACCCGTGTCAGCACCAGCACCAGCGCCCTTCATACCCACCTCGCCCGGTGCCCTCACGGCCACGGGCGCCATCCTGAACGACGGCGGGAAGATCTACGCAGGTGGACCGATCGCGTTGCAGACCCCGCGGATCAGCAATGCGGGTGGCGCGCTTTCGGTGGCCAGCATGGCGGTTATCGGCCCGGACTTCAGCAACGCGGGCGGCACACTCCATGTCAGCGACAGCTTCAGCGCCAACGTCGGTCGGTTCGACAACACGGGCGGCAAGCTGAACGCAGGCGCGTTGAACATTGCGACCAGCAACGACCTGCTCAACAACGACGGCGTATTGGCGAGCGCCACGCATGCCAGCCTCACGGTCGGTGGCAAGGCAGACAACCTGCGCGGAAGCATCTCCGCGGCAGGGGCCTTGGGTGCGACCGTGGCGGGCGCCATGAACAACAGCAGTGGCACCCTGACCTCCAACGAGGCGCTGACGCTCGATGCTGGTTCGCTGGACAACACGCAGGGCCGCATCCAGTCTGCCCAGGCCGGCGTGCGGCTCGGCGTGATTCACGCGCTGGACAACGGCGGTGGTGGCAGCATTCAGGCAGCCAGCGACCTCGGCATCCGCTCGGGCTTGCTGGCCAACGGAGGGAGCCTGCGCGGCGGCAACGATGCCGATATCGTGGTCGTCGGCGCGATGACCAACGACGGCAGCGTGACCGCGGGACGGCACGCCACCATCGCGGCTGGCAGCGTACGGAGCAGTAGCACCGCTGTGCTCGGCGCCGGCATCCGCGATGACGGCAAGTTCGGCGGAGCCGGCGATCTGCACGTGACCGCCGCCGGCGCGCTGGTCGCCAATGGCACCAGCCTGGCGGCTGGCGATGCAGTGCTCCAGGGGGCGAGCGTCGATCTCTCCGGCAGCCAGACCCATGCAGCCGACATCACGATCACGGCCACGCGGGGCAATGTCGTCACTACCAACGCCGCGGTGACCACTCCCGGCACGCTGGCGATCGGCGCCAACGGCAATGCCACGCAAACCCTCGTCAACGACGCCGGCAAGCTCGGTGCAGCCCGATTGAGGATCGAGGTCTCGAACATCGCCAACACGAGCAAGGGCGAGATCGTGCAGACCGGCAACGGAGTCACCCGGATCGTGGCCTCCGGCGCCATCGACAACAGCGGTGGGACGTTGGCGAGCAACGGTGGCTTCGATCTCGTCGCGGCGAGCCTGAGCAACAGGAGCGGCATCCTGCGGGCGGCTCAGGCGTCGGACCTGGTGGTCACGGTGGCGGGCCTCGTGGACAACCGCCAGGGCGAGATGAGCGCGGGCGGCAACGCCGCGCTTCGAGCGGGCGGTCTCGACAACGAGAACGGACGCATCGCGGCCGCTGGCGATGTATCGAGTACCACGAGCGAAGAGACCACCAACCGCAGCGGCACGATGGCCGCGAACGGGCGTGTCACGCTGAACGCCGCGAGCCTGGACAACACGGGTGGCAAGGTGTCCGCGCTGGACTCCTTGACGGCCAGTGTCCAGGGCGCGGTGAACAACGCCTTAGGCACGTTGGTCGCCGATCGGGCACTCGTGCTCGATGCGGGCTCGCTGGCCAACGACAAGGGTGCCATCCAGTCGACGCAGGCCTCGACCCGCTTGAACGTGAGCGGTGCGCTGGCCAATGGCTCGGGCTTCGCGGGGGGCGCGACCGACCTGCGCATCGAGGCGGGCAGCCTGTCCAATGCAGGCAGCCTGCGCGCTGGCAACAATCTCGCCGTCGCGGTGGCGGGGCTGTTGGCCAACGATGGCAACATCACCGCGGGACACAACACCACCATCGCGGCTGGCAGCGTGCAAGGCGGCAGCTCGGGGGTGGTCGGCGCCGGCATCCAGAGCGACGGCAAGCTCGGCGCGGCGGGAGGCCTCGTGGTGAGCGTTAGCGGGGCGCTCGTGGCAACGGGAACCCATCTCGCGGCCGGCAACGCCACCTTGCAAGGGGCGAGCGTCGACCTCTCGAACAGCCAGGCCAGTGCCGCGAGCATCGCGCTCGTTGCAACGCAAGGCGACGTCACCACCAGCAGGGCCAAGGTACTCACCGCGGGCACGCTGGCGATCCGCGCCAACGGCAACGCCGGGCAAGCGCTCGTGAACGATGCGGGCCTGCTCAGCGCCAGCCGATTGCTGATCGATGTTTCGAACCTCGCCAACACCAACGGTGGCGAGATCGTGCAGACCGGCTTAGAGGCGACCACCATCGCCATGGGTGGCACGCTGAACAACGATGGCGGGCGCCTTGCCAGCAGCGGACGCGACCTCAGCCTGCGCGCCGGCGCGATCACGAACAAGGCGGGCACCATCGAGCACGCAGGCAGCGGCGCGTTGGACATCGCTGGCGGCAGCTTCGATGGAACGAACGGGCGGATCACGACGAACAACGCGCTGACGGTCGAAATGTCGGGAGCCTTCGACCAAGGCGGCGGCACGACCAGCGCCAAGCGGATCACGATCGACGCCGGCTCGCTGGACAATCGCGGCGGCCAGATTCTCCAGACCGGCACCGATGCCACGCGCATCGCCGTGGCCGGTACGCTCGACAACGGCAATGCGGGCGTCATCGCCAGCAATGGCGACACGACCATCTTGGCCGGCAGCCTGTCCAACCGGGGCGGCTCGATTCGTGCGGCACAGGCTGCCGGCCTCGCCGTGAATGTGAGCGGTCTGGTCGACAACAGCGACAAGGGCTCGATCGGCGCTGGCGGCGACGTTGCCATCCGGGCCGGCAGTCTCAGGAACGACGCGGGCAGCCTGATGGCCGTCGGCAACCTCGATGCCACGGTGTCGGGCGTGGCCACCAACGTCGGCGGCACGCTCGCGGCCAATGGCAACACAACGCTCACGGCCGACAGCCTGGACAACAGCGCGGGGACGGCTGCGGCCGTCAACGGCAACCTGAGCGTGATGACCACCGGGCCGACGCTCAACGTCGGCGGCATGTTGCAGGCGGGCGGCGGCACCACGCTGAGCACTGGCGGCCTCGTCAACCGGGGCGGCAAGGTCTTCGGAAAGACCTTGTCCGTCGATACGCACGACAACACGCTCGACAACAGCGCGAACGGCACCATGGCCGCGACCGCCACGGTGGCCATCCGCTCTGGCCTGCTTCTGAACGATGCCGGCCTGGTGCAAAGCGGCGGCGCGATGACCCTCGACACAAATGGCCGAAGTCTGAGCAATACCAACGCCGCGGGCCATGGCAGCAAGCAGGGTGGCATCGTCAGCGCCGGCACGCTCACGCTCGACACCGGCGCGCTCGACAATGCGGCCGGGTTCATCGGCGCGAAGAACGCGCTGGCGGCCAGCACGCGGGACTTTTACAACACGCAGGGCGGCATCGTTCTCGGCCAGTCCAGCGTCGCGGTCGTCACCCATGGCGCCACCTACGACAACAGCGGCGGCAAGACGCAGGCGGTGGGCGATCTCAGAATCGAGGCCGCGGATGTCCGGAACTCGGGCGGCCTCGTGCGCTCCGCCGCAACGACGACGCTGAGAGCCGGCACCGTCATCAACACCACCACGCAGGGCCAGGATCAGGGCATCGAGGGCAGGAACGTCGTCGTCGATGCCATCAACCTGGACAACGACGGGGGAGCGATCCGTGCCGACGTCGACGTCACCATTGGCAGCAGCGGCACGGTCAGCAACAGGAATGGCCTGATCTCGGCTGGCGACACGCTCGCCATCGTCGACCCTCATGCAGCGAATCCCGGCGCGAAGACACTCAATCTCATCAACACCGACGGCACGCTGGTGGCCGACAAGGGCCTGAAGATCGATGCCGCCGCGTTCAGCGGAGACGGCAAGGTCGTCTCGGGCAAGGACCTGCGCCTCGCGCTCACACAGGACATCGTCAACAACGGCGAGGTGGCTGCCAACGGAGACCTCAGCTATACCACCACCGGCCATCTCACGAACAACGGCAAGCTGCTGGCGGGCCAGACCCTCACGGTGGGCGGCAACACCATCGACAACACCGCCAATGCGGAGATGTCGGGGCAGCATACCGTCGTCCAGGCCAGTGGAACGCTCACCAACCGAGGCTTGATCGATAGCCGGGGAACGACCCGGATCGATGCGGGCGTGCTGACCAACACCGGCACCGGACGCATCTACGGCGATGCTGTCTCCATCGGCGCCGGCACGCTCGACAACGCGGCTGAAACGGTCGCAGGCGTGACCAAGGCGGGGACCATCGCGGCGCGTGGCGACCTGAACATCGGCGCGGCGAACATCCGCAACCGCGAGCATGCACTGATCTTCAGCCAGGGCAACATGTCCATCGGTGGAGCGCTCGATGCCGAGCGCAAGGCCACCGGGCAAGGTGCCGTGCTCGACAACCTCAGTGCCGACATCGAGTCCATCGGCAACATGCGCATCGCGATGGCGCAGGTCAACAACCGCGATGTGCACATCCGCAAGGGCTCGCCCACAGTGACGCCCGGCGGCGCCATAGGCATTGCGCCGACGACGCCCGTGGGCAGCGGCATCGGCAGGACCGCGGTCTATCCCCTGGACGAGGTCAACATCGACGCCGTCAACGGCCTTGTCTTCCGCAAGGACACCGGTGAACTCGTGGGCATCGGCGGCTATGGCATCTGGCAGAACGTCATCACCATCACGGAAGACACGGCGGTCGACGCCGATCCCGCGCGGCTCGTCGCGGGCGGCAACATGAACGTCGACGGCCGTCTCTACAACGAGAACAGCCAGGTGCTGGCCGGCGGAACGATCACCGCCACCAGCTACCAGTCTTCCCAGTTGTCGGGCACGCGCTCTGTCGTCGGCTCGGCCACTGTGATCGACAACACAGGGCAGTTGCAGACGCCGGTCCCCATACCGATCGTCATACCACCGCAGACGATCTCGCTGGGTGGCTACAAGTACCAGTCGAACCTCAACGCGACCACGGGCTACGACGCTGGGACAGCACCGGTCGGTGGCGCCACGGGCGGCGCGGCCGGCACGGGCGGTGTGAGCGGTGGCAACGGCCCTGGCGCCATCGTCGAGGTGGCGGCCAGCGTGGGCGAGGTGATGAAGACCGATGGTCGGAGCGTGGGCAGTTCGGCGGGCTCGAGTGGACCTGGAGGCACCGCGCCGATGGAGGCCGGCGTGGGCACCACGACCGTTGCCGCGAATGGATCGGCACAGGGCACAGCGTCCTCCGCCCAGGCCGGCGCAAGCCGGACCGTTCCGATGGTCGTGCGCACCAGCGCGCCGAGCACGGGCATTCCCAACGCCAGCTTGTTCAGCCTGCGCACGAGCGGCGGCTACCTGATCGAGACCGACCCGCGCTTCGCGAACTACCGCAACTGGCTCGGCAGCGATTACCTTCTGAACAACCTGGGCCTCGATCCGAACAACACGCTCAAGCGCCTGGGCGACGGTTTCTACGAGCAGAAGCTCATTCGCGAACAGGTGGCCAAGCTCACGGGCTATCGCTACCTGGAGGGCTTCAGCAACGACGACGACCAGTACACCGCGCTGATGAATGCCGGTGCGACCTTCGCCAGGCAGTACGGGTTGCGGCCTGGTGTCGCGCTGAGCGCGGCGCAGATGGCGCAACTGACCAGCGACATCGTCTG
Organism: Variovorax sp. PDC80; assembly: GCF_900115375.1. Classification (NCBI taxonomy): domain Bacteria; kingdom Pseudomonadati; phylum Pseudomonadota; class Betaproteobacteria; order Burkholderiales; family Comamonadaceae; genus Variovorax; species Variovorax sp. PDC80. The sequence continues at coordinate 138,343 of NZ_FOWG01000001.1, read as the reverse complement.
GCTGGTCGAACAGACCGTGACGCTGCCCGACGGCAGCACCCAGCGCGTACTGGTGCCGCAGGTCTATGTGCGGGTGCGGCCCGGGGACATCGATGGCTCGGGGGCGCTGCTGAGCGCCGACACCACCGTCATCGAGGGCCAGGGCGACCTGGTGAACACCGGCACCATCGCCGGTCGCAGCCTGGTCAGGATCGACGCCGGGAACGTCGGCAACCTGGGTGGCCGGATCGACGGCGGCGCCATCGGCATCAACGCCCGCAACGACCTGAACAACATCGGCGGCAGCATCACCGCACGGGACGCCGCGGTGCTCACGGCCGGGCGCGACATCGACATCCGGACGACGACGTCGACATCCGCTGGCAACACGGCCATCGACCGCGTGGCCGGCGTCTATGTGACCAACCCAGGCGGTACGCTCGTCGCCTCCGCAGGCCGCGACGCGAACCTCGTCGCGGCGGCCCTGGTCAGCGCCGGCGATGTGTCCGTGGACGCCCGGCGCAACATCGACCTGGGCACCGTGACCGAAAGCCATGGCATCGCGATCTTGGGCCGCAACGGCGGGGGCATCGCGTCCGAGAGCCGGGAGGTGGGTTCGGTCGTGCAGGGGCAGGGCAATGTGCGGCTCGCCGCCGGCAACGACCTTCGTATTCGCGCGGGCGCGGTGGCCAGCACCGACGGTGCTCTGGTGGCCACCGCCACCAACGACATCGACGTCTCGGCGGGCCAGGCCACGAGCAGCGTGTCGACCGCCACGCAGAGGTCTTCGAAGAGCCTGTTCAGGAAGAGCAGCTCTAGCACCTTCGACAGCACCACCACCACCGAAGTGCTTTCCAGCAGCCTGAGCGGAAAGAGCGTGGTGTTGGTGGCTGGTAACGACGTCAACCTGCAGGCCGCGCAGCTTCGCTCCGAAGATGCCACCAGCCTGTCGGCGGGGCGGGACATCAACCTGAGCACGGCAAGCCGCAGCACCGTGGAACTGCATGCGGCGCAAAGCCGCAGCAGTGGCACCGTCTTCGGGCAGGCACTCGCTGCCGCGACCTTCGCCGGCGATCCGACAGCCGTGGCCATTGCCGGCAACAAGAAGTCCAGCAACAGCGCCGGCGCCAGCATCGATACTCAGACCGTCGGCACCCAAATCTCGGCCGGCAGCCTGCAGGCCGTGAGCGGACGCGACATCGGCCTGAAGGGCGCCACGATCGTCGCGGACAAGGACGTCACCCTGATGGCCGGGCGCGACCTGCGCATCGAGAGTGCGCAAGGCACCCGTGTGGAGAACCGCTACGACGCCAGCAGCAGTTCCGGGATGATCGGCCAGTGGTACAACCCGGCCATCGGCAACGTCAAGGGCTCGCAGGCCAACGCGACCACGGGCACGACGCAGCAAGCCAGCCAGGTGGCCAGCCTGCAAGGCAACGTGACGCTGGTGGCCGGCAACGAATACCGGCAAACCGCGAGCAGCGTGTTGGCCGCCGGGCAAGCCGGTGCGCTGTCGGGCGGCGACGTCAACATCCTCGCGAAGAACGTCGTCATCAACGAGGCGTACGACACCACGCAGTCCGTCACGCTGGATCGGCGCTCGAGCACCGTCGTGGGCGGGAGCGCCAGTGTTATGGGAGTTGGCACCGACACGCTCAAGGGCGGCTCCAGCACCATCAGGGCGATGGGCGACATCGGTGGCGGGGATGGCCGCCTGCAGGCGCTGGGGACCATCAACCTGGCCATGAGCGGCAAGCAGGCCTACGACAACGTCAGCGCGCTGGCCAACGGCGGCCAACTGAGTTACGGCGTGAGCGTGAACGTCAGCCGCAACAGTACCCAGAGCACGAGCTTTACCAACAACGCTCAGGCGGTGGGCTCGGGCATCGTGGGAGCGAACAACGTCAACATCGTTTCGACCGGTAGGGGCAAGGACTCCAACATCCGTGTCGCGGGCTCCACCATCGCCGCCGGCAAGACAGTCAACCTGACGGCAGACAACGACATCACCCTGGAGGCCAGCAAGAGCGAGAGCGTGGCGGCGGGTCAGAACTCCAGCCGCGGCGCCAACGTCGGCGTGACCGTGGGTGTCGGCGCGCAAAACGGCGTCAGCTTCCAGTTGGGCGTGAATAGCGGCAAGGGCAAGAACAACCAGAGCGACGTCGGCTACAGCGCCACCAGCGTCAGCGGCGGCAGGGCCGTGAACGTCAGCAGCGGCGGCGATTTGAACATGCGCGGCGGCATCATCGAAGCCAATCGCATCGCGGCCGATGTGGGGCGGAATCTGAACATCGAATCGCTGCAGGATGTGAGCATCGGCCAGTCCCGTCAAAGCAGTTCGGGCTTGAACGTCAGCCTGTGCATTCCTCCGATCTGCGGCGGAGTTTCCACGGTGGGCGGCAGCGCGGCCGGAGCCAAGGCCGACGGTGTCTTTGTCAGTCCGAATGCGCAGGCGGGCATCAAGGCCGGCGATGGTGGCTTCGATGTGAAGGTCAAGGGCGACACGAACCTCGTGGGTGCCGTGATCGAGAGCACACAGGCTGCCGTCGACGACAAGAAGAATCGCTTCGACACCGGCGGCGCGCTCACCACGCGCGACCTGCAAAACCTGAGCCAGTCCAGCGGCAGCAGCTACAGCGTGAGCGGCGGCGTGGGCTTCATGGCTGGCGGTGCGAGCGAGCAGCAGGCGGCCATGCGCATGGACCGCAACATGAGCGAGAGCCAGGTCGCCGCGGCCAGCAACTCCATGCCTTCTGGCAGCGCGGGCGGGGGAAGCTACGGAAGCAGCCAGAGCAGCGTCACGAAGTCGGGCATCTCCGGCATCGCGGGTGACCAGGGCGTGCGCACCGGCGACAGCAGCGGCGTCGGCACCTTGGTCAAGGACTGGAATACCCAGGACATCGTCAAGAACGTTCAGGCGCAGGCGCAGCTCACGCAGCAGTTCAATCAGAACGCCGCGCGGGAAATCGGAACCTATGCGGGCAACCGGGCTATCCAGCTTCGAGATCGCGCGCAAGCCGAGACTGATCCTGGACGGCGACAGTTGCTTCTGAGCGAAGCGAGGCAGTGGGACGAGGGGGGCGCTTATCGAGTGGCGTTGCATACCGCCGCAGGGGCATTGGGAGGCGGGATCGGCGGCGCGCTGGGCGCGGGTGTCAGTGTGACCCTGATGCCCCGTATTGCGCAGGCGATCGAGGACATGAACTTGCCTGGACCCGTCGCGCAGGCTCTGGGTGCCATCAGCGCGGCGGCGATCGGGGGGATCGTCGGAGGAACGACAGGTGCGGCCAGCGCCTATGGCGTGGATATCAACAATCGTCAGTTGCATCCTGCGGAAACCAAGCTGATCAAAGACCATGCAAAGGAGTACGCGGCCAGGAAGGGCATCAGCGTGGCCGACGCCGAGAAGGAACTGGCTGCCCAGGCGTTCAGACAGGTTCAGTTCGGTGCGCCCGGCGCCTGGGACAAGGACGCCAATGCATTCCTGCAGGAACTCGCAAGATACGGCCAGGGGCAGAACCTCCCGCTAGACCCGGCATTCCCGCAGGCCGGCCCGGGGTACTACTTCCAGGCCACCCCTGCGCAGAAGGCCAATGCCGCGATCTATCTGAATGAGGTAATTCGGAGTCCTCAAGCGCTGCAGTTCTATCGCGACAACAACATCCAGCAGCCCACCATTGCCCAGATCGCAGCGGCCGCGAGCAAGGACCAAGGCGCTCGGAGCCAAATCGCACAGCTGACGATCCAGGCCGCGGCGCTAGCGGGTGGGCTCGCCCTGGCGCCTGGCTTGAGTGGCGTTGCCGCCGAGGGATATGCATTCGCGCAGAACCCGGTGGCGTACTGCACGCTCAACCCGGCGGCCTGCATTGTCGGCGCCGACATCGTGGCCGCCACGGTCTCTGGCGTTCCCGTAACGGGGGCGCCTCTTCCCAATGCCGGGAGCATCGCGCGAACATTGACGCGCGTGGCGGAGTCCGAAGCCGCTGCCGCCGCCAACGCCGCAAGGGCCACCGCCGGAAATGTCGAGACGGTCGCGAATGCCATCGGCGCACAGCGGACCATCACGGCACCGAGCGCCGCCGGGCGCACGGTATCGACCATGGGTGAGGCCGTGTCTGGCAACCCCATTGCCGCCACGCAGGCCGGTACCGTCAAGGGGGCCGATATCTGTGTCAGTGGCTGCGCCATTGGAGGGCTGACCCAGCCGGAGCAGCAACTGGTTACGCGCATCCGCAATGGAGAAGACTCCGCTGGCGGGAACTTGACGGAGCAGTTGCTGACATCGGTTTCTCAGCGCACGGGGATGACTGTCCTGGCCGGCGGAAAATATGGCAGTAACAACGGCTTTGATCTGGTGTTGCAGGATGCGGCGGGCAACGTGACGGTCATCATGGACGCTAAGCAGATTACCCAGGCAGGGTCGATCAAGCTCTCGACAGATGGAGCCAAGGGTACAAACCAGCTGTCACCAGATTGGATACGAAGTGTGTTGAACGCACTTCCTCAAAACTCGCCAACCCGACATGCAATTCAACAAGCAATTAATAACAATGCCTTGACGGTAGCTGTTGGTGGGGTTAACCGGACGACCGGACAATTGATTGTCGCCCCCGTTACTGTGCCAAACAAGCAGCCGTGGAATTGAGGATTCTATTCAATGAGTGAAAATTACCAACAGGCCGTGAGTGATGGATTGGAGCATGCGCGTGGGCATGCTGCAGATTTTTTTAATTTTGACAAAAAATTTCATCCTCTTTTTCTTATTGAAGAAGGACGGGGAAATCGTGATGGCTGTATGAGACATTTGGAAAGCATTCATACGGCTCGGGCGATGGTTGATTGGTTTGGTGGGCACGATATTTTTTCATTCAAGCAAGACTGCTACGTCGCCAGCAGACTTCAATACATTCGAAAAAAAGAGGCCAATGAGTTCGGAGTATTGTGGGAGCAAGATTTTTTTACTGTTTTGATGAGCGATCATGCTCCTCTGATAAATTTCTGGGCGAGCTTTAAGGTAAGGAGCCAGCAAGCAATCAAAGAGGTAAGCGATCTCCGAAAGCACTTCTTTCGCCACTACCAGATGACATTGGCATTGCGAGGTGAGTGGGAGGAGTTGGGTCGTCGTGCGCAGGAACAGCTCGATGCACAGCCAGCCGGACTCAAACGATTCATGGTCGATCAGCGGTTTTATCTAGCACTGGCTCGGGGTGATAAAGCTGGCATTGAAGAAGCCTTGGCCGACCTGACTTCGCCCAAAATGGCAAAGGTGCGCAACAAGCAATTGGAATTTGGCTATACCCATTTTTTCATCGGTACGCACGCAACGATGTACGCCAAGATCGCCTGGAGAGCCGGGTACGAGGTCGAAGTCGACACGCCTTACATCCCGAAGGAGTGGTTGCCGATCCAGCCGTTGGCGAAGTACGAGGAACCGTACGCCTTCATGCGCGCGTACGACGCCGACTTGCCCACTGTCTGAGCGATTCTGCGACGGTGCCCGATGCCACGAAAGGCAGTCAAAGGCACCACGGCCCATCCCGGCGTCATGACGGCCTAAGGCTACGTGACACCGGAAATCTTGGAAATTCGGGAGTAAAACAATGAGCTATTCAGGGAGCTTTCTCTTCGTCACGATGCCCGCAGCCTTCCTGCTGGCTTCCTGCACCTATTCGCAGATCAACCCGCAAGCCGCGCTGGAAGATATCCGCGCCAACGACGGTTACTACGAACTGAAAAGCGTCGAGCCCGGCAGCACGAAGCTTGTCTTGCGCACACCCGGTGTCGCTGCCGCATCGGCCGCGGCCCAGTACGCAGTCAGCACCGCCGAGGCGCCTTGCGAGGGCTTCCAGCACTTGGGCGCCGCGGCGAGTGCGGGCCACGGCGTCGTCTATCCGTGGATCGCGCGGGCCACGCGCGTGGGCTCGGGAGCCGAGCCCTTCCTGGTTCACGAGGCGACGCCAGGGCAGCCGATCCAGGTTCGCGGCATCGGTAAATGGAGCACGGGCGGCGCGAACATCGCCTTTCAGCACGGCAGTTGCGGACCGGAGGTCGTGCGCTTCACGCCTCAGGCGGACCGCGCCTACGCGGTGGAGTTCATCTGGGGCAAGGGCATGTCCTGCCGCCTCGCGGTGATGGACGCGACGGACCCCGATGCGCCTCAACCGGTGGCGTCCAGGCCCGTCCCCGGTTGCCCGGCACCCGCGCGCTGAGCGCCGTCGCCATGAAGAAGCATCTGTCGGCGGCGGTGGCCGCCACCTTGCCCTTGCTCGCTTCCGCGCAGCTCGCTGCCACGCCGCAACCCTTCGTCGAGCAGCAGCGTCAGCAGGAGCGTGAACGCGCCCTGCGCGAGCAGAACGAACGCAGCGTTGACCAGCGTTCGCAGGCGGCTCCTCCAGCGCCCACGCAACGCATCCCCGAGGCCGAGGCTCCGTGTTTTCGCATCGATCGTGTGCTGCTGGCGGGCGAGCAGTCCGAACGCTTCCAGTGGGCCATCGCCGACCTGTCCGGCCCCGAGGACAACGACTCGCCGCTGGGCCGCTGCCTCGGCACGGCCGGCGTCAACGTCGTGCTCGCGCGCGCGCAGCGGGCCGTCATCGCGCGCGGCTTCGTCACCAGCCGTGTGCTGGCCGCGCCGCAAGACCTCTCCACCGGCACCCTGACGCTGTCGCTCGTGCCCGGCCGCATCGCCGCCATCCGCCTCGCACCGGATTCCTCGCCGACTCTGCTCGGCGGGGGCGCCCTGCTGGCCACCGCGATCCCTGTGCGCGTTGGCGAGCTGCTGAACCTGCGCGACATCGAGCAGGGGCTCGAGAACCTCAAGCGCGCGCCCACCGCCGAGGCCGACATCCAGATTGAGCCTTCCGCCGCTTCCGATGCCAGGCCCGGCGACAGCGACCTCGTCGTCAAGTACGTCCAGTCGAGGATATGGCGCCTGAGCTTCAACCTCGACGACAGCGGCACCGAGGCCACGGGCCGCAACCAGGCCGGTGTCACCTTGTCGCTGGACAACCCCCTGGGACTCAACGATCTCTTCTACCTCAACGCCAACCACAGCATCAACGGCCACTTCCTTTCGGAGCCGCGCTACGGCACCGAAGGCCAGACGGTGCACTACTCGCTGCCCCATGGCTATTGGATGCTGGCCTTCACGGCCTCCAACAGCCAGTACCACCAGACCGTGGCCGGCCTGAGCCAGGACTACATCTACGCCGGCAAGACCAACAACGCCGAGATCAAGCTCTCGCGCCTGATCTACCGCGACCAGCAGCGCAAGACCACGCTGGCGATCAAGGGCTGGCGCCGCGAGTCGCGCAACTTCGTCGACGACACCGAGGTCGAGGTGCAGCACCGCGTGGTGGGCGGCTGGGAGGCCAGCCTGAACCACAAGGAGTTCATCGGCGAGGCGACACTCGACGGTACGCTGGCCTACAAGCGCGGCACCGGCGGCTTCGGCTCGCGCACCGCGCCGGAGGAGGAGTTCGGCGAAGGCACCTCGCGGCTGAAGCTCTACACGGCCGAGATCGGCCTCGGCGCTCCGTTCAAGCTCGGCGAACAGAGGCTGCGCTATTCGGGCCTGGTGCGCGCCCAATGGAATCGCACGCCGCTGACGCCGCAGGATCGCTTCGCGATCGGCGGGCGCTACACGGTGCGCGGTTTCGACGGAGAGACCAGCCTGATGGGCGAGCGCGGCTGGCTCATCCGCAATGACATCGGCTGGGCCATCCCCTGGGGCGGCGGCCCGAGCGGCGTTGAACTCTACGCGGGCATGGACTACGGTCATGTGGGCGGACGCTCGACCGTCGATCTCCTGGGCCGCAGCCTGGCGGGCGCGGTCGTCGGCGTGCGCGGCCAGTGGGCCCGGCTGAGCTACGACTTCTTCGCCGGCGCGCCCATCCGCAAGCCGCAGGGCTATCGCACCGCCAAGGTGGCGCTGGGGTTCAATCTCAACGCCAGCTTCTGATGCCGGGCCGTGGGCTCGCGTCTCGACTTTCTTCGCCGGAGGTGATCGAATCTCGCGCAGATGGCCAAGCTCGATCCGCTGAACACCTCGCGCTACTGGCATGCCCCCGACCTGCCGGGCATGGACCTGCTGCACGCGGACTTCAGGACCCACGAGTACGCACCGCATGTGCACTACTCCTTCGTGATCGCGGTCACCGAGGCCGGCGGTTCGGAGTTCACGAGCCGGGGCCGCACCGGCGTCGCGCAGCCGCGCTCGCTGCTGGTCTTCAATCCGGCCGAGCCGCATTCGGGGCGCATGGCGGGCAGCGAGCGCTGGCGCTATCGCTCCTTCTATCTGGCCGATGCGGGCATCAGGCACCTGATGAACTCGCTGGGTCTGGACCAGACTCGCTACTTCGCATCGAACACCATCGACGATCGGCAGCTCGCCGACAGCTTCCTCGCGCTGCACCAGGCCTTCGACGGCGACGGCCTGCCCGGTGATTCGCTGCGCCGGCAGGAGTTGTTCGTGCAGGGCTTCGGCACGCTGTTCGAGCGCCATGCCCTTGCCGGGCAGCGCGCGCTGCCGATGCCCGGAGGCGCAGGCGTTCTCGCGCCGGTGCTCGAACTGCTGCACGACGCCTACGCCGAGAACCTGAACCTCGAGCGGATGGCGGCCGTTGCCGACCTCACGCCGTTCCAGCTGATCGGTGCCTTCAACCGCACGATCGGCCTCACGCCCCATGCGTACCTCACGCAGTTGCGGATCCGGGCCGCCATCGGCCATCTCGCGGCGGGCCGGCCGCTGACCGATGCGGCGATCGCGAGCGGCTTCTACGACCAGAGCGCGCTGACGCGGCACTTCAAGCGCACCTTCGGCATGACGCCGTTGCAGTACGTGCGCGCGCGCAAGGGCTGAGCGCTCCTCGCAATTTTCGCCAATACGCCGGCGCGAACGCCGGCCAGGATGCGTGCCACGGCTTCGGCCTTTCCGCCACGGCACGCTCCATGACCACGACCCTCGCGCTTCCCGCCGCCACGCGCGGCCAGTTCCTCTCCTTTGCCGCGCTGCTGTTCGGCGCGGCCGCGCTGGCGCTGGGCGGCGTGTTCCTACGCCACAGCGAGCTGCAGCCCACGGCCAGCGCGGTCTACCGCGTGGCGCTCGCGATCCCGGTCTTCTTCCTGCTCGATGCACTGGCGGCGCGCGCCGAACCCGCGCCCCGGGCCGTGGCGGCGTTTCCGGTCAAGCTGGTGCTGGTCGGCTTCATCTTCTCGGGCAACCTCGCGCTCTACCACTGGTCGATGACCCTGACCACGCTGGCCAATGCGAACCTGCTCGCGAACCTTGCGCCGATCTTCGTGGTGCTCGGGGCGCGGCTCTTCCTCGGCAAGAAATTCAGGCGCGGCTTTCTCGCCGGCATGCTGTGCGCGCTGGCCGGCGCCTTCCTCCTGATCGGCCACCGGCTCGACTTCGGCTCGGGCCGCATGGCCGGCAACCTGCTGGGCCTGTTGTCGGCGGTGTTCTATGGCAGCTACCTGCTCGCGGTCAGCCTCGTGCGCTCCAACCACCGCACCATGAGCGTGATGGCCTGGAGCAGTCTCGGCACGCTGGTCGTGCTGCTGCCGGTCGCGTTGCTGCGCGGCGAATCGCTGCTGCCGCACACGCTGCATGGCGTGCTGATGCTGCTCGCGCTGGCGCTGGTGTCGCACGTGGGCGGGCAAGGCCTGATCGCCTATGCGCTGGCCAAGCTGCCCGCGGCGCTGTCCTCGATCACGCTGCTGGTGCAGCCCGTGATCGCGACGGTGCTCGGTGGCTGGCTGTTCCACGAGTACCTGAGCCTCACCGAGTTCGCCGGCGGCGCGATCATCCTGATCGGCATCGTGACCGCGCGGCGGTTTTCCTAGTCCCTCCGTCAGACCGAAGATCCGATGTCACCCTATCTCTGCCATCTAGACCCCGATTGCCTGCGCTTCGAAGCGGGCGTGATCGCGCGCCGCCCCAACGCCGTGTTGCTCGACCGCTCGTATTTCTACCCGGGCGGTGGCGGCCAACTGAGCGACCGCGGCACGCTGCAATGGAAGGGCCGCGAATTGCGCGTGGAGCGCATCGAGACGGAAGGCGCCAACGCCTGGCACTACCTGGCCGAAGGCGAGGCCGCGCCCGAGTCCGGCGAGCGTGTCGTTGCGAACGTCGACTCCGCGTTCCGCTTCCTGATGAGCCAGCTGCACACGGGCCTGCACATCCTCAATGCGCTGGTCTACCAGCGCTTCGAGGGCTCGCTGGTGACCGGCGTGCAGATGGCGGCCGACGGCACGGCGCGCATCGACTTCGACCTGCCCGCGGCCGACAACAACGCGCTGCGCGCGCTCGAACCCGAACTCAACACGCTGATCGGCGACGGCCTGCCGGTCAACGTGCTGTACCTCGATGCGGCCGCACTCGCGCGCGAGCCCGGCCTGCTGCGCAGCCGCTCGGTCGCGCCGCCGCGCCAGGACGACGGCATGACGCGTATCATCGAGATCGCGGGCCTCGACCGGCAGGCCTGCGGCGGCACCCACCTGACGAAGACCTCGCAGTCGGCGCCGCTGCGCATCCTGAAGATCGAGAACAAGGGGCAGCACAACCGGCGCATCCGCATCGGCCTGGCCGGATAGGGCCGGCATGACCACGGTCGAGATCCTGCGCGCGCTGGTCGCCTTCGACACCACCTCGCAGCGCTCCAACCTCGACCTGATCGACTGGGTGGCCGACTACCTCGCGGCCCACGGCGCGGATGTGCACCTCGTGCGCAGCGACGATGGCCGCAAGGCCAACCTGCTCGCGCGCATCGGTCCCGATGCGGCGGGCGGCATGGTGTTGTCGGGGCACAGCGACGTGGTGCCGGTGGCGGGACAGTCGTGGCGCTCCGAGCCCTTCGCGCTGGTCGAGCGCGAGGGCCGCTTCCATGGCCGTGGTGCGGCGGACATGAAGGGCTTCATCGCGGCCTGCCTGTCGGCCGTGCCCGCATGGCAGCGCGACAGGTTGAAGCGCCCGATCCATCTCGCGTTCTCGTACGACGAGGAGATCGGCTGCCTCGGCGTGCCGCGCCTCGTCGACAGCCTCAAGGCGCGCGTGCAGGCGCCCGCGCTCGCGATCGTCGGCGAGCCCACCGGCATGCGCATCGGCGTGCGGCACCGCGGCTTCTTCGGCCATCGCGCGCTGTTCAGCGGGCTGGCCGCGCATTCGAGCGATCCCTCGCTCGGCGCCAGCGCGATCGAACCCGCGGCGCATCTGGTCACGCGTCTGGCGCGGCTGCGCCGCAGCCTCGATCGGCAAGGGCAGCGGGCCACGCTCAATGTCGGGCGCATCGATGGCGGCAGCGCGATCAACATCGTGCCCGGTTGCTGCGAGGTGCTGTGGGAATTCCGCCCCGAGGACGAAGCCGCGGCCGAGCGCGTGCGCACTGCGGTGCACCGCATCCTCGCGGCCCTGCCCGCGGGCGTGAAGGTCGAGGCCGAGCAGGTCGCGGGCGTGCCCGCGTTGTCGGCGCGGGGCAACGAGCCAGCGGTCTCGATCGCGCGCACGCTCGGCGCGCTGTGGCCCGAAGCCGAATTGCCCTTCGCCACCGAGGCGGGCTTCTTCCAGCAGGCCGGCATTCCGACGGTGGTGTGCGGGCCGGGCTTCATCGCGCAGGCGCATCAGCCCGACGAATGGATCGCGGCGGACCAGTTGCGCGCGGCCGATGGCTTCATGGCCTCGGTGGGGGCGTGGGCGATGCGCGACGTGGCCGGGCGGTTGCACGCGAGCCGGCGTGAATAGAAAGACCGGAACCGGCGAGGCACGCGCGAGCGCACTTCGCGAGAATGCCACCCCCATGGACCTCGCACCCGATGCCTCTCCCGCCGCCGACGACGGCCTGATCCAGTCCGCCGACGGCCAGCGCCATTGCGCCTGGCACCCGCAGATGCCCGACTACCACGCCCACGAATGGGGCCGCCCGGTCGGCGACGACCGCGCGCTGTTCGAGAAGATCTGCCTCGAGGGCTTCCAGTCGGGCATGGCCTGGATCACCATCCTGCGCAAGCGCGAGGCCTTCCGCGCGGCCTTCGCCAACTTCGAGATCGACGAGGTGGCGGCCTTCGGCGAGAAGGACATCGAGCGGTTGATGGCCGATGCCGGCATCGTGCGCAACCGCGCGAAGATCGTCTCGGCGATCAACAACGCGAAGCGCGCGCAGGAACTGATCGCCGAGGCCGGCTCGCTGGGCGCCTGGTTCTGGCGCTTCGAGCCCGCCCCGAAGGATCGGCCGGCCGTGGTCGACATCGCTTACTACCGCGCCAACCCGACCACGCCGGCGTCGCAACGCATGTCGAAGGAATTGAAGCAGCGCGGCTGGAGCTATGTCGGCCCGACTACGCTCTATGCGCTCATGCAGGCGATGGGGCTGGTCAACGACCATATCGAGGGTTGCGCCTGCCGCGCGGCGGTGGAGGCGGCGCGCGAGCGCTTCGTGCGCCCGCGCTGAGCCGCCGCCTGTCAGCGCCTCAGTTCACGCACTGGAACGACCCCGCCAGATTGACGTCCCCCGACCCCTTGTACTGCGGCCACTTCGGGTAGTCGCACAGCGGCCGCGTGCGCCCCGGCACGCCGGCGGTGTCGGTCGTGACCTGGTTGCTCGGCGCGGTGCCCTTCTCGACCCAGCCCTCGAGCGCGGTCAGCGAGTCCCAGGTGGCGTTGAACACGCTGCTGACCGCATGGCCCAGGCCCGCGACCTCGTAGTAGCGCACGAAGCCGTCGACCTCCGACGGGCCCCAGCGCGACTGCAGGCGCTGGTAGTACTGCTCGGTGGCGCGCGTGCTCACGAGCACGTCGGCCAGGCCGTGGGCGAGCAGCAGCTTGCCGCCGCGTGCCTTGAAGGCCGAGATGTCGGTGCTGGCGTCGAGCTGGGTGCTCAGCGCGCTGATGCGGCTGGCCCAGGGGCCTGGGTCCTCGGGGTCGAGCGAGAGCGAATCGAAACTCGCGTCGCGCGTCACCGAGTACTTGATCCACTGGTCGGTCAGCACGCTGATGTAGGGCGCGTTGGCCGGCATCGGGCGCGTGGGCTGCGCGCTGCCGAAGGCCAGGAAGGTCACGGTGGGCTCGAGCGGCGAGGTCCAGGTGCTGATGCCGGGATCGGCGCCCCAGATGTTGTAGCCCGGGTACTGGGTCTCGCCGCTGGCGAGCGCGAAGCGGAAGTTGGTCGCGGTGTTGATGCTCTTCATGGCCGCGATCTGCGCATCCGACAGGCAGCTGTTGCCGGTGTCGGCGCCGCCCGCGCAGCGCACGGGCGCGCCCTTGAGCATGGCGGTGGCCGGATCGAAGCGCGCGTTGCACAGGGTCTGGTTGCTGATCAGGCCGTCGGCCACGCCGTCGAGCGCGTCGCAGGCCTCCATGGCGGCGTTGTAGAGCAGCTCGCGCTTGGCGGCATTGGGATAGGCACCGGGCTGCGCCAGCGCGCGGCTCATGCGGTGGCCGCCGAGCAGCGCGGCGGCGTCGTTCCAGGCCGGGTACCAAGCGATGGCGCCGTCCCAGTCGGCGGGCCAGCGCTGGATGGCGGTGACGGCCTCGCGCCCGCCGGTGGAGCCACCCGCGAAGTACGACTTCGAGGGGCTGGCCGCGTAGCGTGCCTGGACGATCGCGAGCGCCGCGTCGTGCGTTTTCTTGAGCGCATCGCCGCCGAAGTTGCGCACGGCCTCGTCGTTGAGGCCGAAGCGGCCGTCCTGCGAGCCGAGCGCATTGGCCTGGTGGCCCGAGTCGCTCGCGAAGGTGGCATAGCCGCGGGCCAGCGGCACGGGCTGGTCGACCGGGCCGTTGGGCACGTTGCCCTTGACGCTGGGAATGCTGCCGTTGAAGCCGCCGCCGCCGAACATCACGACCTTGCGGTTCCAGCTCGTGGGCAGGGCCACGGTGAAGCGGATGTCGGGCGCGCTGGCGTCGACCGGCGAGATCTTGCCCGACACCTCGCAGTACTCGGGCAGCGCGGCCACGCCGGTGCCGGCGGCCGGCACGGTCTTGGTGGCCGTGACGGTGGCGCCCGAGGTCGGCAGGCCGATGGCCGCGGCCGGTACGCTGAGGCCCGGCAGCTGCTCGCAGCTCAGCGCGGCGCTCGATGGCGGTGGAGCGGGTGGCGGGGGCGGCGGTGGTGGGGGCGCGGGCGGCGGGTTGCCCGAGATGGGCAGCAGGAAGCCGTTGCCGCCACCGCCTCCGCCGCAGCCCACGAGCGTGGCGCTGACGGCGATGCAGGCGGCGACGGCCAGGACGATGTCGCGATGGCTGGATGTCATGGGTCTCCGATGTCGTTGGTTTTGGGACGCGGCACAGTCTCTCGCGCACGGGTCCCGAATCCAATGTGCGGGCCGGACACAGCAGGCCGCGTTCCTGTGTGTGCGGCCCATGCCGCGTAAACCCTGAGCAGGCGCCCTCAGTGCGGCAGCGGCACCTCGAAGCCGGCCTTCGAAAGCTCCCACTGGTACTGCTCGAAGCCCGTGCCCGGCACGCGCTCGTCGCGGCGGTCGCGGATCTCGTCCATGCGCGCGGCGACCTCGGCCGCGGTATCGGCGCTGCCGTCGATGAAGATGCCGCGCGTCATCGTGAGGTGGGCGCTCTCGAAGCTGCCCGCGCCCGCGAGCAGGATGGTGCGCGTGGGCGCGTCCTCGCCCACCAGCGCGACCAGGCCGGGGCTCACGTAGTCGGGCTGCAGCCGCGCCAGCGCCTCGGGCGGCAGCACGCCCTCGGTCATGGCGGTGGCGGCGGTGGGCGCGAGGCAGTTCACGCGGATGTCCTGCCGCACGCCCTCGAGCGCGAGCGTTTGCATCAGCCCGACCAGCGCCATCTTGGCCGCGCTGTAGTTCGACTGGCCGAAGTTGCCGTACAGGCCCGAGGAAGAGGTGGTCATCACGATGCGGCCATAGCGCTGCGCGCGCATCGTCTCCCACACGGCCTTCACGGCATGTACGCTGCCCATCAGATGCACGTCCATCACGCGGCGGAAGTCCTCGAGCGTCATCTTCGAGAAGCTCCTGTCGCGCAGCACGCCGGCGTTGTTGACGAGGATGTCGACGCGGCCCCATTCGGCCACGGCGCGCGCGGCCATCGTCTCCATGGCCGCGAAGTCGGTGACGTCGCCGCCGTCCGCGATGGCGCTGCCGCCCGCGCGCACGATCTCGTCGGCCACGGCGCGGCCCGGCGATCCTTCATGCGCGCCGGCCACGTCGTTGACCACCACGCGCGCACCGTGGCGTGCGAGCGCCAGCGCATGGGCGCGGCCGAGGCCGCTGCCCGCGCCGGTGACGATGGCCACGCGGCCGTCCAGTGTCTTGTTCATTGCTGTTCCCGATGAATGAAGAAAAAAAGAGGAGCGGGGCTCAGAACGCGACCGCGTCCCTGCCCTTGAGGCCCAGCATCGCGCGCGCCTCGTCGGGGCTCGCGATCTCGAGCGAGAGCTCCTCGAGGATCCGGCGGATCTTGCGCACCTGCTCGGCGCAGGACTTCGCGAGCTGGCCGCGGGCGAGGTAGAGGCTGTCCTCGAGGCCCACGCGCACGTTGCCGCCCATCACCGCGCCCATGGTCAAGAGCGGCATCTGGTGGCGGCCCGCGCCGAGGATCGAGAAGCGGTAGCCGTCGCGGCCGAACAGCCGGTCGGCGGTGGCGCGCATGGTCACGAGGTTCTCGGGATCGGGCCCGAGGCCGCCGAGGATGCCGTAGATGCTCTGGATGAACAGCGGGCCCTTGACGAGGCCCTCGTCGACGAAGTGCGCGAGGTTGTAGAGATGGCCGACGTCGTAGCACTCGAATTCGAAGCGCGTGCCGCAGTCCTCGCCGAGCACCTGCAGGATGTGCTTGATGTCGCGGAAGGTGTTGCGGAAGATCAGGTCCTCCATGCCCTCGACATAGGGCTGCTCCCAGTCGTGCTTCCACTCCGGGATGCGCCGCGCCGCCGTGTGGATCGAGAAGTTCATCGAGCCCATGTTGAGCGAGCACATCTCGGGCTTGGCCTGCAGCGGGTAGGCCAGCCGCTCGGCCAGCGTCATGCGCGTGCTGCCGCCGGTGGTGATGTTGATCACCGCGTCGGTCGCGGCCTTGATGCGCGGCACGAACTGGTCGAAGACCTTGGGATCGGCCGAAGGGCGGCCGTCGACGGGATCGCGCGCGTGCAGGTGGAGGATCGCCGCGCCGGCCTCGGCCGCTGCTATCGCCTGCTCGGCGATCTGGTCGGGCGTGAGCGGCAGGTGCTCGGACATGCTCGGCGTATGGACCGAGCCGGTGACCGCGCAGGAAATGATGACCTTGTCTTGGGTGCTTGCCATGGGATGTGTGGAAGGGATGAAGGATGGGGGGGGCCGCGTCAGACCGCGAGCCACTCCGAGACGAGTTGCTGGTCGGCCTTGAGCGCCTGCGGCGTGCCCTCGAACACGATGCGGCCGTGGCCCATCACGCAGACCCGGGTCGAGACCTTGAGCGCGATCGCGAGCTTCTGCTCGACCAGCACCACCGACAGCCCCTTGCGGTGCATGTCGACGATGCATTCGCCGACCTGGGCCACGATCTTGGGCGCCAGGCCCTCGGTGGGCTCGTCGATCAGCATCAGGAGCGGATTGCCCAGCAGCGAGCGGCACATGGTCAGCATCTGCTGCTCGCCGCCCGACATGCTGCCGGCCTTGGTGTTGCGGCGCTCCTTGAGGCGCGGGAAGTAGTCGAACATCTGCTCGACGGTCCAGCGGTGCGCGCCGGGCACGGCGCGCTGCTCGCCCATGCGCAGGTTCTCGTCGACCGTGAGGTTGGCGAACACCTCGCGCTCCTCGGGCACGTAGCCGATGCCGGCGCGGCACACGGCATAGGGCCGCGCGCCGGCCAGCTCGCGTTCGCGCAGCCGGATGCTGCCCGCGGATGGCGGCACCAGGCCCATGATGGCCTTCATGGTGGTGGAGCGGCCCGAGCCGTTGCGCCCGAGCAGGCTGATGACCTCGTTGCGCCCGACGCGCAGGTCGACGCCGTGCAGCACGTGGCTCTTGCCGTAGTGGACGTGGAGGTCCTCGACGCTCAGCAGCGTGTCGGTCGTGCTCATGCCGCCACCTCCTCGCCGAGATAGGCCTCTTTCACGCTGGCATTGGCGCGGATCTCCTGCGGCGTGCCGGTGGCGATCACCTGGCCGTAGACCAGCACGCTGATGCGGTCGCTCAGCGAGAACACCACGTCCATGTCGTGCTCCACGATCATCAGCGCGCGGCCCTTCGTGACCTCGCGGATCAGCTCGGCCGTGTAGTGCGTCTCCTCGGTCGACATGCCGGCCATCGGCTCGTCGAGCAGGATCACCTTGGGGTCCGAGGCCAGCGTCATCGCGATCTCGAGCGAGCGCTGTTCCGAATAGGCCATCTCGCCTGCGATCGTCGCGGCACGCGCGTTCAATCGCACCAGCTCGAGCAGCCGCTCGGTCTCCTCGCGGATGGCGCGGTCGCGGTCGATGAAGCGCCAGAAGACGTACTGCAGCCCATGGCGGCGCATGACCGCGAGGCGGATGTTCTCGAACACGGTGAGCTTGGGAAAGATGTTGGTGATCTGGAACGAGCGCGCGAGCCCGAGCCGGTTGATGGCCTGCGGCGTGCGCCCGGCGATCGACTGGCCGTCGAAGTGGATGCTGCCGGCCGTGGGCGCGAGCTGGCCCGAGATCAGGTGGAACAGCGTGGACTTGCCCGCGCCGTTGGGGCCGATCAGCGCATGGCGCTCGGCGTCCAGCAGGTCGAGGTCGACGCCGCGCATGATCTCGGTGGGGCCGAAGGACTTGCGCAGGCCGCGGATGCTCAAAATCGGGTCGTTCATGAGGCGCCTCCGGTGCGCTCGGTGAGGGACGCGGCCTGCGCCGCGAGGGGAGCGTCGGCTTCGCGCTGGGCCAGGGTTCGCAGCCGTTGCCGCGCGAAGCGCGCGAGCAGCCCGCCGACGGCGAGCAGCGCGATCGGCACGGCCCAGGTCGCGAACGACAGCGGCAGCCAGGCGCGGCCCAGGAACTGGATCGGCGGCCAGCCGCCACCCGGTTGCAGGTTGGCGAGCGAGCGGTAGTCCTGCGAGAAGGCGCGCTGCAGCATCTCGATCGCGAAGGCGCCGCCGAAGCTCAGCAGCAGCGCCGCGCCCACCGACAGCGCCACCACCGGCAGCAGCCGGGCCAGGCCGAAGCGCTGGCGCAGCCGCGCGGTGGTGCCCACCAGGCCCGCGAGGCCGGCGGGCATGAACATCATCACCAGCACGAAGAGGATGCCCTGGTAGAGCAGCCACGAGCGCGTGAGGTCCGACACGGCGTAGCCGAAGAAGGTCATGAGCGCGGCGCCCAGCGCCGGGCCCAGGAACACCTGCACGCCGCCGATGTAGGTGTTGAGCACCACCGCGGCCGACAGCGCGGGATCGAACACCACGTAGTTCGCCGATTCGTTCGACACCACCTGCAGCCCGCCCGCGATGCCCGAGAACATGGCCGAGACCGCGAACACCAGCACGCCGAGGCCGTGCACGTTGTAGCCCAGGAAGCGCAGCCGGTGGCTGTTCTCGCGCAGGCCGCAGGTCAGCCGGCCCAGCGGCGTGCGGGTGTAGAGGTAGAGCAGCGCGAGCGACAGCAGCACCCAGCCCAGCGTGAGGTAGTAGACCTCGGTGGTCGTGCCGAAGCCGAAGCCCCAGGCCGGCATGCGCATGGTCGACACGCCGGCCTCGCCGCCGAACAGGCCCTTGAGGTGCGGCGCCAGCGAATGGATCAGCTCGGCGATGGCCAGCGTGATCATCGCGAAGTAGGTGCCGCTGCGCTGGGTGGCGAACCAGCCCGCGATGCCGCCGATGGCCAGGCCGCAGACCGCGCCCGCCAGCGGCATCAGCGGCGTGGGCAGCAGGCCGGCGCCGCCGAGCGCGTTCATCGCATGCACGGTGCCGAAGGCGCCGACGCCGAAGTAGGCCGCATGGCCGAAGGACAGCATGCCGGCCTGGCCGCACAGCAGGTTGTAGGCGCTCGCGAACAGCGCGGCGATCAGCATCTGGATGGCCGCGTTGAGCAGCCCCTGCGACAGCAGGAAGGGCAGGGCCAGCAGCAGCGCGACGCCGGCGGCGAGCAGGGAGAGGGAGGTCTTCATCGTTTCGGCCCTCCCGCTCAGTTCTTCTCGCCCATCAGCCCGCTCGGCCGCACCAGCAGGATCAGCAGCATCAGCGCGAACGGAATGGTGGCCGACAGGCTCGAGAGCTTGAGCGTCATCAGCCCGCCGACGCCGCGCGCCCAGTCGCCCGCGCCGACCAGCGCGAACAGGTCGGCCAGGCTGCGGTCGATCCCCACGGCCAACGAGGTGATGACGCCGATCAGCAGCGAGGCCAGCATCGCGCCGCCCAGCGAGCCGAGGCCGCCGACCACCACCACCACGAACACCATCACGCCGAGCTCGAGCGCCATGTTGGGGTTGGTGGTGTAGAAGGCACCGGCCACCGCGCCCGCCAGGCCCGCGAGGCCGGCGCCGACGCCGAACACGCCCATGAACACCAGCGGCACGTTGTGGCCCAGCGCCTCGGCCATGCGCGGCTTGTAGATCGCCGAGCGCACCACGATGCCGACGCGGGTGCGCGTGAGCAGCAGGTAGATGGCCACGAACATCGCGATCGCGATGCCGCCCATCAGCAGGCGGTAGGCCGGGTACTGGGCGCCGCCGATGGCGAAGGCCGGCACGTCGAGCGTGGGCGGGATGCGGTAGTCGACCGGGAAGTTGCCGAAGAACAGTTTGATGGTCTCGGCGATGATGAACGACAGGCCGAAGGTCAGCAGCAGCTCGTGCGCATGGCCGTGGTGGTGCACGCGGCGCAGGAAGAAGCGCTCGACCACCACGCCGATCAGGCCGACCAGGATCGGCGCGGCGATGACCGCGGCCCAGAAGCCGATGGTGCCCTGCAGCGTGTAGGCGAGGTAGGCGCCCAGCATGTAGAACGAGGCATGCGCGAAATTGAGCACGCCCATCATTCCGAAGATGAGCGTGAGGCCGGCCGACACCATGAACAGCAGCAGTCCGTAGACGATGCCGTTCATGAGCGAGACGATGAGCTGGTCCATGGTTGTCCTTGCGAGCAGCCGAGGCTGCGCCGGCGGGACGCGCGCGTCCCGCCGGTGAGGGGATTCGGGGAACGGGGCCGCGTGGCGCGGCCCCGGAGAGAGGAGCGCGCGGGCGCTCAGCCTGGGCGCTTCATCGCGCAGCTCGACTGCGCGGGCGTCGAGGCTTCCTCGGCCGTGAAGCGCTTCACCGGCTTAAAGCCCATGTCGGTGTCGTCGGCCTTGTAGCGCGCGTCCTTGGTCACGGTCGACACCACCATCGGCAGCAGCGCCTGGTGGTCGGCCGCGCGCATGCTCATCTCGCCCATCGGAGTCTTGATCTTCGCGGTCTCGATCGCGCGTGCCAGCGCATTGACGTTGAGCGCGCCGTTCTCTGGCTTGGTGCGCTTGAGCGCATCGGCCACCATCGCCATGCCGAACACGGTCTGCGGCTCGATGAAGGCCGGCGCGTGGCCGGTCTTGGCCTTGTAGTCGGCCACGAAGCGCTCGCCCTCGGCACCGGCGGCCTCGGCGTTGAAGGTGTGGGCCACGAAATGGCCGACCGCGAGATCGCCCGCGTTCGCGATGTTGCCGGGCTGATCGAGGAAGACCGTGCCGAAGCGCACCTTGAGGCCGGCCGACTTCGAGGCCTTCATCAGCAGCAGCAGGTCGTTCGACCAGTTGCCGGTGAGCACCGAGTCGGCCTTGGCGGCGCTGATCTTCGCTACGTAGGGCGCGAAGTCCTGCACCTTGTTGACGTCGTGCAGGGTCTTCTCCACCACCTGGTAGCCGCCGGCCGATGCGTTGTCGACGATGGCGCGCTCCATGTCCTGGCCCCAGGAGTAGTTCTGGTTGATCGAATAGACGCGGGTGCCGAGCGCGTTGGCCTGCTTCATCGCGCTGACCAGGGCCTTGGTGCGGATCTGCGCGTCGCCGCTGAAGCGGAAGTGGTGGAAGTTGCACTTCTCGCCCGTGAGCTCCAGCGCCTCGGCGCCCACGTTGATGTAGATCATCTCCTTGCCGGGATTGCGCAGGTTGTACTTGCGCACGTCCTCGGTGATCTGGCCGCCGATGGCCGAGGAGGCACCCTGCACGATCAGGTGCACGCCGTCGGCCGCGGCCGCCTTGAGCTTGTCGGCCGCGCCCGCGGGACCGCCCTGGTTGTCGTACTCGAGCAGCTGCACCGGCTCGCCGTTCCAGCCGCCGGCCGCGTTGATCTGGTCGATCGCGAAGCGCACGGCCGTGCGGTAGGCCTGGCCGGACGAGGCCTGCGGGCCCGACAGCGTCTCGAGCACGCCGATCTTCACGGGCGCGGCCGAAGCACCGGCCGACAGCAGGGCCAGCGAACAGGCCAGGGCCGACGCGGCGGCGTTGAACGAGAGGGGGAAGGGGGCGGATCTGCGCATTGATGTCTCCATGCTTCTTGAAAAAAAGGGGTGGGCCGCTCGTCGGCGTTCAGAGGTATTCCATGTTCCCGTCGACGCTGATCGCCTGGCCCGTGAGGTTGCGGGCCGCGCTCGAACAGAGGAACAGCGCCATCGCCGCCACGTCGTCGAGCGTGACCATGCGGCGCAGCGAGATCTTCTGCAGGTACTCGGCGCGCATGGCCTCGACCGACACGCCTGCGGTGGCGGCGCGCGCGCCGATCACGCTGTTCATGCGCTCGCCCTCGACCGTGCCCGGCAGGATCGCGTTGACGCGCACGCCATGCGGGCCGAGCTCGATGGCCAGCGACTTCATCAGGCCGACGATGGCCCACTTGGTCGATGCATAAGGCGTGCGGAACGGATAGCCGAGCCGGCCCGCGACCGAGCTCATCGCGATCAGGCTAGGGTTGGCCTGCGAGCGCTTGAGCAGCGGGATCGCGCGCTGCGCGAAATAGAACTGGCTGTGCAGGTTGACCGCCACCGTGCGCTCCCAGTCGCCGCGCTGCAGGTCCTGCAGCGCGCCGGTGGGGCCCGCGATGCCGACGTTGTTGATCAGCACGTCGAGCCCGCCGAGCGCACCTTCCACGTCGTCGAACACGCGCGCCACGTCCTCGGGCACCGAGGCGTCGGCCATGCTCGAGGTGATCTCGGGCGCCTCGCGCGCCATGCGGTCGAGCGCGAGGCGGTCGATGTCGCAGACATGCACGCGCGCGCCGGTCTCGCGAAAGGCCAGCGCGATGGCCGCGCCGATGCCGGACGCGCCCGCGCTGATCAGCACCCGCAGGCCCGGCGCGGGCCGCAGTGAATCGATGATGCTCATGGGTTCCTGTGGTGTCTCGTTGTGTCCATGCGGGCGCCATGGCGCTCTCGCTTCATCGGCAGTGTCTTGAAAGCACCGCGTCAAAACTATGTGCGTCGCGCACACTGGCAACCCCCTGCCGATGTGATGCGGTGTTCGCGATCGCCATCGCGGCACCAGGGGAGAGGGATCGGACCCATGGGCATGGCCGCATCGTTCTGCTAGCCTTCGCGGCCCTATGTCATCCCTGTCCACCGAACGACCGCGCGCGGCGGGCTCCTCGCGCGATGCGAGCGAGCAGGCGGCCGACGAGATCGCCGCCGAACTGATCGGCCTGCTGCACCGGAATGCGCCCGCGGAAGAATTCGCCGGCCGGCTCGCGGCCGTGGAAGCACTGCCCGATGCATTGCGGCGCAAGTCCAGCCTGGTCGAGCTGGTGCGCATGGCGATGGCGCTGCGCAACCGGCTCGAGCTGCACGAGCAGCGCGAGCGCGGCATGCTCGCGGTGATCGAATCGGCGCAGGACCTCTCGGGCCGGCTCGACCTCACGGGCCTGCTCAAGACCATCGTGAAGCGCGCGCGCCACCTGATGGGCTCGCACCTGTGCTGGCTCACGGTCTACGACACCGCGACCGGCGCGTTCCAGGTGGTGGTGGCCGACGGCGCGATCTCCGACCGCACCGGCCGCATGACCGTGGGCCGCAACCTCGGCATCGCGGGCATCGTGATGAGCACGCGGCTGCCCTTCTTCACGCCCGACTACCTGCACGACAACCGCTTCGTGCACGACCCCACGCTCGACGACATCTTCCGCGACGAGGGCGTGGCCGCGCTGGTGGGCGCGCCGCTGATGCGCGACGACGAGGTGATCGGCCTGCTGTTCGTGGCCGACCGCTACCACCGCACGCACACCGCGCTCAACGTGTCGATCCTCTGCACGCTGGCCGCGCATGCGGCGGTGGCGATCGAGAACGCCAAGGCCTTCGCGGAAGCGAAGGACGCGCTCGCGCATGCCGACGAGGCGCGTGGCGAACTCGAGCGACACGTGCGCGACGTGCAGGGCGCGGCCGAGGCGCACGAGCAGCTGACCTCGCTGCTGGCCAAGGGCGCGTCGCTGGGCGCGCTGTGCGAGTCGATCGCGCAGCTGCTCAACGGCGGCGTGCTGGTGCTCGACGAGGCCCACCAGGTCATCGGCCGCGCGCTGGCGCCGGGCTATGAGGGCACGGCCGCTGACGCTTATGCGCCGAACGACGAGCACAGCGCCGCGCTCGCGAAGGCGCTGCGCGAGAGCCGGCAGGCCGGCCGCTCGGTGGTGGCCTACGAGCGCGACGGCGAGCTGTGCCGCGCCATCGCGGTGCTCGGGGGCAACGAGGTGCTCGGTGCAGTGCTGCTGTTCCGGCACCAGGACCTGCGCGAGACCTCGCTGCGCACCTTCGAGCGCAGCTCCAGCATCATCGGCATCGTGCTGCTGTCACAGGAGCGCGTGGAGGCCGGCAAGAGCCGCGAGGTGGCGGCGCTGCTGCGCACCCTGATCTCGCCGCGCCAGGACGAGCCCGCGCTCACGCGCGACCGCGCCGAGCGCTTCGGGCTCGACCTCTCGCAGCCGATCTCGCTGATGGTGGTCGAGATGGCCGAGCCCCGGCCCGGCTTCTGGGCCCGGCGTTTGCGTGCCGGCACGCCGATGTCCGAGCAGGTGTTCGACGAGGTCGACGGCGCCCTTGCCATCGTCTGCGCCGCGACCCGCGCGCAGGACGTGCTCGAGGCCGTCACCGCCTTCGCGCGGCGCGAGCTCGGCGATGCCTACCGCGGCGTGCTGTCGCGGCCGGTGCAGTCGCCGGCCGAGATGCCCGCGCTGTATGCCGCGCTGCGCCGCGCGCTGCCCGTGCTGGGTCGGTTGGGCATGCGCGGTGCCATCGTCGGGCAGAACGAGATGGCGCTCTATTCGGTGCTGTTCGAGACCCACGACCAGGGCAGCCTCAACACCTTCCTCGACGCCACCATCGGCGCGCTCACGAGCCATGATCGCAAGCGCGGCGCGGAACTCACGTCGACCCTGCTGGCCTACTTCGACTGCAACCAGAACGCGAAGACCACCGCGGCGCGCATGGGCATCCATGTGAACACCGTGCGCCAGCGGCTCGCGAGCGTCGAGGAACTGCTGGGGCACTGGGGCAGCGCGAGCCGGGCGCTGGAGATCCATGTGGCGCTGCGGTTGTGGAGCCTGGGGATGTCCAGCGCGCGGGGCGACGCCGGGAGCGAGTAGCGGGCGTGTCCTCGGGCCCGCATTTGAATTTGTCCGAGTTGCCGTAGCGGGACTACGACAACCGGGACAAATCGAAGCGCGCAGCGCTCAGCGCTGCGGCATGTCCTTCACCGAATACCCCAGGCTCACCGTCGCATCCTCCGGAATCGGCGGCATGGTCGCGTTCCAGGCGAGCCAGTCCTCGCGCATCGCCGCGAGCCGTTCGGGCTCCTGCTTCGCGCGGTTGGCGCGCTCGCGCTCGTCGGACGGGATGTTGAACAGGTACTCGTTGCCGTCGACCTTCAGGTACTTCCAGTCACCGTCGCGCAGCGCCTGCTGGCCGCGGTGGTTCATGCGCCAGTGCAGCGGGCGGCGGAAGCCGTGCTTCGCGTCCTTGAGCACGGGCATCAGCGAGACGCCGTCGAGCGGGTAGGCCGGGTCGGCCTGCACGCCGGCCGCGTCGAGCATGGTGGCCGACCAGTCCATGGTCAGGCAGTGCTGGGCGCTCTCGCCGCCGGGCGCGATGACGGCGGGCCAGTGGGCGATCCATGGCACGCGGATGCCGCCTTCGGTCAGGTCCATCTTGCCGCCGACCAGCGGCCAGTTGTCGGAGAAGCGTTCGCCGCCGTTGTCGCTGGTGAAGACCACCAGCGTGTTCTCGGCCATGCCGTGCTTCTCGAGCGCGGCCATGATCCAGCCGATGCCCTCGTCCATGTGATGGATCATGCGGCGGTAGACGTGGATGTTGCCGCCCGCGAGGTCGAACAGGTTGTCCTTCACCAGCGGCGCCTTGTCGGCATCGTCGCGCGTTTCCCACGGCCAGTGCGGCGCGGTGTAGTGCAGGCTCAGGAAGAAGGGCTTGGCCTCCTCCGCAGGCTGCTGCGCCATGCGCTCGACGAAGTCGACGGCGCGCTTCGAGAGGATGTCGGTGAGGTAGCCCTCTTCCTGCTTGTCCTCCTCGCCGTACCAGAGGTCGTGGCGGCCGCTCGAGTCGCAGTGGGTGAAGTAGTCGACGCCGCCCGACATCGGGCCGAAGAACTCCTCGTAGCCCGAGCGCAGCGGGCCGAAGCTCGGCGGATAGCCGAGGTGCCACTTGCCGATCAGCGCGGTGCGGTAGCCGCTGGCCTTGAGCAGCGAGGGCAGGGTGGGATGGTCGACCGGCAGGCCCAGCGTGCTGCTGCCGCGGCTCTTGCTGTTGATCGGCTCCTCGGCCGCGCCGCGCAGCCGGTACTGGTAGCGCGCAGTGATCATCGCGAAGCGCGTGGGCGAGCACACGGGCGAGTTCGCGTAGCCCTGCGTGAGCTTGAGGCCCTTGGCGGCCAGGCCGTCGAGCACCGGCGAGACCGGGCCGAAGGCGGCGTCGCGGCCGCCGTAGCAGCCGAGGTCGGCATAGCCGAGGTCGTCGGCGACGATGAAGATGATGTTGGGTCTTGTCATGGTGTCGAGGGCCTGCAGGGCCGGGAAAAAGGTCAGGGCTGGTAGCCCGATTTCTGCACCACCGGACCCCATTGCAGCCGGTAGGCCTTGAGCATCGCGGCGGTCTGCGCCGGGGTGCTGACCACCGGCGTCATCTTCGAGTCGGTGAACTTGCGCACCGTGTCGGGGTCCTGCATCACCTCGCGGATCGCGGTGGCGAGGCGCTCGACCTTCTCGCGCGGCATGGTGGCGGGCGCGAAGAAGGTGTTCCAGCCGCTGGCCGAAAGGTCGAGGCCGGCTTCCTTGAAGGTGGGCACCGAGGGCGCGAAGGGCGAGCGCTTGGCGCCCGAGATCGCGAGGATGCGCAGCTTGCCGCCCTCGTGCTGCGGGATCACCACGTCCTCGGTGTCGACCGCGATCGGCACCTGGCCGCCGATCAGGTCGTTGAGCAGCGGCGCCGAGCCGCGGTAGCCGATGACCTGGGTCTGGACCTTGGCCTTCTCGCCGACCATGAGGCCGAAGAAGTGCGGCAGGCTGCCGGTGGCCGGCACGCCGACGTTGGCCTGCTTGGGATTGGCGCGCATCCAGGCCAGCAGGTGGTTGAGTTCGCGCACCGGCAGCGTGGGCGACACGGCGAGCGCGAAGTCGTAGTCGTTGACGTGCGAGACCGGCACGAAGTCGCGCTCGGGGTCGTAGCCGTTGTCCTTGAACACCAGCGGCGCCACCACCATCACGGCGGGGTTGGCGAGCATCAGCACGTTCTGGTTCGCGGGCGTGGCCCTGGCCTGCTGCGCCGCGAGGCGGCCGCCCGCGCCGGGCTTGTTGTCGACGATGACCGGCACGCCGAGCTTGGGCGAGAGCTTGTCGCCGACGATGCGCGCGACGCGGTCGGTGGCGCCGCCGGGCGCATAGCCGACGACGATGTGCAGCGGGCCGTCGAGCGCCTGCGCGGCGGCGCCGGTGGCCGTCAGAGCCGTCGCGAGACCGGCGATGGCCATCAGGCCGGCGAGGCGGCGGGTGATCGGGTGCGTGGGTTGCATGGGTTCCTCCTTGCGTTTCATGTAATGGGGTTCAGTCGTTGGCCTGGAAATTCACGGCCTTCATGATGCCGGCCCAGCGTGCCGTGTCCTCGCGCATGGTCTTCACGAGGGCGTCGCCCGTGTCGGCCACCGGGTACATGCCGTTCTGCAGCAGCATCTGGCGCACCTCGCGCTTGTTGACGGCGCGCGCGAACTCGGCGCGCAGCTTCTCGACCACGGGTTGCGGCGTCTTGAGCGGCGCGTAGTAGGCGAACCAGGCCGTGGCGACCACGTCCTTGTAGCCGGCCTCGACGAAGCTCGGCAGGTTGGGCATCAGCGGCGAGCGCTTCTCGCCGCTGGTGGCCAGCACCTTGACGCGGCCCGAGGGCAGCATCTGCTGCGCGCCGCCCACGGTGTCGAAGTAGACCGGCACGGTGCCGCCCATCACGTCCTGGCGCGCGGGCGTGGAGCCGCGGTAGGGCACGTGCACCATCTTCAGCCCGGCCGCGCGGTTGAGCATCTCGCCGAGGAAGTGCGAGGGCGTGCCGGCGCCGTACGAGGCGAAGCTGACCTTGTCGCCCTGCGCCCTGGCCCAGGCGATGAACTCGGGCAGCGTGTTCGCGGGCACGTCCTTGTTGAGCACCAGCGCGAGCTCGAAGCGCGCCGCGTTGAGGATCGGCGCGAAGTCCTTGATCGGGTCGTACGAGAGGTTGCGGTAGGCGCTCGGGAACATGGTCATCATGCCGGCCGTGCCCAGCAGCAGCGTGTGGCCGTCGGGCGCCGCGGTCTTGACCGTCTCGACCGCGATGCGGCCGGCCGCGCCCGAGCGGTTGTCGATGATCAGCGGGCCGAGGCTGTCGCGCACCTCCTGCGCGATGGCGCGCGTGAGCACGTCCTGCGTGCCGCCTGCGGGCACGCCGATCAGCACCTTGATCGGCTGGCCCGGCGCGAAGCCCTGGGCGCGCGACAGCGCGGGCGCGAGCGCGAGGCCGCCGAGCGCGGCGACCAGCCGGCGGCGGTCGGGGGCGGGCAGGTGGGAAGCGTGCGAGGGGCGGGAAGGCATGGGGCGAAGTCTCCGAAAGGCGCCGGGTCGGCGGGGCGTGGTCCCGCGGCTGCGGACGATTCTGGAGACGCTACAGTCGATTGATCAAATCAACCATTCCCCGGATTAACCCGAGCGCGATGCCCCAGCCCATCGATGTGCCCGTGAAAGCGACCGCTCGCAAGACGGCCAAGGCCACCATCAAGGCGGCCGAGGACGCCAGTCTCGCGCCGCCGCGCCGCCCGCTCGACGACCTGCTGCTCTACCGCCTCTCGCGCCTGCTCGCGGTGGCCGGCAGCATGGTGATCCGCCTGTGCGAGGGCCGCTTCGGCATCACGCGCCGCGAGTGGCGGCTGATCGCCACGCTCGCGAGCCGCGGCGAGCTCGGCTCCTCGCAACTGGCCGAGCATGCGCAGCTCGACCGCGCGCGCACCTCGAAGGCCGTGGGCTCGCTGGTGGAAAAGAAACTGCTCTCGCGCGTGGCGCGCGCAGGCGACCGGCGCCATGTGCAGCTGCGCCTCACCGACAGCGGGCAGGCGCTGTACGACGCGCTCTTTCCGCTCGTGACGGCGATCAACGGCGAGCTGATGGGCGCGCTCGATGCCGGCGAGGCCGAGCGCTTCGATGCGGCGCTGCATCGCTTGCAGGAGCGGGCCGAGCGCATGGTGGCGCAGGCGGTGCTGCCGAAGGCGGACCGGGGCAGGCGCCAGTCGGCGGCCGCGCGCTGAGCGGTGCATCTCAATCCACCTTCATGCCCGTGGCCTTGACGATGCGGCCGTAGCGTTCGCGGTTGCCGTCGAGGTGCGACGCGGCCGCGGCACCGGTCTCGCCGAGCGCCACCATGTCGAGCGAAGCGAGCCGCGCCTTCACCTCGGGCCGGCCCAGTGCCGACTGCAGCGCCGTGCGCAAGGTCTGCATCACGGGCTCGGGCGTGGCGGCCGGCACCATCGCGAGATAGAGAACCTCGAACTCGAGGTCCTTCAATCCGAGCTCGCCCACCGTGGGCACCTGCGGCAGCAGCGGCGAACGCTGACGGCCGGTGACCGCGAGCGCATGCAGCTTGCCGGCCTGCAGGTGCGGCAGCAGGCCCGGCGTGGCCAGGATGCCGGCCTGCACCTCGCCCGAGAGCAGCGCCAGCACGGCGGGCGCGTTGCCCTTGTAGGGCACGTGCGTGATCTTCGCGCCGGTGGCGTTGGCGAAGATCTCCGCGGCGATGTGGCCGGGACTGCCGTTGCCGGCCGAGCCGAAGGTGACCGACTCGCCCTTGGCCTGCGCGACGAACTCGGGCAGCGTCTTCGCCTTGACCGCGGCGCCGGTGCCGAAGGCCAGGCCCGAGGAGCTGAAGATCATCAGCGGCTTCAGGTCCTTCGCCGCGAACGGCATCGTGGCGTAGAGCTGCGGGTTGATGGTGAAGGTGCTGTCGATGCTCAGCAGCACTGTGTAGCCGTCGGCCGGGCTCTTGGCCACGAGGTCGGCGCCGATGTTGCCGCCCGCGCCGGGCCGGTTGTCGACGATGAAGGGCTGCTTCAGTTCCTTCTGCAGCACCTCGCCGAGCGCGCGCCCGAGGATGTCGAGCGGCCCGCCGGCCGGGAAGTTGGTGAGGAAGCGCACGGGCTTGGCCGGGTACGCGGCTTCGGTTTGCGCCAGGGCGGCGGCCGGGGCGCCGAGGCCCAGGACGAGCGATGCGGCCATGCAGGCGCTGGCGAGCGCCAGGCGCCGGCCCTTCGGGATGCGGGGGGTCATGCGGGTGTTTCCTTGTCTCCGTGTCGGCGCACTCTAGGAGCGCGGTGCCGCGCGCACAACTGAAAGCTGTTCCGCCAGGTATTCCGTCTCGTTATATTTGGTGCCCGCCGCTTCATAGCCAGCCGCCATGTCAGCCATGAACTTTTCTCGCTTGAAGCTGCGCCACCTGCAGTGCCTGGTGACCGTGGCGCAGGAGCGCAACCTGGTGCGCTCGGCCGAGGCCCTGTCGCTGACGCAACCCGCGGTGTCCAAGACCATCGCCGAGCTCGAGGAGATCGTGGGGCGCCAGTTGCTGCTGCGCCGCCGCCGCGGCGTCGAGCTCACGCCCGCGGCCGAGGTGTTGGTGCGGCACGCGGTGTCGGCCCTGCGCGGACTGCGGGAGGGCATGGGCCTGGCCATGGACCAGCCCGATGCCGACCAGTTGCTGGTGGCCGTCGGCGCGCTGCCGAACATGGTGCCCAACCTGCTGCCCGAGGCGGTCGCGTTGCTCAATGCCGCGCATCCCGCGCTGCGCGTGCGGGTCATGAGCGGCACCAACGCGCAATTGATGACGCAGCTGCGCCAGGGCGAGATCGACCTCGTGCTGGGACGGCTCGCCCAGGCCTCGGCGATGGCCGATCTCGCCTTCGAGCAGTTCTACAGCGAGCCGCTGCTGCTGGTGGTGCGCCCCGACCATCCGCTGGCCGCGCGGCGCCGGCCGCCGCTCGATGCCTTGGCCGCCCATCCGCTGGTGCTGCCGGTGTCGGGCACGCTGATCCGCCACACGGCCGATGCCTTCCTGATCGCGCGCGGCCTGGAGCTGCCGCACCGGCTCGTGGAAGCGACCGACACCAGTTTCATCGTCGGGCTGCTGCAGCGCTCCGATGCCGTGTGGTTCGCGCCGCAGGGGGCGGTGGAAGGCTTCATCGCGCGCGGCGAACTGCGGCGCGTGGCGATCGACACCGCGAGCACTGAGGGACCGGTGGGCATGACGGTGCGGCGCGGCGCCGAACTCGGGGAGGGCGCGCGGCTGCTGGTGGAGGCGATCCGGCGGATCGTGGGCCGGCGCCATGAGGCCGCGCCTTGAGGACGGATCGGCGTCGCGTTGCCGCCCGAGCCGTGCCATGCCCCCGATTCGGGCCGCCCGTTCGGTATCTAATCGGCGCATCGCAAAAAGAAAGAGAGTCGCCATGGGAATGACCGCATCGTTCGTCGCACTGACGCAGGAAACGCTCGAGGCATTGAAGGCCGCCCCGGAAACCGCTGCCGACCATTTCATGGCGCAGATCGGTGGCGATGCCGAGGACCGCGTGCTCGACATCGACAAGGCCTGGCATGGCCTGCACTTCCTGATGACCCACGAAGCCTATGGGGGCGGCGGACCGCTCTCGCTGCCGATCCTGGGCGGCACCGCGATCGGCGACGACATGGGCTATGGCGCGCCGCGCTATCTCGGCGCGCCGCAGGTCAAGGAGGCCGCGGAGGCCTTGGCGGCCCTGCCTGTCGACGAACTGCGCCAGCGCTTCAAGCCGGCCGAGCTCGAGGAGGCCTACATCTATCCCACGGGCATCTGGGAAGACGAGGGAGACGAAGCCTTCGAGTACCTGGCCCACTGGTATGCGCAGCTTCAGCTTTTCTATGCCGCGGCTGCCGGGCGCGGCGACGCGATGCTGCTGGCCATTCTCTGACGGCCCGTGTCCACGCAGGGCCGGCCCGTACCGAACCAGGAGAAGACGCAATGAGCTCGATGGAAGAAGTCTGGAAGTACCGCGAGGAAGTCCTCTACCCCCAGCTCTTCGGCGAGAAGCGCAAGGGCATCTTCGTGCTGGGCCCCGATGACTTCTCGGCGCTGGGCGCGCAGGACATCGATCCGCGCTGGCTGCACCTGGGCGTGTTCGAGTTCGAGCCGACGCCCGTGCGCAACTCCTGGCTCTACGTGACCTCGGGCGGATCGACGCCCTGGGAGGGCGAGCCCGCCGACTACGACCCCGAGGACTACTCGTGGATCGGCTCCGAGCTGGTGCTCGAGGTGCCGTCGCAGGCCGGCGAGACCTGGCCGATCAAGCTGCTGCAGAAGCTGCTGGCCTACAACGTGCTGCTCGCGCATGGCCGCTTCGGCGAGGACAAGCCGCCGCTGGACTACGGCGACCGCATCCCGCTGGGCGGGCCGATCAGGCAGAAGGCCGCGTCGGCGCTGCGCCACGTGCTGCTGGCACAGCCGAAGCACTATCCGGCAACGGCGCAGCTCGACTCGGGCAAGTTCGATTTCCTGCACGTGGTGGGCATCTCGGACACCGAGCGCGACTGGGCCAAGGCGCGCAGTTCCGAGGACCTGGTGCGGCTGCTCGAGGTGCATGGCCACTGCCCGGTGACCGACCCGAAGCGCGCGCCGGTGGCCTGAGCGCCGCATGCAGGGAATGGACGAGGCCGAAGCGCCTTCCTCACCGCCCGCGCCAGCCGCGCCTCATGCGCCGCAGCGCCAGACCACGGTCGATGCGCTGCGCGGCTTCGCGCTGCTGGGCATCCTGGTGGTCAACATCGCGACCTTCGCCTCGACCTACTACGGCATGGGGCTGCCCGATCCGCTCGCGAACTCGCTGCCCGAGCGGCTCGCGGTGTTCGTGCGCACCTTCGTCTTCGAGACCAAGTTCTACCTGCTGTTCTCCTTCCTGTTCGGCTACAGCTTCCTGCTGCAGAAGGAGGCCGCGCAGCGCGCGGGCCGCGCGTTCGCGCCGCGCATGGCGCGCCGGCTGCTGGGGCTGTGGCTGCTGGGCGTGGCGCATGGGGTGCTGCTCTACCAGGGCGACATCCTCACGACCTATGGCGTGATCGGCGTGGTGCTGCTGATGTTGCACCGGCGCGGCGACCGCTTCCTGCTGGGCGCGGGCATCGCACTGGTGCTGGGCACCGCGCTGCTGTGGGCCGCCTTCAGCCTGCTGCTGTCGCGCGCGCTGGGCGGCGAACCGATGGACCTGCGCAGCGCCTATGCGGAAGCCGTCTCCGCGTTGGCGGCCTACCGCGGCACGCCGATGACGGTCATCGTGCAGCACCTGCGCGAGCTGTCGCAGATCTGGTGGCTCACGGCGCTGGTGCAGGCACCGACGGCGCTCGCGATGTTCTTCGCGGGCTTCGTCGCGGGGCGGCATGCGCTGCTGGCCGATACCGGCACGCACCTGCCGCTGTTCCGGCGCCTGCTGGCCTGGGGGCTGGTGGTGGGGCTGCCGGGCGCGGCCTTCTATGCCCAGTCGGCGCTGCGCGTCGATGGCTCGGTGCGCGACTTCCTCGGGCTCTCGGCCACGCTGCTCACGGCACCGTTTCTGAGCGCCGCCTATGCCTGCGCGCTGGTGCTGCTGTTCCGCACGCCGCGCGGCCGCGTGCTCGAAGGCTGGCTCGCGCCCGCGGGGCGCATGGCGCTGTCGAACTACCTGCTGCAGTCGGCCGTGTGCGCCTGGCTGTTCCTGGCCTACGGGCTGCGCTGGATCGGCGCGACGCCGCCGCTCGCGGCGATGGGGATCGCCTTCGCGATCTTCGGTTGCCAGCTGCCGCTGAGTCGCTGGTGGATGGGGCGCTTCGCCTACGGGCCCGTCGAGTGGCTGCTGCGGGCGTTCACGAACCTCGCATGGCCACCGCTGCGGCCCTGAGCCCGCGGCGTACGCCGCGTACGCCGATCAGGGCGGCGGCAGCGGCCGCGACCACAGCCAGGCCAGCACCACCGCCATGCAGCCGATCGCGAGCACCGCGGTCCAGGCCCGGTGCGCGGTGTACGAGATGATCACGGCGCACAGCGCCATGGTGACGGTGGCGCTCCACTTGGCGCGCCGGCTCACGGTACGGCCGTGGGCCCAGTTGTGCAGCAGCGGCCCGAAGATGCGGTGCCCGAGCAGCCAGGCATGCAGCCGCGGCGAGCTGCGCGCCGCGGCCCAGGCGGCCAGCAGGATGAAGACGGTGGTCGGCATGCCCGGCACCACCACGCCGATGAGGCCGAGCACCAGGCACAGCACGGCGAAGGCATAGAGCAGGGCGCGTACCAGCGGACCTCTGGGTTCGGGATCGGGCTTCAACGCGGCACGCTCGGGACGAAGGAGGCCGCTCAGGCCACGGCCTGCGGCTGCAGCGGCCCGGGCTCGCGCTCGACCGGGTGGTCGTTGCCCACGCGCACCTTCGGCAGGTGCTGCGGGTACTCGCGCTGCATGAAGTCGATCAGCCCCTCGCGCACGTTGCAGCGCAGGTCGAAGGCCAGGCCCGAGGTGGCGGCGGTGCACAGCACGCGGATCTGCATGGTGCGTTCGGTGGCGTCGGTCACGCGCAGGTTGAAGAAGCGGCCGTCCCATTCGGGCGAGGCCTTCACGATGCGCTCGACCTCGGCGCGCAGCGGCGCCAGCGGCATGCCGTAGTCGGCATAGACGAACACCGAGCCGAGGATCTGCGACGAATGGCGGGTCCAGTTCTGGAACGGCTTCTCGATGAAGTAGGTCAGCGGCAGGATCAGCCGGCGCTCGTCCCAGATCTTGAGCACGACGAAGGTGCCGGTGATCTCCTCGACGCGGCCCCATTCGCCCTCGACCACGAGCACGTCGTCGATGCGGATCGGCTGCGCGAGCGCGAGCTGCAGGCCGGCGATGAGGTTGCTGAACACCGGCTTGGCCGCGAGGCCGGCCACGATGCCGATGACGCCGGCCGAGGCCAGCAGGCTGGCGCCGACCTGGCGCGCGCCCGGGAAGGTCATGAGCATCATCGCGCCGCCGGCCACCACCACCACGGTCATGGCGGTGCGCGCGAGCACGCGGGTCTGCGTGAGCACGCGGCGCGCCTGCAGGTTGTCGGCCACGTCCGACGGATGCTGCGCGAGCACGCCGTCGGCGAAGCCGCCGATGGCCTTGAGCGCGAGCCAGGTGGTGGCCGCGATCAGCAGCAGGCCGTTGAGATGCCGCACGCTCGCGATGTAGCGCAGGTCCTCGGGCGTGGCCTGCCACACCATCTGCAGCGCGATCAGCGGCAGCACCACGCGCGCGGGCGCATGGCAGGCGACCACCATGGCATGGATGGCGGGCGCGGGGCGCGTGATGCGCTTGAGCACCATGCCGCCGATGCGGTGCACGGCGAGGGCGACGGGAACGGCGATGACTGCGGCCAGCCAGGTGCCGAACCAGGGATGGGAGAGGATGGATTGCAACAGGGTCATGCCGATGCGAGTCCCGAAGCTTCCTGTTCGTTCAATGCCTGGAGGATCCGGGCCGCATCGTCGCGCAATTGGGTCGACAGCGCAGTCGCCAGGTCGAGCCGGCGCAGCAGCCAGGGACTGATGTCGTTGTCGAAGGGATCGGGCAGCGGGATCGGGCCGCCGACGGCGGTGGAGGCCGTGCTCTCGGGCTGCGAGGGCCCCGAGGTGGGCACCGCGCCGATCGCGGCCTCGATGCGCTGCGTGGTGCGCGCGAGCGGCCCTTCGACCTCGCCGGGCGTGAGGCGGTCGCGCCGCAGCACCAGCATCGACTTGACCGCGCTGAGCTGCGCCAGCAGCTGGTAGCTGTGGGCCTGCAGGTGCTCGAGCGGCTCGACCGGCGGCTGCACCGCGCGCGGTTCGGACAGCGAACGCTGCGTGGCCTGCACCAGCGCCGAGAGGCTGTCGAAGGCCTCTCGGCGCGCGAGCCGCCATTCGAGCTCGGGGCTGCTGTCGACGGTCTGCAATTGGCCCAGGCCCAGCGCGAGCCGCGCATGGCGTGCCTGCGCGGTCAGCACGCGCGCCACCAGCGCCGGGATCTGGCCGCGTTCCCACGAGGGCAGCACGTAGCAGAAGGCCCAGGCGAGCGCGGCGCCGATCAGCGTGTCGGCAATGCGCTCGAACAGCGCGAACAGCGGCGCCGCGCCGGTGTTGAGCATGTGGGCCTGCAGCAGGCCCAGCACGGTGGCGGCCACCGCGGTGATCAGGTAGCGCCGCACCGCGAAGCTGTGGGCGATGGCCTGCGCCACCGTGAGCACGGCCAGCAGCCCGAGCGCCGAGAGATGCGCCGACAGCAGGCCGACCGCGAGCACGCAGCCCAGCAGGGTGCCGGCCACGCGGTGGTTGCGCCGCTCCAGCGTCTGCGAGAGGCTGCCGCGCAGCACCACCACGATGGTCAGCAGGATCCAGTAATCGTGCGAGCCCCAGGGCATCGAGACCGCGACCGCGTAGCCGGCCGCGATCGCGAGCGCGGCGCGGATCGCGTGGCGCAGCGGCGGCGCGTCCCAGCGCCACAGGGTGAAGAAGGGGCGCCACGACCAGTCGGTGGGGCTCACGAACATCTGCCAGTTGGCGCGCACCACGGCGAGGTTGGGCTCGGCGTCGCCGCGCGCCATGGCCGACAGGCGCAGCACCTCGTCGTTGATGTGGCCGATGCGGCTCGCGAGGCCACGCGCGAGCATGGCGGCGTTGGGGCCGGGCAGCATGGGATGCGGGTGGCCGGCCGAATCCTCGCCGTCGACGTGGATCGCCGCGAGGCGCGGCCGGCGGTCGGCCACGAGGTGCGGGTGGCGGCCCATGAGCAGCGCGTCGGCCAGCGCGATGGTGTCCTCGGCCAGTTCCTCGAGCACGCAGCGCATCTCGACCAGCGCATCGGCATGGGCGGGGTGGGTCTTGAGGGCATCGAGGTCGAGCTCGCTCGCGAGCAGCTGGTCGCGCATCTCGAGCACGATCACCAGCATCGCGGCCAGCCGCTGGCGGCGCGGCGTGCGCGGCGACTCGAGCACGATGTCGCGCGTGGCCTGCAGCTGGTCGGCCAGCGCGGCCTGCTCGCGCAGCAGGCGGCCCAGCATCGGCGCGGGGGTCTCGCGCACGTCGCCGGTCTCGTCCTTGGGCGTGAACTGGCTGGCCTCGGTGCGCATCAGCGCGGCCAGCGAATACAGCACGTCGGCCACCGACTGCACGCGAAAGCGCGTGTTGAGGATCAGGTTGGCGAGCACCGACCACACCACGTACAGCCCGGCGCCGAGGCCGAAGTGCCAGGTGCGCTCGATGGCTTCGGCCATGCCGTGCGGCGTGGGCGTGGCCATCGAGAAGATCATCGAGAACATCACGGCGATCGCGATCGGGATGCCGCGCTTGCCCCAGGCCATGGCCAGGAAGGCGAAGAAGGTGGCCGGCACCAGCAGCAGGCCGAGCCGGATCGGCGCGGCGTGCAGCAGCTGCACGGCGAAAAACAGCGGCAGCCCGATCAGCGGCGCCGGCAGCATCTGCCAGAACTTGCCGCGGCGCGGGCCCGGCAGGTCGGGCGGCGCGGTGACGATCACGCCGACCGCGGCCGAGGAGGCCGCGATGGTGTTGATCCAGAAATGCACGCCGCCCGAGATGAACAGCAGGCCGAGCGCGACTGTGAGGCCGCTGGCGACGTAGTGGCTCAGCGCGATGCGCAGCGCGGCGCGCAGGCGCTGCTGCAGCACCGAGGCCTGGGTCTCGCCGCCGATGGCGCGGGCCCCTGCCATCACTTGGCGGAAGCGTCGCCCTCGAACGGGCCGGTGGCGGCGGGGGCGTCGCGGCGGATGCGGGTGAGCTTGCGCTTGGCCGGAGCGGCGGTGGCGGCGGGTGCCTCCGCGTTCTGGTCGTCCTCGGCCGGGCCCATCTCGGTCACGGTGCTGCGCGCGTAGATGTCGGCCGAGCCCTCGGTCTGGGGCTTGCTCGCGGCGGTGATCGCGCGCACGCGGTCGCTGGCGCGCAGCTTGTCGTCGACGCTCGCGAACTTCGAGTACTTGGCCAAGAGCGGCACGAGCTGGCCGTAGATGCGCGGCGCGCCGGCCAGGCATTCGCGCTGGTCGATGAAGTCGGGCTCGCCCGTGAAGTTGCCGATCAGGCCGCCGGCCTCGGTCACCAGCAGCGAGCCGGCCGCCACGTCCCAGGGGTTGAGGCCGGTCTCGAAGAAGGCATCGGTGAAGCCGGCCGCCACGTAGGCGAGGTCGAGCGCGGCGGCGCCGGGGCGGCGCAGGCCGGCCATGCGCGGCATCAGGTCGGCCATGATGGCCAGGTACTGCTTGAAGTTGTCGCCGGTGCGGAACGGGAAGCCGGTGGCCACCAGCGATTCGGACAGCCGGGTGCGCTTGGACACGCGGATGCGGCGGTCGTTGACGTAGGCGCCGCGGCCCTTGGTGGCGGTGAACAGGTCGTTGCGCGTGGGGTCGTAGACCACGGCCTGCTCGATCTTGCCGCGCACCGACAGCGCGATCGACACGCAGTAGAACGGGAAGCCGTGGATGAAGTTGGTGGTGCCGTCGAGCGGATCGATGATCCAGACGTAGTCGGAATCCTTGGCGCCGTGCTCGGAGCCCGATTCCTCGGCCAGGATGCCGTGCCCCGGGTACGCCGTGAGAAGCGTTTCGATGATGGCCTGCTCGCTCGCGTGGTCGATCTCGGTGACGAAATCGTTCACATGCTTCTGGGAGATGCGCACGGCCTCGACGTCGAGCGCGGCGCGGTTGATGATGGCGCCGGCGGCGCGAGCGGCCTTCACGGCCACGTTGAGCATGGGATGCAGGTTGGGGGACGACATTCTGAATTGTGAGCGTGAGCGGAACGCCTGCGCGGACCCGGCAAAGGCCCGGGTGGCCACGGCTGTCGTTCCTGACTGACTGGAAGAACTGGGGGTGGGACCCTGAAGGACCCGGAAACCGGCCCGGCGATGCGGGCGGCGAGAATCGGGGGATTTTAACGGCTCGGCCGGTCCCTGTCTCCCCACCCCTTTTCATGCGCACCCGTTTCATCCTGATCCAGACCAGCCACGCCGGCAACGTGGGCGCCGCCGCCCGCGCCATGAAGACCATGGGTTTCGGCGAACTCGTGCTGGTGGCGCCGCGCTGGGCCAACGTGCTGCGGCGCGAGGAAACCATCCAGCGCGCGAGCGGCGCGCTCGACGTGCTGGCCAATGCGCGCATCGTCGAGACCCTCGACGAGGCCCTCGACGGCGTGACCCACCTGTGCGCCACCGCGATGGTGCCGCGCGACTTCGGCCCGCCCACGCGCACCCCGCGCGAGCACCTCGGGCCGCTGGCCGCGCAGGGCGAGGCGCACGTGGCCTTCCTGTTCGGCTCCGAGCGCTTCGGCATGCGCAACGAGGACGTCTACCGCTGCCACGTCGCCCTGAGCATTCCCACCGACCCGAACTTCGGCTCGCTCAACCTCGGCGCCGCGATCCAGGTGATCGCCTACGAATGGCGGCTCGCGCTCGGCGGCTTCGAGGTGCGCGACGCGGTCGCGCCGCCGCCGGCGGCCGATGCCCAGGCCGTGGCCGGCATGCTCGAGCACTGGGAGCGCTCGCTGGTGGAGGTGGGCTTCCTCGACCCCGAGGCGCCCAAGAAGCTGATGCCGCGGTTGCAGCAGCTGTTCAACCGCGCCCAGCCCACGGCCGAGGAGATCCACATCCTGCGCGGCATCGCCAAGGCGATGAGCGAGGCCGCGGCCGGCAAGATCCGGCGCTGAGCGGGCCTAAAACCCCATCGCCCGTACGCGATGAGGGCCGGCTATAGACTGCGCGGCCCCCATCGTCATAACCAAAATATCCGAAGGCAGCGATGTTCTCTCGCCTGCGCGCCGACATCCGGTGCATCCTCGAACGCGACCCGGCCGCGCGCAGCGCCTGGGAGGTGCTCACGGTCTATCCGGGCCTGCATGCCGTGGTGCTGCATCGCTGGGCGCATGCCTGTTGGAACCATGGCTTCAAGTGGCCCGCGCGCTTCATCGCGCACATGGCGCGCTGGCTCACCGGCATCGAGATCCATCCGGCCGCCAAGATCGGCCGCGAGGTGTTCTTCGACCACGCCATGGGCGTGGTGATCGGCGAGACCGCCGAGGTCGGCGACGGCTGCACCATCTACCAGGGAGTGACCCTGGGCGGCACCTCGCTCTACAAGGGCACCAAGCGCCATCCGACCCTGGGCCGCAACGTGGTGGTGAGCGCCGGCGCCAAGGTGCTGGGCGGCTTCGTGGTGGGCGACGGCGCCAAGATCGGCAGCAATGCGGTGGTCATCAAGCCGGTGCCGGCCGGCGCGACCGCGGTCGGCATCCCGGCGCGCATCATCCCGTCGAAGGCCGGCGAGAGCGCCGACGTGACCGTGCCGCAGAAATTCAGCGCCTACGGCATCACGCAGGACGACGACCCGCTGAGCCAGGCGATGCGCGGCCTGATCGACAACGCCTCGAGCCAGGAGCACCAGATCGCGCTGCTGTGGCAGGCGATCGAGAAGCTCTCGGCCCATCCCGGCACCAAGGACTGCGTGCCCGGCGACGCGGCGCGCGACGAGTGCTTCGAGGCCGAGAAGCTCACGCAGCTGGTGGGGAAGTGACGTGAGTTGGGCGCTGTTCCATCGTTTCGAGGACGAGCGGCCCACCGACTTCCACGAGCTGCGGCAATTCGGCAATTCGCTGTGGGCCGCGAGCGGCAAGGTGCAGACCTGGGGGCGTTCCAGCGTCGCCGAGTTCGCCAGTCCCCAGGCCGCCGAGGAGGCACTGGCGCAGCGCAGCCGCGAGATCGAGGCCCAGGGCTACGTGCGGGTGCGCCAAGGCATCCACGACCCGGCCCGCGTCGACTTTGCGCTGCTCACGGACGAGATTCGCGAGGGCGCCCGCCGCGCCTTCGGGGCCATTCGCGCGGCCGAGCCCGACCGGACCTTCCGGCTTTTCGCGCTGGGCAGCGACGAGAGCGCGATGACCATCGTCCACGCCGCCAGCGACCTCGCCCTGGGCGAACCGGGCGAGATGGAGGACGAGAGCGAGATCTGGAGCTCCGGCGAGTGGTCCCACGACGAGGGCGGCGAGTTCCTCGACATCGCCTACCGCATGATCCTGGCCTGCCATCGCGAGGACCTGCCCTGCGGCGTCGATTTCGACGTGCTGCACGACGGCCTCTTCGAGGCCTGCATCGCCGCGATGGCACAGCTCGATGGCGAGGGATTCTTCGGCACCGGCGCCGCACGCGAAGAGGTGGTGCTGCTGTGCCAGGTCGAGGGCGGCGAGGACATGGAAGGCTCGGTCGCCCGGCTCAACACCGCGCGCGTGGCGGGCCGGCTCCAGCGCTGGATCGAGCTCTGCGAATGAGCGCCGGGCCGGGCCTTCAGCCCGGCACCATGCTCAGCCGCTCGGTCAGCGAGTAGCGCTGCATCGTGCGCTCCATGGCCTCGAGGAAGGCCTGCTCCGCGGCGTTCATCTTGCGTGCGCGCAGCCACATCAGCTGGATGTCGACGTCGGTCACGCCCTCGTCGGGCGGCAGGCGCCACAGGCGCTGCTGCGCGAGGTCCTCGCGCACGATGTGCTCGGGCAGGCAGCCGATGCCGAAGCCCGCGAAGATCATGCGCCGCACCTCGTCCAGGCTCGACGAGGCGGCCACGATGCGGCCCGTGAAGCCGCGCGTGTCGCGGAACACCGTGAGCGGCGAGAGGCTGTCGCCGAGCTGGTCGCTGGTGAAGGAGACGAAGTTCTCGGCCAGCAGGTCGTTCATGCTCAGCCCGTGGCGGCCGAACAGCCGATGGTGGCGGCCGCAGAAGATCGCATAGCGCTGGCGCATGAAGCAGCGCAGGTCCAGCCGCTCGTCGGGCGCGCGGCACAGCCCCAGGCCGACGGTCGCGGTCTTCTGCAGCAGCGAGGAGATGATGTCCGAGGAGCGCATGACCTCGATCTGCAGCTCGATGCGCGGATAGGTCTGATGGAAGTCGGCCAGGAACTGGTCGTAGACGGCCGACTGCATGCGGCTGAGCGACAGCAGCCGCACCGAGCCCGCGACCTCGTCGCGCCGCTCGTCGAGCTCGCTCTCCAGCCGCGACACGTGGCCGTAGATGTCGCTCGCGATGCGGAACACCTCCTCGCCCGCGCGCGTGGGCTCGAAGCGCGCGCCGTGGCGCTGGATCAGGCGGCAGTCCAGCGACTCCTCGAGCCGCTTGAGCGCCTGGCTCACCGCGGGCTGCGTGACGTGCAGGCGCGCGGCGGCCCGGCTCACGCCGCGCTCCTGCACGATCACGAGGAAGGTGCGCAGCAGGTTCCAGTCGAGCCGGTCGTTCAGGAAGCGGGCCTTGTCGAGGGTGGGCGAGGTCATGGGCGGTGGTTCTCCGCCTTCAAGATTAGCTCAACTTATGTGAAAAATAAAAAACAGAAATTTGACTGATATTTGGGCGCTGACGATAGTCCGGGCTCGCCTGCGGCCTTCGCCGCGGCACCCGGAGGAGACACCTTGAACACAGCCAACCCGGCGGCCTCGATGCCGTCCGCCGCCCCGGTCCGCCAACCCGCCCGCGCGGCGGCCGCGGCCTTCGTCGGAACCATGATCGAGTGGTACGACTTCTACATCTACGCCACGGCCGCCGCGCTGGTGTTCGGCGCGCTGTACTTCCCCTCGCAGGACCCGTTCCTGAGCACGATGGCCTCGTTCGGCACCTTCGCCGTCGGCTTCTTCGCGCGGCCGCTGGGCGCGGTGGTGTTCGGCCACATCGGCGACCGGATCGGCCGCAAGAAGGCGCTGATGGCCACCATCGTGATGATGGGCATCGCCACCGTCTGCATCGGCCTGCTGCCCACCTACGGCCAGATCGGCGTGCTGGCGCCGGTGCTGCTGATCGTGCTGCGCGTCGTGCAGGGCATCGCGGTCGGCGGCGAATGGGGCGGGGCGGTGCTGATGGCCGGCGAACACGCGCCCAAGGGCCGCCGCACCTTCTTCGCCTCGTTCGCGCAACTCGGCAGCCCGGCCGGGCTGATCCTGTCGCTGGTCGCGTTCCGCCTGGTCTCGACCATGGACCCGGCCGACTTCCTCTCGTGGGGCTGGCGCCTGCCGTTCCTGGCCAGCGCCGTGCTGCTGCTGGTGGGCGCCTGCATCCGCCTCGGCGTGCACGAGTCGCCCGAGTTCGAGCAGGAGAAGCGCTCGCGGCTCACGGTGAAGCTGCCCATTGCCGAGGTGTTCCGTTCCTCGGGACTGCTGGTGGCGCTGTGCATCGGTGCCAACACGCTCGGCGTGGCCGGCGTGTACTTCACCAACACCTTCATGATCGCCTACACGACCACCTACCTGGGCGTGACGAAGTCGGTGATCCTCGACTGCCTGTTCCTGGTCGCGATCATCCAGTTCGTGGCGCAGCCGCTGGCCGCGCTGCTGGCCGAGAAGATCGGCGGCGCGCGCTTCCTCAAGCTCAGCGCCTTCCTCGCGATGCTCTCGCCCTACCCGATGTTCCTGCTGGTGCAGGGCGCCAGCGTGCCGTCGATGGTGCTGGGCATCGCGCTCGCGGTGGTCTGCCTGTCGAGCTTCTATTCGGTGATCGCGGGCTTCGTGAGCGGCGTGTTCCCGACGCGCGTGCGCTACTCGGCGATCTCGATCGGCTACCACGTCTGCGGCGCGATCGCGGGCGGCCTGACGCCGCTGGTGGGCACCTACCTGGCGCATCGCTTCGTCGGCCAGTGGTGGCCGTTGGCCGTCTTCTTCACGGGCCTGGCCGGCGTGTCGCTGCTCTGCGTGATGGCGCTCGATGCGCTCAAGCACCGCCGCGCCGATGCCGGCGCCCCCGAGCACTGACCCGCAACGACACCGATCCGATTCCGATGCTGACCTACTTCCATCCCGAGCAACTGAAGCACCACCCGCAGAGCTACCTCTCGCGCGGCCGCATGCGCACGCCGCAGGAGGTGCCCGAGCGCGCGCTGCGGCTGCTGCGCGCCGCGCGCGCGCTGGGCTTCGAGGTGCGCGAGCCCGCCGACCACGGCGCCGCGCCGCTCGCGGCCGTGCATGGCATGAACTACCTGCGCTTCCTCGAGGAGGCCCATGCCGAGTGGCGGGTCGCGGGCCCCGACTGGGGCGACGAGGTGATGTCGAACATCTACGTGCGCGAAGGCAACGCGCTGCGCGGCGTGCTCGCACAGGCCGCGCGCTACCTGACCGACGGCAGCTGCCCGGTGGGCGCGCAGACCTGGCGCTCGGCCTACGGGTCCGCGCAGTCGGCGCTGGCCGGCGCGCAGGCGCTGCTGGCGGGCGAACGCGAGGTCTATGCGCTGTGCCGCCCGCCCGGCCACCATGCGCGCGCCGAGGGCGCCGGCGGCTTCTGCTACCTG
Organism: Variovorax sp. PDC80; assembly: GCF_900115375.1. Lineage (NCBI taxonomy): Bacteria > Pseudomonadati > Pseudomonadota > Betaproteobacteria > Burkholderiales > Comamonadaceae > Variovorax > Variovorax sp. PDC80. The sequence goes on along the minus strand of NZ_FOWG01000001.1, from coordinate 94,656 downwards.
AACAACGCGGCCATCGCGGCGCAGGCGCTGCGCGCGCAGCATGCGCGCGTGGCGGTGCTCGACACCGACATGCACCACGGCCAGGGCGTGCAGGAGATCTTCTACGAGCGCGCCGACGTGCTCTACGTCTCGATCCATGGCGACCCGACCAACTTCTACCCGGTGGTCGCGGGCCACGAGGACGAGTGTGGCGCCGGTGCCGGCCTGGGCTTCAACCTCAACCTGCCGATGCCCCATGGCGCCAGCGAGGCGCTGTTCTTCGACCGGCTCGACGCGGCGGCCCGCGCGCTGCGGCGCTACCAGCCCGATGCGCTGGTGCTGGCGCTGGGCTTCGACATCTACCACGAGGATCCGCAGTCGCGCGTCGCGGTGACCACGCCGGGCTTCGCCCGCCTGGGCGAGGCGATCGGCGGGTTGAAACTGCCGACCCTGATCGTGCAGGAAGGCGGCTACCACCTCGACAGCCTCGAACGGAACGCGGCCGCGTTTTTCGGGGGCTTCGCGCGCGAGCGCTAGCGCCGCGCGGGTGCGTGCAGCGCGCCGTGCACGTGGCCCGCGTGCTGGCCGAAGCCCTCGGGCTCGAGCGCGACCGCGTCGAGCTCCTGGATGATCCCGCAGGGCTGGGCCGAATCGGCGCCGCCGCATTGCTGGCGCAGCGCCTTCAATTGCTTCTCGAGCGTGCGCAGCTCGGCGATGCGCGCCGCCACGTGGCCGATGTGGTCGTCGAGCAACTGGTTGACCTCGCCACAGTCCTCCTGCGGCGCATCGCGGAATTTCAGCAGGCTGCGAATCTCGTCGAGCGTCATGTCGAGCGAGCGGCAGCGGCGCACGAAGCCCAGGCGCTGCGCGTGGTCCTCGCCGTAGATGCGGTAGTTGCCCTCGGTGCGCGCGGGCGCGGGCAGCAGGCCTTCGCGCTCGTAGTAGCGGATGGTCTCGACGGGCGTGTTCGCGGCCTTGGCCAGATCACCGATTTTCATGATGCGGCAGATGGAAGGCTGGCGGGCGGGCCGGGCCGTGGTGGCCGGCGAAGCCCCGCCAGCGGGTGGGGGAACTGCGTTTGACTCTACACCTGCTTCAGGGTTTTCAATCGAGCCCATGACGAACCAGAACACGCTCGACAGGGATATTCGGGGGGGCACGGCGCCCGCCGACGCGCACGGCCACGACCATGGCCATGGCCATGGCCATGGCCATGCGCACGATCACGATCACGGCCATGCGCCGGCGGCCGCGCCGCCCGCGCACGACGCCTGCTGCAGCCACTCGGGCTGCGGCTCGGCCTCGGTGTCGGCCTTCGTGTCGGCGCCGGAACCGGCCGACCTGCCCAGGGGCGCGACGCTGTTCCGCATTCCCACCATGGACTGCGCGGTCGAGGAGTCCGAGATCCGCCGCGCGCTCGAGCCCGTGGCCGGCATCGGCGCGCTGCGCTTCCGGCTCGGCGAACGCACGATGGCGATCACCGCCGACGCAGCGGCGCTGGCCGAGGCCCTGGCGGCGATCCGCAAGGCCGGCTTCAAGCCCGAGCCGGTGACCGCGCCCGCGCCGGGCGCGGCGCGCAGCATCGAGCCCGCGGGCTGGAAAAGCGCCGGCCTCGCGCGCCTGGTCGCGGCGCTGGTGCTCGCCGTCGGCGCCGAGTCCGTCTCCTTCCTCGCGCTCGAGGGCCGGGGCTTCATGGTCTTCGAGATGGGGCTCGCGCTCGCGGCCATCGCGCTCGCGGGCCTCGACACCTACAAGAAGGGCTTCGCGGCGCTGGTGCGCGGCCGGCTCAACATCAATGCGCTGATGGCCGTGGCCGTGACCGGCGCCTTCTTCATCGGCCAGTGGCCCGAGGCCGCGATGGTGATGGCGCTCTATGCGATCGCCGAGCTGATCGAGGCGCGCGCCGTGGACCGCGCGCGCAACGCAATCCAGAGCCTGCTGGCGCTGGCGCCCGAGCAGGCCGAGGTGCGCCAGCCCGATGGCGGCTGGCGGACCGTGGCCGCGAGCGAGGTGCCGCTGGGCGCGGTGGTGCGCATCCGCCCCGGCGAGCGCGTGGCGCTCGACGGCGTGGTCACGGCCGGCAGCAGCGCGATCGACCAGGCGCCGGTCACGGGCGAGAGCATCCCGGTCGACAAGACCGTGGGCGACACCGTCTTCGCCGGCACCATCAACCAGACCGCGGGGCTCGAGTTCCGCGTCACCGCGGTGGCCGCCAACACCACGCTGGCGCGCATCATCCACGCGGTGGAGGAGGCGCAGGGCACGCGCGCGCCCACGCAGCGCTTCGTCGACCGCTTCGCCGCGATCTACACGCCGGCCGTGTTCGCGCTCGCGCTGGCCATCGCGCTGTTCACGCCCTGGGCCATGGGCTGGACCTGGCTCGAGGCGATCTACAAGGCACTGGTGCTGCTGGTCATCGCCTGCCCCTGCGCGCTGGTGATCTCCACGCCGGTGACGGTGGTGAGCGCGCTGGCCTCGGCCGCGCGGCGCGGCATCCTGATCAAGGGCGGCACCTACCTCGAGGAGGCGCGCAAGCTCAAGGCGGTGGCGCTCGACAAGACCGGCACCATCACCGAGGGCAAGCCCAGGCTGGTCGAGTCCGAGGTGCTCGGCGCCACGGCCGGCGACGACGCGGCCGTGCTCGCCATCGCGGCCAGCATCGCCGGGCGTTCCGACCACCCGGTGTCCAGGGCCATCGCCGAGGGGCTGAAGTCGGTCGACCATGCGCTCGAGGAGGTGCATGACTTCGCGGCGCTGCCCGGCCGCGGCGTGGAAGCCGTGCACGGCGGCCAACGCTACGCACTGGCCAACCACCGCCTGATCGAGGAGCGCGGCCTGTGCACGCCCGCGATCGAGGCCGCGCTGAAGCGCCACGAGGAAGCCGGCCGTACCGTCACCCTGCTGGCCTCGCAGCAGGCGGTGCTTGCGCTGTTCGCGGTGGCCGACACCATCAAGCCCTCGTCGCAGGCGGCCGTGGCCGAGCTGCGCGCGCTCGGCGTGGTGCCGGTGATGCTGACCGGCGACAACGCCGCCACCGCCCGGACCATCGGCGCGCATGCCGGCATCGAGGACGTGCGCGGCAACCTGCTGCCCGAGGAGAAGCTCGATGCCGTGAAGGCGATGCAGCAGCGCTACGGCATGGCCGCCATGACCGGCGACGGCATCAACGACGCGCCCGCGCTCGCGCAGGCCGACATCGGCTTCGCGATGGGCGGCGCCGGCACCGACACCGCGATGGAAGCGGCCGACGTGGTCATCATGAACGACGACCTGCGCCGCATCCCCGAGACCATCCGGCTGTCGCGCCGCGCGCATGCGGTGCTGTGGCAGAACATCACGCTGGCGCTCGGCATCAAGGGCGTGTTCTTCGTGCTCGCGGTGTTCGGCAGCGCGACCATGTGGATGGCCGTGTTCGCCGACATGGGCGCGAGCCTGCTGGTGGTGGCGAACGGGCTGCGCCTGATGCGCGCCGAGAAGAACAACGCCTGAGCTACCAGCGCGCGCCCCAGCGCTCGAGCGGCACGCGCGCCGCGTTGCAGACGTAGCTCACCGCGTGGTACCAGCCCGCGAGCATCATCAGTTCGAGCAGCTGCGCATGACTCCAGTGCTCGCCGAGAGCGCGCCACAGCGCATCGTCGATGTCGCCCGTGTCGTGCAACTGGTCGACCATGCGCAGCAGCAGGGCGTCGCGCGGCTGCAGCGCGCCCAGGTCCGCGTCGCGCGCGGCGGTCGCGCGCCGCTCGGCCTCGCCGAGGCCGGCCGCGTCGGCGAAACCGCTCCAGTGCACGCCCCATTCGTACTCGGCGCCGCAGCGCGCGCACACGCGCAGGATCACGAGCTCGCGCTCGCGCAGCGAGATCGAGGCCTTGCGGCCCAGGAAGTGGCGGCCCAGCTCGAGCGTGCGCTCGGCGAGCCGGGGATTTACCGCCATCACCCGGAACAGGCCCAGCACCTCGGGGGCCTGCGGTGGCGTCATGCGCGTGAGCAGTTCGGCGATGCCTTCGGGGTAGGGCGCCTCGAGCGGCGGGATGCGGGGCGCGGTCTCTGCAGTCATGGGGACTCCTTGCATAGAATGGCTTGAAATCGCTACGAAATCCGTAGCGATGATCCAGTCTATCGCTACGAAATGCGTAGCGCAGTAACGCACGCGACTCGCCCGCCGAACCATGCAAGAGAACGATCCCGCCGAAGCCCCCACGGTGCACCGCCGTCCCGTCATGCGGCTGCTCGAGCAGCTCGGCCGCAAGGGCACCCTGCGCGTGCTGTGGGAACTGCGCGACGGCCAGCCGCAGAGCTTTCGCGCGCTGCGCACCAGCTGCGGCGAGATGTCGCCCTCGGTGCTCAACGACCGGCTCAAGGAGCTGCGCGCCACCGGGATCGTGGCGCTGGGCGACGCGGGCTATGCGCTGACCGAGTCGGGCGCCGAGCTGGTGCGGCGGCTGAAGCCGCTCAACCAATGGGCCGACCGCTGGTTCGTCCCATGACTTAGGGCACTTCCGAGCGCCGGGGGTGGTCCCCAGAATCGTCCCGATGACCAGCGCCGCAGCCCGCGACCCGAACGGCGAGCCCCTCGACCGTGCCCTCGCGCAGCGTGTGCTGCGCGAGCACCTGGCGTCGTTCTATGCCTCGCGCAACGTCTCGGTCGCCACCCACATCGGCTTCGCGATCACGCTCGGCGTCGCGACCTTCGAGCGCAGCTCGATCCTCGCGCTGCTGTGGCTGGGGCTGGTGGTCGCCACCGATCTCGCGGTGCTGCTGGCGCCGCGCTGGCATGCCGGCATCCCCGATGCCATGAGCGCGGCCTGGGCGCGCCGCTATGCCGCGCAGGTCACGCTGCTGAGCGTCGTTGCCGCGCCCGTGCCGGCCTTCTTCATGGCGCGCGACGACCTGGTGACGACCACGCTGCTGGTGGTGGTGATCATGAGCGGCTGGACCCGCTCGATGCAGTCGCTGTGCTCGCTCAAGCCCGCGCTGTTCGGCTACGGCATCCCGATGATGGCGGGGCTGGTGCTCGCGCTGGCCTGGCAGGGCGACGGGGTGCACCTGTTCCTCGCGGTCTTCGGCGCGGTGCACCTGGTGCTGACCTTGCGCATCGCGACGCGCCAGCACCGCGTGCTCGACGAGGCGCTGCGGCTGCGCTTTCGCAACGAGGTGCTGGCCGCGCGCCTGGGCGAGCAGGTGGTGGCCACCGAGCGCGCGAGCCAGGAGAAGAGCCGCTTCCTCGGCACCGCCAGCCATGACCTGCGCCAGCCGCTGCATGCCATCGCGCTGTTCGGCGCCGCGCTCGAGAACGAGCTGCGCAATCGCCCCGAGGGCCGCAACGCCGAGCGGCTGATGCGCGCGGTGCATGCGCTGGGCCATTCGCTCGACACCATGCTCGACGTCTCGCGGCTCGATGCCGGCGTGGTCGCGCCGGCGCTCGACGCGGTGCCGCTCGATGCGCTGTTCCTGCCGCTCAACCACACCTTCTCGGCCCAGGCCGAGCAGCGCCAGCTGCAGCTGCGCGTGCGCGCCAGCGGGCTGTGGGTGCGCAGCGATCCGCAACTGCTGCACCGCATGCTGTCGAACCTGATGGACAACGCGCTCAAGTACACCTGGCGCGGCGGGGTGACGGTGATCGCGCGCGACCGCGGCGAGGTGGTCTGGATCGAGGTGCGCGACACCGGCATCGGCATCGCGCCCGAGCAGTCGGGCCGGATCTTCGAGGAGTTCTACCAGATCGACAACCCGGGCCGCGACCGCTCGCGCGGGCTCGGCATCGGGCTGGCGATCGTGCAGCGTCTGTCGCGCCTGCTCGGCCATCCGGTGCAGGTGCATTCGCGCCTGGGCCGCGGCACGCACGTGCGCGTGGTGGTGCCTGCCGCGCCGGCGCGCGACGAGGCCTGCGCGCCCGCCGCCGCGGCCGCGCCGCCATGGCGCCAGTCCTTCACGCCCGCGCCTTCGTTCGGGCCGCGCGCGCCGATGCCGCGCATGGAACCGATGCCGCGCCGCGTGCTGCTGGTCGACGACGAGGCCGACATCCGCGATGCCATGACCGGCCTGCTGCGCCAGCACGCGATCGACCTGCACGCGGTGGCCGACGAGGCCGCCGCGGCGCAGGCGCTGGCGCGGGCCGGCGCCGAGGGCCGGCCCTACGACCTGCTGCTGTGCGACTACCGGCTGGCCGACGGCTCCGACGGCCTCGATGCCGGGCTGCGCCTGCGCCGGAGCCAGGGCGGCCGGCTGCCGCTGCTGCTGGTGACCGGCGAGACCGCGCCGCCGCGGCTGCAGCGCGTGCGCGAGTCGGGCGTGCCGGTGCTGTTCAAGCCGGTGGTCGAGGAGTCGCTGCTGCGCGCCATGGCCGCGCTGTGGACCGAGGCCGAGCGCGGCGGGACTTAACATCCGGCCATGTCCGCCACGACGCTGCTGCTGCAACTGATCGTCATCCTCGGCACGGCCCGCGTCTGCGGATGGGTGCTGCGCCACCTCGGCCAACCGGGCGTGGTCGGCGAGATGGCCGCCGGCCTGATGCTGGGGCCGGCCGTCATGGGCGCGCTGTGCCCCTCGCTGCATGGCCAGATCTTCGCGAAGGAGTCGCTGGGCGGCCTGTCGGCGCTCGCCACCGTGGGCCTGGTGCTGTTCATGTTCGTGGTCGGCCTCGAGCTGCGCGCCTCGCAGGGCGTGAAGGCGCAGCTCCAGTCGGTCGGCTGGGTCGGCGTCGCCAGCGTGATCGCGCCACTGGGCCTGGGGCTGGCGATCGCGCCCGCGCTGCATCCTTCGCTGGCACCGGCCGGCGTGGGCTTCTGGCCCTTCGCGCTGTTCATCGCGGCGGCGCTGTCGATCACCGCGTTCCCCGTGATGGCGCGCATCCTCAAGGACCGCGGCCTGACGCGCACCCCCTTCGGCCAGCTCTCGCTGGGCGCGGCCGCGGTGGTCGACGTCTTCGCCTGGGTGCTGCTGGCCTTCGTGGTGGCGCTGGCCGGCGCGGGCGAGGGCTACCTCGGGCTGCTGCGCACCGGCGGCGGCGCGGTGGCGCTGTTCGCCTTCCTGTTCCTCGGCCTGAAGCCGGCCTATGCCTGGCTGCTGCGCACCCGCGCGCCCGACGGCGAACCGTCGACCACGGTGCTGGCCTCGCTGATGATCGGCCTGCTGGTCTCGGCCCTGCTCACCGAATGGCTGCACCTGCACGCGGTGTTCGGCGCCTTCCTGTTCGGCGCCTGCCTGCCGCGCGACGATCGCCTGCTGCGTTCGCTGCAGGAGCGCATCGAGCCGCTGTCGATCGTGCTGCTGATGCCGCTGTTCTTCGCGCTCGCGGGGCTGGGCACCACGGCCAGCGCCTTCTCGGGCGCGGGCATCGGCGCGCTGCTGCTGATCGTCGCGGTCGCCAGCATCGGCAAGCTGGCCGGCGGCGCGATCGGCGCGCGCCTGGCCGGCTACGGCTGGCGCGACAGCCTCGCGACCGGCGCGCTGATGAACGCGCGCGGGCTGATGGAGCTGATCGTCATCAAGATCGGCCTCGACGTCGGCCTGATCGGTCCCGAGCTCTTCACCATGCTGCTGGTGATGGCGCTGGCGACCACGGCGATGACGGGGCCGCTGATCAACCTCGTGATGGGGCGCAAGGCGCGCGCGGCCGAGGCGGCGCGCGTGGAGTCCTAGGCGCGGGCGAGGGCGCCGGTGCGGCCGGCGGCACGCGCGCCGGTGCCTTGCGCGCGGACCAGGGCGAGGGCACCCAGGGCGCGGGCATCAGCGCGGCGTGCTGCATCGCGCAGCGGGAAGTCGGGTCGAGAAAGGCATGGGCATCGGCGGCTCCGGTTCGAAGAGGCGCGCATCCTCGGCCCGGCCGTCTTTCCGCGGGCTTACCGCGCGCAGGCGGGCCGGTAAGACCGCGGTAAGACAGCCGCATCGAGCATCCGGGCTTCCCTGACAACCCGATTGGCTCCGCCATGCCGCGTGCTTCCTCGCTCTCTTCCTTCTCCCGTTGCCTGCCCGTGCTCGCGGGCCTGTCGCTGACCCCGTGGGCCGTGCCCGCCTGGGCACAGGACACGGCCCTCGAACAGCCGCTCGCGGAGCCTTCCGCCGCCCCGTCCGACGACCGCGCCCGCTGGGGCCTGGGCCTCGCCGCCGGCGTCAGGCAGCAGCCCTACACCGACGCCGGCAACAAGTCGCAGGGCCTGCCGCTGGTCTATTTCGAGAACCGCCATGTGCGCGTGTTCGGCACCGGCGCGGAACTCAAGCTGCCGGCGCTCGAGCTGGGCGGCCGTTCCTCGCTGTCCTTCGGCCTGCGCGCCCGCTACGGCCTGGGCGGCTACAAGCCCGACGATGCGCCCGTGCTCTCGGGCATGGAGGAGCGCAAGGGCAGCATCTGGCTCGGCGCCGGCCTCGTCTGGCGCAACGAGCTGGCCGACGTCTCGCTCGAATGGCTAGGCGATGCCTCGGGCAAGAGCAAGGGCCAGCACCTGCGCCTGGGCGTGCAGCGCGATTTCCGCGCCGGCCGCTTCACCTTCACGCCGCGCCTCGAGGCCGTGTGGGTCGACGACAAGTACGTCGACTACTACTACGGCGTGCGCGCGCAGGAGGTCCGCATCGGGCGCCCGCTCTACCTGGGCCGCTCGAGCGTCAACACCGAGATCGGCCTGCGCGTGGGCTATGCGATCGACCGCCACCAGTCGGTGTTCCTCGACGTCGGCTCCACCCAGCTGGGCAAGCAGATCAAGAACAGCCCGCTGGTGAACCGCTCGAGCCTGGGTTCGGCCTCGGTCGGCTATCTCTACCGTTTCTGAGGCATCCTCGGGCGCATGAACCGGATCGCGCTGATCGAAGACCACGAACGCATGGCCGCGCTGGTCTGCAAGGCGCTGTCGGGCGCGGGCATCGAGGCCGATGTCTTCGGCCGCATCGACAGCGCCGCGCATGCGCTGCGCGACACCGCCTATGCGGCGCTGGTGGTCGACCGCGGCCTGCCCGATGGCGACGGGCTGGAGCTGGTGCGCCGGCTGCGCGCGGCCGGCACACGCACGCCGTGCCTGATGCTGACCTCGCGCGATGCGCTGCACGACCGCGTTGATGGACTCGAGTCCGGCGCCGACGACTACCTGGCCAAGCCCTTCTCGATGGAGGAACTGGTGGCGCGCGTGCGCGCGCTGCTGCGCCGGCCGGTGCAGCTGCAGAGCCTGTCGCCGGCCCATGGCGACATCCGGATCCAGCCCGACAGCGGCACGCTGGCCTGCGGCCCCGAGGCGGTCACGCTGGCGCCGGCCGAGCTGCAGATCATGCTGTGCCTGGTGCGCGCCGGCGGGCAGACCGTGCGGCGCGGCGCGCTCGAGTCGGCCGCCTGGGGCCTGTCGGAAGCGGTCACGCCCAATGCGCTCGACGTGGCCCTGCACCGGCTGCGCAGGAAGCTGCAGGCCGTGGACTCGCGCTTGCAGATCGCCAACGTGAGAGGCCACGGCTATGCGCTTCGCGATGCCGCGTAGCCTCGGCACGCGCCTGCTGGTCACCTACGTGGCGGGTGTGCTCGTGTGCATCGTGCTGATCGCCGCGGGCGGTGCCGTGGCGTTCGCGCTGCGCGGCCAGGTGTTCAACGAGAGCATCGCCAACCATGCGCGCCTGATCGCTCGCGCGCTGCGCTTCGACGCGGCCGGACAGCCGGCGGGCCTGGACGAATCCCGCCTCACGATGTGGCTCTATGCGGGCCTGGGCCGCGAGACCTCGGTGCGCGTGCTCGACGCGGCGGGCCGGGTCGTGCTGCCCGCGGGGCAGGGCCTGGCGGCGCTGCGCGCGGACAACGGCAGCTTCGAGCCGGAAGGCCGCTCCTTCGACGCGGTGACGGACGGCCTGCCGATGCGGGTCGCGACCGAGGCCATCGAGCATGGCGGCCGGCGCTGGTACGTGCAGGTGGCGATCAGCCGGCGCTTCATCGAGGTCATGGAGCGCGCCGTCGGCCTGCCGGCGCTGGGGCAGGGCATGCTGTTCGCGAGCCTGGCCTCGGTGCTGGTGTTCGCCGTCGCCATGTACTTCACGCTGGGCCGCATGCTGCGGCCGCTGCGCGCGGCATCCGACAGCGCCGCCTGCATCACGCCGCGCACGCTCGATGCGCGGCTCGAGGTGCGCGGGCTGCCGTCCGAGATGCTGCCGCTGATCGAGGCCTTCAACCGCGCGCTCGACCGGCTCGAGCGCGGCTATGTCGCGCAGCAGGATTTCCTCGGCACGGTGGCGCACGAGCTCAAGACTCCGCTGGCGCTAATCCGCGCCCAGATCGAGCTGCATGGCGCGGGCGATGCCGGCTTCGATCGCGAGGCCCTGCTGCGCGACGTCGACCAGATGGCCCGGCACGTGAACCAGCTGCTGCATTTGGCCGAGGCCACCGAGCTGCGCAACTACGAGATCGGCCTCGTGCACCTGGCCGCGCTGGTCGACGAGGTGGGCGACTACCTGGCGCGGCTGGCCGAGCGGCGCCGGGTGCGGCTCGACCTGCGCGTGGCCTCCGAGTCGCTCGGCTGGCGCGCCGACCGCGGGGCACTGTTCACGCTGCTGAAGAACCTGCTCGAGAACGCGATCCAGCATTCGCCGCCGAACGCGACGGTGCGGCTGGTGGCCGATGAGCAGCGAATCTCGGTGCGCGACCAGGGGCCTGGGCTGAACGCCACCGAGTTGCCCAAAGTCTTCGAGCGCTTCTGGCGCGGCGCCGGACGGCGCGACGAAGGCTCGGGCCTGGGGCTCGCGATCTGCCAGGAGATCGCGCTCGCGCATGGCTGGCAGCTGACGGTGCGCAGCGCGGCGCCGGGGGCCGAGTTCGTGGTCGCGCGCGAAGCCTCCTAGCGGGTCCTAGCGCGGCGTCATCGACGGTGCCGCGGCCGCCGCCTGCGCGCGCAACTGCAGCGCCGCTTCCAGCCGCATCCGTTCCTCGGGCGTGAAGAGCTGCTGCTTCATCTGCTCGAGCGACTGCGCATCGGCCTTGGCCGATTGCAGCGCCGCGTACTGCGCGAGTCGCCCCTGCCAGTCGCGCTCCTCGCGGTCGAGCTGGGCGAGCTGCTGCGCGGCCGGCGCGCCGTACTGCGCGCTGCGTTCGGCGAAGCGCTCCTGGTCGCTGGCGCCGCGCGCCTCGAGCGCCGCGGTCTGCGAGGCCACCTGGAGCTGGGCCACGGTTCCGGCGCGCTGGGCGCGCTGCGTCTCGCCGAGGCTGCGCTCGTTGTCCTCGAGCGCGGCCTGGCGCTGCGCGGGCGTGAGGGCGGTGTTGCGCTCGATCTCGAGCCGCGCGAGGCTGTAGCGGTCGAAGTCGTCGTCGGCACCGAACAGCGCCTGGTACTCGTCGGGCATGAAGTGCTGTTCGCGCACCCGGCGGCGCGCCTCGACCGTGTCGCGCAGCGCGCGCGGGTCGCCGAGGTCGGCCGGCAGCTGCAGCGCGCCGAGCGCCACGCGGTAGTCGACGTAGCGGCCCAGCAGCGCGCGGGCACGCGCCGCCTCGTGCGGCGCGAAGTGCGCGGGCACCAGCGCCTCGACGCGGCGCTTGAGGTCCTCGGGGCTCGCGGCCTCGCCGGCCTCGAGCAGCAGTGCCTCGATGCGGTCGCGAAGGTTCGGCGTGAGGAAGCTGTCGGCGATGGCTGCAGGCGCGGTGGCCGCGGGTGCCTGCGGCAAGGGCGCGGGGCCGGCCGACGCGGCCTCGCCCGTGCGCGCCTCGCTTTCCGCCGGGCCCGACGCGCCGAACCACCAGCCGCCGAGCGCCACCACCGCGGCCGCGGCCAGAACCAGGGGCCAGCGGCGCGTCACAGGCCGATCTGCTTGAGGCGGGTGGCGTGCTGGCGGTACAGCGCGACCGGATCGGGCGCGAGCCAGTCGCGCACGCCGAGCAGCTGGTTCACCTCGTCGAGATGGTTCTGGCGGTAGTCGCCCAGGTGCTTGCCCAGGCGCGAGGAGCACACGGCCACCAGGCCGTCGTTGGTCTCGCCGAAGCTCAGGCTCAGCAGGCCGAGCGAAGCGTCGCTGGGGTCGAGCAGGTTGGTCACGGGCTGCTTGCCGGTCCACGAGTAGTAGCGCACGCCACCGACCACCTCGGCGCCGTCGCCGCAGCCCGTGGGCACGGCCTGCGGGAAGCGGCGCGTGAAGTCGGCCGAGCCGGCCGCGGTCAGCGAGTTCAGCGCGGCCACCGGCATCTGCGGCAGGCCGGTGCCGCCGGAGCCGAGGTTGATGAGCGCCACGAAGGCATTCACCGCGCCGTTGAGCACGGTCTCGCTGAGCGAGCCGGCCGGCACGGTGCCGCGCAGGATGTCGGCCACGCGCGAGCCCTTGTGCGGGCCGGCCACCGAGGTGACCGAGGCCACGAGCTGCGGCGCCACGCCGGCCACGTAGCGGATGGTCGGGCCGCCATGCGAATGGCCCACCAGGTTGACCTTGGCGGCCCCGGTGATCGCCATGATGTTCTTCACCTGCGCGAGCAGCTGCTCGCCGCGCACCTCGGTGCTGTTGGCGGCCGACACCTGCGCCACGAACACGCGCGCGCCGCTGCGCTGCAGCGCCGAGGGAATGCCGTACCAGTAGTCGACGCCGAACAGCGAATCGAAACCGAACAGGCCGTGCACGAGCACGATCGGGTACTTGGTCTGCGTGGCGTTGTCCTGCGCCTGCGCGGGGGCCGCGAGGCCGAGAAGGCTCAGGGGGCCCAGCAGGGCGAAGACCGTGGAAAGCGCCAAGCGGCGCAGCAGACCACCGAAAAATCCATTCATGCTCATCTCCTTGAGTGCCGGTTAATAAAACGAACGTCCGTGCTTTTTATTGAGGGCGGATTCTTGGGGGCGCGGCGCCTGCGCCGTATCGGGATAAACCCGGCTTGGCCGAAGAAAGGTACGCGCAGTTCCGCGAAGGAAGCCCAAAGTTCTCGGGCGTTGCGTGCGCGATGAAGAAGAAAGGCGTCAGCGGCTCGCGGCGGCCGGACGCCCGTGCATCACGGCTGCGTTGGCACCGTGAAGCCGATGCGCGTCGTGCCGTCCTGGCTGGAGGCGAACACGCGGCCGCCATGCATGCGCGCGATGGCCTCGACGATAGCCAGGCCCAGCCCATGGTGGCGGGCCGAGCCGTCGCGCGCCGGAGCCGCGCGGTAGAAGCGCTCGAACAGCCGCGGCAGCACCTCGGGCGCGATGGCGGCGCCGCGGTTGACGAGCACCAGTGCGATTGCGTCGCGCTGGCTTCCCGGGCCGGCGTCGGGCCCGATCTCGATCGCGATGGCCGAGCCCGGCGCCGCGAAGCGGATGGCATTGCCCAGCAGGTTCGACAGCGCGCGGCGCACCAGCGCCGCATCGACGTCGACCCTGGCATCGCCTTCGACGCGCGCCTGCAGCCCGGCCTCCTCGAGCATGGCGTCGTGGAAGTCGATCACGTCCACCGCCTGCGCCGCCAGGCTTACGGTCGCGCGCGAGCGCGTCGCGCCACCGCGCTCGGCCTGCGAGAGGAACAGCATGTCGGTCACGATGCCCGAGAGGCGGCCGATCTCCTCGAGGTTGGAGGCCAGCACGGCCTGCAGCTCCTCGTTGCCGCGCGGCCGGGTCAGCGCGAGTTCGGTCGAGCCGATCAGATTGGCCAGCGGCGTGCGCAGCTCGTGCGCCACGTCGGCATTGAAGGATTCGAGCTGCACGTAGGCGCGCTGCACACGCAACAGCAGTGCGTTGAACTGCGTGATCCAGGGCCGCAGCTCCTCGGCGAAGGCCAGCGCGTCGATCGGCTCGTTGGGCCGGTCGGGCGCCATCGCCGCGGTGCGCTCGGCCAGCGCCTTCAGCGGCCGCAGACCGCGCCGCACCAGCCAGAAGCCGGTCAGCGAGACCAGCGCCGTGCCCAGCAGCACCGCGCCCAGCAGGGTCCAGGCCAGGCGCTCGAGCAGGCGCGCGTCGTTGGTCACGCTGATGCCGATGGAGACCGTGAGCGGCGCGGTCTGCGCGCCCGGCGCGCGCCACGGCATCTGCCGGTCGCTGCGCACCCAGCGCCCGCCCGTGGGCGGCGTGGAGCGGAAGATGGTGTCGCCCGTGGCCGTGACGATGGAGAGGCTGAACTCGTCCTCCATCGAGAAGAAGTCCTCGAGCTTGTGCCGCAGGGTCGAGAGATCGCCGGCCTTCTCGCCCTCGGCCAGCAGGTGCTGCACCAGCTCGGCCTTGTGCGCGATCTCGGTGTCCTGCTTGGCGCCGAAGTTCCAGGCCGTGACCAGGTAGACCGCGAGGCACACCACGCTGAGGCCGAAGAAGGTCTGGGCCGCGAACCAGAGCGACAGCCGGCGGCGTATCGAAGGGGCGCGCATGCTCGCCGGAAGGAAGGGGGGCCGGGCCCTCAGGCCCAGGAGCGGTCTTCGAGCACGTAGCCCATGCCGCGCACCGTGTGCAGCAGCTTCACCTCGAAGGGATCGTCGATCTTGCCGCGCAGCCGGCGGATCGCCACCTCGACCACGTTGGTGTCGCTGTCGAAGTTCATGTCCCACACCTGCTCGGCCAGCGTGGTGCGCGAGAGGATCTGGCCGCGCCGGCGCAGCAGCACCGTCAGCAGCATGAATTCTTTCGAGGTCAGGTCGACGCGCTTGCGCGCGCGCTGGCACTTGCGGCTCGCGAGGTCGAGCTCCAGATCGGCCAGACGCAACACGGTGGCGTCTTGGGCCTGGCCGCGGCGCAGCAGGGCCTGGATGCGCGCGAGCAGCTCCGAGAACGAGAAGGGCTTGACCAGGTAATCGTCGGCGCCCTGCTGCAGGCCGTTGACGCGGTCCTCGACCTTGTCGCGCGCGGTCAGCACCAGCACCGGGACGTTCTTGGTGCGGCGTATCGCCTTGAGCACCGCGAATCCGTCGATGCCCGGGAGCATCACGTCGAGCAGGATCAGGCCGTAGTCGCCCTCGGTGGCCAGGTAGCGGCCCTCGATGCCGTCGCGCGCGATGTCGACGACGTAACCGTTCTCCTCCAGGCCTTTCTTGAGGTAGTCGCCCAGTTTGGGCTCGTCCTCGATGACAAGAATTCGCATCGCCGGATGGTAATGAAACAGGGGCCTCGCAGGGGGTTACAAATTCGTAATCCGCTTGACGGACAAAGCCGTGTCGAGGCGTCGTACAGTGCGCTGCACCCGCGTTCCGTGGGGTCTTGAAAGCCTCGGTGCCGCAGGTGCCGTCGATATACTCCCGCTCCCATGCGCCGCTGGCTGTTGATCTTCCTGGTGTTCCTGCTTCCGCTCCAGTACAGCTGGGCGATGTCGGCCGCCTATTGCGCGCACGAGCAGGACGCGCAGACACAGCACTGGGGCCACCACGAGCATCCGGGCAACGCGGCCGAAGACCGCAGCCACGCCGACGCGGGTACGTCGAAGGACGCCGGCAACGTGCCGAATCCCGCGATCGGCGACTGTGCCCTGTGCCACTTCGGTCATGCGCAGCATGCGGTGGCGGCGCCCGCCGAGGTGCCCGGCATTGCCTTCGTTCCGCAGGGCCCGCGCGCCGTGCTCGCCGAGTCCTTCGACTCCCACATCCCCGAAGTGCCCGTGCGCCCCGCATGGATTCTCGCCGCCTGATCCGGCGAGAGCACGCCTTCATTCCCTTTTCGCACTGACACCGTTCATGCACTGAGCTCTCGCCGGATTTTCCCGTTCGTTGTTTCGCAACTCAGGAGAATCCGATGCGCACGCTCTTCGTGCCGCTGGCCGTGTTGGCCTTGGCGGTACCCCCGGTCTTCGCCCAGCCTTCGCTGCCCACGCAGCAGGCCGCGACCGGCACTTCCACTTCTGCTGCCTCATCGCAGGCCTCCGCCAGCCTCGAGCCCGCGGGCCCCTTGACCCTGCGCAGCGCGCTCGCGCTGGCGTTCCAGGCCAACCCGGGCCTGTTCGCGGCCCGGCGCGAGCGCGAGGCCACCGATGGCGCGCTGGTGCAGGCCGGCGCCTGGCCCAATCCGACGCTCGACGTGACGCTCGAGGACACGCGGCGCGACAACCGCACCACCACGGTCCAGCTGAGCCAGCCGATCGAGCTCGGCGGCAAGCGCGCGGCACGCGTGAGCGCGGCCGAGCGCGCACGCGACCAGGCCGAATCCGCGCTCGCGGCCAAGCGCGCCGAGCTGCGCGCCACCGCGATCACGCTGTTCTTCGAGGTGCTCTCGGCGCAGGAGCGGCTGCGGCTGGCGCAGGACTCGGTCGGCCTCGCGCAGGCGGCCACGCGCGCCGCGGCCAACCGCGTGGCGGCCGGCAAGGTCTCGCCGCTCGAGGAAACCCGCTCGCGCGTGGCCGAAGCCGGCATCCGCGTCGAGCTGATGCAGGCCGAGGGCACCCTGCGCACGGCGCGCCAGCAGCTCGCGGCGCTGTGGGGCAATCCGGTGCCGCGCTTCACGCAGGTCGACGGCGCGGTCGACAGCCTGCCGCAGCCCCTGGGCGAGCAGGAGGTGGCGCTGCGCCGTGCCGAGGCACCGGCGCTGCGCCAGGCGCGGCTCGAGGTCGAGCGCCGGCGCGCGCTGTCCGAGCTCGAGCGCGCCAAGCGCATTCCCGACGTGACCGTGTCGCTGGGCGCCAAGCGCGTGCCGGCCTCCGAGGGTGAGGGCGGTGCCGGCAGTTCGCGCCGTGACCAGGTGGTGCTGGGGCTGTCGGTGCCGCTGCCGATCTTCGATACCAACCGCGGCAACCTCGCCGAGGCCCTGAGCCGCGAGGAGAAGGCGCGCGACGAGCTCGCCGCGGCCGAACTGCAGCTGGGCGCCGACCTGGCGCAGGCGAGCGAACGGCTGCGCTCGGCGCGTGCCACCGCCGAGACCCTGCAGCGCGACGCGCTGCCCGGCGCGGCCGAGGCCTGGCGCGCGGCCACCAAGGGCTTCGAGCTCGGCAAGTTCAGCTTCCTCGAGGCGCTCGATGCGCAGCGCACGCTGTTCCAGGTGCGCGCGCAGTACCTGCTGGCGCTGGCCGAGGCGCACCGCGCCGCGGGAGAACTCGACCGGCTGCTCGGCACCGAGGGCCTGTCCGACGACCTCGCCACCCCGGCCCCCATGGTCGCCATTCCCGCCGCCACCCCCCATTCCGCTGTCACCCGCTGAGGTTTCCCATGAGCATCGAACAAGAACGCAAGAATGCCGCGCCCGCCGTGGGCCGCAAGCAATGGATCGCGATCGCCATCGTGCTGGCCGTCGGGCTGGCCGTCGGCGCGCTGATCCTGCGCACCGGAGGACCGTCGAAGCCCGCCGGCGGCCACGCCGAGTCGGCCGCGCATGCCGACGAGGAGCACCACGAGAGCGGCAAGGAGGCCGCCGGCCATGGCCATGACCACGAGGAGGCGAAGGGCCATGCCGATGGCGAGCACCACGAGGAGGAGGGCAAGGGCGAGAAGAAGGCCGAGGCCGGCGACGACGGCCACGGGCACGGGGCCAAGGAGCAGGCAAAGGGCGAAGCGAAGGGCGACGCCAAGGCCGAGCCCAAGGCCGCCGCCGGCGGGCACGAGGGAGAGGACCGCAGGATCGCCTTCACCGAGGCCCAGATCAAGGCCGCCGGCGTGGCGATCGAGACCACCGGCCCCGCGAACATCCGCACCGCGCTGCAGCTGCCGGGCGAGATCCGCTTCAACGAGGACCGCACGGCGCACGTGGTGCCGCGCGTGCCGGGCGTGGTCGACAGCGTGCCCGCGAACCTCGGGCAGGAGGTCAAGCGCGGCCAGGTGCTGGCGGTGATCTCGAGCCCGGCGCTGTCGGAGCAGCGCAGCGAGCTGCAGTCGGCGCAGCGCCGGCTCGAGCTGGCGCGCAGCACCTACGAGCGCGAGAAGAAGCTGTGGGAGGAGAAGATCTCGCCGCAGCAGGACTACCTGCAGGCGCAGCAGCTGATGCAGGAGGCGCAGATCGCGGTCGCCAACGCGAACCAGAAGCTGCTGGCGCTCGGCGCCGTGCCGGGTTCGGGCGGCGGCTCGCTGGGCCGCTACGAGCTGCGCGCGCCCTTCGACGGGCTGGTGGTCGAGAAGCACATCTCGCTCGGCGAATCGGTCAAGGAGGACGCCAACGTCTTCACCGTGTCCGACCTGTCCACCGTCTGGGCCGAGATCAGCGTGCCGGCGCAGCACCTGCCGCTGGTGCGCACCGGCGAGACGGTCCGCATCCGTTCCACCGCCTTCGACCAGGTGGCGCAGGGCAAGGTCTCGTACGTGGGCGCGCTGCTCGGCGCGCAGACGCGCACCGCGACCGCGCGCGTGACGCTGACCAACCCGCAGCGCGTGTGGCGCCCGGGGCTGTTCGTCAATGTCGAGCTGGTGGCCTCCGAGCTGCAGGCGCCGGTCACGGTGTCGGCCGAGGCGGTGCAGAGCGTGGAGGACAAGCCCACCGTGTTCCTGCGCGTGCCGGGCGGCTTCCTGCCCCAGGCGGTGCAGACCGGGCGCAGCGACGGACAGCGCATCGAGATCACCGGCGGGCTGAAGCCGGGCCAGGCCTATGCCGCCGCGGGCAGCTTCGTCGTCAAGTCGCAGCAGGGCAAGGCCTCTGCGACCCACACCCACTGAGGACGCACGATGTTCGAACGTGTGATCCGATTCGCCATCGAGCAGCGCTGGCTGGTGCTGCTCGCGGTGCTGGGCATGGCCGCGCTCGGCGTGTTCAGCTACCAGAAGCTGCCCATCGACGCGGTGCCCGACATCACCAACGTGCAGGTGCAGATCAACACCGCCGCGCCCGGCTACTCGCCGCTCGAGACCGAGCAGCGCGTGACCTACCCGATCGAGACCGTGATGGCCGGCCTGCCGGGCCTGCAGCAGACGCGTTCGCTGTCGCGCTACGGCCTGTCGCAGGTGACGGTGATCTTCAAGGACGGCACCGACATCTACTTCGCGCGCCAGCTCGTCAACGAGCGCATCCAGTCGGCGCGCGAGAAGATGCCCGAGGGGATCTCGCCGGTGGTGGGGCCGATCTCCACCGGGCTGGGCGAGATCTACCTCTGGACCGTGGAGACGGAGGAGGGCGCGAAGCGGCCCGACGGCCAGCCCTACACCTCCACCGACCTGCGCGAGATCCAGGACTGGATCATCAAGCCGCAGCTGCGCAACGTGCCGGGCGTGACCGAGATCAACTCCATCGGCGGCTATGCCAAGGAGTTCCAGATCGCGCCCGATCCCGCCAAGCTGCTCGCGCACGGCCTCACGATGACCGACATCGTGACCGCGCTCGAGCGCAACAACGCCAACGTGGGCGCGGGCTACATCGAGAAGCGCGGCGAGCAGTACCTGATCCGCGCGCCGGGCCAGGTGAAGTCGGCCGAGGACATCGGCAACGTGATCCTCGGCAACGCGCAGGGCGTGCCGCTGCGCGTGTCCGACGTGGCGCAAGTCGGCATCGGCCAGGAGCTGCGCACGGGCGCGGCCACCGACAACGGCCGCGAGGTGGTGCTCGGCACGGTGTTCATGCTGATCGGCGAGAACAGCCGCAGCGTCTCGCAGGCGGTCGACCGCAAGATGCAGGAGATCAACCGCACCCTGCCCGAGGGCGTGAAGGCGGTGACGGTGTACGACCGCACGGTGCTGGTCGACAAGGCCATCGCCACGGTGAAGAAGAACCTGCTCGAGGGCGCGGTGCTGGTGATCGCGATCCTGTTCCTGTTCCTCGGCAACATCCGCGCGGCCATCATCACCGCGCTGGTGATCCCGCTGTCGATGCTGTTCACCTTCACCGGCATGGTGAACCAGCGCATCAGCGCCAACCTCATGAGCCTGGGCGCGCTCGACTTCGGCATCATCATCGACGGCGCGGTGGTGATCGTGGAGAACTGCGTGCGGCGCCTGGCCCATGCGCAGGCCCACAAGGGCCGGCCGCTCACGCGCAGCGAGCGCTTCCACGAGGTCTTCGCGGCCTCGCAGGAGGCGCGCCGGCCGCTGCTGTTCGGCCAGCTGATCATCATGATCGTGTACCTGCCGATCTTCGCGCTCACCGGCGTCGAGGGAAAGCTGTTCCACCCGATGGCCTTCACGGTGGTGATCGCGCTGCTGGGCGCGATGATCCTGTCGATCACCTTCATTCCCGCGGCCGTGGCGCTGTTCATCGGCAGCAAGGTCGGCGAGAAGGAGAACCGGCTGATGTCGTGGGCGCGCCGCGCCTATGCGCCGCTGCTGGCACGCGTGATGAACGCCAAGCCGCTGGTGATCACGCTGGCCTCGGTGGCGGTGGTGCTCTCGGGCCTGCTGGCCACGCGCCTGGGCACCGAGTTCGTGCCCAGTCTCAGCGAGGGCGACTTCGCGATTCAGGCGCTGCGCATCCCGGGCACCAGCCTCACGCAGTCGGTCGAGATGCAGCAGCAGCTCGAGCGCACGCTGAAGGCGAAATTCCCCGAGATCGAGCGCGTGTTCGCGCGCACCGGCACGGCCGAGATCGCTTCCGACCCGATGCCGCCGAACATCTCCGACGGCTACATCATGCTCAAGCCCGAGAGCGAATGGCCCACGCCGCGGCGCAGCCGCGCCGAGCTGCTGGTGGCGGTGCAGGAGGAGGTCGAGAAGCTGCCGGGCAACAACTACGAGTTCTCGCAGCCGATCCAGCTGCGCTTCAACGAGCTGATCTCGGGCGTGCGCAGCGACGTGGCGGTGAAGATCTTCGGCGACGACATGGCGGTGCTCGAGAAGACCGCCGCGCAGGTGGCCGGCGTGCTCAACGGCATCGGCGGCGCGGCCGAGGTCAAGGTCGAGCAGACCACGGGCCTGCCGATGCTCACGGTGGAGATCGATCGCGGCAAGACCGCGCGCTACGGCCTCAACGTGGGCGACGTGCAGGACGCGGTCTCGACCGCGGTCGGCGGCCGCGAAGCGGGCATCCTGTTCGACGGCGACCGGCGCTTCGGCATCGTGGTGCGCCT
The DNA here is from genome assembly GCF_900115375.1 of Variovorax sp. PDC80. NCBI lineage: Bacteria > Pseudomonadati > Pseudomonadota > Betaproteobacteria > Burkholderiales > Comamonadaceae > Variovorax > Variovorax sp. PDC80. The sequence goes on along the minus strand of NZ_FOWG01000001.1, from coordinate 73,893 downwards.
GCCCGAGAACCTGCGCACCGACCTGGAGGCGATCCAGCGGCTGCCGATCGCGCTGCCGCGCGGCACGGCGGCGCCCGCGGGCATCGCCGGCAGCACGGTGCAGGGCGCCACCGGCGCCGCGCCCGAGGGCCAGCGCCTGAGCTTCATTCCGCTCGGCGAGGTCGCCACGCTGTCGGTCGCGCCCGGTCCCAACCAGATCAGTCGCGAGGACGGCAAGCGCCGCATCGTGGTCAGCGCCAACGTGCGCGGGCGCGACCTCGGCTCCTTCGTGGCCGAGGCCGAGCAGGCGATGCAGTCGGTGCGCATTCCCGTGGGCTATTGGACCGACTGGGGCGGCCAGTACGAGAACCTCGAGTCGGCCACCCAGCGGCTGCAGATCGTGGTGCCGGTGTCGCTGCTGCTGGTGTTCGTGCTGCTGTTCGCTATGTTCGGCAACCTCAAGGACGGCCTGCTGGTCTTCACCGGCATCCCGTTCGCGCTCACCGGCGGCATCGTGGCGTTGTGGCTGCGCGACATCCCGTTGTCGATCTCGGCCGCGGTGGGCTTCATCGCGCTGTCGGGCGTGGCGGTGCTCAACGGGCTGGTGATGCTGTCGTTCATCCGCAACCTGCGCGAGGGCGGCCTGCCGCTCGATGCCGCGATCCGCGAGGGCGCGCTGACCCGGCTGCGGCCGGTGCTGATGACGGCGCTGGTGGCCTCGCTGGGCTTCGTGCCGATGGCCATCGCCACCGGCACCGGCGCCGAGGTGCAGCGGCCGTTGGCCACGGTGGTGATCGGCGGTATCCTGTCCTCGACCGCGCTCACGCTGCTGGTGCTTCCGCTGCTCTACCGCATCGCGCACCGGCGCGACGAGGAAGAGACCGAGGAGGAAGCCCGCGAACGGCAGCAGGGCGCGCCGATCGACCCCGAACCGCGAGCCGCATCCCATGGCCCATGAGCATTCGCACGGCGCCGGCGCGAACGAGAAGGCACTGCGCTGGGCGCTGCTGCTGACCTCGGCCTACCTCGTGGCGGAGGTGGTCGGCGGGCTGGTCTCGGGCAGCCTCGCGCTGCTGTCCGATGCCGCCCACATGTTCACCGACACGGTGGCGCTGGCGATCTCGCTGGCCGCCATCCGCATCGGCCAGCGGCCGGCCGACCGGCGCCGCACCTTCGGCTACCACCGCTTCGAGATCCTCGCGGCGGTGCTCAACGCGGTGCTGCTGTTCCTGGTGGCGATCTACGTGCTCTACGAGGCCTGGCGGCGCATCGCGGCGCCGGCCGAGATCCAGTCGACCATGATGCTGCTGGTGGCCGCGGGCGGGCTGGTCGTCAACCTGATCGGCATGCGCCTGCTGGCCGGCGGCAAGGACAAGAGCCTCAACGTCAAGGGCGCCTACCTCGAGGTCTGGGCCGACATGCTGGGCTCGGTGGGCGTGATCGTCGGCGCCCTGGTGATCCGCTACACCGGCTGGGCCTGGGTCGATTCGCTGATCGCGGTGGCCATCGGCCTGTGGGTGCTGCCGCGCACCTGGCGCCTGCTGCGCGAGAGCCTCAACGTGCTGCTCGAGGGCGTGCCCGACGAGGTCGACCTGCCCGAGGTCGAGCGCGCGCTGCTCGCGAGCGAGGGCGTGGCCAGCCTGCACGACCTGCACGTGTGGGCGCTGTCCAGCGGCAAGGTGAGCCTCAGCGTGCACGTGGTGAGCGCGTCCGGGGTCGATGACCTCGCGCCGCTGGTGCAGCGGCTGCGCGCGCTGCTGGCCGAGCGCTTCGACATCCACCATTCGACCGTGCAGGCCGAGCGCGTGCCTTGCGAGCAGGCGGGGGAGACGCACGGCTTCGGCGCCTGAGCGGTTCGTGACTCGCGGATGGCGCACAATCCGCCGCGAATCACAGCACACAGGACCGATGAGCCGCAGCCACCGCCAGTCTTATTCGCCCGCCATCGAGGCCGCCGCCGCCCGCGAGCCGCGGCGCCGCAAGGGCGACGCACCCTCGCATGCGCCGATGGCCTTCGACGCGGCATCGGCGCCCGCGACCTCCGCGCCCCCCACGAGGACCTGGCGCTCGACGGTGGTCGGCGCCGCCATCGGCTTCGGCATCGTGCTGGCGCTGGCCATGCAATGGCTCATGACCTGGCAGATCGACAACGCGCAGCAGCGCCGCGAGCAGCAGAAGCAGCTGCGTGCGGCCGCCTCGCGCTGCTACGAGCAGGTTTCGAATGCCGCGGTGCAGGCCTGCCTCAAGGAGGTCGAGGCCAGGGGTGTGGCGGTCCAGCCCTAGCGCGCCGGCCGGATCGCCGATTTCGGCCGGAAGGCCTTGCAGACCGAATCGTCGGTCTCGAGGTAGGGCCCGCCGATCAGGTCGATGCAGTAGGGCACGGCCGCGAAGATGCCGGGCACGAGCTGCGTGCCCTCGGCGTCCTTCAGGCCTTCGAGCGTTTCCGCGATCGACTTGGGCTGGCCCGGCAGGTTGATGATCAGGCTCTTGTCGCGGATCACCGCGACCTGGCGCGAGAGGATCGCGGTCGGCACGAAGCGCAGGCTGATCTGGCGCATCTGCTCGCCGAAGCCCGGCATCTCCTTGTGGGCCACGGCCAGCGTGGCCTCGGGCGTCACGTCACGCAGCGCGGGGCCGGTGCCGCCGGTGGTCAGCACCAGCGAGCAGCCGGCGTCGACCAGCTCGATCAGCGCGGCGCTGATGCCGGGTGCTTCGTCGGGGATGAGCCGGGGCTCGAAGGTGATCGGATTCCTGAGCGCGCGGCGCAGCCAGTCCTGCAGCGCGGGCAGGCCCTTGTCTTCATAGGCGCCGCTCGAGGCGCGGTCGCTGATCGAGACGATGCCGATGCGTACCGGATCGAAACCGCTCATGCATCCTCCTCCCGACCCTGTTCCGCCGCGGCCGCCGCATGGTCGTCGCCGCCATGCACCGCGAGCTGCTCGCGCACGAGCTGGAACACCTCGCGGTAGGCCTTGCCCTGGCGCGGCGCCTCGCCGGCCGGGCCGGCCTTGATGTCCTTGCGCGCCTGGCGCACGAGGGCGCGCAGCTGCTGGGCATCGGTGGCCGGGTGGGTCTCGATCCAGCCGCCGAGCGCATCGTCGTCGGCGATCAGGCGGTCGCGCCAGCGTTCGGCCTCGTGCAGCAGCGCGGTCTCGGCGGCCGGGCCGCTGGACTGCTCGGCCAGCGCGGCGCGGATCGCCTCGATGGTGGGCTCGTCGAGCTTGCGCATCAGCTTGCCGATGAACTGCATCTGGCGGCGCTTGCCCTCGAAATTGGTGATGCGCCTGGCCTCGTGGATCGCCTCGACCAGCTTCTCGCCGAGCGGCAGCGCGTCGAACAGCGCGGCGCGCAGGGTCATGAGCTCTTCGCCGAGCTTCTGCAGTTCGGCGCTCTCGCGCTTGAGGTCGGTGCGGCTGGCGTCGTCGGTGCCCTTGAGCTCGCGCTTGAGCTCCAGGTCGAGTTCGCTGCCTTCGGCGACGAACTGGCCGCGGACGAAGTAGCCTTTTTTGGGTTTGCGGGACATGGGGATGGATTCTGTGCCGCGCCGCGCGGCGGTGCAACGCGGCGGGACCGAGGGGAAAACGGTGCCAAACGGGAAACGGGGGGCGCAAGTATCATAGCCACCCACATGACGACCTCTTCCTCGCGCGCCGACTCCGGCTTCGCCTACAGCCGCTCCTTCTTCGAAAACCTGGTCGATTCGGCCCTGGCGCATGCCAAGAAGCTGGGGGCCACCAACGCGGGGGCCGAAGCTTCCGAGGGCTGCGGCCTCAGCGTCTCGGTGCGCAAGGGCGAACTCGAGAACGTCGAGCGCAACCGCGACAAGTCGCTGGGCGTCACCGTCTACGTCGGCCACCGGCGCGGCAATGCCAGCACCTCCGACTTCTCCGAGGCGGCCATCGCGCAGACCGTGCAGGCGGCCTACGACATCGCGCGCTTCACGGCCGAGGACCCGGTCAGCGGCCTGCCCGACGAGGCCGACATCGCCAAGGAGCATCCCGACCTCGACCTGTTCCACCCCTGGGAGGTCACGAGCGAGCAGGCCGCCAAGCTGGCGCTCGAGTGCGAGGCGGCCGCGCTGTCGACCGACAAGCGCATCACCAACAGCGAAGGCGCGGGCGTCTCGGCCCAGCAGAGCCACTTCTTCAGCGCCCACACCCACGGTTTCCGCGGCGGCTACGCGAGTTCGCGCCACTCGATCTCGGTGGCGCCGATCGCCGGCAAGGGCGACAACATGCAGCGCGACGCCTGGTACAGCTCGATGCGCTCGGCCGACGAGCTCGCGAGCCCGCAGGCCGTGGGCCGCTATGCCGCCGAGCGCGCGCTGAGCCGCCTGAAGTCGCGCAAGATCAAGACGGTGGAATGCCCGGTGCTGTTCGAGTCGCCGCTGGCCGCGGGCCTGCTCGGCGGGCTGGTGCAGGCCACCAGCGGCGGCGCGCTCTACCGCAAGAGCACCTTCCTGCTCGACTCGCTCGGCAAGCCGGTGCTGCCTTCGCACGTCGACGTCAGCGAAGACCCGCACGTGCTGCGCGGCAAGGGCAGCTCGCCCTTCGACGACGAGGGCGTGGTCACGCGGGCGCGCAAGGTGGTCGACGCGGGCCGGCTCGAGGGCTACTTCCTCTCGACCTACTCGGCGCGCAAGCTCGGCATGAAGACCACCGGCAACGCCGGCGGCTCGCACAACCTGGTGCTGAGCTCGCGCCTCACGCAGGCCGGCGACGACCTCGACGCCATGCTGCAGAAGCTGGGCACCGGCCTGTTCGTCATCGAGCTGATGGGGCAGGGCGTGAACTACGTGACCGGCGACTACTCGCGCGGCGCCAGCGGCTTCTGGGTCGAGAAGGGCCGCATCGCGTTCCCGGTGGAGGAGATCACCATCGCCGGCAACCTCAAGGACATGCTGATGGGGATTGAAGCCATCGGGGCCGATGCTTACACTTTCGGCGCCAAGACGACGGGCTCGCTGCTGGTCAACCGCATGAAGGTCGCTGGCGCCTGAGCCCACGCCGCACAGGCGCCGCGGCGGCGGCACCGGGGTTCGAGCCTTGCCGATCCCCGGGGAGACAACAATGACCAGAACACAGCGCGCCGCCCGCAAACCCGAACTCGAACACGAACTGCTGCGCGACCCGCGCCTGGGCTTCGAGCCCGCGGGCGGCGGCACCGTGCGCTGCCTGCAGCACGGCGTGCCCTGGCCCTTCGACTGCTGGCACTACCACGACGAGTACGAGCTGCAGATCATCAACCGCACCACCGGCCAGGCCTTCGTGGGCAACCACATCGGCCGCTTCGAGCCCGGCTACGTGGCGCTGGTGGGGGCGCGGCTGCCGCACACCTGGATCTCCGACGACGTGCCGGCCGACGGCATCGCCGACCGCAGCATGGTGATCCACTTCCGCGAGGAGCCGCTGCGCAAGGGCTCGGCGCTGTTCCCCGAGATCGACGCGGTGCTGCCGATGCTCGACCGCGCGCGCCGCGGCATCGAGTTCTTCGGCATCGGCGAACTGGCGCGCGAGCGCTTCCAGCGCGTGCAGGCGCACGAGGGCATGGCGCGGCTGGCGGAGTTCATCGGCCTGCTGCACGAGCTCGCGCGCTGGGAGGACTGGCGCCTGATCTCGAGCGAGGACGAGCCCTCCGACGGCGATCCGGCCACCAGCACGCGCATGCGCCGCGTGCTCGACCACCTCGACGAGCACCTGGCCGAGGAGATCTCGCTGGCCTCGGTCAGCGCCATCGCGAACATGGCCGAGAGCAGCTTCTCGCGCTACTTCCACCGCCAGATGGGCAGCACCTTCACCGAGTTCGTGACCCGGCTGCGCATCGCCAAGGCCTGCCAGATGCTGCAGACTTCGGACCGCCTGGTCAGCGACATCTGCTACGAGGTCGGCTTCTTCAACATCGCCAACTTCAACCGCCGCTTCCTGCAGCACAAGGGCATGACGCCCAGCGCCTACCGCCAGCAGGCACAGGAGCGCTTCGGGCTGCGCACCGTCCACTATCCGCCCACGACCCCGGTAAAACCCCAGTCGGCCTGGTCATGAAAGTACCAGTACCCCGGTTGGGGGGTACGCGGCACCGCTGAGCCGCTGCATACGCTTCACTCCGTCCCGTCGCTGTCGCGCCGCCCCCCGAAAAGGGCGCCCGGCACGGCGGGCTTGTTCCCCGGCTTCGGCCGGCGATCCGCAACAAGTTCAACGGAGACAAGCGATGTTCAAAGAATCCGCAGGGAGGCGCGTCCGGGTCCGCACGCTGCTCGTGGCGCTGCTGGCGGCCGGTGCCGCCGGTGGAGCGCTCGCGCAGGCCGCGTCGTGCAAGGAGGACGTGCGGGTGCTGGCGCAGCCGCGTGACGGCCTGACCCTGCTCGAAAAGTACAAGGACGAGTTCAAGACCCTGGCCGGCGCCTCGTTCAGCATCGACAACCTCAACGAGAACGACCGCCGCACCAAGACGCGCGCCGATGCCTCGACCGTGGGCAAGTACCACGTCTACTACGTCGACGAGGCCAACGTGCCGCTGTTCGCGCAGTCGAAGTGGATCGTGCCGCTCGCGAAGTACTACCCGGCCGACTACGACTACGCCGACTTCGATCCCGGCCGCCAGAAGGTCGCCACCTACGCGGGCGAGGCCTGGTTCGCGCCGCTGACCGGCGGCGGCGACCTGATGGTCTACCGCAAGGACCTGCTCGAGAAGGCCGGCATCAAGCCGCCGGCCACGCTCGAGGAATTCGTGGCCGCCGCGAAGAAGCTCAACGACCCGGCCAACGGCGTCTACGGCGTGGCGCTGCGCGGCCAGCGCGGCTCGGGCGCCAACGTGTGGCGCTGGATGCCCTACTTCCGCGGCTATGGCGGCCAGTGGTTCGACGGCGACAAGCCGGTGTTCGACTCGCCCGCCGCGCTCAAGGCCACGCAGACCTACCTCGAGCTCTTCAAGTACTCGGCGCCCGGCACCAAGACCGGCGGCTGGGACGAGGCCACCGGCGCCTTCCTCGCGGGCAAGGTCGCGATGCTGGTCGAGTCGACCCCACTCGCGGGCAACGCGCTCGATCCCAAGATGTCGACCGTGATCGGCAAGATCGCCTATGCCACGCCGCCCGCGCCGCTGACCGGCGGCGGCTACGGCCACGGCCTGGCGATCGGCGCCAAGGCCAACAAGAGCGAGGAGGCGAAGAAGTGCGCCGGCCTCTTCGTCGCCTGGGCCACCTCGAAGAAGAACGAGCAGCGCCGTCTCGCCGAGGGCCAGTTCGGCGAACTGAACCGCACCAGCGTGCTGGGCAGTCCCGAGTTCTCCAAGCGCTATGGCGCCGACCTCGGCAAGGCGCTGGCCGACACCGGCAAGCTCACCGCGGTCAACTTCTGGCAGGACCCGGCCTGGCCCGACCTCGGCGACCGCTGGGGGATCATCCTCGAGGAGCTGATCACCGGCTCGCGCACCGACATCCAGGCCGGCCTCGACGAACTCGACGGCTATGCGAAGCAGCTGATCGCGCGGCGCCGCAAGTGAGCCGCCCGGCCCCGCGTTCCTTGCGAGTCCCGCGATGACCCTTCACAAGACCCGACTGCCGCTCGTCTTCATCGGCCCCGGCCTGCTCGTGCTCGCGGTGCTGGCGCTGGTGCCCACCGTGTTCGCCATCGCCGTGTCGCTGCAGGACCGCGAGCTCGGCCAGTCCGACATCGGCTGGGTGTGGTTCTCCAACTACCTGCAGCTGTTCTCGGACCGGCGCTTCCTCAACTCGGTCGGCGTCTCGCTGACCTGGGAGCTGCTGACCGTGAGCGCCACCATGGGGCTCGCGGTGCTGCTCGGCGTGCTGCTGTTCCAGAGCGCCACGCCGCGTTGGCGCAACCTGCTGTGCATGCTGTTCATCGTGCCGGTGCTGCTGCCGCGCGTGTCGGCCGCCTTCGTCTGGAAGTTCGCCTTCCATCCGCTGTTCGGCCTGCTGACCTGGCCCTACAAGGCGATCACCGGCGAGCCGCTGGACCTGCTCGCGCAGCCGCTCACGGCGCTGCTCACGGTGGCCTTCGTCGATGTCTGGCAGTGGGGCCTGTTCTTCGCGGTGATCGTGCTCAAGCTGCTCGAGACCCTGCCGCCGCAGCCCTTCGAGGCGGCGCGCATGGACCATGCGAAGCCCTGGGAGGTCTACGCCTTCGTCGCGCTGCCGATGCTGCGCGCGCCGCTGATCAGCCTGAGCTTCGTGAAGATGATCGAGTCGCTGCGCGCCTTCGACCTGATCTACGTGATGACGCGCGGCGGCCCCGGCATCTCGACCGAGACCCTCGACATGTACGCCTTCTCGCAGGGCTTCATCGAGTCGGGCCGCATCTCCTACGCCTCGAGCATGGCCGTGCTGATGATGGTGGCCTCGACCGTGGCCTTCACCTACCTCTGGAAATGGACCCGGCCCGCATGACCCCCGCCACGACTTCCGCCGCGCCCGTGCTGCGCGCCGGCGATGCGCCCGCCATCCGTCCGGCCGCGCGCCGGCGCCCGGGCCTCGGCACCCTGGTGGCGCGGCTGGTGCTCGCCGCCGCGGCGCTCTCGGCGCTGGTGCCGGTGCTCTGGACCTTCCTCAACTCGTTCAAGAACCGGGTCGACATCGTCTCGGCGACGCCGAAGTTCCTCTTCACGCCCACGCTCGAGAACTACGCCTACGTGCTGGGCCGCGAGGCGGTCGCGCAGGGGCTCGTCAACTCGCTCGTGGTGGTGGGCTCGGCGGTGCTCATCGGCGCGCTGCTGGGCCTGCCCGCGGCCTATGCGCTGGCGCGCTACCCGGTGCGGCGCGCCGACGACATCCAGTTCTTCGTGCTGTCGATGCGTTTCCTGCCGCCGGTGGCGGTGGCGATCCCGCTGATGGTGATCTGGCTGCAGCTCGAGCTCTACGACACGCGCATCGCGCTGATCGTGACCTACACGCTGCTCACGCTGTCGACCGTGATCTGGCTCGCGATCCCGGCCTTCAAGGCGGTGCCCCGGGAGGTGGAGGAGGCCGGCCGCGTCGACGGCTACGGCCCTTACGCCATCTTCTTCAAGGTGGCGCTGCCGATCGCCGCGCGCTCGCTGGTCGGCGCCATCGCCTTCGGCTTCGTGCTGGTGTGGAACGAGTTCCTGATCGCGCTGATGCTGACCACCTCGGACGCCAAGACGCTGCCCATCGTGGCCTCGGAGCTGAGCCAGCTCGGGCGCGACGTGCCCTGGGGCATCCTGAATGCGTCCGTGATCCTGCTGTCGCTGCCGCCGCTGCTGATGATCGGCGTGCTCAGCGGCTTCCTCAACGCGGCCTTCAAGCGCAAGCGCGACGCCGCATGAAGACCGCGCGCCCCCTTTCCGAGAGAAGCAACAACATGTCCGCAATCAGCTGTCACAAGATCATCAAGCGCTACGGCGACACGCAAGTGGTGCACCAGTTCGACCTCGACGTCTGCGACAACGAGTTCGTCGTCTTCCTCGGCCCCTCGGGCTGCGGCAAGTCGACCATCCTGCGCATGCTCGCGGGCCTGGAGGACATCAGCGGCGGCGAACTGCTGATCGGCGGCACGCGCGTCAACGACCTGCCGCCGCAGGAGCGCGGCATCGCGATGGTGTTCCAGAACTACGCGCTCTATCCGCACATGAGCGTGCGCGACAACATCGCCTTCGGGCTCAAGCGCCTCAAGGTGCCGAAGAGCGAGATCGCGCGCCGCGTGAAGGAGGTGTCGGACACGCTGGGCCTGGAGCGCTACCTCGAGCGCCGGCCGACCGAGCTCTCGGGCGGCCAGCAGCAGCGCGTGGCGATCGCGCGCGCCATGATCAAGACGCCCAGGGTGTTCCTGTTCGACGAGCCGCTGTCGAACCTCGACGCCAAGCTGCGCAACCACATGCGCGTGGAGATCGCGCGGCTGCACCAGACGCTGCGCACCACCACGGTCTACGTCACGCACGACCAGCACGAGGCCATGACCCTGGCCGACCGCATCGTGCTGCTGCGCGACGGCCGCATCGAGCAGGTGGGCTCGCCACGCGAGATCTACGAGAACCCGCGCTCGGCCTTCGTGGCCGGCTTCATCGGCACGCCGCCGATGAACCTGCTCGAGATGACGGTGGCGCACGGCGACGGCGGTGCTGTGCTGCGCGGGCACGGCGGCACGGTGCGCGTGGATGCGCGCCGCTTCGCGCTCGAGGGGCGCGAGCGCGTCACGCTCGGCATCCGGCCGGCCCACCTGCTGGCGCTGCCCGACGACGCGGGCGCCTTCGTGGGCGAGGTGCAGCTGGTGGAGTACCTCGGCAACGAGGTGCTCGTGAGCATCGGCGACGCCCCCGGCAGCGAGATCGCCGCGCTGGTGCATTCGGCGCGCGCGCCGCGGCTCGGCGAGCGCGTGCGCTTCGGCATCGACGCGGCCCAGCTCCACCTGTTCGACGCGCAGACCGGCGCCTCGCTGCGGCGCGACGCGGTGGCGCCGCTGCACTGAACCCCTTCATCGACTTCCTCTCAGAAACACCCGTCCTCCATGAAAGCCCTTGTCCTCGAGAAAGCCCACGAACTCGCGCTGCGAGAGATCGAGCTGCCGCCGCAGCCCTTCGGTCCGCGCGACGTGAAGATCCGCATGCACACGGTCGGCGTCTGCGGCAGCGACGTCCACTATTACCAGCACGGCGGCATCGGGCCCTACGTGGTCGACGCGCCGATGATCCTCGGCCACGAGGCCTCGGGCACGGTGGCCGAGGTCGGCTGCGAGGTCACGCACCTGCGGCCCGGCGACCGGGTCTGCATGGAGCCCGGCATTCCGCAGCTCGACTCGCGTGCCGTGCGCGAGGGCATCTACAACCTCGACCCGGCCGTGCGCTTCTGGGCCACGCCGCCGATCCACGGCTGCCTCACGCCCTACGTGGTGCATCCGGCGGCCTTCACCTTCCGCCTGCCCGACAACGTGAGCTTCGCCGAGGGCGCGATCGTCGAGCCGCTGGCGATCGGCCTGCAGGCCGCGAAGAAGGCCGCGCTCAAGCCCGGCGACGTGGCGGTGGTGGTGGGCGCCGGCACCATCGGCGCGATGACCGTGCTGGCCGCGCTCGCGGGCGGCGCGGCGCGCGTGATCCTGGCCGACCTGGTGCCCGAGAAGCTCGCGCTGTTCGCCGACAACCCGGCCGTGAGCACGGTGAACATCCGCGAGCGCAAGCTGGCCGACGCGGTGCGCGAGCTGACCGACGGCTGGGGCGCCAACGCGGTGTTCGAGGCCAGCGGCAGCGTGCGCGCCTTCGAGGGCATCTTCGAGCTCGCCTGCCCCGGCGGCTGCGTGGTGCTGGTCGGGATTCCACCGGCGCCGGTGGCCTTCGACATCGTCGCGATCCAGGCCAAGGAGCTGCGCATCGAGTCGGTGTTCCGCTACGCCAACATCTTCCCGCGCGCGCTCGCGTTGATCGCCTCGGGCCAGGTCGACGTCAAGCCCTTCATCTCGCGCACCTTCGCGTTCGAGGACGGCATCCGCGCCTTCGAGGAGGCCGCGGCGGGGCGGGCGACGGACGTGAAGATCCAGATCGAGTTTCCCGCCGAGGCTTGAGCGGCGCCGGGCCCGCGGCCCGGCGTGCAAGGGAAAACGCCGGGGCGGCGCGGCAAAACGCGCCGCTACATTGGGGCGCATCTTTTTTCGAGCCGCGCTTCCCCGATGCCCCCTCGCTTTCGCAATGCCGTGCTGACGGGCGCCTGTGGCGGCCTGGGCCAGGCCTTGGCGCGCGGGCTGATCGCCGACGGCACGCAGGTGGCGCTGGTGGGGCTCGACCGCGAACGCCTGCGTGCGCTCGAGGCGCTGGCGCCCGGGCGCTGCGCGGTCTACACGCCCGACGTGGCCGACACGGTGGCGATGCAGGCCATGGCCGCCGACTGGATGGCCCGGGCCGGCACGCCCGACCTGGTGATCGCCAACGCGGGCGTGGCCGGCGGCTTCGACACCGCGCAGGCCGAGGACCTCGCGGTGCTGCGCCGCATGCTCGAGATCAACCTGCTGGGCGCCGCGACCACCTTCCAGCCCTTCGTGGCCGCGATGCGCGGCGAGGCGCGCGGCGCGCTGGTCGGCATGGCCAGCATCGCGGGCTGGCGCGGCATGCCGGGCAACGGCGCCTACTGCGCGAGCAAGGCCGGGCTGATCCGCTACCTCGAGAGCCTGCGCGCGGAGCTGCGCGGCAGCGGCGTCGGGGTGCACACGGTGAGCCCGGGCTACATCCGCACCGCGCTGACCGCCGGCAACCGCTTCGCGATGCCGGGGCTGCTCGAGCCCGAGGAGGCCGCGCGCCGCACGCTCGCGGCGGTGGCCGCGGGCCGCGAGCGCATCGTGCTGCCGCGGCGCATCGGCTGGCTCTCGAAGGCGCTGGCTTGCCTGCCCGAGGCGCTGCACGACCGGCTCTTGCGCGGCCAGCCGCGCAAGCCGCGCGCGGGCGAGGCCGGCGCCACGCCGATCCCCGGGCTGCCCCCCTTTTCATCACCGCCCTCGCCGAAGGAAGGCTCGCCGCCAACGTGACAGTGACAGTGCCCACCCACGAACAGATCGCGCTGATCGGCGCCGGCCCCTCGGGCCTCGCCGGTGCCCGCAACCTGCAGAAGCACGGCATTCCCTTCCAGGGCTTCGAGGCGCACAGCGACGTGGGCGGGCTGTGGGACATCGCGAACCCGCGCTCCACGGTCTACCACTCGGCGCACCTGATCTCGAGCAAGAGGACCACCGAGTTCAGCGAATTCCCGATGCCCGACACGGTGGCCGACTACCCGAGCCACCGCGAGCTGCGCCGCTACTTCAGCGACTTCGCCACGCGTTTCGGGCTGCGCGAGCACTACCGCTTCGGCACGCGCGTGCTGCGCGTGGAGCCGACCTCGGACGCGCCCGACACCACCTGGCAGGTCAGCGTGGGCCCGGCCGACGGCGATGGCGAGGAGGGCGTGGAGACCTTCGAATTCAAGGGCGTGGTGATCGCCAACGGCACGCTGTCGGAGCCCAAGCATCCGCGCTTCGACGGCCACTTCGAGGGCGAGCTGCTGCACACCAGCGACTACAAGCATGCCGAGATCTTCAAGGGCAAGCGGGTGCTGATCGTGGGCGCGGGCAACTCGGGCTGCGACATCGCGGTCGACGCGGTGCACTACGCGAAGTGCGTGGACATCTCGGTGCGGCGCGGCTACTACTTCGTGCCCAAGTACGTGTTCGGCAAGCCGGCCGACACGCTCGGCGGCAGCAAGCCGCTGCCGCCATGGCTCAAGCAGCGGCTGGACGCCATGGTGCTGCAGTGGTTCACCGGCGACCCCACGCGCTTCGGCTTTCCGAAGCCCGACTACCGCATGTACGAGTCGCATCCGATCGTCAATTCGCTGATCCTGCACCACATCGGCCATGGCGACATCGCGGTGCGCGCCGACGTCGAGCGGCTGGCCGGCCACACCGTGTACTTCAAGGACGGCGGCACGCACGACTACGACCTGATCCTCACCGCCACCGGCTATGCGCTGCACTATCCGTTCATCGACCGCGCGCTGCTCGACTGGCAGGGCATGGCGCCGCGGCTGCACCTCAACATCTTCTCGCCGCGCTTCGAGAACCTCGCGGTGCTCGGCATGATCGAGGCCAGCGGCATCGGCTGGCAGGGACGCTACGAGCAGGCCGAGCTGGTGGCGCGCTACCTGCGCGCGCAGGCGGCGGGCTCGCCCAAGGCCGCGGCGCTGCGCGCGGCCGCCAAGGGGCCGCCGCCCGACCTGTCGGGCGGCTACAAGTACCTGCAGCTCGAGCGCATGGCCTACTACGTGCACAAGGACACCTACCGCGCCGCGGTGCGCGCCGCCTCGGCGGCGCTGGCCGATCCGGGTTGAGCTGACGAAGAAAAGGACACGCGCCCATGCTGCCCGTCGACGAGATCCGCCTGCACTTCAATCCGGCCTCGCTGGTGCTGCTCAACGTGGTGCTGGGCTTCCTCATGTTCGGCATCGCGCTCGATACGCGCATCGAGGACTTCAAGCGCGTGGCGCGCATGCCCGGCGCGATGGCGGTGGGCATCGGCGCGCAGTTCGTCGTGCTGCCGGCCGTGACCTTCGCGCTCACGCTGGTCCTGAAGCCGGCCCCGAGCATCGCGCTCGGCATGATCCTGGTGGCCTGCTGCCCGCCGGGCAACATCTCGCAGATCCTCACGCACCGCGCGGGCGGCAACGTGGCGCTGTCGGTGTCGATGACCGCGATCTCGAACGCGCTGTCGATCGTGCTGATGCCGCTGAACTTCGCCTTCTGGGGCGGGCTGCATCCGACCGCCGCGCCGCTGCTCCAGACCATCGCGCTCGATCCGCTCGACATGCTGGGCCACATCGTGATGATCATCGGCATTCCCTTCGTGCTCGGCGTGGCCTGCGCGCACCGGCTGCCGGGGCTCACGGCGCGCATCAAGAAGCCGGCGCGGATCCTGAGCTTCCTCGCGCTGATCGCCTTCATCGTCGGCGCGATCGCGGGCAACTGGCGCTACTTCCTCGACTACGTGGGGCTGGTGCTGCTGGCCGTGGTGCTGCACGACGCGCTGGCCTTCGGCACCGGCTACCTCTGCGCGCGGCTGTCGGGGCTGGCCGACTACGACCGGCGCGCGGTGGCGATCGAGGTCGGCATCCGCAACGCGGGGCTCGGGCTGGTGCTGATCTTCAGCTTCTTCGGCGGGCTCGGCGGCATGGCGGTGGTGGCCGGGGTCTGGGGCTTCTGGGACATCATCGCGGGCCTCGCGCTCGCGAGCTGGTGGGGCCGCCGGCCCGCCGTGCCATGACCGCCGCCGCGCGCCGCGTGCTGGTGACCGGGGCCGACGGCTTCCTGGGCCGCGGCGTGCTGGCCGCGCTCGCGCCGCGGCTCGGCCATGGGCAGCTCGAGGGCCTGGTGGCGCTCGACGTGCGCGAGGTGCCGCCCGCGCGCCGGCTGCCGGGCGTGGCCTACCTGGCGCAGGACGTGCGCGAAGCCGGCATCGGCAAGGCCTTCGCCGACCATGCCATCGACACCGTGGTGCACCTGGCCTCGATCGTCACGCCGGGCAGGGACTCGAACCGCGACTTCGAGCATTCGGTCGACGTGGGCGGCACGCGCAACGTGCTCAAGGCCTGCACCATGTACCGGGTCGCGCACATCGTGGTGTCGTCGAGCGGCGCGGCCTACGGCTACCACGCCGACAACCCGGCCTGGATCGACGAGCACCAGCCGCTGCGCGGCAACGCGGTGTTCGCCTATGCCGACCACAAGCGCCAGGTCGAGGAACTGCTGGCCGACTGGCGCGCGCGCCATCCCTCGCTGGCGCAGACGGTGCTGCGCATCGGCACCATCCTCGGCGAGCGCGTCGACAACCAGATCACGGCGCTGTTCGAGAAGCGGCGGCTGATCGCGATCCGCGGCAGCGCGAGTCCCTTCGTCTTCGTCTGGGACGAGGACGTGACCGGCGCCATCGCCCATGCGCTCGAAGGCGGCGCGCCGGCCGGCTGCTACAACCTCGCGGGCGATGGCGCGCTGCCGATCCACGAGATCGCGGCGCGCCTGGGCAAGCGCACCATCGACTTTCCCGCGGGCGTGCTGAAGACGGCGCTGGCGGTGGGCTCGGCGCTCGGCGTGAGCCGCTACGGGCCCGAGCAGCTCGATTTCCTGCGCTACCGGCCGGTGCTCTCGAACACCGCGCTGAAGGAGCGCTTCGGCTACCGCCCGCGCAAGACCAGCGCCGAGGCTTTCGAGGCCTTCGTGGCGGCGCGCGCGGCGCAGGGGCGGCCGGTCACGCGCGGGGCTTAAGGCTTCTCCACTGGCTCCAGCAGGTAGGCGAGCATGCGCCGCGCGTTCAGCGGCAGCTCCTGCGAATTGCGCACGCAGGCCATCAGCGTGCGCTCGGCCCAGGCATCGGCCAGCGAGGCGCGCGCGATCTTCATCGAACGCGCGCAGCGCGCGGCCGCGGTCTGCGGCAGGATGCCCACGCCGATGCCCTGCTCGACCATGCGGCACACGGCCTCGAAGTTGCGCACCCGCACCCGGTAGGACAGGTGGCGCCCGAGCGCGCGCGCATGCATGGTCACGAGCTGCTGCAGCGCGCTGTCGGCGGGCAGGCCGACGAACTCGCTGTCGACCACCTCGGCCAGCTTCACGCGCCGGCGCCCGGCCAGCGCATGGCCGCGCGGCATCACCAGCACCAGGTCGTCGCGCCGGAACGGATGGCATTCGAGGCCCTCGGTGTCGATGGCGTCGGAGACGATGCCGATGTCGCACAGGCCGGCGCGCAGCGCCTCCACGGTGTCGGGGCTGGGCCGTTCCTCGAGGTCGATCGACACCCGCGGATGCTGCGCCAGGAAGCGCGCCAGCACCTCGGGCAGGTGCTCGGTCAGCGCCGAGGTGCCGCAGAGGAAGCGCACATGGCCCTTGAGGCCCTGGCCGTATTCGCCGAGCTCGCCCCGCAGCCGCTCCATCTGCTGCAACACCACGCGCGCATGGTGCAGCAGGGTGCGGCCGGCCTCGGTGGGGCGCACGCCCTGGGCATGGCGCGTGAGCAGCGGGGTGCCGAGCGCGTCCTCCATGCCGCGCACGCGCTGGCTGGCCGAGGCCAGCGTCATGTGCGAGCGCTGCGCGCCGGCGGTCAGGCTGCCGGCCTCGACGACGTGGAGGAAGAGCCGCAGGTCGGTGAGATCGAATCGCATGGTGAGCCCGCAAGGTAGCACGCCGGCCTCAGTCTGTGCCTGAGGCTCGCTGCGCGAATGCCGGATTCCCGGCCGGTGCCGCGGTCGGCAGACTGCGCGCCGATGACGTCTTCCTCCTTCTCGAACGAACTGGCCGGCCTCGCGGGGCACGGCTTCGCCGCCGCGGCGGTCTTCCTGCTGGCCGGCGTGATCAAGGGCGTGATCGGCCTCGGGCTGCCCACGGTGTCGATGGGCCTGCTCGCGCTGTGGATGCGGCCGGTGCAGGCGGCGGCGCTGCTGATCGTGCCCTCGCTGGTCACCAACGTCTGGCAGACCGGGCCGCGCGCGAGCTTCCTGCCGGTGCTGCGGCGCATCGGCGGCATGCAGGCCGGCATCGTGGCGGGCACGCTGGGCGGCGCCTGGTGGCTGGGCGTGCCGGCCGGTGCCTGGGCCTCGGTGGCGCTCGGCGTGGCGCTGGTGGCCTATGCGCTGTGGGGGCTGACCGGGCGGCAACTGAAGGTGGCGCCCGCGCACGAGCGCTGGCTCGGGCCGCTGGTCGGCATCGCGACCGGGCTGGTGACGGCCGTGACCGGGGTGTTCGTGGTGCCGGCCGTGCCCTACCTGCAGGCGCTGGGCTTCCAGCGCGATGCGCTGATCCAGGCGATGGGCATCTCGTTCACCACCTCGACCGTGGTGCTGGCGATCGGGCTCGCGGGCAACGGCGGCTACCCGCTGGCGGTGCTCGGCGGCTCGGCGCTGATGCTGGTGCCGGCGATCGTGGGGATGGTGCTGGGCACCTGGCTGCGCCAACGGCTGCCGGTGCCGGTGTTCAGGCGCTGCTTCCTGATCGGGCTGGGGCTGCTGGGCGCCTACATGGCCGTGCGGGCCATAGGATGAGCGCGCTGGGGTTCGTTCAGCCCGCGGCCACGGGCTGGGCCGCCGCCAGGGCCTGCGCGGCGCGCACGCGCTCGATGGCCTGGCGGTAGGGCAGGGCGTAGCCGTCGATCGGATCCTCGGGCGCCAGCCAGCTGAACGAGAACACCAGGCCGTCCTCCTCGGGGCTGCCCATGGCCACGTGGTCGAAGTGCTCGGGCAGCGGCCCTTCGGCGTGGATCAGGAACAGGTGCCACAGCTGCGGATGGCGGTGGGTGTTGCCCTCGACGCCGGCCTCGCAGTCGCGCTGCAGGGTGCCCAGCGACACCAGCGCGCCGGCATGGTCGATGCCCGATTCCTCGAGCAGCTCGCGCCGCACCGCGAACTCGGGTGACTCGCCCGGTTCGATGGTGCCCTTGGGCAGCTGCATGTTGCCGTCCTCGGGATGGCGGAACACCAGCAGCCGGCCGCGCGCGTCGACCAGGCAGGCGCAGGCCTTCGGGATCGCGGCGGTCTCGGTGCCGGCGGTCATGGCGATCAGGCGCCGGTCAGCGCGGCCTTGACCGCGGCGCTCACCAGGCCCATGTCGGCCTTGCCGGCCAGGCGCGTCTTGACCGCGCCCATCACCTTGCCCATGTCGCCCGGGCCCGCGGCGCCGAGCTCGGCCACGATGGCCTTGACCTCGGCGGCGATCTCGTCGGCGCCCAGGCGCTGCGGCAGGTAGACCTCGAGCACCTTGATCTCGGCCGCTTCCTTGTCGGCCAGGTCGGTGCGGCCGCCCTGGGTGAAGGCGGTGACCGAGTCCTTGCGCTGCTTCACCAGCTTGTCGACGATGGCCACGACCATGGCGTCGTCGAGCTCGACGCGCTCGTCGACTTCCTTCTGCTTGAGCGCGGCCAGCAGCAGCCGGATCGTGCCCAGGCGCTCGGAGTCCTTGGCGCGCATCGCGGTCTTCATGTCTTCGGTGATCTGTTCTTTGAGGCTCATGGGGTCTCCTGCGGGAAAAAACAAAGCCGCGGCAGGTTTCCCTGGCGCGGCTGGAAGGCAGTTGGCGGGGCGGAGGGCGGCGGGTTCGGGTTGTCGAATCGGCCGCTGTCTCCGGTGCCAGGGTGCGTCAGTACAGCTTCTTGGGCAGCTGCATGCTGCGAACGCGCTTGTAGTGGCGCTTCACGGCGGCTGCCTTCTTGCGCTTGCGCTCGGCGGTCGGCTTTTCGTAGAACTCGCGGGCGCGCAGGTCGGTCAGCAGGCCGAGCTTTTCGATGGTGCGCTTGAAGCGGCGCAGGGCGACGTCGAAGGGCTCGTTTTCTTTAACGCGGATGGTGGTCATCAGGAATCGTTGATTTGAAATTTGGCCGGGGGAGGATCGAGAGCCCCAGGCCGGGGTTCCTCAACAAGAAAAAGTGTGTGGCCGTTGAGGGAAGGCCAAAGTTAGCCGGCGATTATAGCGCGTTTGCGCAGGCGTGGGCACTCGCCCAGGCCCATTGGAAGTTGTAGCCGCCCAGCCAGCCGGTCACGTCGACCACTTCGCCGATGAAATACAGGCCCGGCTGCTTCGATTCCATCGTCTGGGACGACAGGTCGCGCGTGTCGACGCCGCCGGCCGTGACCTCGGCCTTCTTGTAGCCCTCGGTGCCCGAGGGCACGATCTGCCAGCGCGCGATGCGCTCGGCCAGCGCGGCCAGCGCGCGGTCGGCCGCCTCGTTGATCGGCCGCTGCAGCGCGCCGTCCTGGCCGACCCAGGCATCGGCCAGCCGCGAGGGCACCAGAGCGGCGAGCTCGTTGGCGATGCGTTTCTTCGAGCGCAGCTTGGCCTCGGCGAAGGCCGCGGCCACGTCCACGCCGGGCGCGAAATCCAGCGTGAGCGGCGCGCCGGGCTTCCAGTAGCTCGAGATCTGCAACACGGCCGGGCCCGAGAGGCCGCGGTGGGTGAACAGCAGGTCTTCGAGGAAGGCCATCTTCTCCTTCTTGGCCCCGGTCTCGATGCGCACCGGCAGCGCCAGCCCGGCCAGTTCGGCATAGGGTGCCCAAGCCTCGCCGCCGAAGGTCAGCGGCACCAGCGCCGGGCGCGGCGCGACCAGGCGCAGGCCGAACTGCTCGGCGATGCGGTAGCCGAAGTCGCTGGCGCCGATCTGCGGGATCGACAGGCCGCCGGTGGCGACCACGATCTTCGGCGTTTCGATGGGCCCGCGGCTGCTCTCGATTCGATAGCTGCCGACGCTCGTCCCGTCGGTGTTTCCGGCCGAGAACGTGATCTGCCCGATGCGGCAGGGCTGCCAGCGCTCGACCCCGCCGGCCGTGCATTCGGCCAGCAGCATGTCGACGATCTGTTGCGAGGAGCCGTCGCAGAACAGCTGCCCCTTGTGCTTCTCGTGGAAGGCGATGCCGTGCTTCTGCACCAGCTCGATGAACTGTTGGGGCGCATAGCGCGACAGCGCCGAGCGGCAGAAATTCGGGTTCTCGCCGATGAAGTGGCGCTGCGGCGCGCGCACGTCGAGGTCGCGGTTGGTGAAGTTGGCGCGGCCGCCGCCCGAGATGCGGATCTTCTCGCCCACCTTCTCGCTGTGGTCGAGCAGCAGCACCTTGAGCCCGCGCTGGCCCGCCACGCCCGCGCAGAACAGGCCGGCGGCGCCGGCGCCGATCACCACGGCGTCGAAACGCGAGACTTCGCTCACTGAAGTACCTCCGTGCTTCGCACTGCGGTGCGAGCTTGCTTGGGGCGGCCCGGCGCGGCGCTCATGGCCCGTCGGCCGCCAGTACCGGCGGCGGGTTGTACTTGAGGTGGCCCACGTAGCGCAGCGGCTGGGTGGCGGCGATCGAGGGCACGTCGCCCTCGCGCATGTGCAGCAGGTCGGCGGGGCTGACCCAGCGCGGGTCGGCACTGGTGATCGGCAGGCCGGCCTGGTTGTAGGCCTCGAGCACGAACTGCGAGCAGAAGAACTGGTCGTCGCGGCTCGCGCCGAGCTGTACCATGGCCATGCCGCTCATGCAGTAGTGGCTGACCGCGCCCGGCATCAGCGGCAGCTCGCACAGCCGGCGGTTCAGCACGAAGGGCGCATTGAGCAGCACGCCCACGGTGTTGTAGCGCACGCCGACCTGCGACAGCGCCCAGGCACGCATGCGCTCGGCGCCGGCCGCGTCCACGCCGGGCACGCGGAAGGCCACCACCATCTGTTCCTCGTCGACCACCTCGGCCAGCGCCCGAGCGCGCACGCCGGTGCCCACGGCTTCGGCGATCCGGCCGTCGCCGAGGTAGAGCACCGCATGGCTCACGGGCGAGAAGGTGCCCAGCCGGATGCCGAAGGAGTTCACCGTGGCGATCGAGGTCAGCAGGATGTCGCCGGGCTCCAGCGCATCGGCCGCGATCAGCTCGCCGCCGTTGCCCGGCGCGATCACCGAGCTCTGCACCCGCAGGCGCAGGCCGCTGTCTTGCGAGGGCAGGTCGAGCCGGGTGGCGCAGGCCCCGAGCAGCAGGGCGGCGCCCGCGGCAGCGAGGGCCGCGAAGGTCTGGCGGAGCGAGCGCATCAGCCCTTCCAGAGGAACGGGAACTTCAACTGCTTGAAGAAGCCGTTGGGCACGTAGTCGCCCAGCACGCCGTACTTCTCGGGCCAGAGCTTGGTGGTCTTCACGGCCGTGCCGAACAGGTAGTCGAGGAAGGCGTAGTGCGCCGCGTAGTTCTTGTCGAGCGCTTCCTGGTCCTGGCTGTGGTGCCAGTGGTGGAAGTTGGGCGTCACGATCACGTAGCGCAGCGGGCCGAGCCGCACGCTCACGTTGCAGTGGTTGAACACCGCCTGGAAGCCCACCACCACGATGTAGGCGTCGATCACTTCCTTGCTGAAGCCCAGCACGTAGATCGGCGCCAGCACCAGCGTGCGCGTGATCAGCAGCTCGAGGATGTGCTGGCGCGAGCCGGCCATCCAGTCCATGCTCTTCACGCTGTGGTGCACCGCGTGCAGCCGCCACAGCACGGGCACCTCGTGGTAGGCGCGATGGGTCCAGTACTGCACCAGGTCGGCCACCAGGATGATCAGCAGCAGCCCGGCCCAGAACGGCAGGTTGCCGACCCAGCCGCGGATGCCGTCGTTGGCGGCCCAGCCGAACAGCTTGTGCACCATGAGGTTGGTGGCCAGCAGCACGAAGCCCACGATCATGTGGTTGACCACGAAGTGGTGGAAGTCGGTCTGCCATTCGGCGCGGAACACGGGCTGGTCCTTGCGCAGCGCGAACAGCTTCTCGATGAAGATGAAGATCAGCGAGGAGCCGAGCAGGTCGAGGATGAACCAGTCGAGGCCGATGTAGGGGGTGTTGTCGGCGAAGTCGTTGACCGGGACCTTGTGGCCGCCGAGCAGGGCCGACAGCACGATCAGCAGGAAGGCGAAGGACGAGAGCCAGCGCGTGCGGTTGAAGATGATGTTGACCAGCGAGAGGCCGCCCGAGACCACCATGGCGACGAGCAGCACCCAGCGCATGAGGTCGACGTTGTAGCTCTTGCGCAGCTCGGGCGTGCTCAGGTACTGCGGGAAGTGGAACACCAGCACGCCGAGGAAGCACAGCACCGCGAGGCTGATGGCGATGGTGCCCGTGACCATGCCCTTGCCGCGGCGCAGCTCACCGTGGCTCTCGGCGAGTTCGTTGAGTTTGTCGATTTCCAGCATGCCCGCCTCTGTCTTGCTTTTTTGTAGGGGCGCGATTTTAGGTCGGGCGGCGCCAAAGCGGTCACCCCCTTCGGGTGGAGCGCCGCCGCAGCAATGCGGCCGCCCCCAGCGCCGCCGCCATGACCAGCAGCGACACCACGGTCGTCACCGTGCCGAGGGCATAGATCGAAGGGGTGGTCACGGTCGAGGTCAGGCCCTGCAGCTCGAGCGGCAGGGTGTTGACGTCGCCGATGGCCTGCGAGGTGCGCGCGATCTCGTCCCACGAGAGGGTGAAGCCGAACATGCCGATGCCCACGATCGAGGGGCCGATCAGCGGCAGCACGACGAAGCGGAAGGTCTGCCAGGGCGTGGCGCCGAGGTCGCGCGCGGCCTCCTCGTAGGCCGGGTTGAAGCGGTTGAAGACCGCGAACATGATGAGCAGCCCGAAGGGCAGGGTCCAGGTCAGGTGGGCGCCGAGGGCGGAACTGAACAGGCCGAGCGCGGTGCCGTAGCCCTCGAGCAGGGTGGTGGCGTCGATGGCGGTCAGGAGGGCCTTGATGCCGGTGTCGAGCAGCCGGAACTGCAGGCCGATGCCCAGCGAGATGATGATCGACGGCATGATCAGGCTCGCGACCGTGACGAAGAACAGGGTGTTGCCGCCCGCGAGCTTCTTGCGGAACGCGAGGCCCGCGAGCACCGAGAGCACGACGGTGAAGCCCATGACCACGGCGCCCAGCGCGAGCGAACGCCGGAACGCGGCGCCGATGTCGACCGTGCCCAGGCCCTCGGCGAGCTTGTGGAACCAGTGCAGCGAGACGCCCCGCAGCGGGAAGGTCAGGCCGCCTTCGGGGCCCTGGAAGCTCAGCACGAAGATCGTGATCATCGGGCCGTAGAGGAACAGCACGAAGAGGGCGAAGACGGTGGCCAGGGGCCAGAAGCCCTTGTTGCGTTTCTCTCGGATGTGGTCGGTCATGGCATGTCCTTTTTCGGGGCGGATGCACGGGGCACCGGGTACTCCCCTCCGCGAATGTCCCCCGCCCTTCGGGCTCCTCCTTGATTTCGCTGCGGGGAGTACCCGGTACCCCGTGCATCTGGGCAGGCCGGTGGTGCCCGGCCCGTCATCACCGCTGCGCCTCGCTCGCGTCGATGGGGTGCTCTGCGCAGCGAAATCAAGGAGGAGGCCGAAGGCCGGGGGACATTCGCGGAGCAGAGCACCCCGTCGGCGCGAGCGCGCCCCGCAGGTCGAACTTCGAATCGAGGCAGGCAACGCAAAAGCACTAGAGCTCCTTGCGTATGTCCACCAGCCGCGTCAGCCCCCAGATGATCATCAGCACCACGGCCAGCAGGATCATCGCGTTGGCCGCCGCCAGCGGGAACTGCAGGTACGAGGTCTGCACCTGGATGATCTTGCCGATCGAGGCGATCTGCTGGCCGCCCATCACCCCGATGGTCACGAAGTCGCCCATCACGATCGTGATGACGAAGATCGAGCCGATCAGGATGCCCGTGCGCGACAGCGGCACCACCACGTTCCACAGCGTCTGCCAGCCCGAGGCGCCCGCGTCGTTCGCGGCCTCGAGCAGCGAGCGGTCGATGCGCATCATGCTGTTGAAGATCGGCACGATCATGAACATCGTGTAGAGGTGCACGAAGGCCAGCACCACCGAGAAGTCGGAGAACAGCAGCCACTCCACCGGCTGCTGCACCAGCCCCAGGCCCATCAGCGCCTGGTTCACCAGCCCGTTACGGCCCAGCAGCGGCACCCACGAGATCATGCGGATCACGTTCGAGGTCCAGAACGGGACCGTGCACAGCACGAACAGCACTGTCTGCATCGTCGACGAGCGCACGTGGAAGGCCAGGAAGTAGGCCACCGAGAAGCCGATCAGCAGCGTGATGCCCCAGACCAGCAGGCAGAACTTGAAGGTGCTCAGGTAGGTATTGAGCGTCACGCAGAGGTCACCGTTGTCGGTCAGCCGCGAACAGCCCTCGAACAGGCTCAGGTAGTTGCGCAGCGTGAACGCCGGGATCAGCTCGTACTCGTTGAAGTTCCACAGGCTCACCATCGCCACCAGCGCCAGCGGAACCAGGAAGAACAGCAGGAACACCAGCGCAAACGGCGCCGCCTGCCACCACGCCTTCACGGCATGCAGGGGCTCGGTGGCGGCGTTCGCGCGGGCGGTGGGCGCACTCACGGGATCAGGCCGCGACGAACTCGTTCCACTTGCGGACCATGTACTCGTTCTCGTCCATCACCGCGTTCCAGCAGGCGATGCCGCCCATGCGCTGCTCGTAGCTGCCGCCGTCGCGCACCGCGCCGGCCTTGGCGATCACGTCGCCCTGCGGGCTCTTGATGTCCTGCGCCGCGGGCTTGCCCTCCATCCAGTAGGCCCACTCGTAGGCCTCCATCTTGGCCTTGGCCGTGTCGAGCACCGCGCTGTAGTAGCCCTGGCGGTTGAGGTAGGCGCCGGCCCAGCCGTCGAGGAACCAGTTGATGAACTCGTAGGCCGCGTCGAGCTTCTTGCCCGACAGAGTGGCCGGCAGGCCGAAGCCCGAGGCCCAGGCGCGATAGCCTTCCTTGAGCGGCTGGAAGGTGCAGTCGATGCCCTTGCTGCGCACGGCCGTCACGGCCGGCGACCACATCGACTGGATCACGACCTCGCCCGAGGCCATCAGGTTCACCGACTCGTTGAAGTCCTTCCACAGCGCGCGGAACTGGCCGGCCTTCTTGGCCTCGATCAAGGTCTTGATCGTGAGGTCGATCTCGGCCTTGGTCATGTTGCCCTTGTCGGCGTACTTGTGGATGCCCTTGGCCTCCACCACCATCGCCGCGTCCATGATGCCGATCGAGGGGATGTTGAGGATCGCGGTCTTGCCCTTGAACTCGGGGTTCAGCAGCTCGGCCCAGGAGCCGATCGGGCGCTTGATGAGGTCGGGGCGGATGCCCAGCGTGTCGGCGTTGTAGGTGGTCGGGATCAGCGACATGAACTGCGTGGCCGACTTGGCGAAGGCCTTGCTCTTCTCGCCCTCGAGATAGATCACCTTCACGGGTGCCGTGCCCTGGTCGCCGACCTTCTTGCCCGCGACCTCGCCCTTGGTGAACAGCGAGGTGATCTTGTCGGCGTTCTTCACGCGCTTGCTGTCGATGCCCTTGAGGTTGCCGGTCGGCACGATCTTCTTGAGCGAGAAGAACTCGGTGTCGATCAGGTCGAAGCTGTTGGGCGCCGTCACCGCGCGCTTGGTCACGTCGTCGGTGGTCACGGCCACGTACTGGATCTCGATGCCGGTGTCGGCCTTGAACTTCTCGGCGATCGCCTTGTCCTGGTTCACGGCCGTGCCGAGGTAGCGCAGCACCACCTTGTCCTGCGCATGCACGAAGGGCGCGATGCCCGTGGCCAGGATGCCGGCCGTGCCTTGCAGCAGCGTGCGGCGCTTGAGTCCGAGGGTCGGGTCGATGATGTCGGTCATGCTGAGTCTCCTGAAAGAAAGGGGAGGAACGCGGAAGGGAGGAAAGGAAAGAGGGCTCAGAGCGTCATCGCGAGCGCGGCCGTGTCGTCGCGCAGCGCGGCGGCGGGCTGTGGCGCGCGCTCGCCCGGCGGCTTGGCGCCCGGCCCGAGCGCGCGCGCATCGGCTTCGGCCCACGACAGCCGCACGGCCTCGCCGAGCGCATGGGGCTGCGCGAGGAACGCGGCCTCGCCGAGCTGCACCGAGACGTTTGCGCGCCCGGGCGCGGCCGCGTCGAGCGCGAGGCCCAGCAGCACGTAGGTGCCCTGGTATTCGACGTCGGTGACGGTGGCGGCGAGGCCCTCCGCCGTCTCGGCGGCCGGCGCGATCCGCATGCGGTCGTTGCGCACCGCGATCGGGCCGGCGGGCGTGTCGAGCACGTTGTGGCCGCCCATGAAGCGCGCCACGAATTCGCTGGCCGGATGGTTGTAGACCGCGTGCGGCGAACCGACCTGCTCGATCACGCCGTGGTTCATCACCACCATGGTGTCGGCCAGCGCCATCGCCTCTTCCTGCGAGTGCGTGACGTGCACGAAGGTCAGGCCCAGCTCCTTCTGCCAGCGCCGCAGCTCGGCGCGCATCTGGATGCGCAGGAAGGGGTCGAGCGCCGACAGCGGCTCGTCGAGCAGCAGCACGCGCGGCTCGGTGATCAGCGCGCGCGCCAGCGCCACGCGCTGCTGCTGGCCGCCCGAGAGCTCGCCGGGCTTGCGCGCGGCCAGGTGGCCCATCGCGACGCGCTCGAGCAGCGCATTGGCGCGCTGCTGGCGCTCGGCCTTGCCTACGCCCTTCATCTTGAGGCTGAAGGCCACATTGTCGGTGGCCGACAGGTGCGGGAACAGCGCGAAGCTCTGGAACATCATCGCCGTGCCGCGCGCGGCGGCCGGCAGGTCGGTGATGTTGCGGTTGTCGAGCAGGATGTCGCCGCTGGTCACCGACTCGTGGCCCGCGATCATGCGCAGCGTGGTGCTCTTGCCGCAGCCCGAGGGGCCGAGCAGGCAGCAGTAGCTGCCGCTGGCGATGCGCAGGTCGATCCGGTCGACGGCGGCCGGGGTGCCAGGGGCGTAGCGCTTGCTCAGCGCGACGATCTCGATGGCGGCGGGGACGGGCGTGGCGACGGCATTCATTGCCCGTGGCCGAGCACGATCCATGCCACGCGCTCGGGCGCGCGTGCCGCCTGGTTCGCCGCTACGCCTTAGGGCGTACGGCGCGTGCCGCGATCAGGTGCCGAAGCGGTCCGCGTCCGCGGGCAGGCCGGCGGCGGCCAGGCCGCGCAGCACGTCGCCCACCACGATCACGGCCGGGCTCGCGAGGCCGGCCTCGGCGATGCCGCGCTGCAGCCGGCCCAGCGTGGTCGCGATGTGGCGCTGCTGCGGCAGGCTCGCATGCTGGATCACGGCCACCGGCGTGCCGGCCGGCAGGCCGTGCAGCAGCTCGCGCTCGATACGGGCCGCGCCCGACACGCCCATGTAGATCACCAGCGTGAGCCGCGCTGCATGCGCGGTCGCGGCCAGCGTGCGCCAGTCGGTCGGGTCGTCGGCGGCGCCGGCGCCCGTCTTTGCATGGCCGGTGACGAACACCACGCCCTGCGCATGGTCGCGGTGCGTGAGCGGCACGCCCAGCGCGGTGACGGCCGCGAGGCCGGCCGTGATGCCGTTGACCACCGCGCAGTCGATGCCGGCCTCGCGCAGGTGCTCGACCTCCTCGCCGCCGCGGCCGAAGATGAAGGGATCGCCGCCCTTGAGCCGCACCACCGTCTCGCCCTCGCGCACCGCGGTGATCATCAGTCGCTCGATGAAGGCCTGCGGCGTGCTCTTGCAGCCGCCGCGCTTGCCCACGTGCACGATGCGCGCGTCGGGCCGGGCATGGGCCTGCACGATGGCGTCGTTCACGAGGTCGTCGACCAGCAGCACCGTGGCGGCCTGGATCGCCTTCACGGCCTTGATGGTCAGCAGCTCGGGGTCGCCCGGGCCGGCGCCCACCAGCGTGCAGCGGCCGGCGATGAGGGAGGGGGTGGGGGCGTTGGTTGTCATGCGTGGGATGCCAGTTGCGTGATGTACCGGACCTGCGTAGTGATCGCTGCGGGCACGGGGAGCTCGCCCGCCAGCACGCGGCGCGTGTAGTCGGCCGTGGTCGCGACGTCGATGTCCTTCGGCAGGCCGGGCACCTCGGGGTCGGTGCCGGGCTGCTGGGCCTGCAGCTCGGTGCGCACGCCGCGCACGAAGCCGTCGATCTGGGCGGTGCGGCGCGGGTCCGACACCACCTCGCCCTCGAGGCCGCGCGACAGCAGCGCCGTCATGCCGGTGAGCTCGAAGGTGTCGGCCATGACGCGCGCGTACTCGGGATGGGTATAGCTGCCGACCACCACGCAGGCGCCGGCGCCCGGCTGCATCAGCTTGACCACGCTGTGGCCCGGGTTGCGCAGGCCAACCACGCGGCGCACGTCGAGCAGCCGCTTGAGGCCCGGGCTCATCAGCTCGGTGGCGGCGAAGACGGCCTCGCCGGCGGCGATTTCGCGCACCGCGGTCAGCGGCGCGATGCCCAGCGCCTCGAGCACGTTGGAGGCCAGCACGCGCGCGGTCTCGGTGGCGCTGCCGTGCACCAGCACCGGCAGGCCCTCGCGCGCCAGCAGCAGCGCCAGCAGCGGCGTGAGCACCGGCAGCTTGCGCGCGCCGTTGTAGCTGGGCAGCACGACCAGCGGGCGTTCAGTGGCGGGAAAGCGCGCCAGCCGCGCATGCGTGGCATCGAGGAAGCCGGCCATCTCCTCGGGCGTTTCGCCCTTGATGCGCATCGCGAGGCAGAAGCCGCCGATCTCGAGGTCGGTGACGGTGCCGTCGAGCACCTGACCGAACAGGTCGCAGGCCTGTTCGCGCGACAGCGGCCGGGCGCCGCGCGCGCCCCGGCCGATTTCCTTGATGTAGTGGCTGATTCCCATGGGTAGGCGGATTGTCCCGCAAGGCTTATGCCGGAATGAGAGTTCGCTTATGCCTGGTCTGGCTGGAGGGAAATGGGCCGCAACGGCTCACGCCAGCGCCTCCACCGGCGTCGAGCGCACCCGCCGCTTGAGTTCGGGAATGCACGAACCGCAGTTGGTGCCGCATTTCAGCGCCCCCTGCAGGGCTGCCAGCCGTTCCGCGGGCGAGCCGTCGCAGCGCCGCAGCTGGCGCTCGATCGCGAGGTCGGTCACGTTGAAGCAGGTGCAGACCGGCTTGCCGCGCGACTGCACCGCCACCGGCGCGCGCGCGCCGGGCGACAGCAGCAGCCGGCCGTAGTCCTGTGCCGGCAGCTCCTCGCGCAGCACGGTGGCGATCCAGGCCTCGGCGCTGGTGTCGCCGCCCAGCAGGAAGGCCTCGAGCCGCGCGCCGTCGGCCCGGCGCGCCAGCCGCGCCGCGCGGCGCTGGCCGCGGCGGCGGTCGGCATAGCGCAGGGTGTCGGGCGCCTGCAGGCCCAGCAGGCCCTCGATGCGCGAGAGCAGGGCGTCGTCGGGCGCCTCGTGGGCGGCGGCGCGGAACAGCAGGCCGCCGCGGCTGCCGTCGGCGCCCGAGAAGGGCACGCAGGCCGCGAACGGGAAGGCCGCCATCAGCGCCTGCAGCGCGCGGCGCGCGGCCAGCGCGTCGTCGTCGGGCAGCCAGGCCATGGCCAGCAGCGACCAGGGCAGCTCGGCCTTGAGGATCTGGACCGGCACGTGCTTGAGCTCGGGCTGCTTCGAGACGGGGCAGTACGCCGGCGTGGTGACGGCATTGATGCCCGCGAGCGGCGTGCCGGTGGAGGACGAGCCGCCCAGATACTCGCCGCCCCAGTGCATCGCGACGAAGGCCTGGTCGGGCGGGATCTCCTCGCTGGCGCGCGCGGGCAGCAGGATCGAGCCACGCCTGGCGCTCAGCTGCACCAGGTCGCCCTCGCGCAGCGCGCGCCGCGCCATGTCCTGCGGGTTCATCTGCACCGCGGGCTCGGCCACGTGGCCGAACAGCCGGCCGACGTTGCCGGTGCGGCTCATGCCGTGCCACTGGTCGCGCAGCCGGCCGGTGTTGAGCGAGAACGGCCAGCGCGGCTCGCGCGGCTCGGCCAGCGGGCGGTAGACGGTGTCGGCGAAGCGCGCGCGGCCGTCGGGCGTGGGGAACACGCCGTCCTCGTAGAGCCGCGCGCGGCCGGCCGTCTCGCCCTCGCGCAGCGGCCATTGCTGCGGACCGGCGTGCTCGAGCAGCGCCCAGCTCAGGCCGGTGATGTCGAGGTCGCGCCCGCGCGTCGATTCGCGGTGCTCGTTCCAGACCGATTCGGCGTTCCCGTAGGGGAACAGCGTGGCCGCGCGGCCCAGCCGGGCCTCGAGCCGGCGCGCGAATTCGGCCGCGATCGTCCAGTCGTGCCGCGCCTCGCCGGCCGGCGGCACGGCGGGGCGCACGCGCGAGATGCGGCGTTCGCTGTTGGTGACCGTGCCTTCCTTCTCGCCCCAGGTGGTGGCCGGCAGCAGCAGGTCGGCGTAGGCGCAGGTGGCGGTGGTGGCGAAGGCTTCCTGCACCACCACGAACTCGGCGCGCTCGAGCGCGCGGCGCACCGTGGCCTGGTCGGGCATCGACTGGGCCGGGTTGGTGCAGGCGATCCACAGCGCGCGGATCTCGCCGTCGGCCGCGGCCTGGAACATCTCGACCGCGGTCTTGCCGGGCCGCGCGGGCACCGAGGGCACGCCCCAGAGCGCCGCCACTTCGGCGCGGTGCGCGGGGTTCGCGAGGTCGCGGTGCGCGCTCAGCAGGTTCGCGAGGCCGCCGACCTCGCGCCCGCCCATCGCATTGGGCTGGCCGGTGAGCGAGAACGGCCCCGCGCCCGCGCGCCCGATCTGGCCCGTGGCCAGGTGCAGGTTGATCAGCGCGGCGTTCTTCGCGGTGCCGCTCGAGGACTGGTTGAGGCCCTGGCAGTACAGGCTCAGCGTGGCCGGCGAGGTGGCGAACAGCCGGGCCGTCTCGAACAACTGCTCGGTGGAGAGGCCGCAGACCCGTGCCACCGTCTCGGGCGTGCAGTCGCCCACCGTGGCCTTCAGCGCCTCGAAGCCGCTGGTGTGGGCCGCGATGTAGTCGGCGTCGATCCAGCCTTCGCGCAGCATCAGGTGCAGCATGCCGTTGAACAGCATCACGTCGGTGCCCGGCTGCAGCGGCAGGAACAGGTCGGAGATCTCCACCGTGTCGGTGCGGCGCGGGTCGGCCACCACGATCTTCAGCGCCGGGTTGGCGGCCTTCGCGTCCTCGATGCGCCTGAACAGGATCGGATGGGCCCAGGCCGTGTTGCTGCCGACGATGAACAGGCACTGCGCATGCCGCAGGTCGTCGTAGCAGGCCGGCGGCGCGTCGGCGCCCAGCGTCTGCTTGTAGCCGGCCACCGCGCTGCTCATGCACAGGCGCGAGTTGGTGTCGATGTTGTTGGTGCCGACCAGGCCCTTGGCGAGCTTGTTGAAGACGTAGTAGTCCTCGGTGAGCAACTGGCCCGAGACGTAGAAGCCGACCGCATCGGGGCCGTGCGCCTGCACGATGCCGGCGAAGCGGCCGGCCGCCTGGTCGAGCGCCGCGTCCCAGTCCAGCGGCTGCGGTGCCTCGCCGCGGCGCGCGCGCTGCATCGGGCGCAGCAGCCGCGTCTGGCGCGTGATCGGCGCGCTGGCCGTCAGGTGCAGGGTCGAGCCCTTGGTGCAGAGGCGGCCGAAGTTGGCCGGATGGTCCGGGTCGCCGCGCACGCCCGTGATCTGCGCGCCTTCGGACTCGATGATCACGCCGCAGCCGACGCCGCAGTAGGGGCAGGTGGAGCGGGTGTCGGTCATGCGGCCGCCTTGGGTTCGCCCTCGCCACCGGCATCGCCGGCCAGGGCTTCACCGAACATCAGCCGATCGCGGATCTCCTGCACGCTGCGCCCCTCGCGCACCAGCGCGTAGTACCAGCTGCCGTCCACCGTGTCGCCGTAGAGGCAGGCGCCCACCAGCTTGTCGTCCTTGAGCACCAGCTTCTTGTAGACGCCGCCGAAGGGATCGCTCAGCACGATCTCCTCGGTGCCTTCGCCGCCCATGAACTCGCCCGCGCTGAACAGGTCGATGCCCGTGACCTTGAGCTTGGTCGAGGTCAGCGAGCCCTGGTAGCGGCCGATGCCGAACTGCGCGAGGTGGTTGGCCGCCACCTTGGCCTGCTCGAACAGCGGCGCCACCAGGCCGTAGGCGATGCCGCGGTGCGCCGCGCATTCGCCGACCGCGTAGATGCGCGCGTCGGTCACGGTCTGCAGGGTGTCGGTGACCACGATGCCGCGGTGGCAGTGCAGCCGCATGCGCTCGGCCAGCTCGACGTTGGGGCGGATGCCCACGGCCATCACGACCAGGTCGGCCCGGACCTCGCTGCCGTCCTTGAAGCGGATCGCGGTGACGCGGCCCTGCTCGCCGCCGACCAGTTCCTGCGTCTGCGCGCCCATCCTGAACTTGAGGCCGCGTTCCTCGAGCGACTGCTGCAGCAGCCGGGCCGCGGCCTCGTCGAGCTGGCGTTCCATGAGCCAGGGCATGACGTGCACCACGGTCACCTCCATGCCGCGCCGCATCAGGCCGTTGGCGGCCTCGAGGCCCAGCAGGCCGCCGCCGATCACCACCGCATGGCGGTGCGTGCGCGCGGTCTCGATCATGCAGTCGGTGTCGGCGATGTCGCGGTAGGCGATCACGCCCTCGAGCTCCTTGCCGGGCACCGGCAGCATGAAGGGGGTGGAGCCGGTGCAGACCAGCAGGCGGTCGTAGGCGGCCTCGGTGCCGTCGTCGGCGCGCACGATGCGCTTCACGCGGTCGACCTCGACCACCTTCTTCCCGGCATGCACCGCGATGCCGTGGTCGCGGTACCAGTCCCAGCCGTTGAGCACGATCTCGTCGAGCGTCTGCTCGCCCGCGAGCACCGGCGACAGCATGATGCGGTTGTAGTTGGGATGCGGCTCGGCGCCGAACACCGTGATGTCGTAGAGGCCGGGCGCGATCTTCAGCAGCTCCTCGAGCGTGCGCACGCCGGCCATGCCGTTGCCGATCAGCACGAGTTTCATCTTCTTCATGGGGCCCTGCCTTTCTGCGACCGAGCGGATATCGAGCGGGCGAGGCGCTGGTGCGCACCCATGCGCCGGGCGGCCCGGCGCGCGCCCGAGTCATGCCGCGGCCTTCTCCACGTGCCCTTGTCGCGTGTAGAGAAAGTCGATCACGGCCTTGCGCGCATGCACGTAGGCCGGGTCCTCCGCGAGCTCGACGCGGTTGCGCGGGCGCGGGATGTCGACCGTGAGCACCTCGCCGATGGTGGCGGCCGGGCCGTTGGTCAGCATCACGATGCGGTCGCTCAGCAGCACGGCCTCGTCCACGTCGTGCGTGACCATCACGACCGTGCTGCGGGTCTTCTGCACGATCGCCAGCAGCTCGTCCTGCAGCTTGGCGCGCGTGAGGGCGTCGAGCGCGCCGAAGGGCTCGTCCATCAGCAGCACCTTGGGTTCCATCGACAGCGCGCGCGCGATGCCCACGCGCTGCTTCATGCCGCCCGAGATCTCGCCGGGACGCTTCTGCGCCGCGGGCGTGAGGCCGACCAGCGCCAGCGCCGCGTCGGTGCGCGCGCGCAGCTGCGCCTTGTTCTCGGTGGCGGCGAACACGCGCTCGACTGCGAGGTAGACGTTCTCGAAGCAGGTGAGCCAGGGCAGCAGCGAATGGTTCTGGAACACCACGGCGCGCTCGGGTCCCGGGCCCTTGATCTCCTTGTTGGCGCACAGCAGCGCGCCCGCGGTGGGCGTGGTGAGGCCGGCGATCAGGTTCAGCAGCGTGGACTTGCCGCAGCCCGAGTGGCCGATCAGCGTGATGAACTCGCCCTTGGCGACACCGAGGTGGACGTCGCGCAGTGCGACGAAGCGGCCCTTGGGCGTCTTGAAGGCTTGCTCGACGCCGTGGATCTCGATGTACTTCGATTCATCGATCATGATTTCACCTCTTCGAACGTGAAGGCCGTCGCGAGCTTGATCAGCGCGAACTCGAGCACCAGGCCGACGATGCCGATCACGAAGATCGCGATGATGATGTTGGCGACGTTGAGGTTGTTCCACTCGTCCCAGACCCAGAAGCCGATGCCCACGCCGCCGGTCAGCATCTCGGCCGCCACGATCACCAGCCAGGCGGTGCCCACGGCCAGCCGCACGCCGGTCAGCATGTAGGGCAGCACGGCCGGGAACAGGATCTTGGTGAGGATCTTCCATTCGCTGAGGTTCAGCACCTTGGCCACGTTCATGTAGTCGCTCGGCACGCGCTGCACGCCCACGGCGGTGTTGATCACCATCGGCCAGATCGAGCAGATGAAGATGGTCCAGATCGCGGCCGGGTTGGCGCCCTTGAACACCAAGAGGCCGATCGGCAGCCAGGCCAGCGGCGAGACCGGGCGCAGCAGGCTGATCAGCGGATTGAACATGCGCGCAAGGAACTCGAAGCGCCCGATCGCGAAGCCGGCCGGAATGCCGACCAGCGCCGCGAGGCCGAAGCCCAGCGCCACGCGCTGCAGCGAGGACAGCACGTTCCAGCCCACGCCCTGGTCGTTGGGGCCCTTGCTGTAGAAGGGATCGCTGAACACCGTGAGCGCCTGCTGCCAGACCGCCAGCGGCGAGGGAAAGCCGGTGGTGCTGCGCATGGCCACGATCTCCCACACCAGCAGCAGCAGGCCGAAGCCCGCGAGCGGCGGCAGCACGCGCATCCAGAAGGCGCGCAGGTCGAGCGGGGTGCGCGCCCGCGTCTCGCGCACGGGGCGAACGGGTGCCGCGGCGGCGGCGACCGGCTTGGCCGCACTGGCCGGGGCCGACGGCGCGGCGACCGCCTCGAGCGGCGAATGGAAGACTGCGCTGACCATGGTGTTCTCCCTATGCATGAAGCTTGAAGGACTCGGCGTACTTCTTCGGGTCCTTGCCGTCCCAGACCGAACCGTCGAACAGCTTGCTGCTGCGCATCGGGTCCTTGGGCACCGGCGTCTGCGTGGCGGCGGCGGCCTGCTTGTAGATGTCGATGCGGTTGATCTCGGTCGCCACCTTGAGGTAGTCGGGATGCTCCTTGAGCAGGCCCCAGCGCTTGTGCTGCGTGAGGAACCACATGCCGTCCGACAGGTAGGGGAAGCTGACCGCGCCGCCGTTGTAGAACTTCATGTGGTTGGGGTCGTCCCAGCTCTTGCCCAGGCCGTTGACGTAGCGGCCCAGGATGCGCTGGTTGATCGCGTCCACGCTGGTGTTGACGTAGCTCTTGTCGGCGATGGTCTCGGCCATCTTGTTCTTGTTCTGCAGGCCGGTGTCGATCCACTTGCCGGCCTCGAGCACGGCGGCGGTCACGGCGCGCGCGGTGTTCGGATACTTCTTCGCGAACTCGGCCGTGGTGCCGAGCACCTTCTCGGGATGGTCCTTCCAGATGTCCTGCGTGGTGATGGCCGTGATGCCGATGCCGTCCATGATCGCGCGCTGGCCCCAGGGCTCGCCCACGCAGTAGCCGTCCATGTTGCCCACGCGCATGTTGGCCACCATCTGCGGCGGCGGCACGGTGATGTTTTTGACGTCCTTGAACGGGTCGATGCCGGCCGAGGCGAGCCAGTAGTAGAGCCACATCGCGTGGGTGCCGGTCGGGAAGGTCTGGGCGAAGGTGTATTCGCGCTTCTCGCTGGCGATCAGCTTGGCGAGCGAGGCCGCGTCGACCGCGCCCTTGTCGGCCAGCTTCTTCGACAGCGTGATCGCCTGGCCGTTGTTGTTGAGGGTCATGAGCACGGCCATGTCCTTCTTCGGGCCGCTCAGGCCCAGGTGCATGCCGTAGACCAGGCCGTAGAGCACGTGGGCCATGTCGAGGTCGCCGTTGGCCAGCTTGTCGCGCACGCCGGCCCAGCTCGCCTCCTTGCTCGGCACGATCTTCACGCCGTACTTCTTGTCGATGCCCAGCACCGAGGCCATCACCACGCTGGCGCAGTCGGTCAGCGGGATGAAGCCGATCTTGACCTCCTCCTTCTCGGGCTTGTCGGAGCCCTGGGCCCAGACGGCGGCGCGCAGCGCGGGATCGATCCCGACGGCGCCGATGGCGGCGGCCTGCAGCACGCGGCGCCGGCTCAGTTTGGTTTGCAGCGGATCGGACATGGGGCGGACTCCTGCGAAGAGAAAGGCGGAAGACAAAAACGAAAAGGCGTCCTCACCACCGCAGGGGGCTGCTCGCAAACGAGCCAGCCCCGCGGGATAAGGACGCCTTTGTCCGGGTCGGTGGACGGCCCCCGCCATTGGGGGCCCTCTGCCTGGAGGCCCGAAGGCCTCATGCACTGTCTTGAGCAAAGCGCGTGCCAGCCTCGCCGCGCCTGGTTTTGCTATGGCTTTGCTAGCTCGATGCGCCGTATGGGTGCGCCCGGGCCTTCGATTCGGTGGGGAAGGGCGGCCAGCGCGTCGGCAGGCACGGTTGTTGTGCGCTGCACCAGAGCGGACCGATCAGCGTGGCAGGTAGTCGGCCATCGCGAGCACCGACTCGGCCACGTCGACCAGCCGGCGGTTCTGGTTCATCGCGGTCTGGCGCAGCATCTTGTGCGCCTCTTCCTCGCTCATCCGGCGGTGCGCCATCAACAGGCCCTTGGCGCGCTCGACCAGCTTGCGCTCGTTGAGCGAAGCGCGCACGGTCTCGAGTTCGTCGCCCATGGCCTGCAGCCGGCGCGACTGGGCCTGCACCATGTCGAGCACCGAGCGCTCGAGCGTGCGGCCATAGAGCGTGGCGGCCTCGGGCGCGGCCGTACGCGCGGCGGCCGGCACCGGCGCCAGCACGTCGTCGAAGAAGCGCTCGCCGTCGTCGCGCGGCGCCAGGGTGTCGAGCAGGCGCCGGTAGTCCTCGAGCTCGCGCCGCGCCTGTTCGGTCTTGTGGCCGCACTGCAGCCGCAGGTCATCGGCCAACTGGTCTTCGACGGTGCGCATGGCGTCGATGCGCGCGCTGCAGCAGTCGAACCAGGCCTGGCTCAGCCGCGGGTCGGGCAGGCCGCCCGCGGGCGCCGCGCCCGGATGCACGGTGCCGATGCGGCGCATGCGCTCGAGCCCGGCCAGCGTGCTGTCGCTCTGGCTCTGGCGCCACAGCGCGAGCAGCGCGGGATTGGAGAACTCGGTGAAGACCTGGAAGCAGCGCTCCTGCGACTCGACCAGGTGCAGCCACTGGGCCCGCTGGGCGTCGTCGACGCGGCCCGTGGCGAGGGCGGCGGCGCCGAGGGCGCGCTCCTGGCCCGCGAACTCCTTGCCCTGCATGAAGTTGAACAGCGCCACCAGCAGGCGCGAGATCTCGGGGTCGGTGGCGCCGTCGGCGGCCTCGAACACCACCGACAGCAGCCCCGCGACCAGCTTGGCGAAGGCCGCGGTGGCCTGCGCGGGCTGCAGTTCGAGCGCGGCGATGCGCCGGCGCAGGGCCGGCAGGCCATCGAGGCCCGGCAGCACCCAGGCGATGCGGCTGAACAGCCGCGTGTGGTTGCCGTCGCCCGCGCGGCCTTGCGCCTCGGCCTCGAGCCGGTCGAAGCCCAGCCGCACCGCCTGCTCGAGCGCCACGCACTCGGCGATCTGCGGATCGCGCTGGTCGCCGAAGCGCGTGCCGCGCGAGGCCAGGAAGACGTTCGACAGGCCGCGCTCGCGCTGCAGCGCATGCACGAGCCGGCCCACGGCGCCGACCAGCTCGCTGGTGCGCGCGAGCTGCTCGAGCGCGTCGATCTCGCTGCGCCGCGCGGCGATCAGGAAGTGCAGTCCGGATTTCATGGGGTGCCGGACGAGCAGCAACATCCGTGCCGTACCCCCGCGCCAGCAGCCCCTATCGCCCGCCGCCTACACTCGCGGCCATGCTGCTTCTAGGAATCGAATCCTCCTGCGACGAGACCGGCGTGGCGCTGGTCGAGTCGCATGGCGACGCGCTGCCGGTGCTGCGCTCGCATGCGCTGCACAGCCAGATCGCGATGCACCAGGCCTATGGCGGCGTGGTGCCCGAGCTCGCGAGCCGCGACCACATCCGCCGCGTGCTGCCGCTGACCGATGCCGTGATGGCCGAGGCCGGGCGCACGCTGGCCGAGGTCGACGTGGTCGCCTACACGCGCGGCCCCGGCCTCGCGGGCGCGCTGCTCGTGGGCGCGGGCGTGGCCTGCGCGCTGGGCGCGGCACTCGGCAAGCCGGTGCTGGGCGTGCACCACCTCGAGGGCCACCTGCTGTCGCCGTTCCTGAGCGCCGACCCGCCCGAGTTCCCTTTCGTGGCGCTGCTGGTCTCGGGCGGCCACACCCAGCTCATGCGCGTGGACGGCGTGGGCCGCTACGAGCTGCTCGGCGAAACCATCGACGACGCGGCCGGCGAGGCCTTCGACAAGAGCGCCAAGCTCATGGGCCTGCCGTACCCCGGCGGCCCCTGGCTCGCCAAATTGGCCGAGGGCGGCGACCCGGCGGCCTTCAAGCTGCCGCGCCCGCTGCTGCACAGCGGCGACCTCGACTTCTCCTTCGCCGGCCTCAAGACGGCCGTGCTCACACAGGCCAGGAAGCTCGGCGACGCGCTCGAGGCGCGCAAGCCCGACCTCGCGGCCTCCACGCAGGCAGCGATCGTCGAGGTGCTGCTGAAGAAATCGCTGGCCGCGCTCGACCAGGCCGGTCTCAAGCGGCTGGTGGTGGCCGGCGGCGTGGGCGCGAACCGCATGCTGCGCGAGCAGTTGAATGCGGCCTGCGCCAAGCGCGGCGTGCGCGTGCACTACCCCGAGCTGCACCTGTGCACCGACAACGGCGCGATGATCGCGATGGCCGCGGCGATGCGGCTGCAGTCGGGGCTGTCGCAGCCCACCGAGCGCTATGCCTTCGACGTGAAGCCGCGCTGGCCGATGGCCTCGCTGTCGGCGGACCTGCCCGCCACCGCCTGAGAGCGCCCATGAAAAAGCCCGCGCGGCTCGTCGCCGCGCGGGCTTTTTCGCAGGCCGGTTGCGTTTGGCCCGGTTGCCTGGATCAGTTGATCTGCAGTTGCGAGACCTGGCTGACCGGCACCACCTTGGCGAGCTTCAGGGTCAGCACGCCGTTCTCGAGCTTGGCTTCGCTCGCAGCGGCGTCGATGTCCAGCGGCAGCTCGTAGGCGGCCTTGAACTGGCGCTTGGCGTCGGCCTTGCTCTCGATGCGGACCACGGCGCCTTCGATGCCGATGCTCAGGTCCTCGCGGGCGAAGCCGGGCACGTCGAGCGACAGGGTCCAGCTCTTGTCGTCCTGCTCGACCAGCGGCGAGCGGCGCGCGGTGCCGGCGAAGGCATCGTTCACGAAGCGTTCGAAGGCGCGGTCATGGGCGCGGGGGGTGAAGCGGGTGGCGCGGAGGGCGGGTGCGAAAAACATGGAAGTACTCCTGAATGAACACAATGGGGACATGGAATGTGTGTCCCTTACACTGCGCGGCCGTTCAATCCTGAGTGCCGCTTGAAACCTCATCTAGGCCCAGCGGCGCGCGTTTCAAGTCAATGAATTCCAGCTTTTTCGAGCGCCGCCAGGCCTTGAAATTCGCGGCACTGTCGCTATGCGCGAGGCCCTTCGCGGCGCTCGCGCAGACCCCGCCCGCACCCATCCGCCTCGCGCTGATCGAGAGCATGAGCGGCCCGTTCGCCAACACCGGCGAGGCGGTGTTCCGCAACCTGCTGTGGGCCGTGGAGCGCGTGAATGCGCGCGGCGGCATCAAGCTGCCGGGCGGCGCGCGGCCGCTGCAGCTCGACCGCTACGACAGCAAGGGACAGAACGAGGAAGCGCTGTCGGCGCTGCGCGCCGCGATCGACGACGGCGCGCGCATCGTGCTGCAGGGCAACTCCTCGGCCACCGCGGCGGCGCTGATCGATGCGATCGACAAGAACAACGAGCGCGACCCGCAGCGGCGCATGCTGTTCCTCAACTACGCGGCGGTCGAGCCTTCGCTGACCAACGAGCGCTGCAGCTTCTGGCACTTCCGCTTCGACGCCCATGCCGACATGCGCGTGGCCGCGCTGATGGACGTGGTGAAGGACGACGCGGCGCTCAAGCGCATCTACCTGCTGGGGCAGGACTACAGCTTCGGCCAGGCGGTGCTGCGCGAATCGCGGCGCCAGCTCGGTGTGCTGCGGCCCGACGTGGAGATCGTCGGCGACGAGCTGCATCCGCTGGGCAAGGTGAAGGACTTCGCGCCCTACGCCAGCAAGATCATCGCGAGCAGCGCGCAGGCGGTGGTCACTGGCAACTGGGGCAACGACCTCACGCTGCTCGTGAAGGCCGCGCGCGAGGCCGGCTTCAACGGCACCTTCTACACCTTCTACGGCAATGCGCTGGGCGCGCCCGCGGCCATCGGCGATGCCGGCATCGGCCGCGTGATCGCGGTGGCCGACTGGCTGCCGAACGTGCAGACGTCGCAGTCGGAGGCCTTCTACCGCGCCTTCCGCACGCGCTTTCCGAAGCCCGCCGATGACTACGTGCATATGCGCATGCAGCTCCTGATCGAGTCGCTGGCGCAGGCGCTCGAGCGCGCGGGCGGCACCGACACGGTGGCCGTGGCGCGCGCGCTCGAGCAGGCCGACGTCACGCTGTACGGCCAGCGCGGGCGCATGCGCGCGGCCGACCACCAGTTCCAGCAGCAGCTCGTGGTCGGCGTGATGGACAAGCAGGGCCGACCGGGCGTGCAGTTCGACGTCGAGGGATCGGGCTACGGCTTTCGCGTGATCAAGACCATCGCCCCCGAGCGCGCGGAGCTGCCGACTTCGTGCAAGATGAAGCGGCCCTGAAGGCACGAAGCGAAGACACGACGACAACGAAAGAAGAACACGACATGCGCCAAGCCATCCACAACCTCGAAGCCTCCAAGATCCGCGAAGTCGCCAATGCCGGCCTCGGCCGCAGCGACGTGCTCGCCTTCTGGTTCGGCGAGAGCGACGAGGTCACGCCCGAAGTCATCCGCCAGGCGGCGATCGATTCGCTGCAGCGCGGCGAGACCTTCTACGCCCACAACCTCGGCCTGCCCGAGCTGCGCGCGGCGATCGCGCGCTACACCAGCAGCCTGCATCCCGCGGTCGATGCCTCGCGCATCGCCGTCACCTCGGGCGGCGTGAGCGCGCTGATGCTCGCGGTGCAGGCGCTGGTCGATGCCGGCGACGAGGTGGTCGCGGTGACGCCCGTGTGGCCCAACCTCACGGCACAGCCCGCGATCCTCGGCGCGACGGTGCGCACGGTGCCGCTGGTGCCGGTGCAGGGCGAATGGACGCTGGACCTGCAGGCGCTGCGCGCGGCGGTCACGTCGACCACCAAGCTGCTGATCGTCAACGCGCCGAACAACCCGACCGGCTGGACCATGACGCGCGAGGAGCAGCAGGCCGTGCTCGACCATTGCCGCGAGACCGGCACCTGGATCCTCGCGGACGAGGTCTACGAGCGCCTGTACTTCGAACCCACGGCCAACGGTTGCGCGCCGAGCTTCCTCGACATCGCGCGGCCCGACGACCGGCTGGTGGTCACGCACAGCTTCTCGAAGAGCTTCCTGATGACCGGCTGGCGCCTGGGCTGGCTGGTGCTGCCGCCCGCGCTGGTCGATGGCATCGGCAAGCTGATCGAGTTCAACACCTCGTGCGCGAGCGTGTTCACCCAGCGCGCCGGGGTGGTGGCGATCGAGCACACGGCCGAGATCACGCCGCGCGTGGTGGCGCACCTCAAGCATTGCCGCGACACGCTGGTGCCGCTGCTGGCGGCCGTGCCGGGCGTGCAGGTGGCGCCGGCCAGGGGCGGCATGTATGCCTTCTTCCGGCTCGATGGCTTCGACGATTCCTTCGAGGTGGCCAAGCGGCTGGTGGTCGAGGCCGGGCTCGGGCTCGCGCCCGGCAATGCCTTCGCGCCCGAGGGGCAGGGCTGGCTGCGCTGGTGCTTCGCCTCGAAGGATCCGCAGCGGCTGGTGCAGGGCGTGGAGCGGCTGCGCGGCTGGCTCGCGAAGCAGCGGGGCTGAATGACGCCGAGGCCCGCGCCCATCGACGCCGTGCGCATCCGCGGCTCGGCGCTGCCGGGCCTGCAGACGATCGCGGCCGAATCGGCGCGCAGCTTTCCGCGCCATATGCACGACGTCTACGGCATCGGCGTGATCGACCGCGGCGGCCAGCGCTCGGCCAGCGGCCGCGGCGCGGTCGAGGCGGTGCGCGGGGACGTCATCACGGTCAACCCCGGCGAGGTGCACGACGGCGTCGCGCTGCGCGGCGAGGCGCGCGCCTGGCGCATGCTGCACCTGGCGCCCGCGTTGCTGGCCGATGCCGCGCCCGGGCTCGAGCTGACGCGGCCGGTGCTCAACGATCCGGCGCTGCGGCGCGGGGTCGAACGGCTGTTCGCGGGCGTGGCCGAGGGCGCCGATGCGCTGGCGCTCGAGCAGGGCGTGCTCGAGCTGCTGCGCGATGCACCGGGCGCGCTGGCGCCGGAGCCCGTGCCTCGCATCGCTTCCGTGGCGCTGGAGCGCGCGCGGGCACGCATCGCCGACGACTGCGTGACCGCGCCCACGCTGGCCGAGCTGGCGCACGAGGCCGGCCTGAGCCGCTGGCAGCTGCTGCGCGGCTTCGCGGCCGCCTTCGGGCTGCCGCCGCATGCCTGGCTGCAGCAGTGCCGGCTGTCGCGCGCGCGCCGGCTGATCGCGCAGGGCCGGGCGCTGGCCGATGCCGCGGCCGGTGCGGGTTTCGCCGACCAGAGCCACATGACGCGGGCTTTCGTCCGTTTCCTGGGCTTCACGCCTGGCGCATACGCGGCCGCGCACGGCGCCTGACCCGGTCCTGCAATTTCGTTCAAGACCGCCGCGCCTCCGGCGGGAGACGCTCGCGCTTTCTGCAAATGAAAGGCGATAGGTATGTCGGAACGCAGCAAGGGGATGTGGCTGTGCGCGCTCGCGATGGTCACGGTCGGCAGCACGGTGGTCGCGAGCAAGCTGATCGCGAGCGGCCTGCCGCCGTTCACGGCGACCGCGCTGCGCTTCGCGCTGGCGCTGCCGGTGTTCCTGGTGCTGATGCGGTGGATGCGCGTGCGCTGGCCGCGCCCGGACCGGCACGATGCCTGGCTGCTGCTGTGTCAGGCGGCCGCGGGCAGCGTGGGCTACACGGTGCTGCTGATCCTGGGCCTGCGCTGGGCGCCGGCGGCCGACGCGGGCGTGGTGGCCGGCACCCTGCCGGCCATCGCCGCGCTGGTGGCGGTGCTCGCGCTGCGCGAGCGGCCCGGGCGCTACCTGCTGGGCGGGATCGTGCTCGCGAGCCTGGGCGTGCTGGCGATCACGCTGCGACCGGGCGGGGAGGGCGGCGCCCGCACGCCGGCCGCGCTGCTCGGCAACCTGCTGGTGCTGGGCGCGGTGGCCTTCGAATCGCTGTTCATCCTGCTCAACAAGCGGCTGCGCGTGCCGCTGCCGCCACTCGCGCAGTCGAGCGCGATGACCGCGCTGGGGCTGCTGCTGTCGCTGTTGCCTGCGCTGCTGGAGCGTGCCTGGCTGCAGCCCGTGCCGGCCGCGGCGCTGGCCGGTGTGGCCTACTACGCGCTGGTGCCGACGGTGGCGGGCTTCCTGCTCTGGTACGCGGGCGCGGCCCGGCTCAGCGGTGCCGAGGCGGCGCTGTTCACGGCGCTGATGCCGGTGTCGGCACTGGCCCTCGCGGCCTGGTGGCTCGGCGAACCGGTGGGCTGGCCCCAGATCGCCGGCGCGGCCTGCGTGCTGGGGGCGGTGGCGCTGGTCTCGCTCGACGGGCGGCACCGGGAAGGGGCGTCCAGGACGGCCGATGTATAATCCCAAGGCTTTGCATGCCGCAAGGCGCACGGTGAGCGCAGTTCCAGCACCCACCGCAAGTCAAACACCACCGGAACAAAGGAAAAACCAATGATCGCAGCCTCCATCAAGGCCGAAGTCGTCAAGGACAACGCCCGCGCCGCCAACGACACCGGCAGCCCCGAAGTGCAAGTTGCACTGCTGACCGCCCGCATCAACGAGCTCACCCCCCACTTCAAGACGCACGCCAAGGACCACCACGGCCGTCGCGGCCTGCTGCGCATGGTGAGCCGCCGTCGCAAGCTGCTCGACTACCTGAAGTCCAAGGACGCCGACCGTTACACCGCGCTGATCGCCAAGCTGGGCCTGCGCAAGTAAGCCGAATCGCATGAAAAAACGCCTGGGTTAGTCCGCTAGCTCAGGCGTTTTTTACTTCGCGAACCACTTTCGGGGTGCCCTACAGAGCGAAGCTGTGTCATTCCAGGGAAGTTCGAATCGAGCTTCGCTGGAATGGCATCGTGTTCTGAAAAAGCCCTCCGAGCCGTGCGGATCTTCGATGATCTGCTACCAAAACAGGAGCAAACATGAGCCTCTTCAACAA
This sequence comes from Variovorax sp. PDC80, assembly GCF_900115375.1. Classification (NCBI taxonomy): domain Bacteria; kingdom Pseudomonadati; phylum Pseudomonadota; class Betaproteobacteria; order Burkholderiales; family Comamonadaceae; genus Variovorax; species Variovorax sp. PDC80. The sequence goes on along the minus strand of NZ_FOWG01000001.1, from coordinate 29,965 downwards.
AGTCACCAAGTCCTTCCAATGGGGCGACAAGACCGTCGTCATGGAAACGGGCGAAATCGCCCGCCAGGCCACGGGCGCCGTGCTGGTCGACATCGACGGCACCGTCGTGCTGGCCACCGTGGTCGCTTCCAAGACCGCCAAGCCGGGCCAGGACTTCTTCCCGCTGACCGTCGACTACATCGAGAAGACCTATGCCGCCGGCAAGATCCCCGGCAGCTTCTTCAAGCGCGAAGCCAAGCCCAGCGAACACGAAACCCTGACCAGCCGCCTGATCGACCGCCCGATCCGTCCGCTGTTCCCTGAGGGCTTCCTCAACGAAGTGCACGTGGTGATCCACACCGTGTCGTTGAACCCCGAAGTCGACGCCGACATCGCCGCGATGATCGCCGTGAGCGCCGCCCTGTCGGTCTCGGGCATTCCGTTCGACGGCCCGATCGGCGCCGCGCGCGTGGGCTACATCAACGGCCAGTACGTGCTGAACCCGGGCCAGACCGCGCGCAAGGATTCGCAGATGGACCTCGTCGTCGCCGGCACCGAAGCCGCCGTGCTGATGGTCGAGTCCGAAGCCCAGCAACTGGCCGAAGACATCATGCTCGGCGCCGTGGTCTTCGGCCACGAGCAGGGCAAGCTGGCGATCAACGCCATCCACGAACTGGTGCGCGAAGCCGGCAAGCCGCTGTGGCTCAAGGAAGGCACCTGGGCGCCCGAAGCCAAGGACGAGGACTTCATCGCCAAGGTCAACGGCCTGGCCGAAGAGAAGCTGCGCGCCGTCTACCAGATCCGCAGCAAGCAGGCCCGCACCCAGGCCCTGCGCGAAGCCAATGCCAGCGTCTACGAGGCCCTGAAGGCCGAAGGCGCCGTATTCGACGCGGGCAAGGTCAGCGACCTGCTGTTCGCGATCGAGGCGCGCATCGTGCGCAGCCAGATCCTGCAAGGCGAGCCGCGCATCGACGGCCGCGACACGCGCACCGTGCGCCCGATCGAGATCCGCAACTCGGTGCTGCCGCGCACCCACGGCTCGGCGCTGTTCACGCGCGGCGAGACCCAGGCGCTGGTCGTGACCACGCTGGGCACCGAACGCGACGCGCAGCGCATCGACGCGCTGGCCGGTGAGTTCGAGGACCGCTTCCTGTTCCACTACAACATGCCTCCCTTCGCCACCGGTGAAGTCGGCCGCATGGGCTCGACCAAGCGTCGCGAAGTCGGCCATGGCCGCCTCGCCAAGCGCGCGCTCGTCGCCGTGCTGCCGAACAAGGAAGAGTTCCCCTACACCGTGCGCGTGGTGTCGGAAATCACCGAGTCGAACGGCTCCTCGTCGATGGCTTCGGTCTGCGGCGGCTGCCTCTCGATGATGGACGCCGGCGTGCCGATGAAGGCCCACGTGGCCGGCATCGCCATGGGCCTGATCAAGGAAGACAACCGCTTCGCGGTGCTGACCGACATCCTGGGCGACGAGGACCACCTCGGCGACATGGACTTCAAGGTGGCCGGCACGACCAACGGCATCACCGCCCTGCAGATGGACATCAAGATCCAGGGCATCACCAAGGAAATCATGCAGGTCGCGCTGGCACAGGCCAAGGAAGCGCGCATGCACATCCTGGGCAAGATGCAGGAAGCGATGGGCGAGGCCAAGGCCGACGTGTCGCAGTTCGCGCCGCGCCTGACCACGCTGAAGATCAACCCCGAGAAGATCCGCGACGTGATCGGCAAGGGCGGCGCGGTCATCCGCGGCCTGCAGGAAGAAACCGGCACGCAGATCAACATCGACGAAGACGGCACCATCACCATCGCGTCGACCGATCCGGCCAAGGCCGAAGAGGCCAAGAAGCGCATCGAGCAGATCACGGCCGAGGTCGAGATCGGCAAGATCTACGAAGGCCCGGTCACCAAAATCCTGGACTTCGGCGCGCTCATCAACCTGCTGCCCGGCAAGGACGGCCTGCTGCACATCAGCCAGATCGCGCACGAACGCGTCGAGAAGGTGACCGACTACCTGAGCGAAGGCCAGATCGTGAAGGTCAAGGTCCTCGAGACCGACGACAAGGGTCGCGTCAAGCTGTCGATGAAGGCGCTGACCGAGCGTCCGGCCGGCATGGAATACAGCGAGCGCCCGCCGCGCGAAGACCGTGGCGACCGCGGTGACCGTGGTGGCGAGCGCCGTGACCGTGGCGACCGCGGTGACCGTGGTGGTGATCGCGGCGATCGCGGTGACCGCGGCGGCGACCGTGGCGAGCGCGCTCCGCGCTTCAACAACGACCAGCAGCAGCAGCCGCGCAACGACCAGGCTCCGGCCGGCGAATCGCAGCAGCCGCAGGCTCCGCGCGAGTCGCAGGAGTAAGAAGGCCATGGCGGCCGCGGCATGCGTCGCGCGCCGCCTTTGCCTTTCCGATTGCTGAATGCGCCCGTCGCACGGGCGGCTGGAGGCCAGGAGACCATGAAAGCCATTGAAATCGCTTCGTACGGCGCCCCCGAGGTGCTGCGCGTCACGGATCGTCCCGATCCCGTCGCCGGCGCGGGCGAGTTGCTGATCCGCGTGTCGGCCAGCGGTGTCAACCGCCCCGACGTGCTGCAGCGCATGGGCCACTATCCGGTGCCGCCCGGCGCTTCCGACCTGCCGGGCCTCGAAGTGGCCGGCGAGATCGTGTCGGGCGATGCCGCGGCATTGGCCGAGGCGGGCTTCGCGATCGGCGACCGCGTCTGCGCGCTGATCGCCGGCGGCGGCTATGCGCAGCTGTGCGTGGCGCCCGTGGCGCAGTGCCTGCCGGTGCCCAAGGGCTGGAGCGACATCGAGGCGGCTTCGCTGCCCGAGACCTTCTTCACCGTCTGGAGCAACGTGTTCGAGCGCGGCCGCCTGCAGCAGGGCGAAACCCTGCTGATCCAGGGCGGTTCGAGCGGCATCGGCGTCACGGCGATCCAGATCGCCAAGGCGCTGGGCGCGACCGTGATCGTCACGGCCGGCAGCGACGACAAGTGCGAGGCCTGCCTGAAACTCGGCGCCGATCACGCGATCAACTACCGCACGGCCGATTTCGTCGAAGTGGCGAAATCGCTGACCGGCGGCAAGGGCGTGGACGTCATCCTCGACATGGTCGCGGGCGACTACGTGGCGCGCGAGGTCGAGTGCCTGGCCGAGGACGGCCGGCTGGTGATCATCGCGGTGCAAGGCGGCGTCAAGAGCCAGATCAACGCGGGTCTGGTGCTGCGCAAGCGGCTCACGATCACGGGTTCGACGCTGCGTCCGCGGCCGGTGGCCTTCAAGGGTGCGATCGCCCGGGCGCTGCGCGAGAAGGTCTGGCCGCTGCTCGAGAGCGGCGCGGTCAAGCCAGTGATCCACAGCACCTTCGCGGCGGTCGGCGAGCCCAGCGGCGCGGCGCAGGCGCATGCGTTGATGGAATCGAACCAGCACATCGGCAAGATCGTGCTGACCTGGTGACGAGACGAGCACGATGACGACCCACAAGAAGCTGATCGCAGGGAACTGGAAGATGAACGGCAGCCTGGCTGCCAACGAGGCGCTGGTGACGGCGCTGGGGCAGGGGCTCGCGGCGAATGCGCCCGCGTGCGACATCGCGCTGTGCGCCCCCGCACCGTATTTCGCGCAACTGCAGTCGCTGCTGGCGGGTTCGCCGATGGCGCTGGGCGCGCAGGACATTTCCGCGCAGGCGCAGGGCGCCTTCACGGGCGAGCAGTCGGCGGCGATGCTGAAGGACTTCGGTGTGCGCTATGCCATCGTCGGCCATTCGGAGCGCCGCCAGTACCACGGCGAGACCGACGACGCCGTGGCCGCGAAGACCGCGGCCGCGCTGGCCAACGGCATCACGCCGATCGTCTGCGTCGGCGAGACGCTGGCGCAGCGCGAAGCGGGCCAGACCGAGGAAGTGGTGAAGCGCCAGCTGGCAGCGGTCATCCACGTGAACGGCCACTGCATCAGCGAGATCGTGGTCGCCTACGAGCCCGTGTGGGCCATCGGCACCGGCAAGACCGCCACGCCCGAGCAGGCGCAGGCGGTGCACGCGGTGCTGCGTGCGCAACTGCACCATGCCGCGAGCGAGCACGCGGCCGGCATCAAGATCCTCTACGGCGGCAGCATGAATGCCGTCAATGCGGCCGAACTGTTGGCGCAAGCCGACATCGACGGCGGCCTGATCGGCGGCGCTTCCCTGAAGGCCCCCGACTTTTTGCAGATCATTTCCGCCGCCGTCCGCTGAAGCGGGCAGGGCAGGCATCAATTAGGAGTAAGAACGAATGAACGTGGTCCTCAACCTTCTGGTCGGCGTGCAGATGCTGTCGGCGCTGGTGATGATCGGGCTGATCCTGATCCAGCACGGCAAGGGCGCCGACATGGGCGCGGCCTTCGGCAGCGGCAGCGCCGGCAGCCTGTTCGGCGCCAGCGGCAGCGCGAACTTCCTCTCGCGCACCACGGCCGTGCTGGCCGCGGTGTTCTTCGCCTGCACGCTGCTGCTGGCCTACTTCAGCCATGCACGTCCCACGGGCGGCGGCAGCCTGCTGGAGCGCGCCGCCATCGGCGTGCCGGCCACGCCGGCTTCGGGCGCGGCAGGCCAGATTCCCTCGGGTCAGTCGGGCGCGGCACCTGCTGCGGCACCCGCGAGCGCGCCTGCGGCTGGTGCGGGACAGATTCCCAGCAAGTAACTCTGATGTTTTCAGAGTGACCCGTAAGAAATGGCTTCATTTCAGGGTAAACTCTAAAGCTGTTCGGAAAGCCAAACCTCTTCGTAGGAACCTCATGCCATCCGAACAGAAAAAACCGCGGTCGTGGTGAAATTGGTAGACACGCTATCTTGAGGGGGTAGTGGCGAAAGCTGTGCGAGTTCGAGTCTCGCCGACCGCACCAAATCTCACCGACAGGACGCCTCATGAAGGTGCTTCTGTCGGTGGCAAGCGGTGAAAGCTCCCGATGAACCTCGATTCCTACCTTCCCGTCCTTTTGTTCATTCTGGTCGGGGTCGGCGTAGGCGTCGCTCCACAGGTCATCGGATACATCCTCGGCCCCAATCGGCCTGACGCAGCCAAGAACGCACCTTACGAGTGCGGCTTCGAGGCCTTCGAGGATGCGCGCATGAAGTTCGACGTGCGCTATTACCTGGTTGCCATTCTCTTCATCCTGTTCGATCTGGAGATTGCCTTTCTCTTCCCGTGGGCCATTGCGCTCAAGGAGATCGGTGCTGTCGGCTTCTGGGCCATGATGATCTTTCTCGCCATCCTCGTCGTGGGCTTCGCCTACGAGTGGAAAAAAGGCGCGCTCGACTGGGAATAAGGAAGCTACACGATGGCCATTGAAGGCGTTCTCAAGGAAGGCTTCGTCACGACCACCTACGACTCGGTGGTGAACTGGGCGAAGACCGGATCTCTGTGGCCGATGACGTTCGGTCTGGCCTGCTGTGCGGTCGAAATGATGCACGCCGGCGCAGCCCGCTACGACATCGACCGTTTCGGCATGCTGTTCCGCCCGAGCCCGCGTCAGTCCGATCTGATGATCGTGGCCGGCACGCTGTGCAACAAGATGGCGCCGGCGCTGCGCAAGGTCTACGACCAGATGCCCGAGCCGCGCTGGGTGCTCTCGATGGGTTCGTGCGCCAACGGCGGCGGCTACTACCACTACAGCTACTCGGTGGTGCGCGGCTGCGACCGGATCGTTCCGGTCGACGTCTACGTGCCCGGCTGCCCGCCCACCGCCGAAGCGCTGCTCTACGGGATCATCCAGCTGCAGCAGAAGATCCGCCGCACCAACACCATCGCGCGTGCCTGAGGAATTGCCGAGATGACCGACTTTGCAATTTCTCCGGAGGCGCTGCAGGCGACTCTGGTGCAGACCCTGGGCGACAAGGCCAGGAGCGTGACCGTCGCGCTCGGCGAAGTGACCGTGGTGGTGAGTGCCGCGAACTACATCGATGCGGCGCTGCTGCTGCGCGATGCGCCGGGTTGCCGCTTCGAACAGCTGATCGACCTCTGCGGCATGGACTATTCCGACTACCGCGAAGGCGAGTGGGAAGGCGAACGCTACGGCGTCGTCTCGCACCTGTTGTCGGTGAGCCTCAACCAGCGCGTGCGCCTGCGGGTGTTCGCGCCCAGCGAGGACCTGCCCGTGGTCGATTCGCTGCAGCCCGTGTGGAACGCGGCGACCTGGTTCGAGCGCGAAGCCTTCGACCTCTACGGCATCGTGTTCGAGGGTCACGACGACCTGCGCCGCATCCTGACCGACTACGGCTTCATCGGCCATCCGTTCCGCAAGGACTTCCCGGTGTCGGGTCACGTCGAGATGCGCTACGACGAAGAGCAGAAGCGCGTGGTCTACCAGCCGGTATCGATCGAGCCGCGCGAGATCACGCCGCGCGTGATCCGCGAAGACAACTACGGCGGCGGACTCCACTGACATGGCCGAAATCAAGAACTACACCCTCAACTTCGGTCCCCAGCATCCGGCCGCGCACGGCGTGCTGCGCCTGGTGCTCGAGCTCGACGGCGAAGTGATCCAGCGCGCCGATCCGCACATCGGCCTGCTGCACCGCGCGACCGAGAAGCTCGCCGAATCGCGCACCTTCATCCAGTCGCTGCCCTACATGGACCGCCTCGACTACGTGTCGATGATGTCCAATGAGCACGCCTACTGCCTCGCCATCGAGAAGATGATGGGCCTCGAGGTGCCGATCCGCGCGCAGTACATCCGCGTCATGTTCGCCGAGATCACCCGGCTGCTGAACCACCTGCTGTGGCTCGGCGCGCACGGCCTCGATTGCGGTGCGATGAACATGCTCATCTACTGCTTCCGCGAACGCGAGGACCTGTTCGACATGTACGAAGCGGTGTCGGGCGCGCGCATGCACGCGGCCTACTTCCGTCCGGGCGGCGTGTACCGCGACCTGCCGGACGTGATGCCGCAGTACAAGGTCAGCAAGATCAAGAACGCGAAGGCGATCGAGAAGCTCAACGAGAACCGCCAGGGCTCGCTGCTCGACTTCGTCGACGACTTCTGCAAGCGCTTCCCGAAGATGGTCGACGAGTACGAGACGCTGCTCACCGACAACCGCATCTGGAAGCAGCGCACCGTGGGCATCGGCGTGGTCACGCCGGAGCGCGCGCTGAACCTCGGCTTCACCGGCCCGATGCTGCGTGGCTCGGGCGTCGAATGGGACCTGCGCAAGAAGCAGCCCTACGACGTCTACGACCGGATGCAGTTCGACATTCCGCTCGGCAAGACGGGCGACTGCTACGACCGCTACCTGGTTCGCGTCGAGGAGATGCGCCAGGCCAACAAGATCATCCAGCAGTGCTCGGCCTGGCTGCGCGCCAACCCCGGCCCGGTGATCACCGACAACCACAAGGTCGCCGCGCCCGCGCGCGAATCGATGAAGGCGAACATGGAGGAGCTGATCCACCATTTCAAGCTCTTCACCGAAGGCTTCCACGTGCCCGAAGGCGAGGCCTATGCCGCCGTCGAGCATCCGAAGGGCGAGTTCGGCATCTATCTCGTGAGCGACGGCGCCAACAAGCCGTACCGCCTGAAGATCCGCGCCCCTGGCTTCCCGCACCTCGCCGCCCTCGACGAAATGTCGCGCGGTCACATGATCGCCGACGCTGTCGCGGTGATCGGCACGATGGACATCGTGTTCGGCGAAATCGACAGGTGAGAAAGAGCGAATGACTTCCTCTACCCATGACACTCACGCGGCGCCTTCGGCGCCGCTGAAGCCTGCGACCCTCGAACGCTTCGCGCGCGAGGTGGCCAAGTACCCCGAGGCCGGCAAGCAGTCGGCCGTGATGGCCTGCCTGGCGATCGTGCAGCAGGACGAGGGCTTCGTGAGCACCCAGCGCGAGCGCGAGATTGCCGAGTACCTCGGCATGGCGCCGATCGCGGTGCACGAGGTCACGACCTTCTACAACATGTACAACCAGCATCCGGTGGGCAAGTACAAGCTCAACGTCTGCACCAACCTGCCGTGCCAGCTGCGCGATGGCGTCACCGCCCTCGTGCATCTCGAGAAGAAGCTCGGCATCAAGATGGGCGAGACCACGGCCGACGGCCTGTTCACGCTGCAGCAGAGCGAATGCCTGGGCGCCTGCGCCGATTCGCCGGTGATGCTGGTCAACGACCGCACGATGTGCAGCTTCATGAGCAACGACAAGCTCGACCAGCTCGTCGATGGCCTGCGCGGTGCAACCCCCGGGGAGGCTGCGTGATGACGCCCGATCAGGTTCTTTCGCAGTTCCGCGCCACCGGCGTGCAGACCTGCTTCCATGACCGCCACATCGGCGCCCAGATCTATGCCGGCCTCGACGGCACCAACTGGCATCTGGCCGACTACGAGGCGCGCGGCGGCTACCAGGCGCTGCGCAAGATCCTCACCGAGGGCCTGACGCCCGACCAGGTGATCGCCGAAGTGAAGGCCTCGGGCCTGCGCGGCCGCGGCGGCGCCGGTTTCCCGACCGGCCTGAAGTGGAGCTTCATGCCACGCCAGTTCCCGGGCCAGAAGTACCTGGTCTGCAACTCGGACGAAGGCGAGCCGGGCACCTGCAAGGACCGCGACATCCTGCAGTTCAACCCGCACATCGTGATCGAAGGCATGGCCATCGCCGCTTACGCGATGGGCATCAGCGTGGGCTACAACTACATCCACGGCGAGATCTTCCAGAGCTACGACCGCTTCGAGGAAGCCCTCGAGGAGGCGCGCGCCGCCGGTTATCTCGGCGACAAGATCATGGGCAGCACGTACAACTTCCAGTTGCACGCCGCCCACGGCTTCGGCGCCTACATCTGCGGCGAGGAAACCGCGCTGCTCGAATCGCTCGAAGGCAAGAAGGGCCAGCCGCGCTTCAAGCCGCCGTTCCCGGCCAGCTTCGGCCTGTACGGGAAGCCGACCACCATCAACAACACCGAGACCTTCGCGGCGGTGCCCTGGATCATCCGCAACGGCGGCCAGGCCTACCTCGAGTGCGGCAAGCCGAACAACGGCGGCACCAAGATCTACTCGGTCAGCGGCGACGTCGAACTGCCGGGCAACTACGAGGTGCCGATGGGCACGCCGTTCTCCAAGCTGCTCGAACTGGCCGGCGGCGTGCGCAAGGGTCGCACGCTCAAGGCCGTGATCCCCGGCGGCTCGTCGGCACCGGTGCTGCCGGCCGACATCATGATGCAGTGCACGATGGACTACGACTCCATCTCGAAGGCCGGCTCCATGCTGGGTTCGGGCGCGGTGATCGTGATGGACGACAGCCGCTCGATGGTCGAGTCGCTCAAGCGCCTCTCGTACTTCTACATGCACGAATCCTGCGGCCAGTGCACGCCGTGTCGCGAAGGCACGGGCTGGCTCTACCGCGTGGTCGACCGCATCCACAACGGCCAGGGCAAGCCCAGCGACCTGCAGTTGCTGGACTCCGTCGCCGGCGACATCATGGGCCGCACCATCTGCGCCCTCGGCGACGCGGCGGCCATGCCGGTGCGCGCCATGATCAAGCACTTCCGCCACGAGTTCGAAGCCTTGATCCCGGGCTACGTCCCGAAGGCAACGGTCCAGGCCTGAGCGCGAGAAAGACATATGGTTGAAATCGAACTCGACGGCAAGAAGGTCGAAGTGGCCGAAGGCAGCATGGTCATGCATGCTGCCGACAAGGCCGGCACCTACATCCCGCACTTCTGCTATCACAAGAAGCTCAGCATCGCGGCCAACTGCCGCATGTGCCTGGTCGACGTCGAAAAGGCGCCCAAGCCGATGCCGGCCTGCGCCACGCCCGTCACGCAGGGCATGATCGTCCGCACCAAGAGCGAGAAGGCGATCAAGGCCCAGCAGTCGGTCATGGAGTTCCTGCTGATCAACCACCCGCTGGACTGCCCGATCTGCGACCAGGGCGGCGAGTGCCAGCTGCAGGACCTGGCCGTGGGCTACGGCGGCTCCTCCTCGCGCTACGAGGAAGAAAAGCGCGTCGTGTTCCACAAGGACGTGGGCCCGCTGATCAGCATGGAAGAGATGAGCCGCTGCATCCACTGCACGCGCTGCGTCCGCTTCGGCCAGGAAGTGGCCGGCGTGATGGAGCTCGGCATGTCGCACCGCGGCGAGCACTCCGAGATCGAGACCTTCCTCGGCGACTCGGTCGACTCCGAACTCTCGGGCAACATGATCGACATCTGCCCGGTCGGCGCGCTCACGAGCAAGCCGTTCCGCTACAGCGCCCGCACCTGGGAACTGTCGCGCCGCAAGTCGGTGAGCCCGCACGACTCCACCGGCGCCAACCTGATCGTCCAGGTCAAGAACAACCGCGTGATGCGCGTGGTGCCGCTCGAGAACGAAGACGTCAACGAATGCTGGATCGCCGACCGCGACCGCTTCTCGTACGAAGCGCTCAACGGGACCGAGCGCCTGACGCAGCCCATGCTCAAGCAGGGCGGCCAATGGCAGCAGGTCGACTGGCAGACCGCGCTCGAGTACGTGGCCAACGGCCTCAAGCAGATCAAGGCCGACCATGGCGCGCAGAGCATCGGCACGCTGGTCAGCCCGCACAGCACGCTCGAGGAGCTGCAGCTCGCCGCACTGCTCACGCGTGAGCTCGGCAGCGACAACATCGACTACCGCCTGCGCAACGCCGAATTCACGGCCTTCGAAGGCATCCGCTGGCTCGGCACCTCGATCGCCTCGCTGACGCAGCTGCAGCGCGCCTTCGTCGTCGGTTCGAACCTGCGCAAGGACCATCCGCTGTTCGCGCAGCGCATCCGCCAGGCCGTGCGCAAGGGCGCCGCGCTCAGCGTGCTGACCTCGAAGAAGCTGATGGCCGACGCCGAAGCCTGGGCCATCCAGCCCGCGCAGGCCGCCATCGTCGATGCCGGCCAATGGATCGAAGTGCTGGCCGCCATCGCGACCGTGGTGGGCCAGTCCACCGGTGCCGCCGCGCCGCTGGCACCCGTCAACGAGCCCGACGCCACCGCGCAGGCCATCGCCGCGTCGCTGCTGAGCGGCGAGCGCAAGGCCATCCTGCTGGGCAATGCCGCCGCGCACCATGCGCAGGCCGGCAGCCTGCTCGCGCTGGCCAACTGGATCGGCGCGCAGACCGGCGCCAGCGTCGGCTACCTGACCGAAGCCGCCAACACCGTGGGCGCGCAGCTCGTGGGCGCGTTCCCCAGGAACGGCGGCCTCCACGCCGGCCAGATGCTCGCCGCCGGCTCCGGCCTCAAGGCCGTGCTGCTGCTGAACACCGAGCCGGTGTTCGACTCGGCCGCCGGCGCCGCCGCGGCCGACACCATCGGCAATGCGCAGATGGTGGTCACGCTGAGCCCGTTCAAGGCCAACCTCGAATTCAGCGACGTGCTGCTGCCGATCGCGCCGTTCACCGAAACGCCCGGCAGCTTCGTCAATGCCGAAGGCCGCCTGCAGAGCTTCCACGCCGTGGTGAAGCCGCAGGGCGAAGCCCGTCCGGCCTGGAAGGTGTTGCGCGTGCTCGCCAACCTGCTGGGCCTGCAAGGCTTCTCGTTCGAGTCCACCGCCGACGTGCTGCGCACGGTGGGCGACAGCGGCGCGCTGCCGGCCGATGCGCTGCGCAACGCCACGAGCGCTGCCGCCGTGGCCGCCAACGGTGCGCCCGCGCCCGTGGTCGCGAGCATCTACCAGCTCGATTCGATCGTGCGCCGCGCGCCGTCGCTGCAACTGACCGCCGACGCACGCAACGCGGGCCACGGCATCGGTGCCGCGCCCGCCAGCGTGCAGGCCGAGGAGGTGTCGGCATGATCGACGCCATTCACGGCTTCGGCCAGGGTCTCGTCGCCGCCGGCTGGTGGACCGGCGTGGTCTGGCCCGTCATCTGGACGCTGATCAAGATCATCGTCGTGGTCATCCCGCTGATGCTGGCGGTGGCCTACCTCACGCTGTGGGAACGCAAGGCCATCGGCTTCACGCAGATCCGCGTGGGCCCGAACCGCATCGGGCCGCTGGGCCTGCTGCAGCCGATCGCCGACGCGCTCAAGCTGATGACCAAGGAAATCATCGTTCCGACGGTCGCCAACAAGGGCCTGTTCCTGCTCGGCCCGATCATGACCATCATGCCGGCGCTCGCCGCCTGGGCCGTGATTCCCTTCGGTCCCGACGTCGCGCTCGCCAACATCAACGCCGGCCTGCTGTTCGTGATGGCCATCACCTCGCTCGAGGTCTATGGCGTGATCATCGCGGGCTGGGCCTCGAACTCGAAGTACGCCTTCCTGGGCGCGCTGCGCGCCTCGGCCCAGATGGTGAGCTACGAAATCGCGATGGGCTTCTGCTTCGTCGTGGTGCTGATGGTCACCGGCAGCCTGAACATGAGCGAGATCGTCAACGTCCAGGGCAAGGGCATGTTCGCCAACCTCGGCGTCGGCTTCCTGTCGTGGAACTGGCTGCCGCTGCTGCCGATCTTCGTCGTCTACTTCATCTCGGGCCTGGCCGAGACCAACCGCCACCCCTTCGACGTGGTGGAAGGCGAATCGGAAATCGTCGCGGGTCACATGATCGAGTACTCGGGCATGAGCTTCGCGATGTTCTTCCTGGCCGAGTACGCGAACATGTGGCTGGTCTCGATCCTGACCGTCATCCTGTTCCTCGGCGGCTGGCTGCCCCCGTTCGAGTTCCTGAGCTTCATCCCGGGCTGGATCTGGCTCGGCGCCAAGACCTTCTGCGTGGTCACCATGTTCCTGTGGGTGCGCTCGACGTTCCCGCGCTTCCGCTATGACCAGATCATGCGTCTGGGCTGGAAGATCTTCATTCCCGTCACCCTCGTGTGGCTGGTCGTGGTCGGTGGCTGGATGCAGACGCCGTTCAACATCTGGAAATAACTGGAAGCGCCAACACCATGTCTGCGCACACCGCAACCCCGTCCGCGCCGTTCTCGCTCAAGGACTTCCTCGGCAGCTTCATGCTGTTCGAGCTGTTCAAGGGCCTGGCCATCACGGGCAAGTACGCCTTCAGCCGCAAGATCACGGTGCAGTTCCCCGAAGAGAAGACGCCGCTGTCGCCGCGCTTCCGCGGCCTGCACGCGCTGCGCCGCTACGAGAACGGCGAGGAACGCTGCATCGCCTGCAAGCTCTGCGAGGCCGTGTGCCCCGCGCTCGCGATCACCATCGAATCCGATGTGCGCGACGACGGCTCGCGCCGTACCACGCGCTACGACATCGACCTGACGAAGTGCATCTTCTGCGGCTTCTGCGAAGAGAGCTGCCCGGTCGACTCGATCGTGGAAACCCACATCTTCGAATACCACGGCGAAAAGCGCGGCGACCTGTACTTCACCAAGGACATGCTGCTGGCCGTTGGCGACCGCTACGAAACAGAAATTGCGGCGAACAAGGCGGCTGACGCCAAGTACCGCTGATCCGGCCTGGCCTGAACCCCTACGAATTCGAACTCATGGACGTCAAGACCGGTCTGTTCTATCTGTTTGCCGCGGTGCTGCTGTTCGCATCGTTCCGCGTCATCACCGCCCGCAACCCCGTGTACGCGGCGCTGTACCTCGTGCTGGCCTTCTTCCAGGCTTCGGCCATCTGGCTGCTGCTGCGCGCCGAATTCCTCGCGATCTCGCTCGTGCTGGTCTACGTGGGCGCGGTGATGGTGCTGTTCCTGTTCGTCGTGATGATGCTGGACATCAACGTCGACAGCCTGCGCCAGGGCTTCTGGAAGCACTTCCCGCTGGCGGCGGCCGTCGGCGCGCTGATCGCGCTCGAGATGGCGGCCGTGCTGATGGGCGGCTTCCGCCTCGGCGAGGCACCGCGCGCCGTGGCCGCGGCCAACAGCTCCAACACGCTCGAGCTGGGCAAGCTGCTGTATTCCGAATACCTCTATCCGCTGGAAATCGCGGCCGTCATCCTGCTGGTGGCCATCATCGCCGCCATCGCCCTGACCCTGCGCACCCGCAAGGACAGCAAGTACGTCGACCCGGCCGACCAGGTGCGCGTGAAGGCGCGCGACCGCGTGCGCGTGGTGCAGATGCCGGTCACCCGCGCGGCGGAGCCCGTGGTGGAAGCACCGGCCGAAGCGGCCGCGACGGCAGCAAAGGAGAACAAGGCATGACGCTCACCCTCGGACACTTCCTCTCGCTGGGCGCGATGCTGTTCGCGCTGTCGGTGATCGGCATCTTCCTGAACCGCAAGAACCTGATCGTGCTGCTGATGGCCATCGAGCTGATGCTGCTCGCGGTCAACATGAACTTCGTCGCCTTCTCGCACTTCCTGGGCGACATGCACGGACAGATCTTCGTGTTCTTCATCCTGACGGTGGCCGCGGCCGAGTCGGCCATCGGCCTCGCGCTGCTGGTGCTGCTGTTCCGCAACAAGTCGAGCATCAACGTCGACGAACTCAACTCGCTCAAGGGCTGATCCAAGGCTGACACCAGAATGAGCGCAACCCTTTCTGCATCCACGCTGCTGGCCGTTCCGATGGCCCCCCTGGTCGGGGCGGTCCTGGCCGGCATCTTCGGCACCAAGTTCGGCGGCAACCACATCGGCCGCAAGATCACGCACTCGCTGACCATCCTCGGCGTGTTCGTGGCCTTCGTCATCTCGGCGCTGACGCTCAAGTCGGTCATCGTCGACGGCGCCCGCTTCAACCAGACCCTCTACGAATGGATGGTCGTCGGCGGCCTCAAGATGGAAGTCGGCTTCATGGTCGACGGCCTCACCGCGATGATGATGTGCGTCGTGACCTTCGTGTCGCTGATGGTCCACATCTACACCATCGGCTACATGGAAGAGGACGAGGGCTACAACCGCTTCTTCTCGTACATCTCGCTGTTCACCTTCTCCATGCTGATGCTCGTCATGAGCAACAACATGCTGCAGCTGTTCTTCGGCTGGGAAGCGGTGGGCCTGGTGTCGTACCTGCTGATCGGCTTCTGGTTCAACAAGCCGACCGCGATCTTCGCCAACATGAAGGCCTTCCTGGTCAACCGCGTGGGCGACTTCGGCTTCATCCTCGGCATCGGCCTGATCGCGGCCTACGCTGGCACGCTCAACTACACCGAAGCCTTCGCCAAGGCCGGCACGCTCGGCGGCATCACCTTCCCGGGCACCGACTGGATGCTGATCACCGTGATCTGCATCTGCCTGTTCATCGGCGCGATGGGCAAGAGCGCGCAGTTCCCGCTGCACGTGTGGCTGCCCGACTCGATGGAAGGCCCGACCCCGATCTCGGCGCTGATCCACGCGGCGACCATGGTGACGGCCGGCATCTTCATGGTGGCGCGCATGTCGCCGCTGTTCGAACTGAGCGACACGGCCCTGAGCTTCATCCTCGTGATCGGCGCCATCACCGCGCTGTTCATGGGCTTCCTCGGCATCATCCAGAACGACATCAAGCGCGTGGTGGCATACTCCACGCTGTCGCAGCTGGGCTACATGACCGTGGCGCTCGGTGCCTCGGCCTACTCGGTCGCGGTGTTCCACCTGATGACCCACGCCTTCTTCAAGGCGCTGCTGTTCCTCGGTGCCGGCTCGGTGATCATCGGCATGCACCACAACCAGGACATCCGCTGGATGGGCGGCGTGCGCAAGTACATGCCGATCACCTGGATCACCTCGCTGCTGGGCTCGCTGGCGCTGATCGGCACGCCGCTGTTCTCGGGCTTCTACTCGAAGGACAGCATCATCGAGGCGGTGAAGGAAAGCCACCTGTGGGGCGCGAACTTCGCCTACTACGCGGTGCTGATCGGCGTGTTCGTCACGGCCTTCTATTCGTTCCGCATGTACTTCCTGGTCTTCCACGGCAAGGAACGCTACGACCAGAACCCCGATGCGCACCACGACGACCATCACGCGCACGACGACCACGGCCATGGCCACGGTCACGACGACCACAAGCCGCACGAATCGCCCTGGGTGGTGTGGCTGCCGCTGGTGCTGCTCGCGATTCCCTCGGTGGTCATCGGCTACCTGACGATCCATCCGATGCTCTACGGCGAATTCTTCAAGGACGCGATCTTCGTCGACGCCACGAAGCACCACGCCATGAAGGAGCTCGAAGAGGCCTTCCACGGTGCCGGCGCGATGGCCATCCACGGCCTGCAGACCATGCCGTTCTGGCTCGCGCTTGCGGGCGTGGCGCTGTCCTACTACATGTACATGGTCAACCCGGCGCTGCCGGCCGCGATCAAGCGCGCCTTCGGCCCCGTGTACCGCCTGCTCGAGAACAAGTACTACCTCGACTGGATCAACGAGAACATCATCGCGCGCGGCGCTCGCGCCCTGGGCATGGGCCTGTGGAAGGGCGGCGATCAGGCACTGATCGACGGCGCGGTCGTCAATGGCTCGTGGAAGCTGGTGGGCCGCATCTCTGGCGTGGTCCGCTGGCTGCAGTCGGGCTACATCTACCACTACGCCTTCGCGATGCTGCTCGGGATCTTCGTCCTGATGACGTACTTCGTCTGGTTCAAACGCTAAGCCGCAAAGCGCTGGAGTAAAAGAAAAATGGGTTTGTTGAGCCTTGCCATCTGGGTGCCGATCGCATTCGGTGCCGTGCTGCTGGCGTTCGGTCGCGACGAGCACGCCAAGGGCGTGCGCTGGGTGGCGCTCGTCGGGTCGATCGTGAGCTTCCTGGTCACGCTGCCGCTGATCTCGCGGTTCCAGAACGGCAGCGCCGCGATGCAGTTCGTGGAGAAGGCGCCCTGGATCGAGCGCTTCAACATCAACTACAACCTGGGCGTCGACGGCCTGTCGGTGTGGTTCGTGCTGCTGACCGCCTTCATCACCATCATCGTGGTGATCTCGGCCTGGGAAGTGATCACCGAGCGCGTCAACCAGTACATGGGCGCGTTCCTGATCCTGTCGGGCCTGATGATCGGCGTGTTCTCGGCCATCGACGGCCTGCTGTTCTACGTCTTCTTCGAAGCCACGCTGATCCCGATGTACCTGATCATCGGCATCTGGGGCGGCCCGAACAAGATCTACGCGGCCTTCAAGTTCTTCCTCTACACGCTGCTCGGCTCGCTCTTGATGCTGGTGGCGCTGATCTACCTGTACAACACCTCGGGCGGCAGCTTCGACATCCTCACCTGGCACAAGCTGCCGCTGAGCGGCCATGCCCAGACGCTGCTGTTCTTCGCCTTCTTCGCGGCCTTCGCGGTGAAGGTGCCGATGTGGCCGGTCCACACTTGGCTGCCCGACGTGCACGTCGAGGCCCCGACCGGCGGTTCCGCCGTGCTGGCCGCGATCATGCTGAAGCTCGGCGCCTACGGCTTCCTGCGCTTCTCGATGCCGATCGCGCCCGATGCCGCGCACGAATGGGCCTGGCTCATGATCGCGCTGTCGCTGATCGCCGTGATCTACGTCGGCCTGGTCGCGATGGTGCAGCAGGACATGAAGAAGCTCGTGGCCTATTCGTCGGTCGCCCACATGGGCTTCGTGACGCTCGGCTTCTTCATCTTCAACGAGCTCGGCGTGTCCGGCGGCATCGTGCAGATGATCGCCCACGGTTTCGTGTCGGGCGCCATGTTCCTCGGCATCGGCGTGCTCTACGACCGCGTGCATTCGCGCCAGATCGCCGACTACGGCGGCGTGGTCAACACCATGCCCAAGTTCGCCGCCTTCATGCTGCTGTTCGCGATGGCCAACTGCGGCCTGCCGGGCACCGCCGGTTTCGTCGGCGAGTGGATGGTGATCCTGGGCGCGGTCAAGGCCAACTTCTGGATCGGCCTGGCCTCGGCCACCGCGCTGATCTTCGGCGCCGCCTACACGCTGTGGATGTACAAGCGCGTCTACCTCGGCCCGGTCGGCAACGACCACGTGAAGGAACTCAGCGACATCAATGCGCGCGAGTTCGTGATGCTGGCGCTGCTGGCGATCGCGGTGCTGTGGATGGGCCTGTTCCCCAAGCCCTTCACCGACGTGATGGACGCCTCCGTGACCCAGCTGCTGCGTCATGTCGCGGTGTCGAAGATCCCCTCCTGATGGCTGGCTGAAGAAGAGAACGAGATGATTGACAAACTCAGCTGGGTCACGATCTACCCTGAAATCGTGTTGCTGGTCATGGCCTGCATCATCGCGCTGGTCGACCTGTCGGACACCAGCGCGCGCCGCACCCGCACCTACGTCCTGACCCTGATCACGCTGGCCGTGGTGGCCGCGATGACCGGCATGGCCGCGAGCGGCGGCAAGACCATCTACGGCTTCGGCAACATGGTCGTGAGCGACCCGATGGGCAACTGGCTCAAGTGCTTCGCCTCGCTGGCGCTGATGGTCACGCTGGTCTACGGCCGTCCCTACGCGGCCGACCGCGACATGCTGCGCGGCGGCGAGATGTTCACACTGGGCATGTTCGCGCTGCTGGGCATGTTCGTGATGATGTCGGGCAGCAACTTCCTGCTGATCTACCTGGGCCTCGAACTGCTGACGCTCTCGAGCTACGCGCTGGTGGCGCTGCGCCGCGACAACGCGGTCGCCAGCGAAGCCGCCATGAAGTACTTCGTGCTCGGCGCCATGGCCAGCGGCTTCCTGCTCTACGGCCTGTCGATGATGTACGGCGCCACCGGTTCGCTCGATGTGAACGAGGTGTTCAAGGCCATCGCGAGCGGCAAGGTCAACCACCAGGTGCTGGTGTTCGGCCTGGTGTTCATCGTGGCCGGCCTGGCGTTCAAGGTCGGTGCCGCTCCCTTCCACATGTGGGTGCCCGACGTCTACCAGGGCGCGCCCACGGCGATCACGCTGATGATCGGTGCCGCGCCCGAACTCGCGGCCTTCGCGATCATCATCCGCCTGCTGGTCGAAGGCCTGCTGCCGCTGGCGATCGACTGGCAGCAGATGCTCGCGCTGCTGGCCATCGCCTCGCTGCTGGTCGGCAACCTGGCCGCCATCGCGCAGACCAACCTCAAGCGCATGCTGGCCTACTCGACCATCTCGCAGATGGGCTTCGTGCTGCTCGGCCTGGTGGCAGGCGTGGTCAACGGCAACACCTACAACGCCCAGTTCGCCTACAGCGCCTCGATGTTCTACATCGTGACCTACGTGCTCACGACGCTGGCGAGCTTCGGCACCATCCTGCTGCTGGCGCGCGAAGGCTTCGAGAGCGAGGAGATCACCGACCTGGCCGGCCTCAACCAGCGCAGCCCGCTGTATGCCGGCGTGATGGCGATCACCATGTTCTCGCTCGCGGGCATTCCGCCGCTGGTCGGCTTCTACGCCAAGCTGGCGGTGCTGCAGGCGCTGATCGCCTCGGGCCAGGCCCTCTACATCGGCCTGGCCGTGTTCGCGGTGCTGATGTCGCTGGTGGGCGCCTTCTACTACCTGCGCGTGGTCAAGGTCATGTACTTCGACGCACCGGTCACGGCCAGTACCGTGTCGGCGCCGCGCGACGTGCGCACCGTGCTGACGATCAACGGCGCGCTGATCCTGATCCTCGGCATCGTGCCGGGCGGCCTGATGACGCTGTGCGCCAAGGCCATCGTCGCCACGCTGGCGAACTGACGCGCCGCGCGCCAGGGCCCGCACAAGGTGTCGCAGACGGCTTCGGTCTGGGTGGTGTTGCTGCTGGCCCTGCTGGCGGCCAACCTGCCGTTCCTCAACGACCGGCTGTTCGGCGCCGTGGCGATCGGCGTGCGCAAGACGCTGGCCATGCGCTTCGGCGAGCTGGTGGTGCTGTACTTCCTGGCCGGCGGCATCGGCCTGCTGTTCGAACGCAGGGCAGGGCAGATCGCCACGCAGGGCTGGGAGTTCTATGCGGTGACCGGCGCGCTGTTCATCGTGCTGGCCTTCCCGGGCTTCACCTGGCGCTACCTGATGAAGCACCGGCACTGAGCGCGCCACCCACCCGACCACGGAGCGGACCATGACATCCAGCATCCCCGCAGACGCGCACCTGCGCGAAGAGCTCACCTCGCGCGAGTCGCTCGCCAAGGGCAACTTCCTCGAAGTCCGCCGCGACACTGTGAAGCTGCCCGACGGCCACAGCGCCACGCGCGAGTACGTCGTGCATCCGGGCGCGGTGGTGGTGATTCCGCTGCTCGACGATGGCCGCGTGGTGCTCGAGCGCCAGTTCCGCTACCCGGTGGGCCAGGTGATGATCGAGTTTCCCGCGGGCAAGCTCGATGCGGGCGAGGATCCGCTGGTCTGCGGCCAGCGCGAGCTGCTCGAGGAAACCGGCTACCGTGCGCGCGAATGGGCGCGTGCCGGCGTGATGCATCTGGCGGTGGGCTATTCGACCGAGATCATCCACATCTACTTCGCGCGCGGCCTCTCGCTCGGCGAGCGCCAGCTCGACCACGGCGAGTTCCTCGACGTGTTCACCGCCACGCCCGAAGAGCTTCTGGGCTGGTGCCGCGACGGCTCGGTCACCGACGCCAAGACCCTGGCCTGCGCGCTGTGGCTGCAGAACACGGGCTCGGGTGCATGGGCCCTCGACTGGCAGGGCGACTCGGCCCGGGGATAATCGCGCGCATGAAGGTCCTCGATCTCCAATGCGCGCACGGCCACGGTTTCGAAGGCTGGTTCGGGTCCAATGAGGACTTCGAGAGCCAGCTCGCGCGCGGACTGGTCGAGTGCCCGGTCTGTGCCGACACCGCGATCGTCAAGCTGCTGAGCGCGCCGCGCCTGAACCTCGGCAACGCGAAGGCGCCCGAGGCCGAGCGCTCGAACCCGGCGGCCGCATCGGCGCCCGCCCACCTGCCGGCCGAGATGTCGCCCGAGGCGCGCTGGATGCGTGCCGTGCGCGAGGTGCTGGCCAAGACCGAGGACGTCGGCGACCGCTTCGCCGACGAGGCCCGCCGCATGCACTATGGCGAGACCAAGGAACGCGGCATCCGCGGCCAGGCCACGCCCGAGCAGACCGAGGCGTTGCTCGACGAGGGGATCGCGGTGATGCCGCTGCCGATCCCGGCGGGGCTCAAGGAAACCCTGCAATAAAAAAGGAGAGCCCCGGCTCTCCTTTTTGCTTTCCGGGACCCGGGTCCCGTCAGTGCCCATCAGCTCGTGAACTGCAGCGCCGCCAGCCGCGCATAGACCCCGCCCTGCGCCACCAGCGCCGCATGCGTGCCCTGTTCGACGATGCCGCCATGGTCGAGCACCACGATGCGGTCGGCCTTCTGCACGGTGGCCAGCCGGTGCGCGATCACCACCGTCGTGCGGCCTTCCATCGCCGATTCGAGCGCGGCCTGCACCATGCGTTCGCTCTCGGCGTCGAGCGCGCTCGTGGCCTCGTCGAGCAGCAGCAGCGGCGGGTTCTTGAGCATCGCGCGCGCGATCGCGATGCGCTGGCGCTGGCCGCCCGACAGCCGCACGCCGCGTTCGCCGAGGAAGGTGTCGTAGCCCTGCGGCAGCGCCTGCAGGAAGTCGTGCGCGAAGGCGGCGCGGGCGGCCGCGTGCACCTCCTCGACGCTGGCCTCGGGCCGGCCGTAGCGGATGTTCTCGAGCGCGCTGGCCGAGAAGATCACCGCGTCCTGCGGCACCAGGCCGATGCGCGTGCGCAGGTCGTGCAGCGCCAGCGAGGCCAGCGGCGCGTCGTCGAGCAGCAGCTGGCCCGACTGCGGGTCGTAATAGCGCAGCAGCAGCTGGAACACGGTGCTCTTGCCCGCGCCGCTCGAGCCGACCAGCGCCACCGTCTCGCCGGGCGTCACGGCCAGCGAGAAGTCGCGCAGCGCCGGCGTGCCGGGCCGCGAGGGGTAGTGGAAGGTGATCCTGTCGAACACGATCGCGCTGCCCGCGGCGGGCACGGGCGAGCGCACCGGCGCGGCGGGCGAGACGATGGCCGCGGGCGCATGCAGCAGCTCCATCAGCCGCTCGGTGGCGCCGGCGGCGCGCAGCAGGTCGCCGTAGACCTCGCCGAGCACCGCGGTGGCGCTCGCGAGGATCGCCACGTAGACCACGGTCTGGCCCAGGTGTCCGGCCGTGATGTCGCCGCGCAGCACCGCCTGCGTGCCCTGGTACAGGCCCCACAGCAGCGCCGCCGAGGTCGCGATGATGATGAAGGCGACCAGCACCGAGCGCGCCTTGGTGCGGCGCACGGCGGTGCGGAACGCGCTCTCGGTCGAGCCCTCGAAGCGGCCGGCCTCGCGGTCCTCGGCCGTGTAGCTCTGCACCACGGGGATCGCGTTCAGCACCTCGGCCGCGATCGCGCTCGAGTCGGCCACGCGGTCCTGGCTGGCGCGCGACAGCCGGCGCACGCGGCGGCCGAACCACATGCTCGGCAGCACCACCACCACCAGCAGGCCGAGCACCTGCACCATGACGTAGGGATTGGTCCAGATCAGCATCGCGAGCGCGCCCACGCCCATCACCGCGTTGCGCAGGCCCATGCTCAGCGAGGAACCGACCACCGTCTGCACCAGCGTCGTGTCGGCCGTCAGGCGCGACAGCACCTCGCCGGTCTGGGTGGTCTCGAAGAACACCGGGCTCTGGCGCAGCACCCGGCTGTAGACCGCGTTGCGCAGGTCGGCCGTGACGCGCTCGCCGAGCCAGCTCACCGTGTAGAAGCGCGCCGCCGAGAACAGCCCGAGCGCGACCGCGACCGCGAACAGGGCGCCGAAATGCTCGCGCAGCGCCATCGTCTGGGCACCCTTGTCGGGGTTGACCAGGCCGCCGTCGATCAGGCTGCGCAGGGCCAGGGGGAACACCAGCGTCGTGACCGCCGCCATGACCAGGAAGACGGCGGCCAGCGTGATCTGCACACGGTAGGGACGAAGAAAAGGGCCCAGTCCCGACAGCGATCGGGGCGAGCCCTTGGCCGTGGAGGCCGGCGAGGGGGAGGATGCCATGGGCCGCGATTCTAGCGAGAGAACCTTTGCCTTCACAAAGGTCGCCTTGACAATAATTGCCATGGCAGCTAATATTCGGGCCATGAACGATGCCACTGCTCCCGATGACGCTCCGGTTGCACCGGACGAGGTGCGTCGTGCGCCCGATTTCTACCGGGCGGAGTCGTATTCGACCGAGGAAAGCATCGGCTACCTGATGCGCCGGATCGTCACGACGGTGGCGCAGTCGGTCGAAACCCGCATGTGCGAGCCCGGCAGCCCGACCTATCCGCAGTGGGTGCCGCTCTACAAGCTGCACATCGGCGCGGCCACCACGGTGGCCGAACTGGCGCGCGCCTGCGAGCTCGACACCGGCGCCATGACGCGCCTGCTCGACCGGCTCGAGGCCAAGGGCCTGTGCCGGCGCGTGCGTTCGCTCGAAGACCGGCGCGTGGTCAACATCGAGCTCACCGACGAAGGCCGCGCGGCCGCCAAGGAAGTGCCCCACGTCCTGAGCCGCGTGCAGAACGAATTGCTGGCGGACTTCACCGCCGATGAATGGGGGCAGCTCAAGTCCTACTTGCGCCGCATCCTCGACAACGCACAGGCCCTCGCGGCCCGTGGAGGAAAAAATGACTGATTCATTCGCCGTGCGTGCCCTGCGCCGCACCCCCGTCGTCGCCGCCGCGCTGCTCGTGGTCGCGCTGGCCGGCTGTGCCGACATGGCCGGCATCGGCGGCCATGCCAAGCTGCGCGATGCCGGCTCGCTGGGCATCGCCTCGGCCGACAAGGCGGCCGCTCCTGCCCTCGACAGCCAATGGTGGCTGGCCTTCGGCGACGCGCAGCTCAATGGCCTGGTCGACCAGGCCGTGGCCGGCAACCCCAACCTGCAGGTCGCGCAGGCCCGCCTCGCGCGCGCGCAGGCCAACGCCGGCGTCGCGGGCGCGGCGCTCAAGCCCCAGGTCGGGCTCGATTTCGACGCCACGCGCCAGAAGTTCAACACCAACTACATCTATCCCGAGCCGCTGGGCGGCTCGATCCAGAACGTCGGCCTGCTGCAGCTCGGCGCGAGCTGGGAACTCGACTTCTTCGGCAAGAACCGCACCGCGCTCGACGCCGCGATCGGCGCCGCCAATGCGGCCGCGGCCGATGCCGACGCGGCCCGCGTGCTGCTCGCGAGCAACGTGGCGCGCAGCTACTTCCAGTGGGCGCGCCTCAACGACCAGCTCGCGGTGGCGCAGCGCACCCTGGCGCAGCGCGACGAAACCCTGAAGCTGGTGCGCGACCGCGTGTCGGCCGGCCTCGACACCCGGCTCGAACTGCGCCAGAGCGAAGGCGGCCTGCCCGAGGCACGCCAGCAGATCGAGGCGCTCAACGAGCAGGTCGCGATCGCGAAGCATGCGCTCGACGCGCTCGTGGGCCAGCCCGGCGCGAGCGATGCGCTCAAGCCGCCGCTGATCGACGGCGTCAAGCCGATCGGCCTGCAGGCCTCCATCCCGGCCGACCTGCTGGGCCGTCGCGCCGACATCGCGGCCGCGCGCTGGCGCGTCGAGGCGGCCACCAGCGACGTGGCCAATGCCAAGACGCTGTTCTATCCCAACGTCAACCTCACGGCCTTCGTCGGCTTCCAGAGCCTGGGCTTCGGCAAGCTGCTGAAGTCGGGCAGCGAGCAGTGGGGCGTGGGTCCGGCGATCCACCTGCCGATCTTCGAGGGCGGCCAGCTGCGCGCCAACCTGCGCGGCAAGTCGGCCGACCTCGATGCCGCGGTCGAGAGCTACAACGCCACCGTGATCGATGCCGTGCGCGACGCGGCCGACCAGGTCACCAGCATCCAGTCGATCGCGCGCCAGCAGGCCGAACAGCGCGCCGCGCAGACGGCCGCCGAGGGTGCCTACGACATCGCCGTGCAGCGCTACCGCGCGGGCCTCGGCAACTACCTCAACGTGCTGACCGCCGAGACCTCGGTGCTGGCGCAGCGCCGGCTCGCCGTCGACCTCGCCGCGCGCGCGCTCGACACCCAGGTCGCGCTGGCGCGTGCGCTCGGCGGCGGCTGGCAGCCCCCGTCGAACACCGCGAGCGCCGCTTCCGGCGCCACCACCACGGCATCCGCGACCCCGTCGGCCGCGACCCACTGAATCTCTCTTTCGAATCCGGAAAGACCATCATGAGCGACAACAACACACAGACCACCGCTGCTCCTTCCTCCGCCGCGGTCCCCGAAGCAGGCAACGGCAAGCGCCGCCGCGCACTCACCGCGCTCACCGCCGCGGTGGTCGTGGTCGGCGGCGGCTGGGGCCTCTACGAATGGCTGGTGGCCAGCCACTACGAGGACACCGACAACGCCTACGTGCAGGGCAACGTGATCCAGATCACGCCGCAGATCGGCGGCACCGTGATGGCGATCAACGCCGACGACACCGACTACGTGAAGGCCGGCCAGCCGCTGGTGCAGCTCGACCCGGCCGATGCCAAGGTCGCGCTCGAACAGGCCGAGGCCGCGCTCGCGCAGACCGTGCGCCAGACCCGCACGCTGTACGCCAACAACGGCTCGCTGGCCGCGCAGGTCACGCTGCGCCAGAGCGACATCGTCAAGGCGCAGAGCGACATCGCCAAGGCCCAGGACGACCTGCAGCGCCGCCGCGCGCTGTCGGGCAACGGCGCGGTGTCGAAGGAAGAACTCAACCACGCCGAGACCACGCTCGCCAACGCGAAGAGCGCGCTGGCCGCGGCGCAGGCCGGCGTGATCGCCGCGCGCGAGCAGCTCGCCAGCAACCAGTCGCTGACCGAAGGCACCAGCGTGGCCGAGCACCCGAGCGTGCTGGCCGCCGCCGCCAAGGTGCGCGAGGCCTACCTCGCCACGCAGCGCGTCGCCATGCCCGCGCCGGTCGACGGCTACGTCGCCAAGCGCACCGTGCAGCTCGGCCAGCGCGTCGCGGCCGGCACGCCGATGATGTCGATCGTGCCGCTCAACCAGCTGTGGGTCGACGCCAACTTCAAGGAAGTGCAGCTGCGCAACATCCGCATCGACCAGCCGGTGAAGCTCACCGCCGACGTCTACGGCAAGAAGGTCGAGTACACGGGCAAGGTCGCCGGCCTCGGCGTGGGCACCGGCAGCGCCTTCGCGCTGCTGCCCGCGCAGAACGCCACCGGCAACTGGATCAAGGTGGTGCAGCGCGTGCCGGTGCGCATCGCGCTCGACGCCGAGCAGCTCAAGGCCAACCCGCTGCGCATCGGCCTGTCGATGGACGTCGAGGTCGACATCACGCAGAAGGCCGGCAAGATGCTGGCCGACGCGCCGCGCGCCGCCGCGCTCACGCAGACGCAGGTCTACAGCCAGCTCGACCGCGGCGCCGACGCCGAGGTCGACCGCATCGTGGCCGCCAACCTCGGCAACAGCGCGACCGCCAAGGCGGTGCACGTGCCCTCGGTGCCCGCCAACCGCGCCGCGCCCGCGATCTCGCCGGCCTCGGCCGCGCAGATCCCCGCACAAGGCCAGCCCGGTTGATCGCCACGGCGCTTTCGTTCCGACCGCTGTCGCGCTGAACCATGGCCACCGCCGCCGCACCCGCCTACGTCGCACCGCCTCCGCTCGAGGGCTCCGCCCGCGTGTGGGGGACGATCGCGCTTTCGGCCGCCACCTTCATGAACGTGCTCGACTCGTCGATCGCGAACGTGTCGCTGCCGGCCATCTCGGGCGACCTTGGCGTGAGCACCACGCAAGGCACCTGGGTCATCACCAGCTTCGCGGTGGCCAATGCCATCGCGGTGCCGCTCACCGGCTTCATGACGCAGCGCTTCGGCCAGGTCCGCCTGTTCGTGGCGAGCGTGATCCTGTTCATGATCAGCTCGCTGCTGTGCGGCCTGGCGCCGAACATGACCACGCTGATCGCGTTCCGCGCGCTGCAGGGCTTCGTCGCGGGGCCGATGATCCCGCTGTCGCAGACGCTGCTGCTGTCGAGCTATCCGCGCGCCAAGGCCGGCCTCGCGATGGCCATGTGGTCGATGACCACGCTGGTCGCGCCCGTGATGGGGCCGCTGCTCGGCGGCTGGATCACCGACAACATCTCCTGGCCCTGGATCTTCTACATCAACATTCCGGTGGGCATCGTCGCCGCGGCCATCACCTGGGTGCTGTACCGCAAGCGCGAGAGCCTGACCCACAAGGTGCCGATCGACGCCATCGGCCTCGCGCTGCTGGTGATCTGGGTCGGCGCGCTGCAGCTCATGCTCGACAAGGGCAAGGAGCTCGACTGGTTCCACTCGGCGCAGATCGTCACGCTCGCGGTGGTGGCCGTCGTCGGCTTCGCCTTCTTCCTGATCTGGGAACTGACCGAGAAGCATCCGGTGGTCGACCTGTCGCTGTTCAAGCGCCGCAACTTCTGGTCGGGCGCGGTCGCCACCGCGGTGGCCTACGGCCTGTTCTTCGGCAACGTGGTGCTGCTGCCGCTGTGGCTGCAGCAATGGATGGGCTACACCGCGACCCAGGCCGGCATGGTGATGGCGCCGGTGGGGCTGCTGGCGATCTTCCTGTCGCCGGTGGTGGGCCTGACCATCGCCAAGGTCGACCCGCGCCGCTACGCCACCTTCTCGTTCCTGGTGTTCGCGCTGGTGCTGTGGATGCGGTCGAACTTCAACACCCAGGCCGATTTCGGGACCATCATGATCCCGACCTTCATCCAGGGCATCGCGATGGCGTTCTTCTTCATCCCGCTGGTGACGGTCACGCTCTCGGGCCTCACGCCCGACCGCATCCCGGCCGCCTCGGGCCTGTCGAACTTCCTGCGCATCACGGCCGGCGCCATGGGCACCTCGATCGCCACCACGCTGTGGGAGAACCGCGCGACGCTGCACCACGCGCAGCTCGCCGAGTCGATCAACCAGGGCAACATCGCGGCCACCAGCGCGATGTCCGGCCTCGCGAGCAACGGCTTCAGCACCGAGCAGGTAATGGGCCAGATCAACCGCCTGGTCGACCAGCAGTCCTTCATGCTGGCTTCGAACGACATCTTCTATGCGTCGGCCGTGCTGTTCCTGCTGCTGATTCCGCTGGTGTGGTTCGCACGGCCGCAATCGGGCGGCGCGGGCAGCGACGCGGCGGCCGGCGCGCACTGAGCCCGCTTTCACCGCATCACCCAAGGACCCCCAGGTTTCGCAAGAGGCCTGGGGGTTTCGTTCGCATACAGTCGCGCGCATGGATCAGTTCGCCGCCTTGAAGGCATTTCGCGCCGTGGTCGAGGCCGGCGGCTTCACGGCCGCGGCCGAGGCCATGGACGTCTCGCACACCGTCGTCTCGCGCCAGGTCAAGCAGCTCGAGGCCGCGCTCGGCGTGCAGCTGCTCAACCGCACCACGCGCCGCTTCGCGCTCACCGAGGCCGGCCAGACCTACTACCAGCACAGCCGCCAGATCCTCGACCAGCTCGAGGCCGCGGCGCTGGCCGTTGCACGGCACCAGGTCGAGCCCACGGGCCTGCTGCGCATCAATGCGCCGATGTCCTTCGGGCTCGAGGCGCTCGCGCAATGGCTGCCGGCTTTCCTCGAAGCGCATCCGCAGCTCAAGGTCGACCTGGTGTGCAACGACCGCTTCGTCGACCTGATCGAGGAGGGCTTCGACGTGGGCCTGCGGCTGGCCTATGCGTTGTCGGACTCGACGCTGATCGTCAAGCGGCTCGCCAGCTTCGAGGAGTGGTGGGTGGCCTCGCCCGACTACCTGCGGCGGCGCGGCACGCCGGTCGTGCCCGCCGACCTCGCGGCGCACGAGTGCCTCAACTACTCGCTCGCGGGCAAGGCCGGGCAGCCGAGCTTCACCGCGCGCGACGGCAGCGTGCACACGGTCGAGGTCGGCGGCCGGCTGCAGGCCAACAGCGGCATCGTGCTGCGCACGGCCGCGCTGGCCGGCACCGGGCTCGCGCTCTCGCCGGCCTTCCTGCTGCGCGACCACCTCGCGCGCGGCGAGCTGGTGCGCGTGCTGCCGGACTTCAGCCAGCCGGCGTTGAACCTCTACGCGCTCTATCCGCAGAACCGGCACCTGTCGCCCAAGGTGCGCGCCTTCGTCGATTTCGCGGCGGCGCGTTACAGCGCCGGCTGATCGAGCAGCCGCAGCAGCTCATCGGTCGAGCGCACCTCGGCCACCACGTCCGACACGCCGCGCAGCGCCGCGCGATGCAGTTCGCGATGGCCGAGCACGCCGCCGTCCTCCAGGTCGAGGTCGCGCGTCGCGCAGGCATCGCCCGCGATCAGGTTCTGGTAGCCGCGCGGCGCGGCATCGAAGGCGGTGGCCGACACGCACATGTGGGTCATGAGGCCGGTGAGGATCAAGGTGCGGATGCCGCGTGCCTGCAGCTCGGCATCGAGCGAGGTGCCCGCGAAGGCGCTCGGCGTCGCCTTCGTCAGCACCGCGTGCCGCGCGGTGGGGCGCAGCTCGGAGTGGATGTCGAAGGCCGCGCTGCCCTGCGCGAAGATCGGGCTGTCCGCGGGCGCGAGGTGCTGTACATGGAACACCGGCATCGCATGCCGGTCCGCCGCCTCGATCAGCCGCCGGGCCTGGCGCAATGCCGGCAGGCCATCGGGGATCGGCATGCGGCCGTCGAAGTACTCGTTCTGGAAATCGATCGCGATCAGCGCCGTGGTGGCGGGATCGAGGCGGGTGGTCGGTTGCGCGCCGGTGAGCGCGCGGATGCTGGGATGCTGCATGGACTTCTCTGTGTGACTGAAGAAGACCGAAGCGTACGAAGCGCGGGCGTGCCGGTGTAGATGTGCCGCCGCACAAGACTTGTGCGAATCGCGAAGGTCGGCGCGCGCGGGCCGAAGCCACCTGCCTGTCGCCGATGGACCGCGGGCGATGCAGCCGCGATGTAGTTCGGAAGTGCGCGCGAAAAAGCAGCGATCGCGTGCGCGCGCCATGCTGCGGTGCACATGCTTTGTCGTTGCGGCGACAGTGTGCCGATGGCATGCATGCCGGACATGCGTCACCGTTCGAGAAGGTTGCACTGCAGCATAGGCATTTGCCCCAGTATGCAAGCGAGAGGCGCCCCCCAACAATCGGTCCGCGCTCGATGGTGGCGCTGTGAGAACAAACGCATGACAGACTTTTTCGGTCACTACCCGGGCGGCTTCGCGAGATGAGCGACGTCATTCTCGAAACACGCCAGCTCACCAAGGAATTCAAGGGTTTCACCGCGGTCAGCAAGGTCAACCTCTCGGTCGTGCGCGGTTCGATCCACGCGCTCATCGGACCCAACGGCGCAGGCAAGACGACCTGCTTCAACCTGCTCACGAAGTTCCTCGAGCC